>JBGSLZ010000040.1:0-32600 GCA_041740415.1 Rubripirellula sp.
CACGTTTCGCGCTCTTGGAGGCGGACTTGGCAATCGAATCTGAATCGGGTCAACGTCTCAGAAAGATTGAAGCTTACGTTAGTGCGACGAAGCAAGAGGAACACGACCAAAATGTCCGATTCAAAATGGGTTCTCTTCGGATGGATGAGCTGTACCTATCAGTCGCTGATCGAATTCACGGCGAAATCATGCTTTTACAGGAGCAGGAACGTCAGCAGAATCGATGAACTCGCACGTCATTGAGTATTTAATCGCTTTACATTGCAAGTGCTATAGGCACAGGTCGTGCTTTGGAAGTGCCGTTTTTTATCACACCCTTTCGCCTCATCATAGGAAGCTTTGGAAATGAAACTTTTTTTTGCAACAATCACGATGGTTGTTCTATCCCTACTGGGGCGCACTGCGCCGGCAGCGGATTTCGTCTACGGCACCATTTCCGGCTGGGGCCAATTGACTGACCCTGATGGTGATTGCACGTTCACAATCGGAAAGAATCGATTGCAAATGACTGTCGGCGATGCAATGCACACGCTCGACGCAGAAAAAAATCGTATGAACTCGCCACGAGTCGGCCGGTCAGTCGAAGGCCCGTTCGCAGTCGAAGTTACCGTCGATGGCGATCTGTATTTACCTGATGCGGAAACAATGAGCGGGTCGTCATTCGTTTCCGGGGGAATTTCAGTTTTGAAGGACGCAAGAAACTATATCCGACTCGAACGCGCAAGTTTTTCTCGACGTGGTATCGAATCACACTATGTCGTGTTTGAGATGCGGCATGATGGCCGGGACGTACGGATGTCACAATTCGCTGATTATCCCGTCGCGAAAGACAAGCCAATCCGGCTACGCGTTGAGATGAATGACGGCGTGATTCGCGGACTTGTACGAGAGGTCGATGGATTGTGGAGCGAAATGGGGACTGCGACGATGCCTAGCGCCGGTGCCGTATCGGTTGGAGTCCATGCATTGAACACGTCGGGAAAAGTCGTCGAAGTTGCGTTTCGTGATTTCAAGCACCAGAGCGAATACGTTGCTGCCGAAGCGGAATCAAGCGTCGGCATCGAGCTGAAAGCACCTCAGAGCAGCGCGTCGATTCCAATGAAACCCGACCCTGAGTTCAGCAAGCTGATGGATCGTATTCGAGAGTTGGAACAGCAATCAAAATCAATGGATTCCAAGACAGCGGACGAGCGACAGAAGCTGATAGACGACGCCGGTGAATTGTTTGCCGTTGCCGACGATCAATTGAAAGCGCGTTTAGCAATTGCATTTGCGGGACGACTCAGTCGCCAATTCGAAGAGCTTGGTGAGTACGAAAACTCGATTCGTGTGTACGATCGGGCAATTGAGCCGCTGAATTCCGCTGAAGACGAGGCGGTGAGAAAGTTGGCGTCAACGCTTCAAAGCTACCGTAATCGATTGCAGCGCAAATTCGCGATGATCGGCAAACCAATCGAACTCGATGGCAAATTGCTTTCGGGTGCGGAATTCGACTGGCTCGCGTATCGGGGCAAAGTTGTGCTGGTTGACTTCTGGGCATCGTGGTGTGGGCCGTGTCGTCGAGAGATCCCCAATGTTCTCAAACAATACGAACGATATCACGAACAAGGATTTGACGTGGTCGGAATCTGCTTGGACTCAAAGCGAGAATTGGCCGAAGACTACGTCAAAACGGAAGATTTGCCTTGGCAGTCGTTGTTCGAAGATGGGGCGGGCTGGAATCATTCGATGGCCGTCCGACATGCCGTTCAATCCATTCCGACCGCAATTCTAGTTGATCGCGAAGGAATGGTTGTCTCCGTGTCAGCTCGCGGTGAAGAGCTCGGCAAGCTGCTTGAAGCACAATTCGCAGTTCCTGATTGATTCGGGTTCGCACCTGCACGCGAGACTCATCGTTTGGTCGGCGACATCAGCCGAATAAGTGCGGATGTCGCCCAAGCGGTTGCGGCAACCGATATGAACTGATCCTCGCCGTGCGGGTCGCCATTGTCAAAGAATGGCTGAACCGGTTTTGCATGACTCTCGAACTTCCATGATCCGTCCGCATGTTGAGTCTGCAATAGAAAGTCGCGGCCGCGTGTGATTGCTGGTTCGTCCGCCGATGTTCCTGCGCTGCACAACATGAAGATCGTTTGCCCCGTGGAAAGGGCATCGCTGGGCCGTTCATCTGTTTCGGCCCAACCACCATCGTTCTGTTGAGCGACCAAGATCGCATCTCGTACGACTCGCTTAACATCGTCATCACCACCAAGATGTTGCAGGCCCCACAGACGCCAAAGACGATCTTGCTGTGTCGTCAGCGGAACGCTGGCCAGCCATTCGTCGGCGGCCGTACGAGCGATCGCCGCGCGTGGCCGCTGTTCCTCGGATGCGTAACGCTCGATTCCCAACAGCGACAATACGGTATCGCCGACCATCGAGGCCTGCATCGGCGCACGCCGACAGGATGCGATCCAACGTCCGCTATTCAAGTTTGTCCGATCAGTACGTCGGTTGTCTCGTAGCCTCGCGACGCCCTGAATCTGAAGCAGATAGTTCACCATCGCAGTGGTCGTCGCGTCGGAGGGACGCTCGTCAAGGCTCAACGCCCAGAGTCCATAGCCGACCGTCGCAGCACCTCCGGGAACGTGTAATCCGACATTCATGTCGTCAACACGTTGATCGAAATAGGCATGGGTTACATCAGCCTGTGCCTTCATCCACTGAGAATCCAAAGGCAAGCCGACACGAGAACCTTCGAGCAGCGCCAGCATGGGAAGCGTATGGTGGTGACATGAAAAGCACTCTTCGTTTGAATTCCAGTTGACCGCAGCATCTTGCACGCGCTGCAGCCCAAGTCGCACAGCCGAATTCAAATCAGCGGCCAAACTCGGTGCCGCGATGGCGCTGATGACCAACATGAAAAGAAATCGTTTCATCGTCTGCCTGCAAATCCTGACTAATGCACAACTATCACACCTACATCTTACCACTGGCTTGCGCGAAAGAAGTCGTAGAGGAATATGAGCGTTCCCGCGGCGAAGCCCATCAAAGCCGCCCCGGCCACCGCCGGCCAACCCAACGCGGTTTCGCCTCGAGCCAACATCGAAATGCCAATCGCTCCACCGACGACGGCGCCCAAAAACGGAGCACACCATCCCGGGAACTTGGCGTCGCGCGCATCCGGCGGATCGATCGGAAGGTAACGCAGCTTTAAACGCGACCTGTTGGAACTTCGTTCATCTTCATTGATGTCTGGTTCATTCATCTTACAAGCCACAGGACCGAATTGATTTGAATCGCATCGACTTTTGAACGTCGACGCGAAAAACGGCCTTTCCATCCATCGCGAGTTGTCGTGGACACGGCCAAATCTGGCGTCGTTGAGTCAACAACCAAAAACAGTTTAACCCGTGACGAGCTTCTTGAAGAATTTGCCTTCATTGATGGTTGGCCGTTCGGGACGACCTTTGTGGGCGTAGGTCAATAACATGTTGTCGATGCCCAGCAAGTGTAGGATCGATGCGTGCAGGTCGTGGACGTGCAACCGGTCGACCGTCGCGTGTAGACCCAAATCGTCTGTCTCGCCCAACGCTTGACCACCTTTCACTCCGCCACCGGCCATCCACATCGTGAAGCCCGACGGATTGTGATCGCGACCGTCACCCTTCTCGCTCATCGGCGTTCGACCGAACTCGCCACCCCACACAACCAGCGTATCGTCGAGCATTCCGCGCCGCTTCAGATCCTTCAGCAGTGCGGCAACCGGCTTGTCCATTCCCCGACACAGATCCGAATGGTTGCCTTCGATGTTGGCGTGCGAATCCCATTTGCTACCCGCGCCGCTGTAGAGCTGGATGAATCGCACTCCTCGTTCGGCCAAGCGACGTCCCAGCAAACACAAACGTCCGTACGAGCTGGTTTCCTTCTCGTTGATTCCGTACATCTCCAGCGATTCCGCCGACTCGTCACTCAAGTCGATTGCCTCCGGTGCATCCGATTGCATACGAAACGCAAGCTCATAGCTGTCGATGCGAGCTTCTAGTTCAGACTGTTCAGGATGGATGTCCGCGTATTGACGATTGAGCTGATTGAGGAAGCCGAGTTTGGAAAGCTGTCGCCGCTCGGTGAACCCTTCGGGCGTGTTGAGGTAGGGAATCGGTTGGCTTCCTTCGCTGAGCCGTGTGCCTTGGTAGACGGCCGGCATGAATCCGGCGCCCCAGTTTCGCGGGCCGTTGGTGACCTGAGCATTGTTGTCCTGCATCACGACGAATCCCGGCAGGTTTTCGTTCTCGGTCCCCAATCCGTACGAAACCCAACTGCCCAGCGATGGTCGACCGCTCAGAATCGAACACGTGTTCATCTGGCAAACGCCCGCCGAATGGTTGATGCCATCGGCATAGCACGATCGAATCACCGCCAAATCGTCGGCGCACTCGGCGATATTGGGTAGCCAATCCGAAATCCATAAACCGCTTTCGCCGTGCTGGGCCCACGTTCGTTTGCACTCAAGCAACGGTGACCTCATTTCACCCATCGCCGTGATGACTTCACCGAAGCTGTCGGGGATCTTTTGTCCGGCCAGCTTGTTGAGCAGTGGTTTGCGATCAAACAAATCCAGATGGCTCGGGCCGCCTTCCATGAACAGGAAGATCACACGTTTGGCAGTTGGTTTGTGATGCGGTTGGGGGCCGCCATGATCGGCGGGCGTCGACTGTTTGGCCGTATTGGCCAACGCGTCGCTGATGCCAGCCAATGCCAGTGCACCGAAACCGGCACCGCTGCGAGTTAAAAATTCGCGTCGTGATCGGGGGATTGAAATGTGTTGCATCGTGTTAATTCACGTAGAGGAATTCGTTGGAGTTCAAAAGCGCGTGGCAGAAATCAGCCAACGCGGCTTCGTCGGGCGAGAGACTCACAATCGCGTTGCCACGACCACTGATGTTCAATCGATCGCCCAAGCTGTTTCGCATCACGCCGGGCACCGTTTCAAATTGCCAGTAACCGATTGCGTTGGGAACGTCTCTTTCGACAGTCTGCAAAATCTGATCCACGCCGAGCGGCGAACCGACGTAGCGGACATCGTCGATCAACCCGTCAAAGCTCTGTCGATCCTTCGCCGAGATTCCTCCCAACGTCAGCGGCAACGAGTTGGTCAAGCCAATGGTGATGGCGTGCGGCAGTTCCGCGACCAGCAACGGTTCGTCGTCGTTGGACAGATCCTTCAAGTAGAACGTCACGGTTCCTGGCGATCCGTCATGCGGCATCCGCACAGTTGCCGAAGCGTAGTAGGGCGTGTTGATTTGGATGTTTTGATCTGAAAAGATTGCCGACTCGCCGACTTTGCCGTCGGCCTTTTTGCCGACCATTTGCATCACCAGTGTTCGTGGTTTCCGCCGCGAACCGGCACCCGTCACTCCGAATCGCCAGCCCATAGTTTCGTACGATCCGTCCCACTTGGACGCCAGCGTTCGCACCGCGCCGGTCTGGGCGATCGAACGCAACTGAAAGAATGACTCGATCGTGAATTCGTCGCATTCCATCGACGGGTCGTGCCGCACCGTCAATTGCAGGGATGAATCGTCGAGGTCGAACTTGACTCCCTGGCCATCGCGATACGGCAGTTTCGCGGTTGCCAGTCGTCCGGCAGCGACATCCGAATCGGACGCGGCGATCTCAGTTTGCTGTTGTTGGATGAAGCGAATCGCATCTTTACGCTCACGGTCACTCGGCAACCTTCCGAAAACACGTTCCCAGGCGAGCCCGATCTGCGATTCCAGATCACTCGTCTGGGCGGCAACGCTGGCCGCAAGTTTGCGGGCGTGCGCGATCATCAGTTCGCTGTTGATCATTAGCAACGATTGCACCGGAGTCGTCGTGGTGTTACGAGTCGAGTTGCTCGAGAAGAACGGTGGCAGGTCGAACCCCTCGAGCAATTGGTCGGGCGAGTTTCGCATCACTTGCGTGTAGACCGTGCGGCAAGTCGAATCGGCCAACTGACCGGGACCGCCATCGCACTCTTCCATCGCGCCGGTCACCGTCAACAAAGCATCGCGAATCTGTTCGGCCGACATTCGCGAAGTATCGCGATGCCAGTAGAAATCGTTGGCCGGATCGATCTGATGGAACTCGGCGTAGCGCGGATGCGCCGTTGATTGTCGGTAGGTCGCCGACATCAGAATTTGACGATGAAGCGACTTCAAACTCCATCCGTCTTCAACGAATCGCGTGGTCAACCAATCGAGCAATTCGGGGTGACTCGGTGGACCGCCCAGCAGTCCGAAGTCGCTGGGATTCGCGGCCAAACCGCGACCGAAATGACTTTGCCAAATTCGATTGACGATGACGCGAGTCGACAGCGGATTGGAGGGATCGGTGATCCACTTGGCCAGCGCGGCGCGACGACCGGTTGTCAGCCCCGACGGCGGCGGCTCGATCACCATCGGCTCGGGATCCAAGATCGAAGGAACACCGGGCTCGACGAATTCGTCTTTGCGTTTGGGCATCAGCGTGACGGGCGCTTTCACGCCGACATCGGACACCGTCATCGCGACTGGCAATGGTTTCGGTTGGATCGACTTGAACTCGGCGAGTTGGCGACGCAGCGCCACCATCTTTTCTTTGTCTTCTCCCTTGATGTAATTGTCCAAGTGTTCGTGCTCCCACTCGACTTGCAACTGCACCAAGAAAGCCAGTTGTTCTTCCGCCGGTGTTCGTTCCGCCGCCGGCATCCTGGCGATATGTTTTAAGTCATCGGGGAATCGATCGATGGCAATGTTCCGATACGTTTCTTTGTAGGGAAGCTCGATCGCATCGATTTGCGCGCGGACGTCGGCGGTTTGTTCTTCCCACTGGGCCACTTGCTTCTGATACGTTTCTGTTTGAGTCCCGTCAGCGATTGAAACGTCGCGTGGCATGATCGGCGACAAGTACGCCTGCAATCGCAGATAATCTTTTTGCAACAGCGGATCGAACTTATGGTTGTGGCATTTGGCGCATTGCAATCCCAAACCCAAAAACACGTCCGCGGTCGTGTCGGTGACATCTTCGAGAATGGTTTTCCACTGAGTCCGCGCGTCGCGAATGTTCCACTCGTACACCCAATGCCGCAGGTATCCCAAGCCGACCGATGCGTCCAAGTCGTCGGGAAACAATTCGTCCGCCGCCAATTGTTCTTGGACGAAACGGTCGTAAGGTTTATCTTCGCTGAGCGAATCGATCACGTAGTCGCGGTAGCGCCAGGCGTTGGGTCGATAGCCGTCGGCTCGGTATCCGTCGCTGTCGGCATACCGGACCAAGTCGAGCCACTGTCGGGCGGCATGTTCGCCGTAGCCTTTCGAGCCCAGCAAGCGATCGACTAGTTTCTCGTAAGTATCGGGCGATTGATCGTCGATGAAAGCGGCTACTTCGGCGGGCGTCGGTGGCACGCCGACGACATTGACGTACAAACGTCGCACCAGTTCAGCTTTCGTGGCCTCCGGTGCAGGCGTTAGTCCTTCGCTGAGCATTCGATCGGCGATGAAGTGATCGATTTCGTTGCGAGGCCAGTTCGGCAAATCGGACTGGAGATTCGGAACGATCGGTTTCGCCACCGGCTGAATCGCCCACCAAGATCGGTCGTCCGCATCAAACTGCTCGCGTTTGCGAACGGGCGCGTCCGAATCGGTGCCTGGCCATGGCGCTCCGATCGACACCCAGCGAGTCAAAACTTCGATTTGTTCGTCGGACAGTTTTTCGTCCGGCGGCATTTCCGTCGACTCGTAGTTGATCGCGGCGACGATCATGCTGTTCCCCGGTTCGCCCGGTACGATCGCCGCGCCCGATTCACCACCCTGCAGCATGGCGGCGAGCGAATCCAAACGCAGATCCGCGTTCTGTTCATCTTCGCCGTGGCACTCGAAGCATTTTTCGGCGAGCAACGGACGCACTTGGTTCTCAAAGAACTTCACGTGCTCGGGCGAGACTTCGTCCGCGACAGCGACGGGTGAGACGAAGCCACACAACGCAATCGCGAAACACGCCGAAGCCCAGATTGAATGGTTTGATTGGCTCATTGAACAGTTTCCTTCATGTCGGGTAGCCCGCCGATGAAGACCGGGTCCATTCGTTGATCATCGTCCAGATCATCTTGCATGAACAAGCCTTCGACGGCGTCAGCCATCTTATATCCTAGATCGGTCAGATCGATGCCAACAGCCAAAACGTAGAACTGAAGGTTCGGAATTTGAATTCGCGCCGCGTCGCTCAGCCTGCGACTGAGCAACGGTTGGTCGTCGGTGAAAAACGGGAGCTGAAAAGCGACGGCGGGCAGCGCTTCCGCCGAACGCATCGTGATGTCGTATCGCTTGATCGTGTGTGACCGAAGATCTGGCGAAAATCGAAGCGGGCTGACGTGAAATCCATCGCCGCCGACCGCATGCAGTTTTGACTGAAGCTCAAGCAGCACAACATCCGGGCCAACTCGGTTGATCACGGGCGTCTTGAATCGAAAGCCGAACCCGGGCGTTGAACCGCCGGTTCCCGACATGATCGGATCCGCAACCAACGGCGTGATCGAGCCACCGGGATTGATCAGTCCGGTCGCCAAGTTGCGATCGGATTCGAGTGTTGCTCGCGCGAGACCATCGTCGTCCGCCACTGCGGCAACATTCAAGCGATTTTCATCCGCCATGAAATGGATCACTTCGATTCCGATCAATTCGCCGGCGTCGTATTGCAACATCTCGCCACCTCGCTGAACGGTGACCGATGCGAGCAGCGAAACTGGTGGTGACGGGTCGACGCCGGCGTAACGGACGATCCGATCCGGCAATCCCGTGCGATAACTTGCCGATTCAAACTCGATCGATTCACCGCCGACTTCGTTTCGTTTTCCGAAACGGCGAGCCTGTCCATCTTTCAACAGCACCTGTTCGCCCTTATCCGAAGTTGCAAGTGGTTGCACCTGAGCCAGCCCTTCGATCACCTGGACGTCCGTTTGACCGACTTCATCGACATCGATGCTGAACCGTGTTCCCAAGTCGATCACGTGCGCTTGCGGCGTATCAACGCGAAATCCTTCGGCACCTTCGGGCGCGTACACGCTGCAACGACCCGTCGTCATGCTCAATCGATCGGCCGTGACGACCGTGAAGACGCTTGGGCCTTCGATCACGACCTCGGCACCGTTTGGAAATACGAGCTGTACCATTCCCGAAGTCAAAATCGTCTCATGGTTCAGCGTCAAAGTTTGTCCGGCAGCCATCGCCACCGAGTCGAATGTTTCGGCGGCGGAAGCCTGTGCGATGCGAACGGATCCGGTGTCGTGTTGATCGGTTGACACCGCAATGGATGACGAAATGTCGGAAGTGAATCGAGACAAACCGACCGCGATGAGTAACGCGGCAGCCGACGCGATCACGGACCACAGCAACCACGATTGTCGACCGAACGTGGGATTTGAATTGCGGCTGAGTTCAACGGTCGGCGCGTCTGACTGACCAGCCAATTCGATCATCCCAACTTGCAGATCCATCAATGCGTTGAAGCGTTGGCGGCAGGCGTCGCTGTCGCGTAGCAAGAAATTGAGTTGCTCGCGATCGGCGGGTTCGAGTTGCTGATCGATCAAATCCGCAACCAGCTTGTCGAGCGACGATCGTGTTTGGTCCGTCAGCATTCAAAAGTCCTCGGCCGCAAGTTTTGTTTCGATGCAGTCCATCAACACTCGGCGAATCCGACCGATCTCGCGAAACAGTGTGCGGCGGCTGAGTCCCAATTTTTGGGCCAGTTCATCGGCATGGATCTGATCAAAGTAACGAGAGCGAATGGCGGTCAAATCGCGCTGAGGCAGTAACCCAAAGCACTCCGGCAACACCCGTATCCGCTGGGCCAACAATCCATCTTGGCGGTCGCGATCGCGGGCCAGCAATTCGACGACATCGTTGTCGAGCGGCAGCGGAATTTTCTTTGCCCGTTCGCGCCACTTCAGCACTTCGATGTACGCGAACCGATATGCCCATGGCAAAAACGGCAAGCCGGCATCGAACTGGTCGAGTTTGCGGAACAGTGCCACCGAGGTTTCTTGCAGCACGTCGTTGGCGTCGTCGGGGTTGCCGACCAGCGCGTGAACGTATCGGAACAACGACTGATGATGTTGGGTCAGCAGCCGAGCCAGCGTTTCCGAGCGTTCGTTTTGCATCGCGTGGCCTAAGGAATGGGGTAACTCAGGCTATTTCCCGTCCGCTGCCGCGATCGTGCCACAAAAAATCGCGAAAAGCCAGCGAATCGAAATGCGGAGACTCAGGCGCGATCGCCGACGGTCGAGCTTTCGCCAGCCTCATTGTTGCTGGCGATCTTGGTTTTCGGGAGCCGGACGCAACGGAGCAACTTGCTGGGGCGGCAATTTTCCGGGCGCCGCGCCTAGCGACGGAACATGAATTTTTGTTTGGCAATCGGGACAGATTACCGACGTACCGCGAGCATCAACGCGGACATTCATTTGCCGCTTGCAGCTCGTACATGCGAATTGGAAGGTGTTGTCCATCTTAGTCACGGAGCTTGGCGATGATTTTGTCGCCTTCGACTCGGATGCTCTCGAACCGTCGGATCATCTTGGCGTTTGCTTCGTCTCGGTAGACGTCTTTGGCCAGGTTCTCTTTTCGGATCGCCTGCATGATCGATTCGGGCAACGGCTCGCCCTTGATTTCAGCCGACTCGACCGTCACGACGAGAACACCGTCATCGAGTCTGACGTCGAATGTCGCTGACCCGTTCAGAAAGCGACCCTTGGACCCCGGCACGAATGACTCGACCGGAATGCTGATCTCACCCGAAACCTTATCCTCAGCGATTTTGACAAACAGCTTTCCGCGGAGGGATTCTTGGGCCGTGATCAGCGCGTTGATATCGTCGGCGGAGAGTACCAACTCTTTCGGCAGCGCGGGCTCGACAACAATCTCGTCGGTCGCTTCGGCAACTTTCTCAGCAGCCACCTCATCACTTGCAACAACTTCTTCCGCTTCGGCTTTCTCGTCAGCGAGTTGCGACTGAAAACTCTCGATGCGGTTTTCCAGTTCAGCGAGTTTCTCTTCCGAGTATTCGATCGTGGGCAAGTCGTTGGGCGCGGTCGCGGTGAATTTTTCGACCTGTTTGCGGACGGCGAAGTAGGTTCCGAAACCCGCGCACAGAATGAGCATGATGCCGGTGATGAAGACACCAACGCAGCCCAGAAGCAGGCAACGCCCGTTCGACGAACTGGTCGGTGGACCCGATGGCGGCACCGCGTTCGGGTCAGCCGGAAAGACGGGACGTCCACTGTCGCTCGGCACGGGCGTTGGTTCGTAGGCTTGCGACATGGCGGGGTCGAGCGCTAGCCGACCGACCACTTATTCTGGAACCACTCGACGCGATCGATCCGGCGGGGGCTGTAGTTCGTCTTTGCGTTGAACTTCTGGTTGGCCAAAAAACCTACCAATGCTTGGTACGGAACTTCCGCGTGCTGAGAAACCAAGTCGACCATTTCGCTGTCGGGTTTCCAGGCGTAAAGGACCTTGTTGTCCTTCTCAAACTGGCTGTCCAGATATTCCGCATTGGTCGTGCTGGTGACCACGAAATCGCACTCTTTCTTGCACAGAAAACCGAGCAGCGCGGATGCGAGAGCCCGCGTCTGTTCCAGATCTCCGCCACACGAACTCGACGCGACATTCCACAAGCTGATGAAGCCGTCTTCGTCCAATTCTTCGGGTGAAACCTTGATTTTGACGTCTTCTAAACCTTCTCCGACCGACATGAATGTGCCTTACTAGCGCGTATGAAACGTCATCTAAGAGCATTCATTATAGCGTGGACCGTCGCTGTCGATAAGGACCATGCTAAGCCGTTATTTCTTGCCTTGTCGCGTTTGCATCCAGTACGTGTATTCATCGACGGAGACTCGGCCGTCCCGATTGAAGTCCGCCGCAGCAGGGCTCATCGGCATCTTATCCCACTCGGAAGCCGTCAGGGCACCGTCCTTGTTCAAGTCATTTCGGTCGACGATTCGCTGGACAACTTTGATAAATTTCGCGTCCAGTTTTGACATGTCAACTTGCGCGGCGGGGCCAGATGCCGAAGCCGCGGTGCTGGACGGCGCTGTGGTCGTCGAAGACGGGGATGTGGACGGCATCACTTGCGAAGCCGGACCATTTTCGACGGCTCGAATCGCTTCGTCGCGAGTGATCACGCCGTCTCGGTTGAAATCCGAATCGAAGAATTGGACGATCGTTTCGTCGTTCCAGTCGGCAGCGAATTCGGCCATCGTCACTTGCCCGTCGCCATTGACATCTTTGTCGATGAAAAATCCCGGCAGACCCTCCGGCGGCTTGCGGCCATCGGTCAGCCGGTACGATTTGCGGCCGTTGAAAACGTCCACGACTTCGGCGGACGTCGTCTTGGCTGGTACCTTTGCTTTGTCTTTCTGTTTTTTCGCATCTTCTTCGCCTTCGCGTTTTCTCGCGTAGCGAACCGCCAGTTCGTCCAATGACAACTTTCCGTCGCGATTGCGATCGAAATCGAGCGGGTTACCCGACATGCGGCTGGACAATTCGTCTTTCGCGATGAATCCGTCGCGGTTGCGGTCGTATCGACGCATCGACTCACCCGCCTCGTTGCGATCGGCGTCGGTTACCGGAACCGCCAACATCTCCGCCTTCGGGCCGAAACCCATCAGCGGCATCGGGGCCAGCTCGTCACCGAATCCGGGCACCAACAACTCAGCCATCAGCGCGGCATCGCCAGCCGCTTGCGAGCTAGCACCGCTGGATCGCGGGTCGGTGCTGACGGAGCTGCCGCCTCGCATTTTCTCGAAACCTTCCTTGATCTTGGCGATCGGAATCGGCCGCCCCGACACGATGCTCGGGTCAGTTTGCTGAAGCCGCCCGATCAGAAACGACGCCGGACCCTGCTGCTCATCAGGATCGAGCACACCGTTTCCGTTGGCGTCCAGTCGATCCAAGAACGAACTCGGGTCGAAGCCGCCGCGAGAACCGCCGCGATCGCCGCCACCACGATCGCCACCGCCGCGATCACCGCCTCGATCGCCACCGCCGCGATCGCCTCCGAACGGCGGCTGAGCTGAAACTAGCGTCGCGGTTAAAACTGCGAAGCCCAAAAATGTGATGATGCGCTTGTTCATAATGTTTGAACCGAGCTCTTAGCCGGAAGTTTCGCAGGCAGACCGGCTCACTTACTCTGCCCGCGATTTATTCTCAGTTTTCGGTCACAGCCGGGCCAATCGCGGCTACCCTAAACCTTCTACTTTCACTGCCTCGCACCAATCGGAGTGCCCCAACGATGCGGTCGACCATCCTTCTATTCTTCATCATTGTAACCTCGTCGATCCGAACTTCTGCCGCTGATCTATCGGCCACACCGACACGCGAGGGCGTCAAACCTCGCAACGTCGTTTTCATACTGACCGACGACCACCGCTATGACGCGATGGGATTCATGGGGCACCCGTTCCTGGAAACGCCCAACCTGGATTCGCTCGCGTCCGGCGGCGTCCACCTCAAAAACGCCTTCGTGACGACGTCGCTGTGTTCGCCCAGCCGCGCGTCGATCCTGACGGGACTTTACACGCACAAACATCGCGTCATCGACAACAACCGATTGGTCCCCGAAGGCACCGTCTATTTTCCTCAGTACCTGCAACGTGCCGGTTACGCGACCGGGTTCTTCGGCAAGTGGCACATGGGCTCCGACGCCGACGACCCGCGACCGGGCTTCGATCACTGGGTCAGCTTTCGAGGCCAAGGAAACTACTTATCGCCGGGACCGAAGTACACGCTGAACGTGAACGGCGAGCGCGTCAAACAAAATGGCTACATCACGGACGAACTGACCGACCATGCGATCGATTGGATGGAGTCGCAAAAGGATTCCGGCAAACCGTTCTTCGTCTATCTGTCGCACAAAGCCGTCCACAGCAACTTCACGCCGGCCAAGCGACACGAAGGACGTTACGACGACAAGGACCTCAGCTTCTTGCCGCGCGGCGAAGACATCACCGCCGAAGCGAACTCGCCGCGCTGGGTCCGCGATCAACGCAACAGTTGGCACGGCATCGACTTCAGCTGTCACAGCGACCATGGTCTCGACTATCTGTATCGTCGCTACTGCGAAACATTGCTTGCCGTCGACGACAGCGTCGGTCGCGTGATGGACCAACTCAAGAAGATGGGCATCCACGACGAGACGCTGGTGATCTACATGGGCGACAACGGTTTCATGTGGGGCGAACACGGGCTGATCGACAAGCGAGTTTCGTACGAAGAATCGATGCGCGTGCCGATGATGATGCACTGTCCCGAACTCTACGAAGGCGGCAAAGTCGTTGAGCAAGTGATCGGAAACATCGACGTTGGTCCGACCGTTCTGCACGCCGCCGGCCTGCAAACGCCCGACTACATCGACGGAACCAGCTTCCTCGAACTGCCCAACCATCCGAACATGGATTGGCGTAAGAACTTCTTATACGTTTATTACTGGGAGAAGAATTTTCCGCAGACGCCGACGCAGTTCGCTCTGCGCGGTGAACGCTTCAAGTACATCACGTATTACGGCCTGTGGGACGCGGACGAGCTGTATGATTTGACGACTGATCCGGGCGAGAAAAAGAACTTGCTGTACAACCCCGACTACGCATCGGTTGCGAAAGATATGGAGAAAGAGTTGTACAAGATGCTCGGCGACGAAGGCGGCATGGACATACCTATGAACCAGCCCATGGGCGGCTCGCAAAACAAACGTTGGGAAGAAAAGGGCGGCGCGAAAGCAGCCGATTTCCCGGCCGCAGTCGTCGTCGACGAGCCGCTCGAAAAGTAGCAGGCACCTTCCAAGTGCCGTTGCCATTATTGCGGACGGCACACGGAGTGTGCCTGCTACAATGAGCGAATGAACATGCTGTCGTCTCCGCTACTGAAAAACGTCGCCGGTTACATCGATGGAAAATGGACGCCGGCCGACTCGGGTAAAACGATGCGGGTGGTCAATCCGGCGACCGGCGAAACGATCGCGAACGTGCCCGTCATGGGACGCGATGAAACCGTTCGCGCGGTCGATTCCGCATCGCGAGCGCTAGCAACACCTGCCTCGATCGAGCAGCGAAGCGAATGGCTGCGACAACTCGCTGATCGGATCACCGACCACCGCAAAGAGTTGGGAAGGATCGTCACTCACGAACACGGGAAGCCGTGGAAGGAAGCACAGAGCGAAGCGGACTACGCCGCCAGCTTCTTTCGTTTCTATTCCCAGTGCGTCGATCACTTAAAGCCCAGACAAGTGTCCGTTCACTCGCGCGATCACACGTGGACGGTCCACTATCGACCAGCCGGCGTTGTCGGGCTGGTCACGCCATGGAACTTTCCGCTCGCGATGTTGGCGAAGAAGTTCTCCGCCGCGCTGGCTGCCGATTGTTGTTGCTTGATCAAACCGTCATCGAAAACACCGCTCTCGATGATCGCCCTCTTCGCGCTGATGGAAGAATTGAACTTGCCCGCCGGCAAAGCGAATCTGGTGCTCGGGCCAGCCGCCGAGATCAGCGAGGTGCTGTGTGAACACCCGGCGGTGCGCGTGATCAGCTTCACCGGTTCAACGTCTGTCGGCAAGAAGCTGATGGCTGCGTCCGCTCCGCATCTAAAACGGCTCTCACTGGAACTCGGGGGCAACGCGCCGTTCATCGTCTTTGACGATGCCGATATCGACCAATCGGTCGAGCACTTGATGGCAAATAAGTTTCGCGGCGCCGGTCAAACTTGCGTGTGCGCCAATCGCGTCTACGTGCAATCGACGATCGTTGACGCGTTCGCAAAAAAATTGGCCGCCATCGTCAACAAGCTCAAACTCGGTAACGGCATGAACGAAGATACCGACATCGGGCCGTTGATCGACCGCGACGGCTTCGACAAAGTGAAACACCACGTCGATGACGCGCTCGCTTTGGGCGCCGATCGAATCGCGGGTACGGCACCAGTCAATGCACCGGAGTCCGCCGGCAATTTCTTTCCGCCGACGGTGCTCCGCGGTGTCACGTCGGCGATGGAGTGCGTTCGAGAAGAAACATTCGGGCCGTTGGTTCCGATCATCGAATTTGAGGATGAGCAAGAAGTCGTTGCGGCAGCCAACTCAACTGAGTACGGCCTGGCAGCGTACGTTTTTACTAGCGATGACGAGCGAGCTGAACGGGTGATCGCCCGGCTGAATTTCGGCCACGTCGGCCACAACACGGGAACGGGACCAACCGCCGAAGCACCCTTCGGCGGCATGAAACAGTCCGGTTTCGGACGCGAAGGAGGCGTTGAAGGCCTGCACGACTTCACCGAACCACAGTCGGTGCCAAGGCTCGATTTGTAAAACGATTGGGGACAATCGCTCTAGTCTCTTGATCGTTCCAGATGGCTCTTCAAAAACGACTTCAGCTTGCGGCTTCGCACATGCTTGGCTTCGGTTAAGTTCAGCGTGATCATCGTGTAGTCGCCCAATTCGATCGGTCCGTCGACTCGCATTTGCGGCAACCCGTCCAGATCGATCGCATCGCTAGGTCCAGCCAAGGTCACCTTCAGCGACTCCGGCGTCTTCGTATCCACTTCGGCCCACGGCTTTTGTGAACCTTCCGGTCGAACCGCGACGCAAGTGGCCGACGAAAAGTCGAGCGAGTTGTCGCCGGCGACCTGTTCGAGCAACTTCAATGTCGCGTCGGCGATTTCCAGCGGCCAATCGGGCTTCGTGCCGATGGGAAAACCCTTGCCGAGCGAATGCCACTTCCGACCGAGCACCTTCCACGGATCAGTGGCGCCGTTGGTTTCGGGTGTGGGTGTCGGCTCCGGTGCAACCGATGGCAATGGTGTGGGTGATGGTGGGGTCGAAGGCGGACGTCCGGTAGAACCGGACCTACGGATGGTTCCCTTCAAGGCTTCGGCTAGGAAGGGTGCGGTGAGCGAATGTTTGGATTTAGCTAAGTCTTCGGGAGTGCCGGCGAACACGATCTGACCACCGTCCACGCCCGCGCCGGGGCCCATGTCGATCACCCAATCGGCGCACTTGATGACATCGAGATTGTGTTCGATCACGACAACTGTGTTGCCCTTGTCAACCAACCGCTGCATCACCCCCAACAACTTTTCGATGTCCTCGAAGTGCAGTCCCGTGGTCGGTTCGTCGAGTAGGTACAACGTGTTGCCCGTGACGGGTCGTGCCAATTCGGCGGCCAATTTCACTCGTTGGGCTTCGCCACCCGAGAGCGTCGGTGCGGACTGACCGAGTGTCACGTACTCCAGTCCGACGTCGCAAATCGTTTGCAGGATGTGCTGGATCTTTGTATGACCGGCAAACAGTTCGACGGCATCGCCGATCTGCATATCCAACACATCCGCAATCGACTGACCGTGCAGCTTCACTTCCAAAACGTCTTCGCGATACCGGCGCGATTGGCAATCTTCGCACGGCACCCAAACGTCCGGCAGAAAATGCATCTCGATCTTCAGTTGACCGCTGCCCTCGCAAGTCTCACAACGACCTCCGGCGACGTTGAAACTGAATGTTCGCGCCGTGAACTTGCGTTCGGCTGCTTCGGGAATCGCCGCGAACAGATTGCGAATTAGATCGAACACGCCTGTGTACGTCGCCGGATTGCTGCTAGGTGTATTGCCCAGCGGCGACTGGTCGACTTCGATCACCTTATCGATGTAGCGAACGCCTTCGATCTTTTCGTGACGACCGGCACGAAGACGCGCGCGGTGCAGTCGACGCGCGAGCACCGGATACAGAATGCCATCGATCAGCGAACTCTTGCCGCTGCCGCTCGGGCCGGTAACCGCCGTGAACATCCCAAGCGGCAACTCGAAGTCGACGTTCTTGAGGTTGTTCTCGCGAGCACCGATCACCTTCAACTGATTGACAAGCACCTTGCCGGCTGCCGACATCACCGGTCGACGTGACGCGGGAATCGGGATCGACTTGGTGCCGTTGATATAACCCGCCGTGACGCTCTGGTCCAGTGGTTCGACGGCATCGGGCGCACCGCGAGCGACGATTCGACCGCCGTGTCGGCCGGCCTTCGGACCGAAGTCGCACAAGTAGTCGCTGCCGCCGATGACATCGTGATCGTGCTCCACGACCAGCAACGTGTTGCCTTGGTCACGCAGTCGGTGCAGCGCGCCGAGCAGTCGCAAATTGTCTCGCGGGTGCAGTCCGATGGTGGGTTCGTCCAGAACGTACAACACGCCGCAGAGACCGCTGCCGAGTTGCCCCGCCAATCGAATCCGCTGCGCTTCGCCGCCGGAGAGCGTCGCGGCGCCCCGGTGCAACGTCAAGTAATCGAGTCCGACGTCGAGCAAGAAAGTGACGCGTGATGTTACCTCGCGCACCAACTCGCCGGCGATCTTTTTCTCACGCTTATCGAGCGTCCATGTTTTGATTTCGCTCGCCAAACGATTCAGCGGCATGTGGACGAAGTCGGCGATCGTCCGATTGCGGAAACGAACCGCGGCCGCTTCATCGTGCAACCTTGATCCGTCACACGCGGCACAATCGATCTCGTCGGTGAACTGTTCCAACTTGCCGCGCAGACCTGGTGTCAAACGCGACGCTTCCTCCAGCGCCGGATAGAAGCCTTTGAATTGGAATCGGAACAGAGGTGAGTCCGCGACTCCGTTCGCGGACAATACTTCTTCTTTCTTTTTGTTTTTTGAATTCCCCGCGAGCGGAGTCGCGGGGCCACGATCCGTCTGTTTAACTTCGATCCAAGTAGGGCCTGTTCCTCGGTACAGCACCCGTTTCTCGGACACCGTCAGATGATCGTAGGGCACATCGATGCGGATGCCGGTTTGTCGCGAAAGCGCCTTGAGCATCCACAGCGACACCGACTTCTCGACGCTGGGCCACAACAGCGCGGCGCCTTCGGACAACGATGACGACGACGATCCGATCAGCGCGGCCGGGTTCGTTCCGGTTTGCGTTCCCAAGCCCTCGCAGCTCGGACACCAACCGACGGCAGAGTTGAACGAGAAATGGTGCGGCGTCAACTCGCTGAACGATCGTCCGCAACAACCACAAACCAAATGTTGGCTGTGACGGATCGTCTTCCACAATGTCTCGCCGCGTTCGGCGTCGGCGATCGCGATTTCCAACACACCGATGCCCAGCGAAAGTGCTTGTTCAACGCTGTCGCTGATCCGCGAACGGTCGGATTCCTGAACGACGATCCGGTCGACGACGACTTGGGCCACTTGTTTCTTGCGAGGGTCCAGCGCCGGTGCATCGTCCAGTGTGCATGTCACTCCGTCGATCCGCACGCGCTGGTAACCCGTGCTGCGCAGACTCTGCCAAGTGTCCTTGGACCCTTCGCCAGCCTGGACTTCGATCGGCGCCATCAACAGGGCTCGCGTGCCCTCCGCCATCGCCATCACTTTGTCGACGATCTGATCAGGCGTCTGAGTTCCGACGGGAACTTGGCAATCGGGACAGTGCATTGTGCCCAGTCGGGCCATCAAGATGCGCAAGTAGTCGTAGACTTCCGTGACCGTGCCGACGGTGCTGCGGGGGCTGTGACCAAGATTTTTTTGTTCGAGCGCCACCGCTGGTGAGAGACCTTCGATGCGATCGACTTTGGGCTTCTGAACCTGACCGATGAACTGTCGAGCGTACGACGACAGCGACTCGACGTAACGGCGTTGGCCTTCGGCGTAGATCGTGTCCCTCGCCATCGACGACTTACCGCTGCCGCTGGGTCCGCAGAACACCGTCATCGCGTCACGCGGAACTTCCACGTCGACGGACTTCAAGTTGTGTTCGCTAGCGGCTTCGACGACCACGTGCGTGCGGGCACGCGGGTTCATTCTCGCGATCTCGCGTCGTACTGGCGGCTTCGGCGGTGACTTTCTCGCGATTCCCAACGACTTCGCCAATGCCGCTCCGGTGTAACTCTCTGTAACTTTGGCAACATCGGCTGGCCTTCCCTGCGCGATAACGCTTCCGCCGCCGGCGCCGCCTTCCGGGCCCAAGTCGATGACCCAGTCGGCCGTCTTGATCACGTCGGTGTTGTGTTCGACGATCACGATCGTGTTGCCATGATCGGCCAGTCGGTGAATCACCTTCAACAACATCTCGATATCAGCGAAGTGCAATCCGGTGGTAGGTTCGTCGAGTACATACAGCGTCTTGCCGGTCTCACGTTTGCTCAGCTCGCGCGACAATTTGATCCGTTGGGCTTCGCCGCCCGAAAGAGTCGGTGAGGGCTGACCGAGTTTCAAGTACTCCAGTCCGACGTCGACCAGCGTTTGCAACTTCTCCGCAATCTTCGGGATGTTCTTGAACAGTTTCAACGCTTGGCTGATGTCCATCTCCAGAACATCCGCGATCGATGCGCCCTTGAACTCGACGGACAGTGTCTCGCGGTTGTAACGACGGCCCTGGCAAACCGGACACGTGACCCAAATGTCGGCCAAGAAATCCATTTCTAACTTCGTTGCGCCGTTGCCGTCACAGGCGGCGCAGCGACCGCCGTCGACATTGAAGCTGAATCGACTCGACGTGTAGCCTCGCGTTTTCGCTTCAGACAATTTCGCGTACAGATTACGGATCTCGTCGAACACTTTCACGTACGTTGCCGGGTTGCTGCGCGGAGTGCGCCCGATCGGCGACTGGTCGATGGCGATCGTTTTGTCGAGATGTTCAAGGCCCGAGATCGAGTCGTGGTCGCCGATCTCTTGCTCTGCGCCGTTCAGCGCGTTTCGCAAAGCCGGTTCGAGGATGCCGCCGATCAGTGAACTCTTGCCGCTGCCCGAAACGCCGGTGACGCAGACGACAACGCCCAACGGAATGTCGACGTCGACGTTCTTCAAGTTATGGAATCGTGCGCCGCGAATCGACAACTGGGTCTTCTTGTCGATCGGACGCAGCGTCTCGGCGGGCACGATCGCTCGCGCGCCCGAAAGAAACTGACCCGTTACGCTCTTGGCCGACTTCATCACGTCGTCGATGTTGCCTTGCGCGACGATCCGTCCGCCTCGGATGCCCGGACCAGGACCGAAATCGACGATCAAGTCGCTGGCTCGCATCGTGTCTTCATCATGCTCGACGACGATCAACGTGTTGCCCGTGTCGCGCAGTCGCTCGAGCGTTTCAATCAGCCGATCGTTGTCGCGCGGGTGCAGTCCGATCGAGGGTTCGTCCAAGATGTACAGCACGCCGACCAGACCGCTGCCGATTTGTCCGGCTAAGCGGATTCGTTGCGATTCGCCGCCCGAGAGCGTCGGTGCGGTGCGACCGAGCGTGAGGTATTCTAGACCGACGCCGATCAAGAATCCGATTCGGGCGCGGATTTCCTTGAGTGCTTCCGAGGCGATCTTGGCTTCGGTTTCACCGAGCGAAATATCGGTGAAGAAATCGGCGAGTTCGTCGACCGGCAGGTCACAGAGTTCGGGAAGCGTGATCGGGCGCAACCGTGGGTCCGCGACTCCGTTCGCGGATTGGGGAACAGCTTTGCTGTTTGTCTCCCCGGCGCGGAGCGTCGGGTCCACACTCGCGGCCACACTGGTGATCCGTACTGCTGACGCTTGTTCGTTGAGTCGTTTTCCGTGGCAGTCGGGACAGTCCAACGTGGCCATGTACTTCTCGAACTGACGCAACTGCATCTTGTTCTTGCTGGTCTTGTACCGCTCGACCAATTCGGGAATGAAACCATCGAATGCACCGGAGTACTTTTTGGCTTTGCGACCGCCCCGCCACGTGAACTCCATCGAGTCGTCGGTGCCCCACAACCAAATGTGCTGGGCCTGTTCTGGCAAGTCGCGCCACTTCGTTTCCAGCATCGTGCCGGCATCCAGTTCCAACGCTTCGTCGATCGCTTCGGCGACGCCTTTGTAGATGTGACGTCGGTATCGGCCCAAGTCGGCCCACTTGCCCAACAAACAGATTGCGCCTTTGCGAACCGATAGCGACGTGTCGGGGATCAGCAGCTCCGGCACGAAAGTGTACAACCGACCCAATCCGTCGCACGTCGTACACATGCCTTGTGGCGAATTGAACGAGAACAGTTGCGGTGTCGGCGGCTTGAAACTTTGGCCGCACGAATTGCACGCGTACTTCGACGAATACAAGATGTCCTGCTTGACTGGCCCGGTTTGATGATCGTTGGCCTCGGACAACGATACGATCAACGTCGCTTCACCGAGCTTCAATCCCGCTTCGACCGCTTCGGTGATCCGACCTCGATCGCGGGCGTCGGGTTCGACGCGATCGACGACGACTTCGACATCGTGACGGCTGTTGCGATCGAGCGGCGGCGGTTCGGACAACCGGATCGTTTCACCGTCGACTCGGGCGCGCGTGAATCCCTGCTTCCGCAAGTCTTCAAAGAGATCGCGAAACTCACCCTTCTGGCCGCGGACCAGCGTCGCCATGATCCACACGGTCGCCTCGGGCGGCAGCGATAGTATGCGAGACGTGATCGCATCGCGACTTTGGGCCGAGATCGGTTCGTTGCACTTTGGGCAATGGCCGGTGCCGACGCGGGCGTAGAGAACTCGCAAGAAGTCATAGATCTCGGTGATCGTGCCGACGGTGCTGCGCGGGTTGTTGCCGCTGGACTTTTGGCTGATCGAGATCGACGGGCTCAGGCCGCTGACCAGATCGACATCCGGTTTGGGCATCTGGCCCATGAATTGGCGGGCGTAATTCGACAGACTCTCGACGTACCGTCGCTGGCCTTCGGCGTAGAGCGTATCGAAGGCGAGCGAAGATTTACCGCTGCCCGAGACGCCGGAGAAACAGATCAGTTGCCCTCGTGGCAGGGTCAAGTCGACGTCGCGGAGGTTGTGTTCGCGCGCGCCCTTGACCGTAATTTCCGTAGTAGTCATGCCTAAACGCTAGAGTGCGGGCAAGTCGCGGTGAAGGGGGCAGCGCCGAGCGGGTCGGCTAGATATAGAACATCGCCGCGTCATTCTGGCGAGCTCGGGTGACCATGTCCTCGAGCGAGACGCCGGCCAGCACGTTTCGCGACGCTTCGGCGGCTTCGTTCCAGATCTCTTGCAGCATCTCGTCGGATGCGCTGGCGCCACAGTCCGCGCGGCTGGCGGTTTCGGAACAACCCACCAGTTCGGCGATATCCAGCATTGAAATGGTCGCCGGCTCGACCGACAAACGGTATCCGCCCTGGCTGCCGCGGATGCTTTGCACCCACCCCGCCGACCGCAACGTCCGCAGAATCTGAACCAGAAACGGTCCCGGCACGCCGTGTCGATCCGTGATGTCACGAACCGTTACCGGCGACGCATCGTCGTTGCGGATGGCTAACTCGATCAGCGCCAACGACGCGTAATGAACTCGCGCGGAAATCAACATGTTGGGTTCCCTCGGAAAAATAAGTGTCTGACCCCATTTGCCGGGAACCGGCCCTTCGGGTGCTTCGCGCCAATGGGGTCAGACACTGTTTCTTTTCCGCTCAATGTTAAGAACTGTGCAGTCCGCACTCAGTTTTTTGAAAACCACTCCAACGGCCCGCCCGCTCGTCCTCGCCCAACTGGGTCGCTCGCGTGCACGGTTGGCATCCGACACTCGGAAAACCCTGGTCGTGCAGCGGGTTGTAAGGAATGTCGTGCTTCAGAATCAGATCCCAAACCTCCTTTTTTGTCCAATTTGCCAACGGACTGATCTTCACCAGTTGGAATTTGCGATCCCAGCCCACGATCGGTGCCTTGGCTCGATCCGTCGATTGATCTCGGCGGATCGCGCTCGCCCAAGCATGCTGGCCCTTCGCCGCCTCGTGCAAAACCCGCAGCTTACGGTCGAAGCAGCATTGGTTCGGATTGGTCAAATACAGCGGCCCGCCATGAATCGCTTCATACTCAACCACCGTCGTATCAGGGAGCTTGTACTGGACTTCGATGCCGTATCGCTCTACGACCCGTTCGCGTAGTTCCAGCGTTTCTTTGAACTGGTACCCCGTATCGAGGTTGAAAACGGGCGTTTCGGGAGCGACTTCGGCGAGCATGTGCAGGATCGTCATTCCCTCAGGCCCGAAAGCCGTCGCCATTGTGAACTTCGGCGCAAACCGATCGGCCGCCCAAATCAGGATCTCCTGGGGCGTCGCCGTCTCCAACTTCTGGCTCTCCGATTCCAATTCGGCCAAGAATTCGTCAGTCGGGTACAGCGGCGGATCGGCCGCCAAAGCACCCCGCGGCTCACCCGAATCGATCGAAAAGACCTGCAGCGGAGGTGCCGGTTGTGACGAATTTTCGTGCATGGGTCGGTTGGGGACGGGTTGAGCTGACATGTTGCTGAACTTCTTGTGAGTTGGCCTGATGGCTATCATACTAACACGATCAGAATGGTCAAGTATCGATATCGTCCGCCGCAGGGCAGTGAGTTGAGCAGAACTAGCGAGTACAATCGGAGCATGAGAATGCTGCTTGCAATTTCGCTCTGCCTGTTCATTTCCACGGTACTTCGCGCCGATACGGTCGAAATTTCCGGCGGCGGAAGCCTCAATGGCATCGTCAAACGGCAAGCCGAGTTCACCGTGGTCGCGGTCGACGACGAAATACAGGTCGCGATCCCCAACAGCCGTGTCCGCCGAGTGGTCGAATCCGATTCGCTGGCGAATTACCGTGCCAACGCCGAAAAAGCCGGCAATGACGCCGAACTGCACTACCAACTGGCGGTATGGTGCGCGACCCCGGGCAGTATTCCGGGCGTCAGCGACTATTACAAGCGATTTCACATGCAGCGTGCGATCGAGCTGGACCCGGATCATCCGCACGCCCGCGCGTCGTTGGGCTACAAAAAACAGAACGGCAAATGGATCAGCACCGCCGACTTTTGGCGGAATCGCGGCATGATCTCGGTCGCCGGTAAGTGGGAATTGCCCGAAGCGGTGTCGCTCAACGATGCAGCGCAGTCGTTCGACGTTGAATCAAAAAAATGGATCAAGGAAATCAGTCGGCTGGTCGGCATCGCGACCAAGGGTTCGTCGAAGTCGGCCGAGGCGATCGCGTCAATCAAGGCAATCAAAGATCCGCTAGCGGCCGGCGCGATCGCGAAGCAATTAAAAGACTCACGCGGCAACCGATCGCAAACCATCGTGATGCGCCGGTTGTGGATCACGAAGTTGGGTGAGTTCAAGAACGGCGTTTCTGTTCGTGCGTTGGTCGAAGCGGGTATCGACGAACCGGACGATAACATCCGCGAAGCGGCGCTCGAAGAACTTCAACATTACGGTTCGAGTTCCGCGGTGGCGACGTACCTGCCGATGCTCAAGGCCAACGATCATGCGTTGGTCAATCGAGCTGCCCGCGCGTTGTCGTGGTTTCCCGATCCCGAATTGGCGATGAGTTATGTCGACGCATTGGTGACGACGAAGACGACTCAGGGGCCGGCCGGACCGGGGATGAACGTCGGCTTCGGTGACAACGGAGCCAACGGAATGTCGACGGGCGGACAACCGGCCATCAACAAAGACACGAAAACGAATCCGGCTGTGTATGCGTTGTTACGAGAGATTGAACCGGAGGCCGATTTCGGTTACGACGAAGCCAAATGGCAAGCCTACTTCGCATCCAAAAAGACATCCTTCAGCGGCGATCTGCGGCGGGATAAATAGAGTAGCTCCGCGAGGCCTTCGCGGAGTCGAACCGATTCGCAGTTGGGTTGCCTGTCACGGCGTGCCAGAGCTACTTCAAACAAACAATGTTGGCAACATTGCGTCGAACTGGCCGTTGGTGATTACGTTTTCGATGCCCGCTTCGCGTGCCGCTTTCAACTTCGGCACATGCACGTGCGGCCCATACGCCAACAACTTCGCACCCGGACATCGCTCGGCGCACTCACCGACGATCGTTCCCACCACTCCGCTGCGGGTCGACAAGTCGACGATCACAAATCGCACGTCTGCCAACTCGCCGTCGGGCAACTTGCCGCCGAGCGTGAATGTCCAACCGGCACGTTCGGCAGCCGATTTGACTCGCGATCCGAACATCAAATCGCCCGACAACATCACCACACGATTGCCTTGCGACTCGCAGCCACTCATTGAGTTCGCCTTTCGATCTCGCCCCGCATGAAACTCAACCCCTCCGTCGCCAGCGACATTTCGTCTTTGAACATGCGGCGCCAAATTTTTGTCGCTGCCGCGATCTCGGGAAGTGAAAGTCCGAATGCTTCAATCACTAGCCAGCCGTCGTAACCGCAACCGACGATCGCGTCGAAGTTTTCGTTCCAACGGATTGCACCGGAGCCCGGTGTACTGCGATCATTCTCGCTGATGTGAATATGACACAGCTTGTCGCCGCCCGCATGGACCGCGTCGGTCACATTCTTTTCTTCGATGTTGCTGTGGAATGTGTCGTACATGATTCCGCAGGCCGGGTGATCGACTTCTCGCGCGAACTTCGTCGAATCGGCGTGCGTGTTCAAGAAATAACACTCGAAACGGTTGAGCGCTTCGACGCCCAGTTTGACGCCGACTTTGCCAGCGTGCTCGGCCACTTGCCGCATGCTATCGACGCCCCACTCCCACTCGTCCGCCGTCGGCCCTTCGCCGCTGAAGATTCCGATCGCCGAGTGGTACGGCCCGACCAGCGTCTCGACGCCAGCGGCCGCGCAGCAATCGAGTGTTTTCTTGGTCAGTGCGATCCCTTTATCGCGGACGCTCTTGTCCGGCGAAATCGGGTTGTCCGGTTCGTTGCGAATCGTGACGGCGGTGCGAGCTAGGCCGAGTGAATCCAGTCGCGAACCGAGCGCGGCGTAGTCGAGGTCGAGATTGAACATCGGCACTTCGACGCCGTCAAAACCGGCCGCCTTCAACTGCTCGCAAACCGGCAACAGCTTGTCCGTCACTTCGCCGCTCCACAGCAGCAGATTCATTCCGTATTTCATCGCGTTGGTTATCTCGTTGGTTGAAAGATGATGTCGTTGTTGGAAAAGGGGTCACTCCCTCTCCGGTACTCTCAAAGGGTCAGACCCCTTTTCCAATAACGTCTACTTACTGAACCCGAACGGATCGGAACCGTCCGGCGGCGTCAACATTCGCACTCGGCGTGATTCTACCAGTTTGCCGGCGGTCGGGAGCCACTGGGCCAGCGACGTGGGAAGCTCGCTCAGTCCCACCCGTTTCATCACCTGGTTGATCCGCATCAGCAGCTTGTCGGGTTCCAAATAATCGTACAGAAATTTGACTTCACAAAACCGACCGATCAACGGCGATAAATCCACGACCTGCCTGCCGGTGATCTCCACGACACATCGCTGCAAAGCCAGTGGATCGATGCTGGCGACGGCATCGTAATATCGCTCGCCGACTTCCGCGTCGTCGCGAATCCAGAAAGAGTCGAGCAGCATTTCGATCAGAATGTGGCCGACGAACATGGGTCGAAAACCGGTGTCGCCGGGCAACTGGTCGCGAAGCTGAACCGCCAATTGAAAATTGGTCTGCACGAACGCTTCGGTGCCGTGGAACCAGCGGTCGTCCTGGATATGACGCAGGATTCCGGCGGCAACCGCGGCCAATTCGGGGTCGTGGCTATTGACGTGAAGCGCGGCCAGTTTGCCACGAGCGCGGACCTTCCGATCAACGACGCTCATCCAATCCGGGATGCCGGTCGAAACGGCGAGCAGGGGCTGGTCGAGATACGGCAAAGCGTGGCAAAGAAAGTTCATGCCTCGAATCGTAACCGATATCAGCACACTTGTTTACATCTCCGCCAGCGGAGTCGCAGAGCCACATGCTTCTTCCACCCACGACCGCACTTGCGTACTGCCCGCGCACACGATCGCGACGCAGGCCAGCGCGACCCAGGGCCCGGCCAACAACGTCGCCGGCAGAATCGAGAGTACGAACGTGGTCAGATCGAGTCGGAAGCCGTACTTCGCCATCGCCAACCACAGCGCCGCCAACACGACCGCGTTGGCCACCAACGTCGCAACGACCGCTCCTTCCAATCCCCACATCGGCAACAGCACGTAATTGAGCGCGACGTTGACGAGCAGCCCGGCGCCGATCGCGACCGCCACCCACTTACCCTTTTCCGCGACCCACAAGTAATCTTGTCCGATCGTTGCCAACGACACCCAGATGCAAAACACAAACGTCATCGGCATCAACTGCAACCCTTCAGCGTACCGATTCTCGAGCACGACATCGAAGAACCACGGCGCCATCATCAGTGATAGCGCGGCACCGACAGTGAACAGCGCCGACGCGGCGAACAGGATGCGGCGCAGCATGTGACGAACCTTTTCCTTGCGGCCGGCTTCCCAGTCCGCGGTCATGTACGGCATCAACACGCCGCTGACCATCGTCGCCAAACTGGTCAGCAACACCGGGATGATGCGGCCGCTGTGATACTGGCCCACCGCCGCTTGCGTCGACATCTCACCAGCCGGCAACAGGTGCAGGATCATGTAGCGATCGGACAACGAAAAAACGTTCGACAACAAGTTCATCGCCCACAGCGCGGCTGCGTAGGGAAGCAACCGACGCCACATCGAAGGCGCGTCGAACACTTCATCGCTGATCGGCAATCCCACCCATCCACGCCACAGCGATCGAGTGCCGGGCAACGTCGCGATGATCGTTGCCGCTATGAAAGCGTAAACGAGTCCAGTTAGACCACCGTCGAGACTAAGCCACGCGACGCCGAGAATCGTGAACGCGACTGACTGAACAAACTGCATCATCGACGCCACGCGAACTTGCCGAAGCGCCGACACCATCTGATAGACAAAGTTGAATGCAACGATCGCAACCACGCCCGCACCAACGCTGTAGACGAGCGACATGCTTTGCGGTTCGAGGAACACGATCCAGCCGAAGAATTCTGGCATCGCCATGATGGCGACGAAGAAGAACGCGCCGAGCGTCAACGTGACCCACAACATCCGACGAACCAGCGGCGATAGGTGGCCGCGGAGCCGGTAGTGTTCGACGTAACGCGGCAGTGATCCGGGAATCCCCAACAACATCACCGGCGTGATCATCGTGATGAAGTCGTAAGCCATCGACCACTGGCCGACGGCTTCGTCATCGAGCAGTCGACAGAACCAAATGCCGCGAAAGAACCCGAGTCCGCGCTGGACGATCGTCATTACCAACATCACCGTCAAGCCGACGGCGAGCGAATCGGCGACGAACGCGGCTTTGTCAGTGGGTTGTTTGGTTGCGGCGGACACAAAGATCAATCGAACGAGAATGTTTCGATCAAATTTTGCTCCGCCCGCCCGCCACGCCGCGAACTTTCACGTCGGTGGTGAACAAAACGCAATGGGCAATCATCAGCGTTCGGGTTGTAGCGACCGTAGCGATTCGCTTCGTTGGCTACGCCGATCCCCCTCGCTCTATCGCTTCGACTTGCCGGCTTTCATTTTGCCGCCCTTGTGCTTGCCCGACTTGTGCTTGCCGTCGCGCGGGCCGCCCGAAAAATCGCGACTCTTGCCGCCATGATCGCGGCTGATGTTGAGCTGCTTGCCCATCACCCAAGTGTTCTGCAAGATCTTGTAGATGTCCGTCGGCATGCCTTCGGGAAGATCGATCGTCGTGTAGTTGTCCTGGATGCTGATCGGACCGATGAACTCGCTCTCGATGCCCGCTTCGTTCGCGATCGCGCCGACGAGATTCCCAGGTCGCACGCCGTCGACTTGGCCGACTTCGACGCGGAACCGCTGCATGCCCGGTCGCACTGGACCCAGCTTGCGAGGCGGACGACGATCATTCGCGTCGAAGTTGGATTCGCGTTCGCGGTTCTTGTGACCGCTGCCAAAATCGCCGTCTTGGAACTCATCTCGCTTCGATCGCTTTTCCGCTTTCGGACGATCCTTGGCCAAGAACGGACGACCCGCGTTGATGATGTCGGCCAGCGCCGCGGCAACCTTCTCGACCGGCGTGCCCGTCTCGGCAACGTAGCTGCCGATTAGTTCTTCGTAGAACGACACATCGCGATCGGCCAGCGAACGAGTGATCTTGGTTTTGAACCTATCGACGCGTTTGTTGTTGATGTCGTCGGTTGATGGCCACTGACAGATTTCGATTTTTTGATTTGTCAAACGCTCGATCGAACGCAGTTTGTGATGCTGCGCGTTGGTCAGAAAGATGATCGCTTCGCCGCTGCGTCCCGCTCGACCGGTGCGTCCGATACGGTGAACGTACGATTCGTTATCGTGCGGCAAGTCGAAGTTGATGACGTGGCTGATGCGCGGAACGTCGAGTCCTCGCGCGGCAACGTCGGTAGCGACGACGACGTTTAGCCGACCGTTCTTGAGCTGCTCGATCGTGCGCTCGCGAGCTTTCTGAGCCATGTCGCCGTTGAGCGCCGCGGCGTTGTAGCCCATGTTGATCAGTTTCTCGGCAACGACCGTTGTTGATTCTTTCGTCTTCGCAAAAACAAGCACGCCATCGGTCTCTTCGACTTCGAGCAACCGACGCAGCAACTCGATCTTCTCTTTCGGCGTCACATAAATCGCGCGCTGATTGATCGATTCGGCGGTCATTGTCCGCGAGCCGATTGTGACCGTGTGCGGATTCCGCAAATGCTGGTCGGCGATGCGGCGAATCGGTTCCGGCATCGTGGCCGAGAACAATGCGACCTGCTTCTCTTCGGGACATTGTTGCAGTACGAACTCGACGTCTTCCAAGAAGCCCATGTTGAGCATCTCGTCGGCTTCGTCGAGAACGAGGCAACGCAAATGTTCAAGCGACAGTGAACCTCGACGCACGTGATCGATCACGCGGCCCGGAGTGCCCACAACCACCGACACGCCTTGGCGAAGCAGACGCAGTTGAGGATCATAATCTTGACCGCCATAAATCGCGGCGATCGAAAAGCCTTTCAAGTCGCCGGCATAAGTCTCGAACGACTTCGCCACTTGCACGGCCAATTCGCGAGTCGGCGCGAGCACCAGAACTTGCGGCGATGGCGCCTTCGCTTTCAAGCGTGCCAAGATCGGCAGCGCGAACGCGGCGGTCTTGCCGGAACCGGTTTGTGATTGAGCGACGACATCGCGACCGGCCAACATCGGCGGGATGATTGCAGCTTGGATTTCAGACGGTGTCTCGTATCCCGACTTGATGATCGCTTGCTGGACCGCTTTCGGCAGATCCATTGCGGCGAACGAATCGGGAGCCACGGCAACTTCAACTACTTCATTAACTTCAACTACTTCATTAACTTCAACTTCGACTACTTCAACGATCGGAGCTTCAACAACTTTGGCGATCGGCGTTTCCACCACTCCGTTGGCAACTTCGACCGACTCGGATTTTACGATCTCGGACTTAAAGGGCTCGGATTTTACGGGCTCGGACTTAATGGGCTCGGGTGCTGCTACGACCGGAGTGACTGGCGGCGCAACAGGCGGCGCCGGCTTGGCGGGGGTCTTGTGAAAAACGACGGCGCGACGCTTGGGGCGGAGCACGATCAGGCGGGCGTTGCGAGGCAGGTTGGATCGAGACTCGGGCATGGGAACAGACGTAATCATTCAGAACTTTGGACAGGTTGGAATACACTTCACCGCGCGCAACGGAAGGGTTGCGGCGTCAGGTGGGAGGATCGACGCAAAAGAGACGCGAGCCGGCGAGCTAAGAAAATACGTTCTCAACGAACTTTTCACAACTCAAACGGGCTTTCCACACCTCGCGGCATTCTAATGTAGCCACGGTTATGACGGTTTGGCAAAACCCAGCGATTGCGTAAAGCGTTCTGAGGCACCCTTAACCCGAATCCTCGTGAAATTCACCCGCTCTCGTCATTTCAAACGAGACAGCGACCGACTGCGGTATAACAGTCTCGAAGTCCGCAGGAGTTTACCATGGCAAAATCCGATTCACCGGTTTCTCAGCCAATCCGCTGGTCCGCGAAGCCGAATCGCGCCGATCGTGTTCGCCCCATCGTGATCGCGCTGATCGGATCGTGCTTCGCCGCGGCGCTGACCGCGTGGGGCACGTTCCCGCCACCGCCCGCCGAAATCCCGGCGATCGCTTCCGCGCCCGAAGCTGCGATCATCACGCCCGCCCAATCGGAGCGGTCGGAAGCTTTGGTCCGTCGCGCGACGTTTTATGACGAACAGGTCGAGCCGCAAATCGCGCGAACGGACGAGCTGAATCGAAAGGCGGCCGATCGCTGCGTCGAGCGGATCGGTCGACTGATGGACAAGTATCGATCGGGCGTCGACCCGTTCGCAAGTGACTTGACCAGCGTTTCGACTCGGCTGGGCATCGTCAAACGGTTGCCCGGCAGTTGGTGGACACAAGACGATCGCGTTCACCAATACATCAGCGAAAAGTTTGAGACGCATCTGTTTTCCGAAGCATCGCTGACTGAAGACATTATCGCCGTGCTCGAAAATTTTCGCAGCGATGTCGCCGCCAACCAGAAACGAATGCTCGTCGATGTCCAAGCATCGCTGACGACCGCCGACTTGCCCGACACGCAGCTCGAATCGTATCGACCGTTCTTCGAGAAAGTTGCCGCCGACCTGAAGCAGTATTCAACGCAACAGGGCACAACGAGCGTCGCCAACGGCGTGACGGCGATCCTGGTCAGCGAAGCGGGCAGCTACGTCGCCGTTTCGCTGGTCGGCGGTTTGCTGGGACGATTGGTGGCGACCGGCGCCGTGACGGC
>JBGSLZ010000041.1:0-4376 GCA_041740415.1 Rubripirellula sp.
CTGCGGCGCTCATCAAAAACATTCGCGGATTCTCCACACCACCTACTACAGCACAGACTCTTGATATTCTTCCCTTTGCTCTGGATGAAGAAACGTGGTTGCGCGTGCTCGCTGGCGAAACTACTGACAGTTTCACATTCAACGGATCAGTCACCAGCGGCTCAAATGGTTACTACGAGTGCAATCTCTATCCCCAAGGAACTGGTAGCCCAGGCAATCGAGGCACTGTCGATATTGGCTCGGCCAATAACAGCACCAACGACATTGCAAGACAGATCGTGAGCGGAATCTCGCGTGATGATCTGATCGCATTGGGTCGTCCACTTGAATTTGACGCTTCCGGCGAATTGCTGCTTAATGGAGATACGGGGATCAGCGCCGGTGTGAAAGATGAACTCACCTCGATTATTGGCCAAAAGCGAGTCATCCCAATCTATCGCAGCGTTTCCGGCAATGGCAATAACGCGATGTATCGCATTGTTCGATTTGCTGGAGTGCGGATATTAGACGTCAAGTTGACCGGCAAGATGTCTGATAAGCGAGTCATCGTTGAACCTGCACTAGTCGTTGCACGCAACACCACACTTTCCACGGACGCTTGTTACACAAGTGATTTCGTATTCTCGCCAGCCATACTAGTTGATTGATCCGCCTCGTTGCCAACATCATCAATCGGATCATCAACGTGAAAAAAGTAAACCGTAGACAATCAACGCTTCGTAGAGCGATTCCGTCGTGTCACCGGAACAGCAATCGTGCTGGTGCTGCTGTCCTTGAATTTGCCGTCGTGGCGCCGGTCATGATCTTCGTGACCTTCGGTCTGATCGAACTCGGACGACTGGTCATGATCAATAATGCCCTGACGCATGCTAGTCGAGAAGGCGCGAGATTGGCGGTGACGCCATGGGCAACACAGCAGGACGTGATAGACCGAGTCAAATCCGAGTTGACACCTTACTTTAGCGCGGAACCGACAGTCACCGTCATTCCTGCAGACTTGCAAGCATCTGCACCTGGATCGCAGGTCACTGTTCGCGCCGCGATAGGTGCATCCCAAGTAAGTTGGGTCGGTGGTGCGGTACAGTTACCTATCACAAATTTAACCGGGCAGACAATCATGCGACGAGAATCTACCAACTAATCCTTAATCAAGCGAAGGTTTGTTAAGATTTTTGTGGTGCTGACCGTCTGATTTCGACGGCGCAGGCGACATCATTCCAGTGATACTGGTGATGTTTTCCGGTTCTGTTGGTTGGCATTGGCGGTGACTTTCGGGGGTTCGGCTTTGCAGTGGTACCAGAGCATACGCACCCTGGCTTCGTGGGCAGTCAGGCGCTAGCGACCTAAGTCCGTAGCGGCCGACGGACGTTCGCATCGATTAGCATCAACAGATCCACCGACGGACGACAACTCAGTAATCGGTATACCAGGCTCCCATCGCGGCGGATGATCTGTGCTGGGGCCATCATTAACCGATCACGAAACGCCTTGAAGTCCATTCGCACGATCTGTCGCTTGATCGACTCCTGCTCTTTCGTTTGTTCTGCATTGCCGGTCGGCTTGATCATCAGCCCCGACCAAACTTTTAAGTTCCAAGCTAATGAGGCGATCACCATGTAGGCCCAGTTGCTGACTAAGTCATTCAGCGGTGCTGCCAATGCACATTCCTTCAACTGACTGATGTTGTTCTCTTGGTCGCAGCGTTGATTCGCGCCAAATACAATGGCTGCGGACGACTTCCTGCGCGGGTTCGCATTACTGATGTAAAAAAAGTAAGGTGTGTCGTCAAACAATTTCTGTTGACCGCGCGTGACGCTGACTTGTTTCCTCAGCACCACCACGCGATAGCTGCGATTGCATTTACCTGGCCGGTATTCAAACTCAGCGATCGATTCACCGACCAAGAGTTTGTTTTGGTATTCGTTTTCGACCACGATCCGCTCTTTGTGATTCGGTCGTTTGCGGCGAGGCTTGCTTGGCTGCAAGAGATCCGATCGTCGTCGTTTTAGCGGTTTCCAGGCTGATTCTTCGAGTTCTTCAGCAAGCTTGACCAAATTGGGCATCGCATCGATTCCGAAGAAGAACTCGATTGAATCGTCATCCCAGCGGTCGAAGTTTTCAGTCAACGCGAAGTCGGTATCGCCGCGCAACACGATCTTACGAAAGCCAGCTTGGCGACATCGTTCGATGGCCAAGTCAAAATAGATGGCGGCATGTTCATGGCAACGGGGATGGACGTCTGTCGCCGCTCGACGCATTGCTGGTAATCAACGTCATCAGCCGCCATTCGGGACCGTTGAATCTGGCTCTTTCCGTCGCACCCGACGCAGTTCCGAATGGAAACGGTGTCGTACTTGCGACCTCCATTGAATTGCGAGGACAAACATCCTCGCAGTCTCGCGTTACCCTAACGATCTCATCGTTGGATGGCCTCAGCCGAATCTATGGCGGCATCCACTTTCAATTCGATAACACCGCTGGCTTGGCTGCTGGTGCTGCGATTGGTGACGACGTCGTTGCTAACTGGTTGCAACCTTTAAAGTAGTAAAACCTCAGATTAGCTCCCGGCACGGGTCCATTTGCGATACTGATTTCCAATCTCAAATCTGCGTAGGTCGCCCCCGCCTCAATAATTGTTGGCAACCTCTTTCAAGACCAAAGAATGGAGGTGATTAGGCTGGTGTGTCTCGACTCCTTTCGCTTCTCGGAGACACACCACGACGACTAATCTTGAAACTGCTGCGGCGCGTTGATTAGATTCAAAGACAGTATCATGAAAGAGTACTCGTCAGTTACCGAACGCCAAATGATTCGGTTTTACCGATCTCTTTGAATGAGCGCGATCGGCGACGATACGCTGCGGTCGAGGCGGCAAGACTAGGGCATGGTGGTATCGAGTACGTTTCGCAATTGTTGAGCTGCGATTCAAAGATCATCGCTCTTGGAATCGCTGAGCTGGAATCCGACGAAGAACTCGCTACTGACCGGCAGCGAAAAAAAGGGGTGACTTATGAAAATCTTAGCGATCTTACTCTGGACGTTCCTCAATCTCGCGACCGCGTACTCCCAGGACTCCGTGCCATCGCGAAGTCCGTTGTCGAAATCGGCAATCGAGATTGAGTCCTATTTCACACCACCCGTTGCTTGGCGGGAGAAAATGGGAGTCTATCGGTCACCGCTGTTGTTTTCCGATGGAAGCAAGGTGAAAACGGTCGAGCAGTGGTATAGGCGACGTGAAGAAATTGCCAGCGAATGGGAACGATTGCTGGGCAAGTGGCCGCCGCTGATTACCGAGCCTCAGGTCGAGGTAATGGCAACAACCAGTCGCGAGGGTTGTACGCAGCATCAAATTCGTTTTCTTTGGACGCCGACTGAGTCGACAACAGGCTATTTGTTGATACCAAGTGGCGATGGTCCTCATCCCGCCGTCGTCGTCGTGTTCTACGAACCTGAAACAGCGATCGGGTTGGGCAAGCCAGATCGCGACTTCGCATTGCAGTTGGCTCGGCGAGGTTTTGTCACGTTGTCGATCGGCACCACCGAGGCAACGCAAGCGAAAACATACTCGCTCTATTATCCTAGCATTGAGGACGCGACGATCCAGCCGCTCTCCATGCTCGCCTATGCCGCAGCCAACGCTTGGTACGTTCTGGCGAGCCGACCCGAAGTGGATGCCGATCGAATTGGAATTGTCGGCCATTCATTTGGCGGAAAATGGGCGATGTTCGCATCGTGTTTGTTTGACAAGTTCGCCTGCGCCGTTTGGTCCGATCCAGGTATCGTGTTTGACGAAGCTCGCGAGAGCGTCAACTATTGGGAACCTTGGTATCTTGGTTACCACCCCAAGCCGTGGCGACAGCGAGGACTGATTACCGCCGACAATCCCGCGAGAGGTCGTTATCCCGAGATTGTCGACGCTGGTCATGACTTGCACGAGCTACACGCCTTGATGGCTCCACGGCCATTTCTCGTTTCCGGCGGCAGCGAAGACCCGCCGAGACGCTGGGAAGCACTCAATCACTCGATCGAAGTCAACCGAATCCTTAGCTACGAGCATCGCGTTGCGATGAGTAACCGCGTCGAGCACTCGCCGAACCATGAATCGAATGAGATCATCTACGCATTCTTTGAAAAACTCTTGAAGCCTTGATGCCGAAGGCTTCGTTTCCTTTCCACGAACATTCGCAATCAAAATTAGCTCGAACTGTCGACACGCAGATAACGGTCTATTGAGCGAGAAAACGGAACTCCGAAGAAGGTTGGATGCAAGAATTCGGAGGTCTCGGACCGATGGAGTCGCTCAGCCGCACACGACTCGCCGTCAAAATGACGCAGCATCGATTTCCGATGCGCAGCGAGGATGCACACCTGCAGTT
>JBGSLZ010000042.1:0-135614 GCA_041740415.1 Rubripirellula sp.
GCCGCGAAACACGACTGAGGGGAGGGGGCCGCTGTGCGCGGCGAGAGCAAATTGACGTTAAAATGAGTCCATTGCTCACGACGAAGTGCTCCACAATCAAATCCGCTGAATCTCACGTCCTTGGTGAATAATGCGGGCTCAAATTCTTTCACTTGCCGCTCTGCCTCGTCTTTCGCGCATCCGTAACGCTCTTGAACGCGGCCAACGAGTTCCTCTCGCTTGCCATCAACCTTTGTTAGATCGTCGTCTGTCAAGTCGCCCCACTTCTGCTGAGCTTGGCCTTTAACCTGTTTCCACTTGCCTTGAATCGTGTCCCAGTTCATTTTTCTACGCCTTCGAAAAGAGTTGCCCGATGCACCGCGAGACATTCGCGCCGGCCGTTCGCAACGATCGATCATTGCGAATTACGTTAAGCGAAGTTGCAAAGCGTGTGCCGCTGATTGATCGATCTGCTGGAGTTAGCCAAGAAACGGCCTGAGTGACTCAGAGTGCTGAGTGACTCAGAGTATTGGGGCAGCAGGTAGGCGTGCCTTCTGCGCTGATCGTCGATCAGCCTTACTGGTCGCTCACTGTGCGATCGGTGCTTCGACGGAAAGGTCGGCACGCTGATTGCATCGAAGTCCCAGCCAGCGGTGGCGCACAACGTCACTTGTTGCGAAGAAACTCATCATGACCACACGCTCCCATCAAATCTTCCGACATCAACGCGATGCAATCGTGGCGGCAGCGATCCATGATGGTCATACAATTCGCCCGGCGATTGTCAGCGATATTGGGATTTCAGAATCTGAGCGATTACGGGAAGAAGACCCGTACACGGCAATCCTTACCCAGTTCGTGGAAACTCAAATCGTCGGTACACGATCTCGATTTGAAGTGGACCTCAACCGTCCGCGTGAAAAGGCGGTCTACCTCAAACCAGATGACGCCTGGGGCCTGACAGTTTGGAAGAGTAAGCCGAATTCCGCTGTCTTGGCGGAATCGTTGGGCGAGTACGACAGTTTCTACGCCGACGTCAAGGAACTGCTTGACGACTTAGTAAGCGAGTTTAGGCACGTCGTTGTATTTGATATCCACACTTACAACCACAAACGCGATGGTGCGGACGGCGCGACAGCAGACCAGGCGACGAACCCAGAGGTTAACTTGGGAACCGGGACGCTCGACCGCGATTACTGGGCACGCTTGGTTGATCGCTTTGTTTCCGACCTGCGAAGTTACCCGATCGCTGGTCGCTCGCTTGATGTCAGAGAGAATGTCAAGTTTCAGGGGGGAGAGTTTGCCCGCTGGATTCACACTCATTATCCGAAACAGGTTTGCGCGTTGTCGATCGAATTCAAAAAATTCTTCATGGACGAATGGTCAGGTGAGGTCGATCTGGCGACGCTGATGGATTTGTTTGATTTGCTTAGCTCCACGATCCCCGGCGTCCGCCAATCGTTGGATGAAATGTGATCGAATTGAACGATAAGCAATCAACCTTGGACTACGTTGCACTCACCTCGGTGGCGCTAGAGCGACTGGCAAAGAACAAACCGGTTCGACGCTCACTACCTAACGACGGTCGACTTCGTATCGATCGTCAACTTCCTTTTTTGGTTGTCTATCGTGTCCCCAAATCATTCGACGGCGGAACAGGCGATCTTGTTACCAGCGAAGCAGCCTATTTGATCGCGCCGAGTGACGAAGAACATCACGGATCGATTGAGGCATTGTGTCAACGGCTCGCTGGGTTGCTAAACGAACACTTTGGAACCTATCTGATTGTGGAGATTTGGTCGGAATCCAAACTACGTGAAGGCCAGGCGCGTTTGCAGCCTGCATTTGAAATTGTCACGTCAGAGCGAGATAGTCTGCCTGGAACGATCGAAGCGTTTAGCGCCGCGCTAAGCGAAATCACGATCGCTGGCCACCAGTCGCACGTTACCGTGCGTGAAACGTCATCAGTGGCCCCAGTGGATTTTCCGGCGATAGAGTTGCAGTCGCAATCGGTAATCAAATCAACGGTTGGCGTTGTGCTTGGACTAGCCGTTCGGCCAATTTATCAAGACGCAAAGTCGAAAGTGCTATTTCCGCTAGTGTTGCGATCGCTACGAGCGCAGGTTGCCAGGGCGCTGCGAAAAACAATCTCGCATTTCAATGGCAATCATGTCCTCGACAACCAAACCAACTCAGCCTTCCCGCATTTTGAATCTTACGGTCCCCGCGCGATGGCTAAGACCGCCAGGATGGTTGACCAGCAGTTGAGCGAAGTCTCCGAAGCCTTCGATTTCATCTTACAGGTCACGCCCACTAACACCGAAGACGCTTGGCGGGCATTCCGTGAAAGTGAGTTTAAGGTCGAGCCGGTGCTGCAGTATCGCTCGCTTCCCTATGATCCATCGCTTCTGAAACGGAACCTATTCCGCATCGAGATTGAAGCTGTCGAAGACCCAACCTTGAGCTGGTTGTTTCTGCGAAAGCAAAGCGAACTGGATCAGCAACTATCCGCACTACGACAGTTGGATACATCCGATTTTCTGTATAGCAGCTTGCAGTTGTACGGTAAACCAACCGTTGCGCTGGTCGATCTCGCTGAGTCGATTTTGATGGTCCAATCGGAACCTTGTCTAAGTTCGCAGCGTGGCGACTGCGCGAGCTTAGAGGACGTTCTGCGCCAAGCTCGCGAGGAAATCGATTACTACCACCATCGATTGAGTGAGTTCAACGGTTCGGTCGAGGTGAGCGAGGAGATTGCATCCGGATTTCTCGTGTCGCAAGATCGATTGATCGTCTCCAGCGCATTGCAGGTGTCGAAGCGACGAGTGATGCCGCTGCTGCATCATGAAATTGGCACGCATCTACTGACGTACTTCAATGGCCGCTGCCAACCGCTCCGCCAGCTTTACGCCGGACTCGATGGCTATGAAGGGTTGCAAGAAGGGCTGGCCGTGATGGCCGAGTATCTGACGGGCGGGCTGACGCGAAATCGGCTGCGCACCTTAGCGGCTCGTGTCATTGCCGCAGACTCAATGATTCGTGGAGCGACTTTCATCGATACCTTCCAGCGCTTGCACGAACAACATCACTTTTCGGCGCGCCGATCTTTCGTGACGACTTTGCGAGTGTTTCGCGGCGGTGGATTGACCAAGGACATTATTTACCTTCGCGGCCTTTATGAACTACTGGAATACCTCGCTGCTGGCCATGAATTAGAGCCGCTTTACGTGGGCAAGATCGCAATGCACCATTTGCCTGCGATTCAAGAGTTGCGTAGACGTGGCATCGTCCATGCGCCCGGCGTACTACCACGATTTTGGAAGGATACAAAAGTCAAAGAGCGCCTTGAATCTTGTCGTCAATTGTCTGTCAACGATCTACTGGAGCATTCAACATGAAAATCGGATACGTGGTTAATGACGTTGCAACCGAGCATGCGGTCTTTACAACAACGCGGCTGGCGATGACCGCCGTGAACATGGGTCATGAGAGCTATACGCTTGGAGTCGGTGACTTCGTCTATGCACCGGATGGATCGATTCATGCGCAGGCGCGTCAGGCGAACGGGTCTCGGCATGACTCGCCCGCCGACTTTCTAGCTGCGCTCCAGGCGAAGGACGTTGAACCAACGCGAATCAAGGTGGACGATCTGGACGTGTTGTTCTTGCGCAATGACCCCGCCGAAGATGCGGGTGAAAGGCCGTGGGCGCAAACCAGCGCAATCTTGTTCGGACAGCTCGCCGCCGCGCGCGGCGTCATGGTTCTCAATGATCCTGAAAACCTTGCCAATGCGATTAACAAGACGTACTTCCAGCATTTCCCAGAGCAAGTGCGTCCCAGAACGTGTATCAGCCGAGACATCAAGGAGATCAAAGCTTTCATCGCCGAACAACACGACAAAGTCGTTGTCAAACCGCTTCAAGGGTCTGGCGGGCAGAGCGTGTTTTTGATCAACGAAGACGAGCAAGCGAACATCAATCAGATGATTGATGCCGTGATTCGCGATGGCTACTGCATCGTGCAAGAGTATTTGCCCGCTGCGGTCGAAGGCGATGTGCGATTGTTTGTAATGAACGGCAGGGCACTGCGACACCAGGATCAATATGCCGCGTTTCGTCGTGTGAACAAGAGCGGTGACGCGCGAAGCAATATGCACTCCGGCGGCGAAAGCGTGCCCGCCGAAGTGACCGACAAAATGCTGGAGCTTGTCGAGATCGTTCGCCCCAAATTGATTCGAGACGGCATGTTCTTGGTGGGACTCGACATCGTCGACGACAAACTGATGGAGATCAACGTGTTCAGTCCCGGCGGATTAGGAAGCGCACAGCAGCATACCGGTGTCGACTTCACCGAAGCGATCATTCAAGACTTGGAACGCAAGGTGAAATACAAATCATACTACGACGCGCGAATTCGGAACGTTGAATTAGCGACCCTCTGAGAGGAAATCCGCAGTGTCCTTTAACTCGAAACCGACTGGACAAATTTAGAGAAAGTCGACCTTTTCGAGCAACGGATGCAGAAACCAACCCCTAAATCGAGTGTGTTTTTTTAATGTCCGTAGAAACGTGCCTGTCGGTCGACCCCCGATCGGCGACGCATCTTTCGGTTTCAGAGTCGGGCACAATGAAGGGGGCCGTGTTCGGAACTCTGCGGACTGCTATTCTGTGACCGTCAAAACTCAATTTCCAAGGAAAATACCCATGTCCCTACGACGCCCGATCTGCTGCACCGCACTTCTTTGCTTGCTGTTGATCGCACCCCATTCTCTGACTGCACAAGATGACGCCGTGAAGGATTCCAAGTCGATCGGCTACTTTCTAGGCGTTTCAGTCGGCCAGCAAATGAGCCAGAACGGATTTGAAATCGGCGACATCGATATCGAGTCGATGTTGGCCGGATTCAAAGACGGAATCAACAAAGCCGAAGCGAAGATGAGCGACGATGAACTACGAGAGACACAGCAAAAGATTCAAAAGTTGCTGGAGACTCGAGTGCGCCAGAAAGGTGTAAACTTCCTTGCTGAAAACGCTAAGAAGGAGGGCATCGAGCAACTCGGCGAAGGGCTCCAGTACAAAGTGCTGACCGCAGGTAAGGGTGAATCCCCGTCTGCGACCGACACTGTGAAGGTTCATTACACCGGCACGCTGATCGATGGTGAAGTGTTCGATAGTTCGGTCAAACGTGGCGAACCGGCGACGTTCCGCGTCAACCAGGTCATCAAGGGCTGGCAGACTGCGCTTCAAAAAATGAAGGTCGGGGACAAGTGGATGCTCTACATACCGTCTGACTTGGCTTACGGCGAACGGGGTAGCCAGGGAGCGATCGGACCTCATGAAGTGCTCATCTTTGAGGTCGAACTGTTAGAAATTCAGTAGCACTATCCTGATTCGCAGCTCGAGAACCGGTCCTGTCCTGATAGATCCAGTGCGGTTGGAGGTAAAAGCACTGATGCACCATCGCGATACCAGATACACGCTTTGAAGAAAACAGATCGCTCAAGTTCGGTGGGGCAACCATTGATTTCGCTGCTTGCATTGCACGTCAGTCATTGAATGTTGGGGCAGTCGATGATGTCGAAGTTCGGAAACACGCGTATCGGAATTCGAAGAGCTTCAGCGGTACCTAGGCGACGAACCAGAAAACTACCAAGGTTTCCGCACAGCGTGGGCTCAGACCGTGGGGGATGCCGTCCGAGCGAGCGTGGGGAGTTCGCGAATCTTCGTATTCCGGGGGGAATGACCTCCAGCCCCCAAACGACTTTGCCGAATATGACAACTGTGTCGAAAATTTGGATTTTTCGTTTGGGCCAATGGAACTTCACATGGCTGGTCAGGTAAAGACGGTCGCGATCGCACTCGCTCTCTCGGTGACAATCACTTCGGCAAGCGGCTTGGCCAGCGCCCAATCACCTCAAGCACGAGTCAATTCGTCGCCGTCCCAGGGAGCACGGGTCTCGGACGACGAGTATCCCTACCCCGATGTTCCGCCAATCGGAGGTGCGCCGCTTGTATCGCCCGAACAGTCCGAACAGCCGTTTGCGTTCGCGCCTCCGCCGGGCCCCTCAGCAATCGCGGCCCTCGGCGCACTCAATGGTAGCGGGTTTGCCGGCGTGAGTGCTTCGCTTGGTGCTACGCGAGGTTCGTACAGCGCCGCGCCCAATATGATTGGTGACCTTTTCAATGCGGGTACTTCATCGCTGAATTTCCAAGCTCAGTTTTCGGTGAGTCCGGAATTTAGCAACTTGGGCACTCCCGGCGGTCTGGCAATTCCCAGTGCGAACGCGCTCTTCAACGGAATCAATGCGCCGATCGATTCCGTCAGCGTGACATCGTTATCGAGAATAGGCGATTTGGTGGACATCGGCGATAACACCTCCATCAGCGTTTCGGACCTCAGTCCGATCAACTCTGTCACAGTGCAGGTTCGAACACTTTCGGATGCCAATGCCGTTGTCGCAGGCAATCCAAGCGGCCCAGTGGTGCGTCCAACGGCCCCAACATCCAACGGCCTGATATTCGCGGCGGCGAACCGGGCAATCGCAGAAGAGTTTTCATCGGCCTTCAGTAGCGATGTGAACGTCGAAGATTTTGTTACGTTGCAGTACCTCGAGGACGACTCGGAAATCACGTCGTTCAACGGTGAACTGAATAGTTTAAGTTATGTCTACAACGCTTCGGTGTCGTTGCCTGTTCCGAGCCCAGGCGAGGTCGTTGGCCGTTACTCGATCGCGGACAACAACAGCCCGCTTCCGCAAAACCGACTGTTCCTTGATTACAATTTTTTTCACAATGCACGCATCACGGCTGCTGGAATTCCTGTCAGCCGCTGGGCGCCAGGCTTTGAGTCGACTTTCGCCGACGGTCTCGCGTCGATCGAATTTCGAGCGCCGATGGCCGTGACGCTCACTTCAGCAATCAATACAAGTGGAGACGACTTAGCAGCTTACGAGTTTGGCGATATCTCGTTTGTCCTCAAAGGCTTGTTGTTCCAAGACGAGCGATTCATCGCGAGCGCCGGTCTTGGTGTCACCATTCCGACAGCCGACGATTTTTCCTTAACTCTGAAGAACAACGTCAAGGTAGTTCGCGTTGAGAACCAATCGGTTCACCTCTTACCATTCGTCGCTGGCTCGCTTTACATCACTCCCGACACCTTTGTTCAAAGCTTTTTGCAATTCGATTTTGATGCCAATGGCAATCGCGTTTTCTTGGATGAACAGGGCTTTCAGCTACAGGGTGAAGGTGAGCTTGCGAATGTCGGCCGGCTGAAGAGCCAGTCGACGATTCGCTTCAGCAACTCAGTGGGTTGCTTTCTTGTACGCAATCGGAAGAAACGAATTTCGGACCTCGCGGCCGTGCTCGAAGCTCACTACACCGGCACGCTGAACAAATCTGACTCCGTTGGTTCAGCGAATTTCGCCGTCGGCGACCCGACACGAACGCTCAATGTGCTCAATCTCACCTCGGGCTTGCACGCCTACATGGGAAAATCAATTGTGACCGCGGCCTATGGCGTTCCTGTCACCGAAGACCGCGTCTTTGATGGTGAGTTGCGACTATTTTTCAACCGCTACTTCTGATTCGGCTGAAACAGCCGAGAGGATCCACCGACTGCGGACGGTCGCATGGTGCAACCTCACTCGCGGCGCATGAAACAGTACGTCGGTGACTCGGACACTTGCATTCGCAACTGTCCATTTTCCTGCGATACGTTGACCGCATTGTCATTGCTCATGTCGATTGGCATCAACTCGGCCGATCGAAGCTTCCACCCGCGCGATGGAATCTGAACTTCGGATTGCCTCTGACTTCCCGATGGCAGCCAAGCGACCCAAACCACATCGTTCGGATTTGACTCGTGCGAAAACTCGCACACGCGCACTCCGCCAGCATCCGTCGACTGATGAACAACTTTGGAGTAACGATAGTCACCGAGCGTTTGAAACAGATGCGATACGGCGTAGTAGGACGGTTTGGGCTTGAAGCTGCGAGTCAGTCCAGACGATCCATGAAGCTGCGGTGAATCTTCATCGTTGAAGAAGTAGATGTATGCCCGGTCGATGTCTCGGCTCGCGAACAAGAAGAAGGAACGTACCAGCCACTGTGCTTGTTCGAGATCCGAGTTGCCCTGCCACTTTGCGAAATCGCCTTCCGCCGCAGGCGATTTTGTCGAGCTATCCCAACCAAACTCGGTTATCCAAACCAGCTTATCTGCCGCGTTCTCGTCACGCCATCGAATCAGTTCATCGACGTCATGTGTGAAGGCTGGTAAGTCGGGATCTTCTGGATACGACCGTTTCCAGGTCGGCCATTGTTCTAACATTGCGTAGGTGTGTACGTTCAACACGTCGTACAACGACTCCAGTCCCGACACGCAGTCGATCGATTTGTGGTAGTCACCGCTTTTGCCGACGTTGACGTTGCAAGTCGCAATTTGAAGTTTGGGGTCACCTTCACGAATGCCTTTGGCCATACTCTCGAACAGCTCGCGATAGGCGTCGTCACTGTACTTTCCCGGTTCGTTACCAATCTCAATGGACTCGACGAGCGCGAGATTTGAAGAGGGACCGAAATTCTGGGCGAACAACTTGCCGTAACGATTTGAGTCATGTCGGACATCTTTCCATTTGTCTGGCGAGATCGTCTCGAACATGATGCAGGCGTCTGTGGTAAAGCCTGCTCGCTGCCATGATCCATAGACCTGATCCCAATTCACGCGGTTCCTTGCGAACGGGAAATCGAGCTTGTAATCGCTGTCGGGTCCTGTATCCCATTCCATCGGATGGTAATCACGGACCAACCGGCACACGGGTGAGTACAGGTCTGGCTTGAAGCTGACGGTGTGTCCATTGACGCCCATGAAATCACGAAAGAGCGGCTTCGGTTTCGATGTCGGTTCATCAGCCTGGGCAAACGCCAGTAAGGAAAAGGCACACAAGATGCCGCAGTGTTTTGTCGCTGTCGAAAATCGCATGGAGACCGCGCATCGTGATTCGGGATGTTGAACGGTGCCGACCGTTGGAGTTGTTAACACGGAATCTTACCTTGAAGCCGGGCGTTGCGCGCGTTGTGAGTTTTCGTATACTTCGCTAACCAGAACACGCGATTGACGACCGCGTTTGTTCCCACATCGACGCTACCGAATGACGGAAGTCGGAATGCCAACTGAATTCGCCGCGAAATTGACGACCGAGCTGGCATCGCTGCCTGGTCTCGGTCGAGCGCAGGCGCGTCGATTGGGAAAACTGGGGCTGCGAACGATTCAAGATCTCCTGTTTCTATTTCCGCGAGACTACGAACGCCCTGCCCCGCCGGCGAGAGTGGACCAGCTTCGCGACGGGACACCGGCATCGCTGATCGGAACGATCACCGATACCGAAATTGTTTCAAGGACACCAGGGAAATCGGTTTTCGGAGCGCTTGTTGAGAACGAAACTGGGGCCGTCCGAATGCTTTTCTTCAATCAAGCATTTCGTTCCGATCAACTCAAGCTCGGCAGCCGCGTCATCGTTTCGGGCTCGCCAAAACTCAACGGTTTCCGAATGGAGTTCGTTCATCCCAAGTACACCGTTCTGGACGCGTCCGAGAATGTGCCCGAACCTCGGATGCTGGCCATCTATCCGCTGACCGATGGCGTGAAGCAATCGGATTTGCGGAACTTGGTCGCTCATTGGATGGGAGTGGCGAGCGAGTTGGTGGAAGTCATGCCCGGATCGCTGCGTCATGAAGCGGGCGAGCAGTTACGTGAAAATGGAGTCGAAATTTCCGGCGACCTGCCACCGATCGAACAGGCGCTACGTCAACTTCATGTGCCTGATGACGAGGCCGCGATGCTGACAGCGCGGACTCGTTTGGTGTTTCAAGAATTATTCGTGATGCAATTGGCGCTCGCGATCAAACGACGCAGGTCGACGACGAATCTGCAAGCCCCACCGCTGCCATCGCCGGCGGTTGTTGACGCGAGGATCGTCAATCGGTTGCCGTTTGAGTTGACAGGCGATCAACGAAATGCGATCGACGAGATCCGAGCGGACATGTCGCGTCAGTTTCCCATGAATCGGTTGCTGCAAGGTGATGTCGGCAGCGGCAAAACGGTGGTCGCCGTCTATGCGATGATGCTTGCCGTTGCCGGCGGGCACCAAGCGGTGTTGATGGTGCCAACGGAAGTTCTCGCCCGCCAACACTTTCAAACGATCAGCACGATGCTTGAAGGCAGTCGTGTTCGCATTGGACTACTTTGCGGTTCGTTGTCCGCCAGCGAACGACGCAATGTTGTTGCCGGTGCGGCTTCGGGAGAAATCGACTTGCTGATCGGGACGCAGGCGTTGCTCTATGGCGACCTTGAATTCCATCGACTCGGTTTGTGCGTGGTCGACGAACAGCACAAATTCGGCGTGAACCAACGAGTCAAACTTCGCAGCGGCGGCGTTGATCCGCATTCGCTCGTCATGTCGGCAACACCGATCCCCCGCTCGATCGCGATGACCATGTTCGGCGACGTTGAGCTGAGTACGATCCGGGAGAAACCACCCGGCCGCGGCAAGGTCAACACCTACTTGTCTCATGACGGTTGGAAGGATCGTTGGTGGACGTTCGTCAAAGAGCGACTCGACGAAGGTAGGCAAGTGTTCGTGGTAGCTCCGCGAGTATCGACATCGGAATCGGAAGATGACGAAGATGTGTCGTCCGTCGAATCCGTGTATGAAGAGCTAAGCACGGGCCCATTGAAAGACTATCGCGTCGAGTTGTTGCACGGCCGGATGGCCAACGATGACAAGCTGGCGATCATGCAATCCTTCGCCGCCGGTCGCACACAGGTCCTCGTCAGCACGACGGTGATCGAGGTCGGCATCAATGTCCCCAACGCGACAGTGATGACCATCTTGGGTGCTCAGCGTTTTGGACTGGCTCAACTGCACCAGCTTCGCGGACGCATCGCCCGTGGAACTCACGCCGGCCACGTGTGCGTATTCACTGATGGCGATCGTTCCCCCGAAGAGAACGATCGACTGAAAGTATTCGAGCAAACGGACAACGGATTTGAGTTGGCAGAGGCCGACTTTCGCTTGCGAGGTCCGGGCGATTTGCTAGGCCGAAAACAAAGCGGTTTGCCGCCGATGCGAATCGCTGATTTGACTCGGGACTTTGCAATCTTAGCCGTAGCCCGCGCGATGGCTCAGCAATTGATCGACGAGGATCCCGAATTGGCGGGTGACGAACTCGCCGCACTTCGCGAGCAAATGATCCGCCGCTACGGCAAGCGTCTGGACCTCGGCGACGTGGCCTGATGACCGTCACGTCTGGTGCATTGCCCCGTCAGGGATTCAAATGATCTTTTTGGTTTGGAGAGTCCCGCCACGTGAGAATCTGGATCGACGCCGACGCCGCGCCGACGGATGTCAAAGAGATCGTCTTTCGCGCCTCAAAACGACTCGGCATCGAAACCATCTTGGTCGCCAATCGCCCGATCACCGCACCGCCGGCCTACTCGGACGTGCGATCAGTCACGGTTCGCGACGGCGCTGACCAAGCAGATCGCTACATTGCCGCCACGTCCGAGGCCGGTGACTTAGCGATCACTGCTGACTTACCGCTGGCGGGACAGTTGGTGGAACGGGGTCTGTTCGTCATCGACCCTCGAGGTGACGAATACTCACCCGACACCATCGCATCTCGCTTATCGATACGAAATTTCATGGACGATCTGCGCGGCGAAGGCATGGTGGTCGGAAAGACCGGCGGATACAGCGAGATCGATAAGAAAGCGTTCGCGTCCACATTCGATCGCTTGCTGACCAAAGCCATCCGACTCGCCGAAAAAACGGGTGGTGACCGTGAGTGACGATTCGCTCCAGCCGACGCCGGAATCGGACGATGATCGCGTTGTAACGGCGTATCACGAAGCGGGACACGCCGTGATGGCAACGCTGTTGGGTCGAACGATCCAGAAAGTCACGATCGAACCCGGCAAAATGCTTTTCGGAGTGACGCGATTGGGCGTTTGCCAAATCCAAAAGGGCCGTTCGAAAACGACCAAGGACTGGCTTGAAGATGATGTGCTGATCCTGTTTGCTGGCATGGTCGCCGAATCACACCATACCGGCCGATATTGCACCTCGGGTGCGGACACGGATCTGACCGCCATTCGTCGTCTGATCCGATCACGCCCCGGCAGCGAACGGCAACTCGAACGAATCGAACGACGATTCCTTGACAAGACCGAGTACATTTTGCGAGATGATGGGCACGCCCAAGCCGTCGCAATGATTGCGGCCGAACTCGTCGGGCGGACCACCGTCAGCGGCCGATCTGTCCGGCATCTACTCAACCAAGCGATCAAACAGTTCTCCTGAGATAAACCAAAAATGACCACCAAGTCGGCAACCGACATCAACCTTGATCTACTCGCCAAAACGATCGCCGGCCAGCTTCAATGCGATCGCCGTCAAATCGCCGCCGCCATCGAGTTGCTGCAAGACGGCAACACAATCCCATTCATTGCCAGATACCGCAAAGAAGCGACCGGCGGATTGGACGAGGTTGCACTGCGTCTGATTGAAGACTCGCTGGAGAAGGCCATCGCCCTGGCAGCTCGGAAAACAACCGTGCTGAAATCGATCGACCAGCAAGGCGAGTTAACTGACGAGCTGCGGAAGAAAATCGAAGCCTGCGACGACATCGCGATGCTCGAAGCGATCTATCTGCCATTCAAACCAAAACGTCGCACCCGCGCGACGATCGCGCGCGAACGGGGACTTGGTCCGCTCGCCGAACTGATCCTATCGCAGTCCAAACTTGGCAAATCGAAACAAGAAACTCTGTCCGATTTTGTCGATGCGGCCAAGGATGTCCCGGACGCGGACGCCGCACTGCAAGGCGCGCTGGACATCGTTGCGGAACAATGGTCGGAAGATGCCGAAATCCGAACATGGATGCACGACCAGGCTGCGAAGAATGGTCGCATCACGTCGCAAGTCAAACGCGGCAAGAAGGACGAAGCCGAGAAGTTTGACCTCTACGTCGATCACCAAGAATCGGCATCACGGGTTCCGTCTCACCGTTTGTTGGCAATGCTGCGCGGCGAATCAGAGGGTGTCCTAAAAGTCGGCCTTGCGCTGGACGATGAGGAGATGAAGCGGAGGATCAAACCCAAACTGGTTCACAATCCGAATTGCGATTTTTATCAAGAACTCACTTCGGCCGCCGACGATTGTTATTCGCGACTGTTGATGCCCGCAACCGAATCATCCGTGATCGCAACGCTGAAAGAAAAAGCGGACGAGGAAGCGATCACAGTGTTCGGCAAGAACCTGAAAGAATTGTTGATGGCCGCACCGGCCGGCCCTCACGTCACGATCGGTATTGATCCCGGTTTCCGCACCGGTTGCAAAGTCGCGGTGATCGATGCAACGGGCAAGTACGTTGCCAATCAAACGATCTATCCGACGCCGCCCAAGTCCGATTCGGCAGGCGCGAGTCGAGTGCTGCTCGATCTGATCCGCAAGCATCATGTCGAGCTGATTGCGATCGGCAACGGAACGGCGTCGCGTGAAACGGATGCGTTCGTTGGAGATCTGATCAAGCAGAACAGCTTGTCCGTCACCAAGGTGATGGTCAGTGAAGCCGGGGCGTCGATTTACTCGGCAAGCGAGTTGGCGGGCAAAGAGTTCCCCGATCTCGACATCACCGTTCGAGGTGCGATCAGTATCGCACGTCGATTGCAAGATCCGCTCGCCGAATTGGTCAAGTCAGATCCGAAGTCGATCGGCGTGGGCCAGTACCAGCATGACGTCAATCAAACCAAGCTGCGCAAATGTGTCGATCGGATTGTCGAATCATGTGTTAATCAAGTCGGTGTCGACGTGAACATGGCCAGCGTTCCGCTGTTGTCCTATGTTGCAGGAATCGGCCCGAAATTGGCAGAGAACATCGTTGAGCACCGAAACTCAAACGGGCGCTTCGCCAACCGAGCTGAATTGACGAAGGTTGCAAAGCTTGGCAAGAAGGCGTTCGAGCAAGCCGCTGGATTCCTTCGCATCCGTGGCGGCGATCAACCGCTCGATGAATCGGCTGTTCATCCCGAATGTTATAGCGTCGTGTCGGCTATGGCGAAGAGGCTGAACGCGGATACGAAGGCTTTGGTCGGCAACCCGGGTCTGAGTCAGAAGCTGCGTCCCGAAGATTTTGTAAGCGACCGATTCGGCGTCCCCACGATTTCGGACATCATCGTCGAACTCGCCAAGCCCGGTCGCGATCCACGCAGCGAGTTTCTCGCGGTGCGTTTCGACGACAGTGTCAACGATATGAAGGATTTGAAGTCCGGCATGATCTTGGAAGGCGTCATCACCAACGTCACCCACTTCGGCGCGTTCATTGACATCGGCGTTCATCAAGACGGTCTGATTCACATTTCACAACTCGCGGATCAATACGTCAGCGACCCCAGCGAGATCGTCGCGGTCGGCGACGTGGTGAAAGCTAAAGTCATGGAGGTTGATCTGCAGCGAAAACGAATCTCGATGACGCGAAAATTTTAAGACTCTATCCGAAGCGCGATTCAGTAGACGAGGTGGACCCTTTGGAAAGCAGACCGTGCCAAAGTTAGACAAACGTCTTAAAGCGGTTGCCGAATCGATTCGATGTAAAGTTCACGCGGACATCGGCTCCGACCATGGGCATCTACTCAAGGCACTCTTGAAGTCGGGACGGATCGAACACGGGATCGCGATCGAAAACAAAAAGCGACCGCTTGAAAACTCGCGGACCACCCTTGCGGGACTCAGCGCCGATGTGCGTTTTGCTGATGGCTTGGCGGGACTTTGCGAACGCGAAGCCGATGGCCTGAGCATTTGCGGAATGGGCGGGGAATCGATCGCTCAGATTCTCGATGCCTTTCCTGATCGTGTACCGTCAAACATTTTGCTTCAGCCCAATCGACGGCCGGAGTTGGTACGTCAGTGGGGTTTGCGAAGCGGACATCATTTGGTCGATGAGCGACTCTTGCTTGGACGTTGGCCGTATTCAATCATGCGATTTGTTCGATCCGAAGGCGACGAAGATCCTGTTTACATGGAATTGGACCAGGAAGCGGCGCTACTATTCGGCCCTCACAATCTACGTCGCCGAGACGCTCCGTTTATCGCACGCCTACGATTGGAATCTCGCTACCTGCTGAACCTCGATCGACTCGCGGAAGACTCGTCGGTACGCCTGCACGCGATCCAACGGGTCTTGTCAGACCATACCTGAACACGACTCGAATTGCGGATCGCCACGACTAGAATGGCCTGATGGAAGTCCAGCCCACGATCGTCTCGCCCGATGAAAACGGACCGCTCAATCACGGTGTCGTGAGCGTGATGCTGATCGCCATGAATGTGATCGGCATATTTTTGGCCTATCTCAGTTCGATCCTCCTGGCTCGAAATTTGTCGCTGGTCGATTTCGAGCGATACATCGGCGCCGTCGCGACGCTGGGATTGATGGCGTCATTGTCCGAAGCTGGGTTTGGGAAGTATGCGCTGCGAGCGATCCCAAATTTCCTTGCCACCGAGCGATGGTCGCTGGTGCGAGGCTATGTTCGGTTCGCGATCGCGGGAACTCTCGTGATGAGCTTGACGGTGGGCTTCGCCGTTTCAATTCTGGAATTGGGCGTTCAATCGGGCGAAGACAAAACGCTCATGATCGTGTCCATCGCGATGCTGCCGACCATTGCGATTGCGGGCGTCGTGATTGATCTGATGCTGGCGTTTCGATTAGCTGCGATGGGCACGTTCATTTCGCGAGTTTTGATCCCCCTGTCGACGCTCGCAATGGTTTGGTGGGGCATCCGACATCCCACAATCACGGCATACGACGCCGTCGCATTCTTCGCCGGCGGCAGTTGGTTCGCGTTGCTGGCGGCATTGGTCGATTGCCTCGTCCGCCGTCGTCGCTTCAGCGACATCGCGTCCACCGAGCGGAATGTCGAGATTCATTGGCGAGATTGGATCGCGGCCAGTTTTTCGTTCATGGCATTCTATTTCCTGATCGCCTGGCTATCGCGGGCAACCCTGTTCATCGTCAGCCACCTGCACCATGAATCGGATCAGCTCGCGATTTTGGGCGCAGCGATGGAGTCGGGATGTTTGATCGCGCTGGTATCGAAATCAACCGACAAGTATTTCTTGCCAAACATTGCGATGCACCTCGACACGGATGGTTGGCAACAAATCAAAAAAATACGTCGCGTTCGTTTTGTAGTTGTCGGTTGCGGAGCGATTCTGTTTGTCGCCGCGATCATGCATTACGGACGAGACCTTCTTTCGCTTTTCGGAGCGAACTTCGTCTCGGGTTACCGGGCGCTATGCTTGATCGCAATCGGGTCGAGCATTTGGACTGTCTTCTCATTAGCACCCAGTATCCTGCTTTACCTGGATCAGCGGCGGTTGTTGCTGCGAATTTTAAGCGTCCACGGGATCATGCTGACGGTATTGACATGCGTTTTGTTCCCCGCCTTCGGTGCCATCGGCGCGGCGGCGGCTTACGCGATCTCAGTGAGTTCTTTCTCGGTGATCACTTCGCTGCTTGCGACACGTTCATTGCGGGCGGCATCCGCAATCTAAACTGAGTCTACAATGATCAGGCGATAAATTGTTCAGATTTGTTGAAACCCATTGAGACGACAGCGTTATGAAAATTGCTCGGATCTTTGCGCATCGCGTTGAACTGCCGTTGGTTGAAGGTTCTTACCAATGGTCCGGTGGAAAATCCGTTTCCATTTTTGACAGCACGATCGTCGGCGTCGAGACCGACTGCGGCCTCGTCGGATTCGGTGAAGTGTGCCCCCTGGGACCGTTTTATCTACCCGCCTACGCCGAAGGAGTTCGTGCGGGCATTCGAGAACTTGGGCCGCATCTGATTGGGTTCGATCCGCGCGAACTTGGCGTTTTGAATCACCGCATGGACGCGGCATTGAAAGGTCATGCGTATGTCAAAGCAGGCATCGACATTGCTTGCTGGGACATCCTTGGTAAAGCCAGCGGTTTGCCGGTTTGCCAGTTGATGGGTGGCCGGTTCGGTGAGAGCGTGCGTTTGTATCGTGCGATTTCGCAGGTGTCGCCGGACGAAATGGCGAGTAATGTCGCACGCCATCGCGACGATGGTTACACGAGGTTTCAATTGAAAGTCGGTGGAGATCCCGATACCGATATTCAGCGAATTCGTGCCGTCAGCGCTATCCTTCGCCCGACGGATCGACTCGTCGCCGATGCCAATACGGGCTGGACGCAGCATGAAGCGATGCGGGTTGTCCGCGCGGTTTGCGATGTGGATGTCTATATTGAACAGCCATGCTTGAGCTACCAAGAATGCCTCTCGATTCGCCGTCACACCGACCACGCATTTGTGCTGGACGAGAACATCGACAGCCTCGAGATGTTGTTGCAAGCGAAAAACGATCTCGCAATGGATGTCGTCAACTTAAAAATCAGCAAGCTCGGCGGTTTGACGAAAACGAAACAGATGCGTGATCTTTGTGTTTCCATGGGCATTGCAATGACGCTTGAAGACAGTTGGGGTGGCGATATCACGACTGCCGCCATCGCCCACCTCGCCCACAGCACGCCGGAAGAATTTCGATTCACGTCGACCGATTTCAACAGCTACGTCACCGTCAGCACAGCCGACGGTGCGCCACACCGCGAGCAGGGATTCATGGCCGCCAGCACGAGTCCCGGACTCGGTGTAATTCCCAAAATGGATGTCTTGGGTAAGCCGGTCTTCGAGGTGAAATAGCCGTTCGCAGGAAGATGTTCCCGTAGGTGGCTCGCCAGTCGAACTGGTCGGCCGTTTCGCACAGCTCCGTAACTAAAGATCTTTGTCCGAACATTAAGACAAAGTGAAATTGTGTTGGCCCACGACTGGTGTACTCTTGATTTAGCATTTTAGGTAGCTAAGGACGCCTTTTGATTGTCTTCAAAGGCGTTCGGTGATTGGTAGCCGAATGCCTGATTCAACGAACGTGATACGCTGATCGGTGCTGTTGCCGGACGATCCGTCTTACCCGAATGCCATGGAGGTTCAATTCGCCAGGTTCGCAGAAAAGATCACGGCTTTGCGAAGTGGTGATGATCCAGTGATGCGTCGGGAGTTCTCGGTGGCTAGAATCAATGCCCGAGACGCATCGTGGATTCCGCCCGAAAAGTGACGATGGAACTGGATCAACTGAGAAATTTTTTACGAGTCGCCGAACTCGGCAACTTCACCCGAGCGGCGGAGGCGATCGGGCTCTCACAGCCCGCGCTGAGCCGATCGATTCAGCGGCTCGAAGAAGAACTCGGTCAACCGATTCTCGAACGAAAACCTCGTTCGGTGGTCTTGACCGACGCTGGAACATTGCTGAGGTCACGCGCATTGCAGGTGTTGACATTGATTGATGACGTCAAGGCCGAGATTTCCGATGATGGTGCGAGTGGGCGAATTCGGTTGGGCGCCATTCCAACCGTCGCACCATACTTTCTGCCCGATCTGCTGCGCCGGTTCTCCAACCAATACCCGGCCGCTTCGATCGTAGTTCAGGAAGAACCGACCGAAAAACTGTTGAAACGATGTTCCGATGGTGAACTCGACTTGGCCATCCTGGCGCTGCCCGTGTCAGCGAAGTATCTCGAAGTCGAAGTGTTGTTTGAAGAAGAACTGATGTTGGTGTTGCCGCTGAATCATCCGCTGGCAAAGAAGTCGCAGGTTCGGGTCGCCGATGTCGAGCCGTATCCGTTCGTATTGCTCGACGAAGCCCACTGCCTTTCCGACAACATCGTTTCATTCTGTCGGCAACGATCGTTTCATCCCGTTTCGGTCGAACACACGAGTCAATTGGCGATGGTTCAAGAGTTGGTCTCACTCGCTCACGGTGTCTCGATGATTCCGGAAATGGCCAAGCGCCTCGATACGTCGGATCAACGCATTTATCGTTCGCTCAGCGGCACGCGGCCGATGCGCAAAATTGCCACCGTTTGGAATCCCTATCGATTCCAAAGCCGACTCGTCGAAGCATTTAAGAAGTGCGTAAGAGAACAATCACGTCGCGAGTGAGATTCAAGATGAAGGCCAGTCAGGTAAAGCGAATTTTTTAACCGTATTGGACGTGTGTTCGTCATAATGCCGTTCCATCTGTTCGAGCAAAGCTCGTAGCGATGGCCAACGTGTGGCGGGTGGTTTGTCGTCGACCCTCGTATCGTGCAACAGATACGCAAAACGTCTACAAAAATTGCTAACTCGGTGCATCTGTCGGGCCTCTTCGGCGCCCGACCAATTGGGGTGCGCGGCAACGTAGTCACCCGGCATTTGTTTCGGATTCAAGTCGATGACCGGGATCGCCGGGTCGATGGCGTGATAGATCTGCGAAAAGAATTGGAGTTGGCGACCAGCCATGTGTTCGGCGTTCCAACGCGGAGTATGAGTGCCATTGGCAGGTTTGAAATTCATCTGATCGACAGTCAATTTTGCCAACACTTTTTGAGACGCAGCGCAGGATGCTTCCATCTTCGAAAACAGCGACTCCATCTCGTCCGGCATCGACCATGGCGAATCAGCCAGCACGATGATCTTCATTTTCAATTCTGGTTCGCCGCCAGCCGAAACGGCGTAGGCGTTGTGACCCTCAATGACGATCGGGTTTTCGATGTCGAGAGTTTGTCGCAGATCATTCGCAAATCTGACGTTGGATTGCTCGAAGATGATCACGCGCGGATCCATTGATCGAACCAGCGTGGCGAATTGTGAGATCGAGCGTTCGTTGTTGGTGCCTCCGAGGAAAACAATCGCATCGGCGGACCCTTCGTTGCGAATTACCGCCGAAGGCTCCAGCGGATCGTTCAGCGAGGTGACAACGATCCGAATGCCGTCAACCTTGACCGTAACGGTGTTCTGTCCGGGCCCCGTTCGTGACTGTACCAGCAAATCGTCGTCAAGCCGCTCGGACGATTCCGATAGGGGCTTCCAAGTGGCTTCGTCGTGATTGGCTGGACGTGATAGGACATGATTGACCGCTTCGCCCAAACGGACCGTCTTATCGATCTCACCATCGGATCCATCACGTCGCTCGCCACTCTCGCAAAGGTCGACTCGAAAGCCATGAAATGTTTCCACGGAAACGCGACCGCCCGCCCAAAGTCCGATCGCAACTGGATCTCCTTCGCCCGCCCCGCAATTAACACAGCATGCAAACAAAGCAATTCCAAAAACAACTCGCCGCATCATGTTGATTTCCCGCAAAATGTGAACGAATCGTTCGACAAAGCCATTCTCGCTTTCATCCTAGCACGCGATCGGTTTCTCGATCGCGCGGCCAGCGGATACAATGGCTTGAATCATTGATATTCCTTACTGCCATTTGACGGGATGAATGCACGTGCGATTTTGCGGAGGATTTCGAGCCACGGGAATGTTTGCACCAATTTTGTTGGCAATTTTTGCGAGTTTGGTTCCGCAGGTTGCCCGCGCCGACGACCGCGACGTTCGTTTCAACGACCAGATTCGCCCGATTCTGTCGAAACACTGCATTGCCTGTCACGGCCCGGATGAGGGCGATCGACAAGCCGATTTGCGACTGGACAACTTCGATGGCGCGACCGAGTCGGCGATCGTGCCCGGCGAAGCCGACGCGAGTGACTTGATCGAGCGGATCATTACCGACGATGTCGATCTACGAATGCCCCCGCCCGACCACGCGCCCTCGCTCACTGCGGAAGAGGTCGACTTGTTGCGCCGATGGATCGACGGCGGTGCCCAATACGAAAGGCATTGGTCATTCGCGCCGCCGCGGTTGGCTCCGGTGCCGAGTCGAGAGTCATTACCAAGCGACGCGCGTGTCCAGAACGAAATTGATTCATTTATCATTGATCGATTTGTCGATCAGGGACTTAGTCAGAATCCAGCGGCCGAACCGGCGGCGTTGATTCGCCGCGTTTCGCTTGACTTGACCGGGCTTCCGCCGACAGCACATTCGGGCGAGGTGCGGGCTGCGATTGACAGATATCTGTCGGAACCTAACCCCGTCCACTTTGGCGAAGTTGTCGACCGTTTACTCAACAGTCCCGGATATGGGGAACACTGGGCCGCAGTATGGTTGGACATCGCCCGCTACGCCGATACAGTCGGCTACTCCGGCGATGAAACTCGCGATATATGGCCATGGCGAGATTGGTTGATTCGATCGCTGCAAGCCAACCAATCGTACCGAGACATGTCGATCGATATGCTGGCGGGTGATTTGCTTCCCGATGCCACCGACGAACAAAGGTTGGCAACAGCATTCCATCGCAACACGTTATCCAACAATGAAGGCGGTACCAACGATGAAGAGTTTCGCGTCATCGCGATCAAGGATCGACTCAGCACAACGCTGAACGCTTGGATGGGACTCACCGTCCGTTGTGCCGAGTGTCATTCGCACAAGTACGATCCGATCAGCCAAATCGAATATTACCAGTTGTTGGATTTCTTCAATCAAACGGCGGATGCCGACCACCGCGACGACCGACCCAAGCTCGAATTTAAGCCCGAAGTCGATCCCGCCGTCACCGCAAGGCTCGATGCGAAAATCAAAAGCCTTCGAAAAAAACAATCGGATCAACCGCCGCTTTGGAATGAGTTGAAACCCGTCAAAATGAGCAGTCGCAACGGCAGCGAGTTCGAGTTGCAGTCAGATAATTCTATTTTGGCAACCGGAAAGAATCCCAAAATCGAAGAATACGCTTTCACGTTTGAAGTACCCGAAGGAACGACACTTCGCGCGATTCGTCTCGAAGCGTTGCCCAACATCAAGTACGACGGCAATGTCGGTCGGGCTCCCGAAGGTGCGTTCATTTTGTCTCAAATTCGTTTGACACGACATGAAGGTGAGAATGAAATTGCGATGCCGTTTGCAGACGCCGAAAACGATTTCAATCAAGTCAACCAACACGCCAAAACTGCCATCGCTGAAACGGTCGAGAGCGGCGGTAAGAAGGGATGGGCGGTGAATCATCCCGTCAGTGGCTACAAGTCGCGACATGAAGCGATCTTCGAATTGAAAGAGCCGCTGATCGCGAAGTCAGTTACTCGATTCACCGTCTACCTGCTGCACGATCCGCCGTGGCCTCGATTGAATATGGGTTGCGTTCGCATTTCCGCTTGCGACATTGAAAACGCCGCCCTCAAGTATCGCAAGAATGAACTCGATCCGATCAATCGCGAGATTAACGATTTGATCGCGGAGAGTGAGGCGCCGGTTCGAGTTCCCATCATGGAGGCGTTACCCGAATCCGGTCAACGAGAAATGTTCGTCATGATTCGTGGCAACTACCAAATTCATGACGAACGAGTTTCGGCAAAATTCCCTGACGCATTTCCTGGTCACGATGATGCTGCCGATGTCGATCGACTTGGGTTAGCGAAGTGGTTATTTGAAGACGACAATCCGTTGACCGCTCGGGTCGCCGTCAATCGCTATTGGTCGCGTCTGATGGGGATTGGACTGGTTGAAACAGAAGAGGACTTTGGAACTCAAGGATCGCCGCCTTCGCACCCGGAATTGCTGGATTTTCTAGCGATCCAGTTTCGCGACGGCGGATGGGATGTTCACGAATTGTTGAAATTGATCGTTATGTCCGCAAGCTATCAACAGTCGCCCGCGACGAACCAGCGAGCGATGCAAGTGGACACTCGAAATCGGCTGCTATCCCGTGGTCCGCGAATCCGCTTGTCCGCCGAAGTTGTTCGTGATCAAACTCTGGCCGTGTCGGGTCTGTTGTCAAGCAAGGTCTATGGGCCACCGGTTTATCCACCCAGTCCGATCAAGCGTGTCGTCAATGCATTTACGGGCGGCATGACATGGGAAGAAAGCGAGGGGGAAGATCGCTATCGACGAGCGATTTACACGTTCCTCAAACGCAGTTCGCCGCACCCGCTGTTCGAAACATTTGACATGTCGAGCCGCGAAGTTTGCAGTATGAGGCGGTTGCGAACGAACACACCGCTGCAATCATTCATGACGCTCAATGACGTGACGTTCATTGAGGCGGCTCGAGCGTTGGCCGATCAAATGATCGCTTCATCCGCCGCGGGAAAGTATCCGGATGAGGAAGCAATGATTGCGGATGAGATTGGTTTTGGATTGAAGCAGGCACTGTACGTTCCAGGTGACGAACAGGAGATTCACACCCTGCAAAACCTGTATCTGTCGAGTTTGTCGAAGTACTCATCCGACATTCGCTTAGCGGCTGAATTAGTCACGGATCGTCAAAAGACATCGGATCCAACCACACTCGGTGATTTCGAACGGTCCCGCTTGGCCCGGCGGGCATCGATGACGGTGGTTGCCAACGTGATCCTGAACTTGGATCGTTTTCTCAATAACTAATAAGATGCGATGAATTCACTGCAACTCAGTCTAATGCAAGAAAAGCGATTGGCATTCGCTCGCGTGCAGACACGACGACACTTCTTGGGCGGATGCTCGCTGTCATTGGGAGCAGCCGCGCTGAGTCAATGGATCAGCCCCGGGACCGCCAACGCAAGTGATCCCGGTCGCATGCCGCAGCGAAAGAATCCGGCGAAGCACGTGATCTATCTGCACATGGCGGGTTCGCCGCCTCAGCACGAGTTGTTCGATTACAAGCCTGAGCTCGCCAAGCACCATCTCGAGCCGTGCCCGGAAGAAATGATCGAGGGCAAAACATTTGCGTTCATCAAGGGTCGACCAAAACTGCTCGGCCCCGCGTTCAAGTTTCGCAATTATGGCGAATGCGGGATGGAGTTAGCCGAAAACATTTCCGGGATCGGATCGCACGCCGATGATTTATGTCTGATTCGATCCATGTATACCGATCAGTTCAATCATGCACCTGCCGAACTCGCGCTTCACACCGGGTCGCCGCAGTTCGGCGCCGCGTCGTTTGGTTCTTGGGTAACCTACGGACTCGGCAGCGAGAACGAGGACCTGCCGGCCTACATGGTGATGGTCTCCGGCGGTAAGCTTCCATCAGCAGGAAAAAATCTGTGGGGCAGTGGTTTTTTGCCGAGCGTATTCCAGGGCGTTCAGTGCCGCAGTGAGGGTGATCCGATCCTATACGTTAGCAATCCTGTCGGCATTTCGAGAGACATTCGCCGTGACAGCCTTGATGCACTCAATGCGCTCAACCGACATGAATATGAAATGTTTCAAGACCCTGAGACACTGACCCGAATCCAACAATACGAACTTGCTTTTCGTATGCAAACGGCGGTTCCCGAAGTGATGGACATCAGCAACGAACCAGCGTACGTGCTTGATTCGTATGGTGCCAAGCCGGGTGAAGCATCGTTTGCAAACAATTGTTTGCTGGCGCGACGTCTGGTGGAACAGGGTGTTCGCTTTGTTCAGTTGTTCGATTGGGGATGGGACATTCACGGGACAGCCGCTCACGATGACATCGGGACACAGTTGGTCGCCAAGTGCAAAGAAGCGGATCAACCGATCGCAGCGTTGTTGGCGGATTTGAAGCAGCGTGGCCTGCTTGATGAAACACTGGTCATTTTCGGCGGCGAGTTTGGCCGCACGCCGATGGTCGAAGCCCGCAACGGCACACTCGATTTCTTAGGTCGCGATCACCATCCTGACTGCTTCAGTTTATGGGTGGCCGGTGGCGGTTTTCGCGGCGGGTATGTCCACGGATCGACGGACGAACTCGGCTACAAAGTCGCTCAAGACGGCGTCAGCGTGAAAGATTTCCAAGCGACCGTTTTACACTCACTCGGACTGGATCCCTATCGTTTGAGCTTTCTTAGCCAAGGGCTCAATCAACGTCTGATCGGACCAGCCAATTCCCCCCGGATCAATGACCAACTCTTGACGTAAGAATCGTGCAGAAAAGAATTTACCGATGCCCGCTAGGTCAAGCGGATCAGCATCGCACAGTCGATCGATTTGGCAAGGAATCAGCGAAGGCCTAGACTCTAATATTCGTTACTGATTTTTGTTCAACAAGTTCTCCTCTTGCTGTAGCGGCCTGACTTGGCGAGCTTGATCCTTGATGACGTTTGCTTCGCTGTACAGACCTGCCTCGGCATCGGTCGATGCGCTTTCGGCTTCCTCCGTCGGTGCGGTAGGTGTTGATGTGCCTGCTTGATGGTCGGATGGTTCTCGCAACATCGTGACCGGGATGCCTTCGGGAAATACAATTTCGCGGGCTTCGTCAGGCATCGAGATGCCGTTTTCTTGGAAAGCGATTTTGACCAAGCGAATGATCGCCGATCTTACTTTTAACCAACTGTGTTGATCACCGTTGAGCCAAAAGTAAACGCGCAAGTTGATCGTCGCCGTGCCCATGCTGTCGGCCAAGACGGAAGGTTCTGGGTCTAGCAGCACCGCAGGATGATTGATCAATACCTGCCGCGCAATCTCCTGGGCTTGATTGATCGCCGTGTCGTAACCGATGCCCACGACAAAATCTTCGCGTCGATTGGGATTGGTGCTGAAGTTACGCAGGTTGCTTTTGTAAACCGTTGAATTGGGAATCTGCACAATGTTGCCGTCCAGCGTCATCAATATCGTCGTGCGAATGTTTAGCTGCTGGACAAATCCAGTTACACCTGAGATTTCAACCAAATCAGTCGTCTCAAAAGGTCGCTGCATGCTAAGAAAGATGCTCGCCAAAAAGTTCTCAGTGATGTCGCGGAACGCAATGCCAACCGCTAAGCCAACCAACCCAGTACCGCCAACGACCGAGAGGGCGAGCTGCGTTAGTCCGGAGACTCGCAGGATGATGTACGCTCCGAACAAGAAAACGAACACGCCCAGACCGCGAGCGATCACGTTGCGCAATAATTTTCCTTGAACATTGTTCGCCAACTTTGTTCTCGCAACGCGCGTGGTGACGACGCCTGCGAATAGCGAGAAAGCCAGGACGAGGAGACCGAACAATAAGAACGGCAATGCGCGAATGAGATCTCGCCATAACGTGTGCAGACCCATCCAAGCCGGACTCAAATCCCAGATTGGTAACTCCGTGACCGTCATTCGGTTTGCCACCGCGACCACGTCTTGAGTGTTGCGAGCCAGATCACCTGCCCATTTTTTCAAATCGCCGGTACTTGCTTCGCCGCTGAGAAAAACGACGCCTTCTTCGACTCTCACATCCGGAGCGGTAAACCATTCAGTCGCGATAAGAACTCGCTTCAATCGGTCACGAATCTCGTCATCCTTTGCCAGTGGCGTGATGTCGACTTTCGCCGGCGCAGCGGACACCTCATCTTCACCCGAGACCAGCGGCGCAGTTTGCGGTGCTAGATTTTGTGATGCCTCCTGCCCATGAACGGGTCCATCGACAAAGATCAGTGATATGCACAAAGCCAAGATGAAATGCAGTCGAGTCAATGGTGGATTCTTCAATGAGTGATCGGATGGCGATTGCCACCGACGACGCAAGTTGGACATCGCGACGCAAAACCGGTGGCTCCAACGGTCCATCTCAATTGGCGCAGCGAATGCAATCGCCGGACCACTGCGGTCGGCAATTCATCTGCAATTGAACACTTCACGATTCGACGGTTAAATGGACATTCGCTTTGACGGCGAACGCGCGCTCGTAACGGGCGGCAGTTCGGGCATTGGATCGGCGATTGCAATGGAGCTTGCCGCTGCTGGTGCGAAGGTGATTGTCAACTATCACTCCTATCCTGATGCAGCGAACGAAATTGTGCAGCAGATCGAACCTGCTAGTGGCGAAGGTTTCGCTGTGCAGGCCGATGTTCCTGATGAAGTTTCCGTCAAAAATTTGCTCGCGCGAATCGACGAAGCTTGGGGCGGAATCGACATTTTGATCAACAACGCTTCTATCGGTGGCGATCGAGCGATCAGTTGGGAAAGCGATACGGTGGCTTGGCAGCCCGTGATCAATGTTGATTTGCTCGGTGCCTTCCAAGGTTCCCGACTAGCACTCAAGCGGATGATTCCCAACCAAGCTGGCGTGATATTGACCATCAGCTCGGTTTACGAGCAAATTGCCTGGAGCGGATTCAGCGGCTACACCGAAGGCGGCTGACAGAACGTGGTCGGTTGCTGGACAGCGCCATGTTGGGCGAGCGGGCGCTAGCTTGGCTACTAAACTTTAGTGATTGCCGTGTTTTTCATCGACGAAAGTTTTCTTCTCGGACTGCACGGGTGGGGCGGCGAGAGTAGAACGATTGTACTCGATCGTTCCGGAAGACTGCGTACGATCCTCAAACAACTGGCATCCGGCGTTCTACAGTAAATCCGGATGGACCGAAAAGACCTTATGACTGACACGTTTGTAGACGATCGCCCGCTGATCACGCTCGATCAATACAAGTCACCTTCGACACCGGCAACCGACACCGCGCTGGGTCTGTTCGCGCGATTCAAACCTTTTTTCGGTAAAGACGACGATGCGCCGATGATGGCCTGTGTCCGTCTGCAAGAGACGTCAAGTGATGTGCTTAGCGAATTCGTTGGGCCACCCGATTGTGCGACGCCACGGACAGAACTGGCCGCAGACCTTTCGAAGTGGATGGGACTCCAGCATCCAGCATCGCGGATGAGATTGATCGTGATCCCACCTTGCAACGACAATGACGTGATTGCGAGTTGGGCGTCAGACCAAGGTCACCAAATACTCACACCGCCCAATCGCCGTGCGCTGATCGACGACGGCTTGAATTCAATCGGCGAATTGCCCAGCAAAGGCCTGATTGTGATTCCAAAGCTCGAGCGATGGTTCATTCGTCACGAGTCGGGACTGGTCGTCGTTCGCGAGTTACTTGGGCGATTGAAACAAAGTCAGGTACGCGTGGTCGTGGGTTGTAACCGATCGGCTTGGAGCTATTTGAGTCGGATGGCCGGCGCGGCGATGATCTTGCCCACACCAGTGACATTTCGCCCGTTCGACGCGGAGCGATTAGAAGAATGGTTCGAGGAACTGGCAACGAACGAGTCGACCGATCCGGTTTCGTTTCGATTGTCCGGCAGCGGCGAGACGATCCTATCGAGCAAAGACGACTCGACGGCGGACGATTACTTTTCGCGACTGGCCGCGCACAGTCTCGGCATTCCCTGGGTTGCTTGGCATCTGTGGCGACGCAGCATTCGCACCAAGCAGACCGGCAACAGTAAGGTTGCTCAGTCGAAATCGAGATCCAAAGCGGACTTGCAGAACGAGCAAAAAACACTCTGGGTCGCGGCGCTGCAAGATTACATTTTGCCAAATCGCCACGAGCAAGACGCTCGGTTGATCCTGCAAGCCCTGCTGATTCACGGTTCGTTGAGCCATGAAGAACTGAGTCTCGTACTTCCACTGATGAGTTCGCATCATGTGCTTGCGGGATTAGTTGGTGCGGGCTTCGTCGAAGACACGACCGCTGGACTTCGCTGCGCCGCAGCGGCCTACCCATCGATACACGCCGGGCTGTTGGCAGCCGGCTTTCCTACGGATGAGCTGAAATAGTATGCCGGACAATGAAGAAGGAAAACAACAAGCCGCGAAGCTGATGAATGACTTTCAAGATATCAGTTTCTTGCAAATCGGACTGGTCATACTGGGGACTTGGCTAAGCATTTCCTTGCTCCGCAGGACGCTGCCGTACCTGGCCGAGCGAGGTCCGAGTCAGTTGCGATTGGTGCTGCTTGGTGCGGTGCCGATCATTCGCTTGGTGCTGATGTTCTTGGCGATCATCTGGATCATCCCCCTTGTCTTTAATGTAACGATTAAAAACTTCGTGGTCATTGCGGGAGCCGCCAGTGTCGCGATCGGCTTTGCGCTCAAAGACTACTTCAGCAGCTTGATCGCGGGAATCGTCGCAGTGATTGAGCGTCCGTACCGTCCCGGTGACTGGGTGAAGATCGGTGGAGACTATGGCGAAGTACTGAGTGTCGGAATGCGGGCCATTCGACTTTGCACACCGTCGGATGATGTCGTTACGGTTCCGCATGACCGGATTTGGTCCAACAACATTGCCAATTCCAACGACGGTGCGCAAACATTGATGTGCATCGCCGACTTTTATCTGCATCCCGATCATGATGCCGAAGCGGTCAGGCGAGTACTGCAAGATGTCGCGATGACAAGTTGCTACTTGATCTACGATAAGCCGATCTTGGTAGTGCTCAGCGAGACACCCTGGGGGACTCACTACAAGTTGAAGGCTTACCCATTCGACATGCGAGACCAATTCAGTTTCATCAGCGACATGACGGCTCGAGGCAAGCGAGCCATCGCGAAACTAGGTGCTCAGCAGGTCTCAGCGCCAGCGGCAGTCAGCGAAGTACCGAAGTAGGCAGAATAATGGAAACTCATGCAGTAAAAGCCACAACCTAAACGAGAACAATCCGGGGCGCTGTTCAACTTACAAAAGGACATCGGCGAGTGGCGAGATGTCGCCAAGGAAAATACGGGTATCGTCCTCCGATTCCGGGCGAAGGCAGATGCACTCGACGAAGAAATCAATGCGAACCGTCGCCCACCCGCACATACCAACTAGATCGAGCTGATTTATGCTGATGGTGAACCGAGAATTTGTAACGATGCGACGCATGGTTGCGGTGATACTTGGCTGCGTTCTCAGCACCAGTGTGACCATTGCCGCTGACTTGATGACGATTGACAACGGGTCAGTCAAGGTCGGCATTGATCGCGAGAAAGGCGGAGCGATCACTTGGCTATCGTCAAAATCCTACCCTCAAAACACGATCAACATTGCTGATCCCGGGCGGCTGATTCAGCAATCGTACTACGCCGGCCGACACCTTGACCGTACCATCGATGGTCAGCATAAGTCATGGAGTCCTTGGACATGGAATCCGATCCAGGGCGGTGGTGTCGGCAAAGGTGGCAGCGACGGAACGTGGGCAAGCGTGATCGCGTTTGAAAAAACCGGTGATGCGTTGTTCTCAGAAACCGTCCCCAAACTTTGGGACATGCCTGACGAAAATGCGGAAGCCGTGATGCGTCAATGGACGACGTTTGAAGCGAGCCTGCCGGGTGTCGTTTGTGTACAGTGCGAGATTCAAACGATGCGACATGAAGGTGATCCTTGGGGCGATGCGAAAGTGAGCCCTCAGGAGGTTCCTGCTTGTTACTTCACTCGAAATTTCGAGTCGGTACGAAGCTATCTCGGCGATGGAAAATGGAAGGTCGAACACCAGCGGCCCGGTCCTCCGTGGGGCCAAGCAACTCCGTCACGCAAGGCGATGGCGATCTTCGAGTCATCCGGCCAGGGTATCGCGGTCTTCTCACCCACTTCCGGTGCAAGTTGGAATTTTGGTCCTCACGGCGGCGGCCTCAGCAACAATCCGACCGACGGCCCCTGCATGCACATCGCACCAATCGACAATGTTTTGTTGGGTCGCAAGTCAACCTTTCGGTATCGCTATTGGCTTATTGTTGGCGACGAGACTGTCATTGCGTCGCGGTTGGATGTGCTATGGACGAAGTACTCGGCCGAGCGTTCACAGCTTAGTCATCGCTTCGATCTTCGTACCAAGCATGAAACTGAAAACGGACCAAACACGTTAAAAAGTGAGACTCAAAAGTGAATGACGACACAGCAACGAGTGGGGACTGGACGGGGCTAACTCACATGCCGAAGCTCCCATTGATGCGTACCTACGTGGTTCGCTCTGGTAGACTAGTGGCTGCGTTGCAATTTCGCTCATTGGAGATTTCCCTTGCGATTCATCATTGCCCTGTGCCTGTTCTACTTCGTCTTTCCAATCTTTCCGCTCACTGGAACGAACGGGCTCAACGCCCAGACGACTGATCGTCCCAACATTGTCTTCATCCTCGCCGACGATTTGGGATATGCAGAACTCGGTTCGTTCGGTCAGTCCAAGATCAAGACGCCGAATTTAGATCGGCTCGCGAGCGAAGGAATGCGGCTGACCCAGCATTACAGTGGCAATGCTGTTTGCGCACCTTCTCGTTGCGTGTTGTTGACGGGTAAGCATCCCGGGCACGCTTTCATACGTGACAATCGGGCAACACCACCGGAGGGCCAGTACCCGATTCCGGACGATGTCATGACGTTGGCCGAACTGATGAAGCGAACCTTTTACGTCACTGGAGCGTTCGGTAAATGGGGACTCGGTGGTCCGGAATCAACGGGGTTACCGTTGCACCAAGGCTTCGATCACTTTACCGGTTATCTTTGTCAGTCGATCGCGCACAGTTACTACCCTTCGCATCTGTGGGAGGACGATCACCGTATCAAGCTGCGCAATGATCCTCCTGTTCCAGGCCATGCCAAGCTCGCCAAAGAAGCCGATTCGTCGAATCCTCGCAGCTACGATGCGTTCAAGGGAACCGAATATGCTCCCGATCGAATCCATGCCGCAGCGATCGAGTTTCTGAGATCGAACCAAGGACGACCGTTCTTTCTTTACTACCCCAGCGTGATTCCGCACGTCGCCTTGCACGTTCCCGATGAAGACTTGAAACCGTACCTTGATTTGGGTTGGAACGATCCTCCGTTCACGGCGAAAAATGGCGGCTACACGCCTCACTTCACGCCCCGCGCTGCGTACGCGGCCATGATTAGCCGGCTGGATCATTATGTAGGGAACCTCTTGGAGTCGATCGATGAACTTGGGTTAGCGCAAAACACGATTGTCGTGTTCACGAGCGACAACGGCACGACCCATCTCGACGAAGAAGTTGACCACCGATTCTTTGCCAGTGTCGGCAAGTTACGCGGGTTGAAAGGCTCGCTTTATGAAGGCGGTGTTCGCGTACCGACGATCGTTCGTTGGCCGGGACATGTGTCCCCCGGTTCGCGGAGCGATCGGATCAGTGGTTTTGAGGATTGGTTGCCGACGATCTTAGAAGCGATCGGTCAAGCAGCAGCGATTCCCGCAGATGTCGACGGCATCTCGTTACTGCCCACTTTGTTGGGCGACTCGCAACCTGACAGACCCTACCTGTATCGTGAATTCGGAAGTTACGGAGGGCAGCAATCGATTCGCGTCGGCGACTGGAAAGCGATTCGCCAAGACATGGATCGGGGCAAGCTTGATGTGGAACTTTACAACTTAGCTGACGATATCGGCGAGACGATGAATGTTGCGAATGAACATCCCGAAGTCGTAAAAAGACTGGCGGCGCTGATGCAAACGGTTCGCACGCCCTCGGAACTTTTTCCGCTCGTTCCTTTGGATGCTCCGGTGAAAAATCGTGGCAGGTAAGTTCGCGCGTTTTAGAAAACACTCTCAACGCGAAAGCATGGACTTCCACAGCTCGCCCGCTGCGGTGATGTCTTGGTCGCCGGGCATTCCACGACCGTAAACGATTCGGTTGTATGCGTCGACGATCCGGCTTGCCGGCTTGCTTGAGTTGTTGGAAACGGTGGACGTTCGCGATAAAAATTCGCTGGGTGTTTCTTGCCGCGATCGGGCAATGCCATGTTCCCGGCACCAAGCTTCCCAAGCCGCAAAGGTGATCACGATCACGCGGCGAGGATCGCTTTCACGACCGATCGGATTCGTGAATGAGGCAAATGAACGGGGTGGAACGCTCGTTTCGGCTTCCAGAAAGTCATCGAACGAGCCTTCGGCTGGCGATGCCGACCGATTCAATAGCTGACTCCACCAAAGGCCGATCGCATGACGGTGAATGTAGATGAACGCGGCGACAATCGCCGCCAAGCCTGCGAAGATCAGCAACTTCAAGAGTTCGGAAATTCCCGGCATCGAATTCGCGATCGACTCGACCGGGCTCGGCGACGATGATGCGGACGATTTGGGCGTCGAAGATGGCTGCTGAGTTTCCGTCGGCTTTTTCGGATCTGGCTGTTTTTCGTTTGGCGACCTCTCGTTCGATGGATCGGGATTTGGTTCAGTATTTTGTTCCGACTTTGGATCGGATTTTTCGCCCGGCGTTTCCGATTTCTGATCGGGTGAATTCTTCGATGATTCGTCCGATGGTTGATCCGAGCGATCGGATTGAGCTTCTGACTTATCCGCCGGTTTTGGTTTATCGCCTGACTTGCCTTCCTCCGACTTGCCCTTGTCCGATGGGTCCTGGGACTTCTCTTTAGACTCACCCGGCTCGGATGACTTATCGGCAGCGGGTTTGTCGCCGCCTTTTTCGCTTCCCGCCGGACCTTCATCCTTCTTTCCGGATCCGACATCGCCAGCGGGCGCGTTCTGTCCCGGCGCGATTTCTTGCACTTCCTTTTCACCAGCGTTCTTGTCTTGTGAAGTGGTCGCGGCGTCTTCGCTCTTCTTGTCCGCGGCATCCTCACCCCAACCCTGCTTGCTGGCGACGGTGTCGCTGGGCGAGTCAAGAAACTTGGGCAGTTCTATGGAGGCCAGCAATTGCCCCGGCACCGGCGCCATGAAAGCGATGAACAAGATCAACGCCACCAGTGCTAATCCGCCAGCCAACCATGCAATCGAGACATCGCTAGGCATGCTGACTTTTCGTTGCCTCAGATATCGACGCAGCCCCAGAAAACTGGTGGTAACCAACAGCGAGAGGCTGGCAAAAAGATAGAACGCCAAAAGCTTCTGTGCCCGTTCCCAAGTCGTGGGATCATCTCGCAGAAAAAATTGACCGAGCCCGAACAGCGGTAACGCGGCCAGTGCCAAGTACATCACGGTACGGCCCGGTTGGTGCGTTTTGTTGCGACGGGTTGCACCGGAGTCTTCGGTTGACTTCGACAGGTCCGAATCTTCCGTCGCCGATACTTGTTGGCGGACGAACAGTCGTCCCGAATCGATCAGCCCCTGACCGCTGGCGTCGACATCTTCATCGATCAGTGTGCAATCGCGAACGATCCGATCCGACAAGTATGCGATGACGACAAGGATGACGGCTGAAAAGATCGGCGAGTCGACAAACTTCAGCATCGACAAGAATGCGGCGATGCCCAAGATACCGGCGTAACCGAGTGAATAGGCGCGGTCCTTTTCGATCGCCACGCGAGCGATCCCGACGGCGCCGAGCGTGAACATTAGCAACGTCCACGAAACACGTCCGGGCTGGTTGCCGTGGTAAAGGATCAACATCAAGAAGTTGGCGAGGCTGCTAATCATCAGGAAGATCAGCAGCGGTGCGACAGCGATCGCGGCGTAGTCGGCTGTGGTCTTTGCGCGGGGCGTTTCGATCTTAGGCTACTCTAAGTGTTCAGGATGCAACTCACGCCAACGTTTCATTGCCGGCCCGATTGTATTCATCGGTACCCACTTTCCTTTCGTCTTGATGCTTTGGACTAAGGTTTCGGGCGAGATTTTCCCCTTGTCAATTCGCACCAATAGATCGGTTTCCGTGATAGGCCCTACACGCCGACCTTTCCTGATCCAGCCGCTGGCCATGTAGTACCATCCTACGCCCATCGCAAAGTTCTCCCAGAGTGTCGGACAAGCCACACCGATATCTTTCCGGTATGGAGGCATGATCCTAGTGAATCGCACCATCCACTCTAGCGTGAATCAACCCCCCAGTGAAAGTCATTTATGGTTTTTCGGCGAAGATTGATCGTTTTTGCACCGCGGGACGAACTGGCTTACCACCGACCGCTGTGTCGGTCACTTTCCACGACCCGGCGAGCTTCGGCGCTGATTCCATAAACCAGATTTGGCTGATTCAGCTCCAGAAATACCGTGTATTTCTGGTGGACGGCGTTCGCGTAAACCACCGGCGCGTGGGTCAGACGAAGGAAATGCACCGGGGTTCCGTTCCATCGCTTAGTAAACACGCCGGCCTCCAGCGTCGGTTCCGTGGCCAGTCCATAGTGGCTGGTCATGGTTTGGACGAGTTTGCCAGGATCACCCGTGAAACCGTGGAACGTGGCTCGCTGCAACTTCCCCTGGTGATCGAAATAGTATGTCAACGTGCCAGCCAAGTCGTCGGCGCGGGTGCCAGTCACGATGGGAACTCGCAGGCCCTCCAAACTCAAATCGGCCAGCACGGTGCTAACGCGGGCGAACCGTCCGATGACCCAATCGGGCGAAATGTCGAACCTCAGCACTTCGCGGATATCGGTGACTCCCGAGCCCGCCAATTGTGGCGTCGCGGCGGGGTCCGCCGGGATCGCACCCAATTTTCGAGCGAGATCTTCGTCCAAGCGATAGCGAGCGCCGCTGGTGCCTCGTAGTGTTTCGACTTCATGGTGAGCATGCGAGGCACCGGTGTAGGCGACCGGTTCGCCGTCCACGCGATATGCAGCGGTCGTCGTGGTACCAGTCCCGTCGCCGATCATATTCATCGCCGACCGACCCCAATCGGTTTCCGAAGCGACGTAGGGGCCGCCGGCGGCGACCGCCAACAATGCTGCAGTTCGCAATTTTGTGAACATGGTTTCTTGGTCGTCGAACAAAGAAGTGGCGGACAATACGAGCGCACCTATTCTGTGATCGACCAACTCGCGGACGAGATTGATCGATTGCCAAACGACGGGCGTTACCCTACGAAACGGCTCTGCCCGAAAAAACGGCCCCGTCCGAAAAACGTGATTCAAAACTACAATCAGCTTCGCTTGTCACGAATCAACTGATCCAACTATCCATCCTCGCACTGACGAAACGCTCGTGAGCTTGTCCAACGAATTGACGAGGCACGAGAATATCATGCTCGAGTTGTCGTCCGATCCGTCGCCTCAACCCAAGACGATTTCGTCCATCCATCGCGACCTCGGCGAGCAGCTTGGGAATCTCGTGATCGAGTCGGCTTCGTTGCAAGCGAAGGCGAGATCGAAGTTGGGCGAGGGTGTCTGGTGGGTGACCGAGAAATCGCTCCAACAAGCCACTGCATGGCAAGTCGCAAACTTGAAAGCCGGCTGGTTCGGCGATCGAACCGTCGCGGACCTTTGCTGTGGTATCGGGGGTGATGCGGTCGCGCTGGTCAAACGTGGAGAAGTCGTCGCCGTGGACCACGACGAGATCGTCACGCAGATGGCTGTGCTGAACATTGGTCGGCATGCGATGTCGCATGCCACGAGTGTGCGTTGCGAAGATGTTTGCGCCACCGATTGGTCGGCCGACACGGGCATCCACATGGACCCCGACCGTCGAGCATCCGAGCGAAGGACGACGGACCCCGAGTATTACCAACCGACTTGGCCGAACATCATTGGGATGATCCGGCGAGCCGATGCGTCGATCATCAAGTTGGCACCGGCCGCCCGCGTCGGGATCCATGAAATTCCCGATGCGAGTCGAGTCTGGATTTCGCTTGCCGGGTCGGTTCGCGAGCAAGCCGTCGTCCACGCGGACGCCATAAAGTTAGCGGGAGTGCCGCGAGGTGGACGGGCTGCTTATCGCCTGCGACGCGATGGAACGTGGTCTCGGTTCATGGCGACTGAAGACGAGGCCAATGAATTGCCAAATGATCCCAGCCGACTCTGGCAAAGCATTCATCGCCCGCTTGGTTTTATGATTGATCCTGATGCGGCGATCCGTGCGGCGGGATTGACGATCGCGTTCGCCAACCGGTTTGACCTTAAGTTGTTGGGAAAGCCATCGGGATTTCTGACAACCCAAGACGTTACCACGCTTCGCAAATACGGCGATGGTTTAGCAGTGGTTGGACGTGTGATTTGGTCAGGTGCAGCGGACGATCGAAAACTACGTCGTGAACTACGAAGCCGGGGAGTCTATCCGGCGACCGTGAAGGTCCGCGGCACCGATCATGATCCCGCAGTCTTGTCGAAAAGGTATCGCTGCACGGGCGAACGTCCGGTGACGCTTTGGATCAGTCGCGTGTCGCGAGGCGTTTATGCGACGATCACGGAGCCTGTCGCGGCGGCAGAATCTCTTTCGCTCGATCCATCGAGCGAACTATTTCCCGGAAGCTGTTGAAGTCAAGCTTTCGCCGACGACGGCTGCAATCTCCGTCGCCAATCGGCTTTGTTCGAGCAAATCATCGCCCGCTTGCGAACGGATGGTCCTGGTCCAAAGTTGGTTTCCCGAGTCCGCAGAAACGATTTTTAGATTCACTTCAATCGAACTGTCGTCACCGTTGGGCACACTCTGGATCGATCCGGAAAGGATCGCATCGACGCCCAATTGGCGTCCCCAGTCTCGATACTGCGCCGGCGAGATGGCAGTGATCGGCCGAAAACTTGGCACGCGGACCTTGGACATTCGCGACAGTTCATGAACCAGCAGCGCCGCAAACTCTTCACCCCGGTGCACCGTCTTGTCACCGAGCGGTTCGGCGACAAAATCGGAATCAGGTGTCGTTGCTTCACTGGACGCATCGGTGAACGAAATGACCGCCAGTGACCGAACGTCGCTAAGCCGTTTGTCATTGCGGCCGATCAAAGAACGAGCGATCAATACACCGGCAATCACACCCGCGCTCGACGCGGCGAGCAACGCGACCCAGCGACGACGGCTCCAGCGATGGCGACCCCATTGATCTCGCGCAGCTAGATCGACAGAGGAACGCCCGTCGATGCCGTGATCACCGTAAGTACCCTGCGCCAATCTTGCGGCAGCCTCGCCCGCCGAGGGTCGCCTCAACGCATCCTTCAGCAAACATTGATCGATCAAATTCGCCAATGCCGGATCATCGCGACGACGGATTTCGTCCGCTTTGGGAACTTGGTTGATCGTCGAGACCAGCCGAGCGGCTTTCGTGGTGCCGTCAAATGCCAAGTTGCGATAGAAAGCTTCGTAGAGAACACAGCCGAGCGAAAAGATGTCGGCGGCCGGCGTGATGGCCTCGCCGCTGGCTTGTTCCGGCGCCATGTAACCGGGCGTTCCCAGAATCATTCCCTCACGCGTCTGTTCCGCGTCGTCATCGATCGATAAACGAGGCACACGTGACAAACCGAAATCGAACAGCTTGACGCTCGCCGCGTTTGATTCGGCAGCCGACGATTCATCTGTGCTAACCGTTCGGCGCACCAACATGATGTTGTGCGGTTTCAAATCGCGGTGAACGATTCCGGCGGAATGCGCGGTCGACAAGGCGTCGGCAATCTGCGCCCCAATGCGGCGCACTTCATCGATCGATAGTGGTTTGCGAGCCAAGCGTGCGTCGAGCGATTCGCCGTCAAGATGTTCCATCACGGCATAGGGCAGGCCATCATTCGATCCGACATCGAAGAGCTCGACGATGTTGGGGTGGCTGAGTCCGGCGATCGCCCGCGCCTCTCGTTGAAACCTTTCGTTCACATCGCGTCGATCCATGATCTCGATGGCGAGCATTTTGATCGCGACGCTTCGACCCAATCGCTGGTCTTGAGCCTTAAAAACAACACCCATGCCGCCGCGACCGAGCAATTCGTCGATCCGATAAGGACCGATGGACATCCCGATGGTTGGCAACTTGACTTTGACTTCGGGTGAAGCGCCAGACGGCAATTCTGACTTGCTCGCGAGGGCCAGTTCATCACGAACCGACTCGAGTTCATCGCGAAGAACTTCCGAACTGGCCCCGCCGTGTTGCGCAACGAGTGCTTCAATCGAAGGTGACAATCCTTGACGCAGGTCGGCTTCGTAACGCAAACAGACGGCGTCGATGCGGGCAAGTTCCGACGCTGACAAATCGTCAAGGCTCATGAGCCAGACTCGGCTTCCAGCTCTTCCGACCAGATGCGTCGGATCAGTTGCAATCGCCGCTCGACCGCCCGCTTGCTCAGCTCGAGTCGCTTGGCAATTTCGTCGACGAGGTAACCATCCATCCTCATGATTGCGATTTGTTTGAGCTGCTCGTCGTCGAGCTGGTCCAACAAAACATCACAAGCTTCGGCCAATTCGGCGTGAACGTCTGCCGGCTGTTCGCCGCCCGATACGCCGCCAATCCCCGCACCCTTCAAATCACCGGTACGATCGACGAACACCGACTCACCACGGACGTTGCCGCCGCCCCGCTTCTGGCGAGTTTGGCGACGAAGGTGTGCCTGCGACTTACGACTGGTCAGCGTGATCAGCAAACCCCACAAGTTGTCGGGGCCGCTCAATTCGGGGAACTGATCGCGGCGAACGCCAGCAATGAAACTGTGAAAAGCCGAGATCGCGATATCCTCTTCGTCACCGCTGCGGCGCAGATTGATCGGCAATCGTTTGGCCGCGATGCGGACTAGCTGTTGAAAGTAGGTTTCCCATAGCACCGCGGTCGCAGCTTCATCGCCGACGCGGACCTTTTGCAGCAAGTCTTCGAAGGGAACCGGTGAGTTTTCCATAGGGAACATAATGACGAATGAAAATCGAGCGGACTAGGCTTGTCCGCCCCGGTCGGCACCCAGCACGGTCGCGATGAACTCGCCGCCCGATTGGGTATCGATTCCTTTCGCGGTCGCGCCGCCGTCAAAATGGCTGCGCCTTGCGAAACCGATCGCGATCGCGCTTTGGTCGGTTCGGTCAACGGCTGCGATGCTGGTCAATCGGCCAACCGTCTTCTCGTCGGACGTTAAGGTAGTATCCACCGGCGGGACGGCGCCTCGAATCGACCAACGAACCAACTTCTTTTGCACCTGCCCGAGTGCGTCGAGTCGGGCAACGGTTTCTTGCCCCAAGTAACAGCCTTTGGTGAACGAGATAGTCAAGTCATCGCGATCCGCTTCTTGCGGCAAATTCGTATCGGTCAAGTCGACGCCGTACCAAGGGAATCCGGCAACGGTTCGAGCTTGTTGATATTCCGCTTCATCGCAAACCAATAGCGAACGAGTCTGACACCATTTCTCAATCACTTCGGCTGTTTCATTCGCGGTCATGAGCACGCACGTGCCCTCACCGAGCCAACGCGTTCGATAAATCAAAACGCTCACCCCATCGATCGTCATCGTCAACATTGCGATCGAGTTGCGACTGCCTTCAGTTGGCGCGCTGTCGGCCGCTTCTAACATCGACGAGACATCAGGTGGGCACGCAAAAACGGTCAAATCATTGTCGCGAATTGCCGACACAGCGTCTTCGCGAATGGTGTAGCGATCGAGATGCTCGGCGATCCGCTGAGACTGTCCCGGTGCACCGATCAATCGCAGGAGACTCGATTCACGATAGAGAAAAACATGTCCTAGTGTTTTGCCGCGAACATCGGTGATGAATGTTTCACGACCTTCGCCCTCCGACAACTTCTTCACTTCGTTCGTCGTCACGTTATGGACAATTGTTGCGGCGTCGACACCGCAAACGTCGATGACAGATAGTCGTGTGAGGCGATAAATTCGATGCTGATTCATGTCGAAAGGATAGCAACTTTGGCGCATCGATTGCACTCTAAAAAGGGTGTTCAGATTGCCAGTGGCAGCTAAACACGTGTTTTGCGGGCATTGAGCCTTTACGTCGTTCGGTGCGGATTGGTATCGAATTGACGCGTATTGAATAGAACACGGTCTTCGTTCGATGAAAACAAAACCGGATACTTTGGCTAATAGGATGACTGACACTCAAAATTTGTCGCCGACGCAATGTGATGGCATCACGGTCAAGGTGGCCGTCGTTTCGCCGCCGCCATCGACTAAGCTAGTGCCGGATCAGTTGCCATGGCTGATTTGCAGACTCCGCGATCGTCAGAAATCGCAGACAGCTTGCGATGCGAAGCCTGCCCCGTCGGGTTCCGACTGTTAAACTACAACGATTGTCCGAATTTTTCGGTCGTTTTTCGGGCTTTTTGCGTGGCATTGCGAAAGTCGAACCAACACCATGACCGAAAACCGATCGCTCTTCGCCGATGTCGAGACGGACAATCTGAAGCGGGCGGAGCCTCTTGCGGCGCGGATGCGACCGACCCGGTTGAGCGAATTTGTTGGACAGCAGCACATTCTCGGTGAAGGCAAATTGCTTCGCCGAATGATCTCCGCAGGCAGACTCGGAAGCATCATTTTTTCTGGACCGCCTGGTACGGGCAAGACGACGCTTGCGCATTTGTTGGCGATCGAGACCGGTAGCCAGTTGCGAACGCTCAGCGCGGTTTCGAGCGGCGTCAAAGATGTCCGTGAAACATTGTCTTGGGCCAACGATTTGATCGCCTCGGGCGGACCCCGGCCGTTGCTGTTCATCGACGAAATCCATCGCTTCAGCAAGAACCAACAAGACGCATTGCTGCCAGATGTCGAGTCGGGAGTCGTGTCGCTGATCGGTGCGACGACCAGCAATCCCTACTTTGCCGTTAACACTGCTTTGCTCAGCCGTAGTCAATTGTTTCAGCTCGAACCGCTCGCACCCGATGACATCGAAGGTTTGCTGCGTCGGGCATTCGCCGATCCCGATCGTGGCTTGGGTGATTCGAGGGTCATCGTCGACGATGATGCGCTCGCGTATTTGGCGGACGCATGCGAGGGAGATGCCCGCAGAGCTCTATCGGCGCTGGAGATTGCCGTTCGCAGTTCGACCGATCGATTGGTTACGAAATCGGTCGCGGCTGAGTCGCTCGGAAATCGATTGGGCGGTTACGACGCGACCGGCGATGACCATTACGATTTGGCGAGCGCACTGATCAAAAGCATTCGTGGCAGCGACGTGGACGCAGGCATCTACTGGCTGGCAAGGATGCTCGAAGGCGGTGACGATGTCCGCTTCCTATGTCGAAGGTTGGTGATTTTGGCCAGCGAAGACATCGGCAATGCCGATCCGCAGGCGCTCGGGATTGCCGTTGCCGCGATGCAAGCGTGTGAGTTTGTCGGTCTGCCCGAGGCGCAATTGACGCTCAGCCAAACCGTCGCCTACTTGGCTCTCGCACCGAAGAGCAATGCCGCAACGGTTGCTATCTCGGCAGCCCGTCGCGATGTACGCGAACGAAAGATTGTGCCCGTCCCCAAGCACCTGCGAGACGCCCACTATCGCGAAGCAGTCGATCTGGGCAACGGCGCCGACTATCAATATTCGCATGACAGCCAAGATGGCATTGCGGCGCAAGATTATTTGGGCGTCGATCGAACTTACTACGACCCCGTCGATCGCGGGTTCGAGTCCGAATTGAAACAACGTTTGGCTCGAATTCGAGCCATCTTGTCAGATGCCCGATCGGACAACGCCAACGGCGACGCCTAAGACGCTGGCATTACGCACGTAGATCGGGTCCATCGAAGCATTGGCGGGCTGCAATCGCACCCGGTCACCTTCGGGGTACCAATATTTCAGCGTCGCTTCGCCCTCTTCCGTTTGCGCGACCACCATCTGACCCGGTTCGGCGGTTTCTTGTTTCTGGATGACAACGTAGTCCCCATCGGTGATGTGGGCCTCGATCATCGAGTCGCCGGAGACTTGCAAGATGAACCGATCATCGCGAAACAACATTTCGCTGAAGTCGACGCGATCATTTTGCTCGAACGCCAACGTCGTCGGACCTGCGGCGACCATGCCGGCCATCGGCAGCGAGTGTCCGCTTCGATCGGCGGCCGATGTCAGCTCGATCGCACGCGACTTGTTGGGACTTCGCGTGATCAAGCCCTTGCGTTCCAGTGCTCGCAAATGACACATCACTCCGTTCGGACTCTTGATGCTGAAGTGCTCGCCGATTTCTCGAACGGTCGGTCCATAACCACGCTTGACGATCAGACCGCGGATCATGTCGTAAACATTTTGTTGGCGGTCGGTGAGTTGCATGGACATTCGAGAAGCTCCTTCGAGCGGGGGGTGTAATGGCATTCGGTTCAGTGCCGTCGATTGTACCACACCCTAAACACGCGTCCATTCATAACGCAAGGCAATTCAAGAAAAAAACAAAGTGCGGCCGAAGTAGGCCGACGCAGCTACTCCAACCGGAATGCACCACCATGCAAACCAGTGAAGTCGGTCCAGGCGGCTCCAGCCGATCAGCCATCGAAGTGCGAAAATACCAACGAAAAACGCGACTACCGCTCCGATGACCAATTCTTGGACAGAAAACGCCATCTGGATTCCCTCGCGGGACTGTTCATAAACATCCTTCAGCGTCAGCACCGTCGCACCCAAAATCGCGGGGATCGCCAGCAAGAACGAGAACGTGACGGAGTCATCGCTTTTGAGTCCCAACAGACGTCCACCCAAGATCGTTGATCCGCTGCGGCTGACGCCCGGCAGGATCGCAAACGCTTGGAAACATCCCACTAGAAACGCGTTCAGGTAAGACATCTGCTGATAGCTGCCATCGCGCGGCTTCAGACGTCCTAAAACGATCAGCATCGATCCGGTCACCAACAACATCAGACTGGCCAACAGGGGATAGCGAAGAATCTGTTCAAACTGAGTCTTGATCGTCAATCCGATCACAACGGCCGGCAGAGTTCCGACCACCAGCAACGCGATCACGCGACGATCGCTGGTCAGCAAATCCAGAATGCGTCGCCAATAAACGACCAAGATTGAACCGAGCGTGCCGGCATGCAGAATCACCTCCAGCGTCGGCGACTCACTCAACTCACCCATCAGCGCGCCCAGTATCACCAAATGGCCTGACGAACTGATCGGCAAAAATTCGGCGATGCCTTGGACCACGGCAAGGATCAAGATTTCGAGCACTGGATGTTGATCCATTGGCGAGGTGAGACGATGTTAGCAATGAGCGGAAAAAAAGTGTCTGACCCCATTTGCCGGGAACCGGCCCTTCGGGTGCTTCGCACAAATGGGGTCAGACACTATTTTCCGCACGATCAATAGGGACCGCGAAGTATGTTCTAGCCAAGTATCGTTGCAAGGCTCTGCCAAAGGAAGCATTGATGGAACTCCATGACGTCCACCGTGACACCACCCAGCCAATTGATTCGTCCACGCCGATTGAGACGGTTTTGACGACGCCTGCCGACTCAATTCGTGGTGACGTGATCAATGTCGTCCGAGGGTTTTGCATGGGTGCCGCCGACACCGTGCCGGGCGTCAGCGGCGGCACCGTCGCGCTGATCCTCGGTCACTACACGCGATTGATAACGGCGATCAGCCATGTCAATTCCCATTTTTTCAGTCTGCTCAAGAGCAAACAATTTATCGCCGCCGCCCGATATCTTGATTTGCGTTTTCTGGTTGCCTTGGGAACTGGAGTCGCCACCGGAATCATCACGCTCTCTGGCCTGATGCACTGGTTGCTGGAAAATCGCATGCCAGAAACATTGGCCGTCTTCTTAGGCTTGCTGATCGCCAGCATTTGGATCGTGAAGAGCTACGTTGATCGCTGGACCATCGGTCGCGTGATGTCGCTGATTGTCGGCGCCGCGGTCGCGGTCGTGATCACCATGCTGCCCATGGGAACGGGCAACATGAGTTTGCCGTACCTATTCGTTTCAGCAGCCGTCGCGATTTGCGCGATGATTTTGCCGGGCATCAGCGGCGCGTTCGTGTTGCTGTTGTTGGGCGTCTACCACGGCGTGACGGGACTGATCAAGGACGCCGCCAAGGGCAATGTTACGATTGAATCACTGACGCAAATCGTGGTCTTCGCCAGCGGATGCTTGATCGGACTACTTGCTTTTTCGAGATTGCTTCGATACTTGCTCGATCAACACTGTGGACTCACGATGGCATGGTTGATGGGTCTAATGATTGGCAGCGTTGGCAAGCTATGGCCGCTCCAGCGACCGACCGCAGAAACGGCTTCGGAAGAATTGAAGTACCGCATCATGGAGTATGTCGCGCCAGGTCAATGGGACGGAAGCTTGCTCAAGCTAGTCGTCCTGGCCATCGTCGCGGGAGTCGCCGTCATCGCGATCGAACGCGTCGCCGAGCGCTTCAATAGCCCGGTCACGCCGTGACCCCGGCCTCGTTCCCCGATGCGACCTACTTTCCAGCGGGGCTAATCGCAACGCTCATGCCCCACAACCAATAGGAATTGAACCCCGCATAGTACTGCATCCGATCGCCGGACTGGACATCAAGTCGAAGGAGCCTAATGCAGTACTCGGGGTCATGAAGACTGTTCCGACTAATGGTTACAAACTGTGAGTGCGCCGAATACGAATCACTTCGTCACCGAGACGAACTTGTTCCGCCATGAACACGCGGTGGTCTTGCGTTTGTACGGGCACTCCCTGGATCGTAACTTTTGTCGATGGCTGAAGTTCGACCTTGTAGGTCGCCACCGGTCCCAGGTCAGCCAGTTGACGTTCGCCATTGATCTCAACAATCGCCATGTAATGTTCCGTCGAGCCGATTGTCGTGCTTTTCACGTCAATGATTTCAGCGTCAAAACGTTGGGTCGCGTTGCGTTCAATGTCGATCGCATCTCGATTGCCAATCTGAACTCGCTCGGCGATCAGCACATCTTTGTCACCGATGGTCTCCATCGCACCAGTCGCGACGATCATAGAGCCAACTTCTACATTTTTTCCTTGCAAGTCGGCCGCCGGTCCGAGATCAATCGCCACAGTCTCGACATCTTGCTTCAATGCGACAACCAAGTTTTCATTGCCGTTCACCTGAGCGAGTTTCGTCGAGGCGATCTTACCTTTCACCGTGTGACGACGTGCGTCGTCGGGTCCGCGGTACTTGTCCGCATCGTCGTTAGTTGCGGCTTGGGAACCGCCCGTAACATCGCTGCGTGTCGCAGGTTCGTTGTCGACGATCGAGTTCTGAGTCGCGGAATAGAAGTCTTGGCGGTCGTATTCGTCGTAGCGACCATCGTCGTCGCTGTCTCGATAGGTCGAGCGAGAATCGTACACACCGTCGCCGTCTGCATCAAAATAGCGGACCGCTCCAGCGTATCGATCCTCGGTGTTCGACGTGTAGTACGTCGGCGTGTAGGTGTAATAGTCGTAAAACCAACTATTATTTGGCGACGAGTCTCGATAGCCAAATTGGCCATCACCGACTGGCGTTGCCGCGTCAACCGTTTGCCCAATCGCATTGCCCACTGCGTTGGTGGCGTTTCCCACGGCGTTGGCGGCGCGTGCTAGCGGTGCGATGCCGTTGCTACGTGCCCAGGGGTCGATTTGCTGCCATGATTGTGGTGTTAGGTAGGCACCCTGATTCGCTTGTCTTTGGAGTTGTCGAGCATTTCGTTCGACGCGGCGTTCGAGTGCGCGCGCCGTTTGTGCTTCGACGGGTGTTGACTGTACCACGACAAGACATGCGGTACACAAAAACAGGGAGGCGGATAGACGCTTCATTTTACGGACTCTTGAATAAACGAGTTGTTGGTCCATGCCGACGCATACATCGCTACGGCGAGAACTACACCGTCTGCAAACCTCGGACCAACCCGCTATTTTTTCACCCGCCGCTTCGGCAATTGAGCTCGAATCAAAGCTTTCAAGTGCGTGACCTGCACCCAATGAACTGACCCACGCCAAGTGAGAAAATTGGACTAAACTCTGGTCGGCATTAACGCAACGAGTGGGCATCAGACTAACTTCATCGCACGACCAACTGCTGCTTGAGCACATCCAACGTTTCGTTTTGAAGTTTCACAACAAATGATCGAGCGTTTTCGGCCTTCGCCCTCGCGGCGCTAAAATCCCTCGCCATCGCGACCACGGCGTCCGGAACTTTCGCGGCTTCCGATTCGATGTCCAGATCAAACAACCAGTCGCCTAAACCAATGTCCCGCCACATGATGCCTTTGCTGGTTTGTTCTTTAAAGCGACAGACGATCGCCGGAATCCCATTTCCAACTGCCATGATCGGCGAGTGCATTTCGCTACCGAACAACCCCGCGCTACGAATGTAAACACTGAGCGCCTGATCGGTCAGCCAATAATTCTTTCGCCAAACGACGCGTTTCTTGACATCTTCAGGCAATCGGTCATACAGCAGTTCTTTGCCGACTGCCATCTGAGTCATATCTTCGGGACACAACAACACCTTAAGATCAGTCTCGCGAACGACGCGAATGATCGCTTCGAGGATCGGAGCGTGATCGCGCACCTTCATCGCTTCATTGCGTACGTGGCGGGAATGACTCTTTGGCCGCTTGTCGCCTGGGATACTCCAGTAGGGCGTGAAGCGCAATCGCGACAAGCAACACAGGAACCTTCCTTCTTCGAGACCGTTCTCAGCCAAAAAAGCCTTTGCTGATTTATCGTCGCGAAGGTCGCACGCGAACGCGCCGTCGGGCCCGAACTGCATGATTGGCGATTTCACCCCTTGCTGTTTCGCGTACTCGAGCGAGACCGAATCGCGAAAGAAGACAAATTTTGCTTGACTGAGAAGATCGGTGACATCGTCAGCAAAGAAGCCGCCGTGAGTGATGCCATACACACCGAACGGCTTTCCGGTGTACTTCACGAACGCCGCGACATCGTTCGCCGCGACTAAAGATGGTCCCGAACCGTGCAGCAAGAAATCTGTCCACTGGATCGCTGTGGCCAAGTCTTCATTAGACGCCGAGCCGTCGCTGCGAATCGAACCCTTCACAATTTTCAACTTTGGAAAACGCCGATGCTCCATCGCGGCAACTTCGTCCGTCAAGTTGCCCGACGCCCAAAGAATCACTTCAGCATCTGACAAATGCTTTTCAAGCAACGCCAACACACCCGGCGTATGGGCAATGTCACCAATGTTAACAGTCTGCCAAGACGAGCGTAGCAAGATTCGTGGCGGCCGGGTCGAGTCAGATGCCCATGACTGCTCTGCCATGGCTGAGGCCAAGGATGCCATCGTCGCTCGATGAATGAACTGTCGTCGTTTCATAAAATTACCTGTCTTGGCAAGAACAACGGTGCAAGAAGATGAAAGTCTAAAATATCAGCAATCGTATTTTCTTGCTCCCATTTTTGCCTAGATGAAATGAAGTCGTATGTCCGGGCTACGTCTTTGCCTCAAATGACAGATCATGAAGTGCGCTACTTGTCCGATAAGAATTTCGCAACCTCGAGACGCAACGTATCCCAGTTTTCTGGGAATTGATGCCCGCCAGGATGCGTCGCACTGCCAAATTTCCAGCCCGCTTTTTGACAAGCGGTGTACCATATTTTTACATAGGGCGCGTGCGGTTCTTGATCTCCGTGAATGAAGAAGCATTTCGAAGGCCGCCCCTTCTTGATCGTTGGTTCGGCGAGTCGATCCGACAATGATCCGCCAGGTGAAAGCCCAACCACGCCAGCGAATTGATCGGGATAATTCGCGGTGAGCAACATGGCGTGCAATGCACCTTGCGAGAATCCCAGCAGATAAACGCGTTGCCGATCGATGACGCCATCGAGAAGCGGTGACGCCAATGCCGCTCTCAGATCCGCATGCGTCTGATCAGTCGACTCGTCGGACCAAACGTAACGTCCATCACCTGCAGGCAACGACCCTGGCATCGCGATGGCTACGAATCCTAGATCCCCCCATTCCTCGCAAAGAGCCTGATAGTTCAAATTCGAATCGCCATACCCGTGCAGCAACAGTATCGTCGGCCAACCCGAATCAGGCCTCCTGCCTGCTGGGCGTACTGCATACGGTTGGCCGACAATCTCACTACCGGAAGCGAGATAACGCTCGCGGATCAACAAAAGTTGTTTCTTGAAGTCGGGCAGTGACCGAATTTTGCCGAGCTCCGCATCCTCGAGCGCTGTTGGAAACGCATCGAATCCCAACTCGACGGCTTTCTGGAATTGAGCGACGGCTTTTTGATGCTCGCCTGCCAATTCGAAGTTGCACGCTGCTTGATAAGCAGCAAACGCCAGTTCAGGATCCAGGCGAAGCGCCGCTTCGTAATCTTCGGCAGCCTTGTCATGTTGGCCGGCCGCCTTGAAGCGGTCAGCAACTTTCATCATCCGTTTTGCTTCAGTCTTTTTGTCGTCATCGACGCTTTCCACAATTGGTAAGCTTTCCACCCAAACAAGAGGCTTGGGTTCAAATTGAGGAATCGATAGATCGATCGTTTTCGCGTCATCGGCAACCGCGCATCCTACAAAGCAAATCGCAAGTATCAGTAGAACAGCACAATCGAAATGGCGAATTGGTGTCATGTGATCGGTTCTTCAGGGATAATGCGGCAGAAATCGACGAGATCGATTGATTCAAAGATCGCGATAGCGAGGGATTTATGTCGTTTGATAAGGTAACTTGTTTTGGCAGGAAGGTGAGGAAAGAGAATGAAAGTCCAAAATACCCACGATCTTATTTTTCAATGCTTTAGTCTGATGCGCAAAGCTTTCGATTGCTAACGCGATGAATATCGAACGGACGCCAACTTCATCAGCTCGTCAGCACCCAGCGTTCGATCGAACACAGCCACACCGCCGATCCAGCCGGTGAAGCCGACGCTGCGCGAACTGTGAATGACTCGGCCTATCGTGAAAGGACCGCCAGTCGTCGCGTCCTTCGGTTCATAGATGCCGTGGGGATACCACCACGGGTTCAATCGCAGGGCAACCAAGTCACGCTTTGTTTCAGCCCATTCACCGCTCGCGTTTTTCGTCAAAGTCACTTCGATTTTCGTGAACGGGTATTCGTGTCTTTCGACACGCTCTTGCGTGTTCTCGCGAATGACTTTCGTCGCCAAAAGCTTGCTCTCGGGCGGATTGTAGTACTGGTTCTTCGGAAATGCGTCATCCTCACCCATTTGCAGTCCCGGAGTTCGATGGTAGTAACCTTGCATGTAGGCGTGATACGCAGACGAAATCAGGCCATCTTTCTTTGGATTCTCGAGCCAGCGATCACCGGATGCACCGCCCAGCCAACCGGTCAGTTCATCAGTCGTATCGTCGAAGGTCATCGCGAGGCATTGCCATGAAGCATCCAAGATCTCGGCGGGAGAATCGCCGGATACCTCAGGTGATTGGCCAACGGAGTTGCATTTGTGCAAAGCAAACTTGTTCAGAAACGAACTCGCGCCGTTCTCAGAGACGTGACCACAGGCGCTGCCTTCTTTGTTGAGACCAGCGAACAATGCGTACTGACGTTGGCCACGTTCTACCTTCAGTTCGCTGTTCGTAGCCGCATGTTTCAAATCGGTGCCTTCGTGCCAAATTCCCGCGAGCGCATGATTACCGCTTTCACGAATCGCCCAAACCACGACTGTCACCGACTTGCCTTCGCCTTTGATATCGAGAGGTGTGTCATGTAACCGCGAGCGAGGCACGAACAGAAACGGTCGGAACGTCGCGTCGTCTTCTTGACGGATGCGAATCGCTTGCCCGAACGGACCGCGACCGAGCAAAGGGAAATCGTCATACTTGGCTTCTCGACCTTCGCCCCAATAGTCCTTCACATAGTTCGCGACATCGAGTGCATAATCGGTCGGTGAATCGTTTGGCACATGGGCGGTGAATCGATGCTGCCCATCCGGTTCTCGTTTGACGAAGTCCCAAAACGCGACCAAGCCGGGCGTTTCAACTACCAATTGGCGATTGGACTGATGATCGTCCGCATGGACCGCGGTGGTCAAGAATGCGACGATGAACGAAGAAGCGAATTTCATCATGGGGAAAGTCATTCGAGTGGAAAAGATTTGATCGGGGTAAAGCAGAGCCAAACCAATCGAGAACATACCAACTTCTGTAAGAGACCGATCAACTTGAATGCATCCAAGATTTTGCTGACCGGCGGGTTGGTCAAGAACATCAACGCTTGCATCCTGTTTCATGGTTATGTACGAGAATTCGTTTATCGACGGCATGGCGATGACGCGATCCGTGATTCTGTACGGCGAGCGACTGCTCGGTTGCCGCTGCCCCAGCATCGCACCGCCGGATAGAAAGAAAGAAACCCAGTGTTGACCCCGAAGTTTTTCCGGCGTTTTTCGCTCGGCTCGACCGCCGACTGAGTGCTAAAACGCTTTCAGCGTAAAACTTGCGGTTAACTACAGGATAAGCAATACCGATCGTTCAGCGTTCGTTGACATTGAGTAACAATGGAAGAACAATTGCATCTGGGATTCAATGGTCGCCTGAATTCAAGATGCGTAGATGGAAACTCAAATTGGGATGTAGAAAATGTGTCGCTGGTTTGGATTTGTCGCATGCTGTTTTTTGGTGGTCAACTCGGCGAGCGCCATTGATGGTCAATTGCGAGGACATTGGACGGAAATTCCATGGCGTCGAGTCGAAACGCTGCTCGCTAACTCGTTGACCTTGGAGTCTTACGTTACCGAGCGTTGGACTAAAAATAGGGAAAACGTGGTCGACTTTGACAACGTCGTCATTGCTAAAGCCTACATCGGTCCGGTCGGTAAACTCTAAGCCGTGTCGACATCATCCTCGGCTGCATTTTCTTGTCCCGACTACTCGCTCCAACGAACGATGCGTGTTGTCAACGGCAACTTAAAGTTCAGTTAGCAGTGGACGTCACCGTGATCATTTGGGCTGCAAAAATCGGCAACACTAGGTACTGGATGTAACTTTTTCAGAAGACTCCAGCCGAATTCGCAAGGGAACCGGACCATAAATTTTATCGGTTTTTCGTCGTCTTGCACTGAACATTTTGCAACAGAACGCCACCATACAAGAATCGATCCCCGAGAATCGATCCCCGAGAAGCGAAACCGATATGGCTGGAATCACTCGGCACGTGCTCGAGAAATTACGTGGGTATCGCTACGCTCAACCCACGACCAATTAGCGAAAAATGCAAATCTTTCGCTATGGATGCCGGCCACAATCGTGACCGCCTTTCAGTTCACGGTTAACCGGCTTTGGCGAGGTTTTGCTTTCGCAGACCCTCGATGTAGTCGTGGGTCACGTTCATGACTTCCTTGTTGTAGAAGTTGTCTCGATAGATCTCTTGCACATTGAGCTGAGTATCCATCGTTTCTTCTTCATCTTCTTTTTGAGCATCGAGTTCTTTGCGATGAGCCACGAACTGTTCTTCGTCGAGAGAAATTGTGTTCTGTTCTTTTTGAGCGACGTACAACTCGATGCGTCGGAGCAGATCAGTGAACTCTTTGTCGCTAGCGACTCGCGTCATCGAACGTTGGCGAAGCATGCCGATTACATCCGCGGGCTTCATGTTGTAAAGATTGTGCCTAGCTGCTTTGACGCGGTCATGTTTGAGCGCGTACTTCAAATCGCTCTCGCTGACATCCATCTTCGATGTGATGCTTGGCAACACGACATCGGCGGACACGCCGTCCAATTGGGTGCTCTCGCCATCGGGCAGGTAGAACTGCTGCAGCGTCACCTTGAGCGCGCCGTAGTTGGCGCGGCTGTTGCGGAACAACTGCTGGCCCAAATCCAACAGCGTTTGGACGGATCCCTTGCCGTGGGTGGCGGGGTCACCGACGACAATTCCGCGTCGATAATCTTGAATCGCCCCCGCGAAAATTTCGCTCGCACTGGCGCTGAACTTACTGGTTAAGACCACCAACGGGCCGTCCCAAGAAGTGCCGGGTTCATCGTCAGAATACTGTTGCACGCTGCCATCCGAATTCTTGACTTGCACGACCGGCCCACGATCGATGAACAATCCCGTCAGGTTGATCGCCTCGGTCAAACTTCCCCCACCGTTCTTGCTCAAATCTAGCACAACACCGTCCACCTGATCGCGACGGAAATCGTCCAAAATTCGCTTTACATCCCGCGTGCTGCTGCGGAAGTCCTGCTTGTCCTGCCGCGCCGATTCCATATCCAAATAAAAACTGGGAAGGTTGATGTAACCGATCTTCAGTTTGCCCGGCGAATCGGGCATCTCATGCTCGATCACTTTACCACGGGCGGCGGATTCTTCGAGTTCGATCCGAGCCCTGACGATTTTGTAAACTTCGACATTGGCAACTCCGCCGGGCTTCACGCCCAATCGGACGGTGGTTCCCGCTTTACCACGAATCAAGTCCACAACATCGGTAAGTGGCATTTCGACAACATCCACCATCTCGCCGGTATCATTGTCGTCCTGACCGACTGAAACGATCACATCGTCAGCCTTCAATTTTCCTTGCTTGTCGGCAGCACCCGCGGGGATGACCCGCGTGACGGTTGTCTTGCCATCTTTTTCGGTCAGTTGGGCTCCGATGCCGTCCAAGTTCAATCGCATTTGGATGTTAAAATCTTCCAACGACTGGGGGGACATGTAAGTCGAGTGCGGGTCGTATCCCATCGTGACGGCGGTCAAGAAAAGCTCGAGCAAATCGTCGCTGTCGGTTTGTTTCCAGCGGCGCGCGTATCGCGAATAGCGACGCTGGAGTTGTTCGATCGCCTCGGGTCCTACTTTGTCTTCCTCCTTGAGGTCCAACAAGGCATATTTGATTTGACGGCGCCAACGATCACGGGCTTCATCAGCATTTTGGGCGTAGGTCGTCGACTTGGGATCGATGACGATCGACTCGTCGGATGTGAATTCGAAATCTCCCTTCAACAATTCCTCTGCGACGGCAACGTGTTCGTCGACTCGTTGAATAAAACGTGCGAATATGTCGTAGGCCAGCCGCAAGTCGCCTTGCCGCACCATATCGTCGATCGAGTCGGAGTAGGCGGCGAACTGGTCGATATCCGATTGATAAAAGTAGAGCTTCAGGGGATCGAGCGAATTCTCGAAAAGATCGAGTGCTCGCTCGCTGATGGTGTTGTTGAGTTGCTGAGCGGAAACATGATTTTCTGGCATCAGTTTGGCGATCGTCCGGGCGACGACGCTGTCGCGAGCTGAGGGCACTGCCAAACGAGGCGCCGCAGCCAATGGTGCCGCAGCCAACGGCGCTTCGCCCGCAGGCGGCGTGACCGGTTTCGCATCGATGCTGGGCGCGAGTGCTTGTTGTTGTGCCACGACCGAAGTCGGCGATGCGGCGTACAAGCAGCCGACGACGATCAGCAATCCAGCGATGAGGGCGAATTGATTCGGACGCAGACGACGGTCCATAACGGTTTCCTAGAGGGTTTGATTCAAACTGGATTCATTGAACGGGGTGTGTAGCCCCGAAGGCCACCTTCACAATATAGGAATCGTAGGAAAGCGGCAAAAATCGAGCAACTCCGTTTCTTTCCCCAGCTTACCCGGTCGGCGGGCAGCTGACCCAGTCGGCGCATGAATATCGTTCACGACACAGCCACGGCGTGGCAGAGCTGGTTTCAGCCGTAAACGAACTCGATCGGCGCGTGAATATCGGGATGCAAGCTCTGATGGACGGGGCATTTTCGAGCAGCAGCCTCCAATCGAGTCCGCATCGCCTCATCCGAGACGCGTCCCGGAGGCACCGTCACGACGGTTCGCAGAGACCCGATGCGTCGAATCGGTTCAGTCACCATCTCTTTTTCAACGTGGACGCTGGTGCCCGTTAGATCGATCTCGTGCCTGGCCGCGACCAGACCGAGGATCGTCATCACGCACGTTCCCAGGGCCGTGGCAACCAAGTCAGTGGGCGAAAAGGATTCGCCGCTGCCGCCATTGTCCACCGGAGCGTCCGTGTGGAGAGTCATTCCGCTCGGACAATGGACCGCGTCACAGCGAAGGTGTCCGGCGTAAACGACATCAATCTCGACTGCCATCGTGCTAGTTTTCCGTTGAAATGGGTTGGATCGTATTTCGATTGCGTCGCAGTTGCCCGCATGCCGCATCAATTTCGCTACCTTTGCGTTGGCGAAACTGAACATTGACTCCGCCGAGTTCCAGTGTTCTGCGGAAGTTTTCGATCACTCGTTTGCTGGGCGTTGTGTACGGAAGTCCTTCCACCGGATTGTACGGAATGACATTTAGCATAGCGTTTCGCGATCGAAGCAGCATGGCAAGCTGCCTCGCCAGGGCATCCGAATCATTCAATCCGCCGAGCAATACGTATTCAAACGTCAGACGCCGACCGCATGCGTTGAAATATCGATCGGCGGCGTCCATGATTCCTTGCACACCGACTTTGCGATTGACTGGCACGAGCTGGTTGCGAAGTTCGTCGTTCGGCGCGTGTAGACTGACTGCCAAATTGTAGGGCACTCCGTGGCGTGCCAAGCGGTCGATCGCTGGGGGCAGCCCAACCGTGCTGATCGTGATACGGCGCGGGCTGATTCCCAAGCCGTCTTTGCTGCGAGCGACATCAAGCGCACCGAGTACGCGATCTAAGTTGGCCAGCGGTTCACCCATTCCCATCATCACGATGTGGCTGAGTCGTTCGCCTTCGTCCAAGCGGGCCTGCAAACGAAGCATCTGTTCCAGAATCTCGCCCTTGGTCAGATTGCGGTCAACGCCATCGAGACCGCTGGCGCAAAACACGCATCCCATGGCGCATCCGACTTGGCTGCTGACACAGATACTGCGTCGCGGCCCGTCGCGAAGGAGCACGCATTCGACTTCGCCACCATCGGGCAATCGAACCAAGATCTTTTCCGTCCCATCATCGGACTGGACTAAATCAGCTTCTTCGGTGACCCAGATCCGAAACGCCTGGTCCAGTTTCTCACGCAGTCCCTTGGGCTGATCGCTCATCTCGGCGAACTGGTTCACCCGCCGCTGGAAAACCCAATTCATGATCTGCTTGGCGCGAAACCCTGGCTGACCTTCGGTGATCAGCCATTGCTTCAATTCGTCCATCGAGACATCCAACAAATGTCTTCGAGGATCGGGCAATGGCCCGACCAAATTTTGGGGGACGGGACCAGTTTCGATGACGGGAAGGTTCACGTGAGGCGGCCAATGAGACGGCGATTAAAAACGGCGGACACCGCAGTGTACCCGGATCGCGGTCCTTGGCGAATGACGCCTAATGAGCGAAACCGGGCGTCGGTACCGCCCTTTGAATCGCTTTGGCGGCTTCCTCCAAAAAGCCCGGCTGGTCGACCAATTCCATCACCGCCGGATGGCTCAGCAGCGTCATCGCGGTGGCGGCGTTGATCGGCTGTCCCGAATCGAGCAGCTCGCGAATCTTCGGATCTTCGTTCAGTTGTATTATCAGTTTCTGCACCGGAGGCTTTCGACGCAGCTCTTGGATCTCCGGTTCATTGAGTAGTTGCTGCATACGCACGGGATCGGCGAGCACTTCCGCCGTTCGCGTATACTCCTCGACTTTGTTTAGATCTGGAATCATGGTTAGCGGGTTGTATTGCACTAACCACGGGCCGACCAAACTATGACGAGTTGCCTCGGATGTCGAAAGAATCAATCGCGATGCAAACTGACCGCGAGCATCTTTCGGGTCACGGTTGGCAACTCGTTCTTGTTCAATCGGCTCCATCACCAACATGCCGCCGATAAAGAAGACCAACCCGGCGATGCCTTGCACGGCGCCGAAAGCGAAACCCAGCGATCGGTTGGCACTGTCTAGTCGTCCGCGACGACGGACCATGCGTCCTAGGATGAACCAAAGACACCATGTCGTGAACAAGCCGATGCAAAGTCCAAAGGCGGCAATGCTGAGGAAGCGATTGGCGAGTCCCGACGTTCCGAACCACTGACTAAATCGGTAGGCGTTTTCCATCCCGATCGTGGGTGCAAACGCGACCGCCGCCGCTAAACCCATTGTCGATGCGAAGATGGAAAGAATGCCGGTGCGGTAACCCGTGAAGGCGCCGAACCCGGCCACGAACATCATCGCAGCAACGACATAATCGTGTTGGACCAGAAAGTAAGTTGCGGGACCAAAGAAGACCGACGACCACAACAAGCTCATCCGCAGCGACATGGTGCGGGAAGTTTGTTCGACACCATCGAATTGGTCGTAGTCGACTTGCATGACAAATCTCGGGTTGGTTTCTCGGCTAAAAATACATAGCGATGAAACCTAGCTCGCGCGACCGTCGGCGATTTCGTTTGTGCCGTTGATTCTTGTCAACCGAAAACAAACAGTTCGAGTTGTGACGATTGTTCCGGTCCCATTGAATGTTTGGGCCGCATGGAATACTTCGGCCGCGCCGATCAAGCCACGATTGCGGGTATTTCAGACGCGAATGAACGGGCTTCGTTTCGAGGGCCGAATCTGCCGAAGGAACCAGTGGTTACGATGCACCCATGGATGGATGAGTCTGAACAATGAAAATCACTTCTTTGACCGTGTGGGCCGCTTCGCTAACGATCCTGGGTTCATTCTGTGGGTCCGTCGAAGGTCAAGAAAATAGCAGCCGCGACTCAGCGCAGGCGAAATTGGCGGCGTCCGCGAAAGATGACGGTTTTCTTGCGGAGCAGAACGCGAAGCCTGAAGTCGTCGACGGACGCTTCGTGCTGCCGCCCCTGGAGGCGAGATCGACCGCGACCGACGACGTGGGTAACGGCAAGACTCCCGAAGGATTTCGTGCTACGGATGATCGTCCACTCCAGTCATTGCCCGAATCGGGAGCCGACCGTGGTGCTGATTGGAACTGGTCGATTGCCGATTGGGCCGCACCGAATACCTATTCCAATCCTCGCTATTTCGAGGACCGGATGCTGGAGCGGCACGGTCACGAGCGGTTCGGATGTGCGCAGCCGTTGGCCAGTGGCGTGCGATTTTTCGCGACGGTCCCGATGCTGCCCTACTTGATGGCGATTCAAAATCCCTGCGAATGTGAGTACACTCTCGGCTATTACCGCCCCGGATCGTGTGCGCCGTTGATGTACCAGCGTCCGCCGTGGGATCGACGGGCCATCATCGTCGAATCGGCCGCCGTCGCGACGGGAATGATCGCCATCCCGTAAGCGACAGCGCCGGGCAAATCTTGGGCATCAATGCCGAAGGTCTTCCGTCGCCAGTTCCGCTCGGTTAGAACGGGGTCGTTCCTAGATCGTTTCACCAAGCCTTTCGCCGTATCCATGTTTTATCTTCTTACCCTGTTGGTTGCTGTCAGCCGCTTCCTTCCGCATCCTCCCAACGTCGCCTGCGTGGGCGCTTTGGGACTGTTCGCGGGTTGTTACTTGGTAGGACGACGAGCCTATTTGGTGCCGGCTGCAGTGTTATTGATCAGTGACGTCATCGGGCATGCGATGGGCATTCCCGGCATGGGTTTCTATTCCCCGATGGCCATGATCGCAGTTTACGCGGGTGCGACGTTGGCAGTGCCGGTCGGAAGGTGGGTGCAATCCGACCGCAATCTCCTGCGAACATTCGGTGGATCGCTGACCGCATCGACGCTGTTTTTTCTAACCAGCAATCTGGGTGTTTGGCTGGCGGGATGGTACTCGATGACCGCTTGGGGCTTGGTTGCCTGTTACACCGCCGCGATTCCGTTCTTCGGTTACACCGTCGCCGGCGACCTGATCTTCACTGCAATTCTGTTCGGAGCTTGGCAGTGGTCGGGGCAGCCCGCGAAGGCTCGTTTGAATCGCCTAGCTTTGGCGACGGGCTAACGTCGCCAAATAAGTAGGCCCTGCATCGCTCCGCCCTGCATGGCCTACTTGTTTGGCGTCAGCTTCATTAGCCAACTTGACATCGAAATCTTGAGGTTGTCGCGTTCTTTGTCGATCGACTTGTTCAGCTTTTGAGCCAGACGATCGTCCTGGGCTTTAACGAACCGCTCGACCAAAACTTCCTGCATGATCTCGCCCCATGCTTCCGCGGCGTCGCCACCGATATGGCTGACCCGCTCGACCTCGAATCGTTCGAGTCTCAACGTCGCTCGCTCGACATGCGGATCGATGATCAAGTCGGGAGGGATTTTGGCATAGTCGGCGTATATGCCGATCGTGGCGGACGAGTCCATCCGAACCTTCATCTCGCCCGAGACCGTGACGCTGAACAGCTTGACTCCCAAACTCCATCGCTGAATCTGTGCCGTGAAAGTCATCGGAACCAGCACCGACGAATCGATTCGCCATCGCTGCTGGGCGGTGGATAGTTCGACGATCGGGACAACCTGATGGATTCGGACTTCGACAGGACGAGCCATATGGTCACCCGGTAAGTTGACTTGATATTTGATCCATCGGCCGTGTTCAACATCTCGAAATCGCCGGTGGGTCTTTAGCTCCAACCCGTCCATGCGCATCTTCACTCCGGACCACACCTTCTTGGTATCGCCCCAGTCCTTGTCACCGTCAAAGGAACGCGGCAGTCGTTGCAGTCCATGATCTACCAACCACTCGACGGCCACCTTCGCGTCCGCGGACGTGGCGTCGACGGCGGCAGATCCTGTAACGGGTAGCCCCGATTGGGCACTAGCGATCGAGGCACCCGCCAAACCCATCAGCGCCGCTGCGAAGAAGATCGACGTTGAAACGGCGCGAATGCGAAGACTGCTCAGGGACGCCCGTGCGAGAGCGGCAATTCGTGCTAGCGATACACCACTGCGAAATACACACCATCTCGACCTGTGGCCATCGCAGCGCCGGCGTACTGCATTCGGGTATCGCTGGTGAAACATGCCGACACTCCTGACGGCGAGTACGAACTAGACCAACCCACGCCTTCGTGGGTACCGGGCGAGAACGACCCTGGCGGATGGCTCTTCAAACTCATGGATGCCATCGACTGGGCGCGCCGCTCGGCGACGGCCTGCAACGATGCATCGTATCGCAGGGTGCCGATTCCCTGTCGAGACCGTTGGGCGTTGAGCGACGAGAGAACGTTCATCACACCGCCGGATGCCCGCATTGCCGATGTCTGGGCGACAGGCGCCGCGAAGTTCGTCATCTGGACGCCCTGAGTCGGCGGCTGTGTCGCTTGCCCGGATATCTGCGGAGCATGGATTTTGCCGCATTTCGGACAAACCTGATTCGAGCTACTCAGCGGCGTGCTGCTGATCATCGTCGTCTGTGCGGTCACCGATCCGGACGTGAACAACATCAAACCAGCTGCTAAAAGAACCAAATTACGCATCTAAGGTCTCCATCGAGTCATAAAAGCCCGAATCGACTGTCGAAGCGGACGGTGCCAAGATCGAGAAATTGACGATTGGGTAAAGGGGGCTTTCTGGCAAATTGAGGAGTCTGTTCTAGGGCGACGCGATTGGCACGGTATTAACAACTGATTTGCTCGTACGGCACCGCCATTTTTCAGCGAAGAATCCTCCCAAAAAAACTTTCCAACGGATGGATCCCTGGCGAAACGAGGGGGCTTAGGAAAGATCTCGAGCAGGCTGCAAGAAGTACGCCCAGCGATGGGTTTGACGATCGTTCGCGGAACCCGGGACAGTCTGGGCAATCATCGTTGGACACACGCGGGAACCAGACTTCGTCTTCTGAAATTCGCCGTCGGTGACGTTCAAACGAACCGTGCCTGCCAATTCGTACTCGCTGCCGAGCGATTCTGCGGTGCCCCGGCAACGGCAGGCCAAATCAAACTTGAGACCGTCTTCCCCATACGCTTCGACACTGATGCTCCAGTGACCCTGTCCGGCGCCCCCAACGCCGAGAACCACCTTGCCTGGACCGATCGCTTCGAGCGAAAGTTGCTGAATCGGTGGCGATGCGGGCCAATCCGAATCGCCGTCGCCATCCATGCTGTGCCCTACCTCATTATCATCCAACCAAATTCGGTGAACGAACCGATCACTTTGCCATGAAAACTCGACTCGCAAGCGTTGATCCGACGAAGCGATCGAAATTGCGGCGGGACCAACCGACTTCGGCTCGATCATCGACTTGTCACTTCGGCGACAGCACCGAGGCGATCGAAAGCCGCCAATAGCTTCAACCCGTCAGCTTGGCTTTTCTCGGGGTGGAACTGTGTCGCAAACAGTTGGTCGCGACGTACCGCCGCACAAAATTCGCCGCCGTAATCGCATGTAAGAGCAACGACCGTCGGGTCAGTCGGTCGGACGTAATAAGAATGCACAAAGTAGAAGTGACTGCCGCCGACGATTTCGTCAAGAATCGGGCCCGATTGTTTCTTCGTGACCGTGTTCCAGCCCATGTGGGGAACCTTCATCGTCCGTGGCAACTCGAATCGAACGACATCGCCGGCCAAAATCCCCAGCCCTTCGTGTTCGCCGTGCTCAAAACCTCGCTCGAACAACAATTGCAGACCCAAGCAGATACCCAAGAACGGTCGTCCCGAGGCGACGAAGTCTCGGATCGGCCCCGCCAAATCACGTCGCCGGATCTCGCTCATCGCATCGCCGAATGCCCCAACACCGGGCAGCACCAATTTCTCAGCATTGGCGATCTGATTGGCGTCGGAGCTAATGACGGCGCTGCCACCGACCCGCTCGATCGCTTTCTGGACACTTCTCAGATTGCCCATCTGATAGTCGACGATCGTAATCATGGCGTTGAAATCGCTATCAGTTTGCGAGGTTAAGGAACCGGAATTTGTTCCCGTGCAGAATACAACTTAACTCAAACCCGAGACCGAAAAACCCCGCTCATAGCCCTGCAAGTGGAAACCTTTTCCGGGAACGCGACTCGCCCCGTCCGTTGGCAATCCATGACCGCCGGTTTACTATCGTCGCTGATTGACCCCAGGACCGCCCGCCAGAAACCGCGATGCCTAACCCGAAGCTCGACCAGACGTCCCAACACCCGCTCGAACCACTCGTTCGTTTGATGGAGATGTTGCAGGAGCGAACCAAGTCGCGTCCGGTCGGTTCTTACACAACGAGGCTGCTCGACGGGGGACGCGAAAAAATCGGCGGCAAGATTCGCGAAGAAGCCAACGAGATGATCGAGGCGGCCGGCGAGTCCGACGATGCTGGGCGTCAACATTTTGTCTACGAAGCAGGCGACTTGATTTACCATGCGATGGTGCTGATGGCTTGGCGAGGCGTCGACATTGCTGAAGTGGCGACCGAGTTGGCACGTCGCGAAGGAACCTCCGGACTCGTCGAAAAAGCCAACCGCCCGGCGAAGAACGCCCACCAAACCGACACCGACCAACCTGACTGACCACCAACCCCGAGAAACCCGTGGGATCTGATCGAAACCTACGCATCGGCGTACCCAGCAAGGGCCGCCTGAGCGAAATCGCCGGCGAGCTGCTCGCCCAATCCGGATTGAACTTCCGCCGTCAATCGCGAGGCCTGTTCGCGCGCGTCAGCGGTCTGCCGATCGACATCATCTTCCTTCGCACCGATGACATTCCCACGCTTTGCGCCGAAGGTGCGATCGACATGGGAATCACCGGCAGCGATCTGGTGGAAGAATCCGGCGACGATGTCCAGGTGCGAATGAAGTTGGGTGTCGGTCGATGTCGGCTGGCGATCTGCGTCCCCGACGACGCAACCTATCAATCGGCCGCGGATCTCGACAAGAAACGCATTGCGACCAGTTTCCCCGGCGTGACCGCTAGCTATTTGGCTGCCCACGGCGCCGCCGCTCATCTGGTTTCGCTGTCCGGTTCCGTTGAAGTGATGATCCAGTTGGGCGTTGCCGACGCGATCGTTGACCTCGTGGAAACGGGCAGCACCCTGGCGGCAAATCGATTGAAGATTCTCGAAGAAATCGGCAGCTACGAAACCGTATTGATCCAGAACGACAAAGGATATGATAAGGAGACTGCTGATCGCGTCGTGCGTCGACTCGAAGGTGTCGTGATCGCGCGGGATTACTCGTCGCTCGAGTACAACGTCAAGCGGGAGAATCTTGTGGAGGTTGAGTTGATCACGCCGGGATACGATTCGCCGACAATCAATTCACTCGAAGACAAGGCTTGGTGCAGCGTCCGCGTCATGGTTCGTCGAGTCGACATCATCGATACCATGGAACGGCTCGAAGCCGCCGGTGCGTCCGCGATCATCGAAACGCCGATTCTCAATTGCCGACTTTAAGCGGGAGAAACCGAATGTCCGATGTTGGAAAGCTGCCGATCGAAATCGATGTCCAGTCCGTCGCGGAATTGAAAAATCGCGGCGATGATTTTCTGTTGCTGGATGTCCGCGAACAAGACGAATACGATTTCACAAAAATCGACGGCAGCTATCTGTTCCCGATGAGCCGACTGAAGACCAGCATCGCCGAGCTGGAAGAACATCGCGACCGACACATCGTGGTTCATTGCCACCACGGTGGACGCAGCCTCCACGTGACCAAGGCGTTGAAAGAGCAAGGCTTTGCTCGCGTGCAAAACATGGCCGGCGGTATCGACGCATGGAGCCAACAAATCGATGCGTCGGTGCGAAGGTACTGAACCACCGGACGAAAATTCATGCCGATCCACCACCGAGACTCGCTCAAATCACTGGCGATCACATTTTCCGTGGCAGGATTCCTGATCGTCGGTCTTACGGGCTGCACCCGCAAAGACAACGCAGCCAACTCGAATCTGCCAGTTAGGCTGAAACCGGCTCCGATCATCACGCCTCCGAAACCAACCGGTGTTATGGAACCGGGTCGTGCCGCGATGGTGCGGCGTCTGGCCGAGTTGAATTCACGATCATCCAACGCCAAGTACTTCGGCGATGGAACGATTTTAGCTGCCCAGCAGCGGCTAGAAGCGGCAACGAAGGCTGATGATTTTTTCGGCAAGTTGCAGGCACTTCAAGAACTCGGCAGTGAGCTGACTTTGGCCGGTCGCGCCGACGAGGCGTTGGCAACGCTAACGAAATGTCAGTCGTTGCTGCCGGAAGTGAGCAACCCATCTTCAACAGGTCCGACCCGAGAACTCGAGCAAACGATTTACATCGCGAAAGCCTTGGCCGCGATGCGAAAAGCTTCGAGATCCACTGGCCGACGACTGACCATCGCCAAGTCTTTCGCAATGTTTCGGCCGACCAATTCTTGATGGTCAAAGAATTTGCAGAAACCCCTGTGATTGTTGAGCTATCGTCGTTCAAATTAGACGCTCGGTAACCGCATCGACGGCAGCTCGATTTGTTAAATTGGCGGGATGGAGTGCGAACTGACGCGGTCCACTGAACCGTTTCTGCTGGATGCCCCATGCCGACCGACACTCCGACTGATACGCCAACGCCGATTCGACGCAGTACCTGGGCGGAAATGAAAACGTCCGAAGATTGGTGGGCGATTTGGTGTGGTGCGACCCTGCTGGTCTTGGCATTCGCGATCGTTTGGTTTGCCCATCTGACTCACGATTCGGGTTCGAGAGTTGCCAAGGAAATCGTCAACCCTGTGGCGGCTTGGCTAGACAAACCGTCGTCGTGGAGATCGAATCCAATCGACTCACTCTATTTGGCAGCGACCAATGAAAAGCCGGTGAAAGAGACGATAACAGGGACGGCCGGATCGTTCGCCGTCATAGGAATATTGTTTGCCGTCGCGATGGGCATGCGAGGCCATTCGTCACAAAAATTTTTGATCGCATTTCCGATTGTGTTCTTGCTTGCAACGTTTGCATTCGTGCTGTCGGGGCAGAGTGTCATCAAGGCGTACAATCTGGAATACGCTTTGTGGGCGCTGCTGGTGGGCCTGATCATCAGCAATACGATCGGCACACCGAAGTTCTTGGAGCCGGCGATTTTGACCGAGTTCTACATCAAGACCGGCCTCGTGCTGCTGGGCGCGGAAGTGTTGATGAATCGACTGTTGGTGCTCGGGCTGCCCGGCATTTTCGTCGCTTGGGTGGTTACGCCGATCGTCTTGATCAGCACGTTCATCTTCGGTCAAAAGGTACTGAAAATTCAATCACCTTCGCTCAACATGGTGATCTCGGCGGACATGTCGGTGTGCGGCGTGTCAGCGGCGATCGCGACTGCGGCGGCTTGCAAAGCGAAGAAAGAAGAGTTGTCATTGGCGATCGGTCTGTCGCTTTCGTTCACGGTCATCATGATGATTGCCTTGCCCGCGTTCATCAAAGCTGTGGGAATGGACGAAGTGCTCGGCGGTGCCTGGATCGGCGGCACGATCGACGCAACGGGCGCCGTTGCAGCCGCAGGTGCAGCACTCGGTGATCGGGCGCTCGAAGTGGCCGCCACGGTCAAGATGATTCAAAACGTCCTAATCGGCGTCACCGCGTTCGGGGTCGCCGTTTACTGGGTAACCTGCGTCGAGAAGACCGAATCGGGCGCTCGGCCGGACGCGATGGAGATCTGGTATCGATTCCCCAAGTTCGTGCTCGGATTCATCGGCGCATCAGTCGTTTTTTCACTGATTTACAGCTACTTCGGCGATATAGAGATCAAGTTAGTTCGCCCACTGGATCATCAAATTGTTTTTTCGTTGATTTACAGCAACGTCGGCGACGGACCCGCGTTGGTCGACGCGATGATTGATGGGTCAACGAAGACGATTCGCGGATGGTTGTTCTGTCTCGCGTTCGTCAGCATCGGATTGCAAACCAATTTCCGTGAATTGGCGCCGTACATGAAAGGCGGCAAGCCATTGATTCTCTACGTCTGCGGCCAAACGCTGAATTTGATTTTGACACTGGCGATGGCATGGCTGATGTTCAGGGTCGTCTTCCGAGACCAAATCGATCAGTATCTACCATGACGACAACTCCGGTGCAACGACTTGCTTTATGCGTGACGGCGATTGCGGTCGTTTGGCTACTGATTTTGCCGTGGATGGCATCGCGTGAGTCTATCAGCGATCGTTTAAATTGGCTCGAAGATCGCGGCATCGATCCGAGCGCAATGTACTACACCGAACTCGACGCGATGAAACCGATCTTGCGGAAGCTTGAAAAGCGTTGACCGCACTTAGCGTTGAACATCGATCGGAAAATTTACGACTCGGGTTCCGTCTTGCTCGATCGCGCGCAGCAACATTCGCTTGCCAACCAACTCGTCGGCATCTTGCCAAAATAGCTCTCGGCGGATGGTTTCGCCTGGGCCGATCGACACGAACCTGCGCTGGTACTGGCGACCTGGCGGCGGAAACAATAGGCAATCGTAAGACTGTGGTTTGTTCGACCGATTGGTCATCTCGATCTGTACCCGAAGCTCGTTGTTGTCGAGCATTCGCGTGACGACTTTGATCTCCAATCCCTCGGGTCCAACACTGATCTGGCGATGAACCGTGATCAACTTTGGCGGAACCGTCTCCAATTCGAACTGCAACGGCACATCGTAGGTTCCGATCTTTGCCGTGTTGCCCAACACGACATCGAATGTTTCGGATGCCGATCGTCCAGAGAGTGATTCCCAATTCCGCACCGGTGAATCAATCGACCAAGCCTCGGGAACGACGACTCGCAACGAACCAACCAGACTGTCTTTGGTCGGATTGGTGAACTTGACGCTCATCGGTTGAATTTGACCGAGCAAACTATCGAGTTGATTAGGCTGCAATTCGACGGACATTCGGAATGCCAACAGCGCCGGTTCGGCTCCGACAATGAAAATGGGAACAGGTCCGATCGGGATGTTTTGACCGGGCTCCGCTGAATCCGATTGCACCGGCAGCGTTGTGACTTTGCCCCAAACATCGATCATCTGGACATTGTCGCCGAGGTACATCCGCTCCACGGTCGGTTCGGCGGACCACACCATCAGCACCGCTCGTCCTTCGCCGGCGAACACGATGTTCCGGGCACGGCTCTGGAGTTGCAGCGAACCCGTCTTTCGCAAGTTCCCGATCAGCCTCGCGGTTGTGCGCCACGGCAACAGCAGCTCATCGGGCCGACCACTGGGTCTCAACAGCCCGCGCTCCGCGTTATGGGGATCGCTGATGAAAGCCGCCTGAACACGGTGGCTTCGCACCGTCGCCATTCTTAGCACCAAGTCTCGGACTCGGGATTGTCGATCGTAAACGCTCTTGGCGATCGGATCGACCAACAACCAAGTATGGGCACCGGCGCCACGAGACCGCGTTTCGCCGAGCGATAAAAACGCATCAAGCTCGGCGACCGAAAGTGGCGGATCGCTGCTGCGGCAGATTGCTTGCCAAGATGTCTCTTCATTGCCAAGTTCTTCTTCCAACCAAGGCCACGAAATGGCCACATCGATCGGTTGGCCAAATCCTTGCAAGCCAGTCGAAATCTGACTGATCGAATCACGAAGTCTTGGACGACCAAGGAAGCTGTGGTCGCGATCATTGCCCAACTGCCATGTCCGCACCTTCAAAGTCAGCCGCGACATCACCGGTTCAAGCAGTGGTTGCCAAGTCGCGACATCACGAAACAATTGCCCCGCCACCAAGTCACGGCGACCGCGCAGATCGTACTTGATGACCTGAGACTCGGGCGGCAAGCCTAGCATGCCGACTGTTTGTAATCCCGAGTCTTGCAAACGAGCGAGCAAGGCCGCAGTCTCCTCAATCCCAACATTATCGTTCGTTTCCAACCAACACGGATACTTCACCCACGCGACGCCCAACTGTGTCAACCACGTCGCCAGCTCTCGCGGCGGCACTGGCCCGGCACCTCGCGGTAGTGTCCATCCGAACGGTCCGTGCGGCGGACCGCCAACCAGTTCATCAATCACCGCAAACGTCGTTTCCGCCGACAAGGCCGATGGTTCTTGGCCGACAATCGATGCCGCGACTCGATAGAAGCCGGGATCAAGTCGTCGCAACGTCCAAGTGACTTCGGAGTCCATGGTTTCCACCACGCCCTTGCGATGTTTGACTTGCGTCAACTTGTTGGAGAGCTCGCGACCGGAATGGTCGATCAAGGAAAATCGGATCTGCGATGATCCCGATGGTAGCCCCATGATCTTGACGGTTGCAGCTACGGGTCGACCGACGGAGTAGATGCCTCGGGCCTCGTCGGTTGTCAGTTGCAGTTGTGGATATTGCTGGATGCGAAGGTTGTCGAAACCGATTTGGCCGCGGATATCTTCCAAGCCGTCATCACTGCGGGCGACGACAACTCGCACCATCATCGCGGTCGCGCCCACCGGCGGTCTCACCAAGTCCACTTCCAGTCGCGTCCAGGGAGTAGTTCCGCCACGCCGAAGCGTCGCGTGCCGAGTCAATTCCGCACCACGATCGTCCAAGAATACCAGCTCGGCGTGGGCCGTATCGTGACGCAAACCTTGCGTCATGATGTCAGCCGAGAATCGATACTGATACATGCGGCTCGCCGGAATTGATGGCGACTGGGCTTTGAACTGACCGCCGTCCAGTTGGATTCTCAAGTATCGATCAACGAGCGCGTCCGCGATCGATGGCGGCAGTGGCGGCAAGCTTGAGAAACGCGGCTTGAGATACTTGTCCCACCACCGAATGACGGTCGTGTCGAGCTCTTGCACGCTTTTCTCGAACGAGGGATCGCGAGCAACAATGGCCCAATCGACATACTTCGGAAATCCGATCCCCTCGAATCGCTTCCAGTTGTCCGGCAGTCCACGGTAGGCTTTATCATCGGAGCGGCCAAAATCCCAGGCAAACATTTCCAACTGCGTTTCCGAAGCGGTCGGCATGTCACGTTCGGAAGATTGAGCCGGCCCATCATCGGCATGTGCCGACCCGAAGAGTGCGTAGCCGATCGTGAAACTCGCGATCAACACAATTACGATCAATCGCGAGGCGAGCATGAACCGACTCGCCAAGCGCGTTCGCCGATCGCCGCCGCGAAAGCCGGCGGAGTATGCGATCCGAGACGCGACACGTAAGATGCCGCCGTTGGCGAAAGCGATCATGAAGTCGGCGGCGTCGCTTAGAGACGATGGTGGAACTGAGAATGACTCAAAATAAGGTGGCGATTTGGCGGAACTGAATTTGGCGGTGCGACTCGACGCGATGGACATGCCGCTGCGACAGGCACTCGTGACGGTCGCCGGTTGGGGTGTGCGTTCAGTCGAGATCGACGCACGCAACGGCATCCATCCATCTCAATTATCGGACACCGGGCTTCGTCAATTGCGGAAAATGCTGGATGACCTGAATTTGACGGTCGCCTGCCTGCGGTTTCCCACACGTCGTGGCTACGATCATCTCGAAAATCTGGATCAACGAGTCGAAGCCACCAAGTCGGCGATGTTGCTAGCGTATAAACTCGGAGCGCCCGTCGTCGTCAACGCGATCGGATCGGTTCCCTCGTCCGAAACCGACGCCCGTTACGTGACGCTGCGAGAAGTGATGAACGATTTAGGTCGCTATGGCACTCGCGTCGGAGCGTTCTTTGCCGCCGAGACTGGCACCGAATCCGGTGAGACATTGGCCGGCTTACTGAACACCTGCGAAGATGGATTCCTCGCCGTCGCCTTGAACCCTGGCCAACTCATCATCAATCGTTTTTCAGTGCCCGATGCCGTTTCAAGCCTTCGCGACCGTATCCAACTGGTGTGCGCCGTCGACGGAGTTATCGATCTGGCAGCCGGTCGAGGAATCGGGGTTCCGTTGGGACAGGGCATCGCCGACTTCCCGTATCTTATCGGGTTGCTTGAAGAAAGCCGTTATCGTGGAAGGTACGTCGTCGGCCGTGTCGATTCGAGCCTCGGTGAATTGCAACAGAGCGTCGATTATCTCAAGAACTTGTGAGCAGTAAAATGCGGATCGGTGTCCCCAAAGAAACGTGGCCAGGCGAACGGCGCACCGCGCTGGTGCCTGCGAATGCCAAAAAGTTGATCCAGTCAGGATTCGATATCACCGTCGAATCGGGACTCGGTATCGGTTCCGGTTTCGACGATTCGGCCTACGATCAGGCGGGCGCAAGCGTGCAACCCGACCGACACGCGGTGTTGTCCTCCGCCGATGTGATTTTGCGAGTTCGTAAACCCGAGATCAATGAAGTCGCCGAGTTAAAATCGGGAGCGATCCACATCAGTTTTTTGGATCCGTTCAACGAACGCGACCTGATACATGCGATGGCCGGGCAAAACATCACGTCGCTGTCAATGGAGATGATTCCGCGAACGACGATCGCTCAAAAAATGGATGCACTGTCATCGCAAGCCAACTTGGCCGGCTACGTGACCGTGATCCAGGCGGCTTATCATTGTCCAAAAGCGTTTCCGATGATGATGACGCCATCGGGAACGATTCGGCCCGCGCGAGTGTTCGTAATCGGCGCGGGCGTTGCGGGGCTGCAAGCGATCGCGACTGCCAAGCGACTTGGCGCGAGGGTCGAAGCGTTCGACACTCGGCCCGTCGTCGCTGAACAGGTCCGCTCGCTCGGTGCCAAGTTCGTCGAAATTGATCTCGGCGAAGTCGGCCAAACCGAACAAGGCTACGCCAAAGCGTTGACACCCGAGCAGATCAAACTGCAATCCGAAGGACAAAAGCAAATCATCGCCGCCTCGGATGTCGTCATAACGACCGCTCAGCTATTCGGTCGGCCCGCGCCGCGAATCGTCACGCGAGATATGATCGAGGCGATGCAACCCGGCAGCGTCGTCGTTGACATGGCCGTGGAAACGGGTGGCAACGTCGAAGGCTCCGAACTCGACAAAATCGTCGAGATCGGTGGAGTGAAGATCATCGGCATTGGCAATCTGCCGTCGGAGGTCAGCCGAAACGCGAGCGAAATGTATTCCAACAATCTAGTCAGCCTGATTGAACAGTTTTGGGACGCCGAAGCGAAGCAATTGCGACTTGACCCTGACGACGCAATCGTCCGCGCGGCGGTGATCACGCGAGAAGGATCGGTCGTCAACGAATCCGTCAAATCAAATTGGGAGAGCAAATAAATGGACGCGGTTTATCTCGGCTTCATTCTGATGCTGTCGATCTTCCTCGGGTTCGAGTTGATCTCGAAAGTACCGGCAACGCTGCACACACCTTTGATGTCCGGCGCCAACGCGATCTCCGGGATCACGGTCGTCGGCGCGATCAGCGCCGCCGGCGCGGGATGGGGCCCGTGGGCGACATCGCTCGGCGCGTTGGCAGTGTTCTTCGCTACCGTCAACGTCGTCGGCGGTTACATGGTGACCGACCGTATGTTGTCCATGTTCAAAAAGAAAGATGACGCACCGCGAGAGAAATCATGAGTCCTGAAATCATTGGCGCGGTTTACATCATCGCGGCGGGTCTGTTCATTTTCGGGCTCAAGAAACTCGGTTCGCCCGCGACTGCGGTCAGCGGCAACTTGATGTCGTCTCTAGCGATGTTGATCGCCGTTGTGGTCACGCTGTTGTCCCGTGACATCATCGACTACCGCTGGATCGCCGTCGCAGCCGTGCTGGGGTCGATCGTCGGCGCGGTCACCGCGCGGCGCGTCGCGATGACGGGGATGCCAGAAATGGTCGCCCTATTCAATGGTTCCGGAGGTATCTCAAGCTTATTGGTCGGCTGGGCGGCACTGTTCGGTGAAGACGCCAGCCCGTTCACGTTGGTCACGGTGTTGATCTCGATTCTGATCGGTGGCGTCACCTTTACCGGCAGCCTAGTCGCATGGGCGAAGCTTGCCGAGAAGATGGCCAGCGGCGCCGGTTCATTCCCCGGTCAACGACTCATCACCATCTTGACGCTGACTGTGGTAACGGTTTGCTGCGTGGTGATGGTGTTCATGCCTGCGTACGTCAGTTCGTTGATCTATGTCGTGATCGTGCTGTCATTGGTCTTGGGTGTATTGGCGGTGATCCCCATCGGCGGCGCCGATATGCCGGTCGTGATTTCGCTGCTGAACAGCTATTCCGGACTCGCCGCGTGTGCGGCCGGGTTGGCCATCGACAACACGATTTTGATTGTCGCTGGCGCGCTCGTTGGCGCTGCTGGAATCATCTTGACCAATATCATGTGCCGGGCGATGAACCGTTCGCTCAGCAATGTTTTGTTTTCTGGTTTCGCCGCGACCGGTCCGGCAACCAAAGTCGAAGGCGAAGTCAAACCGATCAGCGCGGACGATGCCTATCTGATTTTGGAAGCCGCCTCGTCAATCGTGATGGTGCCCGGTTACGGGATGGCCGTTGCCCAGGCGCAACACGTCGTCCGCGAACTGGGCGAATTGCTCGAAGCCAACGGCGCCGACGTCACCTACGCGATCCATCCCGTCGCCGGTCGGATGCCCGGTCACATGAACGTTTTGCTGGCCGAAGCCAACGTGCCGTATGATCAATTGGTGGAAATGGAAGATATCAATCGGCGAATCGACAACATCGATGTCGCCATCGTCATCGGTGCCAACGATGTCGTGAACCCGGCCGCACGCGAGGACAAGAACAGCCCCATCTACGGGATGCCGATCATCAACGTCGACCATGCTCGGACAGTATTCGTTTTGAAGCGATCCATGGCCTCTGGTTTTTCCGGTGTCGACAATCCTTTGTTCTTCGGACAAAACACGCGAATGCTTTTCGGCGATGCCAAACAATCGCTCGCAAAAGTGATCGCCGAGTTCAAGTCTTGATCGTTGTGCCATGATTTCAAAGCTGTTGATAGCGACGTCTCTGCTGATCTGCTCTATCGTGGTTGGCCAGCTTCCCGATTCGCTGCCAACATTGACCAACGGCAACGCCCCGCAAACCTTCGAGCAAATGTGGGGCGATTACGATCCGAGAAGCGAACCGCTGGAAACGGAAACGATCAGAGAATGGGAAGAAGATGGGGTCTTGCTCAGAGTCGTTCGGTTCCGCATCGGAGTCTTTAAAGGACGTGAAGCCAAACTCGCAGCGATCTTCGGCATCCCGAAGAACATCGCCGGAACCGGTACAAGAATCCCAGGACTTGTCCAGATTCACGGCGGTGGACAGTACGCGGATCATCGAGCCTGTCTGATGAACGCAAAACGCGGTTATGCCACCGTCTCAATCGCTTGGGCAGGCCGCATCTCGGCTCCCGAGTATCGCGTTTCGCCCGACGAAGTGAAACTTTTCTGGGATGGGAAGACCCAGGATCCCGCTTATCGGCTCACGACCGACTGGGGCGCGGTCGATGGCTATCACGCACCCGGTCGCAATCCAAAGAACCATTTTCCGTCGGTCAAGCCAGCTTCATGGACGATGGATGATGTCGAATCACCTCGCAACAGTCCATGGTTTTTGTGCGCGATCGCGGCCCGTCGCGCGCTGACATTCTTGGAACAACAACCCAAAGTCGATCCTGCTAGGCTGGGTGTTTACGGACATTCGATGGGCGGCAAGTTGACGGTCATGACCAGCGTCGATTCACGCGTGAAAGCCGCCGCGCCGTCCTGTGGCGGGATCAGTGACCGAGACAACGACAGCAAGATCTTCGAGACAACCATTGGCGACGATGTCAGCCTGTCACACATCAAGTGTCCGATCATTTTCCTAAGCCCGTCCAACGACTTCCACGGACGCATCGGCGATCTCCCGCGTGCGATCGACGAAATCCAAACCGAGAGTTGGCGCGTGACATGTTCGCCGCATCGCAGTCACCAGGACACCGGCGAATACGAGGTCGCGAGCCTATTATGGTTCGACGAGCATCTTCGTGGCCGATTTGCATTTCCCGAAACACCAGCGACCAAATTGCAGTTCGATGGTGACTCTGGAACGCCCTCAATCACCATTCACGCGGATACTTCCCGCGAAGTAAAGGCGGTCGATGTGTTTTATACCCAGCATGGAAAGGAACCCGAACTGGCATCCGATCGAGACAGCACCGTTCATCGATTTTGGCGACATGCCGCGACCACCGCATCCGACGACAACTGGACCGCGACCCTGCCGCTGGTCACGATCGAGAAACCTCTGTGGGTTTACGCGAACGTGACTTATGGGTTGGACGAAGCCGTGATGGGTGCCGGCTATTACTATCGGATCTACGCGGCGGATTCGTTCGTCGTCTCATCCTTGATTGAAAAAGTATCGCCCGATCAACTCAACGCATCGGGTGCGACGGCAACGCTCAAACCAAGTTTGATGATCGAAAGCTTTGCGGATGGATGGCAGCAAGAGTGGTTTACAACCGAGGTGGAAGCATGGCCTCGATCGACTCACAAACTATTCGACCAGCAGTTCAGAGCTCCTGCCAGCGATGCCCGCCTCGCATGGCAAGTTCGTTGCGATCGTCCGAACAAATTGGTGGTCCTGATTGATGAGCATGCGGCCTTGGTGGACATTAAGCAGACTCGCCATTGGCAAGATATCGAGCTGTCGTCGAGCGATTTTCGCAATCACGCCGGAGATCCATTAGCCAATTGGAACACCATTCGCGTATTAAAGCTTTCCAATGCGGAACGGCTGATACCTGGACCGAACGCTAACACGAAGCCAAAAATCCTCGGAAAGGTTTGGCAGGGTGCCGATCCAGACTTCCGAAATCTCCGCTGGGTCACGAAACAGTCGTCACCCCGAGTCCTCGACCAATAAGTTCAACATTTGGGTGACGCCATCGTCTATTGTAGAACAATTGTCTCAATTGTTTGGGCGACCTCTGTTACCGCCCTTTGCCCGCCGACGGTAGTGCCCGTGAATTTTGTCGCTCCGCTAACGATTCGTGCGTTTCTGGCATGGACCGCATTCATGGTTGCATACCCCGTTTGTGCCGGGGATTCGCAATCAGCGAATGAACAGTTGGAGTTCTTCGAGAAAGAAGTGCGTCCGCTGCTTGCCGAGCACTGCTATTCGTGCCACAGCGCCCGAGCCAAAAAGCTGCAAGCTGGCCTTTTCGTCGATAGCCGCGCTGCATTGATCCGTGGCGGAGATTCCGGTGAAGCGATCGTCCCCGGCGATGTTGACGGCAGCCTAATCATCGAGGCGATTCGGTACGAATCGTACGAAATGCCGCCGAAGGGAAAATTACCGGAAAAAGATATTCGAACACTGGAACATTGGGTCGAAATCGGTGCTCCCTGGCCCGATGAAGAAACTCCCATCGATTCGGCTTCGCCACCCGAGTTCGACCTGCAACAACGAAAGCGGGATCACTGGGTTTGGCAACCCGTTCATTCACCCGCAATCCCCGATGTGACCGACCGTGAATGGCCACATAATGACATTGATCGATTTGTATTGGCTCGACTCGAATCCGCACAACTCAAGCCAGCAAGCGACACGGACAGATCGGCGTTATTGCGACGACTCTATTTCGATCTAATCGGACTACCACCCACACCGCAGCAGACCCAGCAGTTCCTCAATGACCAATCACCGCAAGCGACGCAGCGGTTGGTGGATGAACTGTTGGATTCGCCGCACTTTGGCGAGCGTTGGGGAAGACACTGGCTCGACCTCGTTCGTTATGCCGAATCAAGAGGCCACGAGTTCGACGAGGATGCCCTGAATGCATTTCAATACCGCGACTACGTTATCCGTGCATTGAACGCAGACGTTTCCTACCATCAGTTTGTTCGTGAGCACATCGCGGGTGATCTGCTAGAGAATCCGAGACTCAATCCGACTGATGGTTTCAACGAATCAGTCCTTGGGACTGGGTTTTGGTTTCTCGGTGAATGGGTGCATTCACCCGTTGATATCCGCAAGGACGAATCCGATCGTTTCGACAACATGATCGATGTGATGTCCAAAACCTTTTTGGGCGTAACGGTTTCTTGCGCTCGATGCCACGATCATAAATTCGATGCAATTTCAACGGCGGACTACTACTCGCTGTCAGGATTTCTTCAAAGCAGTGACTATCGCCAGCTTCCCTTCGAGTCATGGGAGCACAACCGCCGCATCGCCGATGAACTGGCGGAATTGGATGCGAGATTTCGTAAAGATATTGCGCAGGTCATCACAAAGGGAGCATTGGCCCTACCTGATCGGACGCCGATTCCGTCTGAATACAAGTCGTTCATAGCTGTCGATTACGGCTGCATTGAGCCGGATCATTACCTTCAAGACGGCTTCACTTTTGGAATGGAACCGAAAAGATTCGGCGAACCTGTATGGATAGCAATTGACGGCAAAGAAGAGCTGAATTTTTCTTCGGACGATGCCGCAGTCAGTGACCCGATTTGGAACGGCCTTCACTCGATATCCGAACCGCCAACCAATCTTAGAGATGCCCTCTCTAATTTGCCGCGTAGCGGGCGCACGTTGCGAACGCCAACTTTCACTCTCACTAGCGGTGATCTTGCCTGCCGCGTTCACGGTGTGGGGCATGTCGTTGCCTGTGTCGATTCCCACCGCTTGATTGCCGGTCCCTTGCATGGGGAAACGATTCGAAAAATAGAGGCCAGTGACGAGTGGGTCACATTGAATTTGAACCGCTATATCGGCCATCGCTTGCACCTGGAATTTACACCAGCAAAAAAATCGCAGTTGAGCGTATCGATCATATCGCAGGGTGCGACACCTGAGATTCGCAATCACTTGAGCGAGCGCGACGCTCAAGCGACGCTGGCAATCTCAAGTTATGAATTGGCGGCTAAACGCATTCTCGATCGCGACGCAAAGGACTTAATTCAAACTTGGGCCGGCGAACGTGCAAAGTTGCAACGCCAGATCATGCGTCGGTCACGGTTAGCGATGTCCATGATGGATGGTACCGGCGAGGACGAACACATCTTGATACGGGGAAGCTCTGCGAATCCCGGCAAGGTCGAGCCGCGACACTTTTTGACCGCCATCGGCGGCGGTCAACCCTTGCAAATTAAAAGCGGAAGCGGTCGGCTTGAACTAGCCGAGCAAATCAATCAACCGGGCAACCCTCTGACATCGCGAGTGATCGTCAACCGGGTTTGGCACTATCTGATGGGGCGAGGAATCGTGCCGACAACCGATGATTTCGGTTTTCTCGGACAACGGCCGACTCATCCCGAACTTCTGGATCATTTGGCGAGCCGCTTCATAGCGGATGGACAGAGCATCAAACGAATGATTCGCTTGATCGCTCTTTCGCGAACTTATCAAATGTCGAGTCAACCAGCCAGTGAATCAGTTGCAGTCGACCCGAACAATTTGCTCTGGCATCACATGCCACCGAAACGACTCGAAGGCGAGGCCATTCGCGATGCCCTGTTGTCGATCTCGGGACGACTCGATCCGAAGCTCTATGGCGAATCCATACCGATTCACTTGACGACATTCATGGACGGTCGTGGGCGTCCCGAGAAAAGTGGGCCGCTGGAGGGTGCACGCAGGCGCTCCATCTACACAGCCGTGCGACGAAATTTTCTATCGCCGATGATGCTGACCTTCGATACGCCGGCGCCATTCAGCACCATGGGCCGGCGGAACGTGTCCAATGTACCCGCCCAAGCCTTGATCATGATGAACGACCCGTTCGTCGTCCAACAAGCCAACTTCTGGGCAGAACAAGCGATCAAGCAAGCACCAACGACGGACGGTCGCATCGTCTGGATGTATCAATCTGGCTTCGCGCGGCGACCGACGGACCAAGAGGTCGCGATCGTGAAGGAGTTCCTAGAAACGGAAAGCGGTCAACGCGACACAGCGGAGAATGACCTCGACGTTTGGTGCGACTTGGCCCATGCCCTCATCAATTCGAAGGAGTTCATTTTTCTACGATGAGCGATTTCAATCATTTTCCGTGTCACCGATATCAATCGCTGCCAACCTCTCGTCGCGCTATGCTGAGGCAATGTACGGGCGGATTCGGCGCCATCGCGCTTGCTGGTCTTCTGAGTGATTCGGCTTATGCCGCTTCGCAAACAGAAAGCAATGACCTTGGCAAAGCGGGTCATGGGCCACATCATCCAGCGCGAGCGAAGAACGTCATTTTTTTGTACATGGATGGCGGGCCTTCGCAAATCGATACGTTTGATCCCAAGCCACTACTAGCCAAGTACGACGGCAAAGATCCTGGATCACTGTTCGATGTTGAACCGACTCAGTTCAACAATAACGGGAATGTGCTGGCGAGTCCTTGGAAGTTCAACAACTACGGTGAAGCCGGTATTCCCGTCAGCGATTTGTTTCCTCATGTGGCAACGTGCGTCGACGAGATGTCGGTGATCCGATCGATGGTATCGGAGTTTCCCGAGCACACCTTTGCCAACTACTTCTTGCACACCGGAAGTGGCTTGCAGGGTCGTCCCAGCATGGGTGCATGGGTGAACTACGGATTGGGCAGCGAGTGCAACAACCTGCCTGGTTTTGTCGTAATCAACGGCGGATTGATTCCGCCTGGCGGGCTGGACTGTTTTGGAAGTGGGTTTCTTCCCGCCAGCTATCAAGGTTCGGTGTTCAAGCCGTCGGGTAGCGGAGTGGCCAACATCGAGCGCACCGAATCGACCGCCCAACAGCAGCGAACCAAACTCGATTTGATCAATCAACTCGACAGTCTGGCGGTCGATCAGTTTGGTCAGCACGACAGCCTCGAGTCGGCGATTCGCAACTATGAACTTGCCTACGAAATGCAAATGGCTGTTCCGGAAGTCATGACGCTAACCGACGAACCAGCACACATTCAAGCGATGTATGGCATGTCGGCAGGCTACGAACCGACTCGCATTTATGGTGCGCAGTGCCTCATCGCGCGACGCATGATCGAAAAAGGCGTTCGTTTTGTCGAACTGACATGCCCTCAAGTGGGCGGCGACCGCTGGGATCAACATGCCAATTTGAAACAGGGACACGAGAACAATGCTCTCGCGGTCGACCAACCAATAGCAGCGTTATTGAAGGATCTTCGCCAGCGAGGATTGTTGGATGAAACATTGGTCGTTTGGGCCGGCGAGTTTGGCCGCACACCTTTCGCGCAAGGCAAAGATGGCAGGGACCACAATCAATTCGGGTTTACCATCTGGATGGCAGGTGGCGGCGTCAAACCTGGCACGGTCTACGGATCGACCGACGAGTGGGGTTACAAGGCCATTGAGAATCGAACCGAAATTCATGACTTACATGCGACCATACTTCATTTGCTGGGTGTCGATCACACGCGATCAACTTTCCGCTTCGGTGGTCGCGACATGCGATTGACCGATGTAAAAGGACACGTCGTTGATGCCGTGATTGCAAGATGAGTATGCCAATCCGATTAAAGATATCGACGCTTGCAAGTTTTGCGATTTTGCTTGTGCTCGTGCTTGTGAGATGTACTGCGTTTGCGGACACCGCAAGGCTCCCTGCTACGACTCGTCACCTCCACATCTGTCTGACATGCGTTTTTTAAAGTTTGTCGGCGGTTCGCAGCTTGCTTACCTCGATTTCCTTACCAAACTCCCGCCGCCTTCAATTCCAATATCGAGCAATCTTGCGTTTAAGAAACGCAACACTACGAACCAATTGATCAATGCCATCCACACCATCTTCGATACTGATCCAGCCATCAAATCCGACTCGCGCTAGTTCGGTGAAGATTGCGTCATAGTCGTTCAATCCCTTGCCGATCTCGCCATGACTGAGCCGTTTCGCGTAGCCGGTTGCACCGCCTTCTTCGCGACGCAGATCTTCGATGGTGCCTTCTTTCAAGTAACGGTCGCTGGCGTGCATCGTGACGACGCGGTGCGAGACACGTTTGAGTAAATCGACGGGATCTTCGCCGGCAAGGTAGGTGTTGCTGGGGTCGTAGTTAACGCCGAAGTTCGGATGGTCGATGGAGTCAACCAACTGACAGAACACGTCCGCTTTTTGCGCGAACTCGGGATACTCCCAAAAGTCGTCTTTGTAGTGATTCTCAATGATCAGCGTGATGCCGCGTTCTTGCGCGTACGGCAAACAAGTTTGAATCGACTCCGCTGCAAACTTCACTCCCTCGTCGATCGAAAGTTCTGGTCTACGTTGACCACTGAGCACTCGGCAATAGCTGCCGCCGAGAGCGCGAGTCATGTCGATCCAGTTCTTTTGCTTGGATATCTCTTTCTCGCGAAACTCAGCATCGGGATGCGTGAAATCTGGCGAGCAGCACATCATCGGAATCACCATGCCAATGTCTTCGACTTGTTTACGAAACCGTTCCCAGTTGTGTTGGTCCGCCATTTCGAGAAATCCTGCGTACCATTCGAGTCCCTGTACGTCGAGCGTCGAGGCGAGCTTGATCCAATCGGATACCGACATCGTGCCGTCTTTGCAGAGGGCGTTCATGTAGGCTTTGGGAAACGCGGCTAGCTTCGGCATGACGAAAATTTTTCCTCCGTTTTCTTACCAACACTGTTAAACGGGTTTCAGTACCGACTTCACGACTTCGCCCTTGTGCATTTTTTCAAACGCTTCGTGCCAGTCCGAGATCGGCCACACGCCGCCAATGATCGGCTTCACATCGAGTTGCCCGCTGGCAAGAAGTGCGATGACACGTTCCCAAATCGGCCAGTTGTGACTGAAGCTTCCCTGTAGAGTGACATTTTTCTGCACCATCGGGTCGAGACTGAATCCGAGCGGATCGCGGCCCCAGCCGACCTTCGATATCCATCCAGCCGGGCGAACAATGTCGATCGCGATCTTCAGCGTCACGCTCGCACCCGCCGCGTCGATCACACCATCACAGCCGAGACCATCACGCTGCAATGCCCAGGGTTTGGCGTCACCAATGATCGCTTCACAGCCATACTGCTTTGCGATCTCGAGTCGATGATTATCAGATCCGAGTCCCACCAAAGCGACCTCTGCTCCGCATAGTCGAGCCATGGCAGCGCACAAAATCCCGATCGTACCCGGCCCCAAAACAACGATCCTGTCGCCCGGTTCGATGCGGGCGTTTTTGACGACGGCGTTGTAGGCCACGCAGCACGGTTCTGTCAAACATGCGTGCTCAAACGACAGCGCATCGGGCACCGCATGTAAAATTCGCGAAGGCACCCTCACGTACTTTGTCATCGCGCCATTGACGCCGTATCCAAATCCTTTGCGAGTCGGATCGAGGTTGTAGAGTCCTCGGCGTGACATTGGATTATTCGCGTCGATGATCGCCGCAGTTTCGCTGACGACTCGATCGCCTTCTTTCCAGTGGTCAACATTTGCACCGAGTTCGGCGATCACGCCGCCAAACTCATGACCAAGCACGACAGGATAATTGACCGGCCAAGAATGGTCGGCGGTCCATTGGTGCAAGTCGCTGCCGCAGACGCCGACGTTGGCGACTTCGAGCAAGACATCATCAGGACCAATCGACGGACGCTCGACTTCACGGATTTCCACGGAGCCCTTTTCGGGGGCGAAGTTAACGACGGCGGCTGATTTCATAATTTTCTAGTTGGTAAAAAGTTATTGATCGTGTATCGCCTTGCAGATCATTCTTAGGGAAGATTCCAGGTCCCCGTCGGCGGTTTTGAAGGAGTCGGCGTCGATCGTCAGTGGCGCTCCGAGCACAACGAGCGGAGCTCCGTAGGCTGGACACTGGATTGCCTGTTCCAGTGTTAAGCCGCCGACCGCTTGCACGGGCACCTTGACGGCTTGGCACACTTCGCGAAGCCCGTCGAGTGGACTCGGCATTCGCTCACCGCGGGCGGCGATGCCGCGTCGTTCGTCATAGCCGATATGGTGAATGACGAAGTCGCAACCAAGATCTTCGAGCCACTTTGCCCCGTCGATCATGTTGGGCGAGATCATATTGTCGCCCATGACTTTGACGCCGAAGTCACGGCCAGCTTTGACGACACAGCGAACCGTTTCTTCATGAGCACGTGCCATGACGACAACATGAGTCGCACCAGCGCCCGCCATCATCTCGGCTTCGAGATAACCGCCGTCCATCGTCTTCAAATCGGCAACGATCGGAACGCCCGGAAACTCCGCTCGCAAAGCTCGAACGCCATGCAGGCCTTCGGCCAAGATCAATGGGGTCCCAGCTTCGAGCCAATCGACGCCGGCTCGCATAGCCAAATGCGCCGTCTCGATCGCCTCGGTAATGTTGGTCAGGTCTAGCGAGATCTGGACAATTGGTTTCATCGGATCACTCGCCTTTACGGGCTATCAGCCCCAAAACCGCCGCCCATGCTCGGCACCGAAAGATCCCGCATACCTTGGGACGCTTGGTCAGATCCATCGGGCACCGAAAGCGTGCGGTTGCGGTCAAACTCGATCGAGTAATTGTATTCGATGTCGAAAGCGTCGCTGCCGAAACGCGATGAGGGAATGGATACGTCCCAACGCAGTATTCCCAGCGGACGAAGCACCCGCTGATAGAGTTTGTCTTCGCTCAGCGGCAACTTTGGTGGTGATAACATTACGTTGATTTGTTGTGACTGGTTGGTGATCGGCATCCGGTCCAGTACGCGAAGCGTGACATCACTATCCTTGAAATTGGATACCACCAATCGATAGTTGAACTCCAGCCTTCGATTTCCACCCTGCACGGAGTCCTTTTTCTCGAGCAACTCGCGTCGCGTTCGCACTTGGCCGTCGGCGCCGAATCCGACGGTGAGGCGTTGACCGCTTGCCGTCGTGGGTAGGACGGTGTTGCCCACAAACTTATCATCCAAATAAACAGCCCCGTCGCCGCCCAGCAAACCGATCTTCAAATCGTTCAGCAAGTCCGCTTCGCGATAAGCAAAGCTACTCAGCAAAGGCGTTGCGACGTGATAGAAGTCACCGCCCAAATTCGCGTCAACGATCTCGACGAACTGTTGGTCTCGTCGCGTGTCGAGACTAACTTTCTGGGACAGTTGATACGTTTGACTCGCCACTTCGTCCGCAGCATCGGTTGCCAAACCGAGTCCACCTTTCGTGTTCGCTTGAAATTCCAACTGTTGAATCTCACCGGCGAGCGTGTTGAGCGCGATATCGCGAGACTGCGGCGTTTGCTTGGTGTCTGAACCGAAGTCTTGATTCTCGACTTGCAGTTGTTTCCGCCGCAGCGATTGTATTTTTCCGGAAACTCCCGATTTGGATGCTCCCAAGCTGGAGTTCGCGGAAGGTCCCATTTCCATCTGCATTTGCATCGCGTCATTGGGTGAATCGAACAAATCATCCACGGGTGATTGCTGGGCGATTCGATTTGAATCGACCGCAGTAATGCTCAGGGGTGTCAGCGTCGGGCCGGCGGCGCTGACCGATGGCGAAGCGGTCGACAGCGTCAAGTTAACGCCGTTCCAAGACTCGCCACTAAGTTGTTGAACGAGCGCGCCGTACCGTACGCGAAACTTTTTCGTGTCGACGCTTCCTGAAACGGTGTACTGAGGTTTCCAACTACATCCAGTGACCGCATAGCTAAGTCTCAAGCTGGTCGCCTGGTCATCGAGCAAGTCCAAGAACAGTCGAGCTTGATACCGTGTTTGCGGTGACCCGTTGGAGACTTCGGCCAACCTTCGCTCGATCAATCGTCGGTCGTCACTGAGCTTCTGCATTGTGCCGGTTAGCTCATGAATCTGTTTGCCGAGATCGCCCCGTCGCTCTTCGGAAAAATTGATCAGCTCCGTGAGTGCCTGCGCGTCGAGCACGCCGTGGCCCAAGTCTTCTCGCGACGCTTGCGAAGAAAAATGAATCATCTCCTCGAGCGAGCGAAGACTCGACTGGGCAACCGTCAATCGTGCTTCGGTCGCTTGGATCTCGTTTTGGACTTGACTGAGTTCGTCCGCGAGTTGACGAACTTCGGCACGCGCCGAGTCGGCAACGGGAGATTGCGACACCCGAACCGCGCGGATTGCCAATAACAGATTGCCCTCGGCGAAGACACTCGAAGTCACCAGCGCTTCCGGCAGTGAATCAATCACGACTTCACGCGGCCCCTTACCGGCGGGAAGCGGAATGACGCGAGTCACGATCGCGGTTTCGCGGTACAGCACCACTTCACTTGGCGCTCCGCTGATCGTTTCGGGATGGCCCTTGAGATCATCCGAAACATCTTGGGTAAATCCGTAGCCCAGCGTTGTCACGACCATCGCCAGCCAGAGAGTGAGCCGCACCGGGTCAAACAAATACTGCACCGAAAGGATGGGGGCGTTAAGCATCGCGAGAACCTTTGTCGTAGATGAGTGGTTGCCGACGGCGATGCACCGGACGGCTTAGGATCGTGCGGCTTTTATTGTCCGCTCGATGCTCAAGACTTATTCGCTTCCAGATAGCGAATGCTTTGAGCCATGCTGTCCAGCGGCGCCGGCGATTGATCTTGTTCGACATGACATTCTTGAACGCCGATCTCTTTGGCCAGACGCATCACGGTTGGCATATCGATCACGCCATCGCCGAGTTCTTGAAATGCGTCAGCGGGAACCTTGCCTTCATCGTTGATGGTGCCGACTCCGTCTTTCAAATCCTTCAGGTGGACTTGGGAGATTCGGCCGGCCAGTTTCTTCATCATCGCGATCGGATCTTCGCCGCCAATCTTGACCCAGAAAACATCCAACTCGAAGTCCATCAATTGTGGATCAAACTGTTTGATGAAAATGTCGAAAGTCGTCTTATCACTGGTTTCCAACTTCGCAAACTCGAACGAGTGATTGTGGTAACACATTTGCATGCCGGCGATCCGAGTCTTCTCCGCTGCGGCGTTGGCCGTGTCGGCGATGATTTGACATTTTTCGACCGTATCGCGTTGGTCGGGTGCGATGTAGCCGAACACGACATGCCGAAGGCCGATGAGTTCAGCTAATTCGACGACGCGATCGATGCTTGCAACGCCGTCGCCGCTCGGGTTGGTGATGACATTGAAATCCATGAAGGCGCTATGAACCATCATTCCTTTGTCACGAGCGATCGCTGCAAGCTTCACGGCATTGTCATCGATCGCCATCAACTCGACTTGTCGATAACCAGCCTTTGCGATGGCCTCGAAGGTGGCTGCCGGATCGGACGCCATTTGATTGCGAACGGTGTAAAGCTGAAGTCCGATGCGATCGACGTAGGGCAACGGCCCAAGCTCGGGAGCGTCATCGGCCATTGCCGAAAGCGGACGTGCCAACCACGCGGCCAGACCCGTCATTGCGACACCGCCGATCCAAGTACGACGTTCGGCTGAGAATGAAGTCTTTGCAGGCCGGGTCGTTTGGTCTGTTTTTTTCATGGTCATAGTTTTCGCTTTTCCCGCTGACGTCGGCTGTACCGTTCAAGCGTCTTTCGTTCCGAAGTGGTTAAGCTGGATTCACCCTGTTCATGGATTTTAGCCAGAATCCGATCCGCATCCTGAGCTTCTTTTTCCAATTTCTTGTCGGGATCGTGGAGTTTGAACTTCATGCGTTTGGACCGAGTTCGCATCCGCGCGGGCAATTCCAACAGTCCAGCAGGTGCCAGGAATCCTAAATTCCAGTGTTGGTAGAAGTAAGCGAGCGCGAATCCCGCACCGGCAAGGTGAACCGTGAACGCAGTGTTGCTTGTGCCGTTGCCGCTCAGCGCTCGTAGCGCGCCGAACAGATCGAGGCCGACGTAGACAACCGCCACAATCCATGCTTCGATGGGAAAGACGCCCATGATGGAAATCTTTTCCCGCGGGTAGTAGCAGGCAAACAGAATGACCGTGGCAATGACCGCGCCGTTCGCACCGATGGTTGGAATGTTGCTGCCCAGTCCATACATCAGCACATGGGTGGCCGCACCGATGATGCCGCCGGCGACCACGGCGACCAAATAGAATCTCAAGAATTCCATTCGTCCGATTCGCTGCTCGATGATCCGTCCGAAGAAGTACAGACCGATCATGTTAAACCCAACATGAAACGGACCACGGATATCATGCAGAAATCCATAGCTCAAGAACTGATACCAACGCCAGGGCTGGATCAACGTGTCGGCGGTGATAGCGAACCAAGGCACCAGCACGCTCTGACGTCCGTTATCACCCTGCTTCGCAAAAATCACGTCGACCAAAAAAATGACCACGTTGATCACAATCAGAGTGATGGTGATGTTTCGCGGATTCTCAATACGGTCCCACGCGGTCGGTTCCTCGCGACCGTAGTCGCGTTCGTAAAGCCCCATCGATGCTCCGAGGATGTAAGTGCGGAAAAAAGGTGTTTGACCCCAATTGTGCGAAGCACCCGAAGGGCCGGTTCCCGGAATTGGGGTCAGACAACTTTTTTCCGCTCGTTGGTTAGAAAGTCGGCAAGAAAACGGCGAATCTTACCAGGGTTATCGGCCGACCGCGTCGATCATGCCGCCGCCGCTTCGGGGGTGACCTTTTCGATCACCGCGCGGATCGCTTCGACGGCCCGCCGGAGTTGAGGATCAACCAGAGTGCTTGATTGCAACGATTCCGGATCTTCGCGGCCAATCATTTCGACGGCCAGCGCCGGATAGGCTGCTTGGGTCCATCGTTCTGAAATTTTTTTGATACTCGCTTCGTCTAGCGCCACCATCATTGACTCATCGGGAGTGACGCCCCAAACGTCATCTTCGGTAGCATCCTGGTTGCGATGAATGTTGGCGCCGCTGGGTCGATAATAGCGGGCAACCGTCAGTCGCAGGGCGCTCCGTCCATATTGCAGCGGCAAGATGTTTTGCACCGTTCCTTTGCCATAACTCCGAGTGCCGACAATGATTGCGCGGTCGTTATCCTGCATGCAGGCCGCGACGATCTCACTAGCGCTGGCCGAATTGGCATCGATCAGAATCGCCAGTGGTTTTTCGGGATCTACCAGCGTGCCGGGTTCAGCATCAAAGCGGGAGTCTTCGATGCCTCCCCGCATCTTTGTCGAGACGATATTTCCTGAGTTCAAAAACATATCACTGATGTCGGCGGCCGAATTCAATAGGCCGCCTCCATTGCCGCGCAAGTCCAAAACGAGGCCGCGAAAGTTATTTCCCAATTGCTGGAGCGCTGACTTGATCTCGTCGGTTGATTTTTCGCCGAAACTGGTCAAACGGATGTACGCGATCGTGGGATCTTCAAGCAGCCGATAAACCCATTTGTCGTTTTTGTCGCGATGGTCGCCCGCGACCGACTCTAACTCGATGCGGGCGCGGGTGGCTTTCAGCGACTTTTCCTCATTCGATTCGCCCCGCCGGACGGTGATTTGAACCGTCGTTCCCACTGGTCCCCGCAGGCGTGTGCTGACATCCGGCAGCGGCATTTTTGAGACATCTTCGCCATCGACCCGCACGATCAAATCGCCGGGAAGCAATCCCGCAGCCAGCGCCGGTGAATCGACCAAGGGTGTTCGAACGCGGACGGGACCACCGTCCTCGGAAGCTTCGACGAAGATACCGATTCCTGCAAACTCTTGATTGATATTGTCTTGGAAGCTGACATAGGCTTCGCCCGGGATGTACTCGCTGTTTTCATCCAATGTTGACGTCATGCCGCTCATCGCAGCCTTCAACAATTGGTCGCTGTCAATCGGGTCAACGTAATACGAATCAATCAAGTTCAGTGCGTCGCCGACAATCATCGCCGGTCTGGCACGCCGATCGGTGACATAACACAGCAAGCTGATCGTGGCTGCGATGATGATGATATTGACGTTGCGTGGGGGCATTTCAAACCGTGGCGGTGAAACAAAGAAACCGTTGCACCGAATTCTAGCAACGAATCAGTTCAACATCATCGCGACGACTCGCTTTACGGCAACGATGTCGATGGAGTCGGCGGCGTAGACGTGCCTGGCAACGACTTGGCTATCGACCGCCATCACAATCGTGACTTCATCGTCAGGCGAGATCTGGAAATCTCGAGGGCCGTTCTCGAAGTCATCGGCGACGACGATCGGAAGTCGCTGCACAGCCGACTGGTCCGCGAAGCCCTGCGCCTGCTGCTTGAGCGTCGCGAAATCGTCGCCAATGAGCGTGAACAATCCACGCAGCTTGAATGCTTCGTTTTCGCTGATCGCGGTATCCAACATTTGTGCCAGCTCGATCGTTCTCGATCCCGTTTGCCGGGAAAAAACCATCACCAAGGGGCTCGATCCGTAACGACATCGATAGCACACGTCATCACCGGGTTCGACACCGTCGCCGGTGGCCCCACCGATCTTGACCACTCGAAACGCGCCGACCGGGTCGCCTTTCTTCAGTCCGCCACGATGGCTGCTTCCGACCGCGTTGGCCCGCATCGTCAATCCAATGACGCAGACCACCGTCAATGAAAAAACGAAAGAAAACGAAAAGTTCGGATATCGCAAGGTCGGAATCTCCCGCGGTAGAAAAGCAACACGCTCGCGCCCCAGCGGACCGGCATTATCGGCAGTCCGTCTGCCGAAGAAACCCCAGATGATTTAGTTTCGGGTACTGGGACGAAAACTTCTGCCCGACACCTGGTGACATGCGTACAGAGGTACTGCATGCGTTTTCGCCGCTGAACAACCGCGAAACGCTTGCCACGGTATGAAAATGACGGTCAGCCACGCAGTTGAGACAGCTTGTCGCTCGCCGACCCACCGTCGATGGCTTCGGCAGCGATCTCCACTCCGTCGCGAACCGAATCCACTTTGCCGACCAACAGCAATGCCGACGCGGTGCCTGCCAACACGGTGTTTCGGTGCGGCCCCCGTTCACCGGCGAATATCCGTCGGATGATGGCTGCACTTTCGGACGGGTTTGCTGCTGCCAATGATTTCACGTCGGTTGGAGGCAATCCGAACTCCTGCGGTGACCAAATGTGGGTCGATTGGCCAGCCGCGACCACGTCGATGGCGGTCGTGGTGCCGTCGAGAGATACTTCGTCTTGTCCGTCGGAAGCATGAATGACAAACGATCGCGTTGTACCGAGTTGGCTAATTGCGGACGCGATTTTGCTTTGCGAATCCGATGTCGACGTACCCAGAAGTTGATGCGTTGCACCGGCTGGGTTGCACAGCGGCCCGAGCAGATTGAAGAGGGTTTTGACACCCAGGCGGCGACGAATGCCGACAACGTGCCGCATCGCGGGATGAAGTTTGGCCGCGAAACAAAAGCAAATTCCGATCGAGTTCAATCGCTCGGCGACTCCGTCGGCATCGGATTCGATGCGAACGCCGAGTTCTTCCAGAACATCGGCCGAGCCGCTCAGACTGGTCGCTTTCCGGTTGCCATGTTTCGCGACCGCGACGCCACACGCGGCGGCCACGATCGCGACGGCAGTGCTGATATTGAATGTGCCGCTACCGCTGCCGCCGGTGCCACAGGTGTCCAGCAAAATATCGTGGTTGTGGTCGATGCGCGTCATGTGGCGTCGCATCGCGGAGGCCGCGCCGACCAATTCGCTGACTGCCTCTCCCTTGGCTCGCAGCGCGAGCAGCAACTCACCAACATCGTCTTCATTCACATCGCCTCGGAGCATCGCATCAATGAGATCGCTCGTTTGGTCGACCGAAAGATCGTTGCCGCTGGCGGCTTGTTCGATGGCGGCGCGAAAGGCGGTGTTGGATCGGGAAGTCATGGGGTTGGTTGCTCGCTTGAGCGGTCGAAAAATGAAAGAGTCGGCCGAGATCAGTTTCGGGGTCGCCGAATCGATAAAGAAATTCTAAGATTTGAGCATGACACGCAAGATTATCATCGACTGTGATCCGGGAATTGACGACGCGATCGCGATTGCCATCGCCCTGTTCGATCCGCGTTTGGATGTGTTGGCGATCACGGCGTCGGCGGGTACCGTCGACGCCGATCAGGCTACCAACAATGTGACGGCTATCGTCACCCACCTCGACCCCCCACGCTATCCACGGATCGGAATGGCAACACCGATCGTCGGTGCGCCGGTGATCGATGATCGGCACTTGAACGGCAACAACGGGTTGGGCGAATGCAATTTCGAGGCATCTGGACGCCAGCACCCGACGCCGAGCGAAAAGATCATCAGCGAACTCGTTCATCAACATCCTAATTCGATAACGCTTGTCTGCTTGGGACCGCTCACGAATTTGGCGAGGCTATGCCGGCGCGACCCGAACGCAATTCCCTTGCTCAACAACGTCGTGATCAGTGGAGGCTCGGTTTCGCATCCGGGCAACGCCACGCCGACGGCTGAACGCAACATGTTCTTCGACCCGGTCAGCGCCGATGAAGTATTTTCCTCCGCGACGACGAAGAGCTTGGTCCCGCTGGATGTGACCGAGGAAGTGCGTTTCGGTGTGGACTTGCTCGAACAGTTGCCGTCCAAGTCGACTCGGGTCGGCGAGTTGCTGCACAAGCTGTTGCCGTTCGCTTTCCGAGTTGCGCATCAGAAACTTGGTCGTGAATTGATTCCACTTTATGACGCGACGGCACTATTGAGCGTCTTGGAGCCGGACCTGTTTCAGTGGGAAGGCATGGCGGGAAAGGTCGAAACCAAGGGGAACCTGACCAGGGGCGTAACGGTGTTTGACCAACGATTGCGACGCGAATGGCCGATGAATATGGAGGTCGCCATGGACGTTGACATTCCTGAGGCTCAGGCAGCAATCACGCGTTCGCTACGTTATGCTGGACAGCAATCGTAGCGGCCGGCGAACGACCCTCCCGATTGTCGTCGTCGACTTTCCATCGTCGGCCCATCGATCGCTGATAGTCGAGGTATGCGATGCGTTGGGCTCTAAGTAATCGTCTAGCGAAGAGGGCGATGCGTTTGTTCGCCACGTTGATCTTCTCGATCAGCGGTCTTTCCATTCCTTGTGGTGCCCAGTCACCGCCGGATTACGACATCGTCATCTATGGCGGTACCAGCGCAGCGATCACATCGGCCGTTCAGGCTAAGCGAATGGGAAAGACGGTGGTCATCGTTTGTCCCGACACTCATCTAGGCGGACTCACGTCGGGCGGGCTCGGCTGGACCGACTCCGGCGACAAAACAGCGATCGGCGGACTCAGTCGCGACTTCTATCACCAAGTCTGGAAACACTATCAGTCGCCCCAAGCATGGCGTCAACAAAAGCAGTCTGACTTTGGCAATCGCAGCCAGAGTCCGGGCCGCACATCCGCAGATGAAGCCACTATGTGGGTCTTCGAGCCACACGTGGCGGAGCATATTTTTGAAGCTTGGGTGTCACATTACGACATTCCCGTTCATCGTGACCAATGGCTCGATCGATCGCCCGGTGGCGTGACGATGGATCACAACCGAATCATCTCGTTCCGAACCGAAAATGGTGAACGCTACGTCGGTAGGATGTTCATCGATGCGACCTACGAAGGTGACCTCATGGCGGCCGCCGGTGTTTCGTACCACGTCGGTCGCGAAGCCAACGCGACGTACGGCGAAAAATTCAATGGAATCCAAGTCGGCGTGTTGCATCACGGGCATCACTTCAAGAACCAAATCGATCCATACGTTACGCCCGGCGATCCGGAGAGCGGATTGTTGCCGCTGATCAGTGCTGATCCGCCGGGCGAGTTTGGTGAAGCAGACAAACGCATTCAGGCCTATTGTTTTCGCATGTGCCTGACCGACGCAGACGACAACCGAATTCCTTTCACGAAGCCCGCTGGCTACGACGCATCCCAATATGAACTTCTCAGTCGCGTCTTACAAAAAGGTCGGCGAGAAGTATTCAATAAATTTGATCCGCTGCCCAATCGTAAGACTGATACCAACAATCACGGCCCGGTTAGCACGGACTACATCGGGATGAGCGATGATTATCCCGAAGCCAGCTACGATCGGCGACGCGAAATCGTGAGCATGCACGAGAAGTATCAAAAAGGATTGATGTATTTTTTGGCCAACGATCCGCGTGTGCCTGACGATGTCCGCGTGCCAATGTCTCGGTGGGGGCTGCCCAAAGATGAATTTGTGGAAAATGGCGGATGGTCGCACCAACTTTACATTCGCGAAGCTCGCCGAATGATTGGGCAGTACGTGATGACCGAACAGGATTGTTTGGATCAACGCATCACTCCGTCGCCGATCGGAATGGGGTCTTACACATTGGACTCCCACAATGTTCAGCGCTATGTCAAGCCAGACGGTTATGTCCAAAACGAAGGGGACATCGGCGTGCCGACACCGCGGCCGTATGAGATCGCCTACGGCGCGATTGTTCCCCAAAAATCAGATTGCGAGAACCTGCTGGTACCAGTTTGCGTCTCGTCGAGCCACATTGCGTTCGGATCGATCCGCATGGAACCCGTGTTCATGATTCTCGGACAATCCGCCGCCACGGCGGCATCGTTGTCGATCGATCGCGCCCTCGCCGTGCAAGACCTGGACTACGAAACCTTGCGAGCCCGCCTCGTCGACGACGGTCAGGTTCTTCAGTGGGACAGCCACTACAAACTGGATGCCAGGAACTTGCCTGGTGTTGTCGTGGATGATGCGTCGGCGGCGTACACGGGCGAGTGGACTTTATCCAACGCCAACGCTCCCTACATCGATGCCGGTTACCGACATAATGGGAATGAGAAAAAGAATCGTAAATCAGCGATATTTGAAGCGGAGCTGTCCCCCGGTCGATACCAAGTGCGACTGTCGTACTCCGTGAATTCGAATCGCGCGACGAACATTCCGATTACCATTGTTCATCGCGACGGATCGCGGACAGTCAAAATCGACGAAACGCAAACGCCCCAAATCGAAAACCTGTTTGTCGATCTGGGGACCTATGATTTTGACAATACTGGGGCTGTTCGAATCGACACCGTCGACACGGACGGCTTCGTCGTTGTCGACGCTGTCCAGTGGATCGAATCGAGTGAATGATTCATCCATAATTCTGGAATGCTCTCGCAGCATTCACGTCTGTTCACTGTCCATTTTTCTAGTCGCCTCCGAGAAACTCGCAATGAACCGTTTCAATCGTCGTCAATTCCTCGCCACTACGGCCGCCGCTGGACTGACGACTTCGTTGGCCCCGCAATCACTTCGTGCGGCCAACGCGAACGATGAAATCAACTTGGGCTTCATCAGTTGTGGAGATCGCGCGGGCCAGTTGATGGGTCAGTTCGTGCAGACCGAGGGCGTCAACATCGCTGGACTCTGTGATGTCGACGAGAACCGTTTGGGAAAGGCGAACGCAAGGTTCCCGAAGGCCAAAGCATTCACCGATTTGCGTGACCTCATCTCGATGGACGGCATTGATGCGATCGTCGTGGCGACTTGCAATCACTGGCACTGCTTGGCGGCGATCTGGGCCATGGAAGCTGGCAAAGACGTGTACGTCGAAAAACCGCTTTCGCATAACCAATGGGAAGGACGGCAAACGGTTGCCGCCGCTCGCAAGTACAACAAAATCTGTCAAATCGGAACACAGCAGCGATCTGATCCGATGCAGGCAGAGATCAAAAAATTTCTGCACGAAGAGAAAGCGTTGGGCCCCCTGCAAGCGGCGCGGGTGAATCGTTATGGCATTCGTGGTCCGATCGGAAAACGCGACACGCCACTGCCGATGGACAAGAACGTTGCCTACGATTTGTGGCTCGGCCCGGCACTCGACGAACCGATTTTCCGCAACAACCTTCACTACGATTGGCACTGGGATTGGAATACCGGCAGCGGCGAAATGGGGAACTGGGGCGTCCATGTTTTGGACGACCTTCGAAACAATGCTTTCCAAGATTCCGTGGCGCTCCCGAAACGCATTCTCGGCGGCGGTGGACGAATCGCTTTGAACGACGCGGGCGAAACACCCAATGTTCAGTTCGCCTACTTTGATACCGGCGAAATTCCCGTTGTGATTGGTCTGTCGAACTTGCCCACCGAACCACAGGGAACCAACAGTCCGAAAGTGCCAGGACCCGGCAGCGGTTACATCGTCTACTGTGAAGGCGGACGATACGAAGGACAGCGTGGGCGCGGTACCGCTTTTGACAACGACGGCAAAAAGATGCGAGAGTTCAAGGGCGCAGGCGATGTCAAACACCAGGCAAATTTCATCGCGGCCGTGCGTACCCAAGATCGTTCGATTCTGAATTCCGAAATCGAAGTCGGCAACGACAGCACCGGTTGGTGCAATCTTGCCAATGTCGCGTTTCGCGCCGGTAAGCAATCCAATGCCCAGCAGGCCGGCGCTGTCGATTTGCCACAATGGCAAACATTGATGGGCGAAATGGAATCGCATCTGGAGGCGCATGGTGAGTCGCTGGACAGTGACCAAATCCGCTTCAGTACGATGTTGACACTCGATCCGAAGACGGAGCAATTCATCGGGGACGAAGCAAACGTCGCCAACGAGTTTCTGCGCCGGCAGTATCGCGAAGGGTACGAAGTGGCGGAGTTTGCCCGATAGCGGTGACTTCGCATCGCGGCACTCGACCTTGACGGTTGTACGGTACGCAAAAGTGGAAGCAGCGTCGTTCGAACGCCACACCCAGATATCTCGGACGAGGCGTCCGACCCAATTCCGAAGTCTAATGAGTAACGCCCAACGATTCGTTTCAACACGTTCGATGAATTGGTCGGATATGGCTGCCGAGATGGTAGTTTCAAGTCCCGAACACCAGGCGGCGCAAGTCCGCGTTAGCCGTGTACGGGCTAACCTTGATCGTCACGGCGTCCAAGCCATTCCGAATCTTGATTTACCGATAACGGAACTAACTCGGGGATGATCAATGTCCAGATCGGCGCCCCGATTCCGATCTTCAACAAAAACCAAGGTACCATCGCGGCCGCTCGCGCCGTGCTGACGCGTGCCTGCAAGGACGCTGTCGTTGACGAAAGTGGCGACGATCGTCTCGGCGGGCTAATATTCAGTCAGCAATAGGAACCGACTTCCCATCAAGATTGCTTCCCATTGACCCGAATATATGAATTGGGAAGTATAGAATGTTCGGTTCTCCATTCAGAAAGTTGTTGACGACGTGTTCGCGAAACTAACCCGACAAATCACGATATTCGTGTTCTCCGCTCATGCGGTGTTGGGTTGTTGCTGCCATCACGCGCACGCTTTGGATAGCGAACATACCGCTGTTAAATTCTCCGTAGATCTGTCGGATACGTCGCATTCTGACGATCTTCATTCGTGTTGCGGTCATCGGCATTTCGAGAGAGTCGTGTCGGAGTTTGATAGTGACAGTTACGTCGGACCGTGCAGTTGTTCGGAGAATCGCCCTCAACACTCACATGGATGCGTCGAGCCGAGTTGCAGTTTCGTGCTGATCAAGGCGACTTCACCGGATCTTCGATTGGCGGTAGCGTTTGGTAGTGTCGCTTTAACCGACCCCCAGACTTTTGCTGCCTTGCCGCTTCGCCGCGTGACCGGGCTCGGTGATTTCGTTCCCGACAGCCGGTTCGCGTCTTCCGCCCGGCGATGTGTCGATCTGCAATCTTGGCAGATCTGAGCACCACTCTTTCGTCGAGATAACTACTTCGGGGATTCTCCGAGCGGATCGTTTTTTACCGAGGCTCCATTCTGACATGGGCACCCCACTTTCGGTCATTCCGGGCCGAAGCTTCGATGATGCGTCGTTACGTTTTGAAGAGATCGCTCTATGCAAAGCAAAATATCAAATCTGCCTCGGCCATCGGTTGCATCCATCGTCGGTGTGGCGCTCGTCGGTCTCTTGGTCATCACCTATTCATTGTGGTGGCGGCCACTTTCGCAGTTGATCGATGGTGTGCTGGAATCAAACCGAAGCACCGTTAGCGCCGATCACTCGGGTTCCGGGGATGCTCATCCAGCGAGTAAGCCGGATCAGACATCTTTGGAATTGACTTCTCAGGCACGCAAAAATCTTGGTCTAACAGCAGAGTTTCTCAAACCGGTTGAGCTGTCGACGTATCGACGTTCGATCACTGTTCCTGCGGTGGTTGTTGCCAAACCGGGTCGTTCATCGATCATCGTATCGTCGCCGCTCAACGGTGTTGTGACCCATGTCCATGCCGTTACCGGTGAAGCGGTGATGCCCGGCGATTTGCTATTTGAGGTGCGACTGACTTACGAAGACTTGGTTGAAACGCAGACCGCGTACTTGAAGACCATCAGCGAATTGGAGGTCGAGAATCGTGAGATCGCTCGTCTGGAAGAGGCGACTCGATCCGGCGCGATCTCCGGAAAGCAGCTGTTGGAACGGCGATATGCGATCGAGAAGCTGGAAGCGTTCGCGAAGTCCCAGCGTGAAGCGCTGCGATTGCATGGGTTGTCCGATCGGCAGATTGACGCGATCGGAAAGGACGGAAAGCTGATGGGCGATCTCAAAATTGTTGCGCCGAATGTGGACAGTCACGATGACGACCACGAGCTTCGTCTGAGCCAGATCCTTGCTCGACCGGTTTCGTTCTCGCCAATGGCCGATGGGCATCCGAAATCGACGGATCATGACCTCAAGCCACTCGTGATTGAGAATCTTCAGATTCACAAAGGTCAAGCGATCACGGCGGGCGAACGATTGTGTTCGCTTTCGGATTACAGCCAACTGTTCATCGAAGGAAAGGCGTTTGAGAACGATATCGCGGCGATCAGCGAAGCCGCTACGCAGGGCTGGACGGTTGACGCCATGCTGAGCGGTTCGCGGGGAACAGAGATTGTTCGCGATCTGAAAATCGTGTTCGTTTCCAACTCGATCGATTCCGAATCTCGCACGTTGTCGTTCTTTGTCGAACTCCCCAATTCGATGGTGCGAGATGAAACCAATGCCGACAACCAGCGGTTTGTTTCGTGGAAGTATCGGCTCGGTCAACGCCTCGAAATCCGCGTACCGGTCGATCTGTGGGCAGATCAAATCGTTTTGCCCGTCGATGCGATCGTGAAGGATGGCGCGGATTGGTTTGTGTTTCAGCAAAACGGTTCAACGTTCACTCGCGTGCCCGTGCATGTCCGTTACCGAGATCAAACATCCGTCGTGATCGCGAACGACGGGTCAATTTATCCGGGTGACGTTATCGCTCGAAAGGCCTCGCATCAAATGCAGATGGCCATCAAGAACAAATCGGGCGGCGGTGCTGATCCGCATGCCGGCCACAATCATTAACGTCTAAACACCGATATGCTCAACGCTGACATCCGGTAACGGACTTGTCCCGTTGGTGTTGTCGGCTGGCGAAGCTGGCAAGGAATACTTTACCACGTGGCAACGGTGATTTTGAGTAGGCTGATAAGTTCAACTATGTTGGACTCATCGCGTGAGGATCTGAAGCGTTATCCAAATGTTTCAACAGCGTTGAGCGCGGCCGAATTGATGGCGATCGGGTGTGGCAAACAAACATCGACATCGACGGATGATTTGCCGCCGATCTCAGCGGATACTCGTGGTGCGATCGAGCTCGACCATGACCACCATCACGAACGGCACGATCATTGATTGACATCTAACCCTGGCGGCGATTTCGATAATCGCGAGGCGTCGTGCCCGCTACGATTCGGAACATGCGAGTGAAATAATTGCTGTCGTTGAAACCGACAGCCAGAGCGATTTCGGTGATGCTTTGATCGTCGCGTTCTAGCAGACGGCATGCGTGACGAACTCGCGTTCGGATCAAATACTTGATCGGCGGGTGTCCCATGGTCGACTCGAACGTGCGCAAGAAATTTCGTCGTGACATGCCTGAAATGTCAATCAATTCAGCCAGCGTGATCGGGTCGGCGTAATAACGTTCGATATGGGAAATCGCATCGGCAATTTTCAACAGCGACTTGCTTTGCGGACTGTGGGCGCGGCCATAGCAACGTGACAAAAATGTCACCAACTGCAACAAGGTCGTGGTCGCCATGGTACCGAAGCCGGGTCCGCGATCGACAAGCTCTTGTTCGAGTTGGTCGATAAAATGGATCGCCTGCATCAATTCAGGCGGCGAAAGCTGCAAGCGACTGTTGAACATGTGCCGCTTGCGCCAGGCCGGTTCCAACGTGAACAAGGCGTGGTAGCCGGGCAGCGATTGCAAATCACCGATCGCCATCGGCAATTCATTGGCATCGAACAAGACATTGATCAACCGCAACTGGTCCATGTTCAAGTAGTCGTGCGGTCGGGTCCCGCCGATTACAAACGTGTCGCCGGTTGCCAGTTCGTACTCGTCTTCACCGGTGATGTGGACACCTTTCCCGCCGGTGATGATGACGATCTCGGAGAATTCATGTGAATGCAGGCCGAACGGTTCTTGAGGATCACGGCGTTCCACAACGATGGGAAATCCATCCGCGTGGAACCAATCCTCTTTCTTAAGTACCTGCATCAACGGACAGCCTCACTTCTTGGTTGTTGGCAGATCTTCGGCTTCGTCTACCGACTGATCGCCGTGTTCGTCCAAGTAAGCGGCCAATTCATTTCGGTCGGAAGAATGACTGCCCCTCGACGGAAACGCGATGCGAAGCTGAAGCGTCTTCGGCTGCCGCAGTGAGTCCGTAAAGTCATTGTACGCCACTTTATCGCGTCTCGTCCTTAACACAAGTGCCAGCAGATAGCACAATAGTGCCATCCTGGTTTGGCTGTCCCCGCGTTGCCTATGCCGAAGCAGGTTACTGGTGCCGAACCGATTGAGAAACTAAACAAATAGGCGTTATCGAGCGGACTCCAACTCTTTCGTCACGCATCCCTGCCATGCCAACTGATCCCAAACTCGACGAATTTGACTCAGCAAGCTTAAAATTGCTCGTCGTCGACAACGAAGCCGCGCATGCGCGTGCGATGACCGAGAGTCTCGAGAAGGTCGGGTATCGATGTGAGGTTGCGACGAGCGGACCGGAGGCCGCGAAACTGATTCAACGCGAGACCTATGACATCGTTATCACCGACATGGTCATGAACGATGTTGACGGGATGAAGATCCTTAGCCTCGTCAAAGAACGGCTGCCGGATTGTGAAGTCGTGATGGTCACCGGACATGCGACCGTGCCGATTGCGGTCGAAGCCATGCAGCAGGGTGCGTTCAACTTTCTGGAAAAGCCGATCACGCCCAATCGTCTACGCGCGATCGCCGAAAAAGCGGGCGCCGCTGTTTTGCTTCGCCGCGAGAACAATGAACTGCACCAGCGGCTCGATGAGCGGTTCGGATTCGAAGGCATTATCTACACCAGCAAGAAGATGCAGGATGTGATTGATCGTGTTCGGCGGATCGCGGCAACCGACGCAACCGTTCTGATCACGGGTGAGAACGGCACCGGCAAAGAAATCATTGCGCAAGCCATTCACCAAAATAGCCCGCGCCGGGCCAAGCGAATCGTCGCGATGAACACCGGCGCGATCGCAGAGAACTTGGTTGAGAGCGAATTGTTCGGCCACGTCAAAGGCTCGTTCACCGACGCGGTTTCGGATCGGGAAGGCGCGTTTCAATATGCCAACGGCGGAACCTTGTTTTTGGATGAAGTCGGCGACATGCCGATGAGCACGCAAATCAAACTGCTGAGAGTTTTGGAGGACAACCAAATCACTCGCGTCGGCGATAACAAGTCGATCAAGGTCAATGTGCGACTGATCTCGGCGACCAACCGCCCGCTCGAAGACATGATCGAAGCTGGTACCTTTCGTCGCGATCTTTATCACCGGCTCAGAGTGGTGACGATCGAGCTTCCGGCACTACGAGAACGACGCGAAGATATCGTGCCGTTGATGGATAACTTTCGCAAAATGTTTTTGCGCCGGCACGACAAAGCGACCGCGCATTTCACGCCAGCGGTTACGAAGCGCTTCTTCGCCTATGATTGGCCGGGCAACGTCCGCCAACTCCGCAACTTTGTCGAGACGATGGTGGTCCTGGATACCGATGGAAAACTTGACATCGATGATTTACCGCCCGAGCTTGCCGACGCTCAAGAAGCATCATCGGACTCCGTTTCACCGCCGACTATGGTCACTGGCGAAAGCGAATTGATCGGACAAACGCTCAGCTCGATTGAACGCTGGGCGATCGAAGAGACGTTGAAACTAACGGGCGACAATCGCGAAGAGGCCGCCAAGATTCTGAAAATTGGCGCAAGAACGCTCTACCGCCGATTGGATCAATACAAGAAAGGCGAAGACGGTGACTCCACCGATCCAGATGCCGAACAAGACGACGATTGAATCGGTACGCCGTGACGTTGGTTAGTACGCGTATTGCAGTCCTAGGTGAATGCCTTGAACGTAAAACGTGTCGTAACGCAACGACGACGAGGGACGCGCAGCGCCGGTCAACGGAGTCGACAGATTCGATGCCAAGTTACGATCGATCGCGCCGGACACTTCCAAGGCATCGGTCATCGCGACGATTTGATAACCGAGCGTCACGTCAAAATGCGGGAATCGATGCCAACCAAGCGAAAGGTCCAATTCGGGAACCCATCCAAGCGTGTAGTCGGTCTCGTTGCCATCGTTGGTGCTGCGTACGAGCAGTCCATTTGGATCAGTGAAGGTATCCGTACCGTTCTCGGTGACGGTAGAGCCGCTGCGTTTTGCCGTTCGTCGAAGTGAACCAAGCCCAATCTTCGCAAGCGATCGGAATGACCAGCATCCTTCTCGATAGCGGCTGGCAATGCCCAGTTGTCCGCCGTGAAATTCGTTTTCCGTATCGATCGAATCCGCGATTGAGATCACCGAACCCGCAGGTCCAAGCGAACCGTCCAGCGATAACGACGTGCTGGAAACGCTTAGGTCTTCGTCCAGCCGCATGTACTGGTATCCGTAAAGCACATCGACGGAGCCGCCGAATCGACCGTAGAGAAGTTGGCGAACGGAGATGTCACCGCCGAACACGTTGCTGGTCCCGCGAACATCGATTGAACCCGACGCAGCATTCGGGAATGCGATCAGCACGGTGCTCTGGGCGTTGGGCGTTTGTGATACGTCAAAGAACGGACGTGCGAGCACCGCGTTGCGATCCTGGTTGCTGTTGAAGGAAAATGATTCTTCGGTAACAACCCAGCCTCGGAAAACCAGACTTCGACATTGCGATTCGTCGAGCCAAGTGCCCAAGGTCAAGCGAAAGCCCGCCGAAGGATCTTTGTATTCGGTATCGCCGCCGGCCAGGATCCGTGTCCCGGCTTGGCCCAGTCGTCCCGCAGTAGCCGCACTGGTAGACGGCCCGGTCGTTACCAACGGCGGCAGATGGTCACCGTCGCGGAACATCAACATCAAATCGACGCCACCGAACCACTGGTCGCGACAAAATGACAATTTGCCGTTGGACCACTGCCCGCAACAGCGATCGCATCCGCCGGAGTCACATCCGCCGAGCCCACAACCGCCATCGCACTCACCGTCACATGTGCCGCAACCATCGCACGATCCGCCAGCGTGAATCGAATCACCTGGGACAAATTCATCGACGCCGTAGCTGTTCATGTCGTTGTAATTGTCTTCGTAAATGACGCTAGGCTCATTCACAAATCTTTCCGATCGAGCAACATGCGATTGAGGGTCGGTAAGAATCACATCGTTGTGGCTGACCGGTCGAAGCAATCCGGAATCGTGTGCCGATTCTAAATCGTCAATGGACCGATCGTTCGCATTGACTCTGTCCAAGTTCAAATCCTCGGAACGCAGGTCTTCCACGGCGACCGACTGAAGACGTGGCGATTCATAGACGCCGCGATCCGGCAATTTCCCTCGCACCTGCGCCTGTGCGGGCGACTGATTGACGAGAACGCCTGCCGCCATGCCGAGCCAGGCGAGCAATATGATTCGTCCGGCGGGGTGTGTGTTCAAAGGTGCGGACGCGAATTTGTGCAGAGCCATCGTTCGTTCTTCCGGCGATCGGATTGTCATCGAAAGTCGCGACAAGCACCGCGACCCTGATGACTGAATCGGCCTTGCCGGACGCACCGGTTGAGCAATTTTGGCAGGCTTTGCCGATTAAGCGAAGTCGGCCGCTGGTTTCCCGCCAAATCTCTCGCGTTGAAACGGGCTATCGGATCCGCCCATCTTCCGAAACTTGCCAATATTGACGTCGTTCCAGATCCACCGCGGTTAGCCATCCGCCGCCATAGCAATAGGTGTCGATGCACAGCAGATGACCGACATCAAGAATTTCACCATCGCGATTCGCCGTATGGCCCACGACCGCTGTTTTGCCGCTGCGATGTGCGGCGGGGAGTCCCTCCGTCAGCGAGTACCACCGCAGCAAATCGGATGGCTGCTGATCGAGCGGCAGGTCGGGGTCGTAGGCCGCGTGGGTGAAGAAATAGTCGCCAGACTCGAAATAATCGCCCAGGGAGTCGAAAAAAGCGTCATGTTCGGGAGGCAAAAAGTCGAGGTCGCCATCGAAACCGTAGCTATCGAGCGTTTCAACGCCGCCGTACCGCAGCCAGTTGTGATGCGGTTGCCCGCCCCGAACCACCTCCAGCATCATTTCTTCGTGATTTCCCAACAGTCCGACCAAACGGGTGCGACGGCCCAAGTCGATCAGAATATCAATGACGGCGCGTGAATCGGGGCCTCGATCAACGTAATCGCCCAAGGTGACCACGATATCCTCGGGCGTCGGAGCAATCGCCTCGAGCAGACGGTCCAGCGCCACGGCACAACCGTGGATATCTCCAATCGCGATCAAACGCCCGGCCAATTCGATTCTCCGCCTGGTGAAGAGCTTCCAACGCCCAAAAAGGGGCCCAAAAGCGAGTACAAAACTAAAATGGATGCGTTTGAATGGGATTGAGTCGTAGCGGCGACCATTCTAAGTAATGAGCGGAAAAAAAGTGTCTGACCCCATTTGCCGGGAGCCGGCCATTCGGGTGCTTTGCACAAATGGGGTCAGACACTTATTTTCCGCACGATCCTAACGAATTCTCGAGAGACGATCGAAAGAACGTCATTCACGTTGAAAGTTTGTGCGGCTTGGGTGAAACTGTCTATACCGCTGATGCTCGAACCTATGTGCCGGTTTGAACTACTGGAGAGCCTTCCTTGTCGATGACCTTCGCAAAAACTGCCGAACGCAAACGTGACTCCGCCAAAATCGGTAAAGCGAACTCGATGTTGGACGACATCGATAGTGATGAAGCAGTTGAGGCATGGTCCGAAGAGGAACTCGAGGACGAGTCGTTTCTCGAAAACGGCGAAACGACGGCAATGATCGGCAGTCTGTTGGTTCACCTGATCATCATCCTCTCCTTGGCGCTGATTCCGCTGCGTGCAGAGCGAGATGAAGAAGCGGTCGTGATCGTTTCGACGCCGCCGGCCGATCAGCTCGAAAACGTCGAGATGATCGACGAGGTCACTTACAGCGACGTGCCTCAATTGAAAGTCGGCGCTAACAGTTTGGCCGATTCACAAATGGCCGAAGCGTCGGCCCAAATCTTCGCCGAAGTATCCGAGATACCAAGTCCCGTCGAATTGGACCAATCCGATCGCGGCGAATTCTTGCTCAACGAATACTTCAACGAAGCCGTCGCGCCGCTGGACAAACTTGCCAATCAAAAAGGTAAAGTCGGACAGGGCACCGAAGGCGCCGTCGGTGCCGTCGACCGGATCACTTTCGAGCTGCTGCAATCGATGGAGGAACGTCCGACCTTGATCGTGTGGCTGTTCGATCAGAGCGGAAGTTTGCACCGTCAACGCAAAGAAATTCGCGATCGCTTCGATCGGATTTACGCAGAACTCGGCATTGCCCAGCACAATCAAGCTGATGCCTTCCGTCGAAACGACAAAGACATTCCATTGTTGACCTCGATCGTCGGCTTCGGCAGTGATGTCAAACTCTACACCGAAGAGCCGACTGATGACTTGAACGAAATCAAACGAATCATTGACGGCATCAGCGTCGATTCGACGGGCGAAGAGAAAGTGTTCACCGCGATCACGTCCGCAGCGAACGAATTCAAATCGTTGCGTCGGAGTCGCGGTAGCCTTGGACCCCAGCGCAATGTTCTGTTCGTCGTTGTGACGGATGAGAAAGGTGACGATGACAGCTTGCTCGAACCTTCGATCGACGCTTGCCGAAAATGGGGCATCCCCGTCTACGTGATCGGAGTGCCCGCACCGTTTGGTCGCCAGCACACGTTGGTCAAGTATGTCGATCCCGATCCGAAGTTTGATCAGACCCCTCAGTGGGCTCAAGTCGATCAGGGGCCCGAAACATTTCTGTCGGAACGCGTCCAGGTCGGCTTCACCGGCAACTTCGAGGAAGAGCCGGTGATCGATAGCGGTTTCGGTCCCTACGCGCTGACTCGGTTGTGTTACGAGACCGGTGGCATCTACTTCACCGTCCATCCGAACCGCAACGTCAACCGTGAAGTCCGCCGAGGCGAAGTGGATGCCTTCGCGTCCGAGCTGAAGTATTTCTTTGATCCGGTCGCCATGTCGCGCTATCGCCCCGACTATCTGTCGCAGTCGGATTATGTGCGGAAGGTAAAGGCGAGTCCGCTGCGTTCAGCGCTCGTCAATGCGGCCCAACTGAAACCGGCAACAGGATTGAGTCGCCCGCGAACGCGATTCGTGCGGACCAGCGAAGCACAACTGTCCGGCGACTTCGACGACGCTCAGAAGATCGGCGCCGTCCTAGAGGAACCGTTGGTATTGATGGCTCAAACGCTCGAGCTGGGAATGAAGGGTCGGACCAAAGAAGACAGTCCGCGATGGAAAGCTGGTTTTGATTTGGCGATGGGACGTGTCTTGGCGCAAAAGGTCCGCACCGAAACCTACAACGCGATGTTGGCGCGAGGCAAGTTGGGAATGCCGTTCAAGAATCCCAAAAACAATACGTGGATCCTGATGCCAAGCGACGAGGTTACCGTCGGCAGCAAATGGCTCAGCGAGGCCGAGCTGGCACGTGAGCTCTTGAGCGATGTTGTTCGCGATCACAAGGGAACGCCGTGGGCTTTGCTGGCCAAGGAAGAATTCGACGTGCCGATCGGTTGGACCTGGAAAGAAGATTTCACGGACCTCGACCCGCCCAAGGCGAACGTGCCTGGTAACAACAATAACAACCCGGCGCCGCCCAAAGACGATCAAGCCAAAATGCTCAACAAAGCGCCGAAGCGTCCTGTGCCCAAACTCTGATCATCGGAACATGCCTTTTTTTGATGAATCCACATTCGCTTGACGAACCATCCACTCACCTTTCGCTTTTAGATCGAGCTAAAGCGGGCAGCGAAGAAGGATGGCGGACCTTGGTGCAAGTCTATGGACCGGTCGCCAGATGTTCGTCGGTTTGACTCGGTGACGCGAGTCGGACCAACTGAATCTCCGACATGCGTAATTCCGCCGTTTCTAAATACACACCCATGTGGCCGGTCTCAAAGCTCTGGTCTGCCAACGACAGAACGACGCGGCCATTGATGGAAAGTTCGATGTAGCTTCCAAACGCGATCAGTTGCACCGTTGCAGCGGCGCGGATATCGGAATACCAGAATCCCGATTGCAAAGAATGAAACTGCATCATGTGTTCTCCGCTGCCAGCTTCGCCCGTATCCCACGCACGCAATTGGGCCACACCTTTGAGCAGGTCGAGCGAGAGATAGTAACCGTCGCGGGATTCTGCATTGATGCGAAATACCAAACCGCACTTACCAAGTCCTTGCATTTCTAGCTTTGTTCGGAATCGGAAATGATCTAAAGTTTCACCAAAAACGAATGCTTGAAATCCGCTTTCGCAGGCAAGATCCAAGTTCCCGTTCTCGACGCGGCAGCGCTGTCCGCTGGTGCTCGCTTCGTCGACCAGGGCCTCCACCCATTCCGCGTCGATCGATTCTCTCGCATATTCAGCAATGCCTTCAAATGACACCGCTCGCAACAGCCCTTGATCATTCTTGACCAAACGTTTCGGCGGTGGCATACGATTTTCCGCCGTTCGATCAGTCAAATTCATGGAGTAGAAATTCCACAACAACCATCCTCGCTCGTCGCGGCACACCCGGCCCGCGTAGTTGCCTTGAGGCAGCAGCACATTGTCGTGATAGCTTTGCCAAGGGCCGTCGATTTTGTTGGAATGCCAGTAACGAATCTTAGCGTCTTCGCGGATGCTGCCGATCAAGTAGTGATCGTCGTCGACAAGAACTAAGTTTGGAACTTCGACGTCATCGTAGAGACGCGGATGGTGCAACGCCGGCTGGCCGATGAAGTGATTCGGTTCAGCTTCCTTCATCAGTGCGACACAGCCGCGACGGACGATCGGCCCCGTGTTGACTCGGCCTGCCGCCATCAACCAGCCATCGGTGCCATCGTGGTAGAAGAATGGATCACGAAAGCTGACCCAATGACGACCTTCTTTAAGTGTCGCCTCATAGTGAACCGGATCTGGCTCCAGCGGAAAACAACTGCTTTCATCGAAAGGCGCGTGTCGGCAATCGGCGATGACCGCGCGGCTCTGAAGCAATGCCTGCTTCACTCGTACAGGGTCATTCGGTCCGCGATGGTCTTCCCAGTGCACCGCCGTCTTCCGCCAATGAAACAAATCATTGCTGACCGCCATTCCCAAACGCTGGAACTTGCCTTGATCACGACGCGATAGCCCGGTGTAGAACATCCGCCAACGACCGGGCTGATGGGGATCGGGTGAAACGTGCATGGTCCAAAGCATCAAATCATCCCAACTGCCGGGATCGCCTATGAATAGAGCGTTGTTGACTCGTCGCCAATTCAGCGCATCAGTGCTTACGGCGTGGGCGATGAAATCATGATTGGGCAGCACGAGATGGAAGAGGTGATAAAGTCCGTCGTGAAACAAAACGTCAACATCGCCAATCGTCTTCCTACTGCCGTCGGTTTCTGAAAACATAATCGGAGCTGATACCTGATCTGGGATCGTATTTTGACAACTGGCGCTGGCACGTGATTTGCCTCATTGTAGAACCATTGTCGCAGTCGTTGACTCCCAATTTTGAGAAACCCTGATGTCCGTTCGCACCGATGAAACATGCTCAACACCGAAGCTTGTTGCCGGCCAAACGATGCGGGCGATCGTTTACGATGACTATGGCGATGCAAGCGTATTGCACGCTGCGGAAGTTCCGATCGTCAAATGCTCACCGGGTGAATTGTTAATCGCCGTCGAGGCATCGAGCGTCAATCCAATTGATTACCGATTACGCAGCGGTGAAATGAAGGCGTTGATTCCTTTCGGGTTTCCTCGAATTCCCGGATACGATGTTGCTGGCACGGTTGCCGATTGTGCCTCCGACGCTCCGTTCCAACGCGGTGATCGGGTGTTGGCGTTTCTCGCCCATATCCGAGGTGGTGCGTGTGCCGATTTCGCCGTTTGCACAATCGATGTTGCTGCGAAGTTACCTGATTCGATGCCTTTCGACGAAGCAGCGGCAATTCCATTGGCCGGGACGACCGCCCTGCAGTCGCTTCGGGATCATGGCAAGATTGCAGCGGGAAAACGGGTGCTCATCAATGGTGCCAGCGGAGGCGTCGGAGCATTCGCGGTGCAAATTGCAAAAGCATACGACGCTCATGTTACGGCTGTAGCCAGCGGTGACAATGAACCGTTTTGCATCGAATTGGGTGCCGACCGATTTTACGATTACGAAAAGGTCGACTTCACGAAAACGGTCGAGCAATGGGATTTGATTTTCGACGCCGCCGGAAAGTCGGGATACTTCGATTCTCGAAATGTACTCAGCCCTGGCGGCCGTTATGTTTCGACGGAGCCCGATATCAAAGGAATGCTGATGACGCTGCTAACTTGGCCGTTATCGAAGTCCGGCAAGGTGATGCTTGCCAAACCCAATGCAGACGATTTGCGCGAGCTGATTGGTCTTTACGAACTCGGCAAGTTGACGGTTACGATCGACCGTCGCTATTCAATGAGAGACGCCGCAGATGCCCATCGGCGTGTCGAGGACGGCGTTGATCGCGGAAAGGTCGTGCTCGTCAAGGACTAGCCAACTTGCACGTTGCTGGTCAGCGAAATGTTGTAAGTGGAAATGCGATCGCGAAGCTTGCCTCGAGTGATACCAAGGATTTCCGCCGCTTGACTTTGATTTCCGTCCGTCGCCTTAAGCACCTCGCTGATGACATATTTTTCCATGTACTGTAGCGCTTCACCATAAACCTCCGTCGATTTCTCGTCAATCAACTGTCTCACCAAGTGCGGAAGGTCGGCGCCGTCGGCGGTTTCATGCTTCACCATAGCTGACGCCTGCCTCCCCTTCTTCACTTCTGCAGGCAAACCATCGGGTGTGATGACGGGCATCACCGAATCAAGCACGCATCGACGAATGACCGCTCGAAGTTGTCGAACATTACCTGGCCACTGGTATGCTTTGAACAATTCAACGGCTTCCGGTGACAGCCCTTGCAAATCGGGCTTGTTGAATTCTTTCTTCGCTTGCGACATGAAAAACTGAATCAAAGCCGGAACATCACTGAGTCGTTCACGCAGCGGCGGCAACTCGATCGTCACTCCATTGAGCCGGTACAGCAAATCTTCTCGATAATCGCCATCCTTGACCATTTCTTCAAGTGGTCGATTGGTTGCGGCAATGATACGGCAATCTGTTGTCAGTTCCTTGTTACCACCCACGCGCTCGAAGCGTTGTTCCTGCAATACTCGCAACACCTTCGCCTGCACCGACGGTGCCATGTCACCGATCTCGTCGAGAAACAAAGTTCCACCATTGCACTGTTCAAACTTTCCGATCCGTCGCGTCTCGGCGCCCGTGAACGATCCCTTCTCGTGACCAAAAAGTTCACTCTCGAGCAGATTGTCCGGCAACGCCGCACAGTTCACGGCCAAGAACGTCTCTTCGCTGCGATGGCTGTACTGATACAACGCTCTCGCAACCAACTCTTTGCCGGTTCCGCTCTCACCTCGAATCAAGATTGGTACATCCTGCTTGCTGACCTTTCCGATTGCCTTGAAAACATCCAGCATGGCGGGTGATCGGCCAATGAACAGCTCTCGTGAATCATCCGCCGACGTGTCATCGGCACTGATCGCGACCGGCACGCTGCTGATTTGCCGTTGTTCAATCGCCTTCTCAATCAGGTCGCGGAGCGGTTCGACCGAAAGTGGTTTGCCGATGTAGTCGAAGGCGCCGAGCTGCATCGCCTCGATCGCCGTACGACTCGCTGCCTCGACCGTCATGAACACCACAGGTATGCGGCGATCGAACTCACGGATTTCGCAGTAGACCGCCAATCCGTTCTGGTCCGGAAGCTGAATGTCCAAGAGCACCGTATCGAAATCGCCGTTCCGCAACTTATCAAGTCCCTCAGTCGCGGTCGCTGCCGTCTCTACGTCGGCAATCGGTGAAAGAGTCCTCTGTACCAAAGCCAAAATGGTGCGGTCGTCGTCAATGACGAGAATACTGGGCATAGACTTTGACCATTTCGATCGGGGTGCGGGCAGTGAGCTGACGTCTGAATTGGCGGTCTTAGTGTAAGTAGCCATGTCGACGTTCCGTGATTGCTCAATTCTAGGTAAAGACTAGGGCGATTGTCGATCAGTTTGGTTAAGCAACTGCCGTGCCGTGTATTCTCATCGCTCTTCAGCTCGATCTTTCGAGACGAATCACTGACATTCTGCTCTGACCGAGTGGAATATCGTTCACTACTTTTCTTGGGCTTGTAGCATCCAGAGATACTTTTCAAGCGGGCCGGCAATTCCGATGCACATGTCTTGGCTAACCGGGTCGAGATCCCCAAGGGAATCGATGGTACTTCGCAGCTTGTCGGTCGTTGTCTTCATCGCATCTGCGACGTGCCCGATCGTCGCTTCGACATTCACAAACTCCTTCGGGTATTCCTCGAGTTCGCTATCGGATGCAACCGTTGACGATCGACCGTCCGGGGCAATACCGAGCGTCGAGATTCGTTCAGCCACTTCATCACTGGCGGCGCGGGTGGTCGCAATGATCTCATCAAGCTGCAAGTGAATGCTTCGAAAGTTTGGCCCGACGACGCACCAATGGGCCTGCTTCATCAACAGCGACAAATCAATCAAGTTCGTCAAATTTCCCTGAAGCAACGAAGAAACCGATTCGATGCTTTCCTCAGCAAGTACGTCTCGTTTGAATTGCGTTTTTACAGCGGTCTTCATTGCAAAATTCCCGAATTGGAGAGTTGAAGTTTATGTTACAGAACCATCAGAAGGCACGTTGCGTGCCAACAAACGCTACCGTCTACCTATGAAAGTGATGTTGATTCACATCCAGATTGGTCGCAATTCGACCAACGGTTTGCAAAACAAGTTGTTGTTTCACATCGACTTAAGTGGCGGCACAACGATTGCTTTGGCATCAAAACATTGCGTTCACTTCAAATGTCGCCCGCTTCTGGAACTCATGCCGAGTGGTGCGGGCTAGAATCCTCAGGTCAAATATCATGTTTTGGATTTTCGGCTGGATCATTTTCGGGCTGCTTGTAGGCTTGATCGCACGGGGTGTTGTTCCCGGACAGCAGCAGATGGGGTGTTTGCGTACAATGCTGCTTGGCGTCGCCGGATCATTTTTGGGTGGTGGTATTGGCTACTTGCTGCAAGGCGGATCAGTGATTCAGTCCAGCGGTTGGATCGGTTCCGTAGTTGGCGCAATAATCCTGCTCGCAGTCTGTGTTCGCCGAGGCAAATTCATTGAATAGAAAAACTTATGGGTAAAGATCTGATTGACGGAACGCTGCCTGCTGCCTCGATTGAAGAACTTCGTGAAGCCAAGCGTACATTGGAGCACCATGGGATCGCAGATCGGCTAACCGAGCTATTGGGCATGCCAATCACGGCTTCGCTAAAACTGTTACCCAATGTTGCTGAGAAAACTCTACATGCAGTGATCGACAAATCGCTCAGCGTTGCGTTGGACGTTGCTTTGCGTACGTTGGGCGATGATTCGGTGCGATCAGGAAGACCCCGATTGTTGACGCATAAACTGCTGGCCGGGATCAGTGGCGCGGCCGGCGGAGCACTCGGTGGTGCAACGATCGCGGTCGAATTGCCCGTCTCAACAGTGCTGATATTGCGGAGCGTTGCCGACATCGCTCGTAGCGAAGGAGAAGACTTGTCCAGCGTGGAATCGCGACTGGCGTGCTTGCAAGTGTTTGCCCTCGATCCGGGTAACGGTTCGGAAGTGGATGACGATACCGAGATCGGATACTTCGCAGTTCGGGCCGCGATGGCAAAGCAGATTCGCGATGCTTCGCAGTATGTATTGAAGAACGGGCTCTCCGACACGACTGCGCCCGCGTTGGTGAAACTAGTCGCCCAAATCGGACAACGATTCGGGGTGGTGGTCAGCGAGAAATTGGCCGCTCAGGCAATACCGGTGATCGGAGCGATCGGTGGTGCTTTGATCAACAGCTACTTCATCGATCACTACCAAGACCTCGCGCGGGCGCACTTCACAATCAGGCGACTGGAACGAACTCATGGCGAAGCGATGGTACGGGAAACCTACGGTGCTTTGAAGTGATCCCGGCTTACGCCGACAAGGACAACATTCTTGTGGTGTCCTACCTCACTGTGCGGCGCGCGATTGGCGTCAGCGGGCTATTGCTGCCGTTGTTGCTTGGTCCGGGTGGCTGGCTGTTCGGAATACCGTTCCAGGACAACATGAGCAGCTACTACCACACGGGCATGCGAGATGTCTTCGTCGGCACTCTTTGTTCGATCGGTATCTTCCTGTTCTGCTACCGCGGTTACGACTGGATCGAAAACTGGACTGCGAACCTGGGCTGCGTTTCCGCTCTCGGCATTGCCCTGTTTCCGTTGGACTTCGATAGCGATCCATTGGTCCAGAAATCGCTGACCGGATATTTGCATACGTTCAGCGGCGGTGTTTTCTTTTCGACGCTTGCGTTCTATTCCCTCTTTCACTTTCCACGCGGTTCGCAGCGGGAACAGGAACCGCACCCGCGCGAGCGCCGTTGGATTTATCAGCTAAGCGGTGTGATCATTCTGCTGAGTTTGATGACGATGGGCGGATACTTGTTCTTGATCAACGGCGAATGGAAAAAGACGCTCAACGAATACCACTTTTTATTCTGGACAGAATGGGTCGCCGTGTGGTCCTTCGCCGCCGCTTGGCTTGCGAAAGGTCGAACCATCATCGCCGACATCGCGGTTGATATGCTCGCCTATTCGAGCGAACTGATCTTAAAGCAGAACCGCGCCAAAGAAAATGTGGTTGACTGAACCGCAACATCGGCGTTCACCCCATCACTCGACGGAGTTCTCTGGCGTCGACTGCACACTGGGCTTGGAAAATCGACGCAGAACCACATAGAACACCGGCGTCAAGAACAATCCGAACAGAGTCACGCCCAACATTCCGCTGAATACCGCCGTCCCCAATACACGACGCATCTCGTAGCCGGCACCCGTCGCGACCAACAACGGTACGACACCCAAAATGAACGAGAACGCCGTCATCAAAATCGGCCGCAAACGTAACCGACACGCGGCGACCGCGGCGTCGAAACGATTCTTACCTGCGTCCTCTTCCGCCTTGGCAAACTCGACGATCAGAATCGCATTCTTGCACGCAAGCCCGATCAAAACGATGAAGCCGATCTGCGTCAACACGTTGTTGTCCATTCCTCGAAACCAAACTCCGATGAGCGCGAACAGCAAACACAATGGAACGATCAGGATGATCGCGAGCGGTAAGAGCCAACTTTCGTATTGGGCGGCTAGCGCGAGAAATACGAACAACACAGCAAGTGGAAACAAAAACACGATCGTGTTGCCAGCTTGCTTCTCCTGGTACGCCAACTCGGTCCATTCGTATCCGAACCCCGCGGGCAGGTTTTGATCCGCCAAGCTCTCCATCGTTGCCAACGATTGACCGGTACTGAAACCCGGCGTCGTTGATCCGTTGAGGTCCGCCGACGGGAACAGATTGAACCGCACCAATCGGTCGGGTCCCGCCGTCGTTTTCACTTCCACGACACTTCCGAGCGATACGCTTGCCCCACGCGTACTCCGCGTACGAAGCTTCGCGATGTCTTCCGCTTCGTCACGAAATTCGGGTTCCGCCTGAGCCGTCACGCGATAAGTTCGACCCAGAAAGTTGAAGTCGTTGACATACATCGAGCCAAGATAAATTTGCAAAGCATCAAACACATTGCTGACCGGCACATCCAGCATCTGGGCCTTCGTTCGGTCAACGTCGGCGTACACTTGCGGCACATTCATTCGCAGATTGGTGAAGACCTGCATCAAGCCGGGTTGCCCATTCGCCTGTACAAGCAACGTGTCGGTCACTTGGCCGAGCGCTACTGAGCCAGCGCCGGATCTGTCTTGAACGTACATCTTAAAACCACCGCCGCGACCAATGCCACGAATCGGCGGTGGCGGAATGATCAGGATTTGAGCCTCGTTGATCGACCCGACTTCACGACGCAGGTCGTCCGCAATCGCTTGGACACTGCGGCCCCTTGCGGCACGCTGCTTCGCGTCTTCGAGCGGCAAAAATGTCACCGCCGCGTTCGGCTTGATCGTGAATGTTGCACCCGAAAGACCTGCGATCCCTACCGCGTGGGCAACGCCGTCGATCTTGCCACCAATCTCGGCTACCCGTCGAGTGACCTTGTCGGTCCGCGCCAGCGACGCGCCGTCCGGCAAGTTGATCGCGACGATCACGTAACCCTGATCCTGGTCCGGAATGAAACCAGTCGGCACCAACCCGAAGCTCAATGCCGTGCAAATCAATAGCGCGATATAGACTGCGATCGACAGGCCGGTTTTCTTTACCAGCCGCCCGATCACCCGCGCATAAAAGTTGCTCGTAAAATCAAACATTCGATTGAACAGCCGAAAGAACCAACCAAAGAGCAAATCGATCACTCTTCCGAAACGGTTCTTCGGAGCATCCTTGGGCTTTAGCAACAGGGCGCAAAGTGCTGGGCTAAGCGTCAGTGAAACAAACGTCGAGATCGCCGTCGAGATTGAAATGGTCAACGCGAACTGCTGATAAAATTGGCCGCTGATCCCTGGCACGAAAACGGTCGGTACGAACACCGCAATCAACACCAGCGTCGTCGCGATCAACGCCGAACCGACTTCATCCATCGCTTTGTGCGTTGCCTCGCGCGGGGACATTCCTTCGGCAATCAAGCGTTCGACGTTCTCCACGACAACGATCGCATCATCAACGACGATCCCGATCGCCAGCACCAATCCGAACAACGACAACGTGTTGAGCGTCACACCCAAGAACTGCATCACGGCAAACGTACCGATCAGCGAGATCGGGATGGCGATCACAGGGATGATAGTGGGACGCCAACCGTGCAAAAACAGGAATACGGTCAACACCACAAACACGGTCGTGATGTACAGCGTTTGGAACACTTCATCGATCGACTCTTCGACATAATCGGTCGGGTTGTAGGCGATTTCATAGCCAATTCCTTGGGGAAACTCGCGGCTCATGTCGGCCATGGTTTGTTTAATCTGGACGGCTGTCTCGACGGCGTTCGTGCCAGGACGTTGGTACACCAACACCGCGATGGCGGACTTACCATCCAAGTAGCTAAGCCGCGAGTAGTCCTGTGCCCCGAGTTCGATTCTTGCCACATCGCGAAGCGGAGTGACTCTGCCGTCGTCACCACGTTTGACGATGATGTCGCCGAATTCATCCTCTTGGACCAATCGACCTTGTGTGGTGACATTCAACTGGAAATCGCCGGTATCGCTGGTCGGCGGTTGCCCAATCACTCCGGCCGCCACTTGCACGTTTTGGCTGCGGATCGCCTGCACAACTTCGCCTGCGGTCAGGTCGACGTGAGTCATCTTTTCGATGTCCAGCCAAACTCGCATCGCGTACTCATTCCCGCCGGCAATGCGAATTTCGCCCACTCCATCGAGTCGCATTAGCGCATCGCGAACACGCAGGAATGCGTAGTTGCTTATGTACAGCTCATCGCGACTGTTGTCGGGCGAGTTGATGTGGACAACCATCAACATGTCGGGAATCTGTTTGGTCGTCGTAACACCGATTTGCCGAACCTGTTCCGGTAAGCGAGACTCGGCAATCGCCACGCGGTTTTGCACCAACACTTGAGCGTCGTCGAGATCGGTTCCCAATTTGAACGTCACCGTCAACTGCATCGTACCGTCGCTGCTCGACGAAGATTCCATGTACAGCATGTCGTCGACGCCGTTCATTTCTTGCTCGATCGGCGTGGCGACCGTGTCAGCTATGACTTGTGGCGTCGCGCCGGGATAGCTGGCCCGAACCAGTACGGTCGGTGGCGCGACATCGGGGTACTGTGACACGGGCAATGTGAAGTACGTCAGCCCGCCAACCAAGACGATCACGAACGACAACACCGCAGCGAAAATCGGTCGCTCGATAAAGAAGTGTGGGAATTTCATGGCGTGGGTAAAGGATCGGGCGACGGAGAAATCCAATCTTCCTCGGGTACAGGTACGTAATCGTCGGGCAGGCCATCTTCGACCGCTACAATTTTTCCGTCGACCGTATTTACCTTTGCTTCGGGGCGTGACTGCAAGAGCCCTTCGATCACGAGTGACTCGTCACCCACGAGCCCTTCACGAATCACTCGCAACCCATCCACGATCGGTCCGGGTTTGATCTGGCGGCGCTCGATCATTCCATCAACGACGACATAAACGTACTGGGACGATTGGTCCGTTCCGATCGCCGAGTCGGGAATCAAGACGGCTTGATGAGACGCACTGCCGGGAATGCGAATGCGAGCGAACATTCCGGGCACCATCAACTGGTCGTCATTGGCGAATACGCACCTCGCTCGCAAACTCGCGGTATTGGTGTCAAAACGGTTGTCGACAAAATCGATGTGGCCGTGATGCGGAAACCCGTCTTCGTCGATCAGCCCCAAAAATGCCGGATTCTTGACGACTCGTGAACTTTCGCGTTTGCCGGACGCGGCCAACCGAACGTACTTCAAAACGTCCTGTTCCGTCGCATCAAACAGGCAATAGATTGGTTGCATCGATGTGATCGTCGTCAGCAGTGACGAGGTGGCGGTTCCACCCGCGATCAAGTTTCCTTCGGTGACTTCTTGGCGGCTGATGCGTCCCTCCACTGGCGAACGAATTTGCGTGTACTGCAAATTCAATTCCGCCGTTTCAACACCCGCTTTCGCCAACTCAATTTCAGCTTCCGCGGTCGCGATCGCTGCGTCCGCCGAACTCACCCCCGCCTTGACTCCTTCGATGTCAGCCCGCGCCTGCAACAACTCTGCCTCCCGCTCGTCGAGCTCTTGTTGCGACGAAGCATTGCGTTGGCTGAGTTCTTGCGTTCGCTTGAACCGCAGCTCCGCCAAGTTCAACTGAGCGTCCGATTGCGTCGACCGCGCCTTTGCCTCATCGAGCAAAGCGTGGGACTGAAGCAAACGCGATTTCCCCTGTTGCAACTTCGCCTTAGCAGCACTGAGTTCGGCTTCAAACGGGCGGGGGTCGATAACAAACAACAGGTCTCCTTCGTCGACGATCTGACCCTCGTCGAAGTGAACCGATTTCAAGTAGCCGCCGACACGCGCTCGCACCTCGACAAGGTTGACCGCTTCGAGTCGTCCGGTGTACGCATCCCACTCGACGATTTGTTTGGTGACCGGTTTTGCAACCGTCACGGTCGACGTTGGCACAGGAGGTGGTCCCGACGGCCGCTTGTTGCAACCGACGACCAGCAGAGCCGACAACAGAACAGCATAGGTTTTATCACTTTTCAAAATCTTGCCCGTTTTCTCGTTGAATTGCCCATTCAATGATCGCAGTCTTTGATCGATTGACGAGTCTTCTCCAGCAAGGCGATCAGCGACTTCTGCTCGCTCTTGGTCAACTTCTTCATCATTCTCTGTTCCAAATCTGCCAGCGGCTTCATTGTCTCGTCAGCCAACGACTTGCCCTTCTTCGTGACGGCCACGTAAACGACACGCCGATCATCGGTGCATCGTTTTCGCTGGACCAAGCCCTGCTGTTCCAGATGATCGACCAGCGACGTGATCGCCGGCACCACTTGGATCATACGTTCCGCGATCTCACCGCATGTCAGCGGTCGATCCGCCAGAATCAGACCTCGCAACACGTTGAACCGCGACAACGTCAATTCATGTTCGCGGAAGAGCCGCGAAAACCGATTGTCAAGCTGGTCCCCGATTCGTAGCAAATTCAGCAGTGCCTCTTGCTCGGTTGTCGCGAAGGGCTCAGGCCGTTTCAATTCAAGTTGCAGTTTCATAACACTTCCGTCGAGACCACCACTGGCAAAAGTATATTATTAGTGAAATAGTTTCGCGTCAAGCAAGCGACTCGCTTCGTTTGCAGTGCAACTCTGCAAGCCCCTCATCTGAAATCATTCGTTAAATTGCGTCCATTTGGCACACCGCTTGCTATTACTTTTGACCGAACACTCACCTGGTCCGGTGAGAAAGACCCCTGAACACCGAGGAAAGTAAGATGAAAACTCTAGCCACCTGCGTATTGGCCCTTTGCACGTTTGCCATGGTCGGATGTGAAGAAACCGCACTCGACCGAGAAGCCGACGCGATCCGTGACGCTACTCAGCAGCAAGCTGAAGGCATTCGTGATGGCTCCCAATCCGCCGCCGAAGCCACTCGCGACGCATCGCAAAACGCCGCTGAAAATCTGCGAGACCGCACCGACAATGCGTCCGACACGGTCCAAGACGCAGCCGAAGAGCGAGCCGACTTGGTCGAAGATCAAGGCGAAATGAAGGCTGATCGTAAGGAAGTCGTTGGTGAAGACAAGGCGGACGCCGTCGAAGAAATTGGCGAAAATAAGGCGGATGCCCTTGAAGAAGTCGACGCAGAGTAATCGCCGACTTCTATCAGTTTGCATCACTTGATGCTTGGCTGTGTTTTACAGCCAAGCATTTTTTCATTGACACGCACAACTTTGAGACGGCATTCTATCCACCCATGGACCATTGGTACTCTTTTGAGGATGCGGTGCTGCGCGTTTCAGTGCCACGCTGAACGATGCGAGTCCAACAACCTGTGAAATCGAATCGATGCCATATTCGGCGACGCCAACGCCGACGAAACAAAACGGAGATGCCTTCCCCGCTGTACACGCGGTCATCCAACAGTGACGTTTGGACGAAAAGGTGCATCGACGACTCGTCGAACTTGTCCCGTGCGATGCAATACATTCCGGCCTTGCTGCTGCAGCGTTTTTGACTTCGCGCGCAGCGATAATGAATGAGTCTTGCGACGGCCGACGCGCAGCCGTGGTCGATCGAGACCACCTGCGATAGGAACAACCGCAGTGTGACCGCGGTGGTATAGACCCGGGCAGAATCGAGAATGCCCGTTGCTTTGCCAAAGGCCGATGCGATAGTCTTTCAATCCAGCAGCGAAGCAAAATAGAGATCGCCAGATTGGCGGGCGATCATCACTCGCCGACGGAATGACGCCAACAATCCGCCGTTGCTTGATGATCCGAAAGTAAAGTTCGATCGTCCAACGCAGTTCGTAAAACGCCGCAATGATCTCCGCGGGCACATCCAGGCAAGTCTGCCAACTTGAGCGAGGATTTTGAACACGCTCCCATCGACGGCGGTGAGATCTTTGAGATTGACAAAGATGAGATTTTCGCCGATTGGGCGGGAGCTAAATCGATTGGCATGATTTACCGCCTTCGCGAAGGCAACGTCACCGAACACGACGAAACGATGTTCTTCATCAGCAGCTTGCCACCAAAAGTGAAACGGCTGAGCAAGTTCATTCGTGACCATTGGACGATCGAAAACTGTGAGCACTATGTCTTGGATGTAACCTTTGCCGAAGACGCCAGCCGAATTCGCCGTGGAACATCCCCAGAAATATCAGCTGCCATTCGTCGTATGGCTCTCAACATTCTGCAACGCGACACTACTTTGAAAGACAACATTCGCGGCAAACGCTTGCGAGCGGGATGCGATGACGCAGTCCTCGATGGCATTTACGCCGGATTTAACAACGGCAATTGAAAGTGCTATTGCCCTATCGATGTCCGATAGGGCTTGTGGTTCCCGCCTTCACGATCTTGCACCGAATGTCGTTACACTCCGACGTTCATGCGTCGAAGTAGGTCGAGTAACTTCTTGCTGGTTGGTGTAAGTCGCGTGCGGTTGAATTGGTCGCCGAGTTTCCGAATCGCTTCGGCTTGCGTCGGATAGGGGTGAATGGTGCTGGCAATCTTTCCTAGACCGATATCATTCACCATTGCCAAAACAAGTTCAGAAATCATGTCACCCGCGTTCTTAGCGACGATCGTCGCGCCGACAATTTTGTCAGTTCCTTGCTTCGTGTGAACCTTTACGAATCCATTGTTTTCGCCTTCCAAAATTGCGCGGTCCACGTCAGTGAAGTGCTGTACGTAAGTATCGATTGCGATACCCGAATATTTTGCGTCGTTCTCATACATGCCGACATGGGCAATTTCGGGTGAAGTGTACGTAGCCCAAGGGATCACCAAGTCGCTGGCCTTCTTTTTTCCAAACGGACCAACGGCAAACAGGGCATTCTGGATCACGATTCTCGCCATGAAATCGGCTGCGTGCGTGAACTGGTACTTTGAGCAAACGTCTCCAGCGGCATAGATGTGCGGGTTGGTTGTTTGCAAGTGGTCGTTGACCTTGACGCCATTCTTGGTGAAGTCGACGCCGACCCCTTCGAGATTCAAGTTTTCGACATTTGCGGCGCGACCGACTGCGACGAGCAACTGGTCGATCGGTTCGTCATAGCGGTTGCCATGAGAGTCGACGGTAATCCGAATGCCTCCGTCGTTCTTGATTTCCAAGTCGCGACTACAACAGAGCAGTTTGACGCCGGCGCGTTCGATCGCTTTCCGAACGATCTCCGCTGCTTCGCGGTCTTCGCGAGGCAGAATGCCGTGTTCGTTTTCAACCAACAGAACCTCCGAACCGAGCTGTGCGAATGACTGAGCCAACTCGCAGCCGATCGGCCCGGCCCCGATGATGCCGAGTCGCTTGGGCAATACCGTTAGCGAGAACACTGTTTCGTTGGTGAGATAGTTGACCGAGTCGAGGCCCACAATTGGTGGAGCGGCGGCGCGTGCTCCGGTACAGATGACGGCGCGTTTGTACTTGAGCGGAGTTCCCGCTACTTCGATCGCGTTGGAATCCACGAAGCTTGCTTGACCGAAGAATACATCGACACCAAGATCACGGAATCGGCTGGCCGAATCGTTGTGACTGATGCTGGCGCGCAATCGACGCATGCGCTGCATCACGCCGGCAAAATCAACGTTCACGCCATCTGGCACGCGAACGGAGAAGCTACCAGCATCGTTTACCGTGGCTGCGATACGGGCGGCACTAATGACGGCCTTCGACGGAACGCAGCCCACATTGAGGCAGTCGCCGCCCATTAGGTCACGTTCGATCAGTGCGACGCGTGCTCCTAAGCCCGCAGCCCCGGCGGCGGTGACCAAGCCAGCCGTCCCCGCTCCGATAACTATCAAGTGATACGGATCGGTTGGTGTCGGATTGGCCCAAGTTGGTGGACGGACGTTGCCGACCAACTCGCGATTGAAATCGTCGTTGGGACTTGTTTGAGGATACCCCTCGATCACCGAGTCAGCGAAATGCGAATCGCTCATTTTTCTGATCCTAACTCTTTCGAGCTATGGGGTGTGATGTTGCTCACGAGTTCCACCACAAAAAAATGAGATGACGGCAACTGCCGTAGTTTTGACTCATCAACGCGAATCGAGTAGAAGTCGATTAGATTGACGACTTTTTGGCGGTGCAAGGCATCGTACCATCGGAGTGGGACTCTTTGTTCACGGATAATTTTGCGGATTCATATATTGGTTAATTTTCCGTGCGGGAATTGCTCTTCCAGATGAGAATTGCCAAAATCCTAGACTGGTTCATGGAAATGAATTCGAGTTCTTCTCGTCACTGTAGTTCGACCATTCACCCACACGAGTAGTTCAAATGAAGGTTTTGGCCGTCGCCGCGATATTTTTTGTCGCCAGTATGGTTGCTTCAGCGCAGGGCCGCGCGGATGAGGCCGAAGTCCGTAAAACACTTGAACAGTATGTGGATGCATTCAACCAAAATCACTCGGACATGATAGCTGAGTTTTGGACGAAGAATGCGGTTCACACGGATCGCGAGACCGGGCAGCGCACCGAAGGACGTGCTGCGATCCAGGCAGATGCTGCGGAAGTTTTGAAGGAACAAAGCGGCCTGAAGATTTCCGCGACGATTGATCGTCTGAGGTTCATCACGCCTGATGTCGCCAGCGTCGAGGGTGAGACGACGTTGGTCCTGACCAATACGGACCCGATTGTTTCGTCGTACAGTGCGATCCTTGTCCATCAAGGCGATAAATGGTTATTGGATTCGATCGAAGAGATGCCATTGCCCAAGCCAGCATCGTCGGCCGATGTGCTGGCCGAGTTGGCTTGGCTGATTGGCGAGTGGGTTGATGACTCCGGCGATGCAAAAGTGGCCACGACATTTCGCTGGACTGCGAATAACGCGTTTTTGTTGCGATCGTTCGATGTGACGACCGAAGAAGGCATTGCGATGACCGGCACCCAGATCATCGGTTGGGACCCCATTGGTCAAAAGATCCGCAGTTGGTCGTTCAATTCGGACGGCTCGTTTGGCGAATCAACATGGGAAAAAAATGGCGACAGTTGGATGTCGAAGTCGGTTAATACTCTAGCAAACGGCGAAGTGGCATCGGGAACGTACATCATGGAACGCTTGGATGACGACTCGTTCACAGTGCAATTGGTTGGTCACGAAATTGGCGGCCAACCACAGCCAACCGGTTCAGCAGTAAAGATTGTTCGTGCTGCACGGCAGCCATCCACTGAAGCAGCACCGAAACAGTAGTCACGAGAGTCATTGAACGATGAACCGACTTAGATTCAGCGCTGTGGCGCTTTTGGTAGGCATGCTGCTGATGCCTTGCGAACTTTCGGCGCGCGGATTCAAAGGTGGCGGCGGCGGTGGCCATAGCTTTGGTGGCGGAGGCCGTAATGTCGGCGGCGGAAATTTCGGTGGTGGCGCGTCTCGACCGAGTGTTCCAAACCTTGGCGCGCATCGACCGATGCCAAGCCGGCCGAATTTTAATGCGCCCAGCGTGAACTACCCGAATGTTAGTCGTCCGAACATCAATCGCCCGACGACACGTCCTGCAACTCCGAATCTTCCCCAATTCAATCGACCTTCGGGCGGTTTGAAGCCGGCGACCCGTCCTTCGTTGCCGACAACATTGCCCGCAAACAAGTTGCCTGGCAGCGGCGGTGGTATCGCCGACAAGCTTCCCAATCGCCCGTCGTCTCGTCCAAGCATTCCAAGCCTGGGCGGGGGTGGTGGAAGTCGACCCAATCTGAATTTGCCCGATCGTCCAAGCGGTGGTCGTCCGAATATCAATTTGCCAGGTTCGAGTGGCCGTCCAAATTTCCCCGGTGGTGGCGATCGACCAACGGTCGGTGACCTGGGTGATTTTCTTGGGATGGACAAGCCCGTCCGGCCTTCAACCTTACCGGGGTCAACGCGTCCCGGTATAGGCAACCGACCAGACATCGGCAACCGACCGAATTTAGGTAATGATATCGCCAATCAACCCAATATCGGAAACGGGAATGGCAATACGATCATCAATAACCGTCCGATTGATATTGGTCAAATCAACCTTGGTCGAAACACTTCCATCAACAATCGTCCGTCGTGGTCGAACATTGATCGAGCCCGCGTGAGCAATATCAACCACCGCTGGCAGAACCAAATCGGCGGTTTGCACAATTGGCAAAATGTGCATCCGAACCGGGCCGCGTATTGGGCTGGTTGGAGTGCTGGCGTTCATAGCGCTTACCATTGGCACAATCGCCATCCCGGCTGCTTCCGTGGCGATTGGTGGTACAGCCATCCGTATCGTTGGGGCGGATGGAACTATGGATACGGATTTTATCGTCGTCCGTGGAGCTATTGGTGGACCGTTCCCAACTATGCTGCTTGCGTGAACTGGTTTAGTTGGTCAGCACCTTCCAGCGTTTGGACCGAGCCGGTTTATTACGATTACGGACAAGGCGGCAACGTGGTCTACAACGACAACTCGGTTTACATCAACGGTGACCAAGTCGCGACTGCAAGCGAGTTTGCACAAAGTGCTGCTGAGTTAGCAACGGTTGCCCCGCCGGCCAGTGACGAAGAAGCCAAAAAGGCGGAGTGGATGTCGCTAGGCACCTTTGCCGTTTCCGCGGGCGAGAAAGATGTCGACCCCAATCGCATCGTCCAATTAGCGGTCAGCAAGGAAGGCGTCATTAGCGGGACGCTCTACAACACGCAAACTGACAAGTCGCAAGCGGTGCAAGGTCAAGTCGACAAACAGACCCAGCGTGTCGCGTTCCGCATCGGTGAGAGCGAAGAAACTGTCGCCGAAACCGGGCTGTACAACTTGACTCAACAGGAAGCACCGCTCTTGGTTCACTTCGGTCCCGAGAAAGTGGAAAACTGGTTGCTCGTGCGACTGGATGACCCTGCCCCTGTAGATGGCCAAGGCGCTGGAGGCTCGGGTGCTGACGGCGAATCATCCCTGAACTAGCGATTAGATGCTCATCAATAGCGAGTTCCGAATCGCTATTTGCGACTCTTACCCCAATTCACTTCTTTCACCCCTACCACAAGTGATCGTGAAACGCATCGCCCGAAGCAAACATGAAAGAATTCATTCCAGAAATAGGAACCAAAGAACAGGACATAAGTTGCCAAGGCATTGGAAGTCGGTGCCGACGCGTTCGTGCTAAAACATTCTGCCAGTGCAGATCTGTTGACGGCGATTCGCTCGGCCTTGTTAGGTCAAACCTGCGTGACAATTGAGATCCCCGAACGTCTGCATTCTCCAGCACGCTGGTGGGTAACTTCACCGACTCGCTGCTGCACAATAGTCTGTCCTCGAACATTGTCACGTTCCAAGTGCCCAGCCACCTGCGCGGCGAAACGTTGCAAACGTACGCGTTGATCGGTTCTGTGACAGAAGCGTCATGACCGTACTGCTCGTCGGCCGTCCAGGCACCGACATGAATTCCATTGGCAATCGAACGATCGATCAAGTCCAATGCGATTTGCGGCTTTTGGCGGTGCCATTCTATGCAACCGTTAGCGCCACGGTCGGCGTGCTCGGTGGCGATGATGTGTTGGCAGCGGTCTCGCAGTTTCTCTTCGTCCCCAACGATCGACTCAAGGAATCGCTGAAGGGTGCGCGGAGCGACACCTTGATCGATCGCAATCGCTTCGGCGTTCTTTCGCTGAACGCTCGACAGGAGCCAGCGAACATAGCCTAGCAACAACAGGCGTACGGAGGGTCGCTTCTGTTCGGGACAGCAGTCAACATCGATAAGCCAAGACAGGCAAACGACTCACTCGCCCATGAATGCTCATGGTTGGCGATGTCTAGCTAGACCCTTAACCTCGACATTCCACCGTCGACAGCGAACACTTGGCCAGTGATCCACGGCGATTGATCGGACAACAAGAAGTCCGCCATCGCCGCAATGTCATTGACCGTGCCGACGCGTCCCAAGGGATGTCGCTTGGCCATTGCCTCTCGTTTCTGATCGTTCGACAAAAGCCTTTCAGCCAGAGGCGTGTCGGTCAAAGATGGCGCGATGCAATTGACGCGAATGGCGGGCGCAAGTTCGGCTGCCAGCGCTCGCGTCAAACCCTCCACGGCGCCCTTGGCAGCGGCGACTGAAGCGTGCATCGGCAATCCCTGCTCCACCGCGACCGTGCTGAACGTGACGATCGACGAATTTCCCGCCGCCTTCATACCGGCCAAGGCTGCTTGCACGCACCTAACCGCACCGACGACGTTCAACACATAGTCTTCAATCATCAAGTCGGCCTTGATGCCCCGGATCGGCCCGAGATTGATCGATCCCGGACAATAAACCATTCCATCAATCGCGTCTGGCATCATGTCGGATGTGAACTCGTCAGTAGTCACGTCGAATTTCACATGAGTTACGTTCGGCAAGTCGATGATGTCGTCGTTCGTACGCGACATCACCGTCACCGCAGCACCCCTTTCGAGCAGACGCTGCACAATGGCCAATCCGATTCCATGGCTTCCGCCCACCACTAAGTAATTCATTGCAATCATCCATTCTCGATTGGATTCATCAGCGTCGTCAAAATCAATTCGTAAAGTACCACTCGCTCGCGTCTGCTTTCGATGGCATGCACCGACGCAAGGAGGCCTGCAACGTCCTCATCATCAATCTCTAACTGATGCAAGACATTGCGACAATCTTCCCATACCGGTAACCATAACATCCGCTCACGGAACCGATCTGGCCCGCCTGCCATCGCCATGAAGTGGTCGAAATTCAAAACGAAGTAGACTCCCCGTTGAAACGGAGATCCGCGTTCAACCACACCCTCTTCATCAAGCACGTAATTCCCCGCAGCCGGTTGCCAAGGAACGCCATGCTCTCGCAAAGAACGCGCCAAAACAATTTCTTCATTGGTGAATAGCATGATGATCGAATGTACTTGTCAGGTGCTCCGTTTCAAGTTTATCGATCTGTCAAGTGTGCGAGGCGATCTGGCTTATCGCGAACGACTGTCGGACATCTTCAATTGAAATTCTGGCGACGTTGTGATCGAAATTTCACCCGGTACAAAACCTGGATCAATGTAAGTCAGCCCAATCGTTTGATCGTCATGGGTCAGCTTAAAGTCACCCACTTGGGGCGAATCGATTGTCGCCTCCATTCGCCAGCCCTTCGACTTCATTCCCGCCATCCATTTTTCAAAGACGCTGCGTGCGGTGCCCGACTTCACTCGGAACTCAAGCACTTGCTTCGTCTGTGATGTCAACTTCGCGGTTTCGGGCATGTCGATTTCGATCTTCGGAGGATCGGCCATTCTAGCCTGCTCGGCCGCCCGTTTCTCCTGAGCCAACGCCACAGCACGCTGGGCTCGCTTCGATTCACGATCTACCTGCGCAGCGGTCTGAAACTTTAGCTCGAATCGGGTGATGGAATCTACTGACTGATAGATCAATTCTGCAAGCTCGTTGTCCACATTGCGGAAAATCAAGTGTTCACGGAAATCAATCTTAATCGGGTTCTCCGTCGTCGCTTTCCATCCTTCCGATTCAAGCTTCTTGCGATAAGTTGTCACAAACTCGCCCGCCGGCAACTTGCTGTCGCCGTCGAGCGTCATGGTGGTGTCCGAGTATGCGATGCGAACCAAGTCAGCGATCGTGGGCAACGCCGAAGACATCTGTTCGGTTGAAAACTGCAACGTCGCCTTGCCTGGGTTGGCGGGTGAATCCGAACACATCACCTGCAATCGAACTGCGTTTTGACGCATGAAGAAGGATACGGCTGTATCGCCGAACCATTCCCAACCATCTCGTTGCAGTTGTTCGCGACAGATACGCTTCGCATCATCCACGGACAATTCACAAACAAATATCCCTGACGCTGGTTGAACATACAAATCCCGAGTACCGTCGGGCTTTGGCAGCATTGCTACGTCCACGTTGCCATGATTCATCAAAGCAACCCGCACCTTCCCCGGCTCACCCGATGGCATGACCATCAAACTGAAATTGAAACCAAACTTTTTATACGTAGCCGAAGCGTAATCGTTCGTGAAGGTCGATCCGTCCATCGCCTTCAACCCCGAACCTTCCAAACGCTGATTGATCGCCCTCCCCACATCGGCCGCGTTTCCGGCAGCGGTGAACGATTGTGATGCGACGCCCAATCCGGGATCGTCGACGGGATCCGCAATCGGTTCAACCGATAAGTCCAGCACCGCTCGTGCGTCGGCCACCGTTGCCGCCTTGCCTTGCTTGGACGATTGCCCTAGCGCTGGATTGTTCACCACAGTTAGCAACACCAAACTAAAAATGATATTCCGGAACATTTGTCGATCTCCCAAACTGTCCGCACAACATGAAATCGAACCCCAACGAACGTGCCTGGTTGACGACGACGTACCAGCAGTTGAGGGTCTCCGAGAAGGAGTATAATCGAGACGGTTGGCCTAATTGCAAGCGTCAGTCCATTCGCCACCAGCGGCTTCGCGGGATCGATCCCATTGGTTTATCCTTTAGCAATGAGCGGAAGGAAAGTGTGTGACCCCATTTGCCGGGAACCGGACCTTCGGTTGCTTCGCACAAGTGGGTTCAGACACTTGTTTTCCGCACGATCGTTTGTCCAATCCATTTCTGTTTCATTCAAAACGAATCGCATTGATGCCGTCACTTCCGTACTCAGACGACTCGAAGTCACGTCATTTTTTAAGGCTCGTTCTGTACTGCTATCTGGCATTCTTCGTCGCGATATTTGCCTTCGAGGCTCGCGCCCAAGACAATTTACCGGTCGTCAACAACACCGAGTTGGAACCGGAAATCGATTTCGAGCGGGTGACGCCCGCTAAAATCAAAGATCTTCAAACGCAACTCGATAATGCTACCGACTTGGACGAAGACGCTAAGGCAAAAATCGGCAGCATGCTTAGCCAGGGGTCCGATGAGCTGTCCCGGGCCGCAAAATTGGAGGCAAGCGTCAAGCAAGACCGAAGCTTGGTTCAGAATGTTAAAGCTCGACTCGACGCGGTTCGTGAAGAGGTGACCGCTGGCGGTGAGTCGACTGACTTGCCACCCGAATCGGCGACACTGACGGAACTGGAAAGCGATCTGGCCCAACGTGTGGCGAAGTTGCAAGATGCCAAGAATCAATTGACGGGATTGCAGTCTGAACTTTCACGGCGTGCCGATCGTCGCAAACAAATTGCCATGCTTCAGGCCTCGCACGGTGGCCGTGTCGCAGAGGCCGAGCGGCAACTGGCCACCAGTTCGCCGCCCGGTGAGTCAAGCTTGATGATGGGTGCGAGAAGATTGCTGCAGTTGGCGAAATTGCAAGCGCTGGGACTCGAACTGCCCGCGTATCAATGGGAGCTCGCTCGCTATGACGGCGAGGATGCGGTCGATTTCCAAGCTGTTCGAGTCGAGCAAGCGAAAGCCAACCTGGCTCGTGACGAGGCGGCGGTTGCAGAACTGAATCAGCGCATTGACGTGATGCGCAAGCAGCAAGCCCGATCTCGCGTCGAACAACTGCGAGACTTGGCGGAGCTAATTGCTGCACCGGAGCTAAAGTCGCTAGCACTCCGCAACGCCGAGTTGGCTGAGGAAAACGAAGAAGTCGTGGAGAAGATTGGGGATGCGACGACTGAAATGGAAGGGTCGCAAGAGCGACTGGACACACTTCGTGATCTCGACCAGCGGACCCGTGACCGCGTCTCGCGAGTCGGAAGGAGCGGAGCGATTGGCTTGGAGCTGAGGAAACAGCGATCGATCCTGCCCAATGTTCGCGACATCGACCGGCAAGGTTGGTCGCGCCAAGAACTCATGCGAGATGTCGAACTTCGGCGTCTCACTTTGGAGGACGACTTGGCGGCATTGTTGAAGCGAAAGGCCGATCCAAATGCAAGCGGCTTGGAAGAACGGATCTTCGCCGATCAAGTTTCGACGCTTCAAACGATCACTAAGAACTACGACAAATACTTTCAACAGCTTTCGGAGGTGGATTTCAGCCAAAGCCAACTCATCAATGCGACCAACACGTACCGCTCGTTTCTCGACGAGAACGTCCTGTGGATACGCAGCAATGGCTTCTTTGACTGGACATCCTTGAAACAAGCCGGCCAGAAGATTCGTGAAATCACCAACCCCGAGTCGTGGGCCGATGTTGGGCGATCATTGTGGGTCGATGCATTTGGGCGGCCGTGGCTGTACATGTTGGGCGCGATCGCTTTCTTGCTGTTGATGCCCGCTCGATATCGCGGTCGGGATCAGTTGATTCAATTCGGAAAAGCCGCCGAGCGACCGTCATGCACTGAGTTCTCCGTGACCATCCGCGCCGCAATTCTGACCTTGACGATTGCCATCGTCTGGCCGGCGGTGCTTGTTTTCATCGGTTGGCGATTGGTGGCCTCGCCGCTCGATTCGGCTTTCCCGATGGCGGTCGGACGTGCCATGATTGCGACGGCTGGCGTGCTTACGTTGCTCAATGTGGTTCGTCACAGTTGCCGCGAGGAAGGATTGGCCCGATCACATTTTGGCTGGCCTTCGCGAGTGACGGATTTGCTAAGAAGCAACATGCGTCAATTGCGATTCCTGTTGCTGCCGCTGGTCTTCATGGTCGTTTTGCTTCGCGAACTTGGCGGTATCGACAACGACAACGGGCTCGAAAGACTCTGCCTTTCCGCGTCGCTATTGGTACTGGGCTGGACGCTTTACGGAATTTTCCACCCGCGCACCGGAGTGATCGCGGAATACTTGCAACGCAACTCGGCAGCTTGGTATGCGCGAACCAAGAGCCTGTGGTCGTGGTTGCTAATCGGATTCCCCATCATGATGGCAATCTTGATCATCAGCGGGTTTTATTACACGGCATCCGAATTGACGTGGCGGTTTTGGCACACGATATGGATCGCTGTCAGTCTCGTCGCCTTGCGTGCTTTCTCGATGCGAGCGCTGCAGGTCAACCATCGCAAAATCCGCATTCAAAAGATGAAAGACCGACGCGCGTCTCAGTCGCAAGCATCGACCTCCGGACAACCGGTGATCCCCGAAGTGTCCGTCTCGGGAGAAGCGTTGACGCTTGAAAACGAGTATGAGTCGCTGAGGACCAATAGCGAACAAGTGATTCGCATTCTGCACTCGGCGCTATTGCTGACCGGAGTGCTGCTGATGTGGTTTCTTTGGTCGGGACTATTTCCCGCGCTGGGTATTCTCGATGAGGTCACACTTTGGCAATCTGAACGCGAGGTGGCAATTGATACCCAAACTCCCGACGGCGGGATCTCACGAACGATCGAATCCCGAGTCGAGCCGATCACACTGATCAACCTGCTCGCCGCAATCTTTGTCGGCCTGATCACGTTCACGCTGGTGCGCAATGTCCCAGGACTGATCGAACTGACCATTTTGCAACGACTGCCGCTGGAAGCATCGTTCAAGTTCGCGATCGTGACGATGTGCCGCTACGTGATTTTGGTGGTCGGGATACTGTTGGCATTTTCGGCGATCGGCGCCAGTTGGTCAAAGGTCCAATGGCTCGTCGCCGCTCTGACCGTCGGACTCGGTTTCGGCCTGCAAGAGATCTTCGGCAACTTCGTTTCAGGAATCATCATCCTGTGGGAACGTCCCGTTCGAATCGGCGACGTGGTCACGTTGGACAACGTCAGTGGTACCGTTTCGCGCATTCAAATGCGGGCAACCACGATATCGGATTGGGATCGCAAGGAATACATCGTCCCGAATAAAGACTTTGTCACCGGTCGCTTGCTCAACTGGACTCGATCGGATCAAGTCAGTCGCATCGTCATTCCGGTCGGCGTCGCCTACGGCAGCGATGTCCGTTTGGCGATTCGATTGTTGATCCAAGCGGCCAACGAACATCCGCGAATCCTTGACGATCCGCCGCCCGTGGCCACTTTTGACGGGTTTGGCGATAGCACGTTGAACCTCTTTCTGCGATGCTTCATGCCCAATCTTGAAACAAGGCTTGAGACGCTGAGCGAACTGAATCTCGCCATCGATGACAGTTTTCGGGAAGCGGGAATCGAAATCGCGTTTCCCCAACAAGACCTGCATATCCGATCAATTCCCGCTGGCTGGCAATCGGATCTCGGTGATGCAGGCAACCGCGGATAGAATGAGAATGGTCAGTTCAGGCGAGTCGAGAAAAGCTTCACAACGGATAGGTCGAATGCGTGTCATCAATCATATCGTCGCGGTCGTGTTGGTGTTCGCAACATTCGCTTCATCCATTGCCGCCCCGTTGCCCGACACGGCTGCCGCCAACGCTGGCGTTCTCGATCGGTTGGACTTAACCGATCACCGTGGACGTCAGTGGTCGCTCGATGAATTCAGTGACAAATCCCTGATCGTGATTGCGTTTCTTGGAACGGAATGCCCACTGGCAAAACTCTACTCCATTCGACTTTCCGAGATTTCAAAATCTTACGCCGCGCGAGGTGTTGCGGTGCTGGGTGTGATGAGCAATCGTCAAGACTCGCTCGTCGAGATCGAGGCGTTCGCATCACGACAAGCCGTCTCGTTTCCCGTTTTGAAGGATGTTGGTAACCGGTTCGCCGATCAACTCGGCGCCGAGCGGACACCGGAAGTCTATGTTTTTGATTCCAAGCGGCGACTTCGATATCGCGGGCGTGTCGACGACCAGTATGGGATCGGGTTTGTGCGCGAAGAACCAAGTCGGAATGATCTGAATATTGCAATCGACGAATTGCTCTCGGGACGCGATGTGTCGATTTCCCGAACCAGCGGCGTCGGCTGCATCATCGGTCGCAACAAAGCCGTCGATGAGAACACCGACATTACCTACGGCAGCCACATTGCAGGTTTGTTGAACAAGCACTGTGTCGAATGTCATCGCGCCGGAGAGATAGCGCCGTTTGCATTGACGGATGCTGAAGATGCGATCGGTTGGTCCGAAATGATTGCCGAAGTCATTCGCGAAGGCCGCATGCCGCCATGGCACGCGACGGATGATCATGCCGAGTTTGCAAACGATCGCAGATTGAGCGATGAAGACAAACAGTCGTTCTATAAATGGTCCGAAGCGGGCGCGCCGATCGGTGACACCAGTCATTTGCCGTCCCCGCCCGCCAAGATCGAAGGTTGGCAACTGCCACGAGATCCAGACAGGGTCATTGAGATCAGTCCACAGCCAATCGAAGTCCCTGCCGTCGGCACGGTTCGGTACAAGTACTTTACCGTTGATCCCGGATTCGACGAAGATGTTTGGATCGAGGCCGCTGAATTGCAACCTGGCAATCGCGAAATCGTTCATCACATTTTGGCGTTCGCGGTGCCGAAAGGTCAGCATAAAGGACTCGATGGTGCACGCGGATTCTTGGTCGGATACGTGCCCGGCGCTCGATTGGAACTCGCACCGCCAGGTCACGCGAAAAAAATTCCAGCCGGCAGCCAGTTCATCTTTCAAGTTCACTACACCCCAATCGGAACCGCACAGACGGATCAAAGCCGACTCGGCATTGTGCTCGCTGACCCAGCGAAAATAACGCATGAAATCTTCACCAGCAGTGCAGTCAACACATCGCTTCGCATTCCGCCCGGTGACGCCAATTACCAAGTCACGGCGATCAGCCCCCCGTTTCCAAAGAGCGCAACCCTGCTCAGCTTCAGTCCCCACATGCATGTTCGAGGCAAATCTTATCGTTATGAAATCAAGTCCGATAACGACAGTCAACGAACGCTACTTGACATTCCGGCGTACGATTTCAACTGGCAAACGACTTACGTACTTCGCGAACCATTGGCAATTCAAAACCGAGACCGTTTGTTTTGCACGGCAACATTTGATAACAGCGCCGAGAACCTCAACAACCCCGATCCGACCGCAACCGTAACCTGGGGTGATCAAACTTGGGACGAGATGATGATCGGCTACTACCACTACAGCGTTCCGCTCCAGTCGCCGTCCGCAAATGATCGGAAGGAAACGGCCGCGGAAATCGTTCGCCGAACCATTCGGTTGAACAAGTTCGATGAATTGGATCAAGATGGTGATGAACGAGTGCTTCGACATGAAACGCCGCGAAGCCTACATGCGATCTTTGACGAACTCGACACCGATAACGATCAAGTGCTCACGCGAACGGAAGCGTACCGCTAGGGTCATCGTTCCCAAATTGATTTGAGTTCGTGAACTTTTAAGCTGACCAGCCTTGCCGTGCCTCCCTCTGCGAAGGATACGATTTCGTTCACTTCACCACGAATCTTTCTTTCGCCGCTGATCACGACTGCACCGTCATTTCCCCAGATTTCTAACTGAGATCGGTCGATCAGGGCTCGAAACTGCACACGTCGATCGCTTGTTGGCGCGAATGCGGACATCCAAGTCTGTGCGGCGGTGTCATAGACAATGCGGTTCCCACCAATGTCGATACCGACTTGCTTTGCATCGCCAAGTTCAAAGGTCGCCTCCAGCTCAAACAACTCTCCCGAAATGGGCAACTGCACAGGCTGATCTGCCGACAATGCCTTACCGTCGATCGAGTGCGTAGTACCGCGAAGTTTTTCAATTTCTTGCACCGGGGCCGCAAACATTCGGATGCCGTCCTTCGTTTCCTTTAGCGTCAATTGATGGGGGAACGAGAAGGCTTGATTGAAGGGCATTCCCGGCATGTCAATTCTGATCCACCCGATTTGGATGCGACGACCGTCGGGTGCGTGATCAAATGTTTGCGACGCATAAAATTCGCCGTGGTGAAGTTGATGCTTGTCTTCGTGATCAGGCGTGAATTTCCTTCCATCGAACTGTCCGATGGCGTACTTGCCATCGGCGGCAAACGTGACCCACCGTGACTGGCCGGCCACACCCGATACGGAAAGCTCAAACAACTCGGGGCACTCGAAGTAACCGGGGAGATGACTCTGTGGGGTCCAGTCCTTCAGGTTAGTGGAGGTGTAGAATGCAGTGTTGTTGCCGAATTCGGGCGACTCGTCGTAAACCGCCATCACCCAGTGTCCATCGAGTTTCTTTGCTTCGTCATCGACCGGTGTATCTGAATCGTCGTACGCATACCAAACCACTTTTGGATCGCGGCCTTTGTGTTTGACCACTGGATTTTGGTCATGCCAAGTGAACGTGCGACCGCGATCATTGCTAAATGCAATCGCTTCACCCGCGCCCGTGTCCGTAAGAAAGGCAACCAGCGTGTCTTGTTCACCGCTTTTCCAACCGCCCGTGTTCGCGGCGTCGACGACAGCGCCGCCGGAGAAGCACGCGCCTTTGGCCATCGTGCCAGGGAACAGCACATTGGGCAACTGTTTCCAATGGATTAGATCTGAGCTGACCGCATGGCCCCAAGTCATGTTGCCCCAACTCCATCCAACCGGATTGTGCTGAAAATAGAGATGCCATTCGCCGTCTAAATACACCATTCCGTTGGGATCGTTGATCCAGCCGACGCGCTGCGAAAAGTGGAACTGCGGCCGGAGCGATTCATCGTACCTTTGATCGCTGGAGGGAATGATGTCCGACGCTTTTATCAATGCGAACCCCGACTCCGTCGCTTGCGACACGGTTACGTTGACCGTCTTGCCACGGTGTTCGCTGAGTGTGAAGTAGGCATACCAATCAACATTGTCGGGACTGGTAGCCAACTCAGTTTCGTAGCGTCGGATAGGCTTTCCATCGACGGATACCTCCAGTTTGACTTTCGGTGCGCCGTTGCGAATTGGAATCAACAGATAGTCTTGTTCGACCACAAAGTTACGATCCATCGCCTGCGTCGCGGGCTTCTCATCCGACAAAACGAATTCATCCACATTGATGTGCCCCCATCCGCCTTGCATCTGGTCGATGATTTGAATCTGCGCGTCCATGCCATCCCATTTGCTGACATCCCAATAGTCGGGCGAAAGCATTTCGCTACCGCCAGGTATCGTATTGGTGCCAGTCGCTTCTAGCACGGGCTTTCCGTCAATCATCAATTGCACGCACGTGCGTCCTTGGTGACCGCCGCCGCCGATCAAGAAGTTGAGAAAGTGGCGATTGATTTTGAACGGCGGCGATGTCAGCGTGCCCGTCGAATCGTCACCGCCGAAATACGAATTCACCAATCGCTTTCCGGAGAAACCAGACACAGGCATTTGGTCGGTCAGTGTTCCGACTGCCGGGCCATCACCGAACGAGTTTCCGGTGACCATCCAATCACCGTAGGTTTCGGACTCGAAGTCCGCGATGACCACATCGTCGGCTGCGCACGCGAACCCAATGGAACCGGTGGCGATCAGCATCGCCCAGATGACGGCTTTCAATTTCTGTATTTTCATGAATGAATTCCGGTTTATCCGACTAAAGAACTTCAATATAAACAGTCGAATCGACTGCCAAAATGTGTTGGCTACCACCGGCGAAATTGTCTCGGAAGCCGGCTACGTGGCTAGCAAAGCATATCTCAGATGTGCCGAGTTCATCGGACCATCCGTTGGCGAAAATTTGGTAAAACCTTCAAACCGACTTGCTTTGGAATGTCTCGCCAAGTCACGTGCCTAGAGAACGATCGCGCAATCTCCGAACTGCCACCCCAGTCGTTTCAATGCCATCACCCGAACCGCTGCGAAGTATTCATACGTCAAATATCCCCGAGATTCTTGACCACTTTGGTATCTCGGTGATGGTGACGACTTATCAAGCGGGTCGTTTGGTGATCTTGCGATCCCAAAATGGTGTGCTCAATACACACTTTCGTTCTTTTGACAAACCCATGGGTTTGGCGATCGACGGAAACCGGTTGGCGGTCGGAGCATCGACAAGCATTTGGGAGTTTCATAATTTGCCAGCGGTTTGCCCAAAGGTTGACGCAAAATCAAATTTGGATTCATCGGTAAACCAACGTCATGACGCTTGCTTTCTTCCTCGCACGACCCATTGGACTGGCGACATCCAGATTCACGAAATGGCGTGGGTGGGAACCGGATTGGATGCCGATTTGTGGGCCGTCAACACTCGGTTTTCTTGCCTATGCCGCCGTAGCGATGTGTATTGTTTCGAGCCCGTATGGCGACCGCCGTTCATCGAATCCTATATTCCCGGCGACTGTTGCCATCTGAACGGATTGGCGATGCGCGATGGGATCGTGCGTTACGTAACGGCGCTTGGTGATACGAACCAACCAGACGGATGGCGAGCCAACAAACGCGATGGCGGAATTCTGATGGATGTGCAAAGCAATCAGATTGTCGCGCGAGGCCTGTCCATGCCGCACTCGCCACGCTGGTATCGAGACCGACTTTGGGTGTTGCAGTCGGGTGTCGGCGGACTTGGCATGATCGAACCCAAAACGGGCGAGTATCAGCCAGTAGCGACGCTGCCGGGATTCACCCGAGGGTTATCGTTTGTCGGCCCGCTCGCATTCATCGGTCTTTCACAAGTTCGTGAAACGGCCGTATTTGGGGGAATACCAATTGCCGAACGCGATCTCGGCGAACGTACCTGTGGCGTCTGGGTCGTCAACATTGACAGCGGCGAGACAGTCGCCTTCGTGAAGTTTGAAGATGCGGTCCAAGAGATATTCGCCATCGAAATTCTCGCCGCTAGGTACCCGGAACTCGTCAACGACGATCGAGATCTACTTGCCGGATCGTTCGAGTTGCCCGACCAAACACTCGCTGAAGTTCCCCACAATTTTCGGCATCCTGCTAGCTGAACGCTGGTAGAAGAGTCGTTGATGATTGCCATCCTTCAACAAATTAGCTGGGGAGTCGTGCCGTTCGACTCGCCGCAAGTCTCGCCTGACCCGAATCCAGAAGCCGAGTCCCTGGATGCGAAAGGTCAAGGTACAATCAGGCCGTGATTTCGCAGGAAAAGACGAACCAATAGAAAGGGAAATTTACGCCTAAGCATCGCGTGAACATCGAGTGACGAGATTGGATCGTCCTGCTAAGCTGTGGTAAAGGTATCAGTCTCTCCGGTCTTTTTAGGTGTCACGGATGACATTTGCATTTAGAAATCAACTTGATGAAGCTGCCGAACGACGCAGCCAGGCTTACTTTGCAACTTTGTCCGAGAAAGATCAGCGACGCTTTGCCGCGCTTGAGGCTCAGCGACTCGGCCACGGAGGCATCATCTACATCGTCAAGCTGCTGGGTGTCTCCAGAAGCACCATCGAAAGAGGAATCCACGAAATCGAGCAGTTTCCAGTGGATCTCGCTGCGGGTCGAGTTCGTCGCCTAGGCGGCGGCCGAAAAAAAAATTGATTCCGACAGTCAACTCGAAAGTAATCTGATCGAGTCACTGGAATTGCAAACCGCCGGAGATCCTGACGATCCCGATGCCGTCTTCACGAGCCAAACACCAAGCCAATCGGCCGATAAGGTCACCCAGCAAGGCACGCCGGTCGATCGCAACACGGTCAAAGCATGGTACCGCGACATCGGCCTTGGCTTGCGTCAAATCAGAAAGGA
>JBGSLZ010000043.1:0-2997 GCA_041740415.1 Rubripirellula sp.
GCAGTGAAATACAACTTTTGCTCTTCGTCACCAGTGACCGCCGCTGGCATCCCGTCATCATGCTGTTCGACTTTGGTCGTGAAGCCGATGCGAAAACGCTCGCCTGCGACTCGAAGGTTTGGAATCGTCACATCGATCGGCTTACCCACGAGTGCCTCGGGCAGTTTACCAACGAACTGCGAAGTCTTGCCTTCTGCGTCACCATCTTGTTGGACTGCTTTCATATCGATCGGCGTAGCATCCGAATCACCGGACGCTTTCACATACGCCTTCACGGATTGAATATCGACTTCTTGAATGCGAGACTCGTCAGCACCCAGCATCAGTAATCGAAACTGTCCGTCCTTCTCCACAACTGCTTCGGCATGATAGCTGTCTGAGCCAATCGGAATGATGATCCCACCATGAGCACCGGGAATATGCGGATGCTCTTCGGCGTTCTCAGTCCCGGTCGAACTCGGCGTCGCGACGATCGCCGGTGAATTCCCAGTGTCTGACTTAGAAACCGCTGGAGTGGTCGATTGATTGCAGCCAACGAACGTCAATGTTCCGGCAGCAAGGACTAACGAGGAAGCGGCAAAGAGTTGGAGCGAACGTGACATTTTTGCATCCGTGACGGCTGGGACCAGGGAATTGAACGAAAGGGGTACTGTAGATGTCTGATCGATGCGGTGAACATACGAAAACGCACCACTGCATGTTGGATGCTGAGGCACACCAAATCCTTCACGCGAAAACATAAATTGCTGGAAATCGCGTGAAATTTCAATGAATCCGTTTCCCAATCGAGAGGCGGGGCAGGCGTCGAAAACTAGGGATTTCTCGTTCTCGGAATGCCACTCGGAATTGTATTTTGTTAAAATTGGTCCAACTCAGCCATTCGAGCGCCACGCCGGACGCCCAAAATTACCGCTGAAGCTGCGTTCCATCAGACGTGCCAACCATGCGCCATTCAATAGTTCGGCTTTCCGGTTTCACGCTTATCGAAGTGCTCGTCGTGATCACGATTGTTGGCATCTTGCTGGGCGTGCTCTTGCCCGCCATCGGTGCCGCCAGGGAAGCCGCTCGCCGGATGGATTGCAGCAACCGGCTCAAGCAGGTTTCCCTGGCGATGAGCAACTACGAATCGGTCTATGGCAAGTATCCAACGTCGCGTCGCGGTTCACTCTATGGCGACGATCCGTATGCACGCGTCAGCGGCTTCATCTCGATATTGCCGTTCATGGAACAGCAGGCGCTATATGAAAAACTGGAAGGCTCGATCTCCTACACTCACATCGCTTCCACGACTCCCAGTTTCAGCAGTTTGTGCTTGCTGAATTTCTTTCCATCAACATGGATGATGTGCCCAGCTCCGCCTTCTGCGACCAGCACGGTCCGAATTGAACCTTGGTTGGATCAACTCGATCCACTGCGTTGCCCCAGCGATCCGCGACGAGAGTATCCCGGCGAAATGGGCTACACGAATTATGCGTTCTCGGTCGGCGATACGATCGTGGATAACGCCAACGGACAAACGCGGGGCATGTTCGAGGCATCGACGTTTCGTCGGCTACGCGACGTCACCGATGGGTTGTCCAATACCGTTTTCTTAAGTGAAATCAAGGTCGATGGTGAGATGATAGAGTGGCTCGATGACTCGGTGCTTTCTGTTCCGATGAATTACTCCAAGAACAGTGGTCGCAGTTCGAGCATTGTCGCCAACGTACCACCGGATGCACCGGAGTTTTACGGACGAGGCCGACGCTGGGTCGATGGAGCTCCGATCTTTACAGCGTTCAATACGATCTTACCTCCCGGCGACGTGAGTGTGAATCATCGCAATGCTGATGACCTGACCTACGGTAACTTTGCCGCCGGTTCTCACCATGCCGGCGGCGGCGTGAACTGCGCTTTCGGTGATGGTTCGATTCGATTCATCACCGCGCAAATTGATTGCGGAGATCTGAGTCGATCCGCGCCCACAGGCAAAGACCGTCAGAACAGTCCCTACGGAATCTGGGGCAGCATGGGAACAATCGCCGCGGATGATGTTATATCGGGCGAGTAAGGGCTACGTCGGTTACATGCTTGGTTAGGGCGCGATAAATCCTCCAGGGATCTTCCGGCACTTTGGGCCGCACGAAAACTGTGGAATATCCATTTTGTCGACCGACTTTTTGTTCGCTCTTTGACGGTCGTAACGATTCCCCGCCTGATACCCCCAGGATGTATGCACTCTGGTCGGGTTGAGGTCGTTTCGTCTGGCAATCATACCGATTGTTCCAAATTAACGGACTGAGTTCATTTAGCCGAGGGATCGCGATGCGAATATACACAACAGCTTTGATGCTTGGGTTGCTGTCGGCGGGGACAACTCTCGCTCAGCAACCGATGAGCGACTACGACATGCAAACCATGCCGGACGTTGTTCAAGTCGTACCCGATATGGCAGTGAACTCCGCCGGAATCTCGCTGGCGGAGCTTCAGTCGATGGCGATCGGCAACAATCCTACGCTGCGGCAAGCGGCGGCACTGGTCGAGGCCGAACGAGGTGCGGCGCTTCAAGCTGGTTTAAGCCCGAATCCTTATGTCGGATATGTGGCGGAGCAAATTGGCGTCAACGGCACGGCAGGAGAATTGCACGGAGCGTCCGTTCAGCAAGAGATTGTTCGTGGCAACAAGCTTGGCCTGAGCCGCGACAAGTACACTCAGCGTGCCAGGATCGCCGAAACCAATTTCTCCGCACAGCAACAACGAGTGCTTAACGATGTCGCGATGCGTTTCTACGAAACCTACGCGGCACAGCAACGCATCGACATTCAACAGCGAACCATCGACACAGCCGATGATAATGTGCTGACCACAAAAGAGATGCTGAACATGGGTCAAGTCGGTGAAGCTGATATCTTGAAGGCGGAAATTGAGTTACGAAGAGCCACTGTTAGTTTGAAACAGGCAATCAACGAGCAAGACAAGGCATGGCGCGAATTGGCGTCATTTGTTGGAATTCCAACA
>JBGSLZ010000044.1:0-15669 GCA_041740415.1 Rubripirellula sp.
AGCAATGGACCATTGATCTGCCGGAGCAACAACGTGGAGCCGACCCTCCTCGATGGCTTCGCACTTACGCAGGCCACGGGATCATTGCGCGTATCGAAACGGACGCGATCGCGAAGGCAGTGCAAGCGGCTAAGTTACCAACCGTCGACGTGAGCGCTGCGCGACAGTTGCCGGCCATCCCCTGGATCGAAACCGACGACGCTGCGATTGCGAAACTAGCCGTCGAACATTTTCTGGACAAGGGCTTTCGTCATGTCGCATTCTGTGGTGACGTTGTATTCAATTGGGCCAAGTGGCGTCGCGACGCATTCGTGGCGGAGGCAGGCCGAGTCGGAATCGATGCAACGGTTTTAGATGTTGGTGATGAGACAACGGGGACTACTTGGCCTCGCGAACGCCGACGACTGATTCGCTGGCTTGAGAACCTTCCCGAGCCGTGTGGCTTGATGGCGGCTTATGATTCGCTGGCTCGTCGCGTGATCGACCTCTGTGGTCAAGCGTCACGGCCCGTTCCCGATTCGATTTCCGTTCTCGGAGTCGATGACGATCCGTTGCTGTGCCAGCTCGCAACTCCTCCGCTCTCCAGCGTGATCCCTGACGCAGAAGGGGCTGGCTACACAGCAGCCGAGCAACTCGATGACCTCATGTCTGGCCGAAAGATCAAGCCCGTAGGTACTCTCCTGCCGCCTCTGGGCATCGCAACTCGCCAGTCCACCGACACGCTTGCCGTCGAAGACCAACACGTAACGAAGGCGGCACGTTTTATCCTGGCTCATTCCTGCGAAGGAATCCAGGTTGCGGATGTGGTCAAGCAAACGAACCTAACCCGGCGAGCTCTCGAGACGCGATTCAAACGGGCGTTCGGCAAAACACCGCACGCCCTGATCACGGCGACACGGTTGGCTCAAGCGGAAAGACTACTTCGAGAAACCAACCTCACACTGGATCGAATCGCAAACCGCTGTGGCCTGGAGTACGCAGAATACTTGAGTGTTCTGTTTCGAAAACACCGTAACATGACACCCGGCGAATATCGCCAACAACATCGGCAGAAGTTGTGATCGCTTCCTTTGTGCGGTCGGCCACGGTCATGGTCTCCAAATTAACGCCAGTTCCGCTCGTGTTTTCACCTGTCCCAAGTCAATTGGCGACTGGTACTCGCGAGCCAATTTCAAACGGTCATAACGGAGTCATCTCTACACCTAGTTCAATGCGACCTCGGATTAGGGAGAGTACGACTCGTGACTTCGGTTGGACCATCCTCAGCGTTTTAGGCGATCCCCGAACTGCAGGAGGTGCGAGCACCCTGTGCGACCGTGCGGAGCCGCGATCGATCGCTCTCGTGTATGTTGTAGTACGCCAGCGTCTCGATTTAGCGTGGTCCTGGTTTCACTCCACCTCAAATAGTCATTTGAAGAGCAGTTGTCGCCCATGAACCGCCTACCACTTTCGCCGGTTGTAATCTTGCTCCTGTTGCTGGTCAATGAATCGAACGCACAGAAGCTTACCGCTGATATTGCCTACGTGAAAAGCGATCTCGATCGACATGTGCTTGATATCTACACACCGGAAGAGCCAACCGTAGACAGCCTGCCGGTGATGTTTTGGATTCACGGTGGCGGGTGGCAAGTCGGTGACAAAAGCGATGTCGCTCTCAAGCCGAAGGCTTTCACTGAACGAGGATTTGTTTTCGTCTCGACAAACTATCGACTGCTGCCAGAAGTGAAGATGGAAGATCTAATTGGCGATGTTGCCCAATCGCTTGGTTGGGTACATGAAAACATCAAAGACTATGGTGGAGACCCCACGCGGATTTTTGTCGGCGGGCATTCTGCGGGCGCGCAGCTGGCGGCGTTGATATGTATCGACGACCGATATTTGAAGAAAGTAGGTGTGTCGTTCGATTCGCTAAAGGGCTGCGTTCCGGTGGACGGTGATACGTACGACATTCCCAAGATCATCATGACAGCCGAGTTCCGACAGACCCTCTACGGCGACAAGATGTTCACTTTTGGTCACCGCCAAAAGTTTGGGAATGTTCCGGAGAAACACGTTGACTTTTCTGCGGTGACCCACGTCGCCAAAGGCAAAAGCATCCCGCCGTTCTTAATTCTGTACTTTCCCGGCAATCCCGACACGCGAGCTCAGGCACAACGCCTCGAGAGCGTCCTCAAGCAAGCAGAGATCCCGGTCAAAGCGTACGGAAAAAGCGACAGTAATCACAGCCGCTTGAACAACGACCTCGGCAAAGCAGATGATCCAGCAACGACAGAGTTGTATCTGTTTCTCGATCCGCTCGTTGATCCACGTTAAGTCATCACGTTGTGTGTTCTGGCTGACTGACAAAGCGTTAGTGAACCATTGAAGCATAAGCAAGCGACTTGCCGTGCAATGACCAGGCAACCGGCGTCCCGAGCATCGCAATCACGTCTGGTGGTTCGCGTTCGATCGAACACATAGTAGTTGCACCTGTTTCTATGCAATTACACTACGAGGAATTCAAAGATCGCATCCTTTTCAAATCTCGATAACTCTCAAACACGATGACTACCTCCATTCGCCGCTCATTTCTGCTTTTTCTCCTCTCCCTCTTCTTCCTCTCCAAAAGCACCTTCGCTGACGAGGGTTCCTCCACTTGCTTTCGCCTGATCACCTACAACGTCTGGTATGGATTTACCCAAGTCCCTGACCGCAAACCGGCCTGGTTAAAATGGATGAGGGATCAATCTCCTGACATTGTCACTCTTCAGGAACTCAATGGATACACCGAAGATAAGCTGTCTGAGGATGCCGAGGCTTGGGGACATTCACATTCCGCCCTCCTCAAGACCAAAGGCTTTCCAACAGGGATTGCCTCTCGTGAGCCAATAGAAGACATACAACGCTCCTTTACCGGGTTTCACCACGGACTTCTTCGGGTAAAAATTCGCGGTATGTATATCTATGTCATCCATCTTCACCCGAGCAACTGGGAAACCCGAATCCGCGAGACCGAACTCATCCTAAAGGACGTTGCCTCGCTACCGAAAGGATCGGAAGTCATCCTGGCCGGCGACTTCAATACCTTCTCCAGCGCCGACGCCAAGAACTACCAACACGGAAAGCTCGAACCCTTTTTCAACAACCGCGACACGAAATTCGGCGAGAAAAATCTCCGCAGTGGCAAACTCGATTACAGCGTCATCGAGCGTTTCAAAAATGCCGGGTACACCGATCTCGAGGACTCCCAGCGCGACGATGACTTTGTCTTCTCCGGAAGCTTTCCAGCCAAAATCGAAAAGCCCGGCGATCACGGTAGTGCCCGTCGACTCGATTACGTCTTCGCCACAAGCGATTTAGCCAATCGCACCACGCGTGCCGAAACAATCGCAACGGACAAAACCTGGATACTTTCCGACCATCTCCCCGTTATCGTCGACTTCACACAAAAGACTTCGAAGTAAGACAACGCAGGTACTCAGGGGCGAGTCCGTCAAATGGACCGAACCTACTCCGGACTTTACAAAATTTCGATCGGTTGGACCAGACTCTCGCTCAAACAGATTCCGCTTCGGTGCGCAGGTATCGCGGACCGAAGCGGATTTCGACCTCTCGCATGTGTGCACCGGCGGCCGACTCTGGTGCCTCAATCCTTCGACGCCCCGGTCGATGAAACCGGAGCGAGTAACGGTGTTTGTAGCACAGGACGGTTCGTCATGTGCGCCAACACGGCGTTCACTCTTGCTCGCGGGCCCTTCCAACAGACTCCCGCCAGACGCTCGTGATGAATTCATGACGTGTGACGTCTGGAACGGGCTGCTTATCTCGAAGGTTTTCGGGAAGTGTCGGCCACTTGCGATACGTCGCTTCATCTAGCCGCCTGTCGAGCTCCGCGGCGTGGCCGGGAAAGGCTTCGTTGTACTGGCCGATGATGTGTCTGGGTTGGGGCTGTCCGGAGGGGGCAAGGCCGTGAAGACCACCTCGCGTACCGAACCACTGTACGGCTGCAAAATCAGGCGAGGTTGGTGGGACATCGCTCACATAAATCGTCGCACTGCGGTCGGCGTGCAGTCGATGCTGGATTCTCGATACATCGACGTTCTGAACAGCGACATTGTCCTGAAGACTCAATGATGCGGCCCAGCCAGCAGCCTGACCGAGCGAACACCAGATCGGTTCCAGTCGCAATGCTCCGAAGCCAAAGTGGCTGGCGGAGCATGCCACCGGCACCAGCAGGTTTTCGGACTTCGTCGGGACGATGACCTCGTAGGGAACCTGATAGGGCGGAACCGGCTTATAGAACTCGCCGTCATGCTTTCCGTTGTAGCGTTTTCCTATGCGACCTGTGCCGTGGCAGTTGTGGACATAGTCGCCGATGGCGATGCTGTCCTTGTGGAAGATCGATCGAGCATCGCCATCCGCCTGTCGAGTGTCGTGACCGGTGAAGACATGCTGCCCGACAAGCCGCCGGGCCTCACGGATGTAGAGCTTTGGTGAGACACCCCCGGTCTGCTGGAACTCATCGCGGCAAAAGCCCCAGCGTAGTGCGTCCTCGCCGATGGCCTGCGGAACTGCGTCGTCATGCTGAAGAAAGTACAGTAGACCGAGGTTGTAATAGTAGTGCTCTTGAACGATGCGACGTCGGGTCTCACGGTCACCATCGGGGTAAGCGTCGTTGATGTCGGGCATCGACAGTCGCACCAACGCGTGCGGTGTGTCGTTCATGTCGGTCTTGTTGTTCGGCATCAGCGGCGTGTGAGCCCGGAAGATTCCGCTGCGGTCGGCGGCGAACACTTTCTTAAGTCTCCCGCTCTTAAAGACTGGCAGGACAGCGACGAAGTCCTCGCGGTTGTAGCCTTCCGGTGCGGGGGTCTCGCGCATGTTGGACTCGTCTGTGGTCATGATCAGCCGCAGGTTATAGCCCTGGACCTGCCCGTCGGCCTTGCCCTCAGCGTCGCCGGCCATCGGCTCGCCGTACTGGCCTCTTGATTCGCGGCCGACGTGATAGGGCTCGCCAGCGAGTGCCATCAGGTCGCCTTCGTAGCTGGCATCAATGAAGACGTCGGCTTTCAGACCTACTACATCATCAGCCGCTCGAAAGCGGGCAGAAATGATCCGTCGCCGACCGCGAATGAAGTCGCTGGTCTCGACGCTGGCGATCTCGTAGCGTTTCAGGACGGAAATCTTCGGGTACTCAGCCAGCATCGCCTTGAGCACGCGTAGATTAACTGAGGGTTCGCCGTGCGTACCTCGAAAGGCGGCTCTGGCTTGGTCCGAATCTTTCCCATATTGCTGTTCGTAATGGGCCTGAACACGTTGGCTGAAATCGAAGTAGAAGCCGGTCAGCGATTCGAATGACCGAAAATCGGTGTAGGAAAGCCCGCTGGTCACCAGCCCGCCGATGCGATCGGTCGGCTCGACCAGTAGAACGGTGTGATGGCCTTTCGCAGCACTGACCGCTGCTGAGATACCGCTGAGTGTAGCTCCGTAGACAAGCACATCCGCCCCTTTGGCGAAACGGTCTAACGATGAAGCGGACTGCTCACCGCAAATGGTGAGAGAACCCAAACTCAGAAACAGTAGCGCGACGCTCAGGCGTAATGAAGACTGGGATCCAGACATGGAGAACGTCCGAGGTAAGATTTGATCGGTAATAGACAGAGAATTATCGGCGTCAATGATATCAGGCAATTGGTTCGTTGGTGTTCATTGGGGAGATGGTGCGATCCCAGTGATAAAAGCCGCGTTTGAGGTCTCATCTGAAGCTACTTCAGAGGAGGAAGACAAAGATAAGAATCACCCCACACCCAGGTCGACTTGGCGGAAGCGACTGCGGGCAAAATAAGGAGACTTCATCATGCCGAGGAAGGCCAAATACGAAACCGTTCGATGCCACTTCTACGAATGGCGTTTGATCCAGCGAAAAGAAAATCAAATCTGGTACGCCGATGCCAGAACAACCTCGAAGAATCGGGGTCGGCATTCCCTCGAGACATGCGACAAGGACGAGACAATGGCCCGCCTCGTTGAATTGGATCGCATGTTTGCGGAAGAACGTGGACTAACCGAACCAAGCGATCGCGTCGAAGACTATTCGCCGCTTCCCATTCGCAATGCGCTTGTCCGCGAGGTCATCACTCCGCTCACAGAGCTTTTTCCAAAACAATTTGAAAACGAACGAAGCTTTGAGGATGGCCGGCTTCACAGCTTCAGACATTACTTTTGCAGCGTGTGTGCCAATACCGGGATCCCCGAACGGATCACTATGAACTGGCTTGGCCACGCGGATAGCGAGATGGTGCGGCACTACTACCACCTCAACGACGAGGAGTCTCGCCGCAAGATGGATCAACTGAACCTGCTTGGAGGAAGTGACGGGCGTTCTGTCACCGACGATGAGCAACCTTTGAACGAGGAGTGACGCCAATCCGATAACCAAGTGGTTCAAACCGGACCGATGAGACACACGATTTTGTCCCAGTTGACTGGGCCAAAGAAAAACGCCCTCAAAAACACGGCGTTTTTGAGGGCGTTTTTCAGACAGCGGAGGACACGGGGCTCGAACCCGCAGCCCCTTACGGGGTACCTCAGTTCCAGTGAGGCCGCTCACCAACTCGCTTATCCTCCGGGTCGGCTTTTGAATAGACAATCATTTTGCCCGCTGGGTTCGATTTTTTCAAGGTCACGGAATTGGAGAACATTGGTCCCAATTGTTTGGGCAGACGATCATTCCTCCACGAGATTTGCGTACACGATCGCAACGCAGATCCAAACGCACAGGAGCACACCCGGAGCGTTCAGAAGCAGCAGCCACTTGGACTGTCGCTTTTTGCGAATGGTAAGCAGTGCGATTGACGAACTCACCAACGTGCAGGCAACAACGGTGATTGTGTACAGAAACACCAACGCGATCGCGTCGGCGATACTGGACGCAACCGACCAAAACGGCAGAGGCGGTTTTGGAGCTGCCGGAGGTGGAAAGTTGACGAGGACGATGAATGCGGTCGCGACCGCGTAGGCAAGACCGGCGGCAAAGAACGATACGCCAAGTATTCCGGGCGTCCGGAATGTCCGCGACGAGAATGCGTCGACGACAACAAAGCCAATCGCCACGCCGGACGCCGAAGCGCACGCAAGTGGCGATGCGGGGAGCGCGGAGAAAATCACTGAAAACATCGCGACGTGGATAGTCCAAAGCATCAAACGTGCAATCGTCAGCCGCGCACCGTCGGGGCCTGTAAAAATTTTTGTGTCACGGTTGTGGAAGTTGGTTAGTCGAGGCTCTTTGGCATTCGACCTTCGAAAAGAATCGCAAAGTGATTGAGTGCCTCTTTCCATTTGGGTATCGGCATCGTCCAACGCTTCGATGCCTCGTGGATCGCCATGTAAATCAGCTTCAACGCACTCTCGCGGTTGGGGTACTGTTTGCGGTTGCGTGTGAACTTGCGGATCACGCTGTTGACCGACTCGATCACGTTGGTCGTGTACGTCGGTTTGCGGATCGCCATCGGCAACTCGAACATCGCGATGATGTGCGGCCACTTCAACTTCCACTGCTTCGATATTGTCGGATACTTCGCATCCCACTTCTTAGAAAAGTTTTCCAATTCGGCCTCCGCTTCGAGCACGCTGGCCGCTTGATAGATCTTCTTCAAATCGGCGATCACTTCTCGAGAATCGCTATCGTTGACGTAACGCAGCGCAGCGCGAACAAGATGTACAATACAGAGCTGCACTTGTGCTTTGGGATACACCGACTTGATCGCTTCGGGAAATCCACTCAGGCCATCCACTCAAACGATGAACATGTCGCTGAGCCCACGAGTGTGCAAATCCGTTAAACACGAATGCCAGAATTTCGCACCCTCGTTCTCGCTCAACCACAATCCCAAGAGTTCTTTCTTTCCCCGGAAATTTACGCCGATCGCGACGTACATCGTGTGCTCGCTCACGCGGCCCGACTCGCCGCGTATATGCACCACGATGCCATCCAAGAACACGATCGGAAAGATCGCATCGATGCGGCGCGTCTGCCAAGCCTTGACCTCTGCATCCAGGTCTTCGGTGATTTCTGAAATCAATGTCGGTGATACGTCGACGCCGTAAAGTTCTTTGACGATGTCTTGGATATCTCGCGTTGTCATGCCCTTGGCATAGAGCGCCAAAATCTTTTCATCGAAGCCCGCCAAGACGTTGATGCTTGGGGGATCAACTGCGGATCGAAGGTGCCCTGGCGATCGCGAGGGATATCCAAAGGCAGCTTGCCCATGTTGCCTTGGATCGTCTTGGGGCTGGTCCCGTTTCGTCTGTTTTTGCCGATACGTTGGGACGCCGATCCGTCTTGCGATTGAGCGTCCTGAAGACGCTCCTGGGATGCCGTTCGAGTCGATTCCAAATGCACATCCAGCTCGGTACTGAGCATTTTTTCGAGAGCCGATTTCATCAGCTCTCGCATGGCCGCGTTGAGGTCTTCGATCGTGCTCGATTGAGCCGCCAGCGCGCTCGCCAGCTCTTGTTTCCGCTGCTTCAGTGTCGCGTCCATGCGTCAGTCTCCGCAGGTTAGAAAGAATGGGTAGTATCAGGTCCACACCGCTGACACAATATTTCTTACAGGCCCCCAGGCTATTTCATGTCGCTGCTCCGCAGCTAAAAATGCTTCGCAGCTAAACCCGCTTACTTGTGCGGTGTGTGGCAGGCTTTGCAGTCGGATGCTTTCTTGAGCATTCCGGCGGCCCCCGCTTTGCCGTCGACGGCGGCTTGGCTGGCTTCGACTAGCGCCTTCGTCTTCTCGTCCCAACTCTCCTGTTCGCCCTTCTTCGGTTTGTTCTGGCTCAACGCGACCATCATTTCGTGGAACGTCTTCTTTTCTTCGTCCGTCGCCTCGCCTTCGATGACTTTCTTCATCAACGGACCCTTCATCGACGCCTTCATGACGTCCTTGATGGTGTACTTCGGCTTGGCCGGCTCGTCTTCGGCGCGGCCTTGCAGGCCGGAGCATGAAACGAACAGACCCATCGCGGTCACTACGATCCAAAACTTCTTCGACATCGACGAACTCTCTTGTTGGAAGGGAAAATAACTTGGTCCGAGTAACGCAGATGATAATCCAAACTGCCACGACCGTTTCAATGGATCGAAAATGAATTTTTGCCTGGTGGAACCGGACGGGGGATTTGCGCAAGGCCGTAGGTCCGGTTCCACCGGACGAATGATTTGCGCGAAAACGTGGGTGTGTCCGGTGCAACCGGACCTACATCCAGCCCTCGAGCGTTTTCAGATCTTTGGCGATAGCGGTCAGGTGCTTCGGCACTAACTCAGGCTTGGTGTGATCGAGGTATTCTTCGTGCAACGAGATCGGGCCGTCGAAGGTTTTCAGTTTCAGTTGCCCGATCGCCGACTGATTCACTCGGCCTTCCCCGAGCGGCACGTTGACGGTCTGGTCACCGTTCCAGCGGAAGTCCTTGACGTACATCGCCGCGATCTTGTCGCGGATCAGATTCAATCCGACTTGCCATGACATGCCGGCTTCGGCGATCGCGTGGCGAACGTCGTAAGCGACGCCGATCTTTTCTTTGCCGATATCCGCTAAGCCAAGGTGCAGGTCCCAAATCGCGGCGCCGAAGTAGTCGCCGCCGGCGTGGTTTTGGTACAGCCCCTGAACGCCGAATTGGTGATTGAGTTCCGCCAAATCTCGCATCTGGTCGCGCCAACTGGCGATCTGCGGCTCGGGCGATTTGCCCATGTCGTAGCGGAAATACTTCATCCGATAGCGGCCGATCCCCAGCGTCGCGGCCGTTCGCAGCAACAATTCCGACAGCGGGTCCGTGGGGTCGTTGACGTCGGTGGTCAGAATGGTGATCTCGAGTCCGCGTTTGGCGAGGGCTTCGTGGAGCTTGGGCAGTTCGTCGGCGACGGAGGCCGGTTCGACGTGTCCGCCGGCGCGGATCGGCGCCTCGATTCCGTCGAAACCGGCTTCGGCGATCGCATCCGCCAGTTCGTCGAACGACAGCGAATTGAACGGCTTGGTGAAGACGCAGATCGGTTGACGTTTGGCGGGTTCAGCCGCGATCGAGGTCCGCGTTTGAGTGGCCAACAGCGTGCCGGCGATTGTGGCGGAGGTGGCGGCCAGAAAATCGCGGCGGCGGAGGGACTCGGTCACGTTGCAGTTCCAAGGGAGTTTTTTGGGCGAACGACACCACAATACTTTAGAGAATCCACCGCTGCCGTGGAACTTTCTGGGAACTTTTGTCTACCGCTGTCGTTCCAACGGGCACACGTGGGTACGAGCGGAACGCGACACTCGGGGGAGTTGAAGGGAATGGGAGGGCGGCAGTTTGCTTTTTTGCTGGTCCTTCGCGCCTTTGCGAGCACTTCTTTGGTGAGGTTCGCGGCTGGTCCGTCTACCATCGTCGTTAAGCCGTTTTTGTGCCCCCAATATAGGCGAGAGCACGCTATCTCTTGTCAAATTGGTGGCGAAAAACGGACCCGAGTTGCCGGGCCCACTTTTGCTTTTTTGGGTCGTTGCAATTACGCTTTTACCGCTGACTGCGCCCCCGCACGCGCCGTTGCAACTTTTCTGCGCCCGCGTTCGCCCCTTTCATCATTTTTAATCCTGCTGAGTTATCCCGCCCATGGTTCAGACTCGACCCACCCAAAAACCTCGTCGGCTGCCGCGGACCGAAAAAAGACGAATGATTTTGGAGACGCTGGAGCGGCGTGAGCTGCTTGCAGCTGACTTCGTACCGGCATCCGACTTCGACCGTGCGCCGGACGCAATTTTCGCGCCGGGAACTCCGACTTCGGTCGTCGACGAGTGGGAAGCACGCGCCCACGCGACGGGCGGCTCGCCGGCGGGCGGCAGCCCGATTCTGTTCGGTGGTGCTCGCTGGGAGTTTTCCGCGCTCGGGTTGGCTGGTCCGAACGTCGGCGATGGCGCGACGTTGACTTGGAGCATCGTGGCGGACGGGACCGTGATCAACGATCCCAGCACGAACATGGCGATGGGCAACAGCAACCTGATCGCGTTCATGGATGGCATTTACGGCGGCGGCGGAACGAACACGGTCTCTCAGAAGCCATGGTTCCGGCTGTACCAAAATATCTACGACCAGTGGGCCCAGAAGACCGGCTTGAGCTTCGTCTACGAAGCCAATGACGACGGTGCCCAGGTCGCTCGCGGGACCAGCGTCGGGGTGGCGGGCGTTCGAGGCGACTTGCGGATCAGTGGCGCGAACATCGACGGCGACAGCGGCATTCTGGCGTTCAACTATTACCCCACCGGTCGCGGCTTGTCGGGCATCGACGGCGACATGGTCATCGACACCAACGACAACTTCTATTCTCGATTTTCCGACGGACCCAACGGACTCAACACCGGTCTGAACAACGTGCTGGCTCACGAAGTCGGCCACGGGATCGGCATCGCGCACGTGATCCCCGTCTCGGGCACGAAGTTGATGGAGCCGTTCGTCAACACCAGCTTCTATGGTCCGCAAGAAGACGACATTTACAACGCCAACATTCTATACGGCGATAATTACGAACCGAACGACTTGCCGATCGGCGCGGTCGATTTGGGCAGCTTACAAAACGAAGCTCGCAACTTGAACGGCGCTTCGATCGACGATCCCGCTACCGACATCGACCTGTATCGTTTCGACGTGTTGACTCCGACGGCGCTGTCGCTTGAGTTGACGCCGACCGGCACCAGTTACGACGAAGGTCCTCAAGGCGGCGCGTTCACGCGGATCGATCGATTGCGACAAGGCAACTTGGGCATTCGCATTCTGGCGGCCGACGGAGTGACGGAATTGCTGGCCCGCGACGCGGTCCCGGCCGGCTTCACCGAACTGGTCGAAGATTTCGACTTGGACACGATCGGTGCCTACTACATCGAAGTCAGCGGTCAAGGTTCGACGCAGCTTTACAATTTGGGTGTGAAGGTCGGCCGCACATTCAACTTCGGCACCAACGACGGCGCGTTGCGTTTGGTGTCGGTCAATCCGAACGACGACGAAGTATTCAGCCGCGACGATTTGAATTTGCGTTTGACGTCGCCGACGGAGCTGACGTTCCGATTCAGCAGCGAGAACGGCATCGACCCGACCACCCTGGACAACGGCATTCGCATTTTCGGCGCCGGCAACGACGATTTGTTGGGCACACCCGATGACGTGGTCGTGACGCCAGGCTGGATCGGATTTGGCGACAGCGATCGTTCGGTGATCGCACGGTTCGCATCGCCGCTGAAGGATTCGAGATACCGGGTTTCAGTTTACGGAGTCGACGTTCCGGCGCTAGGAGTCCAAGCCCTCAAGCAACTCAATGGCGAAGCGTTCACGCCGCGCGAATCGGGCACGAATCTTGACTCGCTCGACTTCGAAGTCGAACTGGGTGCGAAGGTTCTCTCGGTAGTCCCACAGCCGATCGTGCGCTTGGCTGACGGCTCGCTGGATCACCAGCGTAACGTGATTCACGTGTACTTCGACGACGACGATTTGTTCGCCGGCGGCGGCACCGCGTCGCTGAAGAACCCCGCCTTCTACCAACTGATCCGCACCTCGGACACGGTCGAGAACCAAGACGACCTGCGATACTTGCCCAGCGTCGTTGATGTCGTTGTGACCGAGACGGTGCAAGGTGTGAATCCGACCGGACCGGTCGGTTCGACGATCCCGGTCGACGTGAAGGTGAATCGCGTCGAGTTGACGTTCAACCTCGATCTGGAGGCGCTGGCCGGCACCGGCGCGTTCCGATTGAAGATCGGCGCTAGCGAGCCTGTCGCCGTCAACGGAACTGCTTCGCAAGTGACCGTGTTGGGCATGCAGTCGGAATTGGGCGACACGTTCGCAAACGCGATCACGTTGGGCTCGTTCGGATCGACGCCAACATTGACGCTGCGCCAAACGATCCAGGACAACGGATTGCCATTTGATTATCCGGGTGGCGTTTTTGAAGCGGGTCACCGCGACGTCGGCGAAGAGAACCACTTCTTCCAAGCGGGCGCACAGTACGGCGACTCGACAACTGGGTTGCACCGCGTCGAATACAACTTTGCACTCAATCGCTCGTACGGTTTGAACTCCGTCGGCAGCCCGCTGTTCAACGCCGCCGGACCTGCTCAGTTGGATCGATTCCGCGATATATTCGAGTTGTATGGAAACCAAGCCGGCATCGATTTTGTTGAAACGGTATCTTCCGGATTGACGCTCGTCGTAGGTGACATGTTCCCGGCGGCAGGCACGGTCAGCGGCCCCGGCGGCACGCTCGGCGTGTACTTCGGCACGGGCAACGCTGCGTTCGGTACCGGCGACGGCATCGTGATCATGGACGGAGCCGAAAATTGGTACAACGGCTACGGACTAACAGCGACGAATCAATTCTCGTTCTTCGAGACAGCGTTGCACGAGATCGGTCACGCGATCGGACTCGGTCACACTTACGACCTTCCCGGCGGAACCCAACAAGGAACCGAGACTCAGTACGCGGGCAGTTCGACGGAGTGGCGTTTCCCGGGCGATCATGACGCGGTTCACATCAAGTATCTGTATCGTCCGGACAACCAAGACGTTGACATGTACCGGTTTGTGCCGACGGTCAACGGCAGCTTGCGAGCGGAAACGTTCGCCGAGCGGCGTCAGGGCGGCAGCCTGCTCAACACCGTCTTGATGCTCTACCGCGACTCGGGCAGCGGACCTGAATTGGTCGCGTCCAACGACGACTTGTACGGCACCGACTCGTTGATCGATTACGAGTTGGAAGCCGGCGTGACGTACTTCATCGGCGTCACCGCGCACGGCAACGAAGACTTCAACCCCAGCGTCAACGGCACCGGCAGCGGTGGTGATAGCCAAGGCGACTACGAGCTGCGGATGAACTTCACGCCCGCATCGGCCAACGCGATCCTGGATGCCGCGGGCACGCCGATCGACGGTGACGCGGACGGAGTCGCCGGTGGGACGTTTGATTTTTGGTTCCGCGCCGCGGCGCCCGCCGACACGATCTACGTCGACGCTTCCAACTTGGCCGTCGGCGACGGTTCGATCGGCAACCCGTTCAGCCAGATCGATGACGCGCTGGCAGCGTCAAGTCCCGGCAAGATCGTGCGCATCGTTGGCAACGCGGGCGCCGACGGAGTCGTCGGTTTGCCAGGCAACAACTACGACAACAACGATGACAACGCGGCTTACGAAATCGGACGCATCGAAAGTCTGTCACGAACGCTCGATGACGGTCGCGACTTGATCGTGCCCAAGGGCGTGACCGTGATGGTCGACGCTGGTGCCGTATTCAAGTTGCTGGGAGGTCGCATCGCGGTCGGCTCGGGTGACTCGGGCGTGGACGCATCCGGCGGTGCCTTCCAAGTGCTCGGCGTGCCCCACTTGCCGGTCTTCTTCACCAGCCACAATGATCCCGGCGCTGGCCTGGAACGCAACCCGTTGCAGCCCAACCCGTCTGCGGGCGATTGGGGCGGCATCGACATTCGCAACGGCAACGACCGCGCCGAAGGACGCACGGAACTGGAGCGCGAAGGCATCTTCTTGAACTACGTCGCCGGCGCCGACATCCGTTACGGCGGTGGACAAGTTCGCATCGATGGCCAACTGCAACCGATCGCGCCGATCCGCTTGGACGCGGCCCGTCCGACGCTGATCAACAACACGTTCCGGTTCAATTCCGACGCATCGATCTCGGCCGACCCGCCGTCGTTCGAGGAGACCACGTTCACGACGTTGCAGTACCAACGCGATCGCCTGTTCGTACCCGATTACGATCGCGTCGGGCCGATCATGTACGGCAACCAATTCGAGGCCAACAGCATCAACGGTGTGCTGGTTCGCATCGACACGATTCCCGGTGTTGGACGCGAACAGTTGTCATCGTCGGCGCGATTCGATGACACCGAAATCGTTCACGTGCTCGGTGACGATCTGCTAATCCAAGGCAACAGCGGCGGTACGATCGCGGCGGTGGCCGCGGCTGCCCTGACGTTGACCGTGGTGACTCCGAAAGTCATCGCCGGTTCGTCTGGAATTCCGGTCGGCAGCTATCGCTATGCGATTTCGTATATCGATCGCTTCGGCGTCGAAACAGCGGCTTCGGTCGCCACGGCCGCTGTCACGACAACGGCTGGTCAATCGATCGAGTTGACGGCGCTGCCTGTCGCGACCGGCGACTTCGTATCACGTCGTCTGTATCGCCAAGTCGGCGCGGGTCCGTTGCAACTGGTCGCGGAACTCAATCGCAGCGACACGACGTTTGTCGACCGACTGGCTTCACCGATCAACGCGGCAGGCACGATCAACACCAAGATCACTCCGATCGTCAATCCGGCAATCGCCTATCGCGCCAAACCGGACGCTCGGTTGGTGATCGATCCGGGTGTGACGGTCAAGAGCAGCGGTGTAAGGATCGAGTTGGGCTTCGGCGCCGACTTGATCGCCGAAGGTGTCGAAGGACGGCCGGTTGTGTTCACCAGTCGTCTGGATGACCGCTACGGCGCCGGTGGCACGTTTGATACGACCAGCAACGGTGACACCAGCGGCGCGCCGGGCAATTGGGGCGGCATTTTCGCGAATCCGTTCAGCCGCGTCAGTCTCGATCACGCCGTCGTTGCGTACGCCGGCGGAGTCGCCAACGCGGGCGGTACCAGCGCGGGCTTCAACGCGGTCGGCATCCTGCAAGCCGATG
>JBGSLZ010000045.1:0-1929 GCA_041740415.1 Rubripirellula sp.
GGCTCCCTTTCGCCCTTCGATTCCTGGCATTGATTTGCCTGGCGTGTTCACATTGCGGAACTTGCAAGATACCGATCAGATCAAGGAGCAGTTGGACCGTGGCGTGAAGCAAGTTGTGCTATTGGGCGGCGGCTTCATCAGTCTGGAATTGGCAGAGAATTTCGTCCGTCGTGGTATCTCGACGACGGTGGTCGAAAAGAACGATCAGATTCTGACTCCGTTCGACAAGGAGATGACGACGCCAATCGTTCAGGAGCTGGCCGACAAAGGCGTCACGCTGCTGCTCGGTCAGATTGCCGAAGCGGTAGAACAGTCTGCTGATGGATTGGTCGTATGCTTGAAGTCAGGTCAACGACGTCCTGCTCAACTGGTCATCTTCGGAGTGGGAGTTCGACCGGAAAATAAACTGGTGGTCGACGCGGGCTTGGAAGTCGGCTCGCGCGGCGGCATTCGAGTGAACGAGTTTCTGCAAACCGCTGATCCGAACATCTATGCCGTCGGTGACGCGATCGAAGTCAAGGACGTTGTATTGTGTGACTCGACGCAAGTGCCGCTTGCCGGTCCCGCAAATCGACAAGGCCGAATCGCGGCGGACAACGTGTTCGGTCGTGCAGTGACTTACCGAGGCACGCAGGGAACCGCCATCGTTGGCGTGTTTGGAAAGACCGCAGCGATGACTGGTGCGTCCGAAAAATCGCTGCGTCACGCCGAACGGCCCTTTCGCAAAGTCTACGTTCATCCAACGCATCATGCTGGATACTACCCTAACGCGGAATCCATGACACTTAAGCTGCTGTTCAACCCAACGACGGGAAAAATTTTGGGTGCGCAAGGCGTCGGTGGGGCCGGTGTAGATAAACGGATCGATGTGTTGGCCGTGGCTATCCAAGCGGGGTTGACGGTCTTTGATTTGGAAGAGATGGAACTGGCGTACGCACCACAGTACGGATCGGCGAAAGACCCGATCAATATGGCGGGATTCGTGGCGAGCGGATTGCTACGTCGCGATCATCCGCAGTTCGATGTCGAAGCGATCTTGGCGGCTTCGGCTAACGAGCAACCGTTTCTCTTAGACGTTCGCACGCCGCAGGAGTTTGCCTCCGGCCATATCCCCGGAGCCGTGAACATCCCGGTGGATGACTTACGCAACCGCCTCAGCGAACTCCCCGGTGACCGACAGATTGCCGCCTATTGCCAGGTGGGACAGCGTGGATATTTGGCGACTCGAATTCTGACACAACATGGCCTCTCGGCCTCAAACATTGGTGGTGGCTACAAGACGTACAAACTTTTTCAACCGTCAAATTGAGTGAACAGCATGACTGTCGACTTGCGAAGTTCGCGATTTGGCCTGCCGAGCCGGATTGGAACTCGACAAGCGGATCGGGCACTTGTGGCTTAAGACGAAACCGATGCACGCGCGCCAACCCGTTCGTGTTCTTCCTGCTTGGACTGGGCGTGTGGTTGGGTTATGCAACCTATCGCGACGACGATGGCGATGGGATGAACGACACGTACGACTTTAGCGAGATCGCTGGTAAGCATGCCGTTCACAGCAGTAATCTCGCTCAAAGCACTCAAAAAGGATTGAGCGGCAAAGCGTCCAATGTCTCTGGAACGGTTGGCATCAATAAAAGAGAAGTACGAAGACTGCTACAGCTCTAATGCTTAAGCACGTTTGATGAAATCGTTCCATGTATGTTAGGGCACACCCTTTGCGTGTCACTCCAGCGCCGCCCAATGACATTCCAATCATGCTCCGATCATTCGATTCGCTACGGCGACGGAATTCAACCCGATGAGGGTGCCGTACGAGTGGTGGAAGAAATCCACCGTTCTTAACAACAGAGTTGGTCATCATGAACGCACTCTCAATCAGTTGGATGGCACAGGTACGCGGCAGTTATTGGTTCGTGCCCTCACTGATGG
>JBGSLZ010000046.1:0-2811 GCA_041740415.1 Rubripirellula sp.
CACATCGAGTGGACGCGTTCGCCAAGAAGTGACTTCGGCGTCGAGGTCTTCAGTGATCGTCGAAATCAGCGTCGCAGAGACTTCGACGCCGTAGAGCTCTTGGACGATCTCTTGGATGTCACGAGTCGTCATGCCCTTGGCATACAGCGCCAAGATCTTCTCATCGAATCCGGGGACTCGCCGTTGGTGCTTCCCAATGATCTTGGGTTCGAACGTACCGTTGCGATCCCGCGGTGTCTCAATCGTGACTTCGCCAAGATCGCCTTGAACAGTCTTCTTGCTATGACCATTACGACGATTGGACTTCGTTGTTCTGGACACTTTTGTGGCATCGTCGGGCTCGTTCTTGGGGCCGCCTTTGCGGTCCAAGTGAACGTCCATTTCGGAATGCAGCATCCGCTCCAAACCGGACTTCATCATTACTCTCATCAAAGCGTTGAGCTCTTCAATGGAGGTGGCTTGGCTGGCAAATTCAGCGGCGAATTGTTCAGCTTTCGACTCGAGCGAGGCCTCCGTGCGTAAGACTCCTGATTGTGAAAATGGGCAACAAAATCTACCTGGTTTTGCTAGCTGACACAATCTTTCTTACAGGCCAGCCATCGCCGAGTCTGCTTCCCGCAGTCAACGCCGACACATCTTAAGTTAAGAATCGCTGTAGTAGTGCTTCGCCTACAACATCCAACCGACGTCCTGGCTATCGGTACGTTGATTGTGCGACATAGCGGCGCAACATCGGTCACTGGTGTCATGCCTAACAACCGTTCAAAAACGAAGTCCGTGAATGTTTACATTTCCCCCGAACAACCAACCGATTCTAACGGCAAAAATTGTGGCTTGCTTTTCAAGAATTTCGAGGATTTTTGTTGCTCTCAACATCGGGCATCGCTAATTTAACCCCTGCGGCAGAGGATTGCTTGCCCCAAATTCTTAAGCACGAGTGTATCCATTGAATATTCAATCGATTGTCTTGTTCGCGAAGCCTGTCATTTTGGTTGTGACGCTGCTCTTGACCGGCTGCGGTCCGGCAACAACGGTCCAGGAGTCCGACGAATACAAGTTTGATGATATCGCGGCTCAACTGGCCGCCGAGGAGTTGGCGTCAAAGAATGAGGCGGAGAAATGAGCTGCCATGACTAAAGAATCCTCAGCTTCGACTGACAGCAACAAAGGTTTCACTCTGGTCGAGTTGTTGGTCGTGATTGCGATCATTGGTGTGATGGTGGCGCTGTTGCTGCCGGCGGTGCAGGCGGCGCGTGAAGCGGCGCGGCGGATGAGTTGCGGCAACAACGTCAAGCAAATCGGCTTGGGCATGCACAACTATCACGCGGCCTTCAACCAGCTTCCAATTCATGGCACCGGTGCCACGAACGAAAACAGCGAAGACCCAGCGCTCGCCAATTCGCGAACCGGTAACGGTTTTACAAGGCTTGAATTGAGCTACTTGGTCGGCCTGTTGCCGTATGTCGAAGAGCAACCGATCTGGGAACAAATCAGCAATCCGCTGGCCGAGCCCGATGGTGATCGCTGGCCCGCGTTTGGTCCGCGGCCCTGGCAGGGAAATTACCCTGCTTGGTCAACGGAGATCCGAACCTATCGCTGTCCCAGCGATCCTGGAACCGGCGTGCCGGCGCTGGGACGAACGAACTACGCCGCCTGTAGTGGCGACGGATTTTACGAGTCCGAGCATGGCGTGACGGTTTGGAACACGGCGGCAAACCGCTGGCAATATCAAACCGACTCGCTCGCTTTGCAGCGCGCCCGTTGTGGACTTCGTGGTGCGTTCGTCACACGAAAGTCAACCGACTTCAAGGACATCGTCGATGGGCTTTCCAATACGATCGCGGCGGGTGAGATTGCGACGGGCTCAGGCGAACGCGACAATCGAACGATCTGTTTCAACAACGCCAAGGGCGGCTTCTTCATGGTCGCTAACAACCCCAAGCAATGCTTTGATCTCGGGTTTGTGGATCCCCTGAGACCTCGTTTTTGGACTGCGGCGGCGAATATCTATGCACCCATTTCGGAGCGCGGTTACCGCTGGGCCGACTTTCATACGCTCCAGACACAAATGAATACGATCCTGGCACCGAATTCCGAATTGTGTCTGGTCGGCAGTTCCGACACTTACGGAATCGCACCGCCGAGCAGCTTTCACCAAGGCGGTGTTCACGTATTGATGTGCGACGGTGCGGTCAAGTTCATCACCGATTCGATCGAGGCGGGCAATTCGCGGACGCCTTCGGTGTATTGTTTGGCCCTTACCGCGATGACGAACAGCACCACGCCGGCCGGTGCGCCAAGCCCTTATGGGCTGTGGGGTTCGCTCGGAACGCGAGGGTCGCGTGAACCGATCAATGGCGAGTTTTAACGAAGCTAATTAAACGCCCTGCCTTGTTATTCCACTGACGATATCAGCTCGAGTTCGGCAGTCCCTGGATTTGCCTTCCGTCAAGGGGACTCGTTTCTTGTAATAGACCCAATCATCAAGCTCGCCATCAGGCTCGAAGAGTTCTTCGATCTCGTCGAGTCCAATTACGATTATCTCGGCTTGCTCGAAGCCCAATACATCGATCTCTCTTACGTTGGACACGAGGGACATTGACATCGCCGGAGGTTCATCCGCGACGCGTTTCCGCGCCGAAGTGACCAACTCGACGATGGCAGCGTTGGCCTCGTTTGTCGCGAGTAAATTCCTGCCAGCGCGAGTTGCGTGGACGCCCTTTACACCCGCGATGACCGTACACACATGCGATGTAAGATCGGCGTCTTCAATAAGTGGCACCGCTTCTTCACGAAAAGCCCTTCTCAACC
>JBGSLZ010000047.1:0-3115 GCA_041740415.1 Rubripirellula sp.
CATTGACTCACCATGAAACCGGGACCTCCAAGTCCACAACGCCCAATCATCCATGCGGAGCAAAGTTACACGAATCAGCTTGACTCCGCCGACCCCAACCGGCGAGATTATACACCTACAAACTTGTGTGTAACAACAAACTCCCCGCCCGGTGATGCCGGTCGTTCCCCGACTGAAATACCTCGATACTTCGTGGAGCCACGGATATTACGTTGCCCGCCGAATCGCCCAATCTTAATCCTTACGCCACACCTACAACGGTTTCTGATACGCCTCTAGTTTATGGGGCAACGGTTCGGACGCCTTGGTTGCGTCGCCTCATTGTGCTGCAAGCAATCGTGATTGTCACGTCACTTGCCGTCGAAGCCTACGAGCACGAATCCATCATCGGTTCTGGTCCGATTTTCTCGCTCGTTGGCTTGGGGATCGCTATTGTCGCTTTCCGAAATCGCGATCATGCCGCAATGGTTTTTGGCGGTTCCGCAATAGCTTTCGCTTCGCTGATCGTGTTCCTGATAAACTTCAATTCTTGGGGACCCCCTCAAGGGAATCGCCCGATTACGCTCCTGTCGTTCACTTACGCGGCGTTCGCGTTACCGATTTCTGCTTGGCTTGCGTTTGCGCCGTCCAGGTCCGCGGGGAACCACGAATTGCACCGGAGATCGCGAGGGGCCGTTGGGTGATGGTCAATCGATGGCGCGATCCCGGTGAATTCAAACGTTCGTCGACAAAGGTGAGCAAAATCCTGTGGGCGCCAAATTTCGGGATTTGTTGATCGCAGCATGCAGGCGCCCTGGAATGTATGTTGGCCGTAGTTCATTGTGGGACCTCTCTCACTATTTTGCTGGATACTGCCATGGTGCTGACGACGCGGGCGTCTCGATCAAGTTTGAAGGCCGCTTCCAACGATGGGTCGAGAGCCGGTTCTGTATTTTCAGCCCTGGTTGGCACTGGGTACGAATTCTCCAACATGAGTACGGCGATGACGAATCGGCGATCGCAGGATTTCCTGCACTGTATGACGAGTTTGAAACCGCGACCGAAACAATGTCTTATGAAGAATTACGGAACATGATGGAGGCTCGAATGATCGAGGTTCGAGGTGGTAAACACTGGTGTCCCAATGACGCAGACACGTGGACAAAACCGCTCGCACAATCTTGATCCCCGCGTAAACTGCGACGAACCATCGGTTGGACCGGAGTGCTCAAAAGCGTCTTTCCTGATGGTTGATCGCTCGTTCGCACCCGGTCAACCGTACCGTTCCCCGACTGAAATGCGATGGGCTACGACCTTCACATCACCCGAAACACAGAGCCGAGCGAAGATGAATTCGACGGTGGCATCGACGCTGCGGAATGGCAAGCATACGTCGAAGGTGATTCATCGTTGCGACTGGATGGATACGCCGAGGCACATGGACCGAACGGCGAGACGTTGCGTGTTACCGACGACGGGATCGCGGTTTGGACGGGCCATCCGACCGCAAACGGCGAAAACGGATGGGCGTGGCTGCATTTCCGAAGTGGCGAGATTTGTGTAAAAAGCCCCGACCAAGAATTTCTTGCTAAAATGCTCTCAATCGCTGCCGATCTCAACGCGATCGTTGTCGGCGACGACGGTGAGGTCTATGAACGACCGGATGACCACGGTGTGCTCCCGGCGGCAGCGCTCGCATCGCAACCACCGCCGAAACCGTGGTGGCGATTCTGGTAACTCAAAACAGCGTGGAACAATGCCGTGCACCGGAGTACGGCATCGCGCGTTTACTCATGGAAAATCAACTCGCCGTACCCGGTGACGGCGGACGTTCGATTGAAATCGTGCTGCCTCTCATACCAGAATCGACTATGCGATCTCTAGCATTTCTCGCCTTTTGCTTCACCGCAGGTCTGAGTACCTCTGCCCTCGGTGCGAAGTTGTTCCAGCGTGTGACGCCAAATGAAAGCACTTTCACCGTCATTGACAACGGAAACGAGACGCTGACTTTCACGATTTCACGTGATCCCTCGATCATCTCGCCTCCTCGGGATGCGACGTACGAAATACGTCGAAACGGAACGCTCACAATAACGAACGGCGAGCAAAAGCTTCTCAACGTATCTGTGTCGCCATCCACCAAGGCGAACGGTTTACTGGTCTATCGTTTCACGCTTGCAAAGGACCTCGCCGATAAAGCGGTTTTTCAACTGTCCGAAAGTGAGCAACCACGAATCGGTCTGCCTGAAATGGGTTTTGGATATGTTACGCAATACGGACTACCAAACGCCCCAGGATTCCCGAGGAACCCTGATCCGTTCGCAACGGACAGCTCGTCATTTGATCCGCCGACTATTTCACCCGAACAGGACGGCGAATAACAATGCGATGATGACTGAGCGGCGGTGGTCGCCGTTTTCGCAGTGGTGAGTCGTTCGCCGCCGCCCGCACATCGCAGACGTTACCCGGACGAGCATTCGTGATGAATCGCAGCAGTCAACTGTCGTCTGATTGGCCCATGTCCGATCCACGCCGTGGCTTCATTTTCGGGGTCGCCCTATTTGCAACTGTCATTGCAATCGCGTGGGGTATCTCAGGCGAACGCCTCGACACTCACTGGCTTTCCCAACTTCCGCTTGCTGTGTTCTTTGGGCTATTTATGGCGGGACTCTCGGCACGACAATTTTCTTCGAGCTATCATCGTCCGATTTCGTTGTCCGCGCTTGCCATTCTCCTGATCGGCTTCAGTTGGTTTATGATTAGTGCCGGGACCGACGCTCTGCCGTTGTTTTTAAGGCACCCAATCTCGGCTTTTGCAATTGCCGGTGGCGTACTAACTCTTGCGTATCATGCAATCCTCGGCGTCGCGCACCTTTTGTTGCTGCTCTACTTGTCTCATTTCGTCCATAATCGCGGGTAACCATGCCGTGAACCGAAGCGGCGAAATAGACGTTTTTGAAGTTGAGAATTTCTCGTCGCCGCTCGGTTACGGCTACCGACTATGAAGTCCGTGGTTTGACCAGTGGCGACTGGCCGCTTTCTTGAGATTGTTTTTTTACATCGGTCTGTTGGGCATTTCTTTACGTGGTGTTGAGAGCGGGTTGAGTCGGCGGAGGCGGTGGATACTGCGGCGAGT
>JBGSLZ010000048.1:0-84490 GCA_041740415.1 Rubripirellula sp.
GCGATCCGCCGCGATCCGGCCAGGCGTGCCCGCCGCCGATGTCGACGCGGTCGCTCGCGGGGTTTTGGATCGGCACGGGATGGCCGACGCGTTCAAGCACGGACTCGGACACGGCACCGGGCTCCAGATCCACGAAGCCCCTCGCATGTCGGCCAGCAGCACCGAAACACTGGCAATCGGCATGATCGTCACCGTCGAGCCCGGCGTCTATTTCGCTGGCGAGTTTGGAATCCGCATCGAAGACGACGTGTTGGTCACGGATGTCGGCCACGAGGTTTTGAGTCGATTGCCAAAGGGACTCGATCAGTCGCGATGGTTGTTGTAAAACCTATCCTGCGATGAGTCCCCCGTCGCAATTTTTTGAAATGTTACCAACTTCCATCAGCGATCATTCCCATCGATCCGAATCTACCCGACCGCGAGTCCAGCATGAGCAAAGGCGGAAAGCCAAAGGATGTGTTCGACCTTGAACGCATTCGTCAGATCATCGAATTGATGGAAGAGCACGATCTGTCAGAAATCGATTTGCAGCAAGGCGACGAAAAAATCAAACTCGGCCGAGGCGGCAAACCGGCAATGTACGCTGCGCCCGCCATGGCCGCACCCGTCGCTCCCGCGACGGCTGTCGCCGGCGAATCCAACGCCAACGCCGGTACCATCACGATCAACTCGCCCATGGTCGGCACTTTTTACAGTAAGGCGAATCCCGACACTCCAGCGTTCGTCAAAGTCGGCGATCATGTCGGGCCCGACACGATCGTTTGCATCGTCGAAGCGATGAAGGTCTTCAATGAGATCCCCGCTGAATGCAGCGGCACCGTTGTCGCCGTCCTGGCCGCCGATCGAGAATCCGTCGATTTTGGCAAACCGATGTTTCGTGTGAAGCCGGACGCATGACCGTGTTTCCATTCAAGAAAGTTTTGATCGCCAATCGTGGCGAGATTGCGTTACGTGTGATTCGCGCCTGCCGCGAAATGGGTATCGGCTCGGTCGCAGTTTACTCGCAAGCCGACGCCGAATCGATGCACGTCAAGCTGGCCGACGAAGCGTACTGCGTCGGTGGACCACGCAGCGCCGACAGCTACTTGAAGATCGATCAAATCATCGCGGCTGCCGAAGTCTCCAACGCCGACGCGATTCATCCCGGCTACGGGTTTTTGGCCGAGAACGCGCACTTCAACGAAGTTTGCCGATCGAGCGGTTTCGAGTTCATCGGTCCCAGTCCGACGGCGATGGAAAAACTTGGCGACAAGAACACCGCCCGTTCCATGGCGATCGCCAACAAAGTACCGGTCGTCCCCGGCAGCGACGGGTTGATCGAGGACAACAAGACTGCACTTAAAACCGCGAAAAAGATCGGCTATCCGGTTTTGATCAAAGCGACGGCCGGCGGCGGTGGCAAAGGCATGCGGGTCGCTGAAGATGAATCGATGCTGGTCAAAGCGCTGGACCAAGCCCGCACCGAAGCGCTCGCCGCATTCGGAAACGGCGGCGTCTATCTCGAACGCTACATCGGTCGACCGCGCCATATTGAAGTTCAGGTCATCGCGGACGCTCACGGGAATGTGTGCCACTTATTCGAGCGTGATTGCAGCGTCCAACGTCGTCACCAAAAACTGATCGAAGAAGCCCCTAGCCCGAATCTGCCCGAAGCCCGACGCCAAGAAATTTGCGACGCCGCCGTAAGAATGATCCGCGGCGCCGACTACACCAACGCCGGAACCGTCGAATTCATCGTTGACCAGGATGAAAACTTCTTTTTCATCGAAGTCAACGCGCGAATTCAGGTGGAACATCCCGTTTCGGAAATGGTGACGGGCGTTGATCTGATTCGCGAACAGATTCGCGTCGCCGCCGGCTTGCCGCTGTCGTTCAGCCAATCAGATTTGGTTTGCACCGGCCACGCGATTGAGTGTCGCATCAACGCTGAGAATCCCGATAAAAACTTTCAACCGAGTGCTGGAAAGATAACGGGTTTGTTCACACCAGGTGGACTCGGCGTGCGGTTTGACTCACACGTTTACTCGGGCTACACGGTCCCGCCGTATTACGATTCGATGATCGGAAAGCTGATCGTTTATCGCGCGACTCGAGAAGAAGCGATCGCGACGATGCGGCGGGCGCTGGCCGAAATGCAAGTCGAGGGAATCAGCACAACGGCTGCGTTCCATGACAAGGTTCTGCAGCATCCCGACTTTGTTGCGGGAACGCACGATACAAAGTTTGTCGAACGAACCTTTTTGAGTTAGACGTGTTTTCAACGATCGATCCATTCACGGTTCTTCTCGCGCTGGTTCCGCTGATCGGTTACCTAGCGGTGTTCAGTTGGATACGGATTAGTGGACGGGTTTTGGTGACAACCGGCGGTCGGGACATCGCGGCGATCGCCATTGCAATCGCGGGCTTGCTCGCGGTCGGCCCCGCCGAGCTGTTCTTTCCGCAAACCGCGGCGACGTTGTTCGGCCCGATGGTCTGGCTAGCCCTGGCCGCACTTTATTCGATGGTCGTGTCCCTGATCGCGCTAACCAGCCGACCAAAATTGGTCGTATTTGGGCGGACGCCGGACGAATTGTTTCAACCACTTTTGCGAGCAGCCACGCGGATGGACGAGGGCGCAAGTGGCGACGAAAGCCGGCTTCAGATCTATCTGCCGAACCTCGGTGTGCGAGTTCGCATCGACGGCCAGCGGGGACTCGATCACGCGAAGATTTTGGCGTTCGAGCCGATCGGATCGAATGAATTTTGGCAAAGCTTGTTAGGAAATCTGCGTAGCGAAGTGGCTCACGAGTCATCGCCGATGCCACGACGCGGCTTCGTGATGCTGGTGACGACGATCTTTCTGAGCGGATTGCTGATGTGGCAGAGCTTTGGTAACCGGGAGTTGGTGGTCGAGGGCTTTCGCGATTGGCTTTGGCGTTAGAGAATCCCGCCCGGTCAAACCAACACATTCATTGCTGACCGCTGAGTCCAGCTTGCTGAAAGGGAAACGATGTTAGCGAAAGATATCAAGACCGGAATCGTTGTGGTTCATGAAGGCAACCCCGTCGTGATCCAAGACATTTCAGTGCAGTCGCCTTCGGCGCGTGGTGCCGCGACGCTGTACAAGTTTCGCGCCCGAAACGTGCTGACGAGAAACAAGGTCGACATCACCTTGAAGGGAACCGATAACCTCGACGAAGCGGATTTTGCACGCCGCGACGTGCAAATGATGTACACCGATCCGACGCATCTGCACTTGATGGACAAAGAAGATTTCCAGCAATACGAATTGCCGCTCGAGGATGTCGAGGGAGAACTGCCTTACATGACCGAAAATCTCGATGGAATTCGCGCGCTGATTTACAACGATGCCTGCGTCGGCCTCGACTTGCCCCCAACCGTCGAATTGACGATCACCCAGTGCGATCCTGGGATCAAAGGAAATTCGGCGACCTCGCGCAACAAGCCAGCGACCATGGAAACCGGCTTGGTCGTCCAAGTACCCGAGTACATCAAAGAAGGCGAACGCTTGAAAGTCGACACGCGAACCGGAATGTTCCTCTCGCGAGCTTGATCAGCGTCAATTGGCTCGACTCACGGTTGTACCGCGGCAACTAACCGCTGATGAAGTTCGTTGAGTTGTCTCTTCAGTCGCGACGGCTCGAACGCGGATCGACGCTCCAGATCCGATGCCAATTCGTCGGGATAGATGAATTGTTGGCGACCAGCGGGTAGCTTCGATTCGATTCCTGTAAGCTCCGCGTCGCCCAGCTTTGCGATGATCGCTTCGGTATCGGCGTCCAATGAGGCCGCTTCGTCACGCAATTCTTTGGCGACCATCTGGATCGCCCACACGACTTGGCGAGCCGAATCGTACGTCAACAACTTGTCTTCGGGCGTTGTCGACAGCCCACGCAAAACCGCCTTCGCGACAGATGCCGGCACCGGTTTACGTTCGACGGTATCAATGGCTTCGATCAAATGACTTCGCAACTCTTCGGCGGTCATTCGGACATCGTCCGCATTCCCAAACGGCGTCGCATTGAACAATGATTCCAGTTTGGTTTCGAGTTCCAGGGTCTTGGTCAAACTCGCCTTTCCGCCAAAGACATACGCGATCCGCAGCACGACATCGGGCCATTCATTTTGGCGAGGACGCCCCGGCGCGGACGGTTGACGGAGCGGATCAATCGTTAGGTAACGTTGTTGGCGGCGACTGTGCGATCGGAGTTCGTGATGACAGGCCGCACAGTCATACAATGAATAGTCGGCCCACTGATGGGACTCGGCGGACGCAATGTACAGATCCAACCATTGAACGCGAGCGGCGAGCGCAGCCACCATCAGCGCACGAGTGTTCCAAAACGTTCCCGAATAGTCTTGCGTCGTCGAAACGCCTGGATAGTTGACTCGAAAATACTCGCTGCGGCCTTGGTAGTTCGATAAAGACTTCCAAAGCTGCGACTGTGATTGCCAATGCTGGGGCATCTCGTTGCAAAACGTCTGCAATTCGATCGACGGAATCGGCGGATGACCGGCCGCGTACATTTCATGCGTGACAAACATGTTTTTCTCGCGATTGCCGATATGGCAATCGAAACACATTTGCGACTGGTTGGACGTGTTGACCAAGTCTCGCATCCCGGCGTTCGCCTTTTGTTCGGGCGACTGCAAACGCCAATTCTTCGCAGCGTTTTGTGACGAATGATCGTCGATCCATTTCTGGTTTTCGCCGACTTGGTGACAGTACAAACAGTCAATGCCGAGTTGCGAATCGTCGATCGTCGCTAGGTCGAATCCGCGATCACCGGGCCGGTAGCCGCCGTGACATGTCAAACATTGGTCGCGAAACTTTGAGTATCCGGCTTCCGTTTTGACGCTGCCGCTGCCCCACAGTTTGTCACAAATTCGGCGACTGAGAATGTTGCTCGGCCCAATCCATTCTTCGGGCACTTTCGCGAAACCGATTTGGGAAACATCAACGCGGCGATTTCGTTTTTGAAGCGCGGCGATCGCCGTTTCTTGCTGCTTGTTGACTCGCCGGATCAACGCATCGAGTTCCGCTTCGCTTTGCTCATCACTGAACGGTTCCACTCGTCGCCGCGCGATCGTGTGCTTGTCCTGCGACAACCAGCGATCCATTTCGATGCGGCGCGCGAAATCGACAAACGATCCGCCGATCAACTCTTCATCACTGGGACCGCGAAAGTGACACTGCACACATCCCTTCACGTCTTCGTGCGCGATCCAAGCTAAATAGACGGGATCACTCAGCCGTTGTTCGAGCGTCGGCGCACTGCGGTCGTCCTGAGCATTTGCGGAAACCGACCACAACGCGATGGCGGCGAGCAAAAGGAACTGTCGTTTGCATACCATCATGGGTTTTCCGCTAGCGATCGTTCTCGGAAGAATCGATGTCACGAGACTCGAGTTTCTGCCTCAACTCTTCCTTCAGTTCCGCCGCCGATTTGATCGTTCGCTTCGGCTGGGTCTCTTCTTCGGCGTTCCTTCGCTTCTCGTTTGCGTCCAACTCGGCATTGAATTCGGCCAACTCTCTCGCTCGTTGCTCGGCGGTTCCCTTCCATCGCAACTCGATCCGCTCGAGCATCGCGTCGAGTTCGGTTTCCATTTTTTGGGCATTCGTTTCGTCGTCGTCAAGCTTAATCGAACCTTGCTCGATCGTGACCGGCCCCAACCAACCCGCCAACTCGATCCCCAACTGTGTAACTTCGCGGCGGTCGAGCGTTGGTCCGGCGAAGTCGGATCGGTTCGGAAACCGGCTAGCGTCCAGCAGTTCGGGATAGCTTAATCCAAGTCGCAATCGATCGACGATACCTCGAAGTGGGCCGGACCATCCGCCTGGCCAACTTTCGCGGGCTGCCACGGCCATCAAATAGAACTGAACGCTCGATTCCCAAGTCGTAAATGTTTCCGGCCGTTGAGCCGCAAACGCAACGACGCCAACAAGTCGATCACTGCATAAGCTTGATCGCTCGTGATATCCCGGTTCGGAATCGAACCATCGCGCAAGAGCCATTCGAGCTTCCAACGCGGCTCGCGTCGTAGCGATCGGGTCGGGCTGCGGCTTTGCTTCGGCTTGTTGGACCACACGGTCGAGCGCTGAGAGCAATTCATGGTCCTCCTGAACCGCGACGCTTGTTGCGATTCGATATTCGATCAACCAGCGAAGCCCGGCATCGTTCCAGCGACTGTATCGGGCGACCGCCTGTCGAGATAGCCTCGCCGTCGAACGATCATTGACCAAGCCCAAGCTCTGATGGCAAGAAGCGCAATCGAATGACGCTAGCTCGGGCCACTGGCTGACGGTTTGGCTATTGGAACTGCGCGATTGCAAAAGTGAAAGCGATGCATCGGCTGCGGCGATCTGACCCGCCAACCACAACTGGGACTCGTAACGAGATCGATCCGCCGACTCGTGGTCGCGCCAGTGCTTGGGTTGCCACGCATGGTACGTCGCGAACTCATATCGCAGTGCCGGGTGACCGGCCGCGATGATGTCGTGGTTCATGTCGCGATCTTTGTCCCCGACGTGACAGGAAGCGCACATTCGGGCGCGAACGAAAACATCACCCGCCTCCACGAAGCCTTCGGTAGTGGCGCCTGCGGATGACCAGTCCATTTGAAAATGCGTGTGAATCCAGTTCTGGCTCGGACCATGACAACTCGAACAACCAACGCCCTCACGTTGAAAAGCGTTAGAGTTTGCGGCAATCGCAACATTCGAGATGCTGGGATGATTCGACGATGTTCGCGGTTCGTTGAATCGCTTGGTCGAGTTGTGACAAGCCAAGCAGTTGTCGAAGCCGACACGATCAGCGATCTCGTCGCCGTCCATGATCTTCAACCGTCGCATGATCGCGAGACTTTCGTCGCTGCACATCGTTCGCCAGCTTTGGGCGTGCGGATCACGCTCGATCCAGATCTGATATTCCGATCCGCGCCGGGCAGTTTCAAGAGCGACGCCCGGCCGAGGTCCCGCGTGGCAATTGGATGTCGCGCAAGATTGAGCGGGACCGACCTCCAAGTCTTGTCTCAGGATCGGTTCGTGCAGTCGATCGAGTGTTCCCGGTGTCGCAACCGGCTGTTGCCCATCTGAATCGGCGCAGGGACCTAGGCATGCCGCCATCACGAGCAGGTATCCGAATCCGGTGCGGCAAAACAACGACATTGACGAAATCTCCCAATTGAGGAGCTATCGACTTGCCAAAGCGCTGCATCGCGTCCATTTTGCGATCGATTTGACTAGCGGAAGCGTTGCCGTCCCAACGACCGGACCGACCGGTACATTTTGACAGTTTGCAAAAGCCGGAAGTGTTCGGAGTTACCCTAATTTGACTTGCCAGCCTGTACGGGCTAAACAAGACACACTTTGAAATCGCCTACACTTAAGGTTTCTTGATCCGTGCTATTCAATCGCAGTCAAACGAAGCTGCATCTAACGTTCGGAATTCCGACGTTGATCGTCACGATCGGCCTGGTGACTGCTTATGCGTACGAGTCGATCGAGGCGGGCCAGTGGGTTGGTGGCGGCAGCCGATCGGGTATCGCGTGTGGCATTGCCGCGGGTGCTGTGATCGTTTTTGAGATGTTGCTGTGGCCACGAAAGGCATTTCGCAGGCTGCGTTTGATTCCTGCCAAGTATTGGTTGGCCGCCCATATTTGGTTCGGATTCGCGTCATTGCCACTGGCCATCGTTCACTGCGGACTCCATCTCGGCGGATGGCTGCCAACGATCTTCATGTTCGTCTTCGTCGCATGTATCTTCAGCGGGATCTACGGGCTAATCGTTCAGAATGTTTTGCCAAAGTGGATGCTTCGCAATCTGCCCTTCGAGACCATTTACAACCAGATCGACTACGTCTCGAAGCAAACCGTTGAAGACGCCAGACAACTGTTGATCTCCACATGCGGTCGAAAGCTGTCGCAGGACGACAACCTTTTGGAAGAACGTGAGCTCGAGGGCGCGCAATCAGCCGCAGTTGTGGTCGGCGCGGTTCGCCAGTCTGGCAAGACTCGCGGGCGTACTTTGGAGACGCGCCGGTTTGCATCCGCAAAGTCAGATCACGATGCACTGTGGGCGGCGTTTGAGGAAATCAAGCCATTTCTTTTGCACGGCCGTGAAGCTGTGACGCCGGTCACAGATCGTCAAGCCGCTTCTCAGTGGTTCGGACGCTTGCGAAGTGCCTGCGAAGGCGAAAGTGAAACCATCATCGACGTGTTGGTCGGTATGTGTGACCAACGTCGACAGTTTGACATCCAAAAAACCGTGCATCGATGGCTCCACGCGTGGATTCCGATTCACATCGGGCTATCAGTCGCCGTGACGATTCTGTTGGCGGTTCATGCTTGGACTGCTCTCAAATATTGGTAGTGCTTAGGTTTTCCCAATTCTGCCCAACTCGAGACCCACCCAGTGATACGCCTCGCTGCCATTCTTGCATTCATATCCATACCCGCTTTATTGAACGCGAAAGCACCCAACTTTGTGTTTCTGCTCGTGGATGATTTGGGATGGGCGGACGTTGGCTGCAACGGCAGCACCTTTCACAACACGCCAAACATTGATGCGCTGGCCTCGTCGGGCGAACGATTCACCAATGCTTATGCCGCATGCCCGGTTTGCTCGCCGACCCGGGCCAGCATTCTGACGGGGCGTCACCCGGTGCGAGTGGGCATCACCGACTGGATTCCCGGACAGTCGCGTACCGGTCGATTCAAACAAGTCAACGACCGTGACAATCTCGATCTCCAAGAACGAACGATTGCCGAAGTGCTCAAAGCAAACGGCTACAAAACTTTCTTTGCCGGTAAGTGGCACTTGGGCGATGAAGGTCACTATCCCGAGGACCAAGGGTTCGATATCAACATCGGCGGCTGTAAGAGCGGCAGCCCGCCCGGCGGCTACTATTCGCCATGGAAAAACCCAAAGCTAAAAGAAAATATTGAGGGTAAATACTTAACAGAACGCCTCACCGAAGAAACCGTCCGGTTCATCGACTCACAGGGCGGCGCCGAAGAACCATTCTTTGCTTATCTGTGCTATTACAACATTCACACGCCGATCCAACCGTATAAAAAGCGGATCGACGAGTATGAAACGAAGGCGCAAGAGTTCGACGGTGAGACGCCAACGATCAAGATGCGGGATGGAATTTCGCGGGCCCGCCAAGACGAACCGACTTTAGCATCGATGGTCGCCGCCGTCGACGACAGCGTCGGATCCATCATGGCGAAGCTCGAAAAATTGAACATCGACGACGACACGATTGTGATCTTCTTTTCAGATAACGGAGGACTCTGCACTCTTCCGCTCGTTGAAAAGAGAACACGAAAGAAAGTGGGTCTCGCGGTGGGTCCCGGATGCAATCTGCCGTTACGATCCGGCAAAGGATGGCTTTACGAAGGCGGCATTCGCGAAGCAATGATCGTGCGGGCTCCGGGAATCACCCAACCCGGCAGCGTGTGCGATTCACCAGTGATCAGTACCGACTTCTTTCCCACGATGATCGAGTTGGCGGGAATCGCTCCCGACCCAAAACTTGTTCTCGACGGTGCCAGCATCATCGATTTGCTAAAGTCTGCGGATCGAGTGAGGCCGCGCACACTTCATTGGCACTATCCGCACTATCATGGTTCGGGGTGGAGTCCCGGCGGAGCGATTCGCAAAGGCGACTGGAAACTGATTGAGTTCTGGGAACACGGCGATGCTGAGCTCTACGATTTGTCGTCCGACGTCGGTGAGCAGAATGAGCTGAGCTTGACGCACCCGGACGTGAAGGCTGAATTGATTGCCGAGTTAGCAAGATGGCGTCGAAGCATGGGGGCTGTGATGCCCGAGCTTGTCGAGAACCGCGACTGAATTGAATCGTCATAGAATTATCCAACGCATGAAGTGAACATGGTTCGCGAGACCGGCAAGCAGCGCTCCCAACGCATCCAAATCGACTACTTTCGGCACCGCGGTGGTCTGCACCGACTCCGCATCGCGTGCATCGCGATTGGTTTCCTCTTTGCCGGCGCCTATGCAGCGTATTTACTCAGCTACGGCGGCGACGCGCATGTCATCACAGGGCCCGTTGCAACGGTTCATGCGTCATTCGAACAGGATTGTCAACAATGCCATCAAGACTTCACGCCGATCAGTTCGCAAGCGACTCGATTGAGCGTTCCCGTTTTGGGAATTCGCAGCGAAGAATCCATCGGCCATCTGGAACGAGCTTGCCAAGTCTGTCACGCGGTCGGCAATCATTATCGAGCATCGATGACGTCGGATTCGCAACTGCTTGACCAGAACTGTGGCGAGTGTCACACCGATCACCAAGGTCGTGACTTTCAACTGACGAACATTGGTAACAATAAGTGTGTGGTCTGCCATTCAAACTTGTCGGCGCGATGCAAATCGGCGCCCGAGGTCAACGACGTTGTCACCTCGTTTACCAAATCCGCCCACGGTGATTTTGCGTCCGTTTCCGGCAAGGATTCGGGTGTCATCAAATTCGATCATCACCAGCACATGCTTCCGGGGCAAATCGACGAAGGCCAAAAGGGCGCGTTCACGATCGAGATGCTTGAATCATCCCTGCAAGCGAAATATCGCCAGCCGAACCAAGTCGATACCGATCCCGTTCAATTGAACTGTCAAAGCTGTCACCGACCGGCGGGCAATCCTGATCCCCAAAACACGTTGACCGGCGACGCCGAACTCGGACGCTACATGGCATCGGTCTCGTTCGACGAACATTGCTCGGCTTGTCACGCGATCCATCCGGCAATGGCGACCGAGAATACGACACCAATACCGCACGCAGTGCCATGGTCGCGAGTCGAACTGTTACTTGCCGCGACGACGAAAGGTGCGCGTAACATTGGACAGGCGAGACAATTGAATGACGATACCCAAACGACCGCTCAACCCGGATCAGGCTTGGGAACGCTTTCACTCGATCCGTCCGGTGCGGACGTTAGCCCGACACAACTGCGCAAACTGGTCGAAGTCCAATGTCTCAAATGTCACGACAACCAATCCATCAGCGATGAAGTGATCGCGTCCGCTCGCGCGGGTGCGGCTCCGATGATCCCCGCCCGATGGTTCCGAAGTGGAATCTATGATCATGCGGCTCACCGTAAAATTGATTGCCGTTACTGCCACGAAGCGGCCTACCCGATCGACGGCGAACCCGCATCACTGCCGAACGATCACGAAACAGTGATGATCGGCGGCATCGATAGCTGTACCGGCTGTCATCGCGACGAAACATCGCCGACGCCGACAACGCTGGCCGGTTCGGTGTCAACGATGCTCGGAGGCCAACCAACTTGGGCCTCGGACGACTGCACGACGTGCCATCGCTATCACACCGAGATTACGGGTCTTTCGTCGACGACGCGTCAGGACGATCCGTGATGCGAACCGTGACGAGAACACTCTGCGTGTTAGCCGCTTCATTGGCGACGATCATATTGTCGGTTTCAGCCGCCGAACCCGCCGCGTTCATGGGCATGGATTCATGTGCCTCGTCGACGTGTCATGGCAATGTCGTCGGACGTGGACAAGAGTGGAACCATTCGTTCTCGACATGGATCGCAAATGATCCGCATGCGAACGCAGGAATGGTGCTGCGCGGCAAAGCATCGCGTGACATCGTTCATCGCTTGAATCCGGCAACGATCGGTTCGTCTGTTGAATTCGACAACATGCTCCGAACACGATGCATCAGTTGTCACACGATGACGACGGCGACGCAGTGCAATCCATCGGGGCCGATCGACGATGGCTTACTGGAGTCTGGCGTTTCGTGCGAGGCATGTCATGGCGGCGCCGAAAAATGGATCGATTCGCATGTCCTGACTCAGTGGCAGGGCGCCTCTCGATTTACCCCGCAAACAGGAATGTTGGACACGGAATCGATCGTCGGCCGAGCTGAAAACTGCGTTCGCTGTCACATCGGATCGCGATCCGCGGACGGGTTGGTGCGTGACATGAACCATGACTTGATCGCGTCCGGGCATCCGCCGTTGCGTTTTGATTTGGTCATCTATAACGAGAACTTACCCCAGCACTGGTCGACGACGAGCGAATCGGAAACTCGTTTTCGGCAATCCGCGATTCGAACCCGCGGTGAGGGCCGATTGATCAACTTGGCTGCGGCGGCGGCGCTCGCATCCGAGCGTGCCGCCGATCATCTCAAAGGTGTTTCGATCCCTTGGCCGGAACTCTCTGACTATGATTGCTTCGCGTGTCATCAATCACTTTCGATGGATGAATACAACTTGCCGCCGCGCGGCGGTCTCAAGTCACCGTTGCACGTGAGCGCCGGATTGCCCGTTTGGAATTCTTGGCATTCCGTCAATCTATTGGAAATTCGTGAGCAACCCGACCTGCTGTTAAGACTTGCGCCGCATCGAAGCGATCCGACGTTGATGGTGTCCAGCGGGCGATCGTTGGCGCGAAAGTATCGGGATCTTGCAGCCGAACAATCCGAAAGGAGCCTCGATCCGAAGGTTGCCATCCAAAGCGTGGCTGATCGAATCCGAACGTCGCCGCCCGTCGATTGGTATCAAGCGGCGATTGTGTACTTAGAACTCGACGCCGCTGTCCGAGACCTTGCGATACAATCAGATCCAAGTGTCCATCAAAAGCAAGTCACCGGTTTGGCTGAAGCGGAACAGATCTTGCGTTTCGCCCCTAGCAACTCGGTGGAGCCGACATCGCTTTACCAATCACCCTCGCAATTTGACATCGAACATTTTCGCCGCGCCGTACTAACGGCGATCACGGCAGGCAACTGAGATCTTACGTTTACCATGATCATCCCCGCACTCTACGAACGACAAAAAAAACGAGGCGGCTACCTTACCGATGCCGACATGAAATCGGTCGCGGAGGATTTGAGTGTTCCGTTGCATCGTGTCCATTCTTTGGTCACATTCTTTCCTCATTTCACGACCGAGCGACCCGCAAAGGTCGAAGTTCATGTCTGTCGTGACATGAGCTGTCACTTGAATGGCGCCGTGCCGATGACCCAGCGGGTCGGCCAATGGGCGAAGAAAGAATTCGGCCATGATGTCGAGGTGAGCGGTGTTTCCTGTTTGGGTCGTTGCGATCGGGCGCCGGCAGTAATGATCAATGAACAATTGGTCGCATCGGCCTCGGATCAAGTTTTGAAGGATACGATTGTCGCGATCATGGATGGTCGCAACCCGAATTGGAATAGCGATTGGGAACTGGCGAAGCAAAAGGTTGGCGCTTGGAAAATGGATATCTATGGCGGCGTCGGTCGCTACGACGCTGTTCGTGATTTCATCAGCCAAAATGACCCTGAAGCAGCACTGAAGTCGCTTGAACATGCCGGTCTTCTTGGCATGGGTGGCGCGGGCGGTCGAGCCTATCTGAAATGGGGCGACGTCTTAAAGGCAGCGGGAACGACGGGCGAGAAATTTGTGGTCTGCAACGCGGACGAAAGCGAACCGGGGACCTTCAAGGATCGCGAAATACTGTTGGCAGCGCCCCACTTAACGATCGAGGGTATGATCGTGGCGGCGTTGGTGACGGGGGCAACTCGCGGCTGGATTTACATTCGTCATGAATATCCCGAACAGATCGAGAAGTGTCGTCAAGAAATTGCCAGGGCAGTTGAATTGGGAGCTTGCGGGCGAAACATTTTTGGCAGCAGTCGCTCGTTCGAGTTGGATGTTTTCCCCAGCCCGGGCGGATACATCTGCGGCGAGCAGACGGCACTGATCGAGGCGATGGAGGACAAACGCGCGGAGCCTCGCAATCGTCCGCCCGAATTGATGACCAACGGACTCTACGATCAACCGACGCTGCTTTCCAACGTCGAAACATTCGCTTGGGTTCCTGCGATTCTTAGAGACGGTGGCGTGTGGTTCTCGAAACAAGGCATCAAACAAGGACCTCTGACCACGGGTTCGAGCGAAGCGATGACAGGCCGACGACTGTTCTCGATCAGCGGCGACGTGGCCAAGCCCGGCGTTTACGAAGTGCCCACTGGCATCACCTTAGGGAAATTGATTGACGACCACTGCGACGGCATGAAGGCTGGAAAAGCAATCGTCGCGGTCGCCATGTCGGGCCCGTCCGGTGGGTTGCTGCCAGCGAAAATTCCTATCAAGTACCTCAATCGCCGATTCGTCGAAGCCAATGTCGCAGCAGGCGTCACCGAAATCGACATTCGCGATTTACCGCTGGACATCAACGTCTCCCGAACCGTCGGCTACATGCTCGGCGCAGGGATTGTCGTTTACGGTGAAGGTTGCGACGTGTTGGCCGAAGCTGTCGCCAACAGCCGTTTCTATCGCAACGAGTCGTGTGGCAAGTGCGTCCCTTGTCGAATCGGAAGCGAGAAGATCACCGAAATGGGTCGTCGACTGCTCGACGGCGAAATCGACGCGGAGGAATTCGCGAAGATGGAACCGACGGTGATGCAGTTGAGTTCCGTCATGCAGGCGACCAGCATTTGCGGCCTCGGCCAGGTCGCCAGCAATCCGATGCAGACGTTCTTTCAGTATTTTCCGAACGAAGCTCGCCGCGCTTGCAAGAAATGAATTTGCCATGAGCAACGTACCTGAACCCATCCCGAAACCCGTCAACTTCGACGTAGGCCAACTCGTTGCCAGCGTGCGTCTGGACGACGAAGGCCTGTTCGCGCGTGACATCGACGGACAATTGATTCGCGTCGAGCGGGCGACCGCATCCGAACTAGACCAAGATGTCACGTTGACGATCGACGGACGCAAGGTCACGGTCAAGAAGGCCGTTCCGACTCGCGACGCTCAGGGCAACATCATTCGCGACGATTCGGGCGCGCCGCAGCCTCGCTATACAACCATTTTCGATGCCGCCAGCGAAGCGTTCGTGCAGAAGCCCGGGGATCCCCACCCGATTCCAGCATTGTGTCACAAAGAACACTTGCCGCCGGTCGGCGTGTGCCGAGTATGCGTCGTCGAAGCAACGGAAATGACGCGCCGCGGTCCACGCAAGAAACTGGTGCCCGCATGTGTTCAGCGTGTTAACGATGGCATGATCGTCGATACGATCAACAGCGGCTCGGATCCCGACGCGGCGGCGCGAGTGAGCGCATCGTGTCGGACGGTGATGGAGTTGTTGGTGGCTGACCACTTACCCGATTCTCAGCGAGACGCGACAGGTAACGAACTGGCCGCGCTCGCCCAACGGATGGGCATTTCCAAGTCTCGATTTGCTTCGCCGTCCGCATCACGGGGCCATGACGACAGCAGTAAGATGATCAGCGTCGATCATGATCAGTGCATTTTATGTGGTCGATGCCAGCGCGGGTGCAATTGGGTCAAGGGTAACAATGTTATCGGCCGCGGCGAGAAAGGATACGAGTCGCGCATCGCGTTTGACCTCGACGACCCGATGGGCCAGAGCTCGTGTGTGTCCTGTGGCGAATGTGCCGTCAGTTGTCCGACGGGTGCATTGCAGTTCCAACCATCGTTCATCGAAACGCAAATCAGACGTGTCCGCGATGACATGGTTGCCGACAAGATGGACGGCGACATCGTGACGGCTGACGAACTTGTGAATGATCCGGAGCGGTATCCGCTGTTCGCCGGCATTCCCTACAAGTTTCTGCAGTTCAACGGCGCGGCCGTTGTTCGACGGCTGATGCAACCCGGCGATGTGCTGTGCCGAGAAGGCGAATACGGGTCCACCGCGTTCATCATTCTCGACGGTGAGTTTGAGATTTTTTTGAATAACTCACGGGGTGCTGTCCGCAGTCGATCCGCAGGCGGTTTCGCGGGTTGGTTCGGCGGCTTGAAAACGGTTGTCGAAAAAGTGGGTGGCTTTGCCCGTCTTGCCGACGTGGGCGCTGCAACGCTGTCGGAAGATCAGCGGATCTTACGGAACCGCGATGACGTCATCCTCGGCGAGATGACGTGCATGAATCGATATCCTCGCAGTGCCACCGTGGTTGCAACGGTGCCATCGGAAGTGCTCGAGATCAAACGCAATGTGCTGTACATGTTGCAACGAAGCGCGGTCAGCCGTGAAATACTCGATCGCGTCTATCGCGAACGATCATTGCGAGGCCAAATGGCCTCGTTGCCTATTTTCGATTCACTCGACGAAGCATCCAAAAAGAAAGCGGCGGATTACCTGACCAACAAAGCGGACTTGATTTCGGTGGATCCGGGCCAGACGATCTTCAGCCAAGGTGATGTCGCTGATAATTACTACATCAACAAGCTCGGGTTCGTCAAAGTCACGCAGACTTACGGTCGCGATCAACGTGTTCTCAACTATCTCGGCCCGGGCAATGGTTTCGGCGAGATCGGACTGTTGGGCGCGATTGGCGACACGCTCCATGATGCGCTCGGCGGTTCGGTTCGCCCCGGTGTCCGCACGGCAACTTGCGCGGCACTCGACCATGTCGAACTGATCCGAATTCGCGGCGAACACTTTCGCGACTTGCTGACTCAGTTTCCTGAATTGAAGAACGCGCTGTCGGCAAAGGCGAGTGAAATCCTCAAACGAGATCAAGAGGCTCGCAGTCGTCTTCAAGCAGTCGAAGCGGATGAGTTTTTGGACCAAGGTTTGTACTTAGCACAAAGTCTGCTGGTCCTGGATTTAGAACGATGCACTCGATGCGACGAATGCACCAAGGCTTGCGCCGACACTCATGACGGCGTCACGCGTTTGGTTCGCGACGGGTTGCGGTTTGACAAATACTTAGTCGCTAGCAGTTGTCGATCGTGTATGGATCCCTATTGCCTGGTCGGTTGTCCCGTCGACGCGATCCATCGCAACGGCGACTCATTGGAAATCGAAATCGAAGACTACTGCATCGGATGCGGCCTGTGTGCCGAGAATTGTCCCTACGGCAATATCAACATGCACGGATTCGATAAGCAAGATGTTGACGCGAACGGCCGGCTGCAGACCGTGTATCAGGAAATCGACGGCCGAAAACTGCCCGTCGTCCAGCAGCGGGCGACGACCTGCGATCTATGCCGAAGTATCGACGGAAAGCCGAGTTGCGTGTACGCCTGTCCGCACGAAGCTGCTTTCCGAATGACCGGAAAGCAACTGATGGATATCGTTGCGAAGTGACTCCGAGTCGCGACCTCTGACGTTAACGGGCGTTCGATTTACCAGTCCGGGTGGCGGTACAGATACTGCCATCTGGAAAGAAATCGCTGAATCGACTCGCTGCACCCCCACCAATGGATATAATTGGGAACAGACGCAAGCGCGATTGCGTCTATAGTGTGCGTTACGGTGTCCCATTGCACAGAACGGCGTGACTTTTCTCGCGTTTTCTGTCCCCTGATAGTGCCTGAATCATCCCTTTTCAAACCAGACAACTTTGCTCTAGGTGATCCGTCGGCTTCTTCGCGAGGGATTTGAGTTAACTCATGCAAATTGTTTGTGACAACAGACAGTCGTACCGAGCGTGTTAAACGGTAGGGGTTGTGCCGGATTTGTTTGTCCAGTGCTTTGTGTGGTGCCGACAAATTCCAGGTGACGATCCGAACTGATCGCAAAAACCAGAATATCCGCCCGATCTTCCTGAGATTCCCGAACTTCCTGAGATTCCCGAACTTCCTGAGATAACAGATGCGTTCATTTCCAGCCAAGAAATCATCCGACTCTCCTCGACCCGAGGGTGGTTTCGGCGGCAAAGTCCGTCGCGCGATCGCCCGAGGTAAGAAGCCTCGCACCGATCGCGGCCGGTTGCTGCTCGAATCGCTCGAGCCACGCCAACTGATGGCGGGAGACATGGATCTTTTATTCACTGATGGAATGTCGCCGGCGACCGAATCGTCGGGAACTCAGCAGACGGCGTCGACGCTCACAACAACGACGCAACCCGAGGGTGAAGCTGCTCCGGATTTGGTGCAGTTTGCCAGAGACTTGGCCGTCGCTGGGGTGGTTTTCTACGGAGCGGAGTGGTGTCCTGCCTGCACGGCCCAGAAAGAACTGTTTTCGGACGGAAAGAACAATCTGCCGTTTGTCGAAGTCACCAACGCGAACCGCATGCTCAATTCCCTCGGCCTCGCTGAGGGCATTCAGGAGTTTCCGACCTGGGATTTTCCTGACGGAACGCGGCTCACCGGAGTTCAAACATTGGCAACGCTGAGCCAACGTTCCGGCGTGGCAATTCCACAGAGCGACAATCCGACGTTCGAGACGATCGGCAATCTGACCGTTCTAACCGGCAGTCCGTTGCACGTCCCGATTGATGCTTACGATCCGGGTGATGGGCCGTTGACGGTCACCGTTTCGGTCGCCAATCCTCAACTTTTGCAAGCCACCGTGCTGACCGGCAACCGATCGATTCGGATCGATTTGAACGGCTACGGAGATATGGTCTTCGAGCTTTTTGAGGACCGCGCGCCAGTCCCGGCAGGCCGGGTTGCCGATTTAGCGGATGCCGGGTTCTACGATGGAATCATTTTCCATCGCGTCATTGATCGGTTTGTCATTCAAGCCGGCGATCCCACTGGCACCGGCACCAGCGGCTCCACGCTGGCCAATTTCGATGACCAATTCAATGCCGATCTGCAACACAATCGTGAAGGTGTGTTGTCGTTTGCCAAGAGCACCGATGATACCAACAATTCCCAGTTCTTCATCACCGCGACTCCTCAACGATCATTGGATTTCAACCATTCGATCTTCGGCCAACTCGTCGAAGGCTTCGATGTCCGTAAGGCGATCAGCGAAACCGCTGTCAACAACACGACTCAGAACAAGCCGGTCAATGATGTCACCATCACCACGATCGATGTTTTCAATGACTTGGAAAACAGCGTTGTGATGCTCAAGGCAGTCGGAAACGCGACCGGCACGACGGCGGTTACGTTCACCGTCACCGACGCAGATGGGAAAAGCTTTTCCGAAACCGTCAATGTCACGGTTGCGGCCGACACGGTCAACAGTCAACCGTTTTTGAATGCGATTCCTGCGCCAGTCACCGGCACGGCGGGAACACCGGCAACCTTGCAGCTTTCGAGTGTTGATGTCGAAGGTGATCCCGTCTTTTACACGGCTCGCGCCGTCTCCGCTGCAACCAGTGGTTCTGTCGCCGTTAACTCGACAACGGGTCTGGTCACCGTCACGCCCGCAGCCGGGTTCACGGGGTCGTTTGTCGTCGATGTCGGGGTCAGCGATACGACGATCACCAGCGGCCAAACGCCGGACGACAACCAACGACTCACATTCAACTTCGCGGCCGTCAACACGGTGGCAACTCCGACATCAGTCGATTTGCAAACCGCTAGTGACAGCGGATCGAGCAACATCGACAACATCACCAACGCCGGAACGCTCTCGTTCTTGGTGAGCGGCGTGACGAGCGGCGCGACGGTCGAGATTGTCAACACCGCAAGCGGTTCAGTCATTGGGACCGGCGTTGCAACGGGCACCACGATCGTCATCACCACGAACAATATCGCGGCGCTGGGCAATGGAAGTTACGTGCTGGCGTCTCGACAACGGATCAGCGGCAACACGAGCACTCTGTCGCCCGCGCTGACCGTTCGATATGACAACACGATTCCAGCGTCCGTCATCAGCAGCGCTTCGACAACCGCCAATGTTGGGCGACCCTATCAAACTGATTTGATCAGTCCCGAAGAAGGCAGCGGATTGGTTTACGCTTTCACGACGGCGCCGACCGGTGCGACCATCAACGCGACGACCGGCGTCATCAACTGGACGCCGACGACGGCTCAAACGGGTGCCAGCTCGTTTGCACTTTCGCTTACCGATGCGGCCGGCAATGTTCGCAGCGAGACTCTGACCGTCAACGTGTCGGGTACCCCTCAGGCGGAGATCAAACTGCAAGTCACGGATTTGAACGGCAATGCGATCACTTCGATTGCTGTCGGCCAACAATTCCTGCTGAACTTCATTGGCGTCGATGCTCGCGCGTTCAACAAACCAGGTGTGTATTCGGCTTACGCCGACATCCTGTTCGACGGGACGCTGATTCGGCCGGTACCCGGTTCAACCATCCAGTACGACTCGGATTTTACGCTCGTGCCCAAGGGTACGTTCAGCAACGGGTTGATCGACGAACTCGGTGCGGTCAACAACCGCTTGGTGGCCAGTAATGAAGCGGAAAGCTTGATTGCGACGGTGCGAATGGAAGCACTCGCCAGCGGCAACGTGAACATTCGCAGCGAGGCTGCGGACGAGAGCGATAGTGATGTGCTGATCTTCGGCCAGGACGATCGAGTGCCGGCCGGCACAGTGGCTTATGGAAGCGTTTCACTGACCGTTGGTCAGTCGTTCACAGTTGGAAATGACGTGTTGACCGTCGCGGAAGATTCCGCTGCGACAACCGTCAACGTGCTCGCCAACGACACGGTCGTTTCTGGCACCGGAACGCTGTCCGTCGTCGCCGTCAATCAACCGACGACCGGCGGAACGGTCACGCTCACAGGCGGCGTCGTACGTTTCACACCCGCCGCGAATTTTAACGGCACATCAATCTTCACCTACCGCGTCGCCGATACGGGTGGAATCCAACAAGATGGCAGCGTCACCGTGACCGTCACCCCGGTCAATGACGCACCCGATGCCGTCGCCGACGCGCTAACGGTCCAGCAAAATTCGACGAACAACACACTCAATTTGCTCGCCAACGACACGTTCGCACCGGATGCGGGCGAGACGCTGCGGATCACCGCGGTCGGCACCACGTCGGCCGGTGGAACCCTTTCGATCCCGACCGGTGGCGCGACGGTTGTCTACACGCCGCGAACCGGTTTCATCGGAACGGATACTTTCACGTACACGATCAGCGACGGCACATTGACGGACCAAGCCACTGTCACGGTAACGGTCGAGTCGGCTGATGCGCCGCCGACCGCCGTGGCCAATGCGTTCACCGTCGTTGAAGACGCGGCAGAGGCGGTGTTCGATGTGACCACCAACGACATCCGCGACGCCGACAATCAGTCCTTCATTTTATCGGGCGTCGGCACACCGTCGCAGGGCGGCACGGCGCGAGTCAGCACAGATGGATCGCAGTTCTTCTACCGACCCGCGGCTAACTTTGCGGGCACGGAAACCGTCACCTACACGATCCGCGATACGGGTGGCGGTTTGGCAACGGGCACCGTGACCTTCACGGTCACACCCGTCAACGACGCACCGCCGATCCTCAACCAAACCGTGCAACTCAACCGCAACGGGGCAACCGAGTTGGTCGCGTTTCGCTTGACCGATCTGCCCGCCAACGTGGACTCGGGCGAGACTTTGACCATTTCATCCGCGTCGACTCCCACGACTGCCGGCGGAACCACTCGGATCGACGCTGCGACGGGTCGGATCTTGTACACACCACCATCGACAAGTTTCACCGGCGCCGACACGATCACTTACACCATCAGCGACGGCGCGCTGACGAGCAACGGTACGTTGACACTCAATGTGGCTAACTTTTCCGAACGCGACATCATCGTCAATTTTGCCGATACGGTCAGCGGCAACTATCTATCTTCGCTGATGCTGCGCGGCACGGACTTGCTGAATCAGAATGTGGAAAGAACGCTGACGGTTAGCGCGAGCGGTGCGATGTTTGCGAACGTCTTGCCGGGCTCTTATACGATCGATGTACCAGCAATTCCATTTTTGCAGAATGCCTCCGAGCCACGACAGATTGCCGTTCAGAGCGCTGCCGAAGATGGCGATATGACGGTTCAAGTCGATGTCGGGTCGTTGAAGGCCCAGTACATTTCGATTCGCGATTGGTTGGGCACCGCGCCCCGCAAGTCGTTGCTCGTGGCCGTCGCAGCGGGTCAATCGGGCGTGCTGGTCGTGCCTTCCCCGGCGACGGACACGATTCGCCAGGCAAACGTGCAGCTTGATACAGCGGGAACCAACCTGACCATTCGCGGCACGAACAGCAACGCGACGACGCAGTTGCCGCAAGCCGTTCAAACGACGCTTTCGACCGTCAACAATCGCAATGTTCAATCGCGTGGCGAAGTCGGCGGACTCAGGCTGTTCAAGGTCAATGTGCAGTCGGGTGACGTGACGTTCACACCGACACCGCCAGCGTCAACGACACCGCCAGCGTCAACGACATCGCCAGCGCCAACGACACCGCCAGCGCCAACGACACCGACAACGACAACGACACCGCCAGCGACCACAACCACCACTACGGGCGGCGGTACAACTCCGACGGCTGCGACGTTACTAGCGGTTGCACCGGAGTCGAACATTGGCTCGAATGCCGCGTCGTCATCGAGCACTCTGACGCTCGGCGAATCGCAACCCGAAGGCGAGTCACTGGCGACTTCGGCGCTAACGATGGCCGATCTGTTTGTGCCGGATTCGTCGACGGTTCCAGTTCGATCCAATGTGACAGTGCTTCCGCTGGAACAAGGTGAGTTGTGGGTCGCGGAGGATGAAGTCGCCGTTGCAACGGAGAAGGTATCGGACTTCTCGGCAATCGATCGCGCGATGGAAGAAGTCGGCGAATCGTTGTCATTGAAGTCACCAACCGCGGAAGAATTGGCGAGTGAAGACGCTCTTTCAACCAACGCAATTGACAGGTTGTTGAGCGAATCTGAGTAGCCGATTTGGTTCGCGAAACGTGCGTAAAACCGACGCTGGCGTCGATTGGAACTCCGATCGCGCCACTGCAAACGGCATCCGCCACGCCGTTGGCCGGATCGTAACCAGCTTGAAATGTCAAGACCGATCGAAAAACCCCGTAAAAAGTGGGCTTTTTTGTCAGATGCCGGGTTGCAACGATGGTGGATGCAACATAACACTTTGCCGTTAGCAATCACGGGCTTCTATTTTTTGTCGCCCACAGCGATTCGATTCACTCCTCCATAACAAGGTTTCACCCCGATGGCAAAAGCCGCTGCTGCTCCGAAGGCACCAACCAAGACACAGATTCTCGCTAACATTGCCGAGTCAACTGAATTGTCGAAAAAGGACGTCGCCGCCGTTTTCGATGCTCTGACCGAGGAAATCGCCAAGTCGCTCGGCAAGGGTGGTCCAGGCCAATTCGCAATTCCCGGTCTGTGCAAAATCGTACTCAAAGACGTGCCTGCGAAGCCGAAACGCAAGGGTCGCAACCCAGCCGACGGCCAAGAGATTTGGCTCAAGCCAAAACCGGCCAGCAAGAAGCTTTCCATTCGCCCGCTCAAGGGCCTCAAGGAAATGGCGTAATCGCCTTTTTCTGTGCTAGGTGAATGTCAGGGGTGCGAGCCCCTGCGTCACTTACACGCGTTTCTGCGGCAGAGTCGGTAGCTCCGGTTCACGAAGGTGTAGGAGCGTCCGCGCCACGTTGTGGCCGTTCAATGATCGATTCGATCCGGACCGCTTTCTTCCCCTTGAATGCTCCGACACGCGCGTTGAACTTCGGCACGTCTTGGACGGCCAGTTCGAGCGGCATGTTGACTTCCTTTTCAGTCGTGATGATGTCGCCGACTGCCAGCTCCAACAGATCGCCGGTGCGTATCTTTGATCGAGCCAACGTGACAACGATATCGACTGGCGCGTGGTTCATGTTGGTCGAGATCTTGCCACGAGTTTCCGGCGTCGGCGTTCCCTTGCCGTAACCCACCCAACCGTTCCGAGACAAACGCGAATTGAAGTTCTCGATCGTGTTGAACGGGATGCACAGATTCATCATCCCGCGATTTTTTCCCAACAGCACCTCGAATCCGATCAGAATCACGACCTCGTTCGGCGGAACAATCTGAACCAATTGCGGATTGCTTTCGACTTTTTCAACCGTCAGTTCAAGCTGCACGATGTTTTCCCATGACTCCGCCAGCCGCTTCAGGAACAAGTCGACGACGCGTCCTATCAATCGGTTTTCGATCTCGGTAAGTGGTCGACGAATTGTGTCGTTCGGATCAGGATCGCCACCCAACATCCGATCGATGATGGCATACGACAACGTCGGCGCAATGTCCAGAATCCAGTTGCCGTTGAGCGGTGACGGTGCCAAGACGTTGAAGCAACTCGGATTATCCAAGCTGAACACGAACTCGCTGTACGTCAGTTGATCGACACTCAACAACTTCACCTCGATCATCGTGCGCAACATTCCCGATACGGATGCGCCGAAATTTCGGGCCAACGATTCGTGCAACGAATGCATCGCCCGCATTTGATCTTTGCCGACGCGTTCAGGTCGCTTGAAGTCGTACGCGGTGACGCGCGCGGTCGCACCCGCGATCGGTGTCGCCCGCGCGCCGGCCGTCGGACTTTTCTCAGGGCTAAACTTCGGCGGTTGCGGTTTGGCGACTCCGCCGTCAACCGATTCCATCGCCTTGAGCAGGCTCTCGACTTGGTTCTGACTCAGTGATTCGTCGGACATATCCTTGTCCCTTTCAGTTTGGCGTTATTCGCGAACCTGTCCGTTGCCCCGGACGATGTATTTGTAGCTGGTCAACTCACGAAGCCCGCATGGGCCACGGGCATGAAACTTATCCGTCGAGATTCCGATTTCAGCACCCAATCCGAACACGCCGCCGTCATTGAAACGCGTGCTCGCGTTGACCATGACCGCCGCGCTGTCGACACACGTCGTGAACATGTCTGCCGAGTTCAAGTCGCTCGTCACGATCGCGTCGGTATGATGCGACCCGTAGCGATTGATGTGTTCGATGGCTTGCTCAAGCGAGTCGACAACGGCGATGCTGATCGTCGGTCCCAAGTATTCGGACGACCAGTCGTCCTGCGTCGCGGGCAGCGCATCAGGTAATATTTTTACACCACGATCGTCAGCTCGCATCTCGATCCGATGCTGGCGCAGTCGTGCCGCGATCGCCGGAAGAGCCCGATCGGCGATTGCCGAGTGAATCACCAACGATTCGCAAGCATTGCAAACACCCATCCGTTGACATTTCGCGTTCTCGATGATCTTGGCCGCCATTTCAATGTCAGCCGACTGATCCACGTAGACGTGACAGTTCCCATCGAAGTGCTTGATCACCGGCATCGTCGCCTCGCGGGCCACCCGCCTTATCAAACCTTCGCCACCGCGAGGGATCGTGACATCGATCAGCTCGCCCATCGAAAGGAGCTGTCCCACGGCGGCCCGATCCGTGGTCTGGACCAGTTGGACCGCAGCCTCGGGTACTCCGCATCCACGGGCTTCACGGCTGAGTACTTCGACGATCGCACGACTGCTGTGGATCGCCTCTTTGCCGCCACGCAAAATGACGGCATTGCCACTTTTGACGCAAATGCCCGCCGCATCTGCGGTCACATTGGGTCGGCTTTCGTAAATGAAGAACACGACCCCCAGCGGGACGCGTCGTTTGATGATTTGCAGACCCCCGGGCCTCGTAAATCCGTCGATGACCTCACCGATCGGGTCGGGGAGCGCCGCAATTTCTCGCAGCCCGACCGCGATCGCTTCGATCCGGGCATCGTCCAACCGCAGTCGGTCGATTGCCGCGTCGGTCAAACCATATTCCGGCGCCGCGATCAGATCTTGCTCGTTGGCCGTCACGATGCTCGTCGCATCAGCGACCAAAGCGTCCGCGGAACGGTGTAGCCACTGATTCTTGATGGCCGTGTCCAATGAGGCTAGCTGATACGAAGCAGCCTTGGCGGCCTCGGCGGTGCGGCGACAGTATTGGCCGAGTTCGATATCGGCGGCGGTTGAGGACATTGGTTAGAACGAGAAACGAGGCAAATCGCGGCGAGTGGATCGAGGCATCTCGATTCTCGACAAACACCCCGCCGGGGTCAACGTCGATCGTCAAATCAGCAATCCAAAACGGCGTGAACTCAAGCCGCATGTGCCTCCGTCGTCGGTCACGCCCTAACCAGCCGCAGCAACTTGGGGTAATTTGGGATAAATCGCCTGACGAACACCCGCGAGCCGGCATTGAGCATCGTGCGGAAAATACGAATCAAACCTGGAAATCCAATGAAATCGCTACTTTTAATATCGTCAGTTTGCTTTTCCAGCATCGCGTTTGCACAGGACACCGGCGGCCCGGCCGCCAAGATATCGGGCATCGACAAGAGCTTGTTCAGCGACAAAGTTTCGCCGGGCGACAACTTCTATCTCTACGCCAATCAAGTTTGGCTCGACAAAACTTCGATTCCCGCGGACAAGTCAAATTATGGAATCTTCACGGTCCTGGACGACGAGACCCGCGAACAGGTGAAGGAACTGATCGAAACCGCAGCCGACTCAAAGAGCAAACCCGGCACGGCGGCCCAAAAAGTCGGTGATCTCTACAGCAGCGTTTTGGATGTCGAGGCACGTAACCAAGCCGGCGCCGGCCCGCTGACGCCAATGCTCAAGAAGCTCGATGCGGTAACCACCAAAAACGAACTCGCCGCCGTGATCGGCGAATGGACGCGGGCGGGGGTTTCGGGGCCGCTCGCGCCCTACGTCGATGTCGACGCTCGCGACAGTGATGCGTACACCGTCTACGTCACGCAAACGGGGCTGACCATGCCCGATCGCGATTACTATCTCGAAGACGAAGGAAACTACGCCGAACTTCGCGACAAGCTGAAGATCTACATCGCCGATATGCTCGGATTCCTGGACCAAGCGAACCACACTGCAGACGCCGAAGCCGTGTTCGAGTTCGAAAAACGGATCGCGAAAAATCAATGGACCAAAACCGAAAATCGCGACCCGATCGCGAACTACAACAAGAAGTCCGCCGAGGAAATGCGATCCCTGATGGGCGGCTTTGATTGGACGGCGTACATCACGGCGATCGGCCTCAACGAACAAGATGTTTTCGTCGTCAGCCAGCCGAGCTACCTCGAAGCGCTCGGAAAAATGTTTGCCGAAACCGACTTGAATGTCTTGAAGAACTACATGCGACTGCGACTGATCGACACCTATGGCGACAGCCTCAACGAGACGATCGAGACCCGACATTTTGCGTTCCACGAAACGGATCTCAGCGGCGTGACCGAACAAGAACCGTTATGGAAACGTGGCGTCAATGTCACCGGCAGCGTGCTTGGCGAATTGGTCGGACAGCTTTACGTCGAGAAACACTTTCGCCCCGAAGCGAAACAACGGATGAATGAACTGGTCGACAATTTGAAAAAAGCATTCGAGCAGCGAATCGGCTCACGCGATTGGATGGGCGAGGGCACCAAGAAACAGGCCCACGAAAAGCTGTCGCTCTTCGCAACCAAAATCGGCTACCCCGATAAATGGAAAGACTATTCAGACTTGCAAATCGATTCGCCGATACTAGCGAGCAACCTGATCGCGTCGTCCGAATTCGAGACCAAACGGGAACTCAAAAAACTGGGCGAACCCATCGACCGCAACGAATGGCACATGACACCTCAAACGATCAACGCCTATTACAACCCGACGATGAACGAGATCGTTTTCCCGGCCGCGATCTTGCAACCACCGTTCTTCAACTTGATGGCCGACGATGCGGTCAACTACGGTGGCATCGGCGCCGTGATCGGACACGAGTTGTCGCATGGATTTGATGACAAGGGCAGCGAGTACGACGGCAAAGGCAACTTACGAAAGTGGTGGACCGATTCGGATCGTGAAGAGTTCGACCGTCGCGCCAAGGGCTTGGTCGATCAATACAATTCGTTCGAGCCGATCAAGGGCAATTTCGTCAACGGCGAATTGACGCTCGGCGAAAACATCGGCGATCTTGGTGGACTGAGTGTTGCCTACGAAGCGTATCGATTGTCGCTCGATGGGAAGGAGGCGCCCGTGATCGATGGACTGACCGGCGATCAACGATTCTTCTTAGGTTGGGCGCAAGTTTGGCGAAGGCTGTATCGAGAACCCGAATTACTCAAGCGACTGATCACGGACCCGCACAGCCCGAGCGAGTATCGCGTCAACGGCATCGTACGAAACATGGACGCTTGGTACGAAGCGTTCGATGTCAAACCGGGTGCGGCGTTGTATCTGAATCCCGAAGACCGCGTTCGTATTTGGTAGTCCGAACGCCGCCACCAAGCGATCTCTCACTAAAATCAATACGTCATGTCGACAACCGAACAAGAGATCAACGAACGTCCTTGGGAAGAACTCGCGCGATCGGTCGAGACCGGTGATGCGGCGATCGTAAAGGCGTATTTAGATACGCTGCCCGCGGCCGATCAATCGTTGGCGCTAGACCGCTTAAGCGACGATAATCGCCAGGCCGTGATGACGACGCTCTCCCCGGTCGACGCGGCCGACTTGGTTTCGTTGCTGCCAGACGTCCAAGCGATCGAGCTGATCGAAGAACTGAATCCCGCGACTGCTGCGGCGATCATGGACGAGATGCCGAGCGACTTGAAGGCCGACTTGATCGGCGAGATGGAACGCGACGACGCTGCAGCCATCCTTCGTGAAATGGACCCGCGAGCGGCAGCCGACTGCTTGCGTTTGTCGGAGTATGAAGACGACGAAGCGGGCGGCTTGATGGTCACGGAACTGCTGAAGTATCCGTCAACATGGACCGCCGGCCAAGTGATCGCTGATCTGGGCGAACATGCGGACGAATACCGCGACTACGACGTTCAGTATGCGTACTTGGTCGACGAGCAAGAGCGATTGATCGGCGTGCTGAGAATGCGTGACTTGCTGCTTTCCAAACGCAGCAAGCCGATCGCGGAAAACATGATCGCAAAGCCGCTATCGGTCTACGACACAACATCGATCGAAGAACTATTCGACATGTTTGATCGACACCACTTCTTCGGCGTGCCCGTCGTGACGCTCGATGGTGTGTTGATCGGCGTTGTTCATCGTGCGGCTGTCGAAGCGGCGCGGGCGGAACAGCAAGATTCCGACTTTCTGAAGACGCAAGGGATCGTCGGCGGCGAAGAGATTCGCTCGATGCCCACCCGCGTCCGTGCCGGACGGCGGTTGGCGTGGCTGAGCGTCAACATTGTGCTCAACATGGTTGCCGCCAGCGTGATCGCGGTCTATCAAGACACCCTGTCGTCCGTGATCGCGCTCGCGGTGTTCTTGCCCATCATTTCCGACATGAGCGGATGCAGCGGAAATCAGGCCGTCGCGGTCAGCTTGCGAGAGCTATCGCTGGGCCTGGTTCGCGAGACCGAATGGATGCGGGTTTGGATCAAGGAGATTGTCGTCGGAATGATCAACGGCTTAGCCTTGGGCCTGCTGATCGCACTGGTCTGTTTTATCTGGAAAGGCAATCCGTACCTGGGATTCGTGGTCGGTTTAGCACTGTGCCTCAACACGATGATCGCGGTATCGATCGGCGGACTGGTGCCGCTAATCCTGAAACGTTTCAAGATCGACCCCGCGATCGCCGCCGGCCCGATCCTAACGACCGTCACCGACATGTGCGGATTCTTCCTAGTCCTAAGCATCGCCAGCCAAATGATCGAGCGATTGAAATAGCTCGACTATTTGATTCAACCACGGTGAAAGATCACCGTTGATCGATAGATCGATGAGGATCGCGATGACTGGTTTTCCGCCCAGGCGGTCGGTTTGCAGCTTCACCAAATCTTTGTGTGTGCAGACGACTCGATCGATGGTGTCTCCCAGATCGCGAATCCAATCTCTCAATTCGGATAGGGTCTGCGGCGCATAGATGTCGTGGTCGCCGAAGTGTTTCGTTGCGACGATGCCCGCGCCGCATGATCGAACTGTGTGCTCGAATGCCTGGGGGTTGCCGATCGCCGAGATGATCGCGACTCGTTGACCGTTGAGCTGATCGATGGACGTGACTTGATCGGGATACTCAAGCAAACCCATCGGTTGGTGGCTTGATCGAAAGATCGGCAGGTCGGGTTTGTGACGACGCAGTGTCGCTTCAATGGATGAGATTGCCGACTCGGGTACCGCATCACAGCGGGTGATGATGACTAGGTCCGCGCGGCGAATCCCATTGATCGGTTCTCTCAGCAGTCCTCTGGGCAGGCAGTGACCGAACCCGAATGGGCACGTCGCATCGATGACGACGATCTCTAGATCACGATGTAGCCGGCGGTGCTGAAATCCGTCGTCCATCAGGATCACTTGCGATTCCAATTCTTCGACGGCAATTCGTGCTGCTTCGACTCGATCGGCATCTTGGACATGTGGTACGTCTGGCAATCGAGCATGCAATTCCATCGCTTCGTCGTTCGAATCGCGATCACCCCGTCCGTATCCGCGACTTACAATCGCAACTCGCACGCCGGACGCTCGAAACCATTTCGCTACATGACATACGATGGGTGTTTTTCCGGTGCCACCCGTGGTCAGGTTACCTACGCTGATGACGGGTACGCCCGCCTGATGGACGGTCGTTCGACCGGAATCGAAACCTCGATTGCGATGTCGCACGACGAAAACGTAGGGCGCCGACGCCATCCAAAGCGTACCCCTCGCGATCATTGCGAAGACGTCACTCCGTTGCCCGTTGATGATGGATCGATAGTCGCCGTTCATGCCGATCAGCATAGTGTTGCATGATTGTCTGGACGACCGGGACTGTCCCAGCGGGCGGCTCAGATGTTACGATCTTGCCAAATTGTCATCGCGAATTTGTGAAGAGATTAGAAACATGCCCGGACCATCTTCCCACAAAATCATCTACACCTACACCGACGAAGCTCCTGCGTTGGCAACGAACTCGCTGTTGCCAATCGTGCAGGCTTATTGCCACGCAGTTGGAGTCGCGATTGAAACTCGGGATATTTCGTTGGCCGGCCGGATTCTTGCGAACTTTGCGGATTTCCTGAGCGACGATCAAAAGAGACCCGACTCGCTCGCTGAATTGGGAGCGTTGGCCAAGACACCCGAGGCCAACATCATCAAGTTGCCCAACATCAGCGCTTCGATTCCGCAGTTGGTTGCGGCGATCGAAGAGCTACAGTCGAAAGGATTCGCGGTCCCTGATTTTCCTGATGATCCAAAATCGCCCGATCAAAAAGCGATTCGAGATCGATACGCAAAAGTCCTTGGCAGCGCTGTCAATCCTGTCCTCCGCGAAGGCAATTCGGATCGTCGTGTCGCAGCGCCCGTGAAGGAATACGCGAGTAAGAATCCGCATTCGATGGGTGCATGGTCGTCCGAATCACGGACTCATGTTGCTTCAATGACTGACGGAGACTTCTACGGTACTGAGAAATCGCATGTGATGGACAACGCCGGTAAGATCCGGATCGAATGGACCGGCAGTGACGGTCAAATCAAAGTGCTCAAGGATTCACTCTCACTTCAAGCGGGCGAGATCATTGATGCGTCGCTGATGAGCAAAATCGCGCTGCGAGAGTTTTTGGCCAACGCGATCGATCAAGCCAAGCAAGACGGTGTGCTGGTCTCGTTGCACATGAAAGCGACGATGATGAAAGTTTCCGACCCGATCATATTTGGGCACTGCGTCACCGTTTACTTTGAGTCTGTCTTTGCAAAGCACGCCGCACTGTTCGAGCAGTTGGGAATTGACCCGAGCAACGGACTGGGCGATGTCTACACCAAGATCCAGTCACTTGATCCTGTGAAGCAATCGGAAATCAAGTCGGACATCGAAGCCGTGTACGCCCAACGCGCGGGACTGGCGATGGTGGATTCGGACAAAGGGATCACCAATCTGCACGTGCCCAGCGATGTCATCATCGATGCGTCGATGCCCGCGGCGATACGATCGTCCGGAAAGATGTGGGGCGCCGATGGGAAGTTGCACGATATGCTCGCGATCATACCTGATCGCTGCTATGCCGGCATCTATCAGGCCACCATCGATTTTTGCAAAGCAAACGGCGCCTTCAACGTGACGACCATGGGTAGCGTCGCCAACGTCGGCTTGATGGCTCAAAAGGCTGAAGAGTATGGATCGCACGATAAGACTTTCGCGATCGCGGCATGCGGTACTGTCCGTGTCATCGACGACGCGGGGAAGGTATTGATGGAGCACAGCGTCGAGGAGGGCGACATCTGGCGCATGTGCCAGACGAAGGATCTTCCGATTCGAGATTGGGTTCGATTAGCCGTCATGCGTGCCCGGGCAACGGGGACACCGGCGGTCTTTTGGCTTGATGAAGCTCGTGCGCACGATGCGAATCTGATTGCCAAAGTTACGAAGTACTTGCCCGATCACGACACCGACGGTCTCGAAATCATCATCATGTCGCCCGTTGATGCGGCGACTTTCACATGCCAGCGCTGCAAAGACGGCAAGGACACCATCTCAGTAACCGGCAACGTGTTGCGAGACTACCTGACGGACCTGTTTCCGATACTGGAACTTGGTACGAGTGCCAAGATGCTTTCCATCGTGCCGTTGTTGGACGGTGGTGGACTCTTCGAGACGGGAGCCGGTGGTTCGGCGCCGAAGCACGTCCAGCAATTTGTCGAAGAAGGTCACCTTCGTTGGGATTCGCTCGGTGAGTTCCTGGCGATCGCGGTGTCGCTGGAAGACTTGGCGGCGAAGACCGCGAACTCCGACGTTGCGGTGCTCGCGGACACGTTGAATCGAGCCACATCGCGGTTGCTGGACGAAAACAAATCGCCCGGTCGGAGCGTCGGCGAACTCGACAATCGGGGCAGCCATTTTTACTTGGCGATGTACTGGGCCGAGGCGCTCGCGGCACAATCAAACAGCCCCCGGTTGAAGAGCGCCTTCGCGGAGTTGGCCAAGCGGTTGACGACCAGTGAGTCCATCATTCGCGCCGAGCTCTCCGCCGCGCAAGGCAAGCCGACGGACATCGGCGGTTATTATCTGGCAGATGCAAAGAAGATTCGAGCAGCGATGCGTCCGAGTGCCACGCTGAACGCCGCGATCGGTTCGCTGTCGTCGTGAGCCAATCAACCGGGACAGCTATCCGACCAATTGCAGTCCGTCTAACAGTGCCGTTGCGGCTTCGCTTTTGTTGAGCACGTAGTAGTGAATGCCGGGCACTCCGTTTTCGATCAGATTGACCGTTTGCTGGCGAGCGTGATCGACACCGATTCGGAATTGATCGTCGGGATCTTCTGACTTCGACATTTCTTTTTCTAAGTCATACGGTATCCCGGCTTTGCACATCGAGGCGATCCGCTGCGCTTGTTTGAAATTCGTGACAGGCAGAATTCCTGGCACGATCGGAACCTTGATTCCGGCCGCAGCGCAGCGATCTCTGAATCGGAAGTAGTCGATGTTGTCGTAAAAAAGTTGCGTGATGATGATGTCGGCGCCGGCGTCAACCTTTCGCTTCAAATTGGCGAGGTCCGTTTTTGCGTCCGGCGATTCTTGGTGGACTTCGGGGTATCCGGCGACGGCGACGCCGAGATCCGAAAACTTTTCATGGATCAGTTCAACCAGCTCGTTGGCGTAGCGTAAACCACCGTCAACGGCAACGAACTTGTCCGTCCCCTTGGGTGGATCTCCCCTCAACGCGACGATGTAATCCGTACCCTGACGGATCGCATCGCTCAAATAAGATTCCAACTCCGGCACGGTCGAACCGACACAGGTCAGGTGCGACGCGACAGGCAAGTCAGTGATTTCGCGAACTTTTGACAGCACATCGAGGGTCGTACCTCGCGTGGAACCGCCGGCACCATAAGTGCACGTGAAGTAGCTCGGCTTGAATTCGCAGAGCCGGCGGACATTGTCGCACAGCGACTCCATTCCTTCGGGCGTCTTGGGCGGAAACAGTTCGAACGAAATCGCACAGCGCGAGTCGGTGTAATGAGAAATCAGGCTCATCAGGGATCTCTATTGGTGATCGGCAAGGCTGGGTTTTGGGTAAGTCGTTTGTCTGTCGACCGGTGCTCGAGAGCGCATCCGTTTGGAATTCGCGGACGAATCGCTGACCAAAGCTTGGCGAAACGACCTTGCGTGAAACACTCGTTTTTCGCTACCACAAAGGTGAATCGATTGTAGTCGGACGTACAGCGAATTGTCAGTACGACCGTCGATTCAAACAACCCATAACCATTGCGTGCGGAAAGTCGCGGGGGGAGCATCGTATGGCAAGCGAAAATGTATCTTGGTCGACCAAACTCGACAGCGACTCGGTCGAAGACCAGACTAGAACTCTCCAAGAAATTGCCAGTCAGAGCGAAGTTTTTGGCTGCACGATCCAAGCGGTCACGTTAGCGGGAAGCCGCAACGACGAAGTTCGCTCGTGGGCCGCGGCAGCGCTCGAATCGGCGATCAAACCACTGGATTCGGAAATCGAATCGCTGGCAGATGTGCTGTTCAGCGGCGAAGACGGCGAGACTTGCTACTGGGCTGCTACGATGTTGGGCCGCCTAGGTAATCTTTCGGGCAAGCATGCAGACGTCGCTGTGAGCGCTTTGGAAACATGCTTGAGCGATTCGTTGCATTTGCCGGCGCGCGAGCGGGCAGCTTGGGCGCTCGGCGAAATTGGACCAAGGGCCGCATCAGCCGCCACAACACTCCGGCGTACGGCGGAGGACGCACCGCCGCGGCTTCAGCGCCTGGTCAACAAGGCGCTCCGTGTCATCGGTGACGCGGCGTAGGCACGAAAACCTGAGAGCTGAAGGGGCTGACCTAGTGATCAAGCTGAAGTCGCTCTTCGGTCGCAAACGCGGGACGCCTCGCGAACGATCCACCAGCGTATCCGCCGACGCACCGCTTGTTCGCTGGATCGGTCCCCTTTTCACCGTCTTCGCGTTGCTGTTCGGATTGGGTTGTGTCATCGCGGGTAAGATCAACCTTTCAAAACTGGACCAAGTCTCGTCAAGTGATGGACTTTCCGCGAATTCGTCGACGCAGCCCGTTTTGATCGAACTGGGTGACGCGAAGTCGCTGGACACGATCCGAATCGCGACCTTCCACATCGACCGCTTGTGCTCGACAAGCCAGACTGACCCCTCGCCATCTGCAACTTCCGATCAGATATCGATTCTGGCACGTATCGTGAATCAGTTCGATGTGATCGCCGTTCAAGGAATCGAAGGTGGAAGTCCGGTCGTAATTCAACGGACAATCGATTTGATCAAACGCTCGGGTGGCCGATACATCTCCGACGTTTCCACGCCAGTCGGACGGGCTGCGCTGATCCAATCGTACGCCTTCATTTGGGACGAATCGCGAATCCGGTTGATCCCCGATTCCACCGGCATTGTCCAAGACAGTCGGGACCGATTGATGTTCGAGCCGATGTACGCATCGTTCGAGACACGCGTCGGCTTCACCGAGGGTCGGCGCCCATTTCGGTTCACTCTCATCAATGCCTTGGCTCAGACTTTCGACCGTGGAAACGGAGAATTGGAAGTCAACGTGCTTGATGACGTGTTCGTGAGCGTCCGAAATTTCGGCTATCAAACGGCTGGGGAAGAGGACTGTATTTTGCTGGGTGACTTGGGAGTGGGAGCCGACCGATTGTTCGAACTGGGACAAATTCCTGGTGTCCGGTCGATGGCCGGCCGAGTCGATGTCACCGAACACATCTTGTTCGATCCTACTTACACCGCTGAATACACCGGCCGAAGTGGGTTCACCGATTTTCGCACTTTGCTGGGCATCACAAATGAGCAGGCGCTGAGCATCAGTACGCGATTTCCGCACTGGGCCGAGTTTAGCGTGCAAGAGATCCCCATGGTCCAGAATGTCGCCGCGAACCGATGAGACCCATGCGCAGCGAACGTACGGTCGGGTCATCGGAATCGTCGCTACCCGACGACGGGTATGCTCGGTTACACTGACGTGCATGAACAAGTCGACCCCAATCAATCGTTCCATCAATCTGATTCTATTGTGCTCATCGGTCTTGTTAGCCGGTTGTGGCGGATCAGCGGACACGACCGTCGGTGCGTCAAAGGCCGGAGCAAAAAACACCTCGACGGCACCCGAAACAGCGAAGCCGCTGAGTCCGCCGCCGATCAAAGAAACGTCGCAAGTCCAATACAGCGACGATGCTTTTCGATTGGCCGCCCATGACGGTAACATCGACATTGTGCGGAAGGCTCTGGAGACCGGCACCGAAGTCGATTCGCCCGATCCAGATCGCAAGTACACGGCGCTGTTGATGGCTGCCTACAACGGACATACCCACGTCGTCAAAGAATTGCTCAAGCATGGTGCCAATGTTGATGCGCGGGACCACGAAGGCAAGACGCCGCTGATGCACGCCGCATCGGGCTCCTTCGCCGAAACCGTGACCGCCTTGATCGACGCCGGCGCGAACGTGAACGCGACGGAGTCGACCGAAGGATTCACCGCGCTGATGACGGCGGCAGCGATGGGAGAATCGGAGGTCGTTCGAGTCTTGCTCGAACGCGGCGCGGACCCCAGCGTGGTCGATCAGGACAACGACACCGCAAAGGATCACGCTCGTAACGCTGGCAAGACTGCGATCGTTGAAATGCTACCGTGAATCGAGTTGACACCATGCTTCGCTCTATCTTTGCCGCAACCGTCTTTTCGTCGCTGCTAAGTTTGCCGGTCGCTGACGCCGTCGAGCGCGATCCGATTCGTTTGACCCACGGGCCGATTCTCGGGATGCCGACCGATGACTCGGTTCGCGTTTGGGCGAGAACTTCCGATCCAGGACCATTTGAAGTTCATTACGGAACCGAACCTGACCAACTCAACAAAACGAGTTCGATTGGTAAGACCGCGATCGAACATGACAACGCCGGATCGATTTCACTCGCGAATTTAGATGCGGACACGAGATACTATTATCAGATCTGGGTAAACAGTCGTCCTCATGGTTTGCCGGGCAGCTTTCGCACACTGCCAAGCGTGCGAGGCTCGCGGAACTCGGAACACAACCCCAAGGGATTGTTCAATTTCAGTTTTCAAATCGGATCATGCGCAAACCAAGATCCGCTCAATGGTGCCGGTCACCGCGAAACTACCTACGAGCACCTCAACGCCGACTGGTCCGAAAAAGTCAACTTTCACATCATGAATGGTGACTGGCTGTACGAAGAATTGCGAACCTTCCCGGTCGAAGCTTGGCGATTGATTCAGGGTATCGAGACGTTGCCCACGGTCGTGCGAATTGCGCCGACCATTGTCGGGGTGTGGGAAAACTACAAGCTTTACCTTGAACGAGGAGTCGAGCTGGCGAAGTGGCATCGCAATGTGCCCAGTATGTTCACGTTCGACGATCACGAACTGGTCAACGACATTTGGGGATCGGGCGAAGCGGGAAAACGCCATCGTCGCACCGTGTTTCGCGACATCGGCACGCAAGCTTGGTTCGACTACCTGGGTTGGGCCAACCCGATGGCTCATCAGCACCCCGTTCATTTCGGAATCGGGTCGATGAAGGCGGGTAGTGACATTTTGTTTGATCCACAGTCTGACTTCACCGCGATGCCTATTTCCGAAATGTCGAACCTGCATGTCCATTGGGGAACCGCCGAGGCCGGCGTCAATGACATGAAGTACGACAATGACGCGGGCGTTGCCAACTCGTACGTTTACGACATCGCCCGAGTGATCGACAAAAATCGACTGCGACTGCACATGCCCGCGAAGGTGAACGACGATTCGATGAGCTATTCGATTGGTCGTCGCAGCTACGGCAGTTTTAGAGTTTCCAATTGCGAATTTTTCATCTTGGACACGCGTGGTGATCGCGACATGCACGACGTATCCAACCGCGATAAGCCCGGTGTGTCGATGCTGGGTAAGCCTCAACACGAGTGGCTACTGAACTCAATGAAAGCGAGCGACGCTGACTTTTTCTTTGTTATTTCGTCGGTGCCGTTCATGATACCACACAGCGGCGCCGGCGGTTTCGAGGCTGACGAAGACAACAAAGAAGAAGCGTGGACCGGTTTCATTGATGAACGAGAAAAGCTGATTGATGCTTGGGACAAACTCGGCAAAAAAGTTTTTGTGATGACGGGCGATCTCCACAACAGCTTTGCGATCAAAGTCACCGACAATGTTTGGGAGTTCTGCTGTGGCCCGCACAACAGCGTCAATCATGTTCCGGAACTCGACGAGAGCGATCGTCCGGCGACGGGCAAGTGGAAGTTCGGCCCGCGGGAAATGGACATACGCTGGAGCAGCTATGTGTTGGCGGATGTGCCCCGACTCGAACGACTTTATCCGCATTTTTGCGTCGTCCAAATCAACAACGTCTTCAACATGCCAAAGAAGATCGGCGGGAAGCGTCTGGTCGCATTTCCGCACCCACAAGTGATTTTTCAATACTACGACGGTCAATCGGGCGAACTCGCGTACGCCGAAGCGATTTCAGTCGACCATTGACACAGTCGCCGGGCTTACGTTGATCGCTACGTTGACCAACGATGCGGATGTCCGATCAGACGCTCGAGATCCGCGAAGTAGTCAGGATAAGTTTTCGACGTGCATGAGGGATTCAGAATCTTCACGCCGGGAATACGCAAACCGGCCAACGAAAAACTCATCGCCATTCGGTGGTCGTGATAGGTCTCCAATGTCGCCGCCTGCGGTGACTTCGGCGGATGAATCGTCATTCCGTCTTCGTGTTCGTCGACACGGGCACCCAATTTGCGAAGCTCAACTGCCAGATCGCCGATTCGATCCGTCTCTTTGAATCGATTGTGAGCCACACCGCGGACGCGAGTCGGGCCGTCCGCGAACAGGGCTACGATCGCCAAGGTTTGCACGGTGTCGCTGATGACGTTCATGTCGACGTCGACAGCGTGAAGAGTTTTCCCGATGACGGTGATCGAGTCATCGGCATGGACGACATCGCAACCCATCTTTTCGAGAACGTCAACGAATCCGACGTCTCCCTGCATTGCGTTTCGACAAAGTCCGTCGACGGTAACTTTACCGCCGGTCACCGCTGCGGCGGCCCAGAAATAACTTGCCGCGGATGCATCAGGCTCGATCGAGTAGTTTGTTCCGATGTAATTCGCTTCGCCGATCTCGACCGAAACCGAATCATCTTGCTCCGAAATGGTGACATCGGCACCGAACGATCGCATCACTTCCGCAGTCATGTCGACGTAGGGCCGCGATACCAAGTCGCCGACAACCTCGATCCGCGTGGGCGAAGCTGCGATGGGAGCGGCCATCATCAATCCGCTCAGATATTGACTGCTCACATTGCCAGCCACTGAAACTCGATTGCCATTCCAACCCGTCGATGAAATCATCACGGGTGGGCATCCGCCGGGTGAAACCGTTTTGATCGTTCCACCGATGACTGATGCGATCGCTTCGGTAAGATCCCCGATCGGGCGTTGGTGCATTCGATCGACGCCATGCAATCGATAGTGGCCACCGAATGCCGACAGTGCGGCGGTCAAGAAACGAATCGTCGTGCCGCTGTTGGCGATGTAGAGATCGGTTAAGTCAGCTTTGGAATCCATCAAACGCCGATTCGACGTGCGGACATGCAGTTTCTGCCCCGCATCGGTATCGTCGACTGCAACGCCGATCACTCGAATCGCCTCGATCATGACCTCCGTGTCTTCGCTCTTGAGCGTCCCGATCAGCGTCGAGTCACCGTCAGCAAACGCGGCGCAGATCAGTGCGCGATTGGTCAAACTCTTGCTTCCCGGTGGACGAATCGAACCTAGGACGCGGCCCGGCGGGACGACTTCAACGAAAGGTTGCGAACGGGAATCGTGGTCGGGCATCGATGCGGATGAATAAAATTTGAGTCGATCGGCTAGTGGATTGTCAGCATTGAATTTTAGGGTAGTCGGACTTGAGTTTGTATCGAGCGTCGTCGATTTTCATCCGCCAGTCGACACCGCGTTGAGTGTTGTTGACATCGGCTGACCACGCGGCGATTTCTCGTTGAAGGATACTCAGCTCACCGATTCTACGTCCGCCGACACACCGCCGCGTCATAATACTGAGATCGTTCTCGGCAATGTCAAACGTTGCGTTCCGAAACCGTTAAACGAACGATATACTTTTTCATGCTCGACAATCCACGAGGGAGTTTTTTTAGAACGTGACCGACTCGACCACCAGCGACCCCATCCTGTTCGAATCTCATTCGCACACGCCGCTGTGCAACCACGCCGGAGGCTTACCGACCGAATATGCGGCGGTCGCCCAACAACGTGGTTTGCGCGGGTTGATCGTGACCTGTCACAACCCCATGCCGGGAACATTCTCGCGTCATGTGCGAATGCGTGAGGATCAACTCGGCGAATATGTCGATCTCGTCGAACAGACTCGTCAGGAATGGTCCGAGCGAATCGATGTGCGGTTGGGACTTGAGGCAGATTATTTCGAGGGACACGAGGCTTACTTGGAAAAGCAGTTGGCGTCCGCCGACTTTCATTTTGTGCTCGGTTCGGTTCATCCGCAGATCGATGAATTTCGCGCCCGCTACTGGAGTCTTGATCCGCTCGAAGTCCAGCGAACGTATTTCGGTTTGCTGACGAAAGCTGCCAAAACGGGTCTCTTCGATTCGCTCGCCCACCCGGACCTGATCAAGAACCTCTTCGCGAAAACCTGGAACGAACAGGCCGTCATCGACGACATTCGCACGGCCCTCGACGAGATCGCGGAGACGGGCATTGCGATGGAGCTGAACACGTCGGGCGCAAACAAAACGATTCCGGAGATGAATCCGTTCCCCGCCATGCTTCGTGAAATGCAAGTTCGCGGAATCCCGGTCACACTGGGTGCCGACGCGCATCAACCCGAACGGGTCGCCGACGGTTACGAACAGGCGCTTTTAATGCTCGCGGAATGCGGATACAAACACGTCAACTTTTTCCTCAAACGCAAACGTCACGAGGTCGCGATCGATGACGCCTTGGCATCCTTGGTCGACACTTCGGCCGTTAAATAAGCTGACCCAATCAACCAAGTCATAAGAACAATCATGAAAGTGAACGAGTACTTCGACGGCAAAGTCACATCCATCGCATTCACCAACGATGAAGGCCGGGCGACGGCCGGAGTGATGGATGTCGGTGATTACGAGTTCGGCACCAGCGAAAAGGAACGCATGAAGGTCGTTTCGGGCGAACTGCAAATCAAGCTGCCTGGCGAGAGCGATTTCGTGGATTATCCCGCCGGAACGGAATTTCACGTTCCCGCCAACGTCAAATTCGGAGTTCGCGTCGCAAAGCAGTCCGCCTATCTGTGCTTCTACGGTTGATCGGCCGACGCAAAGTCACGTTACTTGTTTGACGCCGCTGCGGAAAACGATACGATTCGAGGTAGGTCAAGTTCGCTGCCACCCTCAGGACTGAGTCCCATGAATCGTGTTCTCATTTGCCTCGTGTTTGCTGCGTCCTTGACGTTGGTTGAGAATTCCGTCGATGCTCAAACCGGCGGTGAATTGAGGCCGGCGATGAGACCATCGATCAGGCCGTCGCGAGCACCGTCCGAACGCCCATCGCCAATCCCCGATCGTGGGGAGTCGTCCTCCGATGTTGATCGTGGATTCGGAGACCGCGGACACTCACATCACAACTATCGACCTGCGTACCCCAATTACAATCCCGGCTACCACTACGGGTATTCGTACGGCAATCCAGGCTTCAATGTCCCGCCGTACCTTGGCCCCTATTATTCGGGGTATGGAAACATTTACGGGTACAGCAACTCCTACAGCTACGGCTATGGAAGCGGTTACGGTTACGGTTACGGTGTGCCCAATTACGGGCAAGGGTTCGGATCCGGATCATTTGGGTCCGGATCGTACAATCCCGGATCATTCGGCTCGAGAGCGCCCGGCAGCAATTACATCGGCAATCCACACGCGAGCCAGTACATCCCGAAGTATTGATTGCGGCGGCTGGTCGAAACACGACGGTGCTTCGGAGCGTTAAGCTATTGGTTTTACGCACCCAATTGAGCGCCGCCTGTGAGTGTGGATCGACGCCAACGTTTGGCCGCGGTCATCGAACCGCTAAAGAATCTGGACGATTTTTCGTCGGAGGAAGCGAAGCAGATTTGTTCGGAGTCGCGTCCGGCTTACGTGACACGGACCATCGGGCAACTCGTCAATGACGGCGTCTTGCTTCGTTTCGATGTTGCCGGGCAGTTTCGTTATCGATGGTCAGCGCTAAGTGAATCGTTTGAGCCGGCCGATTGGATCGATACTCAGATTCTAAGTGGGCAGGCGACGGAAACACCGATTTCCGAGCGTCCCCGTGAGCGACTGATTCGTTCTGGCGCCGTATTGCTGTCCAACGGCGACCTCATCGCGATCTTGATCCGCGCGGGGGTTGCGAAGGAGTCCGCAATCGTCGGGGGAAGCAACATCGCCAATCGATTTGCTTCGCGGCTGGACGATTTACCGAAATGCACGCCGGGTGACTTGAAGAACATCTCGCCGGCAGTCTCCCTTGCCGCATTCAGCCAGATCATGGCCGGTATCGAATTGGGCCGTCGTATCGCCGAATTCGAGGCGAACAAAAAGCCGATCGCGACGAAGATCACCAGCACCAAAGAGGCTGTCGACTTTTGCGAGCGAGCGTTTTCGCGTTTGGCAACCGACGCTGTTCAAGAAGAATTTCACATCGTCACATTGGATACCAAGCATAAACCGATTCAAACGCATCGCATCACCGTGGGTACACTCGATGCGAGCTTGGTGCATCCGCGCGAAGTGTTTCGTCCAGCGATACGTGACAGCGCTTCGGCGGTGTTGCTGGTCCACAATCATCCCAGTGGCGATCCGACGCCCAGTCGCGAAGATCACCAAGTAACCGAACGGCTGACGGAGTCCGGGAAAATTCTCGGGATCAACGTACTCGATCACATCATCGTCGCCCGCGAGCGATGTTTGAGCATACGAGAAAGCGTCTGATCTCGACTCTCAAACTTGCGAAGCAATTGTAGAACAATTGTCCCAATTGTTTGGGTGGCACAACGAGCTGTGCATGCTGCTATCAGTCTTGGTCGAGCACTATTCGAAAACTAATATCTTCGGATGGTGCTTCATAGGGCCTGCTACCAAACAAGAATAAATCGGCCGTCCCCGATTTTTCCCATTCCTCAACATTCAAGTTTCCGGACTCACTGAACTGAGAACGCCCCCGCAACTGCAAGCTATGGGGATTCTCCCTGATGAGAGGGAGCTTTTGACGCCAGTACACGTCGTAGCGAGTGAATTCGAGACCCTGCGACCCCATCTCGAAACATCCCCACGGACTGGAATTCGCCAACACCATTGGAAACGGCTTCTCTGACTGGATGCAAGCTTCAATGTCAGGTTGACGAAAGTACCGGCCGAACGCCGCATCCCATTGTTCCGGCGTCGGCAATTTCGACTTATAAGCGACCTCGGCAAAATTAACGGCTTCATGACCGGTAACGTTGTAAATGGGCTGATCTTTGTCAGCGGAGGATGACTTACGAAGCTGTGCTGCGTTTTCGTTAAGCAGAGTCGGATGGTTTGCCTCGAACGCAGCAAAAAGCTCTGTCGAAACCTTCCGCTTCATGATGTAAAAACTGGGCGGATACTCGCTGCTGACTTGCGGGACCAGAACCATTTCGATGGGCTGTTCAATCGACTTGGCGAACGGTGGCGAGATGGTGATCTCCGAGTACAGACGCTGTTGAGTCCCGCGAAATCGAATCGAAATCAGCTCCGCACCTTTCGCCGGCTTGCTGAATTGCGGCAACCAAGACGGCGTCGTTAACGTTAAGTCGATCGGGCTCTCGCCACTAGTAACGACAACATCGTTCCCAATACTTTGATCGACCCAAGGCGGATCGACCCACAACTGATGGGCGACGATCAACGAAATTGAAAGATACCCGACGCTGCTGAGTCCGCGAAACATCGTTGATCGCAACAACCACCCTGGGCTGATTGCCGACAAGTCGTCAACGTCTTTTACGGTTCCGCAGATGCTGGTTGCGCGGCTGGTGGCTTCATAACCTCGCACGTACATCACGGTCATGTACGCGATCGAACAAGTCAGCGCAATCAGGATCGTTGCTACCGACATGAAGACCTGTTCGAGTTCGAGCGACTTCTTGATGTCTGCGGCAAAAATGGTGGTCAGCCAATAGTCGTAATGAATCGACATCGAGGCAACGAAGAAGACCGCCAAGATTCGCCCCGCTCGATCCCGTAAATCGACTCCGTACCGATGCAAATTCTCACGCATTCGACCGGCGTAGGAAGTCTCGCTTTGGCTATTGATCAGATCAATGAAGCGGCGACGAATCGAAGTCAAGTCGCCGACCAAAAACCAGACGATCGGAAACATCAGCGTCAACAACGGCAGCAAAGCCTTGGCGACCACCGCATAACCGCTGTACCAACGCAGCGCGATTGATTCGGCAATCGGCTCGGAATCCAATCCGAGTTTTAGAGCATGATCGCTGACAGTCATCGGCAATTGACCGGGGTTCCAATATTGGTCAGCAACGCGGTAGGCAAGCAGTCCGAACAGGCAAGCCATCATGACTCGGGCGATTACCGTTGCCGGTTTCCAATTCATCAGGCTAACCGTGCGACGAAGTTCGCCGGGGTAATACCGCGATAGGACGTACCAAGCGACCGGTATCAAAAAAAGAAGGCGAATGGCGTCCAACTCGAGTCCAAGGTTGGATCGATTGGTCGGTTTGTCCCACTGGCCAAAAATACGTGACCAAGTCGGTGTCTCGAAGTCACGGATCACCGGAAGCGCCAAACAACCAAGCCCCATCAAAATGAATGCGAACGGAATAAGCCACCATGCCGATCCGAATGAATCCGCAACTAACGATTCAAGATTTTGACTCGCCGGACGAATGCTGTCCACGCCGCCGACTTTTCTCGAATCGCTCGACTTAGCGGAATCGCTATCGCCTCCATGTTGGATCAGAGGTTCACAGAACGGAACGAGCTGTTCGGCAAACTCGGCTGCGTTATGAAATCGCCGGTCACGATCTTTGCTGAGCGAACGCATGATCAAGTCCGAAAACTCGATCGGTACATCGCTTCGGATCAAATGAAGCGGGACCGGATCGACTTGTCGGTGCGCGGTCATCACTTGAATCAACGACGAGTAACTCGCGCCCGAGAACGGGGGATTGCCGGTCAACAAACAGTACGCCGTGCACCCGATTGCGTAGACATCCGATGCTGTCGACGCATTCATCGCATCATCCCACAGCTCCGGTGCAATGAATGGTGCCGTCCCCATCACGCTGCCGCCATGGGTCATCCGCGAAGCCGCATCGCTTTGCAGGCTAGCGATGCCAAGATCGAGTACTTTGACCTCGTTCTTTTCACTCAATAGAACATTCGCCGGTTTGATATCGCGGTGAACAACGCCTTGCTGGTGAGCATGAGCGACACCGGCGCAAATCTGACGCAAGATTTCGGCAGCCTGACCGACCGGGAAAGAATCCTTCGAATCGAGGTGAGATTGAAGATCGCGACCGGCGACGTACTCCATCACCAAATACAATTGATTTTGGTCCACGCCCGCATCCATGGCGTAGACCAAATTCGGATGGACCAAACCGCCCATCGCGACAATCTCACGTTCAAAACGTTTACGCGCGTCCGGAGTGGCCAGCTCACCGCGAATCAGCTTAATTGCACATTGTCGCTGATGAAATTGGCGATGCCGGGCTAAGTGAACTTCGCCCATCGCCCCGGCGCCGATCAAACGGATGAGTTGATAGTTGCCGATGAAACGCTGTTGCGCCGGCTCATCCGACTCGTCAAAATCATCCGGCAGGAGAAGCGTTCCGTCAGCCAATGTTCACTCCTGAATCTCGCCTTTGATCGTCATAGTTCGACTCGAGTAAAAACCGATCACGATGGACGAGTGGACAAATAAATCTCATGCTTGAACCTACAAATAGTCTAAACTGGCTGATACCGTGAGTCGATCGGCCCGCGGCCTCTAAATCTTCTCTTGATCGTTAGAAGCTGATGATTGTAACGATGTGCGTTGTAGACATATTTCGGTGTCGGCGAAGACGATTTTGGACGACATTGCTGGTCGCGGTTTGCTTCAGCGGATTGAGTCCGGCCCGCGGGCAATCGCGAGCAATCCTTCGGCTTCGACCCGCTGGCCCTTCCGCTCCGATCCATGCGATCGAGTTTTCAGCGAATGGTAGGCAAATTTTAGCAGCCGGCGACGACAAGTTTGTCCAAGTTTACGCACTTGCCGACGGCAAATTCACTCGCAACCATTCAGCTTCACTTCGTCAGCCGATCGGGCCGGGGCCGCTTGGTTCGATCCAAGCGATGGCGATGTCCGCAGATCAACGCTACGTCGTGACCGGTGGCGTCGGAACTTTCGATTTGCAGGCCGGGTTTTCACAAGATGGCATCTTAATCCCCAGCTTCGGTTGGTCCGAAAAAACGCTCGCGGAAGTCGGCTCGGTGACGATGTTCGATACACGCACTCAGCAATCGAAATCGATCAAGACTCACGCCGGATACGTGTTAGCGGCCGAGATCGTTTCAACAACGGATTTAGCTTCCGCATTCTTGATCACGATCGGCAACGACGAAGACCCTCGTCAGTGTTTGTCGCCGGATCGCGCGTCTGATAGCCCGCCGGATCGTTCGCTTAGAGTGTTCTCGTTGCCCGATGGCAACTTGCTTCAAAAGTGGCCCTTATCACAGAACTCGATCCCATCGAAATTGATCGTGTGGGCAATCGCTGATGCGACTGATATCAGCGGACTTCGGATCGCGGTCACTTCCGCTGACGGAAAACCGGGAGGCGGCATCGATGTTTTTCAACCCGCTGCGGAAAAGCCGATTCGCTTCTCGGAACCGTACGCGCTTGGCGTTGATCGTATCGCCGCAACGAATCAGTTGTGCATCGCTTCGCGCCGGAGCGTGTCCATCATCGACGCCGATACGCTCAAGCTTGTAAAGCGAGTCGATCTGTCCAAGCAAATTGCCGACAGCGAATTCATCTTTTCCGTCCGCTCGATCCCCACGAAACCGGCACTTGCCGTCGTGACCATCCGCGATCTCAATCCGGCAACGACCAAGTCGGGCCATCGATTGAACTTGGTTGATCTCAAATCCGATCGCCTGTTATTGACGTCCAGCATTGCGATCGGAAATCGACAAAACCCGGTTGTTGCGGCAGACCCCACAGGTCGATTCATCGCCGCCACTGCCGACGTGAGCGACGGGCTGAAGATCATGGAGGTTGCCACGTTGTCAAACGGCAACCCGGCAATTTTGCAGTCGCTGAAGTCAGATTTTTCATCCGTGCGGCGCGCGTCGTTGGTGCCTAATGGACAAGACATTTCGCTTCGTTTTTCGATCAACCGAGACGGCGGTGATGAGACCTATGACCTGATCGATGACCAGCTTCGACGGGTCCAGTCGCCTACACACACGTCGTATGACAGACCTGTGACGTTCGTCAAATCGCCGGGCAAGAATGAATTTGTCGCAAACGTGACGCTCGATGGTGCTGTTCTCGGAAAGGTCACAGTTGACTCATCGATGATGCCGCTAGGAAAGTTGATCCGCTCGGATCAACTTGGTGGTCGCCCAATCGTAGCAGTCGCGTTTCTACCTTATCTCGGCGAAACGCAGGCGCGCCTTTCGCTTTACGATCCGAAAACGGGCGAGGAGCTACGTCGTCTCAACGGTCACGAGCAATTGATTACCGAAATTGAGTTCTCGCGAGATGATCGCCATCTGACCAGCGTTTCCGCCGATGGCATGATCTGTGTCTGGAGTCTTAGCGACTTGGCGAAGTTAGTCGGCCGACGTGGCGCAATACTCAACACGCGCTGGTGCGTTGCCGACGACGGAATCGTCATCGCATCGGTCGAACCGACCGCTGGGCAATCAAGGTCGGGCGGCTTGCAAGCGGGCGACCGTGTGATCGGATTTATCAACGACAAACGTCAGCTCGTGAAAAGCACCGCTCCCGAAGATTTCTTTCGCGGCCTTTCGTTTGCACGCCCTGGTACCGACGCAACCGTTCGCGTCGTTCGCGAGGGACGGCAGATGGATGCCGCGGTTCGGTTGGGACAAGCGGCGGACGAACGAAAACCTCTCTTCTCCTTCATCTGTTCGATTCGGCCGGATGTCAAAACTCCGGACTGGTTGGCGTGGACACCGAGCGGTCCGTTTCAATCCAGCGGCGCCGAGATTGAGTCTTCCGCGGGTTGGCACTTCAATCCGAAGAAGGAAGGTGATCCGGTAAAATTTGCGCCGTTCGCAGAATATCGCGATGAATTTTCGGGGAGCACGTTGGTCAAGAATTTGCTCGCCGCCGGCAAATTGCCAAGCGTCTGGCCACCCGCCAAAACCGCCAACATCAGTCTCCGTTTCATGGACCGCAAAGAACAAAAGATCTACATGCGCGAAGGTGTTTACCGTTCCGATGAGAATCTGAAGCGAATGCAGGTCATGGTTTCGGGCGCTACCAATCGATCCGTTTCGGGCGTTGTTGGATACATCGATTCGAACCGCGAGATCCAGTTGAAACAGTCGATCAATGATCCGAATCTTTGGGAAAGTGAAGACGCGGCGCTCGCTAGTTTGAACAACCGACACGATATATCCGTGACTGTTCACAGCGATCGACTTAAGGAAGGGTTTCAACGAGAAAGCTTCGACGTAATCGCCGGGCAAGAAATTCTTCCTGCGATCGGCGACCTACCAAACCTCCGAATTGTGTCGCACAGCGGAACCACGGTTCTTCGCAAATCAGAACTCGCCCCCGGCAATCACGTCAAAATCGAAGCGATGGTTGATGCCGACGGAATGTCGAAGGATCAAAAATTTGAAGTGCTGCGAGACAACAAATCGCTCCCTCTGAAGGCACTTGATATTGTCGGCAATCACTTGTCAGTTCAAGTTCCACTGCTGGTCGGCAAAAACCGATTGTCACTTCGCATCACCGGGAAAAATGGCGCAGAGAGCTCCGCAATCTGCTCATTCGATGTGACGGATCCGATCTTGATCGACTCGTTGGTCGGAAACATCGTTGATCGAAACCGAGCGAGTTTGAACGTGAAATTACGATCCGATCGCGAATTGAAACGTGAATATTTTCACTTGTTGGTCGACGATGAGATGCAAGAAGAATTGAAGTTGAGCGATCCCAAGCCGCTCACTCGCAAGAATGGAATTGCGGTGAGCGAAATCGTGATATCCGATTTGCTGCTGCCTGAGGGTGAGCATGAGATCGAGCTCGTAATAGCGGATACCAACGACGAAGTTTGGGACCGTCGTTCGGTCAAGCTTGTCGCATTGCCCCAACCCAAGCAGCCGAAATTGGAAATCTCTATCGGCGATGGACAGATCGTCGACACCGCCGAAACAGCCGTTGCCCTTCAAATCGAGTGCGATGATCTCAAGTCGCTAAGCGTGCATATCGGAGACACGGTGGTTCCGGTCGTGATTCCGCAACCCAGCAGCGACGGCATGCGGTTGACGAGCGCCACCATTCCGCTCGCGCGCGGCGTAAACCAAATCACTGTTACGGCCACTTCTGAATCTGGACTGGTGACCAGCTTGCAACGACAAATCAATCGAATTGATCGGCCAGTCGGAATCAGCCTCCAGCGGATCGTGATGACGGATGGATCGTCGTTTGAACTTGTTGGCAAACCGGGCGGCTCGTTTGAGCCTCAAACACCTTTAACGTCGGCGACGGGAATCATCGAAGGGCGTGTGCGATTGTCGTCCGAAGAGACGCCAATCGTTGTCGGCGAAAATGTCATACGCGCATCGGTGAATGGATTCTTACAGTCTGTCGTTCCGCTCAAACGCGAACCAGACTCTGATGAGATGACTTTCCGAATTCAGGTGACGCTCTCGGCGGCAACGAATGACATTCGCTTGGACTTGCCCGGCTTGGTTGAGTCCGAGAATTCCGTGGCATCCATCACCGCGGAGTGTCGCAAGCCTTCATTGGACCAAACGCTGCACTTGCTGGTGATCAGCACGCGAGTATCGTGGCGTGAGCGAAAAAGTTACGAGAAGAATGTGCTCGAGCTGCTCGGTATCGCCCATGAGAAGATGCCCGCTTTCAGTCGCGTCATCAGCGGTTCACCAATTTATCCGGCACTGACGGGCGAGGTCAGCCGTAGCGACAATGTGCGACCACTGATCGATCAATGCCGGTTCGAACTGTCGGACAAGCAAGGCACCAACAATACCGTGCTGATCTATTTTCACGGCGAAGAGATGCGAAACGAGGTCGGACAGCTATGTCTGATGACATCCGACGCGCGTCCCGAGCAGGCGTTCAAAGATCCCACACTCATCACCAGCACCTATCTCGCGAATCAATTCAAGGATTTGAAATGCGCGAACCTATTGTTCCTTGACGTGACACCGCACGTCAGCAGCGTGGCGACGCCATTTGCGGGCGACCCTACGCAACCGAGTCTTGGCGTATTGAGATTGATACAAGACGGAACTCGCCGACAATCGGTCACGCCGGATTTGCTCAGCCACATCAGCAAAATTCTGCCTCGCGTCGGTCAACTCGGTCAACTAGCAAGTGAACTCGAAGTCGAGGTCAACACCGCTGGCGGTCTAACGGTCACCGACAGTATCCCCACACCGATCCGCTGGATGCGGTTCGGTGAACTAGCTTCGCAATGAGTCAACAGGAGCGATTAAAACAACGGTGGAATTCCGGAAAATCCGCGAGGATAGTAGTTCAGTTGGAATTGGAACTCCCAGTCAAATAACCGGTCGTCGCCGCTGCGAAGCGGGACGCCGACACCAACGGCCGTCGTCAAGTTCTCGCCCCACTGAGTGACGGTTCCAAAATTCGCGTTCAGAATGTCTAACCGATTGGCGACATTACCGACCTCGAAGGGTGCATCCGGAGATGATCCTGCACTGAAGTCGTCCCCATAGATCTGCACCGGCGCGCCGTTCGGATCGACACTCTGGAACGTCGCGACATCCGCATCGTTCAAGGTTGTCGTATAGTGCAATTCGGATAACAGCGAGAGTCGTTGAAGTCGCTTGCGGTGATCCCGTGACTGATAAATCACGCGACCAATTGATAAATCGATCGACATCAAGGTTTGCTCGCGGATCTCTTGCTCTTGAGCGTCGGTGAGAAACTGGTTGTAGAGCGCCCCGGTATTCGAATCTCGAAAGGACGCGGTGTTCGGATTGGTGATGAACTCGTTCCCGGACCCCGATTGGTAGACGTCCGTGTACAGTTCCCGAAATCTTACGCTGTCTCGTCCAAGTGGCGCTTCGATTGAACAGAATCCATTCAAGAATACTTTGTCGGTCAATTGAGAAGCGACGGCTAGGAACGGCGTGAGCGAAACCGTCTTGAAATCGGTCTCGACATTTCTTCCACGAAACATGCTGATCGCCGGACGCTGTGTGGGTGTGCCATTGTCATCAAAGTTGATTGACTGTCCGTCGGTATTGATGCCATCGCTGACAAACAAGCTTGCGTCTTTGGACACCGGTATACGCGTCCCTAACCCCACGCTCGCAACGATGTTCTTTCGCTTGTAAAACGCGAACTTGTTGATGATGGATAGATCTCGCAACTCAACCGCATCACTGCCGAGCGTCAAGTCTGGCGATGCAATTCCAAAGAACCGATCGTCGATAGGAAACGGGCTCGTTTGGCTGCTGCCGTCGAAGACTTCTAAGAATTGGGTTGCGATGAAAGCTTGCTCCGAGCCCAATGTTGAAACGAACGGCAGGCGAAACTCGACCGAAAAATTTTCTGTCAGCCGGCGTTCAATTCCAAACTCAAACAGATGAGTATCGAATTTTTGCTTGAAAGCTTCGACCTCGTCCTGAAAATAGGTGATGTTCGAAGCCGGATCAAAAATGAAGATACGATCGCCTGTTTTGCGAAGGGCATTTACCGATGCCGCATCGTCGAACCGATGATACCGGAATGAAACGCGATCACGCGGAATCGCCGAATTGTTATCGCTGATTTTCGAGTTGCTTGCGGCCGTCCCACCGCTGCTCAGGGCCGGGTTCGCGTCGCCAGCCAAGTTGTATGTGAATCGAGTCGTGCGCGCACCGCCGATGTAGTCGCCCATCATGTTAGGGATGTCTGAAAACGCCAACGAATCTCCACCGCCGGAACCGAAGTTGTTTGCTAAGCCTCGGCTGAGGTCAAAGTTTGGTGCTGCTGCGTCGAGCGTGGCCGAATCAATCGACGGTACTTCAGGAATTTGCACGGGCGCGGGCATCGACGGCAAAAGTTCGGAACCCGCTTCTTGATCCACGATCGCGTCCGAAGGCGACGTGATCGGCACCACGGGCAAATCCATCGCTGGCGGTACGATCAGTTTTCCGTTGATCGGCGGACAACATTCGCTCGCCGGCAAACAATCATTGAAGATCGGTGGGCAAGCTTCGCTGACAGGCATCGCGTAAGGATAGGCGACATACTCGGTCGGTCCGTGCTCAGCGAACGCGCCCGTGGCAATGCACGCAACACTTAAAAAAGGCGCACCAATTCGGGCGATCGAGGATCGCCCGACGAATAGTCGCAACATGATCGAACCTTCCGTTGTTCTATGTCCGCTTCGAAGGAATCCATTCCCTCGTCGACCCATGGGTCCCCCAGCCATTGGGGCTAGCATGAGTCATCGACGTGAAACGAGTTTGCGTATTAGAGAGTCCCCGATTATTCGGGTTTGAACGGTTGGTCTCGATTTGAGTACGGCTAGAATCACTTCAACTTGCGGAAAATTTCGGGTGTTGAGCATTTTCGCGGCACCATCCGACCGTGACCGAGTCGACCGGTAAACATTCCATCGCGTACGACCACGATTCCCCGCAACGTCACCACACTTGGTCTTCCACAGATTGAGAATCCCTCAAATCCGTCATAGTCGGTATTCATCAAATGGTTTTCGGCCGAGATGGTGCCGCGATATTCAGGATCCCAAATCACCAGATCACCGTCGCTGCCGGGCTGAATCGTACCTTTCGCGGGGAACATGCCGAATTGTTTCGCCGCCGCAGTTGATAACAGGCTGACGAATTGGTGCAGGTCGATCCTGCCCGTCGCGACGCCGTAGGAATACAGCAACGTCGCGCGATGTTCAACCGACGGAATCCCATTGGGTATCTTCGTAAAGTTTGATTCGGGTGGACGACCCATTTGTTTTTGGTCGGCGAAGTCGAACGGAGCGTGGTCGGTCGCCACGGTTGCAACCACACCCGCCTTGAGCGCATCCCAAAGGTAGTTCTGATGAGCAATGTCGCGGATGGGCGGACTCATCACGTACTTTGCTCCCTCAAAGTTGGCTTGCTCGGCGTAGGTCTTATCAAGCACCAAATAGGGAATGACCGTTTCGATTGCCACATCAACGCCGCGAGCTTGAAACTTCTGAGCGACCTCGACGGCGTTGCTGCACGAAGTGTGAACGATGTATCCCGCCGCTCCGGTCAACTCCAAGAACGTGCAAAAATGATGCACTCCTTCCGCTTCGACTGATACCGGTCGCGATAGCTCATGGAACTCGGGACCGACTTTGCCTTCTGCGACGAATCTCGATTGCAATTCGGCAACCAAATCCGCATTTTCGCAGTGCGCTGTAACGACGACACCTAGTTGCTGTGCAAGCCGACAAGTCTGATAGAGTTCGATGTCGGTGATTCCGAACGCTCCCTTGTATGCGAGAAAAACTTTGAACGAGGTAACGCCATCATCGACAATGCGGCGCAGTACCGGCTCGGAATTCTCATCGAACCGCGTTACACCCATGTGAAACGAGAAGTCGCAAGCTGATAGACCCTCGGCTTTGCCCTTCCAAAGTTGATACGCATCCCAAGGGTCATCATTTCGCGAAGGACAGCACATCTCGATCAGCGTCGTGGTACCACCGACCAGCGCTGCGCGACTTCCCGAGTCATAATCGTCTTTCGCGTACGTTCCCATGAACGGCAGATAGATGTGGACATGAGGATCGATGAACCCTGGCAAGACATACTTGCCCGACGCATCGATCACCTCGACATCGACGACCGACTTCGGATCGATCGCTGGTGCGATGTGAGTTATGATCTCGCCTTCGACTAAGATATCGGCGACGTAGTCCTGGTCAGTCGTGATGATGCGACCGTTTTTGATTAGCAGCGACACGTCTTATCCCACCAGTTCGTCGGATTGTTTGACGAACTCGTCGCCGTCCCATTTTTCATCTTGCGTGATCCCTTCACCCGCCTTGGCTGCTTCGCGCTGAGCGTCCTTGTCGGCTTTTGCTTTGGCTTGTCGCGCAACCAAATCGGAATGAGTTGTGAAGTAGGGCAAAGCTTTGCCACGAAAGTCGTCAATCGTTTCAAAGCCGTGCTTGTCCATGAACGCGAGCAGTTGCTCGGACATCGTTTGAACCAATTTGTATCCATGCAACATCACGCCGGTGCAGACTTGAACGGTACTGGCGCCCAGCAAAATGAATTCGGCTGCGTCTTCGCCGGTTTCAATCCCCCCGATCCCCGACAAAACACGATCGGGAAATTCGTCGCGAATCAACGTGGCAATTTCCATGTTCATTCTCAGTGCGATCGGCTTGACTGCCTTGCACGAGTATCCGCCTGGCGTCGTATAGCCTTCGACGGTTGGCATCGGGCGCAGAGTATCCAGATCGACGCCGATGACGCTTCGAATCGTGTTGATCGCCGAAATCCCATCGATGCCCGCGTTCAAGCAGGCGCGCGAGGGGTCTTCAATGTGCGTCACATTGGGCGTCATCTTAGCCCAGACAGGTTTCTTGGTCGCGTCACGGACCCAGCCGCAGACTTCCGATAGCACTGCTGGATCCTCGCCCATCGCGGCACCCATCTTACGCTCGGGCAATCCATGTGGGCAGGAAAAATTGCACTCGAACATGTCGACGCCGGCGCCCTCGCAGCGCTGGACAATCTCGTACCAAGCATCCTTGTTGAATTCTTCCATGATCGAAGCGATCAAAACATGTTCGGGGAACTTGTCTTTGACCTCCTTGAATTCGTCGAGCCATTGATCGAACGACATGGTCGAGATCAGTTCAATGTTCTCCCATCCATAAGGTTCACCATTGGAATCCTTCAATCGTCCGTACCGCGGCGCGACGTTTGTCACCTTCGAAGCATCGAGACTGACTGTTTTCGCCGACGAAGCGCCCCAGCCATCGGCAAATGAGCGACAGATCACTCGCGCGTTGGTTCCGGGAGGTCCTGACCCAATGATGAACGGGTTTGGAAATTTGATTCCGTTGACAGTTGTTTCCAGCGTCGGCATGGCGAGGCCTCTCGAATATTTACTTTAACTTCACTGCGTCAGATTAGCGTTTCGACTCGATCCCGGTCAGGCATTCGTCGATGACTGAAATCATAAAGTCTGCATCGTCGGTGGTGATGCACATCGGAGGCTTGATGCGCATCGTGTTTCCAAAGAGTCCGCCCTTGCCGAGAATCAAGCCGCGTTCTTTGGCCATTTCCATCAAATCGGCTGCTTCGGCTTTCGCCGGATCTTTCGTTTGCCGGTCTTTGACCAACTCGACGCCCAACATCAATCCCATTCCGCGGACTTCACCGATCAGCGTGTGCTTGTCTTGCAACTCGAGCAGACCTTGCATCAAGTGATCGCCAACCTTGGCCGCATTCGCTTGAATTCCCTCCGCGTCGATGACTTCCATTGTCGCCAAACCAGACGCCATCGAAACCGGATTTCCACCGAAGGTGTTGAAGTGAATTCGCCGAGTCATGGTCTGGGCGATATCGGCGGTCGTGGTCACGGCAGCTAGCGGTGCACCATTCCCGATTCCCTTCGCCATCGTGATGATGTCGGGCTTTACGTCCCAGTTTTGGTGAGCCCAATAGTGTTTGCCGGTGCGACCGAAACCGCCTTGCACTTCGTCCGCAATGCACAGTCCGCCATGCTCGCGCACGATGTCATAAACGATCTTGAAATACTCTGGCGGCGGGACCACCGCGCCGCCGACGCCCTGGATCGGCTCGCCGATGAAGCACGCAATTTCGCCCGGCGTCTGGTACTCAATCACGTTCTTGATGTCGTGCGCGCACTTCAAATCGCAACTGGGATACGTCAGACCGTAGGGGCATCGGTAACAGTAGCCCGGATGCGTGTGCGTGATGCCGGACACTTGATTGGTAGGGAACTTCCAGGTGCCGTGTGAAGTCAATCCCATCGTCACCGAAGTGCCGCCGTGATACCCGTTGCGGACGCCGACGACATCGTTGTGACCGGTGTACTCGCGAGACATCAGCACCGCGACCTCATTCGCTTCGCTGCCGGAATTCGTGAAATACGTCTTATCGAGCGGATCGCCCTCCGCATTCGTGTGCATCTTGGACGCCAACTTCGCGGCAAATTGGGCTATCGTCGGGTGCAAGTAAATCGTCGTGGTGTGCTGCAAGGTTCCAGCCTGTTTTCGGACTGCGTCAGCAACATGCGGGTGACAGTGTCCAACGCTGACGGTGACGATCCCCGCGAAAGCGTCGAGGTAACGCCGCCCTGTTTCGTCAAATACATACTGCATGTTTCCTTCGACGATCATTAAAGGCTCACGATAAAACAATAACACGCCCGGATTGACGTATTGGTGTCTCATCGCCAATACCTCGCTACGGGAAGGTCCGTCGTAGGATGCGGGCGTATGGTCGAAGACCGGCAACTGGGGCAATTGGACTGATTTCATTGAGTGTCACCCGGTAAAGAAATGGAATCTTCGATGATCGTGTCATAAATCGAATCTGTCGACGACGCGACAGCGATCTCCGGTGCAACCAGTGGTTCCATACCGCGTTCAAGCCGAGTCCCGGGTGTCAGATTGTCCAGAACGATGCCGAGAATCGCTGCGACAGCCATCCCGGTTTGACCGATCGCTTTGAAGACTTCCGCGAACCCGGCGGAGAACGTCGAGGCTATGCTGTCGGAGCCGCCATTTTGAAAGTAGTACGGAACACTAATGCCCATGAATAGCGCAAAACCACCGATGAACAAATTGCGATCGCTCGACAAATCTGCTCGTGCGAATTGACGGATTCCAACCGCTGAAATCAATCCGAACAGCGCGCAATAGAGTCCGCCGACAACTGGCGTGGGGATAGCGGCGGCTAGCGCACCAAACTTCCCAAACAGTCCCAACAGAATCAACATTCCACCAGCCAACTGAACCACAAACCGAGAGCCGACGCGAGTCAGCCCGATCAAACCCACATTCTCGCTGTACGACGTCGAACTGAACCCGCCGAAAACTCCCGTCAACGCACAACCGATTCCCTCGCAACCAATGCCGCGGGATATTTCGATGGGCGTGGGGTCTCCACCGCCCGCCATCTGCTTGCAGGCGTGGTAGTCGCCGAAACTTTCAATCATGGAAGCAAGGTAACCCGCCAGCACGGCGGCGACGAACCCAGAATCAAACTTAGGCAGTCCCCACGGAAAGAACACGTTGCCCAACCGAACCCAATCCGCGTTGTGGAACGCATCGAGATTCGGTCGTGCCGGATGACCGGGTCCGAACACACCGATCCATGACATCAACGCGCATACGCCGACTGCACCGCAAATCGCCAACAACAACGGAAACATCCGGAAAACAGCACGCTTTTCGGAAAGCACGAATGAGAACAGCGTGATCAAAGCGAATGTCAATATCGAGATCGGCCAATGCGTGGCGGCAATCGGCGCGCCGACCTGGTAGAGCGCCAAGCCGATCAGCATGATCACTGGGCCAACGACGACCGGCGAAAGCACGCGTCGAACGATTCCCATCGCGCCACTAAAGCCGACAATCATTTCGATCACGGCGCCAATCATGACGGCACCGGCAATGTAAGGCATCGCCGCGCCGGGCTCCGCTTCACCGCCTTCGGGATGAATTGTCGCGATGATCAGGAAGAACGCCGCTAAGAACGAAAAACTCACACCTTGAATGATGGGCAAGCGAGATCCGAAGGTCGACTGAATCAGCGTCGCAACGCCTGAACACAACATTACACTGGAGATCAGAATAGCGATTCCGGTCGTGTCCATGCCCATCGCGGGTCCGAGCATCAGCGGTACGGCAACTGTCGAACCGAACATCGTCAGGACGTGTTGGATTCCCAAAACGATTGCCTTGGCAATTGGTGGACGATCGTCGATGCCATACAGGATGTCGGATGAGGAATTCATGCTCTACAGTTCCGTGACTGCACCGTAGGTTTCAGGCCGACGGTCGCGGAAAAACTGCCAAGTGTTTCGAACTTCTCGAATCATATCGAAATCCATGTCCGCGAAAACGATGTCTGTCTCAGTCCGCTTCTGACTCTGCGCGATGAACTGGCCGCGCGGGTCGCAGAAATAGCTTTGTCCGTAGAACTCGCCGATGTTCCACGGCCCCTCGCTGCCCGGTCGATTGATCGCACCGACGAAGTATTGATTGGCGACCGCGTGGGCGGGTTGTTCCAGCTTCCACAGATACTCGCTCAAACCTGCCACCGTCGCACTGGGATTGAACACGATTTCAGCCCCGCCCAACCCGAGACACCGGGCACCATCAGGGAAATGCCGATCGTAACAAATGTAAACGCCGACTTTGCCGATCGCGGTGTCGAAAATCGGATAGCCGAGATTGCCGGGTCGAAAATAAAACTTCTCCCAAAATCCGGGGTTGCAGTGGGGAATGTGAATCTTGCGGAACTTGCCCAAGTAAGAGCCATCGGAATCGATCACCGCGGCGGTGTTGTAGTACACACCCGTGATGTCCTCTTCATACATTGGCACGACCATCACCATGCTGTGTTTCTTGGCAAGCTCCATCATCAACTTGGTCGTCGGCCCTTCCGGTATTCGTTCGGTCAAGCTGTACCACTTGGTGTCTTGTTCGGCGCAAAAATACGGTCCATAGAACAGTTCTTGAAGACAGCAAACTTGAGCACCTTGATCGGCCGCATGCCCAATGAGTTCGACGTGCTTGTCGATCATGGCTTTCTTGATTTTTTCGATCGGAGATGTTGCCGGCTCACAAAGCTTGGTTTGGATCAGCGCGCCTCGTACCATTCTCGGCATATCAACTCTCTTGGGTTGCACTGGACGTGGGATGTACTTGCTCCAAGGCAAAGTAGGTTAAGCTGAGCATAACACGATCGGCATTTGAGTGTGAACATTCCAGTTGCAGGTTCAATCGAATCGGGTTGCGGCATTTTCCTTGGGAGTCAACGATGGTAACCGAAGCGTCCCTGGTTCAATTGCGCATCGGATCGCAATGGGTAACTAGCGGCAACAAAGTCGGCGCTACGGCGGTCTACAATCCTTCGACGGGCAAACCGATCGCCATGACTCCGGCTGGATGCGAGCAGGACGTCAACGCCGCGGTTGCCGCCGCCGTCGCCGCATTTCCGGAATGGTCGGAAAGGCCTCCGGTGGAGCGCGCGCGAATCATGTTTGCGTACCGTCAACTGATTGAAAGCCACTTTGACGAATTGGCCCGATTGGTGACTCGCGAGCACGGCAAGACCTACTCAGAAGCCCGCGCTGAAGTCCAGCGCGGGCTGGAAATGGTCGAGTTTGCCGCCAGTGTTCCCGTCATGTTAGCCGGGCAAACGTTTCCTCAGATCGCCAGTCAAGTCGATGGTGAAACGAATCGGCACCCGGTCGGCGTGTGTGTTGGCATAACGCCATACAACTTTCCCAACATGGTGCCGATGTGGATGTTTCCCGTCGCGATCACCTGCGGCAACACGTTCATTTTGAAACCTAGCGAGAAGGTCCCGCTGTCGGCGATTCGGTTGACCGAATTATTGATCGAAGCAGGATTGCCGGACGGCGTCATGAACGTCGTCCATGGCGGAAAGACGGTCGTCGACGCGTTGCTGAAGCATCCTGATGTGGCGGCGATTTCTTTCGTCGGTTCAACGACGATTGCAAAATACGTTTACGAAACGGGTACTGCCCATGGCAAACGAGTGCAATCAGCGGGCGGTGCGAAGAACCATCTGATCATCATGCCGGATGCGGACATGGATCAATCGGTCAAAGCATTGGCGGCATCAGCTTTTGGATGTGCCGGGCAACGTTGTATGGCCGGTTCCGTGGCATTGGCGGTTGGCAGTGCCGGCGATCCGTTGGTCGAAGGCTTGGTCGAGTATGCGGGCGCAATGAATGTCGGGCCGACCGACGGAAATGACGCTACCGAGATGGGCCCCGTGATCAACGCCGATCATCAACGTCGTGTTTCCGGATATCTCGACGACGCGGCGAAGACGGGTGGCAAAGTGGTCTTGGACGGTCGCGACATTGATCCGGGAGATGCTTTCTTGCTCGGACCAAGCGTGGTCGATCACGTAACGATGAAATCACCACTATGGAAAGAAGAGATCTTCGGACCAGTACTATCTGTCGTTCGCGCGGAGACACTCGATGAAGCGATCGCGATCGGCAAAGCGTGTCCGTTCGGCAACGGTGCGTCCATCTTCACTTGTGACGGTTACGCGGCACGCACGTTCAAGCGACATTTCAATGCGGGCATGATCGGAATCAACGTCGGCGTGCCAGCACCCATGGCGTGGTTGCCGTTCACGGGATGGAATCAGTCGTTCTTCGGCGACCTGCACATCCAAGGCATCGAGGGCGTCCACTTTTATACGCGCCAGAAAATGACGCTGACGCGGTGGTTCGAATCGACATCCGATTCTCATGTCGACCCGGTCTGGAATTCTAGCGGGCCTGGACAACGCCGATGATTTGGTTCGAGGTGATGGGACCGAAATCGCGACTGTCGACCGATATAGGAACATTGTCCCCGAGCACAAAGTACTGATCGCTTGATAAAGTCATCGGATAATTCTTGCGATCATCTCGCGGTCGCAGCCGGTATTCGATCGGACGATGAACCGCCAAGTTGGCAAACTTCGCGGTTCCTCTCAAAACGCGAATCGCGACCGGCTTCTCCGGTGCAACCGGAAGCTCCTCGGTTTTAAGCGGCAGCATTTCGTTGCCCGTCAATGTTCTTTGATCAACACGAAAATCGGATCCGACGGGAACCGATCGTTCCGATGAAACGCTACCTTCGCTGGACCAAAACATGACCTCCAGTGTACAGTCAGGCGACGCTGATACTGGCGTTCCGGAGACAATCAGATTCTCGACCGGCTCGAGCCTTCGCGACAAACCAAAGTTCACCGGGTAATCGTCCCATACTTGGCTGGAGCGGTTTTGATAATGGACGCTGGCGTGATGGTAGACCATCCAAGCACCCGTCGTTTCTTGCCAGCGTGATCGTTCGCGATGGTCGTTAAGATCAACCGGGATCATGCTCGACATAGCATCATCACGGTCAAATTGAATCGGGCGTCCATTGACGAGCAGTTTCAGTCCTCGGACAGCGATCGTGTCGCCAGGAATTCCGACGACACGCTTGATCGCATCGTGGCCGACTTGTGTGAAAGCCACCCACTCGCCCGGTTTTGGTGATCGACGATCGGCGACGAGACTCACTCGACTTCCTCGAACTCGCTCGCCTTCGGATTTGGCGACGGGATCGCCGCAATGCCAGCACATTCCTTCGCGGGGGGCCTCCGAATCAACCAGCCACTGAAGGTCGCATTTTGCACACCTGACGAGATCCGATTCGCCATAGAGTGTTGGCGCCATCGACGATCCGCTGACGCGAAAAACGACTGGCGAGTCAACTTCGGCCCGGCAACCCAAAGATGCGAAGCCGATGAAGAGCGTCAACGTGACGACGTCCCAACAACGTTTCGCGGAACAGGTCGGGTGCCGATCTAACAAGGGAAAATCAATCCCGCTATACTTTTGGTCCGCGACCGATGACGGATGTCGCCGAAATCTCTTGTTTTTCTTACGTGCCTCGATTGTAGCAACGCTGACGAATGTCCGAACCGTTTTCACCCGCCCAAGTAAACACCGCTGAAGTCGAGCGTCGACCATCGCCAATTTCAACACGCGGACGAATGGGCAAAATTTCAGGTGTCCGGATTGCATCCACCGGATCGTACGTTCCCGATCAGATCGTCAGCAATTCGGATTTGGCGGCGCTCGGCTGTGACAGCGAATGGATCGTTCGACGAACCGGCATCCATGAGCGGCGGCGCGCGTCCGATGATCAGGCGACCAGCGACTTGTGCTACGAAGCCGCCATTCGATGTATGAAAGATGCGAACGTGACGGCCGATCAAATCGATCTGATCATCGTCGCGACGATCACGCCCGATCATCCGACTCCGTCAACCGCGTGTCATCTTCAACGACGCCTTGGTGTCACGGCGCCGGCGATGGATGTCAACGCGGCGTGCGCCGGGTTCATGTATGGGATGATCACAGCGGCACAATTCATTGCGGCGGGTAACAGCAAGTGCGCGCTCGTCGTGGGCGCCGACTTGATGAGCCGAACCGTCGATCCGGAAGATAAGAAAACCTATCCGTTATTTGGAGACGCAGCGGGCGCTGTTTTATTGATGGCGGATGCGTCCAATCCGGAAGGCATTCTGTCATACCAACTCGGCAGTGAAGGATGCGGCGGAGAGATGCTGTGCATTCCGGCCGGCGGTTCGCGATTGCCTTTGACACCCGACGTTCACGCCGATGGGCGGCAGTATCTGACGATGGATGGACGCAACGTCTTCAAGTGGGCAGTCCGTGTATTTGCGGATAGCGCGAAAGACGTGTTGGCAGACGCTCGAGTCGAAGCACATGAATTGGCAATGGTGATTCTGCACCAGGCAAATCAAAGGATCATCGACTCGGCTTTGTCAGACTTGGAAGTTCCATCGGATAAGGTATTCGTCAATTTGGATCGCTACGGAAACACATCGGGCGCCAGCATTCCGCTTGCCATTGATGAGGCCGCTCGGGCGGGCCGAATTCATCCCGGTGACCTCGTGTTACTTTGTGGATTTGGCGCCGGCCTTGCTTGGGGAACCGCTTTGGTTCGTTGGTAAAACATCTTCCAGAGCAACACGGCCAAGCGTTGCCGGTGCAATCATCGAAAGCGGCAACGTGACCGTAGAGTCACCACGAATGATTGCGTCGCTGTGGTGAACTCCGGCAACAATTGCGGGAAAGAAACTGTCCGCCAAATCATTGCCGGGATCTGTCCCACCCCACTGAATTTTTGCAGCGGGAGAATTTGCAATCGGATTGCCGATACGCACATCGATCGGTGCTGATGTCGTCGGTAAAACGTCATTGGATTGCCATGCGACGAGGGCCCGCAACGTCGCCGCCGGATCGATCGAAACCAAAACCGCGCGGCGAGATGAATCGCCATCACCGAGATTCAGATCCAACACCAGTTTGATCAACATTTCCGCAGCGGCCAATTCTTGGCCGACCGCAAATGCGTCTGGCCCGATAATGATCGCGAAGTATTTCGCTGATGCGATCTCTTCGACGCCGGCAACCCGATCCGTTGACCCTCCTTTGAGCGTGTAGGCAATGTCGGCCAACTCGTTAGCGGTCACGGTTTCGGATTGAGAACGAACAACGCGAGGACTTGCGTTATCGGTTTGTTTCAAACGTTCCCAGAGCCGAGGCAATTCCGATTCTGGATTGCCCAACACCCAGATGACATCGGCATGTTTGCGGACATCGCCAAGCGTCGCCGAAATGATACCGTCTCTCGCGATCGCCGCTCGCGTCGCTGATCGAGTTGGTGATTCATCGATCGACAGCTCGATACGGCCGTTTCGCAATTGCTCGGCCAATGTTCGAGACAGTGATAACGACGCGCCAGCAGTGCTGACTCGAATCACATCGCCCCATACGTGATCGCCGCCGGTTCGAGCACGAACTGACGGATCGAGTGCATTTCGAAATCCGTTCACGGCAATCGAACACTCGACGTTCACATTTGACTGATCGTCGACGATCAAATCGTCGCAATGCAGCGGACAGAAAGGGCAAACGATCGGCGCGGTCTTGATCACGATTCCGTAGACTCGCGACGAGAGAGTTCTTTGACGGCTTCGACCAACGCGATCGCGTGTTCGACGGGTGTCTCTTTCAGCACGCCGTGCCCGAGATTGAAAATATGTCCGGGTCGGCCGCCGGCTTGGTCGAGCACCGTTGCCACGTTCGATCGGATCACGTCGGGCTTGGCCAACAAAACGGACGGGTCGAGGTTTCCTTGAACGCTGCAGTCATGGCCGATCCTCTGCCATGCGGTGTCGAGCGAGATTCGCCAATCGACTCCGACCACCGTCCGCCGATCGCCGCGAAGCAGCGGCAATAGTTCCGGATTTCCAGTCGCAAAATTGATCACGGGAACACCGGGTGAGATGCCAGCGATGATCTGCTTCATCCAAGGCAGAACAAACGTGACGTAGTCCTTGGGCGACAGACAGCCCGCCCAACTATCGAACAACTGAACGCATTGGGCGCCCGCCGCGATTTGATGATTCAGATACACCGTCACGGCGGCCGCCAGTTTGTCCATCAGCGCCGTCCAAGCGGCCGGATCACTGTGCATCAACTTTTTCGTATGCGTGTATTGTCGGCTTCCACCTCCTTCGATCGCATAGCTGGCCAGAGTGAATGGCGAACCGGCAAACCCGATCAGCGGAATGGACTCGGGCAAGTCGGCGCGAGTTTGCCGCACCGTTTCGTAAACAAAGTCGAGCCGTTCGGGATGGTCGAGATCTTTTACCCGCGACAAATCCGATGCTTGCCGAACAGGGTTGTGGATGACCGGGCCATCACCGGCGACGAACTCCAAATCAAATCCCATCGGCACCAAAATAGGCAGCAAATCTGAAAAGATGATCGCAGCGTCAACGCCAAGCCGATCAACCGCGGTACACATGATTTCGCTGCACAGCTTTGGATTGGCGCATAGTTCAAGAAACGATTGTTTCGCTCGGACTTCGCGGTACTCGGACATGTATCGACCGGCCTGACGCATCAGCCAAACCGGCGTACGCTCCGTCGATTCACCGCGACAGGCGCGCATGAACAAACTGCTATCGGATGGATGCGAGTTCGGTTTGCTCTGATAGGTGGGTCCGGACGAGAACAGCCGACGCTTTGTTTGAACCATCGCGGTGCATTGCGCGGCGGCCTCGGTAACGAGATGCCCCATCTTCGGATGACTTGGTTCAAAGTCGACATGAATGTCGCATTCGTCAAGCATCTGCGAAGTCGTCGGGCCGATCGAAGCGATCACGGTGCGATGAAGTCCCGCTCGCAGTTCATCGATCATGCGAAGTTTTTCCGCCATGCGCAGCATGTTGACCACTTGATGGGCGCTGGTCAGCATCAGCATGTCGCGTTCGCCCGCCGCGATAGCGCGGATGTTGGCTTCGAGCGGGCCGACATCTTCGGGAAACTCCCACCCGTACACTCGAACCGCCTCGACCGTCGCGCCGCGGGCCTCGAGACCGGCGATCAACGAAGCATTGGTGACGCCGTATTCCTGCAATCCCACAACTTGGTTGGCGACGGGAACATGGGCATCGATCGTTTGCAGAAGTTCGCGCCAGGTGTTGGGTTCGGGGACGCGGTGAGTCGGCGTCAGCCCGAATTCTCGCATCGCAGCGGCCGGCTTGGGACCGCGACAAACGGTTGTGATGTCGGACAGCGATTCCAAGAAACGCTTCTGGTCGAGGTGTCGTTCGATCGAGCTGAGCAAGTAGCGAAATCCAACGCCGGTCATCAAAATCACGACGCTGATATGACCGGTCATCAATCGGTATGCAAAGTCGATCGCGCCGCGATTGGGTTCGATCGGCACTTCGCGCATCGACGGACTGACGTGCGCGACACCACCGCTGCGCCCGATCAGTCTTGCCATGTCGGATGCACGACGACTCTCGAGCGAGGCAATGTGTAATCCTTGAAAGTCGGTTTCGGCCTTAGGCATCGGTGCGGCAAAGGTGTGAGAAGTGGTCGATCGACCGATCATCAACCGTCGATGTTCGGTCCAGCATTGTAGGGAATTTCAGGAAAGATACGATGTAGGGGACTGATCCGACGACAAGTGATTCTCGAAGCCATAACGATAAATGCCTCGCCATCAAATCCGCAGCCCCAAATCGTCCGTCGATTTATCGCCAGTGCTGCGCGAGGCCGACCAGCTTCCCCCGCTCATCACCAGCCAATCAGTCTTCGGAAACGACTTGCCACTCGAAATCGAAGTCGGTTCCGGCAAGGGACTGTTCATCGATACGGAATCAGCGGCCAATCCGGATCACAATTTCATCGGGATCGAGATCATCGGCAAATATGCCGCGCACGCCGCCGGCCGACTGCTCAAGTCCCAGTCCGCACGATCGATCCAGCAGACGACCGATCCGACGACCGCGTTCAATGCCATGATGGTCAGTGGCAATGCCGAACCGCTATTCGAGAAGCACATTTTGATGGGAACGCTGGAAGCGGTCCACGTCTACTTTCCCGATCCATGGTGGAAGAAGAAACATCGCAAGCGACGTGTCGTCAACGAAACGAGCATTCGAAATTTCTCGAACGCTCTTCGCGTCGGTGGACGTTTCCACTTTTGGACGGACGTGTTGGACTACTTCGAGGACACGATCGAGATGATCGCGGTGATCGCGCCCGAGTTTGGTGTGCCGATCCCCGAAGAAGAAGTTCAGGCGACGCACGATCTGGATTATCGAACCCATTTCGAGCGTCGCAGCATTCGTCATCAGATCCCCGTCTATCGTGTCCGATATGAAAAACGAGCAGACAAACAATCGGTTACGGAGCCGTTGGCGTCGGCGACATCTGGATCGGAACCGGCGCAACATTAACGGGCTCCAACATCATCGGATCGGCTGTGATCGGGACGTTGATCGCCGCATCAACTTGCGTTGACGATCCGATGCCGAAGTTGGTGCTTTGGACTGCCGATGGATCAAACGGTCCGCTCGTCAACGGTCGCGGCACATCGACCGCGGATGGATTCAAACGCGGCTCCAAGAATCGACCGACCGTGTGAGCGTCCTCGGCGGCGCCTGCGGCCCATTGCTCTTCGGCCAACTGAACTTGGTTGTAAGCCAGCAGCGATCCCTTCTGGCGGTGAAGATCTCGAATCGCCAAGTTGTAAGCGAACAGTGATCGATAAAATTCGGACTCGCTGATCACAACTTGCCGCTGGGCCTGCAACAGGAAGTTGATGTTGTCGTTGCCGTCGCGATAGCGACGACGCAGCACATCGACTTGTCGAATGTCAGCTTGATAGCGGTTGTAGTTCGTCTCGAGCAATTGGTGGGTCAGTGCGATCTGGCGCGCCGCATCCGACAAATCGTGACTGACTCGCAATTCGGTTTCGGCCAAGATGGCGCGTTCGCGGTTCAGGTTCAAGCGAGCCTGCTGTACTGCCAAACTTGCAAGTCGAAGGCCAACGGGAAAGCTCAGTTCGATGCCAGCCTGACCTTCCTGATAATTGCCGCCGGTGATCGTGCCATACAAATCTTCGAGCTGGCCACCGTCGCCGTCACCGATCAAGTGATCGCCTAAACCTCTCCATCGGTACTGGGTCAAGAAGTCCAATCGCGGACGCAAATTCAAACGAGCGGCGGTGATTTCCAGCTCGCGCCGTTTGACACCGAATCGCTGGTGCCGGACCTCGACACGCCGTTCGAGTGCTTGGCCGAGCGCGCTGTCCCAGTCGAACACGACCCGCGCATCGGTCGGTGCGGTGATGGGACGAATCAACCGCCCGTCGGATGCGGCCAATCCGATCAAGTATCGCAACCGCTGCTCGGATGCGTACAACCCAGTTGTTCCACCGAGCGCGGACTCCACGGTCGCTTGAAATTGATAGAACTGCGATCGGGCTTGCGCTTCCTCATCGCTTCGGCCCGATCCGACTTCCAAACGAACTTGCTGGAACTGGAACGTCTGCTGCGCCGACTCGCGTCCCTTGATATTGGCATCGAGGATTCGATAGGCGGTCGCAAGGTCCCAGTAAGCCTGCTCGACATCCGAAGTCAATTGAATCAACGAGACCTCGAAGTCCGCCAATGATACGTCTTCATTGATTCTCGCGATCAAGACACCGTTGTATTGCCCGGGCACCGTGGTCGGGCCGGCGATTCGGTTGTACGTGGAGCCGGCCCCTTGCAGTAGCGGCAACCGCCACTCAGCTTCGACCCAACCCTCGAACGCGCTACTGAAGGCGCGGAACGGTTGGTTCGTGCGCGTGTAGTTGACGACGTGACGAAGCGCGAAACGCGAACCGGTCGCCGTTTGCTTTGCCAGTTCGTTCGTGAATGTCGCGTTGGTCCCCACCGAAACGGACGGCTGAAACGCTGACGTGAAACCACCGCGGGCGACGTTGTTGGGACTGTCGGTGTTGAACCAAAAAAGTTGCTGAGTGTACTGGGCATCGAATGCAGCAAGGGCCGCTTCGGTGCCCTGCGTCGTGCTGGCAGCGATCGCGGCGGGATCATAAACAGTCCGCGCGGACGCGGGTGAGCTGACGATGGTTCCACCGATGCTGCGCAGCACGGGACTTTGTTGAACAGCCAACTGAATCGCTTGGTCAAGCGTCAATTCGTACGCCGGTACTTTGGACGGATCGTCCAAGGCGAGGGGCGCGGTCGCCGACTGTGCAGCCAGAGCCGGTGCGGTCGCGCATTCGGTAACCTGCGGATACTCGATCCTCATCCCGTAGTTGTCGTGAAACGACGGCGTGTTGTCGTGTGGACCTGCGGGGATTTTTCTCAGGTAACTACAGCCGCTGGTGGACGCAATGAGCCCACATATCAGAGCGCGAGCAATACGGCGTCGCGAGAATCGTTTCCGGTTTTTCGGCATTTTTTTCTCAACTTCAGTGACGCCCACGCGAGTCGCCGGCAATCCGGCATTGCGTTGAACGTTCGTCGACTCGGGTCCCGCACGCTGCAAAGACAACGGCATATCGCGACTGACCGGCACGCAGCGAACGATCGCTGTACCGAGAAATCTCGCTACCAGCGGTATCGGCCCAACGAGACTCACGACTGGAACAACCAGACGCCATTTTCGGCCGTCACATTCAGATCAGGCGGCACAGCCCGCAGAGTCGCCGGTGACTCTGACGGTTACCTGACCATTGACACCGAAATGCTCGCGAAAACTAAGCAGCGTCGGAACGCTAGAGCCGCGTCAGACCACGGGTCGCCAACAGAGTGTTGTGCAACAGCATCGCGATCGTCAGCGGGCCGACGCCGCCTGGTACCGGCGTGATCGCCGACGCTCGTTCAACGGCATCGGCAAAGTTGACATCGCCGACCAGCTTGTATCCGCCCGCGCCGTCGGAAACTCGATTGATGCCCACATCGATTACCACGGCACCGCTGGCGATCATGTCGCCGCCGATCATTTCGGGAACACCCACCGCAGCGATCAAGACATTGGCGCTGCGACACACTTCGGACAAGTTCGACGTACGGCTGTGGGCGAGCGTGACGGTGGCATTGGCGACTTCTCGGCCGCACGATCCGTCACGTTGGGCCAACATCATCGCCATCGGTTTGCCAACGATGTCGCTCCGCCCGACCACGACGACATGCTTGCCCGCGACCGAAATTTTTTCGCGATGCAAGAGTTGGACGATACCGTGCGGGGTGCAGGGCAAAAATCGGGGCCGTCCCTGCATCAACAATCCGACGTTGACTGGCGAAAACGCATCCACATCTTTGTCGGGATCGACCGCGTCCAATATCGCTCGCTCGTCGAGCCCCTGGCCACCATTTCCATTGGCAGGCAGCGGCAATTGTACGAGGATGCCATGGACAGTCGCATCGGCGTTGAGAGCGCGGACGACGTCCACCAATTCAGCCTGCGTCGTCGAATAGGGCAGGCGCATCGTTCGACCGTCGATTCCAGCTTTTTCGCAAGCTTTAGCCTTATTGCGAACATAAACTTGGCTGGCAGGGTCTTCACCTACCAGGACGGCGGTCAAGCAGGGCGTCGGTCCACCCGCGTGGACGAACTTTTGCACTTCGGCCGCCACTTCGTCTTGAATTTCGGCGGCCACTCGCTTGCCATCTAGCAGTCTCGCTGTCATCGATTTACCCGAAAAAACGTCCAAGTTGATCGCCATAGTGAGAAATGGCGGCGACCGGTATAGTTATGCGGAAGGTTGGATCTGCGGAAAATGTAACGCATCGCCTGGCGAAAATTCGCCGCCCACGAATTAGAAATCACACAGGATTTGTGTCTCGATGTCTACCGACACACCAAAATTAAGCCCCGTCGAATCGATCAAAACCGCGAGCCACTATTTGAAGGGCACGATCGGTGAAGAAATCGCGGATCCGATCGACCATTTCGACAAAGACAATATTCAACTGCTGAAGTTTCACGGATCATATCAACAAGATGATCGTGATTCGCGCGGCGCGGCGAAAAAAGAAGGCGGCGGAAAGTCTTATTCAATGATGCTGAGGCTGCGCATCCCCGGCGGTCGAATCACGTCGGACCAGTTTTTGAAAATGCTGGACATGTGCGAAGAAATCGGCAACGCGACGATGAAAATCACGACGCGCCAAACGATCCAACTGCACGGAATTATCAAAGACGACCTGCGTCCGACGATCAAACGCATCAACGACATGGCGCTGTCGACGTTGGCCGCTTGCGGCGATGTCAATCGAAACATTATGTGTTGCCCGGCAAAACGAAGCGGCAACATTCACGCTCAAGTCGAAGCGCTCACGGATCAACTGACCATCGACATGGCTCCGCAGACTTCGTCATATCACGAGCTGTGGTTGACCGATCCGGACACCGGCGAGAAAACGCTCGAAGGCAGCTCTTCGGCGAAAGCATGCGTTCATGGTGAACTCAGCGGAGATCCGGTGGAACCGCTTTACGGTGCGACCTATTTGCCGCGTAAGTTCAAACTGGGAATCGGGTTCCCCGACGACAACTGCGTTGACTTGTACACGCAAGATATCGGTTTGTTGGCGGTCGTTCGCGACGACAACGTGGTCGGCTACAACGTGTTGGTCGGTGGCGGCATGGGCACGACGCCTTCAGCTGCGAAGACGTTCCCGGCACTGGCTGAGCGGATGGCTTTTGCGACTCCCGAACAGGTCGTCGGTGTTTGCCAGTGCATCCTGAAGGTCCAGCGTGATAACGGCAATCGGACCGACCGAAAGGTTGCGAGGATGAAATACTTGGTCGCCGAGTGGGGCATCGAGAAGTTCCGCGCGGAAGTTGAAAAGTACTACGGCGAAAAACTGGCCGACTGCACCGCTGATGAGGTTCACGAGGTCGACGACCACATGGGCTGGCAAGAGCAGGGTGATGGTAAGTGGTCGTATGGGTTGAACATCGAGAACGGTCGTTTGTACGACAGCGAAGATCATCAACTCAAAGCCGCCCTGCGCGCGGTCGCTCGCGAGTTCAAAACGGAGATCCGCATGACGGGTCATCAAAGCGTGATCTTCACGGACATCGCAGTAGCGGACAAAGACAAACTGATCGGCCTTGTTCAGAAGAATCACATGCCGACCACCGAGGAAACCAGTACCGTTCGTCGTTGGTCGATGTCGTGCGTGGCACTTCCGACTTGCGGGTTGGCGATCACCGAAAGCGAACGACGTTTACCCAGCATCATTGACGGTCTTGAAGCGCCATTGGCGAAGCTCGGTTTGGCCAAGGAACGATTCACGATTCGCATGACGGGCTGTCCCAACGGATGCGCGCGGCCCTACAACGCCGATCTCGCGCTGGTCGGAAAGGCAAAGGACAAGTACACGTTGTTCGCCGGCGGTGGATGGCTGGGAAATCGTTTGGCCTACATCTACAAAGACTTGGTGCCGGACGATGTCGTCGTCGACGAGATCATCGCCATTTTCGCGGCCTTCAAAGCAAACCGAGAAGGCGCCGAATCGTTGGGCGAGTTCTGCACAAGAGTCGGCGCAGAAGATCTGGCGGTGTTAGCCGCAGCAGCACCGAAACCGTAGTACGTTTTAGCTGCGTAGCTGCGGCATGAAATGCCTGGGGTGAACGAACCGAGCTTTAGCGAGCGTTCGTGTAACCCCAGGATTTCGTGCGACGGGAAATACTTATTCCCAACAAATTTTTTCGGCGTCAAAGATCGGGCCTTCGACGCACGTTCGCTTGTAATCCCATCCGCCGTCGTCTTGGAGGACTTTGGCAACGCACGAGAAACAAATGCCGATGCCGCAGGCCATCGGCGTCTCCATGCTGACTTGGCAATCAACGCCGGCAGCCTCGCAAACTTCCGCGACTTTCTGCATCATGATCTCGGGGCCACAGGTCACCACGCGAACGTGCGTTCCTGACTCGATCTTTGCCAAACGGTCGGCGAGTACTTCGGGAACCAACCGTTTTTCGCCGATCGACCCGTCGTCGGTGCATAACGTGACATCAAACCCGGCGGAACGAAAATCATCAACGCCGGCTAGCAGGCTGGCGCGCCGGGCTCCGTAAATTAGTTGGGCCTTGCCCGCCCAACCGGACTCACGCCCTACGCCGAAAGTCCGCGAGCCCAATGCTTCTTGGCCCAGCAAGAGCATCGGCGTTTGTCCGATACCACCGACTGCCATGATCAGGCGATCGCAGGGGCGATTGGAGAATCCGTTGCCGAGCGGTCCCCACAGAGTGACGTCGCTGCCGACGCGGCAACTGGCAAGCGCCGTCGTGAACACACCCTTTCGCAAGTAAACCAAATCGATGCACCGGAGAACACCGGACTCGTCAGCCACCACGTCGTACACCGCCAGCGCTCGACCGATCAGCGGTGAATCGATCCCCTTGATTCGGATCATCACAAACTGTCCGGGCACAACGGACTGAGCGATCGCCGGCGCGACGATCCGGACGCGATAAGTTGCTTCGCCCACCAGTTCGTTCAGCTCGATCGCTCCATCGATTTGAACCATCGAATCGGCGTAAAAATCGGCATGCAGTTTTGACATCGTTATCGTTTCTTGGTGCGTCGACCGGGTGGACGACCACCACCTTTGCCTTTGAATCCTTTTCGTTTCGCACCGGTCGCTCGAGGGCCGGTCGATCGTGAACCATCACGCTCGGCTTCGCTTCGCGCCGCCTTGCGTTGGCTGCCCGTCGGGCGCGGCTTCACGACGTGTTCTTTCAGTTGCGAACGATCCTGTTTCGGCTTCGTGTCGCCGCCGATGATTGCGCCACCCGTCGATGGTTTCACCGGCAGCGTGAACGTGGACGCCGCTTTTGGAACGGGTGCGCGACCAGCTTTTTTGCCGGGCGACTTGGTTGTTCGCGCCGCCGCTTGCGTGCCATATTTCTTGGTCGCCCGTTTGGGTCCGCCCGATCGATTCTTTACCGGATTCGATGCCGACTCTTTCTCGGCGGCCTCGCAAGCGGCCCAAAGCTTTTCGACTTCTTCACGCAGGACGACTCGATACGCGCCAGCTGGCATATCACCCAGCTTGAGCGGGCCGACGGCGATCCGTTTGAGTTGTTGGACCTTGTGCCCCAGCCGCGCCAAGATGCGACGGATCTCGCGGTTCTTGCCTTCGCGAAGTGTGATCTCAAGCTCCGTCGAACGGGCTTTAGCCTTTAACAATTTCGCGCCATCGACTTGCACGAAACCTTCCGAAATGTAGATGCCCTCGCGCATCTTTTTCATTGTTTCGTTGTCGACTTTGCCAGCCACCATCACGCGGTAAACTTTGCGCACGCCGAAACTGGGGTGCGTCAGCTTTTGCGCCAATTCGCCATCGTTGGTCAGCAGTATCAACCCTTCGCTGCTGAGGTCCAAACGTCCGACCGGGAACACTCGCTCGTCCGGCGGGACCAAATCGACGACTCGTGGACGCCCTTGCGGATCGCGATTGGTCGTGACCACACCCACCGGTTTATTGACCGCGTAGTAGACCGTCTTTTGCTTTTTGAGCACTTGGCCATCGACCAAGATCTTGTTGACTTCGGGATCAACCGTGGCACCCAATTTGTCGACGACGACACCGTCGACGTGGACCCGCCCGTCCTCAATCAGTTCTTCGCACTGGCGACGTGAACCGAACCCGGCTCCGGCGAGCACGCGTTGGAGACGCTGAGAAGTCGATGCGTCGGCGGACTTGGTTGGACGCTTCTTGGCAGTTTTGCGGGGCATGTTGGGCTTGCGAGTTGGCATGGTCAGGAGCCCCCAACCTACCAAAACGGAGCTTAACCACGTAGTGCCTCAGCGCAACTAAGGGCCCAGCCAGGGCATCGCATCGGGCACAATCCGATTTCGGACGGCCTCGGGAAGTGGTTGTTGGTAGTCCGGGGGACGCGACGCCAACTCGTCTGGCGCGATTCCATTTTGCGGGAACGGATCATGGATGATCGCGTTGGCTTGCTGCTCATTCATCGGTCCACCCGGAGGCAAACATCCGCTGCGGCAACCCGAAAATGAGCCGACGAAGCACGCTGCCAACGCAACGCAGCCGATGGAAGTTCGTTGACGAAGCGGCATGATTCTCGTTCCAGAAACGACGAAGGGATCGAAGCGTCTGGGGAGCGTACGAAGTCGATCGACTCGGTGGAAAGATCGATTCGGTTAAGTGATCGCGTCGGGCAGGTGCGCCGACAAGACGACTGTACCCGCGGTTTGCAGTGAAACGCGACATTCACCCAACGATGCAGGCAACAGCAGCGTCGATCCCGCGGCCATCGACACGCTGTGTCCCTCGCCCGACAAAACCGCCGATCCTTGGGGCACGGTTACGATGTGAAACTTGCCATCGCCGCCGATCAAATCGGTTGCTTGCAGCATCACGCTCAGCACAAACTTGTCGCATTCGACCATCGTCTGCCAACCGGATGCCAAAGGATCGCAGCGTCGAGCGTTGATCGGCCCCGCTTGGTAATCGGTAACTTCGAGGCTCGATTCGATGTGCAACGGTCGGCCGATGCCGTTTTGGTCGACTCGATTCCAGTCGAACAGCCGAAATGTTGTATCGCTGGACTGTTGAATCTCCGCGATCAGCAAACCCTCGCCCAATGCGTGAACCGTTCCGGCTGGAATGAACAGAATTTCACCCGGCTCGGGATGAAACGAATGCAAAACCTGCTCCGTCTGTCCGACGTTGACCGCTTCGCGAAGCGTCGCAGCGTCGACTCCGTCCTTCAAACCTGCGTAGACCAAACTACCGGGATCGGAGCTGACGATGTACCAAGCTTCGGTCTTTCCCAAATCCGGCTTTGTCATTTTCTTCGCGTAGTCGTCACCCGGATGCACCTGAACCGACAACACGCGATTGCAGTCGAGATATTTAAGCAGCAGTGGGAATGGGCCTGATGGAACACATTCTCCCAACAACCACTTTCGATGCGTTTGGATGACTTCAGATAAGGTCTGACCCGCCAGTTCGCCCGCATCGATGACGCTCTGGTCGTCACTGCGATCGACCACTTCCCAGCTTTCGGCGTAATCGGAGCCTTCGCCGATGGGTTTGCCCAGTTGTTCGCCCAGTTTGCGCCCGCCCCAAATCGTTCGCTTCAAAATCGGTCGGAATGACAACGGATAAGGTTGCATGGGAGTGATTGTTCCGGTGACAACGGGAAAGTTGAGACGTTCATAGGATCGGAGGCGCGGTCGAGTTCGTCGCGAGAGGTTACACTAATCTCGTGCCAAATGAGTGAGATCGGTTGCTCGCTCGTGCGCCCGAAAACCATTTTCCGCCGCCGACAACCCTGGTGACCGCCAGCGAAATCTTCGGCCAACCCGAGACATCATCCGTGGACCGCCTGGCTCGCCCAAAAGACGACTTGTTTGATAACTCGACAATGACGTTTGGGGAACACCTCGACGAACTGCGTCAGTCACTTGTCCGCGCCATCCTGTGGCTGGCCGGGGGTCTGATCATCGGGCTGTTTTTTGCCGACAGCGTCATTCTGTTCATCCAGAAACCGCTGGAATCCGCCATCCGGGAATTTCAAGCCGAACGTGATCTCTACAGGATGGGTTACGACCCGAAGGCACCCGAAGTCAATTCGTTAAGAGAGTTCTTAGCCGGCGGATCGCTGATCGCGGAGATCGTCTACGACGTTCCGGAAGAGTACCAAACGCTGACGATGGACTCGTTGGTGATGCCGAAAAATTCTGAAGCTGCGGAATCGGGCGTCAACGGTTCATCGGAAACTAGCGCCGACGTTGAATCTCAGATCACCGTCGAGCCTCGCGAACTTGCGAATATTCTGGGGTCCATTCCCGACCCGTCGAAGCTCAAGCCGCGACTGCAACTTCGTCAAAACAAAACGGGCCTCAGCTCGTTGAAAATCGAAGAGCCGTTCATGATCTGGGTCAAAGCAGGCTTAATCGTCGGCGCGATCTTTGCATCACCGATGATTTTCTATCACATTTGGGCGTTTGTAGCGTCCGGGCTTCACGATCATGAACGACGGTATGTGTACGTGTACTTACCGCTGAGCGTGCTGCTATTCATATCCGGTGTCGTGCTGGCGTTCTTTCTGGTCCTGCACTACGTGCTGTCATTCTTGTTGGCATTCAACGGATCGATGGACGTTGCCATCGAGCCGCGTCTTTCCTACTACGTCAATTTCGTGCTGATGCTGCCGCTAGGATTCGGGATCGCGTTTCAGTTGCCGTTGGTGATGTTGTTTGCACAACGAATTGGTCTGCTTGAGACGAAGGCGTATATCGAAAGCTGGAAAGTGGCGGTGCTGGCCATCAACGTGATCGCGATGATCGTGACGCCCGCCGACGTTACCAGCATGATCGCGCTGTCGATCCCGCTGATGTTCCTGTACGTTTTAGGCATCCTGATGTGCATGTTCATACCGCGGGGACGTGGTCTGGGCAGCGACGCCTATGACCCCGCTTGATTCCATCGACGCTGCCTCCATCGATTCCCACTCGTCCTGATTCGATCGGTGCTGCGCCGCCAAAATTAAATACAGTGCCGGCACGACGAACAACGTGAACACGGTACCGATTGCCATGCCCGCGACCAAGACAATGCCGATGCTGTTTCGAGCTTGCGCCCCGGCGCCGACGACAAACACTAACGGCAAGTGACCCAGCACCGTCGCCGCCGATGTCATCAACACAGGCCGCAAGCGTGTTTGGGCCGATTCGACGATCGCCTGACGCTTCGTCGCGCCACGTTCTTGCAGCGAATTGGCGAACTCGACGATCAGAATCCCGTTCTTGGCGACCAGACCGACCAACGTGATCAAGCCGACCTGCGAATAAATGTTGATGGTCGTCAAGTCCAAAAACGTCAATGTCAGCACGCCCGTCATCGCCAATGGAACGGAACCTAACAACACGATCAGCGGATCACGAAAGGAATGAAACTGCGCCGCCAGAACCAAGTAGATCAACACCAAAGCGAACGCCAACGTCGTCGCCATCGACGCGCCTTCGCGGCGAATCTGACGTGACTCACCCGAGTAATCCAAGCTGGCGGATGAATCGATCACGTCGTCGGCAATCGTCTCCAACGTCCTCAGGCCCTGCTCTTTCGTAATGCCAGGGAACACGGCCGCAAAAATCTTGACGGCGCTTTGCTGCTGGAATCGACTCAGCGTCCGAGGCGCCGTCTCGGGCTCAATGGTTGCAAACGTCGACACCGGAACCAATTCACCCGACTGTCCTCGGATCTTCAAGTCCATCAACGCGCCCGTCGATTGACGTTCGGTTGCTTCTAACTGGGGAATCACGCGGTACGATCGATTGAAGTGATTGAATCGATTGACGTAGCCGCCACCCAACAGCACTCCCAATTCGCGACCGGCCGAAGCTTGGTCAAGTCCCAAATCGGCCAACCGCTCGCGATCAACCATCACGCGTGCTTGCGGCAAGTCAATCTTCAAGTCTGTATCGACGAACAAGAACTGGTTCGCCTCGCGTCCGCGACTAACGATCTCGTCAGCGATTTCTCGCTGGCGTTCGACCGGCAGATCGCTTTTGATCAGCAGCTCGACATCGTAGTTGCCGGCCCCCGGCAACGGTGGGACCAGAACCGGGAACGCTTCCAGGCCAGGATTTTGAGCGGCCGCGCCGAAGACTTGCGGCAACATCGCTTGCGTGTTGCGGTCGCGCTCGGACCAATCCTTGGTCATCAGCCCGCCGAAGCCGCCGCCGGCTGTTACCACCGCCCACATGTAGTCGGTCTCGTCGATCGTCTGAAGTTCCTCCGCCAATTTACCTGCCCACCGACTGGTCGCCTGCAACGTCGAATCGGGCGCCGCCGAAAACACGACCGATATCGCGCCCTCGTCTTCCACCGGCGCCAGCTCTTTCGCCGAAAACATGTACATCGGCACTGCCGCCGCACCCGCTAGCACTGTCGCGATCGCAATCGAATATCGAAGACTCAATACGGTCTCCAGCACTCCCGCGTAACCACGCCGTACCGAATCGAAGATCTGATTCACCAGTCGAGTCATCGCACCTTCGCGACCGCCCGCAGGAACTAAATAGGCGCTCATGATTGGTGAGAGCGTGATGGCGACGACGCCGGACACGACGACGGCAGCGGCCAGCGTGAACGCGAATTCGCGAAACAACATGCCCGTCAGCCCGCCTTGAAAACCGATCGGTGCGTACACCGTGGCGAGCGTGATTGTCATTGCTACGATCGGGCCGGCCAACTCGCGTGAGCCGATCAAAGCCGACTGAATCTTGCCATGTCCTTCCCGCAAATGTCGCTGGACGTTTTCGACAACCACAATGGCGTCATCGACCACCAATCCCACGGCCAACACGATTGCCAACAACGTCAACAGGTTCAGCGAGAAGCCCATCAAGTACATCACGATCGCGGCACCGATCAACGACACCGGCATCGCCACCAATGGCACCAGCGCCGTCCGCACCGAACCCATGAACAAGAACACAACGACGCCGACGATCAGAATCGTTTCGCTCAGGGTCTTGGAAATCTCCGCGAGCGACTTCCGCATGAACATGGTGCCGTCATACGCCAGCTCCATGTCGACGTGAACGGGAAGATCGGGCTGCAACTTCGCCATCGCTTCACGCAAACGCGAAGCGACTTCGATCTCGTTGCTTCCCGGCAGCGGCCAAACGCTGACGTAGATCGCTTCACGACCCCGATACATTGCGGTCGCGATCGGCTCTTCGCTGGCGAATTCGATCCTGGCGACATCCGCCAGCCGAATGATCGTTCCGGGACCAGACACCGAAGCAGGCGATTGCCAGACGATCAGATCCTCAAACTCTTCGACACTGCGCAAATCCGTGTTGGTCAACAAATCGACTTGCACCGAATCACTTTTGACCTGACCGATCGCCGCCAAAAAATTGTTTCGTTGCAACGCTGAAAAGACATCGCCGGGCGTCAGATTCAACTCGCTCAGCCGTTGCGGTGAAATCCAAATTCGCATCGCCGGAATTTGACCGGCCTCGATTCCAACCTTTTGAACGCCAGGCAAGATGGACAAACGTGGCTGAACATTTCGAGTCAAATAATCGGTCAGCGCTGGCAGGCTGAATCGATCCGACGTGAAGCTCAAGTAAAACGACGCATAGGGGCGATCGGCGCGCACCAATTCGATCGTCGGCGGTTCGGCCTCGGCAGGCAACTCGCTTCGCACCTGCTGTAACCGGGCGCTCACCTCGGCGAGTGCCTTCGTCGAGTCGTGATTTAGATTCAGCCTCAGTGTTACCGTGCTGATGCCGGCGATGCTGCTCGATTCGACGTAGTCAATGCCCGCGATCGAGGACACGGCGCGCTCAATCGGCGTCGTCAAGAACCCGCGAACGGTTTCTGCGCTGGCACCGAAATAGACCGTCGTCACCGTGATCGACGTGCTTTCCAATTTCGGGAATTGCTGAACCGGCAGCGACATAGCGCATCGCAATCCGACCAACACCAGAATCAAATTCACCACGACCGCGAGCACCGGGTGACGAATGAACAAATCGGTGATGTTTTTCATCGTGCCGACCCCAACCTGCCCGTGTCCGTCATTTTTGCGTCCGTGATTTGGGCTCCGACAGCTTCTCGATCATCCGCTCGTGCTGCCGCGAGCATCGCTCCTTCGTTGACTTTGAATGAACCGTCCGCAACGACTCTTTCGCCCTCGTCGACACCACCAACCACGCGAGCCAAGTTGCCGACACTTCCGGCGACCATCACATCACGGGATCGTGCGCGAAGCACTCCCTCAACATCTTCCGCGACGAAGACAATGGTTCCGCTCGGGCCACGTCGAACCGAAGTCGCCGGAACCAGCCTCGCAGGAATCGGATCGCCGTAAAAAACCATCACGCGAACCGAGTCGTTCGGCTGCAACAGCGCGGGCGGATTCTGGAGCCTAGCACGGGCGGTCAGCGAACGTGAATTCGCATTGGCTGCTGAATCGAGCGCGACAATTTTTGCCGTTAAAGGTTCCGAAGATTCATCGATTCGCAGTTCAACATCATCGCCGATTCGAATCCCGTCCGCGACGTGCGCGGGCATCGCGAAGTCGACGTTGAAATAATCGGCGATGCCTTCCAAAGTCGTGATCATGCTGCCCGATTCCAAGTACTGGCCGACGTGCAAATCGAACAGACCCACGCGAGCACGAAAGGGAGAACGAAGCTGCATCCGATCGATGCGAACTCGCAATTGTTCGACCTCTGCTTCGGCGCGAGTCAATTCGGCTTCGGCAATGTCCACATCGGACTCGCTATTCGCATTGGCTTGACTTAGGCGACGCGACCTCGCCAGCGACGTCTCAGCGAGTTTGCGTGTTGCTTCAGCGCTCTTCAATTGAGCCTGCTCCATCCGGTCGTCCAACTGGATCAACAGATCGCCCTTCTGGACAACACCGCCCGGAATCATAGGAACCTGCGTCACGGTGCCCGTTAGTTCCGTTTGCAACGCGATTGATTCTGGCGCCAATACATTGCCGACCACGACCGACGATCGTCGAAACGTGACGGCCCGAGCCTTCGCAAACGTCACCGTAATCGGCATCTCCGGCTGCGGAGGCTGGGAGTTGGCGGCCCTCACTTGCCTCACCTTCGCGTAGGCAATCCCGGCGATGAGTCCCAACACACAAAGGATCACCGCGCAAGAACCCGCAAGAGTCCGTAGCCATGGCCGCCGAGATCGCCCCAATTGAGCGTGATTCATAATCAATGCGTTCCAGATGATTCCATCGAGACCATCGGCGAGACAAACGATTGCCGACGCTGCGATTCCGCTCGGTCAGTATGATCGGACAAGCAAACATCGCCAATTGGTTGAGGACGTAGGGTGACTAATTCACCGAGATCGGAAGTTCCATGCACGCCGCTTCTTGAGCATTCCGCATGTAGACACGATTGCCAACCAAAACCGGGTGATTCCATGTCTTACCCTCGATCACTTCGATGCTGGCGACTTCGTCAAGCCGATCCGGGGTCGCGTTGACCAACGTCAACTGTCCTTTTTCAGTCGCAATGAGCAACTGCCCCTGCTCGGCCAGCAAGATCACTTGACCGTTCCCATATCGGCCTCGCTTCCATTGTCGCTTCCCCGTTGCGGCATCAATGCAAGCGAAAACGCTGCCGTCGAATCCGTAGACATAGCCATCGTAAAAAACATAATCATTGAAGTCCGGCTTCATATCGCGAGTCGACCAATCTTCATTGACTTCCCATTTGCCATCGTCGTTTTGCGTTGGGGTAATGCGACGCACACCTTCACCAAGGCTGGTCGCGATCAGAACGGAACCATCAATTACCAACGGTTGCAGAGCACGATAATTCTCGAACAACCAATCGTATCGCCAGATCTCGCTGCCATCGTCGACTTGCACAAACTGCAAACCATCGTTGGTCATCATCAAAACGCCTCGCGTTTCATCGAAGGTCGCTAGTTGAGCCGAGCTGTAAGTATGGTCACCCGATGGGACGGACCACGCGAGTTCGCCGTCGGCGGCGCTGTACGCCAGCAAACCTTTGTCGCCCTCGCCGCCGGCATGAACGATCACCAACGAATCGGTCACCAGCGGCGAGGACGAAAAGCCCCACATCGGCGGTGTTCGGTTCGCGTCAATTTTCAGATCGCCACGCCATCGCTCCGTTCCATTGTTTGCATCCAAGCAAACCAAAATTCCGTCAGCTCCCATCGCGAACAACCCCTCATCCGCTATCGTCGGTGTTGCTCTCGGACCCGCGCCGCCGATGGCTTCCCAAAAACGACTTGGATAAGCGAAATCCCAAACTATCTTACCGGTATCCGCGTCCAAGCAGACCACGGCCTCGTCATCACCCCGCTGCTCCTGAGTAAAGATGCGGTTGCCCGCGACGGTGAACGACGACCATCCGGGACCGATCTTGGTCCGCCAAATCGGCTTCGGCGGTGTCGCCTTCCAGTCTTGATCTACGACCACGCCCGTTACGACGCCGGTTCGGTCCGGCCCACGAAAAGCGGGCCACTGCGCCGATGCAAGCGTGACGGGATCGTAGTTACTTGACGATGCACCGGAGCCAGATCGGGCAGCCAGGTCTTGCAAATAAGTCTGCTCCGCCGTCGGTTGCCATCGCCACAGCATTTGAGGCTCAAACTGACCTGTCACACCCTCGCTCTGTCTCAAGTCCCAATAGCCGAACCCGATCAAACTTAACAACAGCGCGACGGGAACCCGCCAGTTCGGACTCTTAAAAAACAGAATCAGCCCGATTGCAAACAAGGCAATTCCGGTGGGAAGGACACTGATGACGACATTCATTCCCCGCATCGAGAAGTGAACGAGGCTGATCGCGATCGCGGCGATCAAAATGAAACCGGCAAGCCCGGACACCTTCTCTTTCCAGGAAGCTCGACTGGCAACACACCACCACACCAAAATCAAGAGGCCCACACCCGCCGGTCCCATGAATCCAAACATCAGTATCGGAAGACTCGGCGCTTCCCATAAACTCGGCAGGTATCGCACACCAACCATCGCCAACAACAGCACTGCCGCCGGCCACCACCGCAACGCTCGTCGAGGCACCGTTGGTGAAGCCGAGCTTTCCGTCTCGATCGTTGATGACATCGTTATCGTCCGTTTGAAATGTGTTGGAGAATTCTGCTTCGGCGGATCGTTCCCTTCACGGTCAACTCGCCTCGTTCACATGATAGCGGCGAATCGAAATGATGGACCGTCACCTTTTTGCAATGAGGATGCTTCGACACGGCTTCGACGACGAGCAGGTCTTCACAATTCCCGTCGATCCAGATTTCAAGCCGCTCGCGCCAACATAGTATCGCATGATTGACGCCCGAAATCCGCTCCACCTCACGCTCGATCGGCGCCGGCGAAATCTTCGATCCGTTGGGCATGACAATCACGTCATCGAAGCGACCAAGAATTCGCATTTGACCACTGGCCTTGTCACGAGTCACCGAGTCACCCGTCCGCAACCATCCCTCGGCGTCGATCTTCCGTGAAGTCGATTCAGCATCGTCCCAGTACCCCTTCATCACGTGCGGCCCTCGGACAAACAACTCGCCTGAGCGGATGTCCGATTCCCATCCGTCGACAAAATCGCCCACCAGCCCTGCCGTTGCATTCTCCGCTGTCGCGCTGCAAATGACCGGTCCTGATTCCGTCAAACCGTAACCCTGGATAACCGTCACACCAAGCCCGCGCCACCGCGAGAATGCTTCGCTCGAAAGCGGTGCGCCGCCGCATCCGAGCAGCCGCAATCGATTCAACCCGAGCGATGACAAATCATGCTTGAGTAGCTCATAAGCGATCGACGGCACGACGTTCATCAGTGTCGGATTGACGATGCGTGACATCGACATCAGGCCCGCGAATCCCGTAGTCACGGCCAACGTGCATCCGCTCAGCAACCAAGTGCCGAAGTCACAAGTTCGCGCGTAAGCGTGAGACATCGGCAGCACCATCAGCCGCACATCATCGGGTGATTGCGGTACCGCTGCTAACTTGGCTGCCGCGTTGCCAACCAAGTTCGTGTGCGTCAACATCACACCGCGTGGTTCACCGGTCGTTCCGCTGGTGAACAGAACTATTGCGACATCATCGTGGAGGCGCGAATGCTCGGATCGGGCCGGCGGAAAACGCGGATCGATCGAGACTTCCGCGACACCGCAGCGCATGCAGGCGAGCACTTCGACGATTTGATCGTGGCTGTTGTCCGAAATGATCTCTACCCGGTCCCGCGGCAATAGCTTGCCAGCACTCTTGTCGATTTGCCTAGCAAGTTCGTTCCAACTCGAACGAATCAGCTCGCCGGTGAGACGATCGGGCGCGATCAATGCAGTCGCGTCGCCGCGCGTCGAGACTTGATGATCGAAAGCATCGATGAGTTTGTCGAACATGATAAGAAAGAAGGCCGTGTCGACTGACACGGCCTTCCTTGAATTCAACTGCGTTGCTTGAAACTAAACCGTCACGCCGAGGGCTTTGCGAAGCTTGGCTGCGTTACCGGCTTGCCCGAATGCCGTCATGCGGGCGACACAGACGTCCTTCATCGCGGTGCGAGCGGGTTTCAGGTAAGCACGTGGATCAAATGCACCTGGGTCTTCCGTCAGCACTTTGCGGATCGCGCCGGTGATGGCCATGCGGCAATCCGTGTCGACGTTGATCTTGCGAACGCCGCTCTTGATACCACGTTGGATCTCTTCGACGGGAACGCCGTAGGTTTGCTTCATTTGACCACCAAACTTGTTGATGATGTCTTGCAACTCTTGTGGCACACTGCTGCTGCCGTGCAACACCAAGTGCGTGTTGGGAAGCTTTGCATGGATCGCCTCGATTCGGTCCATCGCCAAAACAGCACCGGTCGGCTTCTTGGAGAACTTGTAGGCACCGTGGCTGGTGCCGATCGCGACGGCCAACGCATCGACACCGGTTTC
>JBGSLZ010000049.1:0-75867 GCA_041740415.1 Rubripirellula sp.
ATTGATGGCGATGTGGGGCGCGCCGGCGGAGCAAGCCGACCACGCCGTGCGAGCGTGCCGCGCCGCGCTCGCGATGATCGAGCGAGTGGAACCGCTGCGTCGACGTCACGCTGCGATCACGCCCGATCGATTCGGTATCGGCATCGGGATCAACAGCGGAACGGCCCGAGTCGGAAACACCGGTTCACGGATCAAATTCAAGTATGGGCCGCTCGGAAACACGGTCAATGTCGCCAGCCGAATCCAAGGAATGACAAAGAAGTTCGGCGTTCCTGTCTTGATGACCGAATCGACTCAGCGATTGCTGGATATCCCAAGCGACGTCGGCCCGGCAACTCCGTTCTGTTATCGCCGCCTCGCCGATGCGCAGCCGCTGGGCGTGAAAGAGGTTGTGCGGCTCTTCCAACTCGATGCAGGAACCGCGCACGGATGGCAGCAACTTCGCCAGCGGTATGAAAGTGCGCTCACTTTCTTTCACAACCACGATTTGCCCAACGCTGCCCGCGAACTCGCTTCGCTGGTACACGAACATTCCAGTGATACGCCGAGCGTCCTGCTGCTGGGCCGCGTCGTCAACTCGCTCGCCAATCCTGACGCGAACATCAATCCGGTCATCGTGTTTGATAGTAAGTAGGCGGCCTGCGTTGAACGAACCGAATTTGCTTTTTAAGTCGCGAAGCGACGTTGTGTGATAGCCTGGGGCTGCGATTTGCGCATCTTGCAAGATCGGGACCTGGTCTTTCGCTTCACCACTTATCCTAAGAGTCCGACCGTGAACTTTATCCTTGCTTTTGATCAGGGGACAACGAGTTCAAGGGCGATCGTTTTTGATCACTCGGGATCGATCGTTGGCCAAGCCCAGCGCGAGTTCACACAGATCTATCCGCATCCCGGTTGGGTCGAGCACGATGCGATGGAGATTTGGACGTCACAGTTGGCGGTCGGTCGCGAAGTTCTGGCGACGTGCAAGCTGAACGCGACCGACGTCGCGGCGATCGGAATCACGAACCAACGCGAAACGACGGTGCTGTGGGATCGTGCAACCGGCAAACCACTTCACAACGCGATCGTGTGGCAAGATCGACGAACCGCCGGTGCCTGTGATCGGCTGCGCGATGCGGGCCACGCCGACTTCATTCGTTCACGAACGGGCTTGGTGATCGATGCGTACTTTTGCGCGAGCAAGCTGCGCTGGTTGCTCGACGAGATCCCCGGCGCGCGTCAACGCGCCGAACGTGGCGAGCTGGCCTTTGGGACGATCGACAGTTGGCTGATCTGGAACTTGACCGGCGGCAAACAACACGTCACCGACGTTACCAATGCGTCACGCACGATGCTGATGAACCTTCATACGGGGCAATGGGATTCCGATTTGTTGGCGCTGTTCGACATTCCCATGTCCGTGTTGCCGACGATCCAGCCTTCGAGCTTTTGCTTCGGCGAAACGGTTTCGCAATGGTTCGGCGGAGAAATCAAGATCGCCGGTTCGGCGGGTGATCAGCAGTCCGCCCTGTTCGGGCAGAACTGCACTGAACTGGGAATGGCAAAGAATACCTACGGCACCGGTTGCTTCATGTTGATGAATGTGGGCAGCGATCCGTTGTTGTCAAAGAACGGATTGCTCACTTCGGTCGCCTGTACGACGGGCGAGAAAACTCAGTTCGCGTTGGAAGGCAGCGTTTTCATCGCCGGCGCTGCGGTTCAGTGGTTGCGAGATGGACTGGGCATCATCGAGACATCGTCGGACGTCGAGGCACTTGCTGCATCGGTGCCTGATAGCGACGGCGTGTACGTGGTTCCGGCGTTCGCAGGCTTGGGCGCGCCGCATTGGGACGCTTACGCGCGAGGTGCCATCGTGGGAATCACACGAGGAACGACGAAAGCGCACTTGGCTCGCGCGACGCTCGAAGGGATCGCCTTTCAAGTCGCCGACGTGTTGGACGCGATGCGACAAGATTCGAATCGACCGATGAAAGAACTTCGCGTCGATGGAGGCGCGGCAACCAACGATTTGCTGTTGCAATTTCAAGCCGATATTCTCGAAGTCGATGTGGTTCGGCCCAAAGTGATCGAGACAACGGCGCTGGGTGCCGCGTTCCTGGCCGGGTTGGCCGTCGGGTTCTGGAACGAGCCGAAAGAGATCACGTCGGTGTGGCAAACCGATCGCGTCTTTCATCCCACAATGCCGGCCGAAGAGGTCAGCAAACGTCGCGCTCGGTGGGCCGAAGCACTCAAACGATCTCAGGCTTGGGAGTCGGCCAGTTGAGAGTTGGCCAGTTGAGAGTCGGCCAGTTGAGAGTCGGCCAGTTGATCGGCACCACGCATCGGTTCTCACGCGACGTCGCGATGGAAACAATTCGGTCGCGATCCGAACGATGGGACGTGATCGTCATCGGTGGCGGCGCGACCGGTGTCGCGATCGCGATGGATGCGGCCAGCCGAGGGCTGGACTGCTTGCTGGTCGAGCAATCGGATTTTGGAAGTGGCACGTCGAGCCGCAGTACCAAGTTGGTTCACGGCGGCGTGCGTTATCTTCGTCAGGGCAACATCACGTTGGTTCGCGACGCGCTCCACGAACGAACATTGTTGCTCAACCATGCGCCGCACTTGGTCCACGACCTATCGTTTCTGATCCCCTGCAAGAATCGATGGGAGCGTTTCTTTTACGGCACCGGACTCCGCGTGTACGATTTTTTGTCGACGCGAAACAGTTTCGGGCGTTCACGACGACTTCGATCCGATGAAGCTCGCCAAATTGCGCCGACGGTTCGGTCCGATTGTTTGCGAGGCGGCGTTGTTTATCACGACGGACAATTCGACGATACGCGATTGCTGATCAACATGGCGAGAACGGCCAGCGATCATGGTGCCTGCCTTGTCAACTATGTCGGCGTAACCGGGCTGATGAAGGATGATCGCGGACGAGTCAGTGGCGTCAGTTTGATGGATCGCGAGTCGCAAACAAGTTTTGTTGCCGCGGGAAGTTGCGTCGTCAATGCGACCGGACCCTTTTGCGATTCCATCCGCCGATTTGATGACCAAGCATGCGAACCGTTGGTCGCGGCCAGCCAAGGTGTTCACTTGGTATTGCCTCGCGAGTTCTTTCCGGGCGACGTGGCGTTGATGGTGCCCAAGACCGATGACGGTCGCGTGCTGTTCATGATTCCGTGGCACGATCACGTCGTCGTTGGTACCACGGATACGCCGATCGAAAAGGCCACGATGGAACCGGTGGCGCAGGCCGGCGAAGTTCAGTTCTTGTTGGATACGCTTGCGAAGTATCTGACGAAGCCGCCGACGCGTGCCGATGTGCTGAGCGTGTTCACGGGGATTCGGCCACTAGTGCGAGGCGACAAGTCCGCGCGGACCGCGTCGCTCGCGCGAGATCATGTCATCAAGCGGTCGCCATCAGGAATGCTGACCATCACGGGCGGCAAGTGGACGACCGCTCGCAAGATGGGCGAAGATTGCGTCGACCGCGTCGTTGAAATCGTTGGCAAACCGGTTCGACCCTGCCAAACCCCTTCGATGATGATTCACGGCGCGTCACCGCCGACAACTCTCGACGACTTGGCAAATGAACCGAGGCGGTACTACGGAACCGATTTGGCGGGCATTCGGCAAATCGAATCGGCGAATCCTTCGCTTGCGACGCGACTCCATCCGTCGCTTGAGATTCGAGGTTCGGATGTTCAGTGGGCGGTGACGATGGAGATGGCCCGAACGGTCGAAGACGTGCTGGCGCGCCGGACGCGGTCGCTGTTTCTGGACAGTCGCGCCTCGGTCGCGATCGCGCCGCAGGTAGCCCGGCAAATGTGCGAGCTGCTTGGTCGTGATCGTGACTGGAGCGAGCAACAGATCAGCGAGTTCACCGAAACCGCCACCAAGTACAGCGCGTAGGTCCGGTTCCACCGGACGCCCGAACTCATCGGAGTCGGTTTCGTCCGCCATCGACAACAGCGACGGCGCAAAGCGGTTTAAGCTTTCGGCTTTTGGATGACTTCCCATCGATCGGGTGCGTCCAGCATTGTTGATAGCTGGGGTAGTCCCTTCATCAACGCTTCTTTCTGACCCGATTCTGGTTCGCCGACCAAGCAGTGCATCGAAGACAATTCGTCGACGCTTGAACTGTCTTTCGCTCGGTAGACGCTCACCGGTGGACGCGTCATCCAAGTGTGCAGGTGATCGGCCAAATCGGACAGCAGTCGCGGTTCGGCATCCGCCAGATGATCGTCGGCGATCAGCACGATCCGCATCGCCTTTGCGTTTCGGGCCCACAACCGATCGCATCCGCGCTGCATCGCGCCCGAGAGTCGGTGACGAAGAAACGAGACCTGTTCGTCGTACGGCTCGCCGATGTATTGGTCCAAGTTGTCGGGTTCGGATCGAACCAGCGGCGTCGCGTCGCCTTGCAAGTCGACACCGGCAACGAACCACTGTTGCCGGTCAGTCCGGATAACAACCACCATCAGTTCGGGCGTCTTTTCAGTCGTCATGCGAATCCCACTACGATAAGGTTGCGTCATCGAGTTCGATTTCGTTCTGCACGCGAGCCCTCAGCAAACTCGCGTCTTGCTTGCCAGACTCAGTTGCATCGTCAAAGTACTCGACCAGATCGCTCAACAGATCACGGCGACGTTGACGTCGCGCGTACTCGTCGGCGGCCTGTTGCAGGGTCTCGATCAACTCATCGGGGTCCCATGGCTTGGTGATGTAGCGATACAAGCGTCCGTTGTTCACCGCGTCGATGACCGCCTTGATGTCCGCGTAACCGGTGAAGATCATGCGGATCGAATCCGCCGACTGCGTTTGCGCATGACTGAGCAATTCCGATCCCGTCATCTCCGGCATCCGCTGGTCCGTCATGATGACGTGAATCTTGTGTTGCCGCAAAATCTCCAGCGCCTCGGCGCCCGACTGGGCCGTATGCAGCGTGAACTCGCGACGCAAAAGACCCTTCAACGACGCAAGTATCTCGGGTTCGTCATCGACCAACAGGATCGGCGGTTTTTCGGTTTCAGCACTCATCCCAATAGTCTAACCGCTGGATCAGCTCGCAAGTTGTGGCTGTTTCGGCAGTCGGATGTAGATCGTCGTGCCTTCCCCCAATTGACTCGTCGCACTGATTTCGCCGCCATGATCGCGAACAATCCCGAAACAAAGCGCCAGACCCAAGCCGGTCCCCTGCCCGATCGGCCGCGTCGTGAAGAACGGCTCGAAGATCCTCGCCAGCACCGATTCGTCCATTCCAGCGCCCGTGTCGCAAATGTCAACCAGCACCGATTCATCCGTTTGCCCGACGTTGATGGTGATCTTGTCACCCGGCTGACACGCCTGGATGGCATTGGTCAGCACGTTGTGAAAAACTTGGTTCAGCGAAGCTGGGCGGCAAACGATCGGCGGCTTGTCCGGGTCATTCAGCACGACCGACACCTGCGCTTCATCGATGACGTGATTCAAGATCGCGAGCGTCGATCGAATGGTATCGCCGATCAAGATTTTATCTTGGACGGCTTCGTCCAGCCGCGCAAAGTCGCGCAGGTTGCTCACAATGTCGCGAACACGTTTGAGACCATCCTTCGACGACTGAAACATCGGCAAAGTGTTCTCCATGATCCACGGCAGATCGTGCTCTTGCTCGAGACGGTCGATGCGCGCGATCGCATCGGCATCAACGCGCGAAAGGTCATCGCGACATTCACGGTAAGCGCTGATGATCTGCATCAACGAATCGACATCGCGTCGCAAGACTGCCAAATTGTTGCTGACAAAAGCGATCGGATTGTTGATCTCGTGCGCCATGCCGGCCGCGAGTTGACCGACGCTGGCGAGTCGTTCGCTTTGCACAAGCGCGGCTTGGGCATCGCGAATCGCCAAGTTCTGTTCGGCGAGCGTGCTTTCGAGCTTCAGGATTCGCGTTCCTTCGCGCAACCGCACGCGAAGCTCTTGCGTGTCACACGGCTTGACCAGAAAGTCATCCGCGCCGGCGTCCATCGCATGCACGAGATCTTCCGTGTCCGTCTTCGCTGTCAGCAAGATGACGTAAACGTAATGAGGAAGGGTGTAGTTGCGGATCCGCCGGATCAATTCCAATCCGTCCACGTTGGGCATGATCCAGTCGGTCAGGACGAGCGAAAATTCGTGCTCTTTGAACAGTTCCCATGCTTCGGCCCCGTCAACCGCGCTGACCACATCCAAGTCCCAGCCGCGCAGCTGAGCGATCAGCAGCATGCGCATCACGCTGCTGTCTTCAGCGACCAGCACCTTCATGCGTCGTTCTGCGGATACTTCGTCATGCATCTCGGACACGTCTCCGATATCGAACGATTAAAACCCTATTCACAATGATTCAAAAGAGTAGAACCATTGTCCCAGCGGTTTGAAAGAGTAGAACCATCGGGACAATCGTTCTACAATATTTCCAAAGGCCCCTGCATGACCACTGCCCGATTTTCGCGTCGACAATTCTTGACCCACGCCGCGACGGCATCTTCGGCGGTCTACGCCGCGAATCAAGTCGCTCGTGTTTCTCTGTTCGCCGACGATTCCGCCGCCGCCAAGTCGATGGGGCCGATCGAGACATTTGTGCCGACACGCCAGATCACTCGTGGACCCAACTTTCATTGGTTCGGATACTACGACAAGAACGAGTTTGATCCGTCGGGGCGGTATGTTCTCGCCAATGAAGTCGCGTTCGAGGGTCGAGCGCCGGGCCCGGACGACGAGATCACCGTCGGCTACATCGACACTCGGAAGGACGATACGTGGCATCCGATCGGCACGAGTCGTTCTTGGGGATGGCAGCAAGGGTGTATGTTGCAGTGGATCGGAACCGAAGGCCGCGAAGTACTTTGGAACGATCGTGAAAACGAACGCTTTGTTTGTCGAATCTTCAACGTCGATACTGGCGCGACTCGCACGATCGAACGACCGATTTACACGATCAGCCGCGACGGACGATTCGGGTTGTCGCTGAACTTCAGTCGCCTGGACAATCTTCGTCCCGGTTATGGTTACGAAGGTATCCGAGACGTCAATGTTTCGCGCCACGCGCCGGACGACGATGGAATTTGGCGCGTCGATTTGCGGACAGGCGACAGCAAGCTGATCTTTTCAAATGCGGATGCCTCGGCGATGGCTTGGCCCGACGGCTCGAATCATCCCGAAGCCTGGCACTACTTCAACCATCTGCTGCTCAACCCCAGCGGCTCGCGCTTCATTGTGTTGCATCGCTATCGACCCCAGTTCGACCCGACGACTTTGAAGTACACAGGGGAATTTGTGACGCGGATGTTCACGGTCGGCGTCGACGGCCGCGATCCTTTCGTGCTGGACCCATCGGGGTTCACTTCGCACTTCATCTGGAAAGATGACGACACTGTTACGATGTTCACAAAACCGATCGGACTTCCGATGGGCTTCTACCAGATGGTCGACCGATCCGATCAGATTCGCCGCGTTGGTGAGAACAAGATGGTGGTCAACGGGCACAACACTTACTTGCCGGCGCCATACCAGGACTGGATTCTGAACGATTGTTACCCCGATCCGAAGACGATGCGACAGACCGTGTTTCTGTACCATCCGCCGAGTGATTTGAGGATCGACCTGGGTCATTTTCCGAGCCCCAGCAAGTACCGCGGCGAATGGCGATGTGATACGCATCCGCGGGCAAGTCGCGATGGTCACACGATCGCGATCGATAGCCCGCACGCAAGCGGCCGACAAATTCACTTGTTGGATATCAGCGAATTGTTGGCAAAGTTTTCGCATGCGGGCCATGCAGAGTGACGCGATGCGTGAAATAACGCCTAAAAACTGGACCATTCGTTGGCTCGCCGCGCCTATTGTGATCTTGTTGTTGCTGGCCAGTTGCCTCGTCGGCGTTGACCGGTTGGCATTTCGCGATGTCAGCCACTTCTACACGCCGTTGTATGACTACGTCGGCGCGCGATGCGACGATCAGTGGATACCGCTCTGGAATCCGCTGGACCAGACCGGCGTGCCGCTGATCGGTGAAACTTCCACAGCCGTTCTGTATCCGATTCGCTATGTGATTTATGCGCTGCCGCTTTCGTCAACCGTTGCGATTGCCTGGTACGTTGCCTTCCATTTGATCATCGCTTCGATTGCAGCCACCTTCGCCGCGCGAATCGCTGGCGCGAGACGTCTGGCCGCGTGCGCCGCCGGCATCGTCTACCCGCTCTCGGGCAGCGTCTGGTTCTTGTACACGAACCCGCCGTATCTGGTGTCCGCGGCATGGCTTCCGCTTGCGATGGGTGCGCTCTTGTCGCGACGACAACGTTTCAGCAGCGCGATCGTCGCGGGAACCGCGATGGCGATGATGATTTTGGGCGGTGATCCGCAGACTGCGCTGCACACGATGATCATCGCGGCGCTGATCGTGACGCTAAACGTGTGCTATCGCACATTGCGACGTCAATCGTCATATCGGCAAGTCGCGATCTTGATCGTTTCACCGTTGCTCGCCGCGCTATTGTCGTTGCCACAGTTGGCTGCCTCGATTTCGTGGAGTCGCCAGAGTGATCGCACACGACCGGAATTGGAAACCAGTCGCATCGCACCGCCGATTGTTGGCGGAAAGCGGCACGAGGCGTATCAGTTTTCCCTGCCGCCATGGCATCTTGCCGAGTTGATCACGCCGAATGCAAGCGGTTCGTTGCTGCCCACCAATCGCCGCGTCAGCAACATCCTGCCGGGCGACGGGCGAATGTGGACGCCAACGATTTACGCGGGAATGATCGCGGCGATTGTGTTGATCGATCGGTTGTTGCGGGTGCGTCGAGAGGGCGTCGATCCGTCGTTGGCGATGGTGATGCTGTCGCTTGCTCTTGCGGGCGGTCAGTTCGGTTTGGGGTGGTGGTTGCAAGCCGGTACCGGTCGCTTCGGCAATGTGGACAGCGGCGTCGGTGGACCCTATTGGATTCTGTACCAATTTTTTCCAGGCTACGACGCGTTTCGCTATCCGGCCAAGTGGCTGGTGTTCACATCGCTTGGGTTGTCGGTCCTGACCGCGAAATGGCTCGATGATCGTCGCACGATGATCCAACGAATGAGAGACTTTCGCATCTCGTTTTTGGCTGTCGCCGCGATTTTGGTCGGTGGATTCGCGGCTACCACGTACGCGCGGATGCGTTGGGAGAGCGTGATTGATCTTGCGAAGCTGCGACCGGATCGTTTTTGGGGACCGCTCGATGTTGACGGCGGGTTGATTCAGATCCAGCAGTCGCTGTTGCACTCGATGGTGGTCGTGATCGTCGTCGCGGGATCGATCTGGCTTGCCAGTCGCCGAAGCTGGACGCATCAACGATTGGTCATGGTCTTGATGTTGACCATGTTGATCGATCTCGCCGTCGCCGCTCGTTCGATTACCTATTCGGTGAACGTGAAGGAGGAACAATCGCTGGTCGCGTCGATCGCAGCGACGCCGCCCGTTAATGTTGAACGTTGGATGCGAACGAGAACGGGCAGCGGTTGGCCGAAGATTTGGTCGCAAACGTCGAGTGAAAATCGGTTGATCGAAGTCGAAGCGAGTCAGCGGGCCGCGTGGTTCGGTCGCTGGCATTTGGCGGATCGCGAAGCCGTCCTGAACGGCATGGTCTCAATTCAGAGTATGGCCATGACGCGAATACGGGACGACTTGTCGGCGATGAAAAATCGATTGCAGATCGACGGAGTACTAACAACGAGCGAAGCCGCGATCGAGCGAAACGGTTTGTCGCTGATAGATATGAGTCGGTTGCGGAATGAAATGAATCGAGCGAAATCAAACGAGATCCGCATCGATGAGAAGACGATCGTGCGACCGGTTTTTCAAGACGGAAATTGGTACGCCGAATATCAATCTCGCGATCGTCAAGACTGGACCCCCGTTGCTGTCGAACCGTTTGAGAGCGTGATGCAGAGTGTTCGCGTTCCGGTCGGCGACGAGCAGGTTCGATATTTCTATCGACCGTGGTGGTTGTGGCCAACGGTCGCGATCGCTCTGATCTCGTGGTTGACGATGGCGATCCGACTGTTTTGGAAAGTGGGCGAGTGATTGACGAGACCTGGAACGATGCGCGGTGGCGAAGTCGCGTTCGCGCATCGCTGAAGAAATGGTTCGCCACGCACGCTCGTGTTTTGCCGTGGCGGACTGATCCGACGCCGTATCGCGTCTGGGTCAGCGAGATCATGTTGCAACAGACTCAGGTCGCAACGGTGCTGCCGTACTTCGATCGATTCATGCGTTCATTCCCGACGATCGAGTCGCTCGCCCAAGCCGACGAACAATCGCTGATGAGGCATTGGGAAGGACTCGGTTACTATCGTCGCGCACGATCGCTGCATGCGGCCGCGAAGCGAATCGTTGACGAACACGGCGGCGAGTTTCCGCAAACGTTCGACGAAGTGGTCGCGTTGCCAGGCATCGGTCGTTACACCGCCGGCGCGATCCTGTCGATTGCGTGCGATCAACCGTTGCCGATTCTGGAGGGCAACACCGTTCGCGTTTTCAGCCGCTGGATCGCGCTGCGTACACCGGTGAAGGAAACGGCGTCGAATAAGTTGCTGTGGCAGGTCGCCGAAGCGATGGTTCCACGATCGGCGCCGAGCACGTTCAATCAAGCGGCGATGGAGCTCGGCGCGCTTATCTGCACTCCGACCACACCGCAGTGCGATCGATGTCCGGTTGCGAAGCACTGCGCCGCGCACACCTTGGGTTTGGAAAAAGAAATACCGGGCAAGGTGACGAAGATCGCTTACGAGAATCGAAGGGAGTTCGCGTTTGTGGTCGTGAAGTCGGTGAAGGCTAGAAAGAAGAGGTACTTGCTTCGACCCTTGCCAGAGGGTTCACGATGGGCCGGATTGTGGGACTTTCCTCGCACGTTCGAGCGATCACTCGACTCGGTCGAAGCCGCCGCGACCGAACTGACCACTTCGATCGGGTCGACGATTCGGACGGGTCAGCGTTTGACGACGATCAAGCATGCGGTGACCAAGTATCGAATCACACTGAACGTGTACGCCGGCGACTTCGCGGATTCAGATTCCGACCCGTCTCCGCCTTGGCAATTCGTATCGCTTGAAGAAATGGAAAGCTTGCCGATGAGTGTCACGGGGCGACGGATCGCAAAACTGCTCGCGTCCGATCATGACGCGATCGGTATCTCGATCGGCCAACGCTTGACCAGATGATCCGCTTCGGCTGCGACAACTTTCTCACCTCGCAGCAGTCGGTACAACGCCGGCACCAAGCAGATCGCCAGCAGCGTTCCGCCCAACACGCCGCCGGAAATTGAGACCGCCAGCGGTGGCCAAAACTTGCCGCCCGCAATGATCAGCGGTGCGAACCCTGCGATCGTCGTCAGTGTTGTTGCTAAGACGTGTCGCGTGCAACGAACGCAAGTGTCGACGATCGAATCGAGCGAAAGTCGTTGGTCGGACCCGCCTTGGCCGTCGCGTTCTTCGTCTTGCAATGACGCCAGCACGACGATCGCATCGTTGATCGCAACGCCGACCAATCCCATCGTGCCGATGATCGCCATGAATCCGAACGGATAACTGCCCAACCACAATCCGATCATGCCCAATCCGACGCTCAAGACCGCAACGATCAAAATCACGCCGGCCAATCGGAACGAACGAAACGAAAGCACCAACGTCGCGACCATCATCACGACCAACACGCCGACGTTCGCCATCAGATTGCCGACCGCCTGATCGCGCTGCGCCGCTTCGCCGCCGTACTGCATCGTGTAACCATCCGGAAGCGCGAATTCGGCGTCGGCGAGTCGCGATTCCAACACCGCCAGCGAATCCGCCGGGAGCGTACCGGCGGTGATGAATCCGGCAACTTGATTCATTCGGATGCGATTCATCCGTGGAATGACCGCGATCTCTGGTTCGATCGTCACGCTCGCGACGCTCGCCAGCGGCACCCGATTTCCTTCCGAAGTCAACTCCAGCGACGATACTCCTTGCAGTCGTCCCCGCAAAGCATTTCCGACGCGAACGCGAATCGGAATCTGTTCTGTCTCTTCCAGAATTCTGCCGCCGCTGGCGCCTTCGAGTTGATCGAACAGTTGCGCCGCGATCTCGGTCGGCGTCAGTCCGGCAAGTCGCGCGGAAGCTTCGTCAACATCCAGCGTTACCGTTGGCAATGTTTCCGCGAGCAGCACTTTTGTGTGAGTGACATCGGGAACACTGGCCAACGCAACGCGAACTTGATCGCCGAGCGATTGAAGCTGTTCGAGGTCCGGCCCAAACAACCGGATCTCGATGGGGGCAGTGAACGGTGGTCCCTGTTCGAGTTGTCGCATCAGCACTCGTGCGCCGGGCACGGCCAAATCGGCCTTGGTTTGCAGATCGCGAAGCACTTCGCGGATTCCGTCGGGCGAATCCATCTGCACGATCGCGCTGCCGAAGTTTGCGACGCCGCGCCGCGAACCGACGACGTTGTAATAGAACACCGGCGCGCTCTCGCCGAAGAACCAACTGACCTTCTTCGCGCCGGCGTCTTGCAACAACGTGTTGACCTTCTCGGCGGCACGCTGCGTCGCGGCAATGGACGCTTCGGCAGGCAATTCCAACTCGACATTGAATTGATCGCGATCAGCCGCCGGAAAAAACTGTTCCGACAAATGTCCGGCCAATCCGAATCCGATGAACGGAAAAATCAGGCTGACCAAAATCGCGCGGTATGGCTTGTCCAGCAAGAATCGCAACGTCGCGCGATAGGCGGATGTCATGCCGGCGCTGGAGTAACCGTTGCGAAGAAACTTTGCGAAGGACGACGATGTCGGTGCCGGCTTCGATCGCGACATGAACTTCGCGGCCACGACGGGGATCACGGTCAGCGAAAAGAACAGCGATGCGGTGATCGCGATCATCACGCTGATCGCAATCGCGCCGACGAATTCACCCGCCGGACCCGGCATCATCGCGATCGGCGCGAACGCCAGCGCCGTCGTGACTGTTGAACCGAGCAGCGGAATCGTCAGCTTGCGAACGGTCCGACGAACCGTTTCGATCGCCGAGTGACCGGAGTTCAATTCGGAAACCACTTCATCGACCGCTACGATCGCGTTGTCGATCAGCAGTCCGATGGCAATGATCATTCCCGTGATCGACATTTGGTGGATCGGAATGTTCAGCAGCCGCAATCCGAACAAAACCGCGAAACCCGATAGCGGCAGCGCCATTGATACCACGATCGCACTCCGCCAACCCATCAGAGCCAGCACGACCAACGAGACCGCCAACGTACCCAAGATCAGATTGATCAGCAGCGACGAGAGTCTCTCGGCGACGTACTTGTTCTGGTCCAGTGTGATATCGATCGTCATTCCCATCGGCAGTTCGGCGGTGAACTGATCGAGTGCTTCTTGAACTTGCGTCCGCCACAAATCGATCCGTTGTGCCTTGCGGACCATGACGCCCAGTGCAACGGCGGGCTTGCCATCGACGATCGCGAATCGCGACAGCGGATCGGGGGTGCCTCGCGTCACTGTCGCAATGTCGCCGACGCGGACCATCGAACCGCCATCGCCAGACTGAATCAACGTGTCGGTGATCGGCGCGGACTGTTTGAACTGGTTCGCCAATTCGATGATCAGTTGTTGATCGGCCGTTCGCAGCAATCCGGCGGCACCCTTCGCATCGGACTGTCCGAGTTGTCGAGCAACATCGGTTGCGCTAAGCCCCAATCCCGCCGCGCGGCGCGGATCAATTTCGACCGTGATTTCCTCGCCCGGATCGGCGAACCGCTCGATCACTTCAGTACCTGAAACCGCCAGCAATCCATCTTCCAAACGTTTCGCGTAGCGGCGCAGCAGCGTCCAGTTCGGCGGTTGGGTCTCGTTTTCCCACTTGATCGCGACGATCAAAGCGTACGCTCGCACGTCCATGTCCTCGAACTGGGGACGCTCCGCCGCCGCCGGCAGCACCGCGATCGCGTCGTCGATCTTCCCACGCACCTCCGACCAAACTTCGTCACTTTCAACTATCTCGTCGCGGAGTTCAATGTTGATCGTGCTGATGCCGGGCCGACTCTCGCTCTTGATCTCTTTGACTTCTTCGATGTCCTGGAGCAGATCTTCGAGCGGTTCGGTGATCAGATTTTCAATCCGCGCCGCGTCCGCGCCCGGCATCCGCGTGGCGACCAGCGCGACTCGTTTGGACAGAACCGGATCTTCCATCCGTGGCAACACGGCGATCGACGTCAGTCCCGCGACGACCACCATTCCCGCCAGCAACACCAAGGCTCGCGTGTCGCGAAAGAAAAACGTCGCCCAGTCAAACGTCGTCTTTGATTGATCAGAATGGTTCATCGGATTTCCCCGACGCATTCGCCTGCGAGACCGTCATGCCGGCGGTGATTCGGTGCAGCCCGTCCGCGATGACACGATCGCCGGGTTGCAGCATGCCTTGGACCAGCGAATGGTCGCCTTCGGACTTGAGCAACTCGACCGCGCGGCGTTCACAGACGGCAACTTCGTCGGTTCCCGGCATCACCAGGACCGCCCATAATCCACGTCCGCCACGCGCCAGCGCCGTCGTCGGCAACCAGTACGTCGACGAAACGCCCGCCGATTCATCGGTGATTTCCAAGTGCAAATTCGCGGTCTCACCGGCGATGAAGTACCGATGATTCACGTCGTTGGTCCGCAGCGTCACGTAGACCGCGCGGGTACGCGTGGCCAAGTCGACATTCGGTTCGATCCTGGCGATGACTCCGGTGCAACGGTTGGTACGCACAGACACAGACACCGTGTGTCCCACATCGATCGAATCGACAGATTCAGGTGGCAGCCCGAATCGGCCTTCGACTTCGTGGCTGATCAGGTCGACGATCGGCATTGCCGGCGTCACGACGACGCCTTCGTCGACCATCCGCGATCGGACAAGTCCGTCAAACGGCGCGATGATCTGGCTGTCTCGCCGCTCGGCTTCGATCTCTTGCAACCGACCGCGAATCGATTCGCAGGTCGCGATCTGAGCGGCGATTTGTTCTTTGCGAGTTCCTTCGACCAATAGTTCCAATTCCGCTCGCGCCGATCGAATCTGTTCAGTCATTTCTTGTCGCGCGAACACGGCCTCGTCGAGCGTTTGCAGGCTGCCGGCACCACGATCGTTCAAGTTTTGTTCGCGCCGCTCGGTCGCATTGGCGAGTTCCAGCTTGGCCGTCAACTGAGCGACTTTCGCGCGAGCGGCTTCGATGGTCTGGACGCGAGGACCGGCTTTCAACTCGTCCAGCATCGCCTGCGCGGCGGTCAATTCAGCTTCCGTCCCCGCCTTGGTAGCGTCCAAGTCGTCGACTTCTAACATCGCGATCCGATCGCCCGACTTCACGATGTCACCTTCTTCACGATCGACCGTGGCCAGTCGTCCTGATCGGTCGAAGCTGAGCCGACTTTCGCGTCGCGCGATCAACAACCCCGCAAACGATCGTTCTAGCCGATCTGGATGCACTTCGCCGACGCGAACCGTGTTGACCGGCAACGCTGATCCAGCGGTCTGGTTCCGCGCCGTCAAACCGTCGTCGTTGGCGACGACCGCGTTGTTCCGGGCGATCAAACCGATCACGACGACGGCAATGACAATCAACACGACAGCGCCGATGCGCCGGTACGTGGATTTCGATACAGCGTTCAAGATGCACCGGTGTGATGAATGGAAGTGGGATCAAAATCTTTCTGCGATAACTGACCTGCCACCGTTCCCGTCGGGACCGCTTCGACCAGCGTCTCGCGGACTCGCTTGACCAGTCGCCGATAGGTGGCGGCATTGTAGAGCGGCATCCAGTGGTATCCGTCCATCATCGCGTGCGAGTTTCGGCGGATCGCGGCGAACGTATCTCGTATGCCGATTTCGGCCAGCCCCGGCGAAGAGTCGTCGATCATCATTCCGCCGTAGGTCAATGACCAAAGGCCGAAACAAACTTCTTCGACCTTTGTGCCGCGGGGCAGTTTCAGATCGCCGCAGCGGATCGCGTCGTGACCCGCCTTGGCGACCAACGCCATCGATCGACTCTCGCATTCCATCAGCGATTCGCGGCGCCGCTCACTGGCTTTGTCCCAAACGGTCGAGTGACGCACCATGTTTTCGATCGCGAACAGATCCGAGAAACGGACTCGAAAGTCTTCGCACGCCAATCCGATCGCCGCCATGCGGTCGCGTGAACGGGTTTCGGATCGCTGGGCAGCATCGAACAACGCCAGCCGCGTTTCCGTCGACTGGATCGCCAGCGCCAACAGGATCTCTTCTTTGCAGGAAAAGTGGTTGTAGATCGTACCCTTGGCGTACCTCATCTTTTTCGCGATCGCGTCCATCGACAGCGCCGCGAAGCCGCCGCCGGTCACCAAAGGCCGGGCCAATGCCAGTATCCGAGACTCGCGGCCACGGATTTCGTCTTGTTTCGGAGTCAACGGACTTGTCATGAAACAAGTATGTACGCAAACCCGGTTTTGACAACCCGTCAAAATTGACAAGTTGTCAAAAACGTTTCAGGCCGCCTTGAACCAGACGTGTTTTCTCGGGGTCCGGGCGAGCACGTCGTTGCAATGAGTCGACAATGTTCCGTCGGCGACTTCGTAACCGTGACGGAACAGCAGACTGAATTCGCGATGAGTCAACCGTCGCAATGTCGTCTCGATCGCCGACACGTAACGCACTTCGTCGTCCGTCAACGTCGGTCGTCCGCCCGCTTCACCCCGTTTTGATAGCCGTCCCATCCGCAAGTACGCGCCGCTGCCGGGGTTCTGCTTGAAATAGTCGATCAACATCCTCGCTCGCACGCTCCGAACCTGATCCGTCGCGACGTCGACCAGCCGCATCGATGCACGCAAGTAACCAGGTTTCCAACGAGACATTCGCGATTCGCTCGATAGCGGGCGTGAAGCATCGCAAACGATCAAGAAGTCGCTGCCGTCCCGCAATCCTTCGCCCGGCTTGAACAACGACTCGACGCCCAAGTTGTCGTACACGCCGCCGTCCCACAGGTGCAACCGTTGGTACTTCGGCGCGATCGGCTGCCAATCGTCGCCCGTTTGCTCGCTCCATTGATACTTCCGCGACTTGACGATCAGCGGGCCGATCAACCCGGGTACCGCCGCCGAAGCGGCCAACGCATGCGAAATCGGAAAGTCGGGATTGTTGACGTACTTGGTTTGGTAGTCACCCATCAAGTCGCGTTGAAACCGCCAGTTCTTGCCGGTCTGATAACACGTCGCGTTGATAATCCACCACGGCGAGATCGGCAGGTCGGCGAGTCGGCCCTCGATCCGCCATTGACGTTCCAATTCATCTCCCAAAACCGCCGCGCGACCTGACACGAGTCGCCACGGAAACATCAGCGAACGCAGCGCATAGGTCCACTGCAGGTTTCGCGATGTCAACAACGCGTGAATCTGCGGAACGACATCATGCAAGTATTCGGCGCTGCCCGGCCAACGTAGTCCGGTCGATGAGAAGACGAGTCCCGCCGCGAGGCTGCCGCCGGAAACGCTGGAGATCAGTTTCACGTTGCCCAGCAAATCTTGGCGAGCCAAGCGGGCGAGCACGCCGAGCTGAAACACCGTCGCGCGTACTCCGCCACCGGAAAAGGCGAGTGCGATCTTCATAGGCCGAGTCTGAAAACGGGTTGCGGTCACAAAACGCAACAGTAGTATCCCACCGGCAAACGAATCCACGTCAAAAACAACCAGAGTCCAACAATTGTCCCGATTGTTTGGGGAAAAGAGTAGGACAGATGGCTAGTAGCGCGTGACGGTTTCGTGAAGATTCAGGATCACTCGGCAGACTTGCCCTAGCGAGGCTCGCTGGATCGAATTGTCGCCGGGTGTGAACGCATTCGCTTCGTCCGGGTTGGCGGTGAAGTGTTGCAGTTGGCGTTCGTAAAGGGATCGCAGACCCGACAACTCGTCTTCTCGCGGTGGTCGTGACAGAGCCAACTTGAACGCTCGGTCGATTCGTCGATCGACATCGTCGGCGGGAATCTCTCGCATCAATCGGTCGCACAGCGCTCGCGACGCCTCGACGAACGACGGATCGTTCAGCAACGTCAATGCTTGTTGAGGACTATTCGACTGAGTCCGATCGGCCACACATTCGTCTCGCGCCGGTGCATCAAAGTTGACCAGCATCGGGTGCAGGAATGTTCGCTGCCAGTGCATGTAAACGCCACGCCGATACTCGCGGAAATCTTTGTCCGCGTCGTAACGTCGATCGGGAAACTGCAAGTTGTCGTAGTAACCTTCAGGCTGATACGGGAACACGCTGCGGCCACCGATGATGTTGGTTTGCAACAGTCCGGCGATCGCCAACGCGTTGTCGCGAACCGCTTCGGCTTCCAAACGACGCGGCGTTTGCTGGGACAACAATCGATTGTACGGATCAGTCTGTTGCAAGTCGTCGCGAACCGCCGCCGCTTGTTGGTAAGTCTGGCTCATCACGATCGCGCGTGTGATCTGCTTCATGTCCCAAGACTCACGAAACTCACCGGCCAACCAATCCAGCAATTCGGGATGGCTGGGCCATTCACCTTGGCTGCCCAAGTCATCCAACTTGTTCGACAGACCGGCGCCGAAGAAGTGTTTCCAAGTTCGATTGACGTAGTGACGCGCGACCAACGGGTTTTCGTCGGACGTTAGCCAATGGGCCAGATCGATTCGAGTCAATCGCTGAGCGGACGAGTCCGATTCGTGCAGGAATTCGGGGAACGCAGGCGTGACGACTTCGCCGGATACATCTTGCCAGTTTCCTCGCGGAAGCACTCGCGCGGTCGGAACCTGGTCGGCGGGCAACGGTTGCGAAATCATCGTCATCGCGTATCCGCTGTGGCAATCGAGAATCTGGTCGCGGACGATTTTGAAGTCGTCGTTCTGCGCGTTCGTCGAAAGATGCGAAGCGTGATGAGCCGCCAAAATCACCGACTTCAACGAATCATCGAGTGGCTCGCCGCGATCGTGGGTGGCCAGCGCCGCAACGAGCCGCTCCGGTGCAACCGTTTGTCCCACGACGAAGCCGGCCAACGGTGAGATCGAGATGCGGAAGCAACCGACATCGGTGCTGGCGAGTCGCAGCGTCAATTGGTCGCCCTGCTCGAGGACCAGCGGTTCGTCGAGATGGAAAACGGCGGTGTGGGGCAGCGACGATTCGTCGGCTGGCAATTGCCAGACCGCCGGGCCGCTGTTCCAAACCGCTTCCAAGTAGCGCGGCGTTTGACCGCCCTCGTACTTCACCGGATTTTGACGATCCGCTTGCCCGAACGCGATCTTGACTGATTCTTCTTTTGCGTCAGCCGTTGCCCGTTTCAGCCGGACATCGAACGAAGTTGAAAACCTGCCTTCCGCAGACCTGCCGACGAACCCGCCGTTGGCTTCGTCGGGCAATACTTCCATTTGGAACGAGCGAACCGTGATCGGATAGGGTGTCGCATAATTCCACATCAACACGTCCGACTTCTTCGGTGGCCCGCTCAACAAAACGCGATCGTCGCGAACTTCGATCGGCGATTTTTTCGAGCTGGTTACCGACGTTGGCGATAGGACTCGCCATCCGTTCGGATTCGACTGTAGCCACGCATGGACGTCTTTCGCCCAAGCGGCGACGTCGTCATCGAGCGGTTGGCTGAGATCGCATTTGGCGACGGCGGCCGCGTCGGCGTTGCGTTGGAGCACCTCCATTTCTTGCGCGAGCGACGCAGACTTCAATCGCAGTTCTGGCGGGAACGGGGACTCGTTGTTGAAGCCTTCGAGGTCTTTGTTGGGCGTGTATCCGTAACTGGTGTAGACGCCCCACTGGCGCACGTCGTCGAAGAAAGCGCCGATCGAATAGAAATCTTTCGCCGTGAACGGATCGTACTTGTGGTTGTGACATTCACAGCAACCCGTTGTCGCGCCCAACCACGCCGTGCCGATCATCCGAACTCGGTCGGCCGTGTACTTGGCGCGGTACTCGCCCGGTTGAGCACCGCCTTCGCGAGTCATCATGTTCAAACGGATCAGCCCGGTCGCGACGAGTTGTTCTTCGGTCGGGTTGTCGAGCAAATCGCCGGCGAGTTGTTCGAGCGTGAACTGATCGAACGGCTTGTTCTTGTTGATCGCGTCGATCACGTAGTCGCGATAAGAAAAGATGCGTTGGTTTTGATCGCCGTGATAGCCGACGGTGTCGGTGAAGCGGACGAGGTCCAACCACTGGCTCGCCATTCGCTCGCCGTAGTGCGGCGATTGCAACAGACGTTCGACTTGTTTCGCGTACGCATCATCCGACGAGTCGGCGATGAAGTCATCGAGTTCTTCGATCGTCGGTGGAATGCCGATCAGATCGAGACTCAACCGCCGCAGCAACGTCGGTTTGTCCGCGCGCGGTGACGGCTGGAGTCCTTCGGCGGCCAGCCGCGCACGAATGAACTCGTCGATCGGGTTGCCGTCGGCTTGATGTGTTGAAGGCAACCTCGGTTTTGCGATCGGCGTGTACGACCAGTGCTGTTCGTATTTGGCACCCTGGTCGATCCATTTCTTGAACAATGATTTGTCGTAGCTGGTCAGTTGATGCCGGAACTCGGTCGGTGGCATCGGATCGTCCGCGTCGATCAGTCGCTGATAAACGAGCGACGCTTCGGCGTCACCCGGTACGATCGCGGACTGCGTCGCAGCGCTGAACGAGTCGAGCCGAAGGTCGCTGACGTTGTCTTCTTCGTCGGGTCCGTGACAGGTGAAGCAGGTGCCCGACATGATCGGACGAATGTGAGCGTTGAAAGAAACCGTGTCGGGAAGCTCGCGCGCGGCCGCCATGTCACCGGTCGATTCGGCGAAGCAAAAAGTCACAATCGCCAGCGTCAACAAGACGGTGGCGGGGACAGAAACGATTCGCAAAAAAGCTGATCGATGATTCATCGCATTAGAATAGTCAAGAGTCGCCTTCGCCCCAGCGTTTCATCAACTGGTTGTCGATGTCGAGTTGATCGAGTATCCGCGATACCACAAAATCGACCAAATCGTCGAGCGATTGGACTCCGTGATACCATCCCGGCATCGCGGGCAACACCACGGCACCGGCCTCGGCGATGCGGTGCATGTTCTCGATCTGCAACACGCTCATCGGCGTCTCACGCGGCACGATCACCAACTTTCGGTGTTCCTTCAAGTGAACTTCGGCGGCCCGCTGAATCAAATTCGACGCGGCCGCGCGAGCGATACCTGAGAGCGTGCTGCCGCTGCACGGACAGATCACCATCGCGCGGGTGCGAAACGATCCGCTGGCGATCGGCGTCATGTAATCATCGAATTGATGAAACTTGATGCGTTCATCGATCTGGCTCGCGGCAAGAACGGCGTTCTCGCGAATCACGGACGATGTCGTCCACGCGGGCACATGGCCGACCAGTGACTTCAAGTTCGGTTTGCGAACGTCGATTGTGAGTCCTAACTCTTGCTTGATCACCGCGGCGCCGCTGGGGCTGATCGTCAAGTGAATGTCGTGGTCGGTTCGACAGAGAACCTGCATCAAGCGGGCGGCATAGATCGCGCCGCTGGCGCCGGTGATCGCGATCACGATCGGCAATGGTTTGTCGCTCACGCATCACCTCGGTCGGTCGGCGTCGGCAACTCGCCCGGCTTTGTGCCTTCGTAGATAGTGGCGACACCGAACGTCAACGGAGTGAATCGGACATCGATCAGGCCCGCCCCGGTCATGCGATCGGCGAGCGCCTGACCGTCTGGAAACTGACCGACCGATTCGGGCAAGTACTCGTACGCCGACTTGTCGTTTCTCGCGAACCACTGACCGATCCGCGGCAACACGTTTCGGAAATAGAACCCGTACGCCTGTCGCAATCCGATCATGCGCGGCTGCGAGAACTCCAGCACCATGACTTGTCCGCCCGGCAAACAGACTCGCGTCATTTCGCGTAAGCCCAAATCGGTATCGGCGACGTTGCGGAGTCCGAACGCCACCGTCACGCACTGGAACATGTCGTTGGGGAACGGTAACGATTGCGAATCCGCTTCGATGAATTGAATTCGCGAAGATGCTTTATCGGGTTTGCGCTTGTCGCGAGCAATGTCGAGCATCGCGTCGCAAAAGTCGCTGCCGATCACTTCGATCGATCGATCTGCCTGCGCAGACATTGCGATCGCCAGATCTCCGGTCCCGGTGCAAGTATCCAATATCGGGTGGCCGGGAACCATGTGCAGTCGGTTGACAGCTTGGCGTCGCCAATATCGATCGACGTTCAACGACAGCAGATGGTTCATCTTGTCGTAATGCGGCGCGATCTGTCGAAACATTTCGCTGACGCGAGAATTGCTCTTATCGAGGCTCGGCGGCGCGAGGGAGGTTTCTGCGATCATGGGTGCGGTCTTAAAATTTTTTTCAGGCAAATTGACACTTTTGGTATTACCCGCATCATAGCCGTGTGGGTAACCGCGACGTAGTCCCATCCGCCGGGACTATCTCCGCCCGACTGGCGACAAATGCCGCGTGCGAGTTAACATCGGGACATGAGAACGATCCTATTCGACATCGATGGCACGCTGCTGATGACCAACTCGGGTGGCGCGACGGCGCTTCGCCAAGCGATGTCAGACGAGTTTGGGTTGCGCGATCCGAGGACAGAAATTCAGTTCGGCGGACGGACCGATCGGTCGATTCTGACGGAGTTGCTGACGATCAACGACTTGGCCGACACGCAAGCGAACCGCGATCGGTTGCGAGATCGCTATGTCGAGTTGTTTCCCGAAACACTGCGGAAAGTCGGCGGCAAGTTGATGCCCGGCGTCTTGCCTCTGCTGGATGCCGTCAATCGGGACGGCGGTCTGCGGAGCTACATCATGACGGGCAACTTTCACGCGACCGGCCAATGCAAGCTCGATCATTTCGGGCTGAGTAATTTTTTTCGAGGCATTTTCGGCGGCGACCACGATTCCGATCGCGATCATTTGGCTAGGCGAACATCCGATTCGATTGCCCTGAGGTATGGCCGGCAATCGATCAGCGAATTGTGGGTGATCGGCGATACCGTCGCCGATATCCGCTGCGGCCACGCGATCAACGCGAAAGTCATCGCGGTCTGCACAGGCGGACAAACTCGTGCTCAACTTGAAGCCGAATCACCGCTGGCGATCCGCGATGACCTGACGAACTTTGATGAAGTGCTGACGTTGCTGACGACTTAGCACTTCAAGAACACTTGGTATTGACGATGCTGTTGCACATTGACATGGATGCGTTTTACGCGGCCATCGAACAACGTGACCGTCCCGAACTGCGTGGACGGCCGGTGGTTGTCGGCGGGTCATCGGGGCGCGGCGTCGTGGCGGCGGCCAGTTACGAAGCTCGCCGATTCGGCATCCATAGCGCGATGCCCGGACGCCGAGCCGCCGAGTTGTGCCCCGACGCCGTCTTCGTCAAGTCGCGCATCGAACACTATGCGGATGTCGGTCGTCAAGTTCGCCAGATCTTTCATCGCTTCACGCCGCTCGTGCAACCGCTGTCGCTCGACGAAGCTTTCCTCGATGTCACGGGCAGTCTGCGTTTGTTCGGTTCGGCGGCAACGATCGGGCGACAGATCAAAGAACTGATCCGAACCGAACTTGATTTGACGGCCAGCGTCGGTGTTGCGCCGTTGAAGTTTGTCGCAAAGATTGCCAGCGACCTGAACAAGCCGGACGGGTTCGTCGAAGTGAACTCGGGCGACGTGATTCGTTTTTTAGATCCGTTGCCCGTGTCTCGATTGTGGGGCGTCGGTCGGGTCGGTCAGGAACGGTTGCATCGGATGGGGATTCGCATGATAGGAGATGTGCGAGTTCGCGACGTGGAATCGCTGCGCCGGGATCTGGGCAGTTGGGGCGAACATCTTTGGAAACTCGCCAACGGTATCGACGAGCGACGGGTCGTGCCCGATCGAACGGCCAAACAGATCAGCCACGAACGAACCTTCAGCGAAGATCTTACCGACGAAGCGATGCTGGGCGCCGTGGTCAGTTTTCTGAGCGAGGAGGTTTCTCGTCGGCTGCGGCGCAACGGTCGTTACGCGCGAAACGTGTCGATCAAGTATCGCCGCGACGACTTCAAGACGTTCGCCCGCTCGACGACGCTCGATCGACCGACTCAGTCGACTGACGAAGTTTTTCGCGCCGCTTCATCGATGCTGACCGAGATGCGGAAGCGTGAGCCGCGACCGGTGCGACTGATCGGCGTCTCGGTCGGTTCGCTGACTCAAAAGGACGCGCCCCAGCAGATGTCGTTGTTCGATTTGGCGGAGGGCCAGTCGGCTGGCCGCGCGATCGACAAGGTCGTCGACCAATTGCGAGACCAAATCGGTGACCGCGCCGTTTACCGGGCGACCAGCCATCAATGGCGGCATCGCGACTAAATCGGTCTTTCCTTGTTTTGCCGTTGCAAATCCGGACCACGTTCGCGTAGCTTCCGCAAAACAACTAAAGACTTCGTATTTGGGATTGCAAGGATGCACTCAACAGCCGTTCGCACATCGAGCGTGAAACCCGCGATTTCGCTGGTTTTGCCCGCTTGGAACGAAAGCGAAGTGATCCTCACCGCGATCGCCGAAGCCGACGCGGCGCTGCGATTGGTGTCGAAAGATTATGAAATCATCGTGGTCGACGACGGCAGTACGGACGACACATCGGCGCTGGTCCGATCGGCGATGGCGACCAACCCGTCGGTGAAGTTGGTTCAACATTCGCCGAACCAAGGTTACGGGGCGGCGCTACGCAGCGGTTTTGCGGCCGCCGAAAAGGACCTGGTCGCGTTCACCGATGCGGACTGTCAATTCGATCTGACCGAACTCGATCGATTCATCCTCTTGGCCCGCCGCTACGACGTGGTTTGTGGATATCGGATCGATCGCAAAGATTCTTTCCTGCGATGCTTCTATTCTCGCGTCTACAACCAACTCGTCCGCATCGCGCTTCGTACGGAAGTTCGAGATGTCGATTGCGCACTGAAGATGTTCCACCGCGACGTGGTTCGCAATCTCAGCATTTCCGGCAACGGCTTTCTCGTCAACTCCGAGATGCTGACACAGGCGAAACAACAAGGCTACGAGATTGTCGAAGTCGGCGTCTCGCATCGACCACGCACTGAAGGAACCAGCACCGTTTCGATCGGGCACATTCCGAAAGTGTTGGCCAGTCTGGCGAGGTACTGGTGGAACGGGATCCAGTTTTCGGAGCCGACGGATACAACATCGGTTTCGAGTTCAACCGAGGATGCTCGCCGATCATCGTCGCTGTGGGGTTGGATGCAGTTCGCGCTGATCGTCGTCGCGGCAGTCTTCTTATTGACGAACCTTGGTTATCCGCTGATCGATCGCGATGAGACTCGGTATGCCGAGATTCCGCGAGAAATGCTTGCGACGGGCAATTGGATTTTGCCACAACTGAACTTTGAAACGTACTACGACAAGCCGCCGCTGGTGTATTGGCTGTGCGCACTCAGCTATCAATGCTTTGGAGTGACCGAGTACGCTGCGCGATTGGTGCCGGCGATGGCAGCGCTGCTGACCCTGATTGCAACGATCGCGTTTGGATCGAGAAATTTTGATCGCAAGATCGGAACGCTCGCCGGATTGGTGCTGATGTTGTCGGCCGGATTTATGTTCACCAGCCGTTATCTGATACTTGACGGCGCGCTGATGATGTTCGTGACGTTGTCGATGTTCGCGGCTTACGAAGCCGTTCACGGTGATCGCGTTCGACTGGGTTGGTGGTTTTCGGCGGCCGTTTGTTGCGGTCTCGGCTTCATGACCAAGGGGCCCGTTGCCCTGGCGTTGTGGTTGCCGCCGGTGTTGGCGTTCACGTGGTTGTCCAGTTCGTTTGCCAAACCCCGCGCGTGGCACTACGCATTGTTCGTCGCGGCCGCATCGATGATCGTCGCGCCGTGGATGATCGCCGTGACGATGCAGGACGCAAGCTTCCTGACGGAATTTTTCTACAAGCATAACCTGCGTCGATTCGCGGGCGATTTTCACGATCGACCGTTCTGGTACTTCGTGCCAGTCCTGTTGTTGGCCGGACACCCGTGGTCCTTCTTGACGATTCCGTACGCAAGATTCTTCTTTCGTCAAACACCCGAGACGCGTGGTCGGCGGCCGGAATTGATCGGCTTCTTGATGCTGTGGAGCTTGTGGTGCTTCGTCTTCTTTTCGCTATCGCGATGCAAACTGCCGACGTACCTACTGCCGTCCGCGCCGGCGCTAGCGTTGATGATGGGGCACTACCTCAACGAGATCCTTCGTGAGACCGGCGTGCCGATGCGAGACGAGTTTGCGAGAGTCTGGTCGGCTCGCGCCGCGACAGTCGCGACTTCGTTGGCCGGCGTCGGATTTGTTGCTTACACATTGTTTTGCGACGACATCGTGTCGCCACTGACCTACTTGTGGGCGATGCTGTGGACGGCTTTGTTGGTCGGTTCGGTATTGATGTGGACTGACCGCCATCAAATGCGATTGGCTTGGGCCTCGGCCGCTACGGTAACATTCATGTTCGCCGTCATGGTCATGCACCAAATGTTGCCGGCGTACAGTCGCAGCGAAACTCTGTTCGGCGATGTATCGGCGCTGACCGACGCGAGGCAGACGCCGGACCGAGTCGTCGCCACGGTCGACCACGAATTTTCGGAAGTCCCATTTTACTTGGACCGATCCGACATTCCGAACTTCGACAAAGTCGATGACGGCGAGCTCCGTGATTTCATTGCCCAACATGACCGAACATTGTTGGTCTTGAACGACGAAGTCACGATGAACGAATTGCTCTCGCAAGTCCCCAATGGATCGAAGATCGTGCCGATTGGAGATCGCGGCGCCGCGCATCTGATCGAAGTGGTCCCGCCGATGAAATCGATCCGGTTCGTCAGAGGTCCAAAGAGGTTGGACATTCGATGAACCATTCAACGTCAAATGGATATCCCGCGTCGACGGGGCAGGTCGAATTCGCGCGGACAAGATCCCGATGGTTTGAAACCATGTTGCGGCCCAATGAATTCGCGACCAGAGACGAGATGGTGACGGTTTATCGGATCATTGAAATCTTAGAAGCGATGGAAACTTCGTTGTCGGTATCGCGATCAAATCAGCAACCACAGCGCGCAGGCGACGACAAGTGTTAACGACCATCCAGCTCCGAATCGCTCGCGACATCCTGCTGATGTTCGCGGTGTCGCTGTTCGTTTTGACCTTGATGGTGATGTTCATCGGTGTCGCGCGCGAGGCGATGAATCAAGGATTGGGGATCGCCGGCGTGCTGCGTTTGATTCCCTATGCGCTGCCCAACGCTCTATCGATCGCGGTGCCCGGGACCGCGTTATTCAGTGTTTGCTGCGTTTACGGTCGGATGTCGGCGGACAACGAATTCACAGCAATGCAGTCGGTCGGGATATCACCGATGCCGGCGATCTGGCCGGCGATCGTGATCACGACGTTGATGAGTCTTGGCACGGTGAAGCTGATCGATGCCGCGTTCACTTGGGGATTTCACGGCGCGCAGCACGTCGTGATGTCATCGGTCGAGAATATCGCGTACAGTGTTTTGCAGCGCGACCGTAGCTTCCAGCATGGCCCGTTGACGTTGACCGTTCGCGATGTCGACGGCAAAAACTTGATCGAACCCGTCATCAACATTCGTCGCGAAAATGACGGTCCGATTTCCATCAACGCGCGGCGGGCCGAACTTTCTTACGACGATAAAGTTCGTGGGCTCACGCTTCGCGTCACGGAGGGGTCCGCGACGATGGGCGACAAAGCAGCCTTCCATTTTCCCGACACCTTCGTCCACACGGTCCCGCTCGACGATTGCAAGCCCTACGACGTTCTGACCGCGAATCCGTCGCACATGCCGATGAGCGACTTCGCGACCGCGGGCGTCAAGCAGCTAAACGCGATCCACGTTCGTGAAAGCGCGATTGCGGTCCACACCGGATTCAATCTGATGGCGTCCCGGTACGACGAGATCGGTGGCCGCGAAGCTCATACGCGCAGCGAATCGCTCGTCAGCGGGCGCAAACGACTCAAACGTCTCGACACCGAATTGCACCGTCGGTGGGCCAGCGGGTTTACATGTTTGGCGCTGGTGCTGGTCGGTATTCCGTTCGCGATTCGCATGAGGACGGCTGACACCATGACCACTTTCGGAACCGTCTTTTTGCCAACCCTGTTGGTGTATTACCCGATCTTCGCGTTGACGCTCGACATGGCAAAGGAAGGTCGCATGCCGCCTTCGGCCGTTTGGATCGCCAACGCAGTCTTCCTCGCCATCAGTCTGTTGTTGATGCGCAGGAACGCCTACTCACGCGCCTAAGAGACATGATTAGCAGAACCATTTCTGGACTTCGCCGATGGTGGAACACGGACCAGTTTCCGATAGCCACGTTTGATGACGTTGCGTCATCGGCGACGGTGACCGCCGATCAACCGTGGACATTGGGTCAACCGTGGACATCGGGTCAACCGTGGACATCGGGTCAACGATCGATCGCACTGATTTTGCTGACGTTCGCCGGCGCGATGGTGCTGTTGACGCGCATCGGTTATCCCTTGATCGATCCGGACGAAACACGCTACGCCCAGATCGCGATCGAGATGAACGAGTCGGGCGACTACATCACACCGACGCTTGCGGGGGAACCCTATCTCGACAAGCCACCGCTGATGTATTGGTTGACGGCGGCGAGCTTTGGAGCGTTGGGTGAGAGCACCACGGTGGCTCGTTTACCATCCGCTCTTGCTTCGTTTGCGACTGTCTTGACGATCTTCGTCTTGGGGCGCCGGATCATCGGCGAACGTGCCGCATTCATCGGTTCGCTAACGCTGTTGCTTTGTGGCGGATTCGTTTTAGCCGGTCGATTTTTGATTCTCGATTCGCTGCTGACGTTCTTCGTCGTGACGTGTTTGTTGACCGGGTACGTGGCGGTGCGCGAGACCGATCATCGGTGGCTGTGGTGGATGGCTTCGGGTATCGCGTGCGCGCTCGGTGTGCTGACGAAGGGGCCGGTGGCGCTGGTGTTGTGTTGTCCGCCGTTGGCGATGAGCGGTTGGCTCCGCGCCGATCAGACGCGAGTTCGGATGGTTCACTGGATCGCGTTTGTAGTTCCGGCGATCGTCGTTTGTGTACCTTGGTACATCGCCGTTTGGATACAGAACCCCGAGTTCGGCGATTACTTTTTCATGAAGCACAATCTCGAGCGATTCACGCGCGGGTCCAATCACGAGCAACCGTTCTGGTTTTACGTTCCGATCGTTTTCGCTGGCATGTTCCCGACATCGCTGCTGTTGCCATCGCTTGCGGTCTTCTCGCTCAGCCGTTCCGATCGAAAGCGCAGGCTTCGGTCGAAAGATTTTGGTTTTCTGTTTTGCAGTTCGCTTTGGATACTGTCGTTCTTCTCGATTGCCAGTTGCAAACTTCCGACATACATCGTGCCGGCGATTCCGTTGATCTGTTTGATGGTCGGTTCGATGCTCGTTCACACCGTCTTTGCCGACGACAAGTCCAATCGCATCGCAGCCTTCCTGAGACCATTTCCTCAGCGAACGTGCGCGATCTTGATCGTTGCACTTACCGCAGTCATCGCGGCTGACATCCATGTCTCAGGCGCCGTCCGATGGCCCATCGTGATTGCTATCATCGTGGGCGGATTGTTGACGGTGTTGATTGCGACGGTTTGGAACCGGGAGATCGCTTTCACTCGTCGCGCGTGGGAATTCACGACCGTTTTGGCAATCTTGACGGTATCGTTTTCAGCAATCCAACTGGTTCCGACGGTTTCCGTTTCGCGATCTTTGCAAGCAGGTGCGGAATCGATGCTCCGCGAGCATCCTGATTCGGTCGTCGTCTTCTTTTGCGAAAATTCTCACGCAGCCAAGCTTCAATTACCGATTGACAGGGTTGTGTCGTTTCAGGATGACGAGCAGGATGATTTTGTTGATTTTGTTTCACGTCAAGGTAGCGTCATCGTTGTTGCCAGTGGTCATCGCGTTGATGGTCACCGGTCGAGACTTGCCGAGAGTCATGAAATTCTCGCCACTAACGTGAACAAGCGGTTGTTTTTGGCTACGCCACTCAATTCGATAAGGTCAGCGTCGGCGAAGCCCTCGCGGCCCTCGCGTCGCTGAAAGGAACGCTGTCGTGAAATCTTTCCTTCAGCTAGCGATAGCCGCGTTTTGCATTGCCGTTTGGTCGCTTCGATCGTTCGCGGATGATGTGATTCGACTGGTCAGCGCCGACGAGATTGTACCGGCGTCAGAGCGGCCAGCCATCTTTCGCGAAGCCGACCAAATGTTGGCGCAGACCGCGGACGAGTGCAACGAAATTTGCCAAGTCGTTTCGCAACGCTCGACATGTGAGAATTGCGAAACCGTCGACTGGCATGTGTTGCCCGAAGGCTTGCTTTGGCATTCCTACTTGGCCGGGCCTCAAGAGCCTCGCAATTCCTTGCTGATCTTCAATGACAGTCGCGATGGGATCTTTGCCGACGCGACTCTCGGCGGTCGATTCGGCATGTTGCGATACGGCACCATCAACGCCAAGAATCCTCGCGGTTGGCAATGGGACCTAGAGGGCGCTGTCATCACACGATTGGATATCCGGAATTCCGAGGATATCGAATCGGTGGACTATCGATTCGGGACCGAGATCACTGCTGCGGATGGACCATGGGCGATGAAGTTCGGTTACTTCCACATCAGCTCGCACGTCGGCGACGAATACATTGAACGCAACCCGACGTTTGTGCGTGATAACTATGTGACCGAGTCGTTGATACTCGGCGGCAGCTATCGTGCGTTTGATCAGTATCGCATTTACGGCGAAATGGCAAACGCATTTCATGTTTCCGGTGGCGCGCGAAAGTATCAGATTCAATCAGGGCTGGAATACACACCGATCGCGAAGGTTCCGGCGCGTGGAGCCCCGTTCGCGGCGATGAATTTCAGTTTCCGTGAAGCGGTCGACTACGATGTCTCCACCACGATCCAAATGGGCTGGTCGTTTCAAGGTAGCGAGTCGCAAAGGCAATTTCGTGTCGGCGCGCAGTACGGCAGCGGACCAACAAGTCAGTTCTCGTTCTTCGAGCGCCGCGAAGAATACATCGGCGGCGGCCTCTGGTACGACTTCTAGCGGCCCCAAGTAGGTCCGGTTCCCCCGGACGAACAAGCCGACTTAGAACTCGGTGATCACTTCGCGATTTCCTCGCGTTCCCAGCGCTCGCCACGTTTCCAGGCGGATGCTATCGCTGATGAAATGCACGGAACCATCCATGAACAGCGTGTTGACGCCGCCGGTGTGATGGCTTCGCGAAGTGATTGCGTTGTACGTATCGCCAATGCTTGACTCTTTCGCCAGCACCACATCGACATCGTAGTCCACACCGCTATCGTTGTAGAGCAGTTTATGGTTTGGTGGGAAGGTTGTTGTGAAGCCCGTGTGATAAGTCTTCCCATCGACCCACTCGACATGGGTGTAGTTGGTTTTGTTGAACGTGCCAAGCGACAGTGAGGTCAGATCGGTCGGCGGTGCGAGTGGGGTCGCAAACGTGGTTGTGTCGGCGGCGCCGTTGATTCGATGAGTCATTGTCTTGACTTCCGCGACCGCCAACGTGTTGCTTAGCCCGTCCAAGAACGCATGAGAGTTGTAAGACTGATTCGGCCCGAAAGCGCCATCGCCGACTTTCATCGTGTTCGCTTTATCCGTCAGAACGCCCCAGGTGCCGCTGTTGATGACGTAATTGATCGGCCAGTGCTTGTGGCCATACGTTGCATCCGTTCCGTAACCTACGTCATTGACTTCGCTCGGGCACATGAACGTCGAAACTCGTTTCGTAGAGATGCCTGGCTGCGCATTGTAGCCTTGGGAGAAATTGATTCCGCGAAACAGACTCTCTTGTTCGATTTGAGGCAAGATCCTCGCCATCGCCGACCACGCATTTCGGGTCGTCATGGAAGTTCCGTTCCAAGCATAGATGCCGTTCGGCGGAAGTCCCTTGTGAATGTCCATGTACATGTGCATTGCCAACCCGATCTGCTTCAGGTTGTTCGAGCAACTCATCCGGCGGGCGGCTTCACGAGCGGCCTGAACCGCCGGCAACAGAAGTCCCACCAACACACCGATGAGTGCGATCACGACGAGCAATTCAACAAGCGTGAATGCGCGGCGATGGGTTGAAGTGGACACAGACAGACGTGACATGAGAATCTCCGGCTCGTTGAGCTCACGGGTTTGATGGATCGACGACCAAGAACGGTTCTCGGGCATCGGATCGAACGTGGCTGGCTAGAGAGTCGAAGACTCGTGGCTTGCTGGGTCGATGGACGATTCTTGCTATTGCGAATCATTCTCGATAAGTATCGTCAGTTTACCTCTCGTTCGCAAGTGGGCAATCAAATTGGCCTACGAAGAAGCTCACGAATCAAAACGCGGCAGTTTAACAAATTGAAAGTACAGAAAAAAAGTTACACAACCGCAGTGACCGTAGTGGAGCCGGCACTTTGCCCAGACCCTAATAATTGGAGAACAGCATGTCCATCGAAACACCGTCCCCCTACCAGCCACCCGCGCCACTGAACGACGGAAAAAATCCTGCGGTTATCCAGAGCAGCCGGCCCACAACAAAGTCGACCAAGTTGGGAAAGTTGGCGATGGCACTCGCTGCGACGGGACTGCTGATGCCGGTGTTGATAGTGGGTTTGGCAACGTATGACATTATCCACGTTAGGTGGGACTCAAGTTTGCTTCCTTCGATAACGCTGTTCGGTTGCCTACCGCTGTCCATTGTCAGCTTGGTGATGTCAATCATTGCATTCGTACAAAGACGCTCCCGGATGCCCGTTTTTGGAATCGTGGTATCAACCTTCGCGATTCTCGGATCTTTGGCTGCGACAGTGATTCTGGCCGTGATGGCGGCGGCAGGGCATCCCGTGTAGAGAAAAAAGAGCGAAGAATCAAGCATCCAGAGTTTGACAATGAAAGCAATGCCCGAGATTGATTGGGTGTACCACACGCAGTCCAATCCCGAAATAGCGTGCGTCAACAGGTTCATTGTTGTGGAGTGCGCAACGCAAATAGACGGAGTGATAAAAGTAGGACCCACCGCGTAGTGCTCGCGGTTGGCCATATTCGATCAGCTTGTCGTCCCGTATTTGGTCGTCGATACCTTAAATGTCGGCACAATGCCAGCGGGGTCAAGCTGTACGGCGGCTTCGGCTTGAAATCGCTGCACGTCATCGTCGCCAGTGAATTGGCCCGACAAAATCATCTTGATAGCGACAATGCGATTCAGCCAATTTGCCGGGCCTCGTAGACCACGCCCATCCCGCCGCGAGCGATTTCGTGGATCAGGCCATAGACCCCGAAGCGCCGATCATCTCTTGCAACCGGGGGATGCGCAATCTGCGTTTTCTGTTCATTCGCTGGTAGTGCTGCCTCGTCACTGCTGCAACGACTCCGCACACATCGGGTACACCGATTGTTCGATCAATTCGATCAGTTCGTGCATCCGCGTTACTCTTAGCGGCTGGCCCGCCATCAAGCCGGTCTCGATCAACACCCGCTCGGCATCGCGACCAACAAAGTCGACGTAAAATTTTCGCATTCGCTGCGAACTATGGTTCGCAATCCGATGCGGCGTCGTGGGCCCGTACGCGAAAATCATCCCAGGCGACAATGAGAAAGCATTGCCGGCCAACGTCAACTCACCGCGGCCCTCCGTCACCATCTCGATCGCAAAGTACGGGAACAGATCGCGGCTGACCACATAGTCCCACCGCATCTTCTCGACGCCCCCGCAAACAACGATCAGCGGCACCGATTCGAGCGGCTTGAGGTTCAAGTAGTAGCGTCTTGCTTGAGAAACTTGATCCGAAACGAACGCGGGTTCTTTCGCCGGCGATTTCGACCTGAATTGCCCCGAGCGACTATGAAGCACCACCACGCTAGGTTAAGAATTGACATGCAAAAGTCAAATTCGGCTATGGGGATTGCGTCTGATGTCAGCCAAAATCTGGCTCACATTACAGCTCTAAGGAAAGAATCATGCTCACTCTCGAGAAATATACGTTCGGCGTCGGCGACCGATTTGCCCACCAGGCTGCTGCCCAATTGCGCGCCTTCATGATGCTGTCCGATGACGGTGTCGAGGTCACTCCAGTCTGGAACAAGTCCAATCGCGAACACACTTTCGTCGGCTCGAAGCCGCAGAGCGTGTACGACGCAGCGAAAGCGGCCGTCGAGAAACTCGGCTGGGACAAACCCTGGCACATTGATGCCGATCACATCCAACTGAAGACCGTCGATCCGTTCATTCCTTGCAGCGACTTCTTCACGATCGATGTCGCCGACTCGATCGGCAAAGCGGCTCCAACCGCCGACGTCAAAGCCTTTGTCGATCGCCATCCGGAACTGGTCGGCACGCTCAAGTTCGACGGTCTATCGTCGCCGCTGTCCGTTGCTCGAGATGACGTTCAGCGTGTTGCCGAGCAGTACTTGTTGCCCGTGAAAGAAGCGAGCGAAATCTATCGTCATATCGCGTCCGTCAAAGGCGCCGACAAGGTGGCCGCCGAAGTTTCGATGGACGAAACCGATTCACCGCAAACGCCGCCCGAGCTGTTGGTGATCTTAGCGGCACTCGCCGACGAAAAGATTCCGGTGCAAACAATTGCACCGAAGTTCACCGGCCGATTCAACAAGGGCGTGGACTATGTCGGCAATCTTGCCCAGTTCAAACGCGAATTCAATGACGACGTGGCCGTGATCGCGCACGCGGTGAAGACGTACGGCTTGCCGTCGACGTTGAAGTTGAGCGTCCACAGCGGCAGCGACAAATTCAGTTTGTATCCGATCATTCGCGAGTGCTTGCAACGAACCGGCGCGGGGTTGCACCTCAAAACAGCCGGCACGACATGGTTGGAAGAGATCATCGGCTTGGCCGAAGCCGGTGGCGACGGGCTGGCGCTGGCGAAAGAGATTTACGCTTACGCGCTCGATAACGTCGAAGAGTTTTGTGCGCCGTATGCCAGCGTGATCGATATCGACAAGAGTAAGTTGCCCAGCGCCGAGACGGTGAACGCTTGGTCGGGCACGCAAATGGCAAGCGCGATTCGACATATTCAAGACAACAAGCAATTCAATTCCCACATGCGTCAGCTGTTGCACGTGTCGTTCAAGGTCGCTGCCAAGCACGGTTCAAGATACACCGATATGCTCAAGGCGAACGAAAAGATCGTCAGCAACGAAGTGACGAAAAACATTTACGAGCGGCACCTCCGTCCGCTGTTCATCGGCAGCTAATCCGAATCAAGATCAACTGATTCTGAACTCAATCACTCAAGCAAAATGAAGCATTCACGAGTCATTACGAGGTTTAGCTTGGCCCGAAAGCGACTGTGTCGTCGTCAAATCGCTGGCGACTGGCTCCGAGCACTATCCCGGTGAGATCGGATCGGTGACGATGTTGGGTTCCACTGAAACGTTGAAGTGGAGTCGCGATCAGAATGGCTTGTCGGTTGAATTGCCGGCTCAAAAGCCATCGAATTTCGCATACGTTTTGAAAGTCACCGAGTAGGCAAAACCTGTGTTAAGTTCAACTCTCGCTCGTTCGCCCGTCGGATCGACCGGTTTGACGATTCCGCGGATCGTCTTCGGCACCGCTTCGTTGGGAAACCTTTACGAAGCGGTCGCGTATGAAGCGAAGCGAGATGTGATCGCGCAGTGGTTCAAGAGCGTGCCGGGAAAGATCGCCGTCGATACCGCGGGGAAGTATGGCGCCGGTTTAGCACTCGAAGTCATCGGGCGTGCCTTCAAGGAACTCGGTATCGACCCCGACCGCGCAGTCATCAGCAACAAGCTCGGTTGGCGACGCACGCCGCTGACGACGCCTGAACCAACCTTCGAACCGGGCGCTTGGTTCGGGCTCGATCATGACGCGGTGCAAGACATCAGCTACGACGGCATCATGCGTTGTTATCACGAAGGATGTGAACAGTTGGGCGGCTATCGTCCGCAAATGGTTTCGGTTCACGATCCCGACGAGTATCTGGCGGCGTCCAACAGCGACACTGATCGCGACTCACGTTGGCAGGACATCCTGGCGGCGTACGAAGCGCTGCGTGAACTGCGTGACCGTGGCGAAGTCACCGCGATCGGCGTGGGGTCGAAAGACTGACGTGTGTCGGAGCGACTTTCGCGAGAATGCGAGTTGGACTGGGTCATGTTGGCGACCAGCCTGACGGTTTACACCCATGATGCGAAGCTACTCAGTTTCGTTCAGACCCTGTCGGAGCATAATGTCGCGGTGATCAACTCGGCGGTTTTCAACGCGGGATTTTTAACGGGCGGCCAATTCTTTGACTATCGGAAAATCACCGGCGCGAACCCCGGCGATGCCGAACTGATCGCGTGGCGAGAACGCTTCCATGAACTGTGCAGTCGTTTCTCGGTGTTGCCGGCGGAAGCCTGCGTGGCTTTCGGAATGTCACCACCGGGCATCGTCGCGACGGCGCTGAGCAGCGTTCGCGCCGATCGAACGGCCCAGAACGTAAACATGTGCAACGCAACGCCGCCGAACGAATTCTGGTTGGCGATGAAAGAATCCAAGCTGCTCGATGCGGACTATCCGTACTTGGGAATTGTTTAGTTTGAAAGCGCCGAGCGGGTATTTCCTTGCGTTCCTACGGCACTGTTGGTTGAGCAAAACCCTTTCACTGCGAACGAGACGCTATGGCGGACAGCAACTTGACGACGAAAGAAAAGCCCGAAGTCGTTCCAACGAAGTATCGACTTCCGTTCATCTTAACGACGTGCTGCTTCGCGCTCTGGGGATTCGCGAACGACTTTACCAATCCGCTGGTGAAGGTGTTTGAACAAGTCTTCGTCATCACGACATCGCAAGCGTCGTGGTTGCAATTCGCGTTCTATACCGGCTATTTCTGCATGGCATTGCCGGCCGCGTTCTTCATCCGACGATTTTCGTACAAGGGTGCGATCATGGTCGGGTTTTTGTTCTACGCGATCGGTGCGTTGCTGGCGATTCCGGCCAGCATGACGGCGACGTTTGGATTGTTCTTATTGGGCTCGTATGTTTTGACGTATGGATTGGCGTTCTTGGAAACCGCTTGCAATCCTTACATTCTGTCGATGGGCCCGAAAGAGACTGCGACTCAGAGACTCAATCTGGCACAAGCATTCAATCCGATCGGTTCGTTGGTGGGAATGTTCGTCGCCAGCCAGCTATTGGCCCCGAATCTGATGGTGACCAAGTTTCAAGACGACATCAAATTGGGCAAGCCAGAGGTCATCGCGTACTTGATCACCGACCAAGAGAAGCTACCAAACGGCGCAAGGATGAAAGTCACCGACCCTGACGCGACCCCGCAGCAGAAAGAGGCCGACAGAGAAACTTTCGTTTTAGCCGACGAAGCGAATTCGGAAGTGAAGCTGTACCGTGATGGCATCCCGGATTTTGAGACCGAAGTCGGCGCGCTGGGTGGCGCGACCGCAAACGCGATGAAGGTTTTTCGCTACACCAACCCGGACGAGTTCCGCGCGTTGCAACAGGCCGACCTCGGATACGTGCGAACACCCTACGTCGTCGTGGCCGGCGTGGTCTTAGTGTTTCTGGCGATCTTTGCGCTGAGCAACATGCCGACGTTCAAATCGGAACACAAGGATGCTCCGTTCATGGAGATCACGCATCGAATTTTCGGTCGCGCCCATTTTGCCGGCGGCGTGATCGCGCAATTGTTCTACGTCGGCGCTCAAATCATGTGTTGGACTTTCATCATTCATTATGGAATGACCGAAGTCGGTTTGACGTTGTCGCAAGCACAAACTTGGAACATCGTTGCCATGATCATCTTCTTGAGCAGTCGGTGGATCTGCACCTTCTTGCTACGCATCGTCAGCCCCGGACGTTTGCTGTTCCTGTTTGCGCTCGGCGGAATCGCATTCACCGTCGGTGCGATTTTTCTGGAGGGTGAGATTTTCAAACTGTCGATGTTCGGTACCGAACTTGCCGGCAACTTAGGGCTGATGAGTTTGGTGATGGTATCGGCTTGCATGTCGTTGATGTTCCCGACCATTTACGGGATCGCGCTCAACGGCATGGAAGAAGAAGAGGCGAAGCTCGGTTCGGCATACTTGATCATGTCGATCGTCGGCGGCGCGGTCTTGACGAAATTGCAAGGCGGATTGATCGACGATTTTGGCGTTCGCACTTCCTTCTGGATGCCGGTCGGATGTTTCATCGTGATCGCGATCTACGGACTCAAGACTTTCACCGTTTACGAGAAGCCGCGGTCGTCTGACATGGCTCCGAGCACTGGAGAGGAATACGGAACAACCGACTAACGAGTAGCGAATCGGGCTTCGCTTAAGTGACGCGGCCCAGGTAGAATGGACAGCATCGCAACTAATCAAGGAACATGAAGCAATGGACACAACCGTTGACGCACCTTTGCAATGGGTTGAAAGCATCACAATGCTTCGGCTACCGGAGCAGGCAGACCAGCGATTGCAGGAGTTGATGGATCGCAACAACGAAGGCCGGTTAACCCAGCAGGAGCGAGCCGACTTGGCCGCTCTCGCTGAACTGAGCGAGCGTCTATCACTGGTGCGAGCTGAAGCACTGTACCTTCTCGGTCGCAAACCGACCTAGTTTCGTGGTTTCCACAGAAACACGGCAAGCCGTCATCACTCGTGCTGGCGGTCGCTGCGAATACTGCCGGATGCACCATTCGTTGCAAGGAGCGACCTTTCACATCGAGCACACGGTCCCGCGATCTGCTGGCGGAACGGATGACACTGTGAATCTTGCCTTGGCATGCCCAAGTTGCAATCTTCACAAGTCGGATCGCATGTCGGTCACTTCTTCGGCGGCATCCGAACCGATCACGTTGTTCAATTCGCGATCCGATCTTTGGTCGGACCACTTCGAGCTAGACGAGTATGCGATCGTCGGCAAAACGCCGAAAGGAACTGCAACGATTGAGGCGTTGCATCTGAACGAGGAACGTCGTCAGAAGATTCGGCAAGCCGAACAACTGTTCGGTCTATTCCCGCCCGAGTGATGAAGTCACGTCGCGTTCTAAGTGTATCTGTCTATAATCAGGGCACGTCGGTCCGGACGTCACTAGCCCGCCCAGCACCAAAACCCCGCCGAATTTACATGTTTCTTCGATTTTTATGTGTGACAAGTATCTGCGTTTTTTCGCTTGTCAGGCTCATCGCCGCTGAACCCAACGAAAAGATCGGCTACAACCGCGACGTGCGCCCGATCTTGGCGGACAACTGTTTCGCGTGTCACGGCAGCGACAGTGGTACCCGCGAAGCCGATTTGCGGATCGACCAGCGCGACGCCGCGATCGAAGCGGGCGCGATCGTTGCCGGTTCGCCGGACGAGAGTGAGTTGATCGCGCGAATCAACTTGGACGCCGACGACGAGTCTTTGATGCCACCGACCGGCTCGCATCACAAACTGACCCAAGCACAAAAAGAAACGCTGGCAAAATGGGTCGCTGAAGGTGCTCTCTACGAACCGCATTGGTCGTTCATTGCGCCTGTCGCAAGCGAGCCGCCGTCGGTCAAGCAGACCGGTTGGGTTCGCAACTCGATCGACCAGTTTGTGTTGGCTCGATTGGAAAGCGAAGGACTGTCGCCGGCGCCTCAAGCCGATCGACGAACTCTGGCGCGCCGCGCCGCGCTCGATGTCACCGGCTTACCGCCCGAGCCGCAGTGGGTTGAAGCGTTCGTCGCCGACACGGACCCCAACGCTTATGACAAGTACCTCGATCGCTTGTTCTCTCAATCGACCTGGGGCGAACATCGCGGACGATATTGGCTCGACTACGCGCGGTACGCGGATACTCACGGCATCCACTTCGACAACTATCGCGAGATCTGGGCGTATCGCGATTGGGTGATCAGTGCGTTCAACCAGAACATGCCATTTGATCAGTTCAGCATCGAACAACTGGCCGGCGACTTGCTAGAGAACCCTACGCTCGATCAACAGATCGCGACCGGTTTTCATCGCTGCAACATGACGACGAACGAGGGCGGGATCATCGACGATGAGTACGCTGTTCTGTACGCGCGAGATCGTACCGAAACGACGGCTGCGGTCTGGATGGGTTTGACAGCGGGCTGCGCCGTTTGTCATGACCACAAATTTGATCCCGTGTCGATGAAGGATTTCTATTCGCTCTCGGCGTTCTTCAACAACACGACCCAGGCGGTTCGCGACGGCAACATCTCCAACACGCCGCCGATCATTCCTGTTCCCCTGCTCGCCGACCGCACGCGGTTCAATGAGTTGCCAGCTTTGATCGCGGAGTCGGATGCGAAGATCGTGGCGCTCGAAGCAGCGGGTGTCGAACAACTCAAGACAGCCACCCCATCGGTTCGCGAGATCGCTGATTCGTTGCCGCGAAATGAAAGCCTCGTCTTTCACGCGCCGCTTGGGGAAGGATCGGGCGACACCACCAACGTGATGATCGAGGGTCGCCTCGTTCCCCTTTCCAGCCGAGGTGCCTTGGCATGGGGCGACGGGCAAACGCAACCGCGCGCGTTGGTTGCTGCCAACGGGGTCTTCTTGGGCGCGCCAGGTGTCGGCGACTTCGACATACGCGATCCGTTCACGGTGGCAGCTTGGGTCTATCCCGAAAAACCCAACATCGGAGGCTCGATCATCGGAAAAATCGAAGCTGCCGAAGGACTTCGCGGCTGGGATCTGTGGATGGAAGGCGGCAAGCTCGCCGTCCATTTCGTCTCGAAATGGCCGCAGACAGCGACGAAAATCGTTGCCTCCAATGCGTTGCCCGTTAATGAATGGTCGCACGTCGCGCTGGTCAACGATGGGTCGGGTACGTTGGACAGTTTGCGATTGTTTGTTAATGGTAAGGAGCAAACTGATCGAAAGATTGCCAACGATACGTTGGTCGCTGCGAAGGACAACCCCAGCATTCGGTCAAGCTCGCCGCTGATGATCGGCAGCCGCGAAAAGGACAGTGCGGCGGACAAACTGCGGATCAACGACGTGCGAATTTATTCCGCGTCGCTCAAGCCTCGCGAAGTGAACAACATTGGCGAAGCATCGTTGGCGATGTACACGGCGTCATTGCCGATGGATCGAGTCGACGAGGCTCGCGCGAAAATGTTGGCGCGCTGGATGCTCAGTATTCGTAGCGTCGAGTATCGCGGCGCAGTTGCGGCACGCGCGAAACTCAGTGCCGAAGAAGCGGCGATTCGCATTCGCGGAACCATCGCACATGTCATGAGTGAAAAGCCAACGCCCGCGACCGCCCACATGCTCAACCGGGGCGAATACGACCAGCGGCTGGATGAAGTCGCCGCAGACGTTCCCGCTCAACTGCCGCCGCTGGGCGATTTGCCACACAACCGTCTTGGTCTCGCGCGTTGGCTGTTCAGCGACACACATCCGCTGACGAGTCGCGTCTCCGTCAACCGTTTTTGGCAAGAAGTTTTCGGCACCGGGCTGGTCCGCACGAGCGCCGATTTCGGTGTGATGGGCGAGCCGCCGAGTCACCCCGAATTGCTGGATCATTTGGCGGTTCAGTTCCGCGAAAGTGGCTGGGACGTCCAGTCGTTGTTCCGAACGATGTTGACCAGTGCGACGTACCAGCAAAGTTCGCGTCACAGTGACGCGGCGATCCATTCCGATCCGGCGAACCGATTGCTCTCGCACGGTCCCCGTTTCCGTATGCACGCCGAAATGGTTCGCGACCTTTCGTTGTGGGCATCCGGGTTGTTGTCGCCCACAATCGGCGGCCCATCGGTTCGACCCTATCAACCGCCCGGTGTTTGGGAGGCCGTTGCGATGCCGGAAAGCAATACGCGGAATTACAAAGAGGATACCGGCGAAGGTTTGTACCGTCGCAGCATGTACACGTTCTGGAAACGGGCGGCGCCACCCGCATCGATGGAGATCCTTGGCGCGCCGAGCCGCGAGGTTTGCACGATCCAGCGCGAGAGCACGAACACTCCGCTGCAAGCACTGGTAACGCTCAATGATCCACAGTTCGTCGAAGCGTCCCGCAAGCTGGCGGCGATGACTTTGTCCGAACCGTCGCTGGACGATCCGGCGCGGCTGCAGTTCATCGGCCAACGATTGCTTTCGCGGTCGTTCAACGACGCTGAACTGAAGATTTTGGCATCGGGACTCGATAAACTGCGAAACCATTACCGCGCGAACCAAGAAGACGCCGCGGCGCTGTTGGCCGTCGGTCAATCGCAAAAGCTCGACTCATTGCCGGCGGAAGAGCTGGCCGCTTGGACGATGCTCGCCAACGAATTACTCAACCTCGACGAGGCGCTTTGCAAATGAATTCTCCCATCGCACGACGTCGCTTTTTGACTCACACCAGCCAGGGAATCGGCTACGCGGCGCTGGCCAGCCTGCTCGGTACGCCGAAGTTGTCCGCGTCGGAATCGCTATCACCGCTCGATCGAGTCGGCGGCGTCGCCGGGATTCCCCATTTTGCGCCCAAGGCCGAACGTGTGATCTACTTGCACATGGTCGGCGGTCCCAGCCAAATGGATTTGTTCGATTACAAGCCGGTGATGAACGATTGGTATGACAAGGATCTGCCGGAGTCCATTCGTCAGGGCCAGCGATTGACGACGATGACGAGCGGTCAGGCGCGGTTTCCGATCGCGCCGAGCAAGTACAAATTCGCACAGCACGGCCAGAGCGGGATGTGGATCAGTGAGTTGCTGCCGCACACGTCGAAGATGGTCGACGAGATGACGTTCATTCGGTCGATGCACACCGAAGCGATCAATCATGAACCCGCGATCTCGTTCATGCAGACCGGCAACCAAGTGACCGGTCGACCGTGTCTCGGATCGTGGACATCTTATGGACTCGGTTCGCTCAACGCCGATCTGCCGACGTTTGTTGTGCTCGTTGCAGAACCGTCCAATAAGGAACAGTTGCAAGCGATTTCGGGACGACTTTGGGGCAGCGGTTATCTGCCCGGAAAACACGCCGGTGTTTCGTTCCGCAGCAAGGGCGATCCGATTCTGTACATCAACAATCCACCGGGCGTTCCCAGCGAACTCCGACGCGACACGCTCGACACGATTTCGCAACTGAACCAGCTTCAATTTCAAGCGATCCGCGATCCCGAAACCGCAACGCGCATCGAACAGTACGAGATGGCGTACCGAATGCAAACGAGTGTGCCGGAACTGATCGATTTGTCGAGCGAATCGAAGGCGACAATGGAACTGTATGGTGAATCGGCGAAGCAGCCCGGGACGTTCGCCAACTCAGTCTTGACCGCGCGACGATTGTCGGAACGAGGAGTTCGTTTCGTTCAGATCTATCACAACAATTGGGACAATCATTCGAACGTCGGTGGTCGATTGCCGAGTCAGTGCAAGGATGTCGATCAGGCCTGCGCGGGCTTGATTCAAGACTTGAAGAACCGCGGTCTGCTCGATTCAACGCTCGTGATTTGGGGCGGGGAATTCGGACGTACGATCTACTCGCAAGGACAACTCAGCCATGAAAACTACGGCCGCGATCACCACCCGCGCTGCTTCACGATGTGGATGGCCGGCGGAGGATCAAAGCCTGGCGCGATCTACGGCGAAACAGACGACTTCAGTTACAACATCGTCCGCGACCCGGTCCACATTCGTGATCTGCACGCAACGATTCTGCGATTGATGGGCATCGATCACGAACGATTCACCTACAAGTATCTCGGTCTCGAACAAAAGCTAACCGGCGTCGAACCTGCCAAACCGATCCAAGAACTGATGGCGTAGTTTAACGATTGTCTCAATCGTTTCACTGTTGCGAATTGAAGTCGCGACAGTGGGGGCAGCTTCGTTCGTCGGTCCAGTTGAGACTCTGTTTGATGTCTTCCCACAACGTCAGGCTGGGGACATAGATGCGGTCGCCGGGCAGAAGTTGATAGTTGGTGGTTACATCGCCGAGTTGTAGGATTTGTTGATAACAGACAGGCACGATCGTGCGCGGTTGATCGCCGGTTTGGGGACGCGTGAGAATGATCTTGTGATCGTTGCAGCGATCGGAAAGACCGCCGGCCGCGATGATGGCATCGAGTACGGTTTCGTGACCGACTAGCGGATAAGATCCTGGCGCGTTGACTTCGCCCATCACGTAGTAGAGTCCGCTGTCTTTATTGACTAGCCGAACGGTGACACCGAAGTCGGTTGCTTCAAGTTCGTCAGCAACCGCGTTTGCGCGACCTTCGCGATGCGATGCCAGCGCGATCTTCGTCTGCAACTTTTTCGTCTCTTGATTTGTGATCGCGGCCTGAACTTGGTTTTGAATTTCCTCCACTGACATACCGGCGACCTGCAAACGACCGTAGCTGCCCAGTTCGATCGTACCGTCCTGCTGCACCGTCTGATCCGCCGACAAGCGAACGGGCGAGTTGAAGTCGTTCGGCTCGATGACCATCACATCGCCCGCTTCCACGCGGTGCGCGGGCAGGGTCAGTTTGGCAAGCTCGGTCGGCATCCCCGACGGATGACCGACCTTCTGGCGAGTATTTTTTGCGTACGACAGCAACGAATGCGAACCTGACGACACTGGCAAGCCCATCGAAGCAGCCGTGCGGCAACCCGTTTGCGACATCATCAGAGTCAATAGCAGCGAACCGACGACGACTGAGCCGATGGCAACTTTCGTTTTGATCGATTGGTTCGAATCTTTGTTGAATGAGAACATAACTTCGTTCGTTTCGAGAGCGCTAATATCGTTTTGGAAGATCGGATTGGGCGTCAGACAGTCGATTGACGTTCGGCCCGAAACGACTGGTCAAGAAAAACCGCACTGCGTCTTGGCTCAATTGTTTGCCCGGCTGAATTCTCATTGTCGGTTGCGAAGCGGTTCCCGTGACATGAACTCGGACGACGCGATCCTTTAGCAATTCGTTCGCTTTGGCGACCAGGGCTACCGGGGCCGGCGCGGCCAACATCAGTGGCGAGTCCAATAGAGTCAGCAGTTGATCGGTCGGGCTATCGGAACCCGTGCTGGCGACCACGTCCATGTTCAAATTCCCTTCCATCGTTGCGGAACCGCTGACCAATACCTGCACGTTGCTTTGGTGCAGCGCGAGTTCATCGATGTAGACAAGGCCGCCGCCGATGCGACCATGCACGCTCCCGCCGTCTTGCCCTCGCCCGGGAACGGACGGCGACAGCGATAACATCTTGGGAAGCTGGTTCAAGATCGGCACTTCCAACGCTTGGATATTCTCAAACTGAAATGCGTAGTCGCCGACGAACTGTTGCGGCGTCCGCGCCTGTTTCGCTCGCAACTTCATTTCACCGTTGATTGTCCCCGACGCCGGCGATCCGCCCTGCATCAGCTTCGACATCTCGACTTTCTCGATGCGAATACTTGTGGTCATGTTCAGGCTGCGTGTGTAGCTGCCCTCTGATGCAATCCGCACGTTTCCGCCGCCGAGCGACACGTCTCCAGCGCGGCATTGCCACCGCGCGGTCTTCGACGAAGTCGCGAAACTCCAATCGACCGGAAAACTCGCTTGGCGAACTGAGATACCGGCTGCCACCGCGTTGTCGATCGTCACGTCGGCACGTCCTGTGATCACGGGTCCGATCCGACCTCGCACCCTGACCGTACCACTTCCCGAAACGTCATCGATCCGCAGTGGCGAGGTCGCACGCCGCAAGCTGACTCGATTCGCCGCAAACTCGAATCGACCTGTCGGCACCGTTTCAAAATCAATCGACGCACTTCCCGCCAGGCTTCCGTCCGCGAAGCGTCCATCAATGCCGGTGACATCGATTCGGCTCGCGTGAACGGCAATATCGGCGGAGATTCGTTCGGACCATCGGCCCTGATCCCAACGCAGGTCCTCGATCGTGCCGACAACGCGGCACAGATGCCGTCCGTCCCATGCGGCCTGGTCGCGTGAGCAAGTGCCGGAGATCTTTGCGTCCAACGATCGCAGCTCTGATGACATTCCGATCGCATCGACGACCTTCTGAACCGGCAATCCGGTCAATTGAGCTTGCAAGGTTACGGGAACGTTGCAAATGGATGCACCGGAGCTGCCGAAGTGGGTCGCCAGGGATCGCAAATTCGATTCGGCGACTCCCGAAAACTTGCCGCCCGCAAACTGACCGCCGCATTCCGCACGGACGTCTCCTGAAGTCACGTTGAAATTCGCTTTGGAAATGTCGATCGGCGAATGGTGAACCGACATCTGCCGACTCGTCAACCAAGCCCGACCGGTCAAGGATTCAAGAGTCGCGATCGATGCGACCGAGAATCCGCCATCGATGGTCCCGGCGGAATGAAAGCGTTGATTTGACAACGCGGCCAGTCGAGAAACGGACACGTCGGTGAATTCGCCCGCAAGTTGCGTCTTCGTCCAATCGAGTTCCTGCATCCGAGCGGACGCGGTGAACCGACCACCCATGAAGTCATCTGATCCAGTGCTCACGGACAAACCGGCAAGATCGGCCGACCATCCGAGTGTCGCATCACCGACTCGTGAACCGGCATATCTCGCTTCGCGTAAGATGGCGTCGCCGGACGCTTGCAATGTTGCTGGTTCGACGTCGGACGCCGACGCGAGCGCGAAAGTGCCGTGAACACTCGCGCTTCCTTCGGCTGGCAACGGAGTATTCGAGAAACGAGACACTACCTTGCTCACGTCCGTCAATCGCAGACGATCGATACGAGCGTCGCCGCGAATTGTAAGTCGCTGGCCGAGAGTCCCGGTCATCAATATCTCGCCTTGGCTGTCTCGCCATCGAAGTGGAATCGGGGTGATGTCGAGCCTGCCGCCATCGAGGTCGGCCCGAATGTTGATATCACCAAATGACTCACCCGCCAACGATAGACCTTCACCGCGAAGGTCTGTACTCGCCTTCCACGACGTCGGCTCGGACGCCGATGCGAGCACGGACGAGGCGTTGGCGACGAGACGTAGGCGACCAGCTGGCTGAAGCGATGAAATCCCGATAGCGGCGGCCAGCGATGAGGTTGCTTCGCCAAACGCTTCCGTCGCAACCGTCACCGAACCTCCATCCGCAAGCGAAGCTTCAGCGTCGGCCTTGATGCTTGCAAGCGTACGATCTTGACGGTCGACCCACTCCGCTGCATTCATTCGCAAGCGTGCCGTCCCACGGTGCAGCGAAGCGACGATCGTTGTGTCACGCAATCGAAAATCCGACGCCGCGACGCCGCTCGTTCGCACTTCCGAATCGAAATCGTAGCTAGTCGGGTCGCTGATCCTGGCTAACGGAATGTTGAAATTCGACGTTACTGAAACTTCGCCCTCATAGTTGCCAACACCCAGTCTCGCGGTTGCTTCAGCGAGATCGTAGGTCGCCATTTCGACCCGTCCGACGACGGAACCATCCAGCTTTTGAGGTTCGCGAGGATTTAGTTGGCCAACAACTTTGATGTGCGCAGTTGCTGTTGGTAAAGAAACGTCTCGGAATGCCGTCTTCGATACATCCGCCGAAGCGACTCCATCGAACTCAATCTTGTCTTCGTGCCATGCCATGTTTAGCTGCGCCGTATGGCCGGTCGATATCGAAGCGGCAGCGAGCGCGGGTATCGTTCGCAGTATCGACGATAGATCACAGTCCGCGAGACTCGTCGTCAGCGTTGCCGTTGGCGACGGTTTGGTCAGATCGGCCTCACTATGGAGTGCGAACATTCCCTGCAATGGATCGGCCGCGACATCGATGCTGAGATGTCCATTGTCCTGCATTGCGGTCGCGGTGAGTTTTTGACACAGGACTCCGAAACGCTGTGATCGCAGCGAAGCCAACTGAGTTTCGCATCGAATACGATGCTGTTGGACATCGCCTTCGCCGGCGGGGTGATCGCCGAAGACTTGGCACGACACCGTCGCCGTGATCAGATCGTCGCCGAAAGATGATGGAACCAACGGAAGCGTTGCGAGTTCGGCTGAATCGATCTCTATGCCGGTAACCGTCAATCGACTCTTGCCGCTGAGCGATGCGGCATCGAGGACACAGCGAAAATCGACAGCGCCGGCAAGCACTTCAGGAACGATCACGCGAGCTTTGATCGAATCATTGAATCTCGCCGCAACGTCGACTCTTTCAATCCGAAATTCCTTTCGACCGGGCTGATGCACGATCAAACTGGCACTTTGGACCAACAAATCTTCGACTGGCACTCTCCCGATCTCGCTCTCTCCACTACTTTCGCCGCCCGCGGGAAACACTGAAACGAGGCACCCAGAATCGTCAAATCGCAGATGCAGAGTCGGTTGCTTGATCACGACTTGGTCGATCCAAATGCCTTCGCCGAAACCGCGATGAAGCGCCGGCACGACCTTCAGCGATGCGATGTCAAGCTGAGTTTCCGTCGGCGAATTGGGCTCGAACACGACGATGTTCTGGACCTCAATCGCGTGCCATCCGATGTCGACTTCGCCGATCTCCACGTGGGTTCCCAGTAGTCGCGACCCGACCTTTTCGCCGACCCATTTCGCAGTCGAGTTCCGGTTGAGGACGATGAGTACCGCCAAGATGAGCATCAACACGGTCGCTCGTCTGACGACTCGCCGCCTACAGGACTCCGTTCTTTGGTGACGAGTGTGTTCCTGATCCACTTCGCTTATGCCGCTTCATTCGTTTCGTCGGCCACCAATCGAAACTCGATAGGCCGTTCCGCGAGCAGGTGCAAGCCGCGCTGTGGGAACTTGCTGGTGGTTATGATGATGTCCAGATTCTCTCCGGTGCGAATGGTTGTGCTTCGTGCGCAATGTGCGATAGTTCGCATCAAGTCAGCCAACCTTTGCGGTACAAAAATGCCAACAGGCCGCCGGCCATGATTCCCATCAGACTCAGCGCGAACGGATACCCGAACGCCCAGTGCAGTCGTGAATACTTCATCGGAGTGCGACTTCGCGTCGTACTGGATGACGCGAATCCGACCCTTCACACTGCCTTCCGGTGCAACGTAGTGTCCCGGTACGGAACCGACGACCAATTTGGGCCGCGACAGCCGTTTGGACAATCGAGATAGCGACAGGTTCACGCCGCTCCTTTTCGTCGTTGGAGATCGAGTTGCTCGAGATCCCGCTCTTGCGGCGCGGCAGCCAAAAGACCCGCCGCCGACCGAAGGTTGAGATCACGTTGTGGGAAGGGAATCTCAATCCCTTCGGCGCGAAATGCTTTGTGGATCGACGTGTGAAGCTCGTGAATGACGTCTAGGCGGCTTTCCATCGAAGCTAAGTACGTTCGGAGTACGAAGTTCAACGAGCTGTCGCCGAAGCCCTCGAACGATGCGGCGGCGGGTGGATCTTTCAGCACCAATGGATGCTCGTTCGCGACGGTCAGCAAAATTTCTCGCGCCCGATCGGTGTCGGTTCCATATCCGACGCCCACATGGATCACGACACGATTGACTTTGTCCGTCAGCGTCCAGTTGAGCAGACGACCGGTGATGAATTCTTTGTTCGGAACGACGTATTCCTTGCGATCCCAATTGGTGATCGAGGTCGCGCGAATTCGGATTCTCGAAACCACGCCTGTCACGTCGTCGACTGTAACGACATCGCCGACTCGAATCGGACGTTCAAGCAGGATGATCAAACCAGCGACAAAGTTGGCGAACATTTCTTGCAAGCCAAACGCTAAACCGAACGTCAACGCAGTTGCCAACCACTGGATCTGTGACCACTGCAATCCGATCGTCGAACAGGCAGCAATTGTCCCGACCAGCACGATTGCATAGCTGACAAGGGTCTTGATCGCATAACGCACCGATGCTTCCATTGGCAATTGCTGCAGTACCGACATCTCCAGCAGCGCCGGCCCGTTGCGCGACAGGATAAAGGTTACGACGACGATGATGATTGCCAACGCGAGATCCGAAATCGTCACAAACTCTTCGACCGGTTTGGGACTCAAGTAGATGGTCGTAGCTTCTTTCGTAGCTTCATCGGAATTGGCAACGGGCGTCATCGCGGCAGTCGGCGAAGCGCTGGCGACTGCATCGGACGCTTGGGCCGCGCGAGACCACAACGGATAGTGATCAAGCATGCTCAGCGCCGGCAATACTTGCACCCAGATCAGCCACATTCCCAGAATCGCTGCCGTCATCATTCCGGTGCTGACGAGCCGACGAGTCTGTAAGGTCTGCGCGATGATGTCCGCCTGCGGATCATCGGTCACAATGCCGGCAACCATCACAGGTTTGGGTTCACCGGTCGGTAGGCTGGCCGACGCGCGATTGCGAGATTGTTCCATGCTGAGATGCCGCTTTCGCAGCATCAACATTCGAAAGCATAATTCGCGAAATACGAATAGAACCGTCACGAAAATGCACGTCGCAAACATTCGCCAGAACAACACTTGCGCCGTGTAGTAGTATCCGGTTACTGCGAGACCGCCCAAGGAAAGCGGAACGAATGCGGCGGCTGCGGACCAGACGTACTTCAGTCGTTCGACCCAATGATTCTGACTGGCGGCATAGTATTCACGAAGCGGACCTTGCGGCATGGACAGACGGGCGACGGCAAACGCAGTGAACATCATCCCGATGATGAACATCGTTCGCTCGACCGAGTCGCGACCCGGCGACGTTGTACCGGTGGACAAGGTTGAAGTGACGAAAATCAACGGGGTCGCGATGACCAGCATTCGCTGCAAGTAGCGGCGCAGGGTTCGCGAGATGTAAGCCGGCCAACGAAAGTGCGATTCACCAAGACCGCGCGGTCGACAAACTTGCCGCATGACTTCCATCGAGAACCAGATTAAGCTGACCAACAGCATTGCTCGACCGACCGACGATACAAACGATGATTGCCCGAAATTGGTTTGGTCACCGAAGCCGCGAAGACGCCATCCGACAAATGCGAAGATCAACGGCCAAGTGATCGACACACCGACGGTCAGCAGAACTGTCTTGAGCGTCGGGATGATCGAACGACAGTTCGCTTTCGCGGCGGCTTCACCGAGCGTGCTGATCTGAGTTCGCGATGATCGTCCGCGAATGATCGAACCGCCGGCGATCACGAGGCTAAAACCATACAACCATGGAACTCGGCGGATATCGGTCGAGATCGCACCGCCGACTTGGCTCCACATCGTCGGGCTGATCAACCAAGTGTCGGAAGGTTCGATCGAAAAGTCCGTGGTCAACGCGCGGCCACTGCGAATCCACAGCACCCGTTCGTCGATGTACTGTTGATATTCCGCAGCCAAACGGATCACTTGCTGGTCCGTCGAGTCCAGTTCGATCAAGGTTTCAAAGTATTGGTTGCTGCTGCGGATCAATCCGTCGAGATATTCGCCTTTGCGCTTGAGCAGCTCCGTTGCGGCCGATTCCAGCATTTCATTGTTCACCGGCCCGTTGTTCTCGGACTCTTGCAGGATCTGCGCTACCAGTTCCTCGGGTTCGCCGACTTCTTGGCGTTGGTCTTCGTACTCGAACAGGTCGTATTGGGTGTCGTTGATGAGGGCTTGTCGATTCGCGACGGCCGCACGTCGTTCGGAAACATCGGGCAAGTTCGATTTCTGTTTGCGCAACATCGCACCCACACTACTGGTCAAACCGACCGACACAACCTTCTTTTTTGCGAGATTGAATTGACGGATCAGCGCTTCGTGAACTTCGTTCGCTTCTTTGAATTGCCGTTGTGCGATGACGAGTTCGGCCGCCACGGACTTCGCTTTTTCAGCGAGCAGTTGGTTATGTTCGGCGTACTCTTTGAGCGAGGGCGCCGCATCGATGGCTTCCATCCGTGCCATCCGAACCGACTGTTCGGCGGCCGCCTCGCGACCGGCATTGATGCGTGCTTGCAATGTCACGATGCACTTTTCGGTGTGCGTCGCGGAGTTGGTTGCCAAGTCGATTTTCAGGCGAGTCAAGTCCGACGATTCTTCGGCATCGTACTTGGCAAGCTCGGCTTCGAGGCAAGATGATTCCTTTTGCAGCACCAGCTTGCGTGATGACAGCCGCGCCGAATACGAAGTCGATTGCGTGGTCGGCACGACCGCCGACAATGCTTGAAGTTGGGCGACGGTGTCGGCGATCTTTTCATTGATCGCAACGACTCGTGCTCGAATCTCCTTGCGACGCTGTGATCGCAATTGCGACTCGGATTCTGCCGCCGCTCGTGCCTTTTTCAACGTCGATAGCTGCAGTTCCGATTGCGGCAACAACTGTTCAAGCTCCTGCAGGGACAGCGTCTCTTCGACCGCCGGCTTTTTGTCCTTCAGTTCGCTGCGTTGTTGTTTGAGTTGGTCGATGCGAGCAGCGACCGATTCGGATTCAGACATCAGAACCTGTGTGCAGGCTTCGTACTCACCCGTCGCGCGCAAGTTATTGAGCGTCGCTTTGTAATTGGCTAGTATTTGAATGCGTGTGTCCTCATTCAAATCGTCCGCCTGCTTGACATCGTCCACCGTCCGTTCGACTTGCTCGATGGTGAGCGTTTGGTCGGCGCGAGGAACATCTTGGGTCGTCGGCGTTTGCGCATACGCCGTGGCGTTTGACAGTGATTGGCTTGCCAATAAAATGACTGCAAGTAGCAGCGAGGCCAATCGAGGCTTTTCAGACGTATTCAAAACGGTACACCAGAGGTCAATATTTGTATTTGGGGAATCAATCCATGATTCACCCTGCGGTAACGGTAGACGCTAGAAATCCGCTGTTGGTGCGTCAACCTCGATCCCAAAGTAGGATGGACCGAAGGACGATCCGACGCCTGTCGGCTCGCACGAAAGGGACGCTTTCCTTCCCGCATTTCTTTGTTTCACGAAGTTTCACGACCGAGAACGGGGCGCACAATCGATGGAAACTCGGATTCAACGGATGATCCAAAGCATGACTTTGGCCGAGCGGATCGGCCAACTCAACTTGGTGAATCCGGGTGACCAGCCGCTGACGGGGTCCGTCGCCAACGTGGACGTGCGACGTTCGGTGACCGAGGGTCGAGTCGGGATGATGTTCGGGATCGGTTCGATCGAGCGACGGCGTGAGATTCAAAACTTGTGCGTTCGTGAAACGCGGCTTGGTATCCCGATGCTGTTCGCGTCGGATGTCATTCATGGTTATCGGACCGCGCTGCCGCTGCCGATCGCGATGGCGTGTACTTGGAATCTCGAGTTGATCGAACGCTCGGCACACTTGGCCGCGACGGAGGCTCGCGCGGACGGAATCGATCTGACGTTTGCGCCGATGGTCGATGTCACGCGCGATCCACGATGGGGTCGCTTGGCGGAAGGCGCGGGCGAGTCGCCGGTTTTGGGTGCGATGATTGCTGCTGCGATGGTGCGAGGATTTCAGGGAAGCGTTGATGGAAGTCAGCTTACCGGCGCCGACCGCATGCTGGCGTGCGTCAAGCACTTCGTCGGTTACGGCGCGGGCGACGGCGGTCGCGAATACGCTGCCGCCAACCTCGGACCTCACGAACTTCATGAAACCCACCTGCCACCGTTCTTGGCCGCGATCGACGCGGGTGTCGCCGCCGTTATGCCGGGTTTCAACACGATCGATCGCGTACCGGTGACCGCCGATGCGCGGCTGTTGACGACTTTGCTACGCGATCAGTGGAAATTCGCCGGCGCGGTGATCAGCGACTACACGGCGATCAACGAATTGCAATCACACGGCATGGGCGACTTGGCCGCGGTGTCGGCGCGTGCGATCAATGCTGGCGTCGATGTCGATATGGTCGGTCAAGGTTTCGTTTCGACGTTGGAGCGGTCGGTGGAAGCTGGTCTGGTCGACGAGTCGACGATCGACCGAGCTTGCCGCGCGGTCTTGAGGATGAAGTTCATGGCGGGATTGTTCGATGATCCGTTTCGCAGCCTTGATGTTGAGCGCGCCGCCAAAGTGATCGGTTGCGATTCTCATCGAAAGGAAGCTCGCGAGATGGCGTCGCAATCTTTCGTTCTGCTTCGCAATCAGAACGGTGTGCTTCCCTTGCCCACGACGGGACGCATCGCGTTGATCGGACCACTCGCCGATGACCGTACCAACTTGCCGGGCACTTGGTCTTTCTCGGCGCGCGGCGAAGATTGCATATCGTTGTTGGAAGGACTTCGCGAAGTGGGCGGTGATCGCATCACGATCGAGACGGCATGCGGATGCAATCTCGTCGATGATCCTGTGATGGCGAGGCGATTGAATCTGTTCGGCGAAACTGTCACCATCAATGATCGAACGAGCGACGACATGATCGCCGAAGCGATCGAAGTTGCGACGCGATGTGACACAGTGGTGATGGCGATCGGCGAAGCGAAGGAGCACTCCGGTGAATGTTCCAGTCGCACCGACTTGAATTTGTCGGACGGTCAACGCGAACTGATCGCAGCCTTGCGGACGACCGGAAAGCCGATCGTGTTGGTGATTTTCGCGGGTCGACCGTTGGTACTGACCGACATCGTTGATCAAGTGGATGCGATACTTTATGTCTGGTATGGCGGCAGCTTGGCAGGGCCAGCGATCGCCGATGTGTTGCTGGGACGACGCGAGCCGACCGGACGACTGACGATGTCGTTTCCACGAAGTGTCGGTCAGATCCCCGTCCATCACGACCAGCTTCCAACAGGCCGACCGCTCCCACCGAACACAACTTTCGAGAAATTCAAGTCATGTTATCTCGACGAGATCAACGATCCCTTGTTCGTGTTCGGTTTTGGGCTGACTTACACCGAATTCGTTTTTGATCCACCGACCATCGATCGATCAGTGATCGACGCGGCCGAGACCGCCAAAGTATCGATAACGGTTCGCAACGTCGGTCGCCGCGATGGCGTCGCCGTCGTTCAGCTTTACTGGAACGATTCCGTCGCCGAAGTATCACGTCCGCGCTGGCAGTTGCAAACCTTTGAGCGAATCAACATTGAACGCGGCGGATCTCGCACCGTGACGTTTTCGGTTCGAGCAGAAGACTTCGCTTATGTCCGAGCCAATTCGATTGCGGATGTGAAATGGCAATGGGACGCGGGTGAGATCATTTTGGGCGTCGGCTCGAGTGTTGAAAAACTTACCAACGTGACGCTCAGGCTAGTCAGGGCGCCGCAGTGAGATTTATTTTTCCGCGTTCGCGTCGACGTTGGCGTTGGGTTTGCGGCGGAAGACTGCGACGATGTCGTCGACTGGTACGACGAACAACTGGTTATCGTGTTCAAGATCGACCGGAATTGCGTTCTTGGGATGGAACAGAATCTTGTCGTATTGGCGCAGCGGCAGTTCTTCGTCGTTTTCGACCGCGGCACTGATGGTGACAATGCGACCAGTGATTGTGGGAATCTCAGCAGCATCGGGCAGCGCGATCCCGCCACGCGTCTCGCGTTTGGGCTCGTCCTTGCGCACGAGCACTCGATCGCCGATTGGTTCCACGTATTCAAACGTGGCTGCCGTTTTCTTCTTTCCCATCGTCACTTCCGAAAGAGTCCTCCCGATGTCAAACGAACTGGCTTGAACATTACTGGATTGTGATCCAATCCGCTTGGTGAGTCGAGAGGGACGGCATCATCCGGGCACGAAACTCTTGGCATGCGATTCTCGCTGAGCCAGCTCGTAATCATGCTGAGTCATGATGCGGGCGAGTTCTTCCAAGTTGGTCGCGGCGACCCAACCGAGTTTTTCTTTGGCTTTGGATGGATCCCCCAACAATAAATCGACTTCGGCCGGTCGGAAGTATCGCGGATCGATTTCGACATAGTCTTCATAGTTGAGATCCAACTGCTCGAACACCAATCGGCAAAAATCTCGCACCGACTCGGTACGACCGGTCGCCAGCACGAAATCTTCGGGCACATCGTGCTGCAAAATCCGCCACATGCCTTCGACGTAGTCCTTCGCATAACCCCAGTCGCGTTTAGCATCGAGGTTGCCGAGGTACAGCTTTTTCTGAAGACCAACTTTAATCCGCCCGGCCGCCCGTGTGATCTTGCGAGTCACAAAGGTTTCACCGCGACGTTCGGATTCGTGATTGAACAAAATTCCGTTGCTGGCGAACATGTCGTAACCGCGACGATAGTTGACCGTTTGGTGGAACGCATAAACCTTCGCGCAAGCGTACGGCGATTGCGGATTGAACGGCGTGGTTTCGGTTTGCGGAGTTTCCAAAACTTCGCCATACATTTCGCTGCTGCTGGCTTGATAGACCTTGACCTGCTTTTTGGACATCAGCAATCGCGCGGCTTCGAGCACGTTGAGCGCGCCGACGCCGACGGTCTGCAATGTATAAATCGGCTGGTCGTAGGAGACACGAACGTGGCTCTGCGCGCCGAGGTTGTAAATCTCATCCGGCTCGATCTCGAGAACCAAGTTCGACAGGGCTTGGCCGTCTGTCAGATCGCCGTAGTGCAATCGCAATCGTGATTCGACATGTACGTCTTGGTAGATGTGATCGATTCGTTCAGTCGAAAACGTGCTGCTGCGGCGGACGAGACCGTGAACTTCATAGCCTTTTTCGAGCAGCAGTTCGGCGAGGTAGCTGCCGTCTTGCCCAGTGATGCCAGTGATGAGTGCTGATTTGGTCATGAGTGTTGAGAGTTGAGAGTTGAGAAAGTTAGACCGAACGCAATTCGCCGGCCGTCGATTCAGTTAAAAAGTTTTGGTACGTGAGCCGCAAACCTTCGGCGAACGACACTTTGTGTTTCCAGCCGGTCGCGTGCAAGAGCGTAACGTCGGTGCATTTGATCGGTGTGCCGTCTGGGCGTGACGGATCGGTCGCAATGGTTCCTTCATAACCGATCGTTTGAGCTACCAACTGGGCGACTTCCAAGATCGTTTGATCGACGCCGGTACCGACATTGATCCAGTCCGGTGGATCGTCGAGACCGCAGAGATGCAAAATCGCGTCAGCCAAATCTTCGACGTACAGAAATTCTCGTCGCGGTGAACCCGTGCCCCAAATCGTTACGCTCGGGGCACGTTCGACCTTGGCTTCGTGGAAACGCCGAATCAACGCCGGCAACACGTGACTGTGTTCGGGATGATAGTTATCGCCGGGGCCGTACAAATTGGTCGGCATCGCGCTGTGAAACATCACATCGTGTTGGCGACGATAATACTGGCACAGTTTTAGTCCCGCGATCTTCGACAATGCATACGCTTCGTTCGTCGGTTCCAACGGCCCCGTCAGCAGCGAATCTTCGCGGATCGGTTGCGGGCAGTCGCGAGGATAGATGCAGGTGCTGCCCAGGTACAGAAACCGCTTCACGCCGGATTCGTAGGCGGCATTGATCGCGGAGAGCGACATCGAAATGTTCTGCGACAGAAACTCGACGGGGTAAGTGTTGTTCGCGACGATTCCACCGACTTTGGCGGCGGCAAAGATGACCGTCTCCGGCCGATGCTTGCGAAAGAACCGTTCCGTTGCGGCGGGATCGCACAAATCAAGCTCGTCCCGACCGGCCGTCAATATTTCGCAGCCACCCTGCTGGACCAGCCGTCGGCACACGGCTGACCCGACCATGCCGTGATGGCCGGCGACGTAAACCGTTCCCCTGAGCTGACTTTTCATGTCGCTAGGTTAATAAAAATGGCCAGCAAAGGGAATGGATTCATCGCCGCGGGATGGGTTCGAGTCCATTCCCCCTGCGATACGGGTTTCCGATTATTTCAACCTTTCGGGATCGGTTGCCTTTTCGGGTTAGTTCAAGACGGTGGACAGCAGTAGATGATCGTGCCCAAATTGGTCGATTGAAGGGTCTAGGTGACGACCGTCTGGTTGGAAGGACCGACTGTCCGGCTCGTCGCTCACCCTCCCCCACGGAAGAATTCGGATGCGAACGGAAGTCAAACGGTCGTTGTTGCTTTGGCCTGCTGCTGCTTCGGCCGCCATCACTGCCGTCTCATGGATCGGTACTCAATTCCCTACCTGGATGCCAACGGAGACCGTCGCCGCGCGGCATGTGTCGGCGCTAACGCATGTAGCGGTCACCAGCATCGAGAGCCTCGAGGCGCCGTTCGTCGCCAACTGTGTCATCAGCTTATCGCCGGCCCGCTACACCCCAGTCGCCGAGCGATCTGAATGCGGGATTCGCAGCGTCCGATTGCCCGAACGGGTCGCCGAAGTGTTCGGCCAAGGAGAACGATTGGCACTGATGGCGCCGAGCCGAAGTGAGCAGCACGAATTAGCCGGTTTGGCGCTTCAGTTGGCCAGCGCCGCGAACTCGCGCACCTCTTTCGACGAAGGAGTCTGCGTCGTTTCGGAATATCCGCTCAGCACCGAGACGCTGCAGTCGATCCGCAATCGCAGCCGGGTCATCGCAACAACGCTGACTTCGGAATCAGATTCGTCGCAATCAGAATTCGTGATCGATGCGGATACCATCGCGATGATCAGTCCAAGTCAAAGTGCGCTGAACGAAAGTGTCAATCGTAAAAGCAGTTTGCCGGAGTCCAACCGCGTACTCGCTAAACCCTCGCGAACTCAAACCCCCGTCGCTGAAACTTTGTCGGTGCGAAGCGGCAGCGAATCGTACATCACGGATTTGCCGCAAATTCAGCTGAGCCCTTCGTCGGGATCAGTCGAACGACGTTCCGCCACCACTTGGCCAGCCGGATGGCCCGTGACGACAAAACTCGACAGCCAACTGCAATCACTTGCCACATCGACCAACGTGGATTCGATCGCAAGCTGGTCCGACCAAGTCGTCGCGTTGTTGGGTGAACTTCATTCGTTGCCGCGATTGGGTGATGCGTCGGTCGGTTCGATTCTTGACCAGTTGGAACGATTGACGCGCGAGGGCGAACGCGCGGCCGAAGCGATGGCTGATCGCGATGCCCAAAGCGAATGGTTGCGTGTCGTCCATGCGCTGGATCGACGTGTCAAAGTCTGGATGCCCGTTTGGAAAATCACTCGCGACACGCGCACGACTTACATGGTCACCGACGATGCAAACGAGATTGCATCGTCGAACTTGTCCAACAGTGGCGTCAACAACCGCGCGGTCGTCGCAGCGGTCAACGCTGTTCGATCGGAGTTGTTCGAGACGGGCGACGAAGCGGGCTGGACCACGTACTTGTTGTTGGATGAGATCGAGTCGGCCGCGTCGTCGAAATATGGAGACGATGCGACACCAGAAAATCGTTCGATCGTCGCGCAAAGATTGTTATCTCGATTGAGCTGGCACGTCTTGCAAGAAGTGCACCTGCGTTGGCTCGATCGTGCGTCGGTTCGCCAGTTGTCCGATGCGGTTCGTCCCTGGGCGCGCGGCGCCGTCGACTACGCGGACTTGATGAGCCAAATCGAACGGCAAGAATCCGACGCGCTCGATCTGGCGGCCATCGAGATCGCCGACGCCGTGCAAACGCTCCGCTTTGCCGACAACTCAGACGCTGTTCAGATCGCGGATTCGGTGGGCGCCTACTATCGAAACGCCAATGTGCGACTTGCGGTCAGCCAAGACATGCTCAATCGAATGTTGCCATCGATTGATCCCAAGACCGTTCCCGTTCGCACGACGATGATGGGCACGAAGATTCGCGGAACCAGCCAAATCAGCAGCGATTTGGCGATCTCGTTGACTCCGTCGCCCGATCAGTGGTCGCTGCAATTGAAGACGCTCGGCAACGTCAACACGCAGTCGACCGGTTTCAACGGCCCGGTCGCGCTCCGCACCACCGGCAACTCAAACTTCGTCGCCGCGGCGCCGATCATCATCAATCGCAACGGTATCAATGCCAGCGGCGTATCAGTAGACGTGCAAGGTCGCACGCAATTACGTGGCATCCGCAGCGACTACGATCAATGGCCGCTCGTCGGTTCACTGGTGCGAAGCATTGCCGAGAGTCGATTCGAGCAGGCGGCACCGACCAGCAACCGAATTGCCAATCGCAAGATCGAAACGGAAGTCGCTTCCGAAATTGAAACTCGATTGAACGAACAGATCGGTCGGGCGTCCAACCAACTGTCGACCATCGTGCTGGGGCCACTGAGCCAGTTGCAGTTGGACCCGCAAGTGATCGACATGCAAACGACCGAATCGCGGCTAATCGCCAGGTACCGTTTGGCAGGCGACTGGCAACTCGGCGCGTTCACGCCGCGACCACGAGCGCCGCATGCGAGCATGATGAGTTTGCAAGTTCACCAATCGGCCATCAACAACACGTTGGAACAGTTGGTGCCGCGTGACGAACCGATGGCGATCGACCAAGTGGTGGCACGCGCCGCGAACCTGTTCGGACAAGAAGTCTCGATGCCGGACGACATGCCCGAAGGCGTCACGATTCAGTTCGCCCGGACTCGCCCGATCACGGTGGAAATTGAAGACGGCCAGTTTTGGGTAACGATGCGAATCGTGCGACTGAGTCAAGGCGATCGATTGAATCTGACTCAGTTCATCGTTCGTGCTTGTTACGTTCCGCAAGTCAATGGACTCGAAGCATCGTTGGTCCGCGACGGTCACTTGCGAATCAGCGGCCCAGATATGTCGATGCGTGAGCGATTGCCCGTGCGAGCGATCTTCAACAAGGTGTTGTCGGTCAATCGTCCGATACCGCTGACCCTGCCCGCTCTGATCGAACATCCGTCGATGCAAGGGCTGGCGATCAGTCAACTCGAAATGCGAAGCGGCTGGATCGGAATCGCGCTAAGCGAAGAAAACGCGCCACGAGTCGCATGGAAAAAGTAGGTCCGGTTCCACCGGACGGAAAACTAACGGCCGGTGGAACCGGCCCAACTTGCTACCTTCCGAACGCCAACTCGCACAGGTGCGCCTGCGCAACCGGCGCGGGACAACTCCATACCAAAAAGAACAACGCTTGCTGACACCAACGGCCGACCGGATGCCCCTGCACGAATCCGGCACCTTTTGCCGCCGTCAACGCGGCCTGCGTGGTGCGCAGTACCAACCGGTTGGCTTGCACGCGAATCTCCGACGGGTCGCATTGATTCGATGAACTACCGCCGCTGATCAAGATCGATTCGAGCCGATCGATCTCACGTTGCAACTCCATCGTCGCGTCGCGCAAGTCCTCACGCTTCTTTGCTTCTTCGGCCAAAAAGTTCGCCGCCGCGCGCGCAAGTCCGACTGCCAACGTCGACGTTTGCAGTCCGCCGGTTCCAGCGCCGCTTCCGACGCTCATCACATTCTCAATTGGTCCAGCCAAGATGTCGCCATGTTCGATCTCGACGCCATCGAAGCGGACTTGATCGGTGCAACTGGCGGATAGCGCGACGAGTTCCGCGCCGGGCCCGGCGACCACGCCCGGCAAATCCGCGGGCACCGCCGCCAGAATTTCACGATTGTTATCCAGCGTCGCGCCGATCACGTACACGTCCGCATGGGGCGCGCCGGTTACCCATGGCGACATACCGTCCAATCGAAAACCAGCGCTGGTCTGAGTTGCTCGCAGCACCGGTTTGCTCAAGTGCCGGCGACTGGTCGTTAAATGACTGATACCGACCGTCGCGAATTGGTCGCCGCGCATCAACGGTTCGAGCCACCGGTCCATCACATGCTGATTGCCACTGGACACGATCCGCCGAATCGCGCCCATGTACTGAGTGATCACGAAGGTGGTCGTCAGATCAGCTTCGGCGAGGCGCAAGTATCCACGGGTCTGTTCTTCCTCGGACCACTCTAGCCCGCCGACATACTTGGGCACAAACCATCGATACACATCCGCTTGTCCGCACATCCGCAGCGATTCGCCCGGCCAGTCGGCGACACCGTGCCAGCGCGAGGCCGATTGTCGCAATCGATTGCAAAGTTCGTCCAAAACGCTCACCAGTCCAAAGGTTTTTCAAATGGTAAACCAATAGTTGGGGAAGACGGCACCCAAACCATTGGGACAATTGTTCTACAAACACCATACGCCGAAAACGAGATTCTGTCCCGGTCTGCCAACGCGAACCAATTCAGATATAACGGATAGGCAGCAACGACCCGCTTCACCCAGACTAGGCAGTCCGGCTTTGAATCCCTCCGTCATGACGACTTGTTCGCTGAACGATTATCTGCCGCCGAGCGGTCGATACGACGAATGCAAGGATGCCGACGGCAAGATTCGGCCCGTCTGGAAACTGCTCGCCAAACAGGTCGAGCAGTTGGGCGTCGTCGGTATGGAAGAACGGAAGTCGACCATCGATCAATTGCTGCGTGAAAACGGCACCACCTTTTTGGTTGAGAACGAATCCGAAGGGCGCCAGAATCGACCGTGGCAGCTTTCACCGGTGCCGTTGATCGTTGATTCGAATTCTTGGTCGAAAGTCGAGTCGGGATTGGCCCAGCGAACGCGCGTGCTCGAAGCAGTTCTGAAAGATTTGCTGGGGCGCCAGCGGTTGATCAAGGAAGGCGTTATCCCCGTCGATATTTTGGCCGCCAATCCTTTTTTCAAGCGTGCGTATCACGGCTTGCCCCGAACGGGCGGGATTCGATTGCACATCACGGCGACCGACATGGCCCGTTCGGCCGACGGCGCATTTTGGGTGGTCGGCGACAGGACGCGAGCACCATCGGGACTCGGTTACCTGCTGGAAAATCGGATCATCACCAGCCGCGTGTTTCCTCAGTTGGTTCGGCAGAGCAATACGCGACGGCTCGCGCACTTTTTCGAGTCGCTCCGAGATCACCTGCGATCACTGGCGCCGCACATGCGAGAGAACCCGCGGGTCGCGCTGCTGACGCCGGGCGCCGATAGCTACCGTGAATTCGAAGACGCGTACTTGGCTCGGTATCTCGGATTGACGCTGGTTCAAGGCACTGACTTGGCAGTTCGCGGCGACCAATTGAACTTGAAAACGCTCGGCGGATTGCTTTCCATCGAAGTGATTTGGCGCCACATTTCGGATCGTAAATGCGATTCACTCGAACTCGATCCGGACTCGACGGAAGGTGTCACCGGGATGTTGCGAACGATCCGCAACGGCAACGTCGCCGTTGTCAACGCGGTCGGCAGCGTGATCGCTCAAGTGCCAGCGCTGATGCCATTTTTGGCGGGCGCGAACCGCTTCTTTTTCGGTGACGAATTGTTGTTACCTTCGGTCGCGACGTATTGGTGCGGCGGACCAAAGGAACTTCAGTATGTGCTGGCCAATCTTGACACACTGTTCGTGCGAAATGCGTTCGCCGTCACGGCGGCGGCACCAATCGTTGCATCGGAGCTGACCAGCCAAGCACGACAAGATCTGGTCGCCGCGATCAAAGCCCGACCTCGCGATTATGTCGCGCAAGAACGATTGCCGCACAGCACGACGCCGATCTGGGTCAACGGAAAGTGGCAACCTTGGCACGTCGCGATCCGATGCTTCCAATTGCAAACGTCCAAAGGCGTCGAAGTCCTGCCGGGGGCATTGACGCGACTGAGTCCCACCGAACACGTACTCGGTCGTTCGCCCGCCAGTGGTCAGTTGGCACAGGATTGCTGGATCGCGAGTGACCATCCCGTCGACATGGAAGCGACGTTGTTGCCAGCGGCGGACGCGAAGGTGCTGCTAAAGCGATCCGGCGATGAATTGCCCAGCCGGGTCGCCGAGCACCTTTTCTGGCTCGGTCGCTACGCCGAACGGGGCGAAGCGATCGCCCGACTGCTGCGCAGCACGTTGGTGCGTTTAGCCAGCGAAAATGAACTCGACGATTTGCCGGAACTGCCGCGAATGATCGCCGGACTCGCCGCGATCGGTCAGATCGAACCGGACTACGCGATCGCGCCGCTCGAAGTATCGATGCCCCGGTTGGAAGATAGTTTGCCGGCTTCGGTGATGGATATCGCCCAGCCGCGCGGATTGCAACGCACGATCCAGTCCGTCGTTAGCAACGCGATGGTCGTTCGCGATCGTTTGTCGATCGATGCGTATCGAATCATTCAGCGCGCCGCGACCGATTTGAATGCGCCGCTTACCGATCGGACGATCGGCCGGCTGATCGAACGGATGAACGGACTGATCGCCGATCTGTTGTCGTTCGCGGGTGTTTTGAGCGAGAGTTTTACTCGCACGCACGCTTGGCAATTCCTCGAACTCGGTCGGCGTCTCGAACGGGCCGACCAAACGGCGGAGTTATTGTCGGCGACATTGGTGCCGGTCGGCTCGGGCGAACGCGCGATCTGTGAAGCCGTGCTGGAGACATCCGATAGCTTGATGACTTACCGTTCGCGATACTTGAACTTGGTCCGCGTCGCGCCCGCGCTCGATTTGCTGGTTACCGACGAAACGAATCCTCGCAGCATTCGGTTCCAGCTCGACGAAATCACGCGCGTGCTTTCAAAATTGCCATCGGGCGTCCGAGTCGTCGGTTTGGGCGCGGACGAGAAGTTGGCGTTCGATTTAATGCACCACGTTCGCATGGCCGACCCGAACGAGTTGTCGGATGACTGCGGAACCGATCGGCGACCGAACTTGCAACGCTTGCTGACACGGTTGATCGAAGGTCTGCCGGAACTGTCCAACGCCGTCGCGGCTCGCTACCTCATCCACACCGGCACGACTCAGACATTGACCGGCGTCTCACCCACCACGCTCTCCTAGATCAAATGTCTTCAACGCCCGCGCGCTATCGAATTTCGCACCGCACGCACTACTCGTACAGCGAGCCGGTTGCGCTCTGTCAAAACCAACTTCGTATGCAGCCGCGCACTAGCGGTCGGATGACGGTCCACAGCAGCGAAGTGATGATCCATCCCAAACACGACAGCGTATTTGAGCACAAAGACTATTATGGTAATCAGGTCTATTCGTTTGCGATCGAGTCGTTGCATCGCGAATTGAAGGTCGTAGCGAGAAGTGATGTCACGATCTCGCCGATCTTGATTCCGACCGACGGCACCGTCGGCAGTTCGTCATTGTTTCCCGACGATAAGCCGTGGGAAACGATGGTGGAACAAGCCAAGTCGATATCGGCGTTGCCGCTGCGAGTGATGGAGTTTCGTTTCGATTCGCCGCGCGTGAGCGCATCAGAAATGTACGCTGCCTACGCTCGTAAATCGTTCACTCCTGGCCGCGGAATGTTGTCAGCCACTCTCGATCTGACGCGGCAAATTCATGCCGACTTCAAGTATGATTCGACGGCGACCGACGTTCACACACCGACTGACAAAGCGTTCGGTTTGAAAGCCGGTGTGTGTCAAGATTTCGCGCACATTCAAATCGCTTGTTTGCGATCGATCGGATTACCGGCGCGATACGTCAGCGGCTATTTGCGCACGATTCCACCGCCGGGTAAGCCGCGATTGGTCGGCGCCGACGAGTCGCACGCTTGGCTCAGCGTGTATGTCGGCGAAGAAGTCGGCTGGGTCGGTTGCGATCCCACCAATGCTTGTCTGGTCGGCATCCAACACATCCCGATTTGCGTCGGTCGCGACTACGGCGACGTCAGCCCGATGCGCGGCGTGGTACTCGGCGGCGGAACGACATCGTTGGTCGTGAACGGCGATGTCGAACCGGTCGTTGGACCATTGGAAGCGCCGGTCGCGGGCGTCCAGTGAGCCGCCGGTCGCTACAATCGCCCACGAGCCAGCGGTGCATTCACTGTTTTCGTCCGACCAGCCGTTGCTATTGTGAGTCGGTTCTCCGAGTCGAAAATCGTACCGACGTTTTGATCTTGCAGCATCGTCGCGAACGCGAACACCCGTTCAACACCGCGCGGATCGTCAACTTGGCGCTCCAGCGGTGTCGGTTGATTTGCGAACACACCGATCAACTTCGTCTTCAGTTCATGGAGATCAGTCTGTCGCCCCGCGCGGCATTGTTGTATCCGGGCGACGACGTGCCGCTGCTGACGGAATTGCCAGACGATCAACGCCCCGACCAACTGGTGGTGTTGGACGGAACCTGGCATCACACCAAAACGCTGATGCGCGAGCTGCCGCGGCTCGCCACATTGCCGCGTTTCCGGTTGGCTCCCCAATCGCCCGGTCGCTATCGAATTCGGCGCGAGCCGGATGACGTGTCGCTGTCGACGCTGGAGGCCGTCGCGCAGGCACTGGCTGACAACGAGCCTTCCACGCCCGGACTCGATCAACAACTGATTGGATTGATGGCGGCGTTTGACAACATGGTCAACCGGCAACTGGCGTGTCCTAAATCAAATTGGCGCAAGAACTCGCGCCGAACGCGCGGCGCGCCCAACGTCCCACGAGCGATTCTTGGCGATCCACAAAACATCGTTGTCGCGTACGGCGAACAAGAACAAAGCGACTATCGATCCGCGCAATTACGTCGTCCCGAACTTCCGCCGGTGCCGGTGTACTGGATCGCGAAACGACTTGAATCAAACGAAGTGTTCGAGACAGCGATTGAGCATGAATGTTTGCACGACGAGTACTTTGCGTCGCGGTTGAGACTGGGTGCCTCGCAAGTCGAGTCGGCAATCTCGTTACCCGAGTTTCGCCGAAGATGGCAATCGTTCTTGAAACCAAGCGATGTCATCGTGGTGAATTCACCGGGCACGGAAAAGATGATTCGGCAGAGCGAACTTTGCGAAAACCGTTGCCTGGTGTTGAAGTCGATCAATGTGCGGAGTGAAACGACCGCGATCGACGAAGAACCGGTTAACGGAACCCGCGCCGCCGAACGATTGGCCGGCGCGATCGCAACGACGAAGCGGTTACGTCAACCACAAACTGAATACCGCGATGGATTGAACCCACCTTTTACTTGATGATCTTCTTCGTCTTTAGCATCTCGATGATTGCGTCGGCACATTGCTCGACGCTTTGGACGCTGGTGTCGAGCGTCAAGTCCGGGTTCGCCGGCGGTTCGTAGGTCGCCGTCACGCCGGGGAAGTTTGGCAAATCGCCCGCGTCGGCCTTCGCATATTGACCCTTCGTATCGCGCTGGCGACACACTTCGATCGGCGTGGCCACGTGAATTACCAAGAACCGATCGACTCCGATCAGGTTGGCGACTTTTTGTCGAACAGCATCCGACGGCGAAACGAATGACGCGATACAGATCAGCCCGGCTTCGTTGAGCGAGTGTGCCAGGTGTCCGCTACGGCGTAGGTTCTCACTGCGATCTTCCGACGTGAACCCCAGATCGCGACTGAGTCCGCGCCGAACGGCCTCGCCGTCGATCATTGCGACCGCGCGACCTTGATCGAACAGCTTTCGCTCGACGGCGTGTCCGATCGCCGTCTTGCCGCTTCCGGTCAATCCGGTCAGCAGCACAGTTGCCGGTTTCTGGCCGAACCGCGCAGCCCGCTCATCAGCCGAAACTTGCGAAACATCGTTCGCATTAGTCGCCGTCGATTTCGCTTCGTCGTCCCACACCGACTTTGCCTTACCGTCGCCCGCTTTGTCCAACACCATCCCGGCGGCGACCGTGGCGTTGGTGATCCGGTCGATCACGATGAACGCGCCGGTGCTGCGGTTGCGGCGATAAGCGTCAAAGTGAATCGGCGCGGACAACGAGATGCTGACTCGACCGATTTCATTCAGTTCCAACGTCGGCGCTGGACTCCGGTGCAACGAGTTGACATCGACGCGGTAGTTGAGCGTATCGATCGTTCCCGGAATCGTCTGAGTCGTGTGTTTGAACAGGTACGTTTTGCCGGGGACCATGGCATCGGCGTTCATCCAAACCAACATCGCGTCGACTTGGTCGCGAGAGTGCGGCAAGTTGCCCGGTCGCACGATCATGTCACCGCGGCTGGCATCGATCTCGTCTTCCAAAGTCAACGTGATCGACTGTGGCGCGAACGCTTCTTCGATATCACCGTCGAAAGTGACGATCCGCTTGACGCGAGATTTCTGGCGACTGGGCAACACCATGATCTCTTCACCGGCGCGGATGATGCCGGAAGAAATCGTGCCGCAAAAGCCGCGAAAATTCAGGTCGGGACGGTTCACGTACTGGACGGGCATGCGGAAGTCTTGCAAATTGCGATCGCTGCCAATGTAGACGTTTTCGAGGAAGTTCATCAGCGTGCTGCCGCTGAACCACGGCATCGTGTCGCCACGTTCGACGACGTTGTCACCATCGAGCGCGACGATCGGGATGAAGTGCAAATCGGGCAGGTCCAACCGCGTCGCGAACGAACGATACTGGTCACAAATCTCTTCGTAGCGTTCTTCGCTGTAGTCGACCAAATCCATCTTGTTGATCGCCACGACGACATGCCTGATGCCCAACAGCGAAACGATGAACGAGTGACGTTTGGTCTGGGTCAGCACGCCGTGATCGCGGCGGGCGTCGATCAGGATCACCGCCAAATCGGCTGCGCTGGCGCCGGTCGCCATGTTCCGCGTGTATTGTTCGTGGCCGGGCGTATCGGCGATGATGAATTTACGTTTCGCGGTACTGAAGTAGCGGTAGGCGACATCGATCGTGATGCCCTGTTCACGCTCGGCCTTCAACCCGTCCATCAGCAGAGCCGTGTCGATCTTACCGCCCGTGGTGCCGACGATCTTCGAGTCGACTTCGAGCTGCTTCAGATGGTCTTCGTAAACCATCTTACTGTCGTACAACAGGCGGCCGATCAGAGTGCTCTTGCCATCATCGACGCTGCCACAGGTGATGAACCGAAGCAACTGCTTCTGCTCGTGCTGTTTCAAGTAGGCGCCAATGTCGGTCGCGATCAGGTCAGATTTATGGGACATGGGGGGAGCTTGGAGCGGGGAGCTTGGAGCAGGGAGAAGGAAATTGGTTGGACGGGAAGCAAGGGCTACGAAGGATTTGATCTCAATCGTTTTTGGAATGCGTTTTGCATTTTGCTGAGTTGTTGAAGTTCATCAAGCAGGTCGGCGGTTCGATCTTCGGTCACATATCCGGCGCGTTGGAACAGCATGATCATATTGGCACATTCAAAAGTTGATTTTCTTGCGATGCCCACAAATCGGGCGAAGTCTTTGTCGGAATCGGACCCGGCTCCCTCGGCAATGTTATTGGTGATCGAAAGTGCCGCTGCGCGAAGCTGTTCGGCAAAGCGAAATTTACGTTGCTCATCGAGGAAGTCCGCAAGTTTAAGAAGCGAAGATTGGCATCCGCAGCTCGCTGCCAAATTTCAAGCGTCTGAAACCGAAACTCCGCCATTTCAACAGCCTCTCCATTGCCACTTTCTCCAAGCTCCCCGCTCCAAGCTCCCCGCTCCTAAAAGTAGCCTCGTCGTTTTTTCTCTTCCATTCCTGCGCCGCCTTCATCTTGGTCGATGATTCGGCCCTGGCGTTCGCTGGTGGTTGCTAACAACATTTCTTGGATGACTTCTGGCAACGTCGTCGCTTCGCTTTCGACGGCGCCCGAGAGCGGATAACAACCGAGCGTACGGAAACGGACCATCTTCGTTTCTTCGACTTCACCGGGCAGGAGCGGCATTCGGTCGTCGTCTCGCATCAGCAACACGCCGTTGCGATTGACCACTCGACGCATCGCCGACAAGTATAACGGCACGATGGGAATCTTTTCCAAGTGGATGTATTGCCAAACGTCCAACTCGGTCCAGTTGCTCATCGGGAACACTCGGATCGATTCGCCCTTGTTGACGCGACCGTTGTACAGATTCCAAAGCTCGGGGCGTTGGTTCTTCGGATCCCAACGATGCGATTTATCTCGGAAGCTGAAGACGCGTTCCTTCGCGCGACTCTTCTCTTCGTCGCGACGAGCACCACCGAACGCCGCATCAAACTGATACTTGTCCAGCGCCGCCTTCAACGAGTCCGTCTTCATGATCTCGGTATGTCGCTCGCTGTCTTCCCACGGTTTGATGCCCAACTTCAGACCCTCTTCGTTGATGTGAACGAGCAGGTCCAGTCCGAGTTCCTTGCGAGCGTAGTTTTCGCGAAACTCGATCATCTCGCGAAACTTGTAAGTTGTGTCGACATGCAACAGCGGGAACGGCGGCTTGGCGGGATAGAATGCCTTGAGCGCCAAATGAACCAGCACTGCGGAATCCTTGCCGATGCTGTAAAGCATCACCGGCTTTTTGAACTCCGTCAGAACCTCGCGCATGATGTGGATGCTTTCCGCTTCAAGCTGCTTGAGATGGGTGAGGTTGTAGGAAGTCATCATTCGGTCGGAGGGCTAACAAAGGGCGGGATCCGCGTGGGCGGAACGATCCACCAGTTTAGACACGGCTCGACTCGAGAACAACTCAACTTTCCTCTGGGTCCTTGTATTCTTACGACCCGCGCGAGGAATTGGTAAAGAAGCCCGCAGCGGTGAGCAGCACCCCGACTCCCAGCAGATTGCGTCTCCAGCGGCTGGGCTGACTCTTGGCGCGATCCAACTTGGCTTGCCACGCCAGCATCCGCCGTTTCATCTCGTCGCGCTGAGCGTCCCATTCCGCCGGGCTGAGTCCCCGACGAGAGGGAGATTCCAAGACTGCCTGTTTGTATTCGCTGCTGATGCGACCGAATGCGGCTGCGTCCTCAGGTGTCCATTGCGATCGGGCTAGCCAATCGCCTATCGGCAGGAACGAAGCCCCGATCAACAGCAACCCCCCGGTCAGCATCACGACTGGTAGCGAGAAAGCGATCTGGGGCGTCGTTTTCGGGTGCGAGCGAGAGCTGGCGTGAAGCTTAGTTGCCGACATCGATCTGTCCATCATCTATGCTGATGCTGTATGCGAAGGCGAACTCGTCTACCGCGTTGGCGACAAACTCTGTGTGACCGTCGAGATAGGCAACGTTCACGCCACCAGCGTGCAGACTGCGGGGCGAGGCCGAATAGAAACCGCCATAGCCAATATGCCCCTGCCAACTCTCACAGGGCATATTCTCGAGGTCAGAAATGGTTTGGTGGGTGCTTCCCTGTTTGCAGGAATGCAGCGTGTCCCGGATCGGGCCGTGGGTCGCGTTGGGAGTCTGGGTTTGGCCGAGATAGCTCGGATTGGCTCGATACTTGGCTCCATCGAGACAAAACAGTGCGCCGTTGGCGCAGAGATGGTGCATATCGAAGGAGAGGATACTCGCCCCCGCCCAAGGAATCGACCAGACACCTCTTTCGTCGCTCTCCATATCAAGCGTGCGCACTTCGGAAAATGCAATGGTTCGCGAAGACCCGTCCTCGATGTTCTTCAGCGACTGCCCCGTCGCGATTATTGCTCCAGGATAGAGAAGTTGCAGATCAATGTGGTAGGGGCTAACGTACGCGGCGTAGTTGCCCTTGGCGAACTGCACACCGCGGCTGATTTCTGCGTCGAGGAAATACCGCCCCTGCGCTTGGTCGCTAGGGCAGAGGTAACCCGTGACAAATTCCGCCTGCGCTTGACTGGCCTGCTCGAAAATATTCTTAGCCTTGTCGAATCGTGAGTGGAGATTTTGCTGCTCCAGGTAAGGCAACAAGTCAACGGCCCAACTGGTCTGTCGGCCCTTCTCGTGATTCGCCACCGGGTAAGAACTGCGAAAACCTTCGCGCCCAAATTGTAATTGCTCGACAGCGACGTCGCCCGAGTTGGGCAGGAGACCAGTAGCCGATTCGTAGTTCAGCGCCGCCAAGCTGATCTGTTTGAGATTATTAATGCACTGGGTACGCCGTGCCGCCTCGCGCGCAGACTGCACCGAAGGGAGCAGCAACGAGATCAACACCCCGATAATTGCGATCACCACCAATAGTTCTACTAGAGTGAAACCATTGCGCGAGGATGTGAGCAAGTGCCCGCTTTTACGTGGAATTCGGTAGAATTCGCGTCCCATCACCTATTTCATTCCAGCTCGAAAGTCGTCGCCCCTGCCATTTTTGACCCGCCACAGGCCAAGTGACCAGTGTTATTGATTGTACCTCACAGTATAGATCCGGGCCAGCATCCCGGTTGGTGGGCCCGCTTACTTTGACAGCTTTCATTCGGTAGTTTCCAGCCTTTTAGCTCAGGCGTCGCCGTCAAGAAACGGTGGAGATTTGCCGCTGGGAATTCGGGGGAGTGCGGACAGTGATGAAATGCGTATAATTCGCTATTGCGCCAAGTAGGCGGCAAATTGGCTAATTGACACGCCAAACAAACAAATCACTTCGAGCTTTGAGAGAGAAAAGAGAGAATCATGACAAAAATCGCTTTAGGTGTGAGCGGAATTTTACTAGCGGCGGGTGCCGCCTGGGTAGTAGCTCAGGAGACACTCCCGGGTGCCGAAGCCCAACCAGCAGTCGGCGAAGCAACCATCGCTAGCCAATACAGCTACGCCATTGGCCTGGACATGGGCACCAGCTTTCGTAGCAGCGATACAAATCTCGATATCGAGAGCCTGGTCGCCGGTATTCAGGATGGGCTGCAAGATGCCAAGCCGAAGTATGATCAGGCCACCTGCGGTCAGGCTTTGCAGAAACTGCAAATGATGATGCGTGACAAGGCCATGGCCCGGGCGGAAGTGGCTGGAGCGCAAAACAAGAAGCTCGGTGAAGCGTTTCTCGCTGAGAACAAAACCAAGCAAGGAGTGAAGGAGACCAAAAGCGGCTTGCAATACAAAGTGATCGAGCCGGGCACGGGCGCAACGCCCACCCGTGGGGACACTGTGAAATGCAACTACCGAGGCATGTTGATCGATGGCACCGAATTCGACGCCTCAGAGAAGCATGGCGGACCCGCCTCCTTCCCTGTCGAAGGCGTAATCCCCGGCTGGACCGAAGCACTTCAACTGATGAAAGTCGGTGCTAAGTGGAAGTTGTACATCCCCGCCGAACTCGCCTACGGCAACAATCCTCCAGGCCCACCGATCGAAGCCGGCAGCACGCTCGTGTTCGACATCGAGTTGCTAGGAATCGAAGACAATTAGCCGATTGGTATTGCCACCGGCCAGACGCATCTGAGTCAGCTCAGGGATTTGCCCCCTGGGCTGATTTTTTTTGTATTGGGGCGATCCGACCTACTTCAAACCCCGCTAATTTGCACTCCTATTGGACTTCGTCCGCCAAACTGGGGGGTCTGGCACAGCTTGGGGAGTGCTCTCGCTGGGGTCAACCTTCTGGCGCAATGAGCTGCCCTGAAGGCATTCAGGATAAATTTACCTAGATATTTTGCACAACTTGGGTGTTTCTGCCCTACCTTTGCTAGGGGCCATTGCACCTCAGTGGCGTCAGGGTAAAATCTCTGGAATGCCCAACTTGCTCAACTTGAGTAATCAGAACACCCGGTTTTTCGACTATGCTGCAAGCGTTTGCGCATGTTATTTAATTTTCAACTTTGATGGAGGGCACCCGATGTATCGACGTGTTTTTTGCCTTCTGCCCGCAATCGCTTTGCTGGTAGCAGGGGCCCAGGACGATGTCCGGGCTGGATTATTTTGTAAGCGCAACGCATGTTGCGCCCCGACAACGACCTGTTGTGCCGCACCTGCAGCCGACTGTGGCTGCGCTTCGGATATGGCGGCAAGTGGCTGCGGTTGTGACGGCATGGTTTCCGACTGTGGTGCCGTGATGCACAGCAGCGGAATGGCTGGCGATGGCTGCGGTTGTGGAATGCAGACGGTGACAAGGACCGTGATGGTTCCGACTTACGTCACCGAGATGCGTACTGTGACCAAGACGCAGTACAACCAAGAGCAACGGACTCGCAGTTACACGGTTTACAATCGCGTTCCTCAGACCGAGGAAAAGACGGCTACTTACACCGTGATGGTTCCTGAACAGCGGACCCGTACGGTGAACTACACCGTGCAAGTTCCTGTTTGGGAAACGAAGACTCGCGAATACACCGTGAAGAAGCCTGTGTGGGAAGATGTTCAGCAAAACTACACCGTGATGGTTCCGACCTACGAAACCAAAACTCAAGAGTACACGGTGAGAAAGCCTGTGTGGGAAGATGTTCAGCAAAACTACACGGTAATGGTTCCACACCAGGAAGCAATGACGGGGTCGCGCACTGTCACGAAGCGTGTACCGGTCACCACCATGAAGACCGTTCAAGTTCGTGGCGGTCACTGGGAAACCCAGCAGATGGAAGTTTCCAGTGGAAGTACTGGTGGTAGTGCTTGCGGCGCTTGTGGCGGCTGTGGCGATGCCTGTTGCTGCGAACCTTGCACGCGCACCGTTTGCAAGCGAGTGTGGGTCCCAACTTGCGAGACCCAGGAAGTTCCTTGCACCACCTATGAATGTGTGACTGAGGAAGTGCCCTACACTTACACGGTCTGCAAGATGGTTCCGGAGCAAAGAACTGGCACCGTAAAGAAGTGTAGCTATGTCGACGAAGTAAAGACCCGTAGCTACCAGGTTTGCAACATGGTTCCCGAGCAACGGACTCGCACCGTCAAGAAGTGCAGCTACGTCGACGAAATGCGGACCCGTAGCTACCAGGTTTGCAACATGGTTCCCGAGCAACGGACTTCCACCGTCAAGAAGTGCAGTTACGTCGACGAAGTGAGAACTCATGAATACAAGGTCTGCAAGTACGTCACTGAGCAAAAGTCCAGGGAAGAGACGTACACCGAATGTGTTCCTGTCGAAAAGACTCGCACTTACAATGTCACCACGTACACCTGTGTTCCTGAAGAGAAGACCCAAACCTATACGGTTTCCGTACCGGTTCAGGTCCAAGAGCAGGTACCTTACCAGGTCTGCAAAATGGTGGCCCAAGAAGTCACGTCCGAAGTTCCCGTGAATTGCGGTGGCGCTTCGGCTGGCTGTTGTGCCGATTGCGGCTGCAACTGAGCTTGGCTCAACTAGATTGAAATCAACACCAGGGGTTGGATTGCTCTTGCTGAGCAATGCAGCCCCTGATTTTTTTGCGCTCGCACCTTTCATTCTTCTGTTCGTGCTAGCGGTCTGCGCCACACCCTGCGGCAATCTCTCTTGCTTGCGTTGAGCGGCATCCTGTACTCTTGATTTCCAGACAAAATATTTGACATCGGCTTGAGAAGAAATGCGAGGCACTACGTCGTCGCCTTCCTCTTTCTGTGCCAAGTTCTTGCTGCTTCTTCGAGAAAGAGAGTCTGTGATTTTCCGCTTTCTTGCTTACCCGCTAATGCTGCTAGTTTTTTTGCTGTCCCTGCTGGGTATACAGCAGACAGCGGCACAAACCGACCCTGCGCCGGCTGTGTTGCCTCCACCTCTTAGCGCGCTGGAGCTTCCACCACCTCCGCCGACGGATCCTGTCATTACTTTCCCGCTTTCGCCCACCCCAACACCGAGTACGCCGAACGTCGCGCTTTCACCCGATTCCTTAGCACTGTCGGCCGACGCATCCGCCACAGTTCATGCGGAGATTTCCCCTCCGCTGACCGCAACGCCGCATTGGTTTGATTTGGCCTACTGGTTTGGCCCTACCCCGTGGGACCTCGGTTTCGAGTTGGGCATCAACGGCGCGCAGGGCAACAACGAAGCGTTCAGTTTCCGTACCGGCGGACACATCAAGCGCGAGACGGAGTTCTGGAAAATCGACAACACACTGGTCTACAACAAGAATTCCAACAACGGCTTAGAAACACAGAACAACGCGCTGCTCGATGTGCGCTTGGATCGCAAGTTGGGCGATTCACCCTGGTCACTCTACTTCCTGAACCAAGAGCTCTATGACGAATTTCAAGCCTACGACCTACGCGTTTCCGCCAACTCGGGACTTGGATATCAGTTTGTCGACCTGGAGCACCTTGACCTTCTGGGCCGCTTCGGTGCTGGTGCCTCGCGCGAGTTCGGAGGCCCCGAGGACGACACCGCTTACGAAGTCTTGTTTGGCATGGAATACGATCACGAACTCACTAAGACCCAACGCTTGAGCGCGAAGATCGACTATTTCCCAGAGTGGGAAGACTTTAACCGCTACCGCGTGGTGACTGACGTAGGTTGGGAAATCGACCTCGACCAGCCCGGCAACATGAGTCTCAAGTTCTCTATCCTCGACCGCTACGACAGCACCCCCAATGGGGTCGACCCCAATGAGGTCAATTACTCGGTCCTGCTGATCTGGGGCATCTGACCGAGCGCGATGCCGATCAAGCATGGGTAGGAGCAATATCAGCCCACATTGGTTCGCAATTCGCTCGCCTATGCGGTAGCATGGTGCCCATGGCCGATCCGAC
>JBGSLZ010000050.1:0-3274 GCA_041740415.1 Rubripirellula sp.
TCCTTTCGGTTGGCTAACGTTTCAAATCGAAGATAGCAAATTACGCCTGTAGCGCACATATCGGATAACGGTGGCGTTAACGGAGTTCGCGAGTTTGACTCTTTAGCAAGATGGACGGCATCGCGAACTGCCGTTCAACGCGTGGTTATGTGTATTTTCAGACGCACTATTCTGTAGACCAGAAAATACTCCAGCCATGTAGTTGGGACTACGAAAATGGCAAAAAACATCTCAAAGACGGTTGCTTGAATTGCAGCAAAATAGCTTGGATATGGTAATGCAAAAATAATCCATTCGGTTACGGCTATTGCGGTAAGCACAAATGTCCATAAGAACGTTTTGATTCGGGGATGGTTAATCGCGACGACGGAAAAAAGAAAAGCACTAATTGTTGAGTTCCAAACTCCGATTGCCACGAAACCGAATAGCAAACCTTGCAGAAAGGCAGATTGCGGCGCCGCGAATGCCAGCAACGTTCCAGCCATGACCAAAAGTTCTATCGTTAGAAAAACGGCAAACGCTACGCGAACCTCAGACTCGATCTCAATCGAGTTTCCGTGACTAGACTCAGAACGATTCACAATGATTCCTCTATCCATGAACTGTGGCGTAGAGAGTCTAGAAAAAGACGCTGCTGCAGATCCAAGCACATAACGACCAAAATCACCCGGTTGCCGCCAAGAGATTTCGATTTCAGGAAACGCCCGATCGGCAACTCGGGTGCATTTTTTTGTTACCCCAATTCCTGTGGCTAGTATCAGGTATCGTAGTCTCCATCCCACGGATCGAAGAATGCCATAAAATTTCCAGGTTGCAATTCAATCGCGGGTTCATCGTCCTCATCCTCACATTCGCGAGGAATCAAGCCAAAATCGATACCAAAGCGTGCAGTCGTGAAAGGCGCGACGCGAATGTCACAGAACTCGACATCACCTAAAGATTCAAGCCGCTGTTGGTACAGTATTGACGTGGCATCACGATCGATTGTCGCACGAGGGCCAAGATTGTCTATCGATGCTTCGAGCAACTTTCCATTCGCGTCGAATGTGAACAGGGCGATGAACTCGGCACCAGGCTCTTTACCGTGTGCCGCAACAAACGGCGTCGTCAAAAAAAATTGGCGACCATCAGCAGTGCGGCCAATATGTTTGGCGTGGTAATCATCGTGGTTGATAGGAAACGTTTCAGGAATGCCGTTCATCTCGCGCTCTCGTAGCGTTACGGAATCTTGCTTTTTGGGGTAACGTCACCAATCACCCGGCGGCGACGAGAGATTGTCCATTGTCAAAACGCCCGGCTTCGCCGCTCGGGTGCATTGGAGGGTTATCCGCCGATTGAATAGTCTGGACGATGGCATTGGTGGCAATTCAGCAACACGTATCGCCTGATACTCAATGATCGTCTCCATGAAAGGCGTCCCATGCCTCTGCTTCGAGATCGCCGGGAGAACCGATTGGATTTCCGTGTTCGTCCAGTACGCGATAGGGTTGTTGTACGCCACCGATGTTTGCCGCGCCATCTAAACCTAGCAAAAATGCATAGTGTGCATCGGTCAGTACATCATCAATGATTTCACGAATCGTCGCCACCTGTGAATCATTCAAATTCAAGGTAGCCAGTTTCTGGGCAACTGCCGTATCGCAGATTCCAGCGGTGTAATCAGCTAGCAGCGCGTCCTTGTGGCGCTTCCAACAGGCAACGAATTCAGTTGGTGTCATCGAGTGCCACTCATCTTTTCAGTCGGATAACGGTTCGGTTCACCGCGATCGCGCGAGTGATTTACCACTTCAAAACCGCCAAATCGCGATCTGCGGTGCAACCGTTGGTTATCCGCCGTCCTGGAGATCGGGAATAGGCTCGTCGAGGTGTGATGACCATACACCGTCGTCCTCGAAATCCAACCCCTCTATGAAACGTCCAATCCGTCCGTGTCCAGCAAAACCTGCGATCGCAGCAAGTAAATACTTTAGCGACGTAGAATCCATCGGGCAAGTCAGTAGCGCAGCCGATCGTTGTAAGCCAATCTGGGTTGATTCGGAGAAGTCATGGAGAACCGTTGCGGGGCAGGCTACCGCATTCGGTGCAGACGCGGATGCGTGGATGAGACCGGCATGGGTCACAAGTTCGAGTGCCAGCGGTTCGGGTGTCAATGTTGCCAGTTGGAGAAGATGTGGAGCAACAGCGTACATCGAGGTGGAGGTGTCACCTTGGTGCTGAATTTCGTTGATTATGTCGCCCAGCAGTTCGCTAGTCAGAGCACCTTTGTACGCGGAACTTAGCCAGGCGAGCAATTCGTCGCACGGACAATGATACGCGGTTTCAAGGTTGTCCCAGCGAGAGTCGTCGAGTGGAATCGTCATGGATTTCAGTCGGATAACGGCGGCCATAACCCAGTCGCCGAGGTTGATATTGATGTAATTAAACGCGCGACCGGCGACTTGGGTTCATGGCATGGTTCTCCGGTCTGCGTGCTCTTTTCCCGTGAATGCAGTGTACAGGCCCGAGATTATGGCTGCTATTCCAAAGGCGGCTGCAAGCCGTCCAATCCACCGAAAGCTTCCGGGGCCCACCAAATATTGATTGAGTACTCCAGCGACAACAAGTGCGAAAACGCCAAGAGCGACTCTTTGAAGTCCGTAGCCCCGATTAGTCGCCGCGACGGTGGAGCTTGCGTCCCGAAGTATCGCATCTATGTGACTCTCGGAAAACCCGGCGTCCAGCAAGTACCCGCGAATCTCAGTTATCGAATGCCCAGCGTCGATGTCTTCGGATGCCTTAGATTTCATCGCACGTTGATGTACGTCTATTGGAGTCAAATAATCGTTGCATCTTGGGCAGACCCGAAATCGTGGATTGAAGGAGGTTTTGCAGTTAGGGCAAGGGACCATCGGTGTGTCGTGTGTGGAGAATCAGTGTTGTACCGGAGAACGGTTACAATCACGAAGTTCCGGCGAGTGACTGGTTGTGCACGAGTGACCAACCACCGGAACTTTCGTGCATTGTTTGGTTCCGCCGCCTGACGGGCTTGTTGCCCGGGCGGCGATTTCAGCTTCGGTCATTGTAGCGATTGCACTAGCCCGCGGCAAACTGATTGTCGGCAGCCAATCGCCTCGGTCCCGGGCGATCTGAATTTCCGTCGCGGTCGGCCTCTGTTCGGTCAATACCGTGCGTGTACGTACAATCTACTGGCGGCGATGGAGTTCGGGGCAAAACGTCGGCTACCGGTTCCGTTGCATCGGCAGCCGCGGGAATTTTTGCATCGACGGCTCCGGAC
>JBGSLZ010000051.1:0-5117 GCA_041740415.1 Rubripirellula sp.
GCATCAAAGAGATGGAGACGGCTCAACTGCCATGAAAGAATAACTCTCGTCATCGAAGGACGTTCCTTCAAAGACGGAATAATGCAGGATGAAATTGCCGCCTAATTCTAAATCTCAGAACACAACATTTGACAATTACTCGTCGCTTGCAGGACCTGGATCGTCTGGTCGTACACAGGCAGGGACTTACCCGGATCGTAAAGAGTCGCAATGATAGCGACACTTTGCGTGATTGCGTCGTAGTTAGTGTCTCGCATGTAGAGCCGCACCAGCAGCCGCAGTCGATCCGCCGCGCGGCCGCGAAACTCATCTTGAAAAACTTTAACGGGCGACCACTTAAAACCCTGCTCGACAAGATGGCGTTCACCAAGTTGTGAATAGTCTTTCGGATGGAATGACACGAGCTTTGAATGGGCAGCATCCTCTCCGGGGTTGGCAGGGTCAAAGCTACCGAGCGAGACCTCTACATTTGCACGGCAGTAGTCGTAGCCGCCATCTTCGGACAGTGGCGGATCATAGACCGCCGTCAGCATGAACCCGCCACGGAGCTTACCATCATTGGTTCGAAAGCAATCTGGGATTGGAAAATCTAACTTGCTAAAAATTCGACGGTTGGATGGAATCTCTGGTTCGAATAGCAGTGTGGCACGATAAGGCTCACACTCGAGAAGTTCGTTAAGTGAACCAGGGACGCCGAACCCCTTGTATCGAAGGTCGGCTGTTTTTGTCTTTCTCGAACGGAGCGCCGCAGAATGGACGATCAACGCTTTGGTCATGTTAATCGACAAAGCATCCCCTTTTGTCGCCGACATTGCACCGGACGCAAGTGTGGCAATCAGTGGTGTCGAGAAGCTGGTGCCAATTGATTCGACCAAGGTGCCATTGCCGGTCGTGCTGACAACGCCCGTTTGTGCATAATTGAAACTGGAATCGCAGTTACCGCCGTAATGACACACTTCGGGCTTTGGCATGAACGCCACACCTGGCCCACGACGTGAGAAAGGCGACGGCTCACCGGGACGTGCAAGGGTTCGATTGTTGGCCTTGTGGGCGATCGAACCGACGGTTAGCGCTCGGACCGAGTCAGCTGGCGCGACGATTCGATCATCTTCCGATGTAGGGACCGTCGGCCAAGATCGAAGTGGTGCAGTACGCACATTACCGGCGCAGTTAACGAAAAGAATACTGTTCTCTTCTTGGATCTTATCCAGTGCAATGGCAAAGTCAGAGACCTGATTGTCCAAACACGGGGTTTGGTCACTTGCAAGTGAAAGGCTCCAGACTTTGACATCGGTGTATTGCTGAATGACGCGGCGAATGATGGCCAGCAATTCGTCTTCGTAAAGTTGACTGTTCCCAGGGACGGCAACAACATCCAAAATCTTGGCTTGAACATCGGGAAAGTCGTTTGAGCCGTTCAGTGCTCGCCCATTTGCAATCAGTCCAGCGATGAAGCTGCCATGGCTATTGTTTTGGTCCGAACGAGGAACGTCGGCCTCGTCTCGCGTCACGACCCAGGCTTGAAGTCTCTCATCGTTTGGGTCTGTCCCCGAGTCGATCAAGCCAACGATGGGATAGTCTACTCCTGCAACTGGTGGCGGAAACGACTGATCATTGGTTACCCCGACCGGAAGATACTGGGCGGTCAGCGAAAAGGTTGGCAGCGGCATCAGCGACTGCGTGCCGACGAAGGCACGCAGTTTCTCAATGACTTCATCCGATGGTTGTTCGATGCGGTAAACGATCATTTCGGAAGAGTAAGTCAGTTGCTGAATCTCGACTTGTCGATCCAGAAGCTCAGTCAATGAACGAGTGATGCGATCGTTTTTCGCGCCATCGTGGTGATTGAATATCTTCAGCTTGAATGGCCGACCTCGCTTCTCTGGATTGATCAGCTTCGTTGCAACGATCGGTACGATCGACGGCTCAAAGGGACGAATCTCAATCAAGGTTGAAAGATCGGCTTCAATATTTTGCGTCTTGCCCTGCATCACTTGCCTTCGAAGACTACGAAGTCCATCGTTCGTCACGCTCAAGCGAAGAGATCCAATCGCGTCCGACCCAATGATCGGACAGGTCCGAGCGTTGAAAAGAGTTTCCGGACGGTAACTTTTTGCCAACGCATCTCCTTCCAGCGTTGCCGTCGCCACCACCGGGAGATTCTGTGTCGTCAACTGCGTCGAGAAACGCTTTTCGATTGAATCGAGGTCACTTGCGAGACTCTGACGAAACGACTCGTCAACGTCTTTGAAGATCTTTTTCCCTGCACCACCAGGTGGCACGGCGGTTAGATCACGATCTTCGGTTAGAACCAGTCGAATGGGTCGCCTATCCGCCATGAGTCACCTCCGCTTGTAAAGCATCTTTTAGCCGCCGTCCAATAGTCGGCGGAGAAACATTGAAAAGATCTGCCAACACACGCAGCGTGAGCACTTTGTCATTCAACTCATGGATTCGCTGAATGGCCTTTGCTTCGGGAAGCTCACCGGACAAATGCACGCCGAGCCGACTCTCTACAATCCGCCGCACAATATATCCGAAGCTAACCTGACTCTCTTTGCTCACAACTCGCTGCCGAATTGAATCGCGAACAATGCTGGTGATATCCGCACAACTCATTCCCGAAGCCAAAGATGCGATTTTAGCAATTGAAAAGTTGACCGTTTCGCCAACCAGCAAACTCGAAATCAGTTTTTCACGAACCGGCTCGGTAGGCAGTTCGATGCTGACGTGAAATTGAAACCGTCGCCAAATCGCACGGTCGAGAATGTGCGGATGATTCGTCGCGGCTAACAGAACTGTGTTCCCTCCTGCATTGTCGATGTTTTGCAGCAGTGCGATCACGACACGCTTAAGTTCGCCCATTTCATGTTGGTCATCCCGCAGCTTGCCCAGCGCGTCAAGCTCGTCCAAGAACAAGACACACGGGCGGCGGGACGCATGTTCAAACAAGTTGCGAATGTTCTTTGACGTGCTGCCCAGGTACGAAGAAACGAGCGTATCGACCCTGGCCACAAGCAACGGTAGCCCCAGAGACGCTGCGACGTACTGTGCCGTCAGGCTCTTGCCTGTCCCTGGCGGACCGTGGAGTAACATCGTCGGCGTGATGCCCACGCCCGCAGCGAGCAGCTCATCGGAAAACTCGACATGAGACAGAAACTCGGTAATGCGATCGTGAATGCGGTTATCAAGATAAAGCCGGATGTCGTCTTTCTTCGGTTGCAACTCGTCCGCCAACGGGTACCGGGACTCGCCGTCCACTGGGATCGTCGGTGAAGCATGTTGAACGCCGACGACGCTTCCGCTACGCGAGATTACCGATTCAAGGCGATCCGCAGCCTTGGCGTCACCTTCCGCTCGAAGCTTAGTAACGAGCTGGGCCGCGTAGTCCTTGACCCGCGTGCGATCGCCTTTGAGCGCCCCATCAAGAAGACGGCTGATTTCGGTGAGATAGTGCATTTTGATTCCTTTGCGAGATTCCTTCTCGTGAAACAATACGGCTTCTGTCGATCTTTCGCAACCCATCCCTGAAACAAAATGGCTAATTTTGTTACAAAAGGCCATTGTCGAGACGATCTCATCGGGATATTGTTTCAGGACGGGTCAGCACGCTTGCCAATGGCATCGCGGCCACATCGCCAACGTTGCTGGCGGTGTTAACAGCGAAAGCCTCGATCCAATCAAAGTTCCATCACTCGCATCGGAGACAAGAATGACACTGCTGACATCGAACCTACTGCCCATCGGGCTGCTCTGCGTCGGTCTATTCTTTGCTGCATTGATCCTGTGGTGGAAAGGCTACGAGCAACGGAACGTTTTCCTTCTTTCATTCGGAGCTTTGACGTTATTTGCCGTCGGTGTCGTGGGCGTTCTCAATTCCACGCCAGGTCGAATCGACGTTATCGACGATGACCGAAGTGACGATTGGCTACCACCGGTGGTCGATGAAGACAAACTCGCCGCGCTGCGAATACCCTGGGACTCGGAAGAAACTGCCGATTGGCCGGCGGCGGAACTGCTGAGCGAACTCAGCGACATCGCCTACCAGCCCTACATCGAAGCCGAGCCGTCATTTGAAGAACTTGGGTTCGACCGCGTCGTGCCGTTCAATTCGGCCACGATGTTCGGCTATGTCGCCAGGCACAAGGATGTTGCCGTGGTGACCTTCCGAGGCAGCGAACAGGAATTCGGCGACTGGTGGACGAACATCAGCCGCACTCCCATGCCGATCGACGGCAAGCAAATTCACTCCGGATTCTGGACCAGCTATCTCGCGATGAAGCCGCAAATTGAGCGGGCGCTGGATCAAGCCGATGCGAAACACGTTTGGGTCTGTGGTCACAGCCTCGGTGGTGCTTTGGCAGTTTGCTGCGCATACGATTTCGATCGGACTGGTCGAAATCTTGAAGGTGTCATGACCTTTGGACAGCCGATGATTGCCCGCCAATCGCTCGCCGACGAAATCGACGATCGTTTGCTGGGCCGCTACGCGAGATTCGTCAACCGCGACGACACGGTCGCCAGAATTCCCCCCAGCTATCGACCATGCGGGCGGCTGGTCTGGTTCACCGACGAAGGGCTGAAACGCTCGCCGCACAAGCGAAAGCTCTTCGGCGCACCGGGCGATGCGTCACTTTTTGGCGATGCCATGGTCGACGAGATTGAGCCAGTGACTGAAGCCGAATACCAACGCCTTCTTTCCGAGCAATCGCAGCCCCAGGTCCGTCGCAACGCCAACGGCGAAATTCTCCTCGAAGGCAATTCGCCCTACATTGCCGACCACTCGATCGGCCTGTACATCGAGGAAGTACGATCACTGCTTCGTCAACTGTTTTAACAGATGTAGCCGCAGGCTGATTATCAGCTTCAATGATAGCGGTTAGAATCGGTCACCACCTGATTGAGGAGAATTCGCAGCGATTGAGCATACCGCCCGATCGCGTAAATCCTTTGGAGCACTGAATCGAGATATGCCAACGCTGAATTGGATCGGCAAAGATGCCGTCGTGGATCACCACCGGAAGGTGCCGACTCGGTTGTTGGAGTGCGATCCGAAATTGTCGTTTGGCGATCCCGACGCCGAAAATCTGCTGGTCGAGGGTGACAACCTCGAAGCC
>JBGSLZ010000052.1:0-74433 GCA_041740415.1 Rubripirellula sp.
CCCATCGTTTCGGGCAACAGCTTATCGCCGGTCGCGCCATTGTTATGCACGAACGTGATCCCGGATTCCTCCGTGATATCGGCAAACGGTACGACAGGAATGTCAGCCGTCGGCGCCGCGCGAACTTTCACTTCCGCTAGCGCCGTCTTGCGAACGGGTGGCGGCGGATCGGGCCGAGTCAGCACATAAGCAACGCCGCCTCCGATGCAAGCAAGCAAAAATAGCACAAACAACGATGCTCGCATCGCGCGCCCGATCGACGCATCGTCTCGCAATTCGTTGTCGTCATCGAACTCTTGTTCGTCGAGGTTCATTTTACTTGACATTGGTCGTCTCCCCTTCGCTTTCGGTCGCGGTGACTTGCGTTTTTTCACTGTTCGTAGACTCCGGTTCATTCTTCGGTTCCTCGTCGCTCCGATGCAACGAGTACTTCACGACGGCTTCGGCCGCCTGGTTTGCCGCTGGGTACTTTTCGCGAGCCAAGCGGATCGCGCGGCCCTGGGCGTTGTCGTCTGGTTTATACCGCTGGTGCAGTTCGCGATGCTTCGTCGCCAGTTCTTCGTTGCCCGTCTTTTCGTAAAGCAATTGAAGGTTATGGTGAGCCGAAACGTCTTCGGGATCGATCGTCAGCGTCTTCTCGAACTGCGTGATCGCATCCACGTAGTAACTCACGCTCTCCTCGGTTTGACCTTGGCGATCACGAGTGTTGCCGAGATCAAACAGGTTGCGTCCGAGCAGATTGATGACTTCGATGTCGATGCTGAAATCGAAGCCGCGTTTCTGCATGTCTTCGGTGTCGTCTTCGAGCACGCTGCGCAGATTCTGTTCCGCTTCCTCCAGCCGTCCCTGTTGCGAATTGACGACGCCGGACAGCCACGCCCAAGTCCAACGCGGGAACCCTTCTGTATCGCGATACTTGTCCGCGCGGATCAGCGCGTCGACGGCTTCGTCGAGTCGGCCTTCGGTGTTGAGCACACGCGCCAAATTCATCGGGCCGTCGTATCGATCGAGTTTTTCGACTTCGACGAACGCCTCTTCGGCCTGCCGCAGCTCGGCTTTACCCTTGAGTAAAAGTCCGATGCCATAGTCGTTCCATCGCTGCCACGTCGGGATGTCTCGCGCCACGTTCTCGACCTTGGCTTCGACGCCTTCGACCGGGAACACCACTTGGTCCACCGCCATCGTCGTGACCGGCAAGTTGTTGATGTAGGGTTGACCGGCTTCGTGTCCGCGAATGATCTGCCCGAGCTCTTCGTTTTTCTTGGCAACGAAGTCCATGTACTGAGTATCAAACTTGCGATACTGCAGCTTCAGTTCGACCTTGATCGGTTCGGTCACGTCTTCCGGTACGACCAATTCGTAGTGAACCGTTTGACCGGCACCTGGCGGAATTTGGTGGTTGTAGAGCGGCGTGAAAATATCTTGCGCGTTGCGGCGGTCGATCCGATTGCCGTCTTTATCGAGCATGAAAACATTGATGAAGTGCGAATAGGGATCAACTTCATTGCGTTTGTCAGCATCCATCGAACCACTGCGCCCGATCACTCGATCGCCGCTGGTGACGGTCACGTCCAACCAAATTTCGTTGCTGTCGACGGTGCCCTGGGAGAACAGGTGGCCCATCTTCAGCGTTCGCACGACGGTATCGAGCAAGTACTTCTGGCCCGGTTTGAGCGTCGGCACTTCTGGCTTGAGCGGCGCGGTCAACTTACCGTCGATCTCGCCTCCTTCGCGGATGCCGAAGATGTCTACCCGCATCACTTCTTTCAAGAACTCTTGATGAGCCTTGATGATGTCGTCACGATCGCGCAGCCACGCGATGCCGGTGTTCGCGGACGGGAACAAGTGATTGTGAACGCTCAGTTCACTGGCACCGTCAAACATTTTCGCGCCGAAGTCGTTCGACGCGACCAGCGGCATGTGACACTTGTTGCAATTATCGACGGCTTTGGGTGGATAGTAGAAACTGCGAGCACCGTGACCCGACACGCCGCTGAACAGGTACGGGTCATAGTGGTTTTGGCCGCGAAGAAAATCCTTGTAATGGTTCAGCTCTTTCGGCAAATGAACTTTATGACAAGTCGCGCAAAACTCGGCTTCCTTATGAAACGGTTTCAAGAACGTCTTTTTGTGGAACGACGGTTTCGCTTTGACCAATTGATTGTTCACCCACTGCAGCGCCGCATTTTCGCTGGTTGCGAACGGATAATGCAGCGGTTCTTCGATCGTGTAGTCGGCGTTGCCGCGAACGCTGTTGACGTTCGTGATCGCGTGACAGACCGTGCAAGTGATGCCCGCTTTCGCGGTCGCATGCTGTAGCATGTCGAACTTGGGATCATCGAATGCACCGGAGAAAAACGGCACGGGATCGTGACAACCGGCGCACCAACGCGACGCCTGGACCGAACCGTCGCGCTCGAGCGAAACGGCGCGAGTCTGGCTGACGCTGGCCAAATACGGCGGGTTGTTGAACGAGCTGAACCTGTGAACGCTGTCCGTCCACTCTTTGTGAATGTCGGCGTGACATTTCAAGCAATACGCATCGTTCATCATCGCATCGGCGGGAATGAAATTACCGCTGCTGGTCCGCGCCAACGACGGTTGGAAGTACTTCAATCCCGAATCGGGACCGATCGAGTTCCAATTTCGCGGATCCTGCATTTGCAACACAACCATCAGCGCGATTGCAGCAACGGCGACGCCGGTGAAGCTCATCCCGATCCGCCACTTGATGCGTGGTCCGGCCAAACGGTGGAGCCAATACAGCCAGACGGCTGCGAGCGGGCAGGCGACGTGCAACCAATAAACGGTGCTGCGCGCAAACGGTTGCTTCAAGTCGAAGCCGCCGATGCGGACCAACAAAATGCCAGTAGCCAGTATCGCCAAACTGATCGCGAACAACACGTACCCGATCCGAACCGCGCGGCGATTGCGTCGATCCTTGGTGTTGAGCATGTGGATGAAGCCGAAGATCACAAGCGGTAAGATCAGCGCGAGCCCCAACACCAAGTGCGCCAAAAACATGTACTGATAAAAGAAGTCCTGATATGTTTGGTCCTGATACCACTCCAGGAACGTGAAAATGCCCAGATAGGCTGAGTTGGCAAATAACAGAGCGACAAGAACGAAGATCAGATAAAGCAGTTTGCGAAGTCGCGGACCGACGGCTCGCACGTATTTCTTTTTGGGCAGCGACGACGGCGCGGGTACCGGCGCAGCGGCACCCTCATTGGGTATGGATGACATGATGGATTCCGAGCGGAGAATGGCTTGAATGGGCGTACTGGAACGTCATCAAACCTGTGGCGGACGCTCGATATCCGACTCAAATCCGTCGGGAAGAAAGATCGATCGATCGGCGACGGCGCGGCCGTCCCAAACGAGATAGGCATGCGACTGGCCGCGAAGGTGCGGGGCAAGCTGCTCGTGACTTCGCTCGGTGGTCGGCACCGATGGCGAGGGAACGGAACCTGAAGGTGACTGTTTGCACAGCGGCCCGTTGCAAGGGCGATGGGCCGGCAACGGCAGGTCCGACGAATCGGCATTCATGGTCGCGGTCGCCGGATGTGCCAACCAATCACCACAGCTAGCTTCGGCCTCGCGCGGTGCTAAAGCACACGCAGAGATCACGAAAAAAGCGATGATTGGGAGAATTCGCGACATCAACGACCGCCGAGACAAGAGATTCAACACTTAAGGGTAGTCGATGGGGACAACGCTTGTCAAATCGCGGCTCAACGAAAAAACGTGCAGTTTCGATTGTGCTAGATGAGCAAGCAAAGTTTTGCGAATCTTGTAAATACATTCTTAAGCGAACGCTCTCAAGCAAACTCTTCGGTTACGTCCATGTGAATGTGATCGATGTGCGCGGTTCGTCCGTCGTCACCGCCTTCTTTGCCGTAGTCGGGGTGGACCACGGCGCCGTTCCAGCCGGGCGGGTGCGAGGGGCCAGGGTTCGATGGGGCCTTGGTGCTGCCATCCCTGCATTGTTCGATCGCAAAGTTGTACATCTTCAAAAAGAAGTCGTGGGCCGTCTTGTCGGATATCGGATCAAGGCGAAAACGCGGGTCGGTGAAGGTGAAACCTGGGGGCCACTTACCTTTGACGCCGCCGAGTGCATCGGGGATCGACTTCGATCCCCAATCGTTTCGCACCATCAACTTTCCAATACGGGTGGAAGCACCCGCAAAATCGAGTGCAACGCCGCGGTTGTGACGGTTAGTTTGAATGTCCCCCCTGCCGGCAAATCCCATATGGAAAATGATCGCCGGTCCGCCAAACTCTTTTGTGACAAAGGTCGCCATCCGAATCGCCAACAGATACATCCGCCAACCCGGACCAAAGATAAGGTTAGCACTGAGATTGTTTGTGTTCAGGAACGTGACATTGTTGATCACGTTTTCGGTCAACAACATCCCTGTCCAAGTAATCGTTCCCGCCTTGTCCTTCCTCATCAGATCCAGCGGTGGAAACGCGAATCCTTTTCTGTCTTGGTTCGGAAATCGAAACGCGCCTCGCTCCCAATGGAAGTTCACGATTTCCCTCGCTTCCGGCTCAGTCAAATTTTTGACTTCGACATCAAGCTTGGCGGGTGGCGGTTTGGGAGGATTCGGCAACGGCCCGCCTTTGTCGCCCTGTGAATCAGGCTCGGTCCTCGCCTTGGATTGATCCAGGACGCCACGGTAGTTCAGAAGGCCGCCCGACTTATTGTGCGCGTCGAGTACACCGGGTTTTTTGGCAGCACCCATCAATGATTCCGAACGTTTTTGAAAGATGACGCGCGTCGTACCGGGGGCTTCCGGCCGCCGATGTTCCCGGTGGCTGGGTGTCGCCGCTGTTTCCAGTGACTTAGAGCCCTGTTGATCTTGGTGACTGGTAGCCGCCCTGTTTCCGGTGACCGGAAGCCTCCGATACGACGCAGCAGGCAATTTCTGTCAGCTTGCTGATGTGTTAATCGCCGTCGTGAACCGCCAGCGAACAAGATTCCTCCAATATTTCGCTCATCTCATCCTGTTTTCTTTCGCTCGACGATCGTTACCATGGGCGGATGAATGAAAGCATTTTTAGCGGGTGCATTCCCGCGCTGATGACCCCCTGCCGAGCCGACCGTACCCCTGACTTTGACGCGCTCGTCGAAAAGGCACGTGAATTGATCGGCCACGGCATGAACGCCGTCGTCTACTGCGGATCGATGGGCGATTGGCCGCTGTTGACCGACCAGCAGCGTCAATTCGGCGTCGCCCAGCTGGTCCAAGCCGACGTTCCCGTCATCGTCGGCACCGGCGCTCAAAACACAACGATCGCGGCAGAACACGCTCGGCACGCGCAAACCGTCGGCGCGGAAGGTTTGATGGTCATCCCGCGTGTGCTCTCGCGAGGAACCTCGGCGGCGGCCCAACGCGATCACTTCGCCCGAGTATTATCGGCGGCGCCCGATTTGCCCGCCGTGATTTACAACAGTCCCTACTATGGATTCGAGACGAAGGCGGATCTGTTCTTCGATCTGCGTCGCCAGTTCCCAAACTTGGTCGGTTTCAAAGAGTTCGGAGGCGCCGCGTCGCTCAGTTACGCCGCCGAGCACATCACCGGCGCTGATGATGACGTGGTGCTGCTGGCGGGCGTTGACACGCAAGTCTATCACGGCTTCGTCCACTGCCACGCCTCCGGTGCAATCACTGGTATCGGAAACTGTCTGCCGGTGCCAGTTTTGAAGTTGGTCGATTTGTGTGTCGCCGCGGCCGACGGAGACTCGGTTGCGCAGCAGTTGGCGAAAGAGCTTGACGATGCGTTGTGGGCGCTGTCGAAGTTCGATGAAGGCCCCGATTTGGTGCTCTACTACAAATACCTGTTGGTGTTGATGGGCGACGATCGCTATGAACGGCACTTCAACGAAGCCGATCGGCTGAGCGATTCGCAGCGCGGCTTTGTCGAACAACATTTGCAGCAGTTCATGAATTGGTGGGAATCGTGGGACGGACGCGACCATGACTGAGCGTCCGACCGAAACGGTGTCGATCGAAGTCATCGATTCGCACACCGGCGGCGAACCGACGCGAGTCGTGTTGACGGGCGTTCCCGATTTGACGGATGCCGGCCTAACGGATGCCGGCCTAACCGATGCCGGGACAAGCGGCAGGACCGTCGCCGATCAGCTCGCCTGTTTCCGCGACCACTACGATCACTATCGCACGGCGATCGTGACCGAGCCGCGCGGCAACGATGTGTTGGTCGGTGCTTTGCTATGCCCGCCCGCCGACCCGAGCGCGGAATTCGGCGTCATCTTCTTCAACAACGTCGGCTACTTGGGCATGTGCGGCCACGGCATGATCGGGCTGGTCGCGACGCTGCGTCACATGGGCTGGGTGCAGACGGGATCGTGTCGGATCGAAACGCCGGTTGGAACTGTCGAAGCGATCGCCAGCGCCGACGGCAGCGTATCGATCACCAACGTGGACAGCTATCGAAAAGCGAAAGATGTTGCGATCGAGCTTCCCGAGCTGGGGACGGTGGTCGGCGATGTTGCTTGGGGCGGCAATTGGTTTTACCTCGTCAAAGAACCGACGTTCGACATTTCGCTGGACCACGTGAACTCGTTGCAAAACATTGCAGCAACGATCCGGCGCGTGATCAATCAAAGCGGGTATCCCGAAGTCGATCACGTCGAACTGTTCGCGGCTGATGGTGGCAAACATGCCGATTCGCGCAACTTCGTCTTGTGTCCCGGAATGGCCTACGATCGATCGCCGTGCGGGACGGGCACGAGCGCGAAGTTGGCTTGTTTAGCGGCCGACGGAACCCTCGATCCGGGCGCGATCTGGTTGCAGGCGGGTGTGTTGGGCACAACCTTCATGGCCCATTATCAACCGTCGGATTCAGGAAACGGTCGCATCGTACCAGTCATCACCGGAACAGCGTTCGTAACAGGCCAATCCAAATTGCAAATCCGCCCCGACGATCCGTTCGCATGGGGCATCCAGTAGGTCCGGTTGCACCGGACAATGTCATATCGAATTCCGTCCGGTGGAACCGGACCTACTTTTGAGGAACTCACGTTGACGAAACGAATCGTCATCATCGGCGGCGGCGTCATCGGTTTGCTGAGCGCTTGGCATTGTCGCGGCGCGGGGCACGATGTGACTGTCATCGATCGCGACAGCTCGAAGCGCGACGGATGCTCGTTCGGCAACGCCGGCATGATCGTGCCGAGCCACTTCGTTCCGCTGGCCGCGCCGGGAATGATTCGCTTGGGGCTGAAGTGGATGGCGAACCCCGAGTCGCCCTTCTACATCCGGCCGCGTTTGTCGCTGGAGCTGTTTTCGTGGCTGTGGAAATTTCAACGATCGTGTACGTCAGCGCACGTTGCCGACGCGGGACCGTTGCTCAGAGATCTGCACTTGGCAAGTCGCGCCGGCTACCAACAACTGCAGTCGGAATTGCCGGGAGGCTTCGATCTGACCACCGCCGGGCTGCTGATGCTGTGCAAGACTAAGGTATCGCTGCACGAAGAATCCGAAACCGCGGCGCTGGCCCGTTCGCTCGGCGTGCCCGCCGAAGTGCTATCAGCAGACGATGCCGCGGGGCTCGATCCGGGCATCAGCATGGACGTTTGCGGCGCGGTGTACTTCCCAAAAGATTGCCATCTGTCACCCAACCGTTTGATGATGGGACTGGAGCAACATTTGGTCGACGACGGAGTCACGTTTCACTGGAATTGCGAGTGGTCGGACTTCGCGACCACCGGCGATCGCATCGACAAAGTGATCACGTCGACCGGCGAAATCAACGCTGATGAAGTCATCGTTTGCGGCGGCGTTTGGTCGCCGCAAATCGGCGAGCGATTGAATGTCAACTTACCGATCCAAGCGGGCAAGGGTTACAGCGTCACGCTCGATCTGCCGCGCGAATTACCGGCGATCTGTTCGATACTGACCGAAGCGCGAGTGGCGGTGACGCCGATGGGTGACACGCTTCGCTTCGGTGGCACGATGGAGATCGCTGGTTTGGACGATTCGATTTCCGAAAATCGAGTGCGAGGCATCGTGAAATCGATCCCGCAATACTTCCCCAACTTTCGCGAAGACGATTTTCAAGCATGTCGACCGTGGGTTGGGATGAGACCGTGTTCGCCGGACGGTTTGCCGTATCTCGGGCGCACCGATCTTTGGAAGAACGTCATCATCAACACTGGCCACGCGATGATGGGGATCAGTTTGGCGATGATATCGGGGCAACTGGTCGCCGAAATCGTCAACGGCAAGCCGGCCTCGATCAACCGACTGAAAATGTTATCGCCCGATCGTTATAAGTAGGTCCGGTTCCACCGGACGCAAACACCGGACGGCAACATGATCGTCCGGTGGAACCGGACCTACCTTTGATAGATCGGCAAGTAGTGATACCGCACACTCAGACTCAACAGCGTCAACGCGGTGCCGTAGACGGCGCCGATGTTGCGTTCTTCGCCGCCTCGCGCGATCCACGATCCGTCGCCGCCTTGCGAATTGAGCAACAATTCGGGGACCAGCTTATCGGCCGTTTCCGCGTACTTGCCGCCCGCTTGGTGCATGCCTTGCGCGTAGTAGTAGACGCCATAAAAGAAGAATCGCTCGTTCTCTTTCGGCGGATTCTGCAACAACCATTCCGCCGCTCCTTCCACCAACGGCGAATCGTACTGACCGCAAACCTGCATCGCCAACAAACCCGCAGCCGTCATCGTGAACGACGGATGATATGAACCGGGCGTGTAGGTGAACCCGCTGACCTTGTCACGCGGTTTGCCTTCGCGATCCAGCGGCGATGCGTACGAAAAGCGAAGATACTCGAGCGCGCTTTCGATCGCTTCGCCCGGCACGTCCATGCCATCGTTCTTCGCTGACCGCAGCGCCATCAACTGCCAAATCGAAACCGACAAATCCGAATCGCGGCTGTCAGGCGTGTATCGCCAACCGCCGCGCAGCTTCTCGGGTTTGTTCATCGCTTGCGCCGCCAAGATCACCTTGATCGCATCGACGAGCGACGAGTGGATGCGTTCGTTCTGCTCCGGCGTCGCGCCCATGCCCAACATCTCCGTCAACATCAACGTGACGATGCCGTGACCGTACATTCGCGAACCATCACGAGCACCGAAGTAGCCTTCCATCGTTTGGTTGTTGTGGTCGAGTACGAAGTCGATCGCACTTTGCATCGCCCTTCCGCGACCGGCCAATGTCGACGGCATCGTGCCGATCGCCGCCATCGCCATTACCGCCAATGCCGACATCGCGACTTCGTGACCACGGTCGGCGATCGCACCATCGGCACGTTGCTTGTTGACCAAGAAGTCGACGCCGCGATCGACCGCGCGATCGATGTCATCTTTCAAGTACAACGACTGTGTCGGTTCTTGAGCCAACCCTCTCGATGCGGCCAACCCTTTCGATGCCGCCAACATCGACGCCAGCGTCAATAGACAGTGACGTCGATTCGGCTCGGCGGTTGTGACGGATGGAAGTTTCGGTGTCATCGTCTATTCCTTTTCGGCCGCTTGGCGAGCGATCGCGCGGAAGTAGGCTTCGATTTCTTTGCGATACTGTGCAGGCACGTTCGGCGCCGAACTCTCGGCCGCATCGTCCGTACGTCGCTCGCGCAGTTGACCCCACGGATCGCCGATTCGTTCGACGCCCGCCGTGTCCACCATGCCTCCGCCAGGCATCTCGCCTGAACCCGATTCAGTCGCCGGTTGACCGCTGGCGGTCGGGTCATCCGACGGTTCGCCTTCACCGGCGGGCGACGGATTGAGTTGTTGTTGACGTTGGCGTGCCGCGTTTTGCGATTGAGCTTCCATCATGCTTGCCAAAGTCGGTGAAGCTTGAGCGGCGCTCGACGGTTTCCCGCTCGGCTTGCCGCCCGGCTCGGAACCCGGCTGCTGTCCAGGCTGTCCCTGTTCTCCTTGCGCTTGTTCACCCTGTTCGCCTTCACCTTGTTCCGACTTGGCCATCGCCCGGTCGAGTTCGTCGAGCGTTTGCGCCAACTGCCGCGCCCGTTCTTCTCCGGCACCCTCGGCGGCCTGGGCGTCCGGTGACGGCTGGCCGGGCTGTTCTTGAGCCTCGCCAACCTGTGCGACGGACTTGGCAGCGTCGCGAATCTTTTGCTCGGCTTCAGTCACTTTCTGGTTCGCCGCCGCCGACTTTTCCGACTGCTCCGTCGCCTCTTGCAACGCATCCGCAGCATCCTCAGCAGCCTGCTTCGCGCCCTCGGCAACTTGTTCGGCGACCTGATCGAGTTGGCCGGCAGGTTGCTGATTCCCCAGTCGCTGTTCATGCCGCGCCGCTCGTTGCAATTGCTCGACCGCTTCATTCACGTCGCCGGCGATCTGATTCTGTTGCCGCGTCAGCGATTCCGCTTGCTGTTTTGGCGCTCGCAACTCGGCGGCCTTCTCACCGATCTGCGACAGCTCCTTCAACTGCTGCTGAATCTGGGCCAGCTCTTCGGTCGCCTGCTCGGCCATCCGCTCGGTCAACTGGGCCGCCGGGTTCGGCTTGTCGAGTTTATCGAGTCGTTGACGTCCGAGTTCCTTCTCTCGCTCGCGAGCTTCGTCAGCCCGCTCTTTCGCGAAGTCGCTCGACTCTCGCGCGGACTGCTCGGACTCCTTCATTTCGTCGGCTTGACGATTGAGATCGGCGAGTTGGTTATCGAGGCCCTCGCGATTGTTTTCTTCCTTCTTGATTCGCTTTTCAACTTCTTCCTTCCTTCGCTCGACATCGCGAAGTTGACGTTGAGCTTGCTGCATGCGACGGTCGGCGTCGCGCTGGGCGTTGGACCAATCCTGTTGTTCTTGGTTGGCGGCGCGAGTTCGCTGAGTCCGCGCGTCACGCTCCATTCGCTCGAATTGTTGAGACTCACGTTCGAGTCGTTGCTTATCATCGCCGTAGATCGGCTTGTCCTTCGCCGCCGACGCGCTCTCATCGAGTTTCTTGAGCGCCTCGTTCGCCTGATCGATCGCCTTGGACATCTGCTGCGCCGTTTGCTGAATCTTGTTCAGCGGCGCTTGCTCGCCGCCCATCCGGTTCGCTTCTTCCACCGCGTCGCGAAGGACCTCATGAGCCTTGCGCGCCTGCTCGATTGCTGCCGGCGTTTCGGCGGAACCCGCTGCACGCTCGGCCGAACTGAGCAACGATTGATCGACCGATGCCGATCGTCGCGCCAAGTTGGCAAGCTCACGCGCCGCGCGTGCCTTCGATTCTTGGAACGACGCATCGCTGCGTTCAAGCGACTGGTTCACGTTCGCTTCATCTCGCGCGGATTGTTCCAGCGATGCCTGCGCGGTCTTGGCGGCTTGCTTGGATATCTCCGACAGCTCGTTTTGCATCGGTTCGTTACGCTGCAACTCCTTCTCGAGCCGTTCCATCAACTCTTCGGGGCTTCCCTGCGCGGCATCCGCCATCGCTTTGGCCCGATCGAACCGCTCCTGCAACTGCTGATCGATCTCGAGTTCCGCCTCGGCCTTGCGAAGCTGTTCCCGCGACTCGCTGACATCCTGACCTTCGGCGGCCTTCTGGAAATGTTCCGACGTCTGCTCGAGCGACTTCGCCAAGTCCTCCAGCGCGGCGGCGTTCTGGTCCAGCGATTCCTTGCGTTCGCCATCATCGGCAGCTTCCTTGGCCGCGTCCACCGCCTGGTCGGCCCGCTTCATCGCGTCTTGGATTTGCGCCGACGCGGCATCGGCATCACGCGCCAACTCGCGTTGTTCGGCTTGATCCAATTCAGCGGTATTGGCAAAATCGACGAGCGCTTCGAGCGTCTCCTTGGCGTCCTGTTGTGCCTCTTCCTGCTGCTCAGCCAATCGCTCGGCCTCCTTCGCCGAATCGTCTTGCCGTTTCTCGTTCTCTTGCTTCGCCTGCTTCGCTTCCTCAGCCGCCTTGGCAGCCTGTTCGGGCAACGTCAGCACATAGTTCAAGATGGTTTGACGAGCTTCGTCGACCTTTGGCCCGATCGCCGACAAACCGGTCTCCATACCAGTTACAAGTGTTTGCAGCGGAGATTCGGCGCTAACGATGTCATCGCCGCTCCACAATCGACGCGTGATTCGGTCTCGAGATTGATTGAAGGTGTCGTTGTAACGGCTGCGGTCGATCGGTTCGATCTGTTTCCAATCCAGTCCCGACTGCTGCATCGTTTGCGAGGGCCATTCCATCAGTGTCCCGAAGCGCTGAATCCAATTCGAATGCTCGATCTTCGAAATCGCGCCGCCCCGCAGTCGGCGTTCCGCATCAGCCAACGCCTTCAATTCTCTCAGCAACATGCCGGCTTCGTGATTGCCTTCGATCAGCTTGAACGCGACCGTCAATTTCTGATGCACTTCGCCGGCCGGTTCATCGCGGTAGTTCGCGAACCCCGATCCGGCGACATTATCGATCGCGCGGCCGATCAGATTCAGATCTGCCGCGTACTGCAAATCAACCGACGGCAGCTCGCGGTGCAACGTCGATTCGCCTTCGACACGCTCGGCCAGATGAGTCCGCGCGGACGCGAATTCGTGATCCGCATAACTGGCGTCGCGTATCCATTGACCGGCTTGGTCCGAGTTGTTTTCATTCTTAATGCGATCTCGCGATTGGTTCCCGGTCTCGCCCGCCCGCTTCATCGTTTCGATCAGATTGGCGAGCGACCCGATCTCGTTCATGATTTCGCGAGACATCTGATGCAGCGTCGATGCCACTTGCCCGTCGATCATCGAGTGAACGTATTTGCCATCGGTTTCGGCATCGAATTGACGCACGATGCTGCGAAACTGATCTTCGGCGGGCGCCTCGATCGACAAATCTCGCAGTCGCGTGCCCCAGTTCTGAGACCAATTCGTCCACTGTTCAAAGTGTCGACGCGTCGACTCGGGAAGCATGGCGGAGTGTTGTTCAACCAACCGATCGATTGCTTCCAATCGACCCGTTACCACGGTCAAGTATCGCGAGAAACGATCGATCGGAATCGACGATTTGTCGCCGACGAGCGGTCGCAGGCTGCGACGGAGCGAGTACACATCCGACGAAGTGGCCAACGTGAAACGCTGCGCGAATTCGGCCCGCATCAATCGTTCGATCCGCGACGCTTGTTGGGCGAAACGCTGTGAGTTGTTGGAAAGATCGCGAAGTTTATTCTCGCGTTGACCCTTCCACGAAGGATGCTGTTCGGCGATAGCGACATCGACTGCCGCAAACAGATTTCGCATCCGCGCGTCGGTATCGATCAGCCCACGACCGATCAGCTCGATCGTCCGCGCTTCAGCCAATGACGGCGAGGCGATCGTTTGGCGACGGATCATTTTCAGCAGCGGCGCGGTCGTCTTGGCAAGCTCCATCGCCGCATCCCGCTGCACGGCGATCGCATCGGCTTCGCCCTGCTGGATTGGATCTTTCGCTTGCTCGAAGATGGCCTTCGCGCGGTCGGCCCACTCCGTCACCACGCCAGTCAACCGCGAGACCGAATCGAGATGCTTGTGACGGTCGGCATCAAAATCGTCGTCGGCCACCAACAGTTCGATGAACGGTGATTCACCGCGCTGGCCCAATCGATCGACGGCGACCAACCGAGTGCGAATGATGTCGCCGCCCGACAACTTCGCGGATTCCTTATCAGCGGTCGCGCGATGCAACAGGTCCCAGTCCCACTTGACGTTGATCTCGCGCGCCGCAGCCTCGATCGCAACGCTTCGTTCGGTCAGCGGCTCGCGATTGAGTTGGAACTCTTGAACCATTCGGTCCATCGGCAAATCGTCCGTCGCGAAAGCCGAGAAGGAAACAACATCGAGCGGCGAAACCAAAACAGACGGCGGCTGCTGCTCGGACCAGCGAACTCGCGGCGCGACATCGACGATCGGCGTGATCGTGTACTGAGGACTGAACGGATTGTTGAGTCGTGACCGGCTACTTGTTGCATCGATTTGGTACTGACCCGGCGTTTTGATCGGCACGATCGTTCGGAAAATTTCGCGTGATCCCTCGACCGATTCCAACTGATACGTCGGCCCACGAGCACCGAAGAGCAGCTTGGCATCGTCGACGGCTTCGTCAAACGTGATCGTCAGCTTGGCACGCGTACCGACGAGTGCTTCTAGGTCGCCGTGATCCGATTCTTCGATGCGGTTATCGATCTTGGCGTACGACGGAAACTCATAATCTTTCGTGAACAACTTCACGCGCGGGCGCGGCAGCGGTGTCAGCGTGTGCCACAACGTGATCGCGTCACCAGCGATGATCCGATAATCGACCGGATCGTTTCCGACCAACAAGTTCGCGGCGTAACGATCGCTGGAAACTTCGCCGGTTTGCGAAGCGGTCGAACGCGGCGTCATTTGCGTTTCGCCTTCGCTGCCGTCTCGCATCCGCCAAATCATCGTCACTTCGTCGGCCAACACTCCGCCCATCCGAACGTTGACGGCGACCGCGTCGCCTTGCGCGACGAAACCGGTCGGCGGCGACGGTGCTTCGATGGTCAAAGTCGTCAGCGACGCACGCTGGATCGCCATCCCGGGCAACATCGCGCGGGCAAACCGTCTCGCGAATTGAGCTTGCGGAATCACCGTCAACATCGCCGCCAGAGATACCAACAACGCGCCGGCGATCATCCATCGATAAACCATTTGCAGTGGCAACAGCCGCGCGACATCGATCATGACCGTCCGACGAGCGATGCTGTGTTGCAACCGCTGGCGGAATGATTCCGAACCGTTGGCCTGATCGGGGTCCGCAAGCTCAACCGCCGACAACAAATCTTCGCGAAGCCGTGGGTCGACGGACTCGAGTTGCCGCGCCAGTTGCTTGGGATCGTGCTGGCCGATGTGACGCAGACCGAACCACCAAGCGGCCGCGAGCGTGACCGCGTAACCGCACGCACTCAGCGCCCATCGCACCGGATCGGACAACAACCAGACAAAATCGCAAGCAGCGATCAACAGCATCGCGGTCACCAACACGATCGCGGCCGCGGCGATCGCGCGCACGATCAACAGCACTCGTCGCCGCTTCGCGAACAGTTGCAACGCATCGATCGTTTCGGGACTGAGTCCGACTGGGTTGGTCCATCCGGTTGAGATCGTCGACATCGTTAAACCAACCCCGCTCGTTTGCGAAACCACCACTCAAGGCCGAGCAGTAAAATCACGGCCCAAAACCAGTAAAAAGACTGCCACACCAAAACATCGGACTCAACGATCGTACCGGACGAAAGCGGACGCAATCGATCGAGAATCTGTGACGCCGATGACTCGTGAAAGTAAACGCCGCCGCCCGAGTCGGCGATCTGAGTCAGCGAGTTCTTATCAAGGCTGATTCGATTCCATTCGGCACTATCGCCCGGGCCGACCCAAATCGGCGTCGTCGCTTGCAACGCTTCCGCATCGAAACCGCTGGCCCGAATCCGCACGCTGTACGCGCCCGGTTCCAATGGCCCCGTCGTGCCTTGATAGGTTCCACGAGCCGGATCGTCGATCGCCAGCGGCACCGTCGCGACGACTTGGTTGTCGGCGATGATCATCGCATCGACTGTCGCATCACCCACCGGTTTGCCACCCGCGTCTTGCAAGCGAGCGCGAACGATCGCGCTCGCGCCGGGACCGTACTCGATCTTGTCCGTACCGATCGCCACGTAATCATCGGCCGCCGAATAAGGCGGCTGCATCACGGCCGCCAACAACTGATTCCAAAACCTCGCGTGAAAACGATCGGCAACCTTGTAACGCCACCGCCATGTTTCGTCCGACGCAATGTAGATGACGCGTCCGGCGCCGAACAAACGAGTCACCAACCATGGCGACTTAAGACCATCGACGCCCTTCGCATCAGCCCAGCTCTCGGCGCCCTCTTGCACTTCGACGCGAACGGCAGAGACTGGCGCGGGCAACTGAGTCCAAAACTTTTCCAGCTCCGACTGTTCACCGCCCAAGTTCAAGACCGGCTGTTCGCCACCGATCCGCGTCGGCGCGACGGACACGATCATCGCGGGCGGCTGGTCGGTGAAGCGGACGGGGATCAGATCGCTCAGCGAGTCCGTGGCGATCTGTTTAATTCGATCGTAGCGGCCGTCGATCACGACGAGCCCACCGCCGCGCGTGACAAACTCTCGCAACAGATTCGCGTCGGCCGGTTCCAATTGCTCCGGCGGAATCTCGCCCATCACGATCGCGTCGTAACGTCCCATCGCTTCGCGCGAACGGGGAAACTGGCCCGGTTCATCGCCCCGTCTCAGCCGCGGCATGTCCGTACCCGCTCCATACAGAATCGTGTCGACCGACCACGCCGGATCGCGCATGAACAAGTTTCGGATGTAACGCATTTCCCAGCGGCTCGAGCCGTCGATCACCAACAACCGACGATCGCGAGTCGACGCGGCGACGCGAAACGCCGACACGTTGTTGGCCGCCGAAGTGTCACCGTCGACGGGTTCGACGACCGCGCGCAGATCCATCACCACGGTGTTTCGCTGGACGCCACGAGTGGCGGCGGCAGTGCTGCCCGCGATCACCTTCGCAACATCCAGCTCGAACGGCACCGACTGTCCCGATGCGGTGGTCGCTTTGACGGTCTTCTGCCAAATCACTTCGCCGCCGTCACCCGATTCGATTCGCAAGGAAATGTCGCGGCCCGAAACGCCGTGCTGAGTCAGTTCGATCGATCCGGCCAGTTTGCCGTCCGCCGCGACCGAATCGGGTCGAACGACCTGCACGATCGCAACCTCCGTCGGCTCGTTCTCGCTGCCCAAGCCGATCGTGTAAACCTCCGCGCCCGCCGCCTTAAGCGGCGCCGCCAAATCCATCGCCGATACACCGGAATTGTCGCGACCGTCCGACAATATCACTAGGGCCGAACGATTCAGCACGGATTCCTCCGGTGCAGTCTCTTGTGACGCCGATTCTTGAGTCGCCATTGTGGATAGCGCCGATGACAAACTGGTCCGCGCTCCGTCCGCGTCGATCGTGATCGTTGTCAGCTGGTTCGATTCGCCGTCGTCATTCTTGCTCGTCCAGACCGTTGACGGATCGCCACTGCTGAACCGGGCGACCTCGACATCGTGCGTCGAGCTAAGCGATTCGACGAAGCCGGGGTTCTCGGCGTCGCCGACCAACATCCGCAGCGCCCGCTCGATCCGACTCGGGCTCGACTGGTCGCCTTCGCTGTCGTTCACACTCATGCTTGCCGACGAGTCGACCGCGAACACGACTTTGCCCAATGTTCCAACCGTGATTCGGCGATGCCAAATCGGACCCGCCAAAATCAAGATCACCATCGCAACCGCCGACGCACGCAGCGCGGGCAACAGATAGTTGTAAGGTGCGGCAACCACACGGCTCTCGCGTAGGTACAACCATGCGACGCCAAGCGCGGCCGCTGCTGCCACGCCGAAAACCAGCCATGGCGAAAGATCGCCGGCGAATCGAATCGACGCCAACATCATGTCGCGTCTCCCGTCGGCCATGTCGACGGCGGGGTCTTCGATGAAGCGCCACCGAGCGAACGCTTCCCACGGAGTCCCCGTTGCTGCAAGAACAGTTCGCCCACCATTCCGATTAACAGCGCCACCAACAACCAACGCCACACTTCGCGTCCGAATCGCCGAGTTTGATCGTCCGATGTCAGCGAACTAACCTCACCGTACACCTGGGCGCCGATGATCTCGGCCGCATGGGACAACCGAGACGCATCGACGTCGCGGAGCTGCGATTCGATGGCCGGCACTTCGGCGACGCGAATCGTTTGAGTCGTGATCGGTTCGCCGCCCATGACCGGCGTCGTTTGACGAACGCGATAGGTTCCGACGAGCGCCGCGTCACCGAGCATCAACGACGTCGCCGCTTCACCAACCGGCTGGGTCGCCGCGATCGTCCCTGATGGATCTTCGGTTGCGTAAGTCGGAGGTTTTGACGAATCAGTTTTCGCATCACTCGGAATCAGCGCCGTCAACTCGGCCGTCGGAACGCTGATCGGTGCGCCCACATCGAGCGTCGTTTGTTTGCGCGAACCCGCCAAGTCGAGCACCATCTGCTGCATCATCGGCAGGAACACCAACCGCATCGGCCAGTTCGACCAATCACCGTCGCAGGGAATCGCGAATTGAACGATTTGCCCGCCACCTTGTCGCGAGGCGATAACCACTGGATCGCCCGACACGAACGACAGTAGCGTTATCCTCGCCGCCCCCGTTGCCACATCAGCCGCGTCGATTTCCAATTTGCGATAGCCGCCGACATCGACATCTGCCAGCGGGCGGTTGCTGGTGGTTGCACCGGAGCCGCCGCTGATGATGTTCCACGCCGCATACTGGCGGTTCAAGTCGCCGATGGGAAACAGTTCGGCTTCGCGATCGGTGCTGACCGGGCCTCCAACGACCTCACCCATTTTGGCCGGTAAACGCCATGTCGCGTCGTCCTTCTTCCAAATGTCGTTGTACGCATCCGGTTTGATCTTGTCTCCGTCGAACACAATCAACGAACCGCCTTCATTAACGAATCGCGCCAATCGTTCTCGTGCCGCATCGTCAGGCTTGGCGACATTGGCCAGAACGACAATGTCCGGCGACTGTTCGTCGATCTCCGCGACCAACTTCGACTCGATCGTCTTCGACGTCCGCACGGCATCGGGTTGATCTTGACCACCAAACGCAAACGGACTCAGCGCGATCGCTAAGAAATCGGTTTCGCCGGCGAGCGGTCGGTTGCTCGGGTCACCGTCGACCAACAGCACATTGATCTCGCGAATCACATCGACGCCGATCGTCCGCGAATTGTCGTCCGGCAACGCGTCCGAATGTTCGACACTCAGCGTGATCGGATTCACGCCGACATCCGTGATTTTATGCGTCAACCGGGCCGTCACTGATGCGCGGGGCGGGATCGTGACAGTTCGTGGCGGCAGCGGCTTTCCGGCGACTGACCAAGCCACGCGAAGATCGCGAAGCGGTGAGTCGCCCGCGTTGCGAATTCGCGCCGAAAATTTGGCTGAACGTCCCGCCACGACCGCTGGCGAATCCGATTCGATCGCGTCAACGGACACGTTTGCGACCTTGTCTGATTCGACGCCGACGTTCAGAAAACTGATGCTCGGTCGGATCGACGCTTCATCAAGCGAAGTCTTCAAACGCTCGAGCGTTTCGATTGCCCCGTCGCCAACGATGTGACTCTGGAAATCAGACGCCACGATGATTTGACGTTGCATATGCGTCGCGTTCTCCGAAGCTTCTGCCGCGGATTGTACGATGCGACCCAGTTCAACCGGCCCACCCTCGGCTTTGATTTCCTTGATGGCGCGAATCGCATCGGTCGCGCCCATCGAACCGGCAACCCGATCGATCGAGTTCGTGCCCAACAGAATCACTTCATCTTGTCGCGACAGGGACTCGAGCATCGTCGTCAGTTCGCGTTTGACCCGTTCGATTCGAGGCTGCCCATCGGCATCTCGCGCCGCCATGCTGCGACTTTCGTCCACCGCAATCACGATCGTCCGCGGCTGGTCGCCGGGCAACGAACGAAACCCGGTCAACACCGGCCGCGCCAAACAGAACGCCAACAAAACTGGCAACAAACAGCGAAGCAGCAACAGCAATAGATTCAGCAACTCGATCCGCCGCCGATTGATTCGCACGACGCTGTCGAGCAAGTGCATGGCGCCCCAATCGACCGTGCGAAACCGGCTGCGCGAAAGCAAGTGAATCGCCAGCGGGATCGTGAACGCGAGCGCTCCCAGAGCCAGAAGTCCGTTCAGTAACGTCACCGAATTCGACTCCGCATCGCGAAGTACTCGTGCAACGCATCATCGAACGGACGATCGGTCGTGATCGGAAAATGATCGACTCGATTGCGGCGACACGCACTCTGGATCGCGGCTTGGTGTTCTTTCAACCGTTGCAAATAGGCGTCGCGGATCGAGCGTGAATCGACGATGTGTTCGTTGGCGACGTTTTCCAAATTGCGAAACTGAACGCGCCCCGTGAACGGAAAGTCCATCTCGTCAGGATCCATCACTTGAAAGAACAACACTTCGTGGTTCTTCGATCGTAACAGCGTCAACGAGCGGGCGATGGACGCGACGTCGCCCATCGCGTCGGAGATGATGATCACCAAACCGCGACGACCGAGTTTCGATGCAACCTTTTGGAACACGCCGCCCAAATCGGTCTCACGTTGGGTGGCGTCATGCGCGAGCGTCCGCATCACCAACTTCAAGTGCGACGGACGGCTGCGCGGCGGAATCTGATCGCGTGGAGCATCATCGAAAGTAATCAGCCCGACCGCGTCTTGTTGGGCCAGCATCAGGTACGTCAATGAAGCGGCCAACGTCTGCGCGTAATCGTACTTGGTTTTGCCGCCGATTCTGTTCGCCGCCGCCCGCTCGCCGCCGTACCGCATCGATCCGCTGCGGTCGACCAGCAGCGTGCAACGAAGATTCGTTTCTTCCTCGAATTCGCGGATGTACAGGCGGTCGCTCTTGGCGAACACTTTCCAGTCGATGTTGCGGAGTTCGTCGCCGGGGACGTACGGCCGATGCTCTTTGAACTCGACGCTGAATCCCTTGTGCGGCGAACGATGCCGGCCGGAGCAAAAGCCCTCAACGACTTGGCGGGCGAGCATTTGCAGCCGCGCGACGCGCGAGAGTTCTTTGGGCGAAACGAGGTCAAGGATTCGCATATCGGCAGGCGGGTCCGAAAACACAGTCGGGGTGGGAACACGCCATTGTAGCCGAATCCGCAGCGACCGTTGCCGCCAGCCGCCTCAAATCGACGCCGCCCGGGCGTCGTGCCGGTAACCGTTGGATCGGACGCAATGCCACCTAGTTTCTGCATTTATCAGCCGGAATGTGTTAGCGTCCGGTTTTGGAATGCTGCAAAAACCCGACGCTAATGCGTTCCGGCCGATTTTGGGGGCGACTCGGTTGGATACAAAGTCGATGGCATTGGGCTTGCGCCGTACCGCTGCCTTTTCAATCAACGGCAATCGCCAAACGTGATTTGCGATTGCGTCGACTCGGAATCATGGTAGCCTCGCACGTTGGCCTGCGCGAATCGATCATCAAGGCACGCTCCGACTTCTTGCTGTTGGAGTGTTTCGTTTCGCAATCCGCTTTTTGCTCTTGTCGGGGATACTCTTCGGCAGACGAACCGCAGCAGGTCTCTGGTTCGCCAACGGCCCATGCTCGATCGACTTTCCGACACACTTTTACTTCGACCTTGCGACATCCAACCGTCGCAAGCTGGCTGGGAAGTCATCGGCGTCTTCAATCCTGCCGTGACGATCTGTGGCGACGAGCGGGTGATGATCGCGAGAGTCGCCGAGCGACCGATCGAGATGCGTCCCGGATTCACGGCCCTGCCCCATTGGATACCCGGGGCCCATTGGATACACGGGGCCCATTGGATACACCGCGGCGAAGCGGCAGTCGATTGGGTTCGCGATGAAGACTTGCACAAAACGGATGCTCGCGTCGTTTCACTCAATCACAACGGCAATCTGCGACTGACATCGGTCTCTCATTTTCAAATCTTTCGTCAGTCGATCAATGGCAACGAATCTTGGACATTCCATGATGCGTTGTTTCCCGAGGGTGCGTTAGAAGAATATGGCATCGAAGATCCTCGAATTACCAAGATCGACGACACCTACTGGATCACCTACGTCGCGGTATCGCGAGCGGGTGCGGCGACGGCCTTGTTATCGTCGACGGATCTGATCAACTTTCAACGCCACGGAATCATCTTCGCGAGCGAGAATAAGGACGTCGTGCTATTCCCCCAGCGTATCGCGAATGAATATGTCGCGCTACATCGTCCGAATCCGCGATCCCACTTTCATCCGCCGCAAATTTGGATCGCCCGCTCACCCGATCTCATTCATTGGGGTCGACATGAACCGATTCTCAGTGGCAACCAGGCGTGGGAAGGAGATCGCGTGGGCAGTGGAACGCCGCCGATCTTGGTCGACGAAGGTTGGCTGACGATCTATCACGGCAGCGCAACCTCCAACGTCGCGGGAACCGTCGGAATCTATGCCGCTGGCGCGGTGCTACTCGATCGAAACGATCCGGCCCGCGTGATAGCGCGGTCCAGCGAACCGGTTATGATACCGATGAATGAATACGAGACAAGCGGATTTGTACCCCATGTCGTTTTCCCGACGGCCATGTTGGATGATGGCGACGAATTGCAAGTATTCTACGGAGCCGCCGACACGTCGGTCGCCATGATTCGTCTTTCAAAGCGGTCGGTTCTCGGCACCTTGAAATGAACTCAACTATGAACAACACAGCCGCGCTGCAAAAGATCGCATTCGTCGGTGACTATCTGCCGCGAAAATGCGGCATTGCAACTTTCACTCATGACTTGCGAGCGTCGATCGCCAAAGCGTCGGAGGCGAAGTGCATCGTTGTCCCCATGGACGACATCGTCGGCGGCTATGACTATGAAAACGAAGTGAAGTTCCAAGTCGTCGAACAAGAACTCGAAGACTATCGCGCCGCCGCCGACTTCTTAAATTTCAGCAACGTCGACATCGTCTGTTTGCAGCACGAATTTGGGATCTTCGGTGGACCTTGCGGCAGCCACATTCTGGCGCTGTTGCAAGACCTGCGGATGCCGATCGTCACGACGCTGCACACCGTTCTGTCGGAGCCGAGTCAAACGCAGCGCGCGGTCATGACGCAGTTGATTCGGCTTTCAACGCGGCTCGTTGTCATGACCGAGCGATGCCGACAAACGCTCATCGACACGTACCGCGTCGATAGCCAGAAGGTGGATTTGATCGCGCACGGTATCCCCAACGCGCCCGATACCGACCAGAAAGTGCTGAAAGAGCAATTCAGTGTTGAAAACAAGTCGGTGGCACTGACATTCGGATTGCTTTCGCCGGGCAAAGGAATCGAGCACGTTCTGCAAGCGATTCCCGAGGTCGTGGCCAAGTTCCCAAACTTTATCTATCTGGTGCTTGGCGCGACGCACCCGAGTTTGATACGCGAGCAAGGCGAACGCTATCGGATCAGTTTGGAGCGAATGGCGAAAGAACTCGCAATCACGAAGCACGTCAGCTTCTATAACCGTTTCGTTGAGTTGGAAGAGCTGACCGAGTTCATCGGAGCCGCCGATCTGTACATCACGCCGTACTTGAATGTCCAGCAAGCCGTGTCGGGCACGCTGGCTTACGCATTTGGGTGTGGCCAGGCAGTCATCTCGACGCCGTACTGGCACGCCGAAGAATTGTTGGCCGACGGTCGCGGTGTGCTGGTTCCGTTCGCGGATCCATCCGCGATCGCTCGCGAAATCATCGGGCTGCTCGGCGACGACGACAGGCGGATGGCGATGCGGGCGAATGCCTACAAGCTTGGCCGATCCATGACGTGGGACAATGTTTCCCATTCTTACTTGGCTTCGTTCCGTCGGGCGAGAGAGGAACGAAGCAGTCAGCGTAAGCCGCTGGCGGTTCGGACGCTTGATGAGCAACCACTGGCGCTGCCCCAGATGCAACTCGATCATCTGCGGCACCTCAGCGACTCAACCGGCATCGTGCAACACGCGATCTACACGGTTCCCGATCATGCCCACGGCTATTGCACCGATGACAACGCGCGAGCATTGATCCTGACGGTGCTACTGGAAGAGCAAGGGAAGGACTCGCCGGACGTGCATTCGCTCGCTTCTCGTTACGCAGCGTTCTTGAATGTAGCGTTCGATCGGGACACTCGTCGCTTTCGCAACTTCATGAGCTACGAAAGGCGTTGGTTGGAAGACGATGGCTCGGACGATTCGCAAGGCCGCGCGTTGTGGGCGCTGGGAACCTGCATCGGTCGGTCTCGTCGTGCGGGTCTGGCCGCATGGGCTCGCGAATTGTTTCATCGGGCGATGCCGGCGTGTGAGAACACGACATCACCTCGGACATGGGCGTTCGGGATCATCGGGATTCACGAGTACCTTCGGCGTTACAGCGGCGATCGTGCCGCAGCCACCATGACCCAGCGACTCGCCGACCGACTGATGGATATGTACGCTGCGACAGCCACCGCTGATTGGCCGTGGTTCGAGAACATCACGACGTACAACAACGCGAAGCTTTCGCAATCTTTGATCGCGCATGGTCGTTGGGCCAATGACGAACGAGCGTCGGAAATCGGCTTGAAATCATTGCGATGGTTTTGCGAAAAACAACTTTCGCCTCAAGGACGTTTCCGCCCGATCGGTTCCAACGGCTTCAGTCGCGATGGTGGCGTGGCGGCGATCTTTGACCAGCAGGCGATCGAAGCTTATGCGATGGTTTCGGCCTCGATCGAAGCCTTTGAGTTCAGCAAGGATCCTTTCTGGAGCGAGCAAGCTCACTTGGCATTCGATTGGTTTTTGGGACGCAATGACCTCGGCCGACCGATCTACGACCCGTCAACGGGCGGCTGCTACGATGGCTTGATGGAAAATCAAGTCAACGAAAACCAAGGCGCCGAATCGACACTCGCATTCTTACTTTCTCTTGTTGAAATGCGCGGGCTTAGCGCAACCATGCGAGAGATTTCAACCTCCCCTTAGATGGATCGCTCGTGCAAGTCAAACGAACCGGAATCGTTCTCTCACCCAACAAACAACGCGTCGTCTTGCGGCCGTTCCAACCGCCCGGCGACGAACGCAAACTACGCGTGATCGCCCGCGTGTGTACGCTCTCCGAACAAGAAGTTGATAACCAGCTCGCGCATGTGCTGGAAGAATTCCATGGACGTCATCAAAGACCCAAGGCGTTTTTCGAGCGGCGATTTCGAGATCTTCAACACCGCCTGTTGACCGATACGCCGCTGAGCGAAAACCGCCGGCTTCTGCTCGGTGCCTATTTCACTCAGGAGTACGCACTCGAATCGGCCGCACTCTTCAATCCCTCGCTGGTGTGGCACCCCGACCAGACAAAACTTCCGCCGGGGTCACGACGCTTCGCCATGAGTCTGCGCGCGGTCGGCGAGGGACATGTCTCGTCGATCGTCTTTCGCAGCGGTACGATCAGCCGCGATTTGCAAATCACGATCGATGAACCCAATCGCTTTGTCACGACGCCGCGCTTCGTCCCTGATTCTTTCTACGAGAATGATCTATTTCGTCGCAAGTTGATTGAACTCGGTTTGGGGACTCCGTTCACCTATGGCGTTCTCGCGGAGCTACCGCCTGAGTTCACGCTCGATCAACTCGAAACATGTTTGAAGACGGCTCTTCGAGAACGCCGGGCACATCACGACGAACTCGCGCCGCTGGTGCAACAAGTCGTGATGCTGGCGAAATCCAATTACGAAATCCAGTACACACCGGATCACGAGTTGTCGGAGCGGCTGATCTTTCCGTTCAGTCCGACCGAAACCAACGGCATCGAAGACGCCCGATTCGTTCACTTTCAAAACGATAACGGCAGCAGCCGATACTACGCGACCTACAGCGCATACGACGGACGGATGGTGTTGCCCCAGTTGCTCGAGACGAAAGACTTTCTGCGTTTCAAAATGCACACGCTCAATGGCCCGGCGGTGTCCAACAAGGGCATGGCGTTGTTCCCGCGGAAGATCAACGGCCACTACGCGATGCTGGGCCGCCAGGACGGAGAGCACTTGTTCTTGATGTATTCCGACATGCTTTACTTCTGGCACAGCAGCGAGCTGATTATCAAACCTACGAACCCTTGGGAATACGTTCAGATGGGAAATTGTGGTTCGCCGATCGAAACGGATGCCGGTTGGCTCGTTCTGACGCACGGCGTCGGCGCCATGCGAAAATATTGCATCGGCGCGATGTTGTTGGACTTGGAAGACCCTTCCAAAATCATCGCACGACTACACGAACCGCTGATCACTCCCAACGAGGTCGAACGTGAAGGTTACGTTCCCAACGTCGTCTACACTTGCGGCGCGATCGTCCACGAAAACCATCTTGTCATCCCCTACGCCATGTCCGACTACGCAACGACGTTTGCCACGATCGGAATCGCCGAACTGCTCGCAAACATGGTTTGGCAATGACCGAGTGAAGACAGCGAACATGCCATTGATCGTCATTGCAAGCGATTGAACAGTTCTTGCAGGCGAGCAACGTCGACAGGTTTGACCATGTGTTCGTCGAAGCCGGATTCGATTGCCAAAGTGCGATCGGTTTCTTGCCCGAAACCGGTCATGGCGACGAAGTGGACGTTTCGCATTTCGTCGCGTTGGCGGAGTTGTTTGATGAGTTCGTAGCCGGTCATTCCGGGCATGGAGATGTCGGAGAAAATCAAGTTGGGCTGATAGTCGTTTAAGAATTTGAGCGCGGTGATGCCGCCATCAACCGACTCGACTTCGTGCCCCATTTTCTGCAGCAGCCGTGTCAAGACGACTCGCAGCGCGGGTTGGTCTTCGACGATCAGAATCTTGAAGAATCGCTGATGTTCGCGAGAAACGACACTCGGTGCTGCTTGTGCAGTGACTCGCAATTTGGTCAGTGGCAACCGAACCGCAAACAGGCTCCCGTGACCGAGTCCTGCGCTCTCTGCGATGACGCTTCCGCCGTGCATCTCGACGAGTGTTTTCACCAGCGTCAAGCCGATTCCCAGTCCGGCGGTCCCCCGTTCGAGCGAATCGTCGACCTGCGAAAACATTTGGAAAATGTCCTGCAAACGCTCCGCTTCGATCCCGATCCCGTTGTCAAGTATCTGGATCACGGCGTATTGATCGTCTTGGCTAACGGTCAGCTCGATTCGGCACCCAGGACCGCTATACTTCGCTGCGTTGTTGAGCAGATTGGAAACCACTTGCGTAATCCGCGCCGGGTCGACTTCGACAAATGTTTCATCGCGTCGACATACCACCTCGAGTTGCTGTCCATTGTCGGAAATGAACGAAGTTGACGCTTCGATTGCAGCTTCAACGATCGACGCCAGATCGAGTACCTCGCGACGCAGCGCAATCTTCCCTCGACTGATTCGGGAAACGTCCAACAAGTCGTCGATCAATCGGACAAGCTGCTCGACTTGGCGGGCCATGATTTGCCGCAGGTCTTCCGTATTGCTGTCCAGCTTGGTCATGCCCATGAGCTGGACCGCGTTCTTGAACGGCGCGAGCGGATTGCGCAGCTCATGCGCAAGCGTTGCTAAAAACTCATTCTTGCGTCGATCGGCCTCGGAAAGTTCCGCCGCCGTGTGACGCAAGCTTTCCGCCAACTCCTGTTGTTCGGTAACATCCGTACTGGTGCCAAAGATTCGTAGCACTTTGCCGGTTTGGTCGTGGATAGCTTTCATGCGAGACAGAAACCACCGGTACTCGCCGTCTTTGCCTCGCATTGGAAACGTGTCTTCCCAATCACGACTGTCGCGAAGGTGCTCGCGAAACTTCAAGATCACTCGATCGGAATGTTCGGGGTGATGAACTCAAGCGGCCCAATGCTCGCTTGCTCTTTGGGATTGTCGGCGGTCAACGACTTCGCTTGATCGATGAAACCGTTGACGGAACGGAGGGCGATCTCGAACGGTTGCAAGTACTCATCGCGACCGGTAATGATGTAGCCGCGCTGGCCGGTTTCGGCATCCTTCAACGCCGACTCGATGCGTTCCAACGTCAACAAAACTTCGTGCGTGCGACCGACAACGTCGCGATTACGTTCCAGAACGGCGAAGGCTCGCCAAGTGATCGCGCCGGTCAGAACTAAAAAGAAAACCACTGTGGCGATCGCCACGGATTCCTGTAAAGACGGTCTTAGAGAGGGCAGCAGGTTGCTCGGCATGCAAGGTCGGTCATCGAAAAGGGCCATTGCATCCGATTTCGCAACAGATTGCTGCATTGTCAAACTGCAAGCTCGGCATTCTCACGTATTTCGCAAAACTCAACAAGTTTCCCGCCGATGCCGGGCGGCCGAGCATTACCACACATGGGTGTGCCAAAGAAAAACGCCCTCAAAAACACGGCGTTTTTGAGGGCGTTTTTCAGACAGCGGAGGACACGGGGCTCTGCGAAACGCTTCCTGTAAGTTGTTGCTGAGAAAGCACTTCCAAAGGCGAGTCGTTTTCTGCCAATGACTTACGGATATTCATCTGTGGTCAGATGTGTTCACGTGCTCTCGCCTGTTGTCATGGTTTTTGTCCCACTGGGCCAAACGGTTTGGCGTCGACTCTGAATGGAGTGATGTCATGCGATACGGACATGTTGAAGTACCGCCACAGAAGAACGGAACAACCGGGATACCTCTCAGGGCTGCCTTACCGTCTTTGTGATCGTAGCTTCGACGCAGTGTCTTCCCGTCGATTGCGATGACTTGCCCGTCGGTGATCTCGTGCAGTTTTGTCAGCCAAGCAAACAAGCAGCGCTCAAATTCGTCGGGCTTGATGTGCTTAAGGATCGAGTTGAATCGATCATGCGATGGGACACCCGAACTCATATCCAAGAACTTGGCGAACCAATTTTTCTTCGTGTTGACAAAGTGAGCAATGGCGACGAAGTCATCGGCACCAGCGATTACCGCACAAATAGTCATGAAGAGAATATTGGTCAGTGGGTAAGTGATCTTCCCAGTGCGCGGGTCCGTGACATTGCTAAGATGCTCGGTGAGACTGGCGGAACGTTCCAAGGCGATGACTCCAGGGCAAGATGCATCACCCGGTCGCTCATCGAACACTCAAACCCAAAGCGATGTCTCACCAAGTTTCGCAAAATACCCATCGTGGCGCAATCGCCCTGGCAGTCACGGCCCGCGAAAGCAGCCGCAGTCTACAAGCCCGCGTGCAAAGCGTGATGCTCTGTCAGCGGTTCAAACGCCGGATAGGACAGTGTGAGGCTCTTGAGCTTCGGATAGCTACCAGGGTGGCGAGACTGAACCATCAATGCTGACCGAGACGTGCTCGCAGCAACGACAAGCCATCGGACTTTGAGACTCACAAAAGCTACCATCCGGTAGTGCCGTTAGAAATATGCACGCACCTCGCCAAGGCGAGTCATTTCAAGTTTGACCATGACAGTGCTTTGATTTCTCCACCTTTGATTTCTCCGCGGGTGGGCGTATAGTCAATTGCGTGGTCTGAAGTGTCTGAATCCGAGCTTTGGAGGTAGTGTCATGGCTGTTGATAAGGACTTGCTGAAGTGGACGATGCGATTTTTCCAGGTCGGACATGAACAAGAGCCAAAGTGCAGGTCATTCATTTTGACCGTCCTGTTCTCGCTGACGTTATCGTTGCCTTATCAGTCGCCGATTCTGGCGCAGGTTGATCAGCGACCTATCAGACCGTGGGTTCAAGAAGTCCTTGAGGGCCGTGAAGACCAAGAAACATATTTGCCCGAGACGCCTGCGGTAAAAGCCATCACGGAACGTGGCGGAAATGCTCTTTTTGATGAGTTGATCCCCTTGTTGAATCACCCAAATACTCAAATTCGATTGCGCTCTGCACAGATTTTCGGGCACCTACAAGAATCGCGAGGGCAAAATTTACCCGATAGAGTCTTGCAGGGATTGATGCAAACCCTGTCCGATCCCGAATACAATGTAAGGGCGTCAGCAGCATCTGCGATCGCTACCTTTGGCGAACGAGCTGTTCCGCTATTGATTAAAAATCTTGACAACAGAAACCGCATCGTACGCTTTTGGTCGATCGATGCACTTGGAAAGATTGGTCCACCCGCGAAAGAAGCTGCGCCTTCACTGATTAACACGTATCGTACGGGTGAGTCTCCGTATGGCTACCCAGGGACTTTCGAAGCAACAGATTACCACCAAGACGAGAACAATTTCAAAGAAGTTGCCGGGAGTGCCCTAGCCTATATTTGGGTCGATGCTGACTCTGTCCCTCCGTTCCTGATTGAGCAATTTGATCTTGAGCCGACTAGTGTCGTCTTTCATCTAGCGAAGGTCGGTGCAACTGCTGTGCCCTTTCTCAACAGTCAACTCAAACACGAGGACTTTCGACATCGTTGCGCGGCCCTCGACGCGTTATCTCGTATTCCCAACACCGACGACTATCTTCATAGCGCGCTCAAAAACAGCGAAGTCGAGGTGCGGTACATGGCTGCTGAATTTCTCCGTTGGCGTAAAAACGACACGCAAGAAGCGATTCCGTATTTGCTACCGCTGTTAAAAGATGATGTGCTTAAAGTGAGACGTGCGGCGTTAGTAGCAATTCTCCATATCGGCACGACTGAGTATGACAAAATCGCGGAAGTAGTTTTGGCAAGTGCCGATATGGAAGACGATGTAGGCTATTTTCTGGAATTCGCTCGCGAAGATGCCGCCAATGAAAAGCTTATTCGGATTCTGCTTGTTGCGTATTCTGATGGCAACACAAATATGCAAAATGAATTGTTGTATTTCTTTGATCTTGCAAGCTTCGATCAAGTCGAACCGATCCTCACTCGTTGTACTCACGACGAGTCGGAAGTTATTGCTGTCACCGCAAAGCAAATGTTGACTCGAAAGCAAAAGGCAAAGCGGCGAATTGAACTTAGTAATTTCCTTCTGTACAACCACATCCTGACCGTGTCTTACGATAAGCAGGTGGGTTTTGGCGTCGGTTATGCCATTGGTAGTGCTGTGGCGCTACGAAACAAATTTGAGAGCATATTGATCACTAATACGTTGGAGTTCCTGAGATAGTCCCACCCCGTACTTCCCGCTTGTAACGCCAGCTGCTTGGGTGAAAGCAATGGTTCCAGGTGAAAGCAAAGGTTCCAGGACTGAATGCCACGTTGGGTGAAAGCAAGGGTTCCAGGACTGAATGCCACGTTGTTAACGGTCGAAGCACCACAGTTAGTCTGCATCACCCTTTGCTTACACGACCCGTATCACCCGATCATTCGTGTCGTGACGCGGTCCATCGACTCAATGCTTGGCGTACCAATCGCGGCACAACGCCTCGAGAGCGCCCTCAAGCAAGCAGAGATCCCGGTCAAAGCGTACGGAAAAGGCGACAGTAATCACAGCCGGGGCCTGTCCTAAATTTTGTGTCAGTTGAACTTTGGTTCAGGGTTGGTGATCTTTTGGGATTCGGTCGGGGAACAGTATGGCGAAGTGGTTCAGAGCTTGCTTCCAATGTTTGATCGGACGGGTCCAACGCTTCGATGCTTCTCGGATCGCCATGAAGGTAAGCTTCAACGCCGACTCTTCGCTGGGGTACTGTTTGCGGTTTTTGGTGAACTTGCGAATCGTGCTGTTGAGCGATTCAATCGCGTTGGTCGTGTAGGTTACCCGGCGAATCTCCTCGGGGAACTCGAACATCGAAATGATGTCCGCCCACTTCGCACGCCACTGTTTCGAAATCGTCGGGTATTTGGCGTCCCACTTGGTTGCAAACGCTTCTAAATTGTCTTCGGCAACCGACACGGTCGCACTGGTGTAGATCTTTTTCAAATCCGCCGCGACCGCTTTGGCATCCTTGGTCGCGACGTAGCGAAGGGCCGCGCGAACCAAATGAACCAAACAGAGTTGGACCTTGGTTTGCGGATACGCCGTACGGATCGCATCGGGAAAACCGGCCAGTCCATCGACACAGCACACGAAGATATCTTTCAAACCGCGGTTGTTCAAATCCGTCAAGCACGAAAGCCAGAACTTGGCTCCCTCGTTCTTGGCGATCCAAAGTCCCAAAAGTTCTTTTTTACCGTCTAGATCGATCCCCAGGGCAACGTACACGGTGTGCGCACTAACCTTTGCATCGGAGCTTCGGACATGCACGACGATGCCGTCCAAGAACACGATCGGGTACACCGATTGCAAGCTTCGCGATTGCCACGTTTTGAGGTCCGCTTGAAGATCCTCGGTTACCCGACTGACCAAGTCCGCCGAGACATCGACTCGGTAAAGTTCCTTGACGACATCTTGAATGTCGCGGGTCGTTAAGCCCTTGGCATACAGAGCCAGAATCTTTTCGTCGAAGCCTTCGATGCGTCGCTGGTGCTTGCCGACGATCTCCGGCTCGAAGGTCGACTCGCGGTCGCGAGGAGTCTCGATCTCGATCTTTCCGAAGTCACCTTGAAGCTTCTTTCGCGATCGACCGTTTCGGCAGTTGGCACGGCCTGGCGATCGATCGGCAATGCCGGACCGGACTTGTCGCTCGGAGTCGAGATGGTGATCCATCTCGGCATCGAGCATGGTTTCTAGGCCTCGCTTCATCATTGCCTGAAGCAGGGCATTGAGCTCGCCCATCGAGCTGGCTCCCGAAGCAAACTCGGCGGCGAGTTGCTCGGCTTTGTCTTGTAATTTGGCATCCATGCGGGTTTCTCCATCAGGGTAAAAGTAGGTAGTTTAGCAAGCTCCATTTGCTTGCAAACACAAACTTCCTGACAAGCCCCGAGGCACAACCTGCCGCGATGGACGCCTACGATCGTTTGCATAGCAACCGCACAGTCAAGCCTCGTTAAGCGAGTTCCCGATGCACTACCACGTTCTAGCCGCCGACTACGATGGAACTTTGGCGAGGGATGGCCTTGTCGGCGACTCGACCGTGGACGCACTGAGGCGAGTCCGCGATACGGGCCGCAAGTTGTTGTTGGTGACTGGCCGGCGCTTGGAACCGGTGCTTGACCTGTTCCCCGACGTGTCCCTATTCCATTCGATTGTGGCGGAGAACGGTGCATTACTTTTTTGTCCGAAGTCCGGCGAAGAAACTCTGTTGGCTGATCCGCCGCCACCGGATTTTGTTCATGCCCTCCGCGAACGTGGAGTCGATCGTATCGAAACAGGTCGCTGCATCGTCGCGACTTGGCAGCCCTATGAAGCGATTTGCTTAGAGCTGATTCGTGACTTCGCGGTTGACTTGCAAATCGTCTTCAATAAGGACGCGGTGATGCTGTTGCCCAGCGGCGTCAACAAGGCTTCTGGGCTATCAAGGGCGTTGCGTGATCTTGGCTACTCGCCTCGCAACACGATTGCCGTTGGCGACGCTGAAAACGACGAAGCGATGATGCGTTCTTGCAGCGTCTCAGTCGCTGTTGCCAACGCGCTGCCTCGCGTGAAGGATATGGCGACCCTCGTGATGGAGCATGCTCGCGGTCGAGGAGTCGAAGAACTGATTGATAAGATCATTGAAAACGATTTGGCAGAGCTGATCGAACGACAGGATCGTCAATTAACGCTCGGGAGTCTACTCGATGGAAAGCCTTTCTCAGTTCCGGGTTACGGAGACAGCGTTCTTGTTACCGGCGGACCCGGTGGTGGGAAGAGCAGGTTTGCGATCAGTGCGATGGAAGCAATTTCGGCCCGTGGCGAACAGTGCTGCGTGATTGATCCTGAGGGCGACTACCAGGGGCTAGAGAATTCGATCGCATTGGGAACTGCCGACCGTGCGCCAGAGGTAGAAGAGGTGATTGGTGTTCTGGCGCAGCCCGATGATCACTGCATCGTCAGCTTCTTCGGTATCGAGAAACAAGACCGACCGGAATACTTCAATCGTCTTTTTCGTGCATTGTCAGAACTACGCAGCCGAACGGGTCGACCACATTGGATCATCGTCGACGAGGCTCACTATGCCGCACCACGGGACTGGCAACCTGCAAAGATGTGGAGCGGCGATGAACTGGCTGGAATCATGTTCATCACTGCCTATCACGATCAAATTTCGCCAGCCGTGCTTGAACATGTTGACTGGATCATTTCCATCGCCGACAAGCCAGAGGCAGCCATTGAGCAATGTTGTGAGATCATGGATGAACAGTTGCCAGAATTTCATCCACCCGAAGACCGACGCGTTCATCAGGCATTGGCTTGGAAACGTGGTGATGCCCGTCCAGTTTGGTTCAGTCGATTTGCTCCGCGATCAAACGCCCAACGCCACCAGCATAGTTACTACGAAGGCGAGATGGACGAAGACTTGCAGTTCGTTTTCCGAGGTCCAGAAAACAAATTGTCGTTAGCAATTGGCAATCTAAAAGACTTTGTAAAAACGGCGGCGGGCATTGATGACGAGACTTGGATGTTCCATTTGAAGCGTCACGATTATTCAAAGTGGTTTCGTGAGATTATCAAAGATGATGCGTTGACGCGTGAAATCGATGACGTTGAGCGAACCCAGGATTTAACAGCCGACCAGAGTCGTGAACTGATCACCAAACACATTCACGACCGATTCAAGCCGCAATGGTAGCGATCGAACTCGAAGGAGTGATTACGTTGAAAGTTTTTGCAACACTCAAACACGACTACAAATTGCTACGCGATGGCAATCCCGGCCGGCGCTTCCGTGACTACACGGATGAACGTCGACGGCGACGTTCGGGCAGCTTCAGCGTCGGACGAGTCGTGAGTTTCCTGGTCGGGATTTCGTTGATCGCGATCGGTCTTGGCATCGGATGGTTGCCTGGCCCTGGTGGTTTCCTGGCGATCGTCGGCTTGGCATTGATTGCGCAGGAGATTCCTTGGATCGCTACCGCTCTCGACGCCATCGAATTGCAAATACGACGAGTGATTCGGTCAACCAAACGTCTGTTAGTCCATCCTCCGCAATAGCTCCATTTTCTCTAACGCTCATCGTCCAAAACCACATACGTCTAGTGCCGCGAGAACGAATTGAGGTTGTTTGGAACAGGACCAACCCGAAGCGTAAGCAAGGACATTTTTCTAGACTTCCTCGCTCACGCTTCGGGTTAGTAAACAAGGTTAGCTCGTTCTCGCAGCGCTAGTAAAGAAGAACTTTTTGATATCAGAGCGATCGCCACAATCAACCAATCGATTCGCAGTAAAAGTGCCTTGGAGAATCAACATGCCTGGGTGGACTGACAAAGACGAGCGACAGTACGAGCACGTGAAAGACAGCATACTCGATCAAGGCAAACCAGAAGACCGTGCAAAAGAGATTGCCGCGCGGACGGTCAACAAACAACGACGCGAAGAAGGTCGCACTCCCAACAAAACCACGCAGGGAATCGGAAATCCCAACACTTCGCTGAACGATCGGACGGTCGACGAACTTCGCAACATCGCTTCGGATATGAAGATCAAAGGCCGAAGCAAGATGAAGAAAGCGGAACTGGTTGAAGCCATTCGAAACCATCGGAAACCTCGATGACCACACATGCATTAGAGTAGATCGCGAGCAACGAACCGCACCCCAAGCATTAAAAGAGAAGCTATGACAATGATTCCGACCCGAGATGGACACGCTTTGTACTGCAAAGTTTGGGGCAGTGGCCGTCCGGTGGTCTTGCTTCACGGTTGGCCACTATCTGCTGATAGTTGGGACTTTCACGCGATGATAATTGCCGATGCGGGATTCAAAGTGGTTGCCTACGACCGGCGAGGTTTTGGACGATCCGATCAGCCGTTTGGGCAATATGACTACGATTCCTTATCGGACGACCTGAGCGACGTGATGGCGGCCACTCAGTGCAAGGATGCGTCGCTCATTGGCTTTTCCATGGGCGGCGGTGAAGTCGTTCGCTACATGTCGCGGCACGCGGGACGTCAAGTCAAGCAGTGTGGACTGATCTCGTCGGTCGTACCCTACATGTTGAAGACGGACGACAATCCCCATGGCGTAGATCAAGCGGTGTTTGATACGATGACCGAGGCGATGCTTGACGACAGAGCGGCTTTCTTCGCCGACTTCTTCGAAGACTTCTACGGTGTGGGCGTTCTCTCAAAGCCAGTGAGCGATGAGTATTTGCAGTGGACGCGAAGTGTTGCGACGCAGGCCAGCCTGAAGGCAACACTGGCCTGCGCCAAGTCTTTCGCAACGACTGACTTTCGTCCCGATCTCGCGGCGGTAACGGTTCCTACGTCGATCATTCACGGCACGCAGGACCAGACGGTTCCCATCGACGCCAGTGGCCGACCTGCCGCAAAGGGAATCGCTTCTGCGGTGCTGAAGGAGTACGAAGGAGCGCCTCACGGATTGTTTGCCACTCACAAGGACGAACTTGCCGCCGATCTACTAAAGTTTTTAATGCAGTAGCGTTAAGGGATGTCGTGGCAATCTTTCCCAGACCCGCATTCACTTGGCGAATGGCTGGCGACGGCGAAACGAGTCGGTATTGTAGGTTCTTCAGACGCGACGAGCATTCACTCGGAGGATCGATCATGGTCAGAAACGCGAGACATCGATTTGCTTGGTGGTTGATGATTTCGACCGTCGCGATTTTACTTTCGACTGCCTTGATACCATTGATCCCCGCCGATAAGTGGTGGATTCGAATTGGCGACTTTCCTCGCTTGCAGTTATTGATTGCATACTTGGTCGCTCTTCCGTTGCTGTGGTTCTTCCGCCGTCAAAAAGGGGTTCGCATTGCTGCGGCGGCTCTCGTCGTCTCCTGCCTCATCCAGTTCTATTGGATTCGGTCCTATTTGCCACTGGCAACTCCGCAAGTGGAAGCATCGAGTAGCAACGCACCCGACAAACAACTGCGAGTCATGTCAGCGAATGTGCTGGAGACGAACACGAATGCATCAGCGTTACTGCAACTCGTCGCCGAGCAAAAGCCAGACCTACTTGTGCTGTGCGAAGTCAATCACCGCTGGGCCGAAGACACTGAGTCGTTGAAGGACGAGTTCAAGTCGCACTTCGTTCACCCACAAGAAAATGGTTACGGCATCGCCCTGTACAGCCAACTCGACATGACGCGTTGCGAATTGCGGACGATGATTCGCGAATCCGTACCGTCGATTGATGCCGACATCATCATGCGAAACGGACAAAAAGTTCGCGTGTTCGCGGTTCACCCCAAGCCGCCACGACCGGGAACCGATACGACCGGACGAGATGCGGAACTAATCTTGGTCGGGCGTGAGGTGCGCGACGATCCCAGTGTCATTGTGCTGGGCGATTTAAACGATGTTGGTTGGTCGCGAACGAGCAACTTGTTCCGTGAAATGAGCCAACTGCTGGACCCGCGTATCGGACGTGGTTTCTATGCCACGTTCGACGCGACGTCATGGTTCATGCGATACCCACTCGATTATGTTTTTCACAGCGACGACTTTCGCGTTGCTGAAATGAAAGTGTTGCCATCGATTGGATCGGACCACTTCCCGCTCTGGATTCAACTCAGTCATGAGCCCGGGGCGGTAGATTCGAAATCGGCACCTGACCTTGATTCTGGTGATCGCGAAGACGCGGAGGATGCGATTGAAGCAGCGAAAAATAAGTCGCAAACATGATGCCGCTGGGATGCAAGGCGGAAATGCGTCAGAAACTTATTCATCCGATTGCACTCATCCGTCGGCGGTAAGTTCAAGGTTGGCGTTGGACTTGATTCGCACTGATTGGCTACGTCCGGCCATCGAAACGTCGGTTGGGATACAGCGCGTCATTTTCAAGATCATGCGTGGCTGCAACTCCGCTTCATCACGCTGGTCATGTGAACGGACAACGACAGTCTTGGTTTCGCCGGACGTATTCGTCAGCTTCAATTGATACGCGGCCGACTTCGGACGTCCGAACATTTGAACCGCGTAGTAGGTGACGTCATCGGTGGTCGCGACAACTACACCCGTGTGAGTAATGAATTCGGCAAGCATGCTCTCACGGTGCGGCGGCGAGTCAATCCCGCCCTGCACGAAGACATCGATCAAACTTTCTGCGGTCACTTCCCCGCTGTTGGTTCGATACGCAATATTCTCGCGAATGACGCAGTACCGTACTTGCCAGTCTCCGCCATGAACTTCGCAAACTGCTTGGCTGCTTGCATCAGGTGATCGTCGCGCTGGACCGCGGGCAGCTCACGCGACTTACGGAAGTCGTTGGTTTGCTCGAAGATCGAACGCTGAACTTCTGCAATCATGTCCGACGAAACTTTTTTTGAATCTTGTGCATGGGCGAGCGACATCGTCGCGACGGCCAGGAGTGCAGTGATCGGTGTCATAGATATAATGCGATTTATTATCGATTTATGTCTCCAGTTGGTCAGGCGTTCGGCCGAAGGGGCCATCCGCTATTCTGGCAAGTTTTCGCTGCTGACTTCCGATTCGATCACAGTCGACTCGCCGAGTTCGTCCAATTTGTCGGTTAGGTTTTCTTTGGCGTCAGCGATGATGTTGCCTGCTTCTCGTTTCGCTTCCTGAATCCCTTCCCTCGACTTTTGTCGAGCATCGGCGACGATCTCCACCGCCTCCTCCTCCGAGTCGGCGATCACTTCAGCCGCCTGTTCACGTGCGACTTCGAGGTTTTCCTGAGCCCGTTCGGCTTCTTCCCGAAGTGTTGTCGGTTCGTTCTGACAACCCCAGATACAGAGGCAAAATAGGATGATGACGATTGATGTTTTCATGATTGGATTCTTCGAGTTCGGATTGACGACAGCTAATCACTCGTGACTTGACCAGACTGATCATCTCCTAACCGGTCTTGGACGTAAAGCATCTGCACCAGCACCATTACGACGACCACCAAAGGCGCGGCCATCATCACGCCGATGATTCCAACGAGAACGCCCATCACGAGCTGCGCGGCGATCGTCAATATCGGAGGCAATGAAACTTCGTGCCGCTGAACCAGCGGTGTAATCAGATAACTTTCGACGGTCTGCAAGATGACGTTGAATAGCAGTACATACACGAGCGTCTGTGTACCGCCGTTGACGGCCAATAGCATCTGCGGCACCGCCGCCAATAGCGGTCCAAAATTGGGTATGAACGTCAGCAAAGCGGCTATGACACCGAGCGACATTGGCAGTGGAATTTCCAGTAGCCACATCGCGGTGCCTGTCGCGATTCCCACAATCGCCATTGAAAAAAACCGTCCGACGAGCCAGCGACCAAGTGCCGATCTCAGTTCGTTCAAAACTTCCTTCGCACGCTCACGTCGCTCGATTGGCATTAGCTTGATCAAACCATTTCGGTAAAGATCGGGTTCATAGGCGGCATACAGCCCAACAAAAAAGATCACCAACGCTGCGGTCGCACCCCAGCCAAACCACTGCAAGCCTTGATACATCTCCGGCAAAATCGCGCTGCTTGAATCCGCTACCTTCTCTTGCATCTCTGCAACACTGGGCATCAACTCACTGGTCCAGTTGTTCTGTGCCAGTCGTTCGTCCGCCGTTTGAATTGCCGATTGCAGTTGCTTCCATAACTCGTCGGTACGCCGAGCGACCTGCGAGCCCAGATAAAAACAACCAACACCGATCGAGAGCAACATCAGCGTCACGACGGCCAAAAAACTAGTACGATAGGACAGCGGAGTGATTCTGGCCGGCAAAGCGCTCATCGCATTTACGAATACGCCAAACAGGAGTCCAGCAAAGACGAGCAGCAAGACGCTCAATGTTGGTGTAAACAGGCCCGCCGTCGCGAGGACCAGAGCTGCCAACAGCGTGGCGAAAATGAGAACTTGCAAGTTCCTTCTCGATGCTCGAATCATCACAGTCTTAGATCCAGCACTGTTCGCGGCCAAATTGAATACCTCCTCCATCACACCTGCGTGAGCGAGAATGGAGAGAAGTTAGGAGAACGGTCGGTCGAAAGATGAAGTCCTTTGAGTCCGATCCAATTTTCCTAACTCTAACCAAACCCGAGATCGGATTACCACCACACGCCGAAGTTGCCGATTCGGACTCCGCCCTGACCGTAGCCGCTTCCGTACCCGTAATTGTGTCCGAAGTTTCCGTAGTAAGATCGTCCGCCATTACGATAGTAGGAGTTTCCATAACCAGGACTACGGTACAGCGGCGAGCGATACCCGGAGCGGTAACGGTTCCGCCAATCGTTGTTGTAGTTGCTGTTGTAGTTGTTGTTCCAACTGCCACCACGATTCCAGTTGTTGCTATTCCAGCGATCAGTGACCAATGTGATCGCACCGTCAGTGGATGCGTCGGACCTTGATACATCGTCTTCGTCGGCTGGCTTCGGCTGCTCCGCACTGCCGTTTTTCAACTCGCGAACTTCGTTGCTGAGTTCGCGAATCTGTTGTCGCATTTCGTCGATTGTTTCATCCAGGATTTCCATCGGGTTGCCTGAATCTCCGCGCGAACTCATGTCCTGATCGCCCATCGAAGGGCGCTGAACGCGTTGGAATCGCATCGGCGCTTCACTTTTGTCACCTAGGGTCACGGGAATTTGTTGGTCTTTTCCATTACGTTGCACAGTCAACTGCATTTTGGAACCCGGCCCCAAGTCCCCGACGCTTTCGATGAACGACTGCACGTCGGTCACCTGTTTAGCGCCTTGCTTGATGATCGTATCACCGCCGCGCAATCCGGCTTCCGCAGCAGGGCTATCTCGCATCACTTGTTCAATCAGAACGCCAACGCCTTCTTGCGTCGGTGATAGCATCACACCCAGCCATGCACGCTGACTGACAGGCAATTCCTCCGACATCGAGGCCGGCATGACTTGCATTTTTGACTCGGTCCCGTGACGCCAAACAGTCAATGTGACTTCTTTGCCAGCATCCGACGCTTCGATCGCTTGCTTCAATTCTTTCGGCGAGGACACTTTTTTGTCGTCAACTGACAGAATGTAATCTCCTTGGCGCAATCCGGCTTCATCGGCGGGACTGCCCCAAATCGTATCCAACACGCAGACCGCATCGCCGGGACAGGAACCCACCACGACACCGAGCGCAGGCGATTCATCTTCCGCGTGTTCATCCATCACCGTGGTTGATTTGGCATCAGTTGATTCTGAGTGGTTGGCGTCGGATCGAGGTTTGTGCGGTTCATCGCTCCAAACCATTTGGTTTGCGGAAATGGCAAACATTCCGCAGGCAGCGAGCACAACTCTCCACGGTTTGAGGCGTTGATTGAGATCATTGATTGACATACGAGAAACTCCGTCATTCGTTTGATGGTGCACGAACGCCAATCAGCAACATTACCGATACGAATGCGATCGTGCTACGGATGATGGACCGCAAAATGCGCGCCCTCTGCGATGAATAAACTCGCATTGTTGCATTGGGACTTCTTTTATACGACGAATCAGCTTGTACGTGTTGCTAAGCGACTGATCCGGCATGGCGATTGCGGCGCTCTCGCTGACACATTGGTCACGTCGATTTGATCGCAGAGCTTTCGATGATGGCCTTCAAGCAACAACTCTGCATCGATTGAGGAACATATCCATGACTATTCGGTTGACTCTCAGGGCCCTCGCTTTCACGGCGATTGGCTATTCACTCTCCATGTCCGCTCATGCCCAGGAGTTTGGCGGCAACAACGCCTATTACGAAGACGACGCATGGTACGACGTGACGGAGTGGTTTGACGGCAACGATTACAACCCCACCGACGAAGCGATCGGGCGATGGGATAATGAGACGTTTGAGTTCGCCGACAACGCCACCAGCGATGATGCGGACAACGATTGGGAAACCAACTGGGGCGAGTATCGCTACAACAATCAAACCGCCGATTCGGATCGCTGGTTCTACGACTACTACGACGATGGCTACGGCCATTGGGGCGACTATCGCGGCTGGAACAGCTACTCGCTCTACAACGACGCCAATAACGATGGTCTGTACGACAGCTACTCCTTTTACCGCGACAGCGATGGCGATGGTCTGTATGACGACTATACCTACTACAATTTCGATTCCAACAAAGCCGACGCGAGCGACAGCAAATCGCAGGTGGCTGCACAGGATCGTCAAAAATCGATGAAATCGGGCAGTGAGCAAGTGAGCGGTACGGTGGAGAAGACGAAGATGGCGAACGTTCGCGATCGTGTTCACTTGATCGCGACTGTGAAAGCCACGGACGGCAAGATGGTGACAATTGACCTCGGCCCCAAGCAGTCGTCGACTCAGTTGTTCAAGGGCGACCAGTTGTCCGCTACAGGACATCGTGTCAAAGTCGGTGATAAAGAACTGCTGGTTGCGACCAGTGCCAAGTCCAAGGACGCGGACGTCACGATCGATCGCAATGGACGCAAGTATCAGGGTACTGTCGAGAGCACCCGCGAAATTTCACTGCGTGGACAGAAGCATCTGTTGGCGAAGGTGAAGACGCAAGAAGGCAAGTCGATGATGGTCGATATGGGACCAGCGAGTCAACTTTCCAGTCAGCCCAAGGATGGATCGAAGATCACGGTTCAAGGCGTGCCGGTCAAGATCAAGGATCGCGTTGTGCTGATGGCACGCTCGGTCGAACAAGACGGAAAGACGATGGACATCCAGCGAGCGATGGAAAAATCGAAGGGCTAGACCGCTGTCGCAAGTGGATGTGGCGTGAGCGTGCCGTTTGAAACACGCTCACGCCTGGGGCCGATGCCGTTATTGACCGTCATGGCGGCTTGGGTGCTTGCGTTGCTTCACTAATCGCAAGACCCACCACGCAAACATCGCGATTACCACCGCGGTGCTAACCCATCCCAGCGGCCCGGCGAGATCGGCGTATTTGTCACCGAGCCAGTATCCGATCCCTGCCAACAGTGTTGTCCACATCACTGTCCCGATCGCGGTGAACGTGCAGAACTCTCCCACAGGCATCACTGCAAAACCGGCGGGCACGCTGATCAGCGTTCGCAGGCCGGGGATCATGCGGCAGACTAACACCGCGACCGATCCTCGCCGCTCGAACCATTCATCGACGCGATCGAGGTCGTTAGGAGTGATCGTCAACCAAGCGCCGTGCCCTTCGATCCAGCTTGACAATCGTTCCTTGCCGACCCGACGACCGACGAAGTACCAGAACAAAGCTCCGGCAAACGAACCCGCGCTGCCAGCGGTGACGACCGCCAGAAACGATGCATCCCCTTGGCTGACCGCGTAACCCGCCCAGGGCATCACAATCTCCGACGGGATCGGTGGAAAGATGTTCTCAATCAACATCAAACCACCAACGCCAATCGCCCCGAATTGTTCAAGAAAGTTTTTGATCCATTGGTCCATCGTGTGGGTCTTCGGTGAAAGGATTAGACAACTGGAGTGTAGCCTTCAGGCGATTTTTAACGCTGACTGGATCGGCTCAAGCCTGGACTCCAATGCTTCTGCCGCGATGCTAGAAACGTACCAAGCGGTATGTGATTTGCTCCCTAGAGACGAGATGACTCGCGAGTGTTCCGTTTCTTCCGAGACAGAACATCGAATGACTCGCGTTTGTTCGCCAACGACGTTGAAGGAATGCCAGAGTGAGTGAAACGAATCCGCAGATTGAGGAACAACTCGATGCACTGGCCGAACTTTGTTGCCAGACGCTCAACGGTGACGACTCGGGGCTAGACAAGCGAAGCGATGCGTTGTTGAAATCACTGCTCATGTGCGGGTATGTGCGAAAAGTCGGTCACAACATCACTGCGGAATTGGAATCGCGTGTTAAGACGCACTGTCCTGAACCAGCGATGCACCGGGGTGGTGCACTTTCGGGGATCACTCAGACGTTGCAACAGAAATTCAACAAGCTCGTGCAGTGGGAATCCGAGACGCCGCAGGAAACAACCCCGCCGAAGGCAGCAAACATCAGTTCCGCAACCGACGCCTGAATAGGAGAAACATCATTTCGAAATGTCTGATAGCAGAATACGAAACGAGTGCTGCCGCGAAAGTTGGCTTGGAAGTCCTTGAAAAGAGCAACTTCACGCTCGACCAAGTCTCCGTGGTTTCAAGCGCTGATGATTCCACCGCCGCGCATCTAAGAGATTTGGAAGACGAGCCTGAAGATCACACAACTTCTGCGTCCGCACCGGAAGGTCGCAATGTTTCGTTGGGCATGTTGATCGGCGGGACGGTTGCAGCGCCCATTGCCGCCGCGACTTTGATCGGACCGTTCATCATCGCCGGACCGCTTGTCGGTATCGCGATTGGTGCCGCAGTCGGTAGCTTGATCAAAATGGAAAACTGGGGTGTTGCTCACGATGTTACCGCCGACTACGAGCAGCGCGTCAAGTCCGGCTCTGTGTTAGTGATTGTTCACGACGTAGACGACCTCACACTGGACGATGCCAAAGCGTCGTTGAAAACGACGGGAGCGAAATCGCTTGAAAAACACGCATGAGCCGAATTAAGGGACCGTCCACAAATAGGTTTCCAAATCAGCCGGAACGCGTTGGCGTATGGTCCCTAATCGGACACTGATCATTGAATCAAACGTCCGGAGTGAACTGGCTTAGTCAATTGATCACAAAACTTGGCATCATTGTACCGAGTTCAAGCGGATTGATGATCACGCTTCTCCATCACCCAGCGCACCAACATTCCAACGCCGTCATCGAAGTAGCGGTACGCAGATGCGAAGAACATCAGGTAGCGGTTGTAGGTTTCTACACCGACCAACTCGATTGCTTGCTCGCGATTGGAGACCAGCTTTTCAAACCAAGCTCTCAGCGTAGGTCGGTAGTCATGAATCGTTCGCTGCTTAATCACAAATCCGGCGGCTTCGTTCCATTTCACATGGTCAGCGTAGGCCGCGTTCAGTGATCCGGGAAAAAATATCTGTCCCACGATGGCCGTCGCGGGCAATCGCTTCTCATTGCGACAGAAGAAATGTTGGACCAAGCGTCCACCCGGCTTGAGCGCTCCCTGCAACTTCTGCATCAGCGGAAAAATATCATTGGGGCGGACATGCTCCCAAGCACCAATCGAGTAAATCTTATCGTAATGTTCGCTTGGATAATCGGTTTTGATGAAGTCACGGAACTCGACGTTGAATCCGTTGTTGGCTTCATTAAACGCAACCTGTTCCTGAGACAACGTAAACCCGTGCAAGTTCTCCTTGTCACGCGTCTCTTCACAAATTCGCTTCAGCATTGCACCCCATCCGCATCCCAATTCGAGAATGCGTTCCCCAGGTTTAGGATCGATCAATGAGATGAGATGGTTTGCCTTGATCGTTTGCGCCTCCTCGATCGACTCGTTTCCGTTGGGAAAGTCGGCACAGGTATAGAACATGTACTTGCTGTCCAGAAACAATTCATAAAAAGCATTGGACACGTCGTAATGAGCGGCGATGCCCTTAACGTGTGCTTGACGCATCTTGTTCGCGATCAGCAGTCCTCGCATGAATGTCGGCGGATAGTTTCGGCGAAACCAATCGAAGACTGGCGGAATTTTGCCCGTGATCCGCGTCCAAACCTCGTCGGGATCGAGCGGCTGCGGTGAACGGATCATGAACTTGACCCAGCCATAGGCTGGTCCAAACGTGAATGCTTCGATAGGCAGCAAGGGATAGCGAATCATGTTGTTACTCAAAGTGGTTTTCAAAACCGAAGGGGATTACAAACGGGAAGATCAATTCGGCTCGGGCTGACGCTGCCGTGAAACAAATGGAGTTGACGGCCTGGGCGGTTCTCAAAATTGTTTTCGTCAGCCATCGCGATGGAGAGCTGGATCTGGCTGCCACGGCGAAACAGGTACGAAGTCGGTTGCAGGTCGAAGCAAACATGCTGCTTCTTCTGCGCGTGAGTATGGTCAGTATCAACACTCGATGAATTTGGACCGGCTTCATTTCGAGTGAACCGGCGGTAAGGTGTGCCAAGTTTGCGACAGGCTTCTGATTGCATCGATCCATCAGATTGTGTCTCGGATTGATGAAGGAGGCTCAGTCCACCTTCGGTTACCATCCATACTCGACCCCTCGGATCAACATCTTCCAAATAGACAAATAGCGCGGCATCAGCGACATCGGTTTTGATGTGCAAATTGACCACCGGATGGCCAGTGACTTCAATATCGCTGGCAAGTCGCGGCGACCGAAAACATAGCATACTCCGACCCGCGGCCCGCCGATCGGGATATTGGACTTTGCCGTTAATCTCGACTTGCGTTTGCCATCGATTCCGTTTTCCAGTCGTCGTCGGTTGCCGTTCGTATCTTGAATGGCATTGCGTTGCATCCGGCCCAGATTCGAGTCTTCCACCCGAATTGAGAAAAAGCGAGGCAACGCAAGTTCCCGTTGGTGGCCATTGCTGTGACGATTTCCATCGGGACTCGCCCATCGTGAAGTATTGCACGGGCGGCTGTTCGGCCAATGCATTCGATCGACCGCGAACGTGCAGATCAAAGAACTGTAGCAGTAAACGATCATGGTCAAAGTAGTTCACACGAGACCGCTTCATCGGTTCGATATGTCTCGCCCCGCCATGATTCCATGGACCCAGTAAAAGCCGGCTGCCGGGATTGGGTATTCGTACAAACCTCAATGCGGCGGCTCTCGCATACGCACCGTCCCACCAGCCGCTGACGCCAAAAACTGGAATGCTCGTTGACGCGATTCGATTTGAATAGTGGACGGGACTGATGAGCTGGCTGCCTCGCAAAACTTCACCATTTTCGCCGGCCGCATTTTGAATCTCCGAAGTCGCTTCCTCTGGTTCATCGTCTGCAAAAGATATTTGTCGCACCCGCTCCCAGACATCGTCGTTCACGCGATGCTGCGAGATCGCTTCCATCAACAGGCGTCGATCTCGGTCGGATGCCACTGCGGTCACGCCACTGGTAAGCAGCCGCACCCAACCACCAGCGATCTCGTGTAATCGGTTGGCATCCAGAGCAGCGTTCAACCTGCTCCAACGCTCGACGAATCCGCGATTGAGCAAACCTCCGGGAAACCCGATGTCGGCGAACGAATCGCATGAACTGAATCGTGGTGCGATGGCTTTCAATGCCGGATGGCCGGTTGTCAACAACATTTCTGCTGCGGTCCCGTCATACGATATCCCCAGCGAGCCCAGAGAGCCGTTGGACCAAGATTGCGAGCCAATCCACTCGACGATCTCGTAGCCGTCAGCGACTTCTGCTTGTGACCACGGACTGATGCGATGCCCAAAAGATGCACCTGAGCCGCGTACATCGACATCCACCCATGCGTAACCGGCCTCTAAGAAGCGCCGACGTCGTTTGGCATACAGCCCGCTGTGGTCAATCGGTCGATTTCGCGTTAGCCAATTGAGTGGCGGTCGCAGTTGTATCGAGCGGAAGTAACGAGTCTGCCGTAGGATCGTCGCTGCTGGCCGGTGCTGGGAATGCGGCAACCAGACGTCCGCCGCAAGACGAACCCCATCGCGCATCGTCAAATAGTAAGACTGATAATCGAACACGATCGCGTCGTGCCTATTCCTTTGCCTCGCTGACGTCCGATAGATATTTGCCGTACCCTTCCGCCTTCATCTGATCCTTCGCTACGAATCTCATGGCTGCCGAATTCATGCACCATCGTTTTCCGCCGCGGTCCGTAGGCCCATCTTCAAAGACGTGTCCGACGTGCGAGTCTGCTAGCTTGGATCGAACTTCCGTGCGCGCCGAAAGCAGCGTGTTGTCTTCACGCAAAACGATGAACTGAGCGTCCAAAGGTTGCACAAACGACGGCCAGCCGGTTCCCGACTTGTACTTGTCAGCGGAAGAAAAGAGCGGCTCACCCGAAACGACATCGACGTAAATGCCGCTGCCTTTGTTGTCCCAGTATTCGTTCATGAAAGCGGGTTCCGTGCCGTCTTGCTGCGTAACGCTATATTGTATCTCTGTCAAATCTTGTTTCAGTTTCGCTTCCGTTGGCTTCTTAAAATCGGTCCATGGTTGCTTGGCTATGTCTTTTTCGTCGCTGTCGACTTCGCTTCGCGAAGAACCAACACTACCGTCGCCGCCGGCGGGGTAAGCAACGTGACGGGCCGCGATTGGCTCACTGGTAGATGCAGAATCATCTTGACATCCGGCCAGGGCGACAACGGCGACAAGAGGAACGAGCAGCGTAAGTTTTGTGGTCATCTTTATTTCACCCTTAGGCGTGGTTCCGGTGGACGCGGCTGAACGCAACTGCGTGCCGCGTCAATCAAGCCGTAGGTCGGCAACTTCCATACCAACGTCGCTGGTGCGAGAACCGACACGACCTGATGCATGCGCCACGGCACACGAATTGCTTCGGACAGCTGTGGATTGATCTCGTGATCGACTTCATTCGGGGTCTGCGAGTCATGGAACTTTACTGGAGAAGTGTTATGAAGATGTTGTTAACCATGCTAAGTGTCGTCGCAGTTACGGCAGGAACAGCGATGGCGGATGAGCATGAGGGCAAGTCGAAGATGGTGGGCGGGGCTGAGATGATGCCGAGCAAAACCATTGTCGAGAATGCGTCGCAATCCAAGGATCACACCACGTTGGTCGCTGCGGTGAAAGCTGCTGGTCTGGTCGAAACTCTTTCAGGGGATGGACCGTTCACGGTCTTTGCACCAACCAACGCGGCGTTCGAGGCTTTGCCGGACGGAACGGTGGACACGCTGCTGAAGCCGGAAAGCAAGAAGAAGTTGGCGGGAATTTTGACGTACCATGTGCTGTCCGGAAAGTTTGACGCCGCCGTGTTGATGAAAGGCATGAAAGCGGGATCGGGTGAAACCACGGTCAAAACGGTAGCCGGTGATATTTTAACCGTGAAGATGAAGGGCAAGAAAGTGACGGTCACCGATGCTAAAGGCAATGTTGCCAACGTGACGATCGCAGACGTGATGCAGTCCAACGGGGTCGTTCATGTGATCGACAAAGTGTTGATGCCCTCGCGCTAGGTCGTGCGGAAATTCGGTCCTACCCTTTCTGATGTAGACGCTGACGATTGACCCCTCCCGCTTGCGGCGAGGGGTTTTTCATGTTTCTGGTAGAATCAAGCCAATCCGCTGGCGATCATTCGCATCACATTGGCTGCACAACCGCCGTCAAATGCGTCGCCCAGACCGTGTGTACTTCAATTGCCGGAAGTTGTGCTAGAGATATGGAACGCACACTTTCATCAACCTTGGACTAGATCACAGTTCGTCGCACAGCCGGGTCGAGATCGAGGTTCGCCCATGCCACCTCACGATCAGCGACGATTTTGAGTTCCGGCACTAAGCTTAGTGTTGCTAGGTGAATCAATCCCGTTAGCAGCCCTAGTTCCATCGAGGGCGTTACTGATACCAATGCGTGAACGCAATGGGTTGTTGTAGACGCAATGGCTTGCCGGCAATCCAATCGCCAAAGCTATGCGTGACAATGCCAACGGTGTCGTTCGGTCCACCGGATGCAATCATTCCGCGAAGACGCTCGACACTTTCCGACGGATCGCGAAACGCGAGTCGGTCCTTAAAAATCTCAACCCGGTCGAACTGCTTCGAGAGCAAATGTTTCAGCGGCCGAAACGCGCATTTCGGTTCGAGCAGTCCCGGAACGAGAATGATGCGTTTGATGGACGTGGAAATCTTAGGCACGCCCTACTTCAATCCGAGCCATGCTGTTTGACCATTTTGTTGTAGATGCCGAGCAACAGAAATGTGGGTGCCCAATTACCAACGAACAACGCTTTCTGCTTCTGATCGTTATATTGCAGAAACAACGAAGTTGCGATGGAGGCACCCGCTGCCCATAACCAAACGTCGGATGGCAATCGAGCGGTTTGCTCTTCAATCGCGCGAGCCAACGGGCCTTCGCCTGTCTGATGTCGACGGACGCCACGCTCGGGATGCTGCCCTGCACCAAAGCCGGTTTGACGTGTTTCGCCGAGTTCATTGTCATACGCTTGCGGTATTGTCTCAGCCATTTTCATGTTCTCTTGTAAGGGGTTAGTCGCTAATTGATTCGAGTCATTACTCGAAGAAGCTAGTCGCAAACCTCGTGCCTACTTTGGACATGCCTTGGCTTCATTTCTCGGCATACTTTGCGAAGGTTGTGAGCGGATCGGCGCGAGCCGCCGGTTCCGATCGGGAATGACCGGGGGCTAGCCCCCGTCCGCTCACTGAACGCGGGGCTGCCCAGTTAATCGGCAACAACAGTGCGGCCGAATTGCCGATCGCCTTGTAGCGGCGAATTCAAAAACGCCAATTCCTGCCGTGGAATGCCTGAACTGATGTCGCAAGGATCGTCGTATTTGGCACCGGAAACGCTACCTTACAAGCCGACGTTTCGATGTTCGGCGATACCAGCAAAACGCCACGTCTACGCGGGATCTGGAATCCAGAATCGCTCTTTGAAGGGTCAGTTCTCAATCATCCACGATCGTAAAGGATTGCTTGGTGGAACGATAAATAATGTCAATCGCCAGGACCGATCACGATGAACGACGATGCCAGTGCCAACATGTTCCCCGTCGTCGGTGTCGGTGCTTCGGCGGGCGGACTGGAAGCTTTCACGCAACTGCTGAAAAACCTGCCCGATGATGCGGGCATGGCGTTTGTCCTGATCCAGCATCTGGACCCGCATCGCGACAGCAAGCTGCATGATCTGCTTGGCCGGACCACGTCCATACCTGTGTCCGAAGTTACCGATGGGATGGCAGTCCGTCCAAACAACGTTTACATCATCCCCAAAAACACGAACATCGCGATCGCCGGCGGTGTGCTTCTGCTTACGCCCCGCAAGGAGACACACCAGCATTTGCCAATCGACTTTTTCTTTCGCTCTTTGGCTGGCGACCGGCAAGACCAGGCGATCGGGATCGTGCTTTCGTGGACCGGTTCCGACGGCACCGTGGGAATCAGGGAACTGAAGGCAGCCGGGGGCCATCACGTTCGCGCAGGATGAACAATCGGCAAAATTTCCCGGCAGGCCTCAGAACGCCACAGCGGGTTGCACCGTCGACTTATCTCGCTCCGGCATTGCAGAAACGCGTGATACCGACTTTCCATTACGCATTGAGTCCGACCGGATTTCTGATGTTGGGAACTTCCGAATCGATCGGCGGCTTCACCGATCTGTTCGAGGTCGTGGATAAGTCACACCGCATTTACGCCAAAAAACAGGGTGTGTTTCGGCAGTACCCGCATTTTAACTCCGAAGACTATCTGGGCGTGACCGCTGGCAAAGACAAGGACACCGTGCATCCCGCACCCAATCCTGCCGATTTCCAGAAAGAAGCCGACCGAATGGTACTCGGTCAATACGCTCCAGCCGGAGTGCTGGTCAACGAGTCGTTTGAGATTCTGCAATTTCGTGGGCGAACCGGTCCGTATCTGGAGCCGGCGTCGGGCACCGCCAGTTTGGACTTGCTGAAGATGGCTCGCGACGGCTTGTTGATGGAACTCAAAAGCGCCTTGGATGAAGTGAAACTCGACAACTCTCCTGTCGAGCGGTTGGACGTAGCGATTCGTGATGGCAATCAAACCCGCGACATCAATCTGCGAATCAGCCCGATCAAGCTACGCGGTCAAAACGAACGATGTTTTTTGGTCCTGTTTGAAGAAACGGATTCGCGTCGCAACGAATCAAGATCGTCGCAGTCCGGCCATCGATGGCCAAGACGGACGAAGCCAAGCGATTCGTGGGTCTCTCGCCTCGCTTCCGTATTGCCGATGGTTGGCGGGTCTCGAACGGCGACGGAACTGATCGCCGCCATCGAAGAACGCGACCGTGAAGTGATCCAACTCCGGCGTGAATTGGAAGCGACCCAATGAACAAAGCATTGTTGACCCGTCGCCAATTCAGCGCATCGGTGCTGACCGCATGGGCAATGAAGTCATGATTGGGTAGCACGAGATGAAAAAGATGATACAAGCCGTCGTGGAATAGCACGTCGACGTCACCAATCGTTTTCCGACTGCCATCGGTTTCAGTAAACATGTTTCAAACTTCCTCGTCGACGAAGATGACGTGCCGGAAATAGTGCTGCGACTCGAAACTTGCTCCCAATGATCCGATCAATAAGCCAAGCGATGCACTCAGCGCACACATCTTTAACTTTAGCACGAATCCGACATCGACCGCAGTGAGCTCGGAGGAAGCGGCCCAAGACGTGATTAGATTCGACCCGAACAGAGTGCCGCTGATGACCGCACCGATCAACATCAACGACAACCAAGTGACGATCATTCCAGATACAACAATTCCGATCGCCGACGATATCGTTACAATTGATTGCTCGCTAGGACGACGGCCATCTTGCATGAGTAATTGTTGTCGAACGATGACATAGATTGTGGTCAGTGCCCAGGACGTGATCGTCAGGACTGTCAGGCTGAACCAAGATTGCGAAAGCGCTAGGTCCCAGGCTTCGGCGGTCATCAAGAGCACCACGACGGTGGAAACCGATGCGAGCGTCAACCCGCTCAATCGACGCGGGAATTGCCAAGGTCGGGCCGCCACAATCGCTTCGATGATTTCACGACGGTTGATCCATCCGGCGCGGATCGCAAACGCTGACGGACTCCATCGTTCTTCGTTGGTTTCTTCCAGCCTTAGATCGGCCACTTCGCTCAAAGAAAGCTGCTGTTGTGCGATCTGTTGATCGGTAAGTGTTTCCATCGCATCTAGCCCTTCGGCGTCGGCAGGGTGCGACATCAGATTCGTCGGATCCTCACTGCGACCGAGTCCCGACAAATGCGAGAGCGAATGCAGTATCAACCGACTCAGTCGATGACCGATACGCTGCACTCGCACCGTTTCATCAACCGACTCTCCGACTGCGATCGGATCGATCAACGAGAACGACAGAACGGCGGCGTCGAGTGGCCGGCTGAGCGCTGCCAAGCAATGCTCCGTGTAATGGCTGTCCAGGTCAGCGGCAGTTAAGACAAGCGCATAGTCCCAATGCCGCGCGTCACGTTCTTCGACTGCATGCCGCAACAAGACGCTCGGTTGGACAATGCGGCCGCCAACCAGTTCTGGTCGGCGCAAGATGAACAAGTCAAATGCAAACGCCGGAAAGTGTTTCTGCAAAAAATCTTTCGCGGTTGTCGTGGCCAACTTGGTCGCCCGTTCGTCAATGTCATCAAGCACACCAGCAACGATGATGCCGATTTCAATGAGCGGTTGGTTGGATTCCATGTTTGGCTTTGTATGTAGCGGTTGGGCGCAAACCCTCCGGTTTTGCATCGAGACCGGACGGGTCGCGCCGTTCCGCTACGTTGCGTCGAAAGCTGGACGTTCACGCCAAGTCGTCGGCGGGTTCGATGCGTCGTTCGGAATCAGTGCGATCATCAACAGAAACAGCCCAACGACAATGTGATTTTGGTGCTCGAACGGTGGCGGCGATCCGGAAAGTCTGCCCCAGGCGATTAAGCCGATGGCGACCGCGATGGTCAATAAATGTGCGTGTCGCGTCGGACGCCAATACGAAAGTCCGGCAAGTCCAGCGATCATTAGCGCGATGCCGAGATCGGCCCATATCAATGATTGGATCGCAGACGCATGGAAGATCCAAGGACTCATCGCCAGCCATACTGCTGTCATGATTTCAACCACTCGTGCCCACATCACCGTTTCTCCCTTGCCAACAAAATTTCAGCAGCACGTTCAAACGCTTCGTCGTGGTACCCCCAGAACGCACGCCAAAACAATCCTTTGTCGTGATTCTGGGTCCAAACAAGTTTCAAATACGTCAGCGATGCCCGCACTTCATCCCATGCCCAGTAAACCAAGATCAAAGAGATGGCGGCAGTGACCAAACAAAGAAAGCACCAATCTCCTACGACGAACGCTTGGCACGCCACCAGGATCACGCTCACGATCCCCAGCGGAATCACGTCGATACCGAACAGGATCACCAGCCACGGTCGGTACTGCCACCGCCGTGTCGATCCGGCGAATCCGAGTATGGCGTCGCCAAGATAGGCAATCACACCAAGCGACGCGTCGTGAATACCAAGAATACCGTACATCGATTTGGCTGTATCGGACTTCAACACGCGATTGCTGCCCTCACCGAACACCGGGTCCCAGGAATTTTCAATGAGTCCCCATTGATACATCGACAAGTGTGTCGAAATGGCTGCCGCGACGAACGCGAGCATACAGATCGGAATCCGCTGACTCCACGCCGATGGATTGTGATGGTACGGAGGAACGTGTGCGTTGAGATCGTTCACGCTTCTAGTCCGTTCGCCTGATACCACTGGTTGGGGTTGTCTTTTAACGCTTGCGTCATTTTGGGAAGCGTGGTGCTCAGGCCGTTTTTGGGCCCCCAGCCGAGTAATTCTTTCGCACGGGAGATATCCAGTGCGTAGTGATCGTCGGCCATGTTGACCATGAACGGCTTGATGAAAGCGTCACCTCCAGACAGCGCGTCTGTAACTGCCGCACCTACTTTGGCAACGGACTTGGGAACGTACATCGTCGTCCATTCATGGCCGTGCAATTGCTTGCCGATCAAGTTTTGAAGCGTCTCATACGATACGGGGTCGGCTTCGCCAATCAGAATCGCGGTCTTCGCTTCGATCGAATCACGTCGCTCAACGGTGCGAATGATCGAATCCACAGCGTCGTCAAGGTGAACAACCGATTGCCCCGCATCGGTATCGCCAGGAAAGAAGTGGCCATGAAAATCTTGCTCGTAAATTCGCTTGATCTGTTGAACAAGGGTTGGTTGTTGCCCTTCGTCAGTGTAAATACCGGCAATTCGTAGGAAGACGGATCGTACCCTGGGGTGGCCTTCACGAATCAGTCGTTCTGTTTCGATCTTACTTTGCGGGTACGGCCATTTGGCCTCCAACGGGTCCTCTTCGCGGATGTGGTCGCCGATCGCGCACGGCGCGTGAACCAACATCGTGCTGGTGAAGATAAATTGTTCGAGTTCAAAATCTTCGAGTTCGTTGAGCAACCGATCGGTGCCATTGATCGTCACTTTTTCGTACAGGTCACTGTCTTCACCTGAGAAATTGTAGTACGCCGCCATGTGGACGACGCTCGCCAACTTGCCTCCAGTCAATTGATGGACTTTCGCCATCGCAGCGCGCACCGACACCGAATCGGTGACGTCGCATTCAATGTCGCGGACATGGTCGTGATCCTTGGGCGGCTCAGGCCATCCGACTCGGTCGAAGCCATAGACTTGATAGCCAAGCTCAGCCAATCGGATGCAGACAGGCCATCCGAGGAGGCCAGAGCTACCGGTGACGATTACCGCAGGTCGATTTTCAGTCATCGATTCCTCCCGAGTTGTAGCGTGGTTAGTTTTCTACTACGTCGTGGGACGCAAGTTCTATGCCGTTGCTTGCGGTCCGTTTTCCAATCGCTTGCCTCACGCCCTCGGCACAGCATTTGCGACCCCGATGGTTTGCAGAAATGAATGTTCGCCCCTAAATGATTGAGAAAAAGATGAAGACCCTGCACCAAATTGCGATTGTGTCCCTCTGTATCGCCAGCATCACAGTGATTGGATGCGACGGTTTCGCCGATCTCACCGATGACTCGACGCGAATGGAAGTCGAAGTGCCCAAGGTGGAGGTTGGTGATGAAGCGCTCGACATGAACCCAGCGACGGACGGCGATCTTGATATCGACACGCCTGCGAAAGGTGACTCGTGACATTGAGAACTCCGGGAAGATGACCTGGCAGACATGTTGCCGAAACGACCTTCCTGATACCACGCAAACTGATCCATCTAAGGGACATCGACAAATAAGTTGCCAAATCAGCCGGAACGCATTAGCGTCCGGTTACCGTAAAAACCGTGTGCTAACGCACGACATCTGATGCTTAGATCGTAAGATTATTTGCGGACGTTCCCTAAGCCCGAAAGTGTATTCAATGTCACGCAGAGCAATCGTCACCGGCGGCAGTACCGGGATCGGACGCAGTACCGCCATCGCCTTGGCCATGTCGGGTCATGACGTGGCAATTACGTTTGCTCACAACGAACATGAGGCGAAATCAACCGCCAAGGCCGTCGAAGCAGAAGGTCAGCGGTGCATCATCGCGCAACTTGACCTGTCAGAACCCAACAACGCCAGCTCTTGCGTTGACGAGATGGTCGAACAGCTCGGCGGTTTGGACGTCGTGGTCAGCAACGCGGGCATGATGGTCAATCAAAAACTGCCCGATCTCGATCTCGAGACTGCTTACAAGATTTTCAACGTCAATACGTTCGGTGCGTTGTTGGTCATTCAGCGAGCCGTTCATCACATGCTGCCGGGCGGACTCGCCGGCGAACCTCGCAAGACTCCTGGACGCGTGATCGTTGTCACCAGCGTCCATGAGGTGATCGCGAGCCCAACGGATACACTTTACACAATGACCAAACACGCACTGGGCGGAATGGTGAAGTGCCTAGCGCTCGACCTGACACCGCTGAACATCACAGTCAACGCTGTCGCCCCCGGTGAGATCGCGACGCCAATGAACGATATGGACGCGGAAGACTTCGATGACGTGAAACGCCCGGCGATGCCAGCTCGTCGAGCGGGAAAACCGGACGAGGTGGCTGCGGTGATCGATTTCCTGGCCAGCGATAAGTGCGGTTTTGTGACGGGTGTTCGCTGGCCCATCGACGGTGGATTTGAAGCCGCCACGCCGCTGGCCGCGTCAGGCTATCGCGAAGAATATCTCAAACAATGAATGAATCGGCATCACAATCAGCACTCGACTCTGCCGGACAGGGTGCTGAGAAAATTGCCGAGCTGTTTTATTGGATGACTGCTGGGGCGGCAGTGATCTGGATCGTTGTCGTTGGTTTGGCCGTCTATGCAATCACGTCACGACGAGAGCACCCTGTACGCTTGACGAGCTGGCTGGTGATTGGTGGGGGAGCAGTCGTGCCAACGATCGTATTGACTCTCTTGCTGAGTTACGGACTCGCGATCCTTCCCGAATTGCAACGGCCTGCACCCGAGGGAAGCCTCACCATTGAAGTGGCTGGCGTTCGCTGGTGGTGGCGAGTCCATTACACCGACCAGAACGGCGGACGTATTACAACGGCGAATGAAATTCATTTGCCTGTGAACCAACCGGTGGAGTTCAAGCTGACGAGCGAAGACGTGATTCATTCGTTCTGGATTCCTTCACTGGGAGGGAAGGTTGACATGATGCCAGGCCGCACCAATCGTTTGAAACTTCACCCAACCCGCGAAGGAGTGTACAGCGGCGTGTGTGCGGAATACTGCGGCACGGCTCACGCACAGATGCGTTTTCGAGTTGTCGTGACGGATCAAGCAACTTTCGATGAATGGCTAACGAATCAGGCGAAGGACTATCAAGCAAATTCCGGTACAGGAGAATCGACGTTCCTCGCTCGCGGATGCTCCGCCTGTCACGCGATTCGCGGGACATCTGCCGATGGCGTTGTTGGCCCCGATCTGACACATTTCGGTTCTCGGCTTTCAATTGCCGCGGGCGTGCTTGACAACACAACAGAGAACCTCAAGTTGTGGCTTAACGATACGCATGGCGTAAAGCCAGGCGTCGAGATGCCGGAGTTTGAATCGCTCAGCGTCGATGAAATCGAGTCGCTCGTTGCCTTCCTGGGGTCGTTGCAATGAACGAACAAGCCCAACGATTGCTCGAAGCGTGGCGAACACCGAAAGGATGGCGGTACTGGTCCGCCGTCAATAATTCCGAAGTCGGGCTGTGGTACACGATCACGGCGTTCGCGTTCCTGCTGTTCGGTGGATTGCTCGCGCTGGCGATGCGCATCCAACTCGCCGTTCCCGATAACGATTTTCTCACGGCGGATCAATACAACCAAGTCTTCACGATGCACGGCAGCGTGATGATGTTCTTGTTTGCCGTGCCGATCCTCGAAGCGATCTCGATCTTGCTGTTGCCGCAAATGATGGGCGCTCGCGACTTGCCGTTTCCACGTTTGTCAGCTTACGGATTTTGGTCGTTCCTGATCGGTGGCATCTTTGTTTGCGGCTCGCTTTTTTTCGGTGCGGGACCACGCGGTGGATGGTTCATGTATCCACCGATGACGACGGAATATCAAACCGATGTGGGAGCCGACATTTGGCTGCTTGGTCTGTCGTTTATCGAAATCGCGTCGATCGCAGCAGCAGTCGAGCTGATCGTCGGTGTGCTGAAATGCCGCCCGCCAGGGATGCGATTGAACTTGATCCCGCTGTACGCTTGGTACATCTTGGTGGTCGCGGCGATGATCCTGTTCGCCTTCCCACCATTGATCGCCGGTGACTTGTTGATGGAGTTGGAACGGGCACTGGATTGGCCGTTCTTTGACGTGTCACGCGGCGGCGATCCGATGTTGTGGCAACATCTGTTCTGGATTTTCGGACATCCTGAAGTCTACATCGTGTTCCTGCCGTCGATCGCCTTGGTGGCAATGATCGTCCCGACATTTGCGCGCACACCGATGGTCGGCTATGGCTGGATTGTGCTGGCGGCGGTCGGCACTGGCTTCCTGAGTTTCGGGTTGTGGGTTCACCACATGTTCACCACCGGATTGCCAGGAATCACGATCGGAATTTTCTCGGCGGCATCCGAAGCCGTTGCAATTCCAACGGGCGTGCAAATCTTTTGCTTCATCGCCACGCTGCTGGTCGGTCGAGTCACCAAGTCCGTCTGTTTGCTGTTCGTACTGGCAGGGTTGGCCACGTTCATCATCGGTGGTTTAACCGGAGTGATGGTCGCGATCGCACCGTTCGACTATCAAGCTCACGACACTTACTTCATCGTCGGCCATCTGCACTACGTCCTGGTCGGCGGCACCATCTTCCCAATTGTCGCAGGCGTCTACTATTTCTATCCGTTGGTCACTGGCAAGCAGCTCTCCGAGCGACTCGGCACGATCGCATTTTGGCTGATGATGATCGGCTTCAACGTCAGCTTCTTTCCGATGCACATCACCGGATTGATCGGAATGCCACGGCGAGTCTACACCTATCCAGCGGGCATGGGATTCGACAACCTGAACATGATTTCGTCGATCGGTGCTTTTGTATTGGCCGCTGGATTTGTGGTCTTTTTGTGGGATTTGCTGCGACCAAAAGGCAAACAACCGCTCGCGCCTCGGAACGTGTGGAACGCGGGAACGCTGGAATGGTTGGCTGAAGTTCCCGATCAACCGTGGGGCGTCCGCAGCATTCCGATTATCAAATCACGCTATCCGCTCTGGGATCAAGAGAACTTTGTGCGCGACGTTGATGAAGGAAAATTCTATCTTCCCGATGCAGAAGAGGGCTTGCGAGAAACGCTGGTGACATCGACGGTCGAAGCGACACCGATTCAGTGTTTACGAGTTCCCGGTCCAACGTTCTTGACCTTGGGGGCGGCTGTCTTTACCGGCGGTGTTTTTATCTTCGGCACGTTTCACTGGTATGTTGCAACCTGCATCAGCGGTGTGCTGGCGTTCTTCACCATTCTTGCTTGGTTGTGGACAGGCACGGCGATCATCCCCGAGAAGACCGAGAAAGACGTTGGCTTAGGCTTGACGCTGCCGATCTATGTGTCGGGACCGGACGCGGTCGGATGGTGGGCCATGTTCATCACGATGCTGGGTGACATGACCGCGTTCATGTCGTTGGTGTTCGGATACTTTTTCTACTGGACGGTTCACGAAGACTTTCCGCCAAAGGACGTTGATGGTCCCGGAGTTATCTGGCCATTGGTATCAGTCATTTGTACTTTGATCGCGTGGACATTGATGCTGCTGTCGCGTAAGTCGAACCGCCGCGAAGGTGCCGGAGTGTTTTACATCATCACGGTGTTGTCGGTCGTCATGGCATGCTGTGCCGCGGGCTCGCTGGTCGCTGGACCTTGGCTGCACCAGATGGACCCGACCGAGCATGTTTATCAATCGTCGGTTTGCGTACTCGTGTTATGGACCGTTGTTCATTTGGCGGTCGGCGTTGTCATGCAGTTGTATTGCATGGCACGACGCGCGGCCGGGAAGATGACACATCGTTTTGATGCTGACATTGTGAACGTGACTCTGTACTGGCACTTCATGATGCTGACCGCAGGCATTACGGGACTAACGATCGCCTTGTTTCCGTTGGCGGCGTGAGGCTTATGAACATCAATCTCTGGTGGCTGACATTCTCACCGCTTTGCTGGGCCAGCCATTTCCTAGCGAGCTATTTGACGACTGCAATCTACTGCGCCAAGTTTACTTCAGCGGACAGTGATGCGATGCCCGTTCGCATTGCTGTCGCTATTTTTACCGCCATTGCACTGACAATGATTGCGACAATTGGCGTGACAAGTTTGCGAGTGCATCGCATGGGACATGCGACATTGCCGCATGACGACGACACACCGCGCGACGAACAGCGTTTTCTTGGATTTGCGGCTTTGTTGTTATCAATTTTGAGCGGTATCGCGACGCTCTTTACCGCGCTCGTCTTCTTTTTCATGGAGACCTGTCACTGATGCGTTTGGCAACTTGGAATCTCGGTTGGATTTTGCTCGCGGTGGCTTGGATGGGGCCGCTACCGCGCTGGGCCGAAAGTTCGTTTGCGGCCCACATGACGCTGCACATGTTGATCGTTGCGATGGTCGCGCCGCTGTTGTCGATCGCGATAGCGGGGCTTCGATACGATCCAGTGCAAAAAGTTCCCGCATTGTTTTCGCCGATCCCCGCCTCGGTAGGTGAGTTGCTGATCGTGTGGGCGTGGCACGCTCCGCGACTGCATCACTGGGCACGTCATGAATCGCTCGGATTGATTGTTGAGCAAGGAATGTTCCTGGCCGTCGGAATGTGGGTGTGGTTATCGGCGTTCGGTGGCAGTCAACCACGAAGCCACGGTCGAGCCGGCGCGGGAGTGGTTGGTCTGCTGTTGACCTCGATGCACATGACCTTCTTGGGTGCATTATTGGCGCTGTCGCCACGTCTGCTTTATCAGCATCATCATGCGGGATCAGGACTGACTCCGCTGACGGATCAACATGTTGGCGGCGCGGTGATGTTGGTCGTCGGCGGCATCGCCTACTTGGTAGGCGGACTTTGGTTGACGAGGGATTTAGTGCGTCCCACGAGCCGTTTTGATGCAGACCACCGCTCTCTCGCAAAAAACGTCGCTAGCGCTGCAGCAGCGAGCCACTCGGAGCTAATTCAATGAAACGACGACTCAAAGAACTTGCAATCTTGCTAACGGCACTCGGCATTCTTGGCGTGATCGTACTCGTCTCGGGAATCGTCCCGATCAAGGCGAGCAGCGGGCATTGGCCGATCACGCGGTGGACGCTTGACTTCGCCAGTGATCGTTCGGTTGGTTTGCACAGTATCGGTATCGAGGTTCCGCCGCTGGACGAACCCGGCATGGTCCGGCTGGGTGCAGCGACCTTCGACAGCAATTGTCGCTGGTGCCACGGCGCGCCCGGGTTTGCGCAGCCACCCGTCGCCGCACAGATGACTCCGCATCCACCGAAACTGTCCGAAGCGGTGAATCTGTGGGACGATGCTGAGTTGTTCTACATCTTGAAACACGGCATCAAGTTCGCCGGGATGCCTGCTTGGCCGACGCAGAAGCGTGAGGAAGAAATCTGGCCCGTCGTCGCCTTCTTGCGTGAGTTGCCGACGACCGACGCCAGCCAGTACCTCAACTTGATTCAGCCGGCTTCTACCGAAATTCAAGCGATCGAAACGCCGATCGCCTATCAAGTTGCAAGGTCGTGTGCCGCCTGTCACGGAATGACCGGCAGCACACCCGTCAGCGATCGCGTGCCAAACCTGGCTTCGCAGAGTCAGGCGTATCTGAAGAGATCGTTGCTCGCTTATCAAACCGGCGACCGATACAGCGGCGTGATGATGCCGATTGCTCATCCTTTGACAGACCAACAAATCGACGAGCTGGCAAGTTATTTCGCCAAACAACCACGCAGTGCCTCGCCTCCGACGGCCTCGTTAGATATAGGCTTGATCGAAACAGGTCGCAGACTTGCCAACGAAGGCGACCAATCCGCAAAAATTCCATCGTGTGTCGACTGTCATGGACCAGGAGAAATCATACGAAGCGACGAATACCCGACGCTGGCTGGTCAACCCGCACAATATCTACAACGACAGCTTGAGTTGTTCGCCAAAAGAAACCGAGGCGGCAGCGACAACGCATCACTCATGCACCCCATCGTCGACAAACTGGGCGACGCTCAGCGACTCGCTCTGTCGTTCTACTACGCTTCACTCCATGAAGACAGCGACAATTGAAAACCATATCGCTGACCAAACCAGACGCCGACGACGTGCTACGCTTTCTGGAGCAGCAATCGAAGTGCGACTTCAACTATCCCGATGTTGGAGCAACAAGCGGCGAGTTGCCAATGGGCTATGACCATCACCGTACCGAAGTTACCTTGGGGCAAGGCGAGACTGTCTATCAACGAGCCAAATCGGCGTTACTGGCCTGGGAGCAGTTCGATGTCGGATGGGTCAGCGCGTTACCCGCGAGCACGCCGATCCGCGAGGGTGAGAATATCGCAATCCGCGCTCGCATCTTTGGACTTTGGGCGCTTGCGGCTTGCCGAATCGTTAGAGTCTTTGACGACAACGCTTCGGCGACAAAGACTTTCGGCTTTGCGTTTGGTACGCTGCCAGGACATCCCGAGCAGGGTGAAGAGCAATTTGAAATTGTCTGTGACGCAAACTTGATCGTGACGTATCGCATCGCGGCATTTTTTCGTCCCAACTATCTAGCAGCGAAATTAGCGTGGCCCTACTTTCGTATTTGCTTCAACGACTTTCGACACCAATCCACCGACACACTTCTTCGCAGATGCAATGAATAGGTTGCCCGAATCACCTCAAAACTGAACCGTCTATCCTCACAATGAAAGCCCACAGAATGCTTGCTGACTTTAGTATTTGGACCCTTGATGACCCACACATGCGTGACGACATGCAGGTGGTTCGCGACACGCTTGACGAGCGCGGAATCTCGTACACGATGAACAAAATGTCGACGACAATTGAAGGATCGCTTGCTGAGATTAGTGAGTCGATTGAAGCGTGCCGGCAAAGGTTAGCAGTCACGCATAATCGATTGCTGATCCAGATCACCTTCGACGACGATCGCTCAAAATAACTCGGCAAAATAACTCGGTGCCATCCACAAAGTATGGGCGGAAACATTTACGCCGCGTTGTTGCTTGCACCAGCTACCTGTACGAACACGCGGTTGGACGCGACAATCGCTGGTCGAGCGGCATGGACGACGAAACGTCTACGGAGTGGGCATTCTCTCAAAGCCGGTAAGTGATGAATGGCTCGACTTACGCATTTTGCACAGGCAACGATGTCACCTTTTCCAGTGGACTTCCGCAACGCAATTTTCGCAGTCGCAGCCTGCGGTAACATGGATTTCAAAGTCACATTTGGTACAAGGGTACATATCGCCGGTGGTAGGGGCTTTCATTTTCTTACTTTCACAGGAGCAACGGAACAAAGAGACATCGTCTGCCATTATCGCGACCAGCGATCGCGCCAAGAAAGCTCTCGCTCACGTTGGCCGCCGATCGAGATACCTACGAACAATCCAACCAGTAGTCCCACGCCCAGAGCAACGCCAGCGGACTCCAAAGGGTGGCGCGACATACTTTTTACTGACGTCTGATAGCTTCGGCGAGCTTGTTCTGCAGTCGCATCGTAACCGTCGCGGATTGTTTGACCTGCCTCGCTCGCATAGTTCGCAACTTGACCCATGACGGAATCCGCCGACGCACAGCATTCGTCAAAGTACGCCTCGATCTGGTCGCGGCTCTGGCCAGTCTTCTGTTGAACCAGGCCCGCCAACTTATCCAAGTCGCCTTCGACTTGCTTTAATTCGTTGTCAGTGATTTCGCCGTATTTCTTCTTCACTGAGCCGACGATCGAGTTCCATTTTCCGCTAATTTCTTGTTTCGTAGCCATCGTAAATTCCTCGTGTAACAGCGTCTGTTTATCAGCTTCAATTGCGTCGCTGATGCTCTTGCGCAGCCTCAGAAAGGCAGCGACGAACACTCTCCCGACAAGCATTTGTCGTGCCAAGTTAAATCAATTACGCGTGCCGCTTTAGTGTCGCTCGCACTCATGTATTGAGAGCTTGGCGCGCCGTTTGCTCTCCCTTTGGAGTCAACTCGTCGTCTGGCGACACTCCTCCTTAGATCAAGGAACTCAAGACGAAACGAATTTCAATTCTTTCCACCGCAGTGGCGGTATTGCTCTCGGCATCGGTTGCCTCAGCCCAAACTCCTTCTACAGCGCAAGGAACCGATGCGGGTAGGCTTGACAGCAAGACGAGCGGCTCCAACGTCCGCGTTAGCCAATTGATGGGTGTTAACTTGCAGAACGCTCAAGGCGAGAGCGCGGGTGAAATCCGTGATCTCGTCCTGGACAGCAAGACAGGCAAAGTCCGCTATGGCGCAGGCACCTACGGCGGTTTCATCGTCATGGGCGATAAGCTATTTACCGTTCCATTTGAAGCTTTCATTGTTCAACGCGATCCGGATGATCCGGATGATCCGAATGACGCGGACGACTTCGTAGTGGTTTTGAACGTCAGCCAACAAAGGTTGGATGGTGCTGTGGGATTCGATCAAGATCACTGGCCGAACATGGCAGACCAAAAATGGGCCCGTGACTTGGACACTCGATACGGAGTCGATCGAAACCGAATGCGGGATCGCAGTCCAGGAACCGGTGACGACGTGAACGTCAATCGTAATGGCGTCGACGTGGACGTGAATCGTGATCGAAGTCAGTAACGCAAACTAAATGTTGGGCTACTCGCCGCTTTCACAAGCACAGCAATGGGAAACATTTCCAGTGCTGTGTTTTTTGATTTTGGAGTTGTGACTGTGTTAGGGCATCAGCTGGCAGTTCTTGCGACTCCACTACTTACCGTTCAATACGAGACACATTGCACTTACGGGTACCGACATGGCGAGCGATACGACATCACCTGTCTTCCCAAACGTGCAGCTGACTGATCCTCGCGATGCATTCGCGAAGCCGCCCTTCGATAAGCAGAGGAAGACGTCAAACCCCAGATCCACTGGAAAGATGAATCCGACGCCCGCCCGCGAGGGGGCGAACGTCGTTATCAACTACCTGTCCGAGGACAGCGATGCCGAAGCGACCAAGTTGCTCGTTGAAGAAGCAGGCGTCAAAGCGGTGGTGATCCGTGGCGACCTCCGGCAAGAATCGTTTTGCGAAGAACTGATCGAAGTCAGCATCGACTCACTCGGATCACTGGATCTGCTCGTCAACAATGCTGCGTATCAAGCAAGCGGGGAAACGATTGACGACTTCTCGACCGAACTCTTCGATCGAATTTTCAAGACGAATATCTATGCTCCGTTTTGGTTGTCTCGTGCTGCGATGGATCGGCTCCCAGCGGGTGGCCGCATCGTCAACACGGTCACGATCCAGGGATACAATCCGTCTACAGGCCTGCTGCCCTATGCAACGACGAAGTCTGCATTGATTGGAATGACGAAAGCACTTGCTAAGCTGGCAATTGAACGAGGCATACGGGTCAATGCGGTCGCACCGGGTCCGGTGTGGACTCCGTTCATCCCCAGTTCAATGCCGAAAGAAAAGTTCGAGAACTTTGGTGCCGATAGGTTGTTCAAGCGTCCCGCGCATTGCCATGGCGGCTGCGGTGGTCATCGGGAATCTGGCGATGGCCCATTCCTCGGAGCATTTGCTCGCAGCAACGCGATGTTTTGCAGCAGGCGCGGTGGGCGCGTCCGTTGCAACGGAAGTGTTCCCGAAAGCCTATAAAGAGGACCATCACATGGCTGGAGTCGCAACGGTTCTTGGTCTCGTCTTGGCGTTCTTGCTTAGTCACCTTGGCGGGTGATACCCGTGTTCGCCCCAACTGCTTAGACGGTTCATTGACTCGACGCTTTTGGGGCACGTTGGTAATACGATAGTAATGGTGTTGCCGCGTTGCTGTGAATGAGCAACGACAATGCAATCGTTGTCAGCACGATTCCGCCGAGTCGAATCGCGAGTTCTGGGTCCAAGCCTTCTCCGATTGCATAGGTCAAGTAATACAGTGATCCGATGCCGCGAATGCCAAAGAAAGCAATCAGTCCTTTTTGAAGGGGTTTGACGGGACTGCGGACCAGCGAAGCGTAGACGGCGACGGGCCTGATGACAAAGAACAAAAGGATCGCGATCCACCAGTCGACTGCCATCGTCCAGTGCGTCGTTAACAGCACTCCAATCAGAACGACCAGCCCGACTTCAAAAATTTGGCCGAACCGTTCGTTGACGCCGGTGACCATCTTCATCAATGTGTCGGCTTCATCATCGTCTTCGCCGTCTTCGGCAAACTTTCGCATGGCGACTCCTGCTGCAAACACCGCGAGAAAGCCGTAAGCGTGAATCGCCAGTGCGAGTCCGTAACTGATCCCGATCATCCCGAGCACCAACAGTTCTTCGCTCGCCGTGGGTGCCGACGATTTCACACGAACGACGACCGCCAACCGACTGATGATGTATCCGACGCCCCAACCGCACGCGACGCCAGCGATCGTTGCCCAAAGCAGGTCAACCACGGCCCATCGCCAACCGAAGTCACCTAATTCGTGAAGACCCAGCAGACCGATACCAAGCATCACAAATGGAAACGCCGTGCCATCGTTCAGGCCAGCCTCGCCAGTCAGCGAATAGCGAAGTCGGTCTCGGTCGTCATGGTGCTTAACCTGTACATCGCCTGCCAATACCGGATCAGTCGGCGCTAAAACCGCACCAAGCAAAACGGCCGCACCGATGGAAAGTCCGAGCGCCCAATATCCGAGCGCGGCCATCATCGCAATCGTCATCAACATGGCGATAGAGGCAAGGGGAATTGCAGCCCGCTTCAATTGCGTCAGCGACGGGGATAATCGCAATCCTGCACCGAGCAGACTCAAAAGCACGCCAATCTCGGTAACCGTCGCGATCGTTTCAGCGTTCTTGAACAGATCGACTTGAACCAAGTCGAATCCCCACGGACCGATCAATGCACCGATCGCAAGATAAATGGCAGACAACGACAACGGCAATGCTTTAAGCGGCCCTTCACCAAACGCCGCGACAAGAAAAACACTGCCGACGATAAGCGCCCAAACGGTTATCGGTTCCATGATGGATCAGGCGGCACCCAGACTGACACGCTACCGGCCTTATAGCGGAACTCGGCCCAACCGTTCACCACTGCATCGTCGACGCGGTAGTAGACCGTAAACGGGAAACGCACCGATAACGACCGGTGGTAACCATAAACCTGCTCGTGAATGCCACCATAGAATGCAAGAGATTCGATGTCAGCGATGATCCAAGTGCGGAAGTAACCGCCCAAGCCCGATACCTGACCTTCGTAGAACCAGTAACCATCGGCGATATCGAATTCAGCGTCACTGCTGATTTGAACGATCATTGACCGAGCTTGAGCAATCGTGCTTTCGCGTCCGCCCAGGTCGAAACCGACGCTTCGCCGCTTTCCAACCGACGTGTCCGCTCGGCGAGTACCTGCTGATGCCACTCGGGCGAACGAATGTCGCCGGGCTTCTGGCAAAGACTCAACGAGACCGTTTCGAGAACTTGCATTTTGTCCGCAACGGACATTGAATCGAGGGGAAGGTCGACGGACATACAAAAGGCTCCGAAACGAATGTGAGGACCGGTCCGGTCATTCTAACCAGCATGAACCCGACCGGGGATCGCTGCCGCTGAACGATCAAAATGCTGATCTGCTTAGCTCCGTCGCCGGGACCGGAACCACACCAACTCGGCTAGGCCGGGGCCGTGATAGGTGCTTCGAGCTCCGCCGAGATCTGGAGCCAATTCAATTCTGGTGCCCAGTGCGAGCATCGTCGTCCCTTTTTGCCGACAGCTCGAATAGTAGCTGCTGGAAGTTCTCCATCGTCAGGTGCCGATCAATACAATCTGCGAGCAAGCGAACGCTGGTGGTGGATTCTCTGGTGGATTCTGTGGTAGTTTCGGCAACTCGAACATCGCGATGATGTGCGGCCACTTCAACTTCCACTCCTTCGATATTGTCGGATACTTCGCGTCCCACTTCTTAGAAATGTTTTCCAATTCGGCCTCCGCTTCGAGCACGCTGGCCGCTTGATAGATCTTCTTCAAATCGGCGATCACTTCTCGAGAATCGCTATCGTTGACATAACGCAGCGCAGCGCGAACAAGATGCACAATACAGAGCTGCACTTGTGCTTTGGGATACACCGACTTGATCGCTTCGGGAAATCCACTCAGGCCATCCACGCAAACGATGAACATGTTGCTGAGCCCACGATTGTGCAAATCCGTTAAACACGAATGTCAGAATTTCGCACCCTCGTTCTCGCTTAACCACAATCCCAAGAGTTCTTTCTTTCCCCGGAAATTTACGCCGATCGCGACGTACATCGTATGTTCGCTGACGCGGCCCGACTCGCCGCATATATGTACCACGATGCCATCCAAGAACACGATCGGAAAGATCGCATCGATGCGGCGCATCTGCCAAGCCTTGACTTCGGCGTCGAGGTCTTCGGTGATCTCTGAAATCAATGTCGGTGAAACGTCGACGCCGTAAAGTTCTTTGACGATGTCTTGGATGTCGCGCGTGGTCATGCCCTTGGCATACAACGCCAAAATCTTTTCATCAAAGCCCGCCAAGCGACGTTGATGCTTGGGGATCAACTGCGGACCGAAGGTGCCCTGGCGATCGCGAGGAATGTCCAGAGGGAGCATACCCATGTCGCCTTGGATCGTCTTGGGGCTGGTCTCGTTTCGTCGGGTTTTGCCACTGCGTTTAGCGGCCGATCCGTCATGGGATTGAGCGTCCTGAGAAGCTCCTGGGGTGCCGATTGAGTCGATTCCAAATGCACATCCATCTCGGTATGGAGTATTTTTTCGAGAGCCGATTTCATCAGCTCTCGCATGGCCGCGTTGAGGTCTCCGATCGTGCTCGATTGAGTCGCCAGCGCGCTTGCCAGCTCTTGTGTCCGCTGCTTCAGTGTCGCGTCCATGCGTCAGTCTCCGTAGGTTAGAAAGAATGGGTAGTATCAGGTCCACACCGCTGACACAATATTTCTTACAGGCCCTCGCGATGCAATGTTCCGTCAGGTCTTCAGTTCGTACTGATCCGGCACGTGAGAGATGCGCCAGTACGGGTGCACCGCGGTGGTGGGTTGCTTGTCTGGGGATTCGAGCGGTACCCCATCGCGGCCCAGCCCAGAATTCCGTCGCGATAGTTCGTCGCGTCAACGCCGGCAGCAACCAGCTTCCGAGCGTACAGATAACTGCGTCCACCCACGGTGCAATAAACGGCGACTGGGCCTGACAACGTTCTATTTGCTCTGTGTCATGGAGCTAAAAACTCGCCGCGTCAATTTCGCGGGCTGCACTACCAATCCGAACGAATCGTGGATGAAAACGATTTCACTTGAACTGACCAACCACGCGGACGGCTTGCTCACAGAGAGAAGCAGTACTTGATCATGGACCGCGACGCGGCGTTCAGTCAATCGTTTCGGGACTTCCTGCGCAGCCGGGCCTGAAGCCGGTTCTCTTGCCACCGCGGAGCCCAAACTTGAGCGCGCACCTGGAGCGGTTTTTCGGATCTTTGAAATCTGAGTGCTTTTACAATCTGATTCTCTTTGGCGAGATCGCGACGAGGAGAGCCGTTCGAGCTTTCCTCGTTCATTATCACACTGAAAGAAATTACCAGGGTTGGGCAACGAGCTCATCGTGCCGATCGTCAAACCGCCAGACATGGATGCTGAGATCGAAAAGACGGAGCGACTTGGTGGTTTGCTTCGATCTTATCGACTCGCGGCTTAGCTCATACGGCCAGCACTCGCTCCGCGCCACTCCGGTCTCAATAAATCGATGTGACGTCTGCTGCGAGTTGCCGCCATTTCGTCTCGACTCTCAGCCACCGCCGCTCTGTCTTGACTCAATGTCGAACGAGTATCGGGCTCCATCCACTCATGCAACTTTAAATTTCGCTGGCCGAAATGCTCGTTTCAATATTTTGATCCCACGGGGTAAAAAAACTTGAATAGGGTTAGACCTTGGAAGCGTATTATCCTTGAGCATCAAATCACTTGGCCGTATCGCGAATCAGATCGCCGATTTGCCACAATTTTGTGCTCTCAAGTCCCACGCTGGAAATGATCTTTCCGTCGGGAGAAAACTGCATGTGCATTAATGTGTCGTGCGGCAGTTCTGCCAGCTGTCGTCCAGTACGCGTCTCCCACAGGTCTATTCCTCCATATAATCCAGCAGCTCGAGGCGTTCTTCTCCTTTCGACAACACCCGTAGAATCCTTTATCACGTCTACAGATCGAGCAACCGATTTTAACGTCGCAAACACTTCGCCTGTCGGACTAAACACTGCCGATCCAAAGTGGCACAGACGCACCAGTTCTCGCCCTGTTTCAAGATCGAGGACCGTCGTTACTTGACTTCCGGGGCGGATGCTCGCAGTCACAAGTTGACCTGCGGGCGCGAAGTCGATGCTCTGCACACCGTAGTGACAAATCACCTTTTGGAGTTTTTTGCTTTCGATGTCCCAAAGCGAAATCTCTCCGCTATTCGTTTGCCATGCGCCAGGACAGCATGCGATCCAACGATCGGGCGTGTTCACTGCAATCTCACCTTTCTCACGACCCAATTCCGATGACTCAAACGGTTGCCGGGGCAAGTCCCAAAATCGCCGACGCCCTAGCGTGGCGACTTCATCTTTGAATACGCTGACACTCCTGGAATAAAGGTCTTTTCCATCAGCGGAAAATTGGAGACCAAAAATAGGACCGGAGATGATGTCACCGATATCTCGAAATTTCCCATTGGGCATTTCCCACATTGTCAGGTGGGTCATTCCCCCAACGGCAAGCAGTTTATCATCGGGAGAGAATGCCAGGCTGAGAGGCTGATCCGATGTGCAAGGATTCTCTTTAAGCCAGGGCGCCTGCGCAGCGGCGGTGGTGTGAAGTCCACCCGGCAAAACTGGTTCGGGCGCTGGTGAGACTGCCTGACTGGGCGGTTGACCAATGGTGTTAGGATCTCGTTCGGCTTCTGGAAACTGCAAGCTGGAGAGCATTGCTCCCGTCGACGTACTCCAAACGCCAACTTCGTTTTCTCGTATTTGTTCGCCAATCATGCGGCCGATCGCAAGGTGATCGCCGCGATTGTCAAAAGCCATACAATGAACGCCCCACTCTTGGCCGATCATCGTTCGGACGAGTTCACCGGAGGCCATGTCCCAAAGCTTCACCTCTCCATGACGCATGGCCGAATGATTCCCTACTCCAGAGCCCGTTGCGATCAGACGACTGTCGGGTGACAAGGCGATCATGGAAACAAATTGGTTGTGTCCTTTCAATTGATATTTTCGCTCGCCAGTTTCCAAATCGTATGCCGTTACTCTGCAACGGCGTAATTCATCATAAAGGTTGTCCTCCACTTCCAGCACAACGATTGTCGTGCCGTCTTTCGCGACGCGAACGCAAAATAAATCTGGCTTGCAGCTCCACTGCCTGCCGTCCAATGACGGCCCTAGCCCGCTGAGTAAGATCGTGCGGATTATCTTCCAATTGGCTGTTTCGAAAATATCGATTGTGCGGGACCCCGAACGACTGTCCTTGCTCGAAAATGACAGAGCTTCGTCAAAGACCCAAGGGATCGTTGCCCCGTACACCGCGGACATAGCGTCAATGGGCGGTTCCGCCTCGGGATTGTCGTATTGGGCAATCTGTTCGCCGCTGTGCAGGTCCCAAACGACGATCTTCTTATCGATGATCTTCGCGCGCTTGTTTTTGTTTTTTGTTAGTCCATGGCGAGCATATTCATCGAAGGAACGGCCCCACTCTACATCCTTGTAGAAATCGAACGACTTGTTGACTGGCTTTGCCGCTTCGGCCTCGATGTCCCACACCTGCCCAAAAGTAGCAAGATCTTTTCCGCCAGGTGTGAATCCGAGACCCGGCTCAAAATAGCCAGGGGTGGGCCAATTTGGGGCCGGTAACTGTTTGCCGGTCTGTAACTCCCAAATTTTCAATTCCGTTTTAGTATTATTCGTCCCTCTGGCGACAGGCTCGAATCCTGCGACATACTTTCCATCGGTCGAGACAACGGGGCATGTCAACGGCATGCGTTGGTCGACCGTTGTCTCAACTCGCTCCCAAGTATCTGTGTTCCAGAATCGTAGTTCAGACGGAGTGATTTGCATCTCACTCCGGTTTCGAGTCTCCGTCACCAACAGGTGCAAGTTGGGAATAAACTTCACAAGGCTGACGTTTCCGTGGGCCAGCGTCGCCAAATCCGCTCCCGTTTGCGAATCCAAGATACTGACCTTCTCGTGAGTCCAAATCGCGAGGACAGTACCGGTGCTGTTGAATTCGAAACCGGAAAATCCTTCGGAAATTCTGAACTTCTCCTCGCCCGTTTGAACATCCCAGATAACCAAATCAATGACTGGCTCCGGCTGACTGTTGATAAAACGGAACGTGGCCAGCAGAGCTCCGTCAAGACTAAACCTCTGCTGCGTCTCGATCGCGGTTCCGATTCCCGTCCCGTGACCGGTGTTGAGTTCGGCAAACGAGTCCGGTTTAGCGATTTCCGCCGGCACGGCTGCGAATTGGAATGTCGGCAGCAGTAGAACAGAAAGAAAAGCCGCAAGGACTGCGTTATGTTTCCATCGCCACACGCGGGTATCGAATTTTAAAAACATCGCAAATTTCCAAATGAGAAAACAACGTTGCCAATTGCAAACTCAAGCTTCGACTCATAAGTAACAATAAATCGTGAATTCGGTAAGGGTTTGCGAGCGGCGGGATAATGATCGACAAACGGGTTCCGCATGAAAAGTGTTGCTTCGTAGCTACATCGAAAAACTTTTTCGATTGCGAGATTCGAGAGAGTGCGCTGATCTCTGGATTGTCAATGGTTTTCTCATTCATTGTCGGTCCAACGATGCATTTGGAATTTGCTTGCTCCGGAAAAGGTAGCTAAGTGGGTAAGCAACGCGGATAAACTTCTGACGGTCGCGCATGTGAACTATGGATTCCGATCGCAATTAGCAAGAGGCTGAGCATCTGCACGATGTGAAAGATTCCGTGATTGTCAAATGAACAGATCACTGTCATTCGTAGTGATGACTGGGAATCAACGACGGCAGCTGCAATCCCTACAAGTATGCCAGCAGACAACAATGCGGAGCCTCGTTCTCGCCGAAACCAAAAGCACACGGAATAAAGCACAAGCGTTGCCAACATCGTGACTGCTTCATAGATGACAAAAAGCAAAAACGAGTCGCTCCAAATTTGCGTGATTGCGAAGAATGCAAAAGCGACGGCCGTGAAATACGGAACGCAACGTCGTGCCATTTCATCGTTCCACGTCATCGTGACCGCTGCGAGTGCGAACATGGCCATCACGAGCCCCAACGCCAAGTACACAACGAACCAAATCGCACTCTGAGTTGATTCGTGGATTTGAATTCCATGCGAGACAGCGCCAAGAGAGCTTGCAAGTGCCAATAGCCCAAAGAACAAAGTCCAGACATCGGTCCACATCGGTTTTCTTATAGCAAACCTCCTGAGCATGACGATTGCTCCAATGGACTGAAGTGCAATCAATAGATCCGTCACCGCGGTGGTTTGCTCGACGGGGTTCTCAGTGAACACTTGATGATCTCCCGAAAGTATTGAAGTGGTTTACGCGTGACTTGCAGCACTCAGCTTAGGAACAGCGAACGTTTGTCAGTTGTTCAGCCCGCTTGCAGTGGCTGCCGCGAGCATTCGCGTCAACTCTCGTGGGGCCAATCATGCTCGGTCAGAGCAGGCTGTAAGATCTGGCGTCGTGTAACCGCCTGCTTCATTCGCCGGATTGAACGCCAGGATACGACCTTGCCCGCCGAGCGTTTTATCAACTTGCGCATTGACGCAATTGCCAAAACTTTCACCGACAAACGTCGTTCGATGGGGCTCCATTTTGATCGCTTTCAGGAGGGAAGATGCCTCGAGCGCAACCGAATCAATTTTTGCCGCGACAGCGAACGGGTTTGGAAGGCCAAACCATCCCGTGTGACGCGATTGCTTGGACCAGTCGACGATCAAAACACTGCATTCTGCGATGGCATCGCCAATCGCATCGGCTAGATGAAGAAAGCGATCATCCGTCGTTGTTCCACCCATCCCATGCGTGATCACGAAGGTGGGGCGGTCCTGCTCGTAGATTTTCCGCGAGTCATGAAGAAGCTGAACTTGCGACTCCGGACCTGAACACGCCATCACAGTCCAGTGAGTCGTCGACCCAGAATACGGTCCATTTGCGTACACCGTGAGCGGCCAAAACAACAGTCCGAACAACAGGAGCATTGCCGGCCGCAAAGTCGGCTGGCAATGGAATGGGAAGATGGCAAACATGCTTTCCTCTCAGAAGTTTTGGGTCGTGAGTCCTCTCTTTACTGAGATACCAGCGGAATTGAATTCAATCGCTAAAAGATTCAACAAAACCAGGATTTGCTGGAGTTTTCCGAAAGTGAGAAAAAGTAAAGGATTGCGCGCTCGATACGCTCCTGGATGTCCCCTAGACTTAGCATCGCGTGAGCAATAAGTGCTGACTTCACAGTCTGGTCGTGTAGTTCCATTGTGGCAACGCTTCATCATAGACGATTTTCAATTCGGACTTCAGTTCTTCACTGAGTTTCTGGCCGATTTGGTAGGCTCGACGGATGACATTGACGGTGGCTCGAAGACCGGTTCGTGTGCTGGTTTGACGCATCAGATCGACAACGGTTTCAAGCGAATCAAACAAGCGGCCCGAGCATGCGCGACCGACATGCGAGAAGAAGCGACGTTCGATTGGGTTGTACTTGCTACAGTAGCTCGGTAGATGAGCGACTCGGATCGGTATGCCAATCGAATCGCTCAAGTCTTGAAGGTAGTACTTGAAAAGATAACGGTTCGCGGCGTTGCTTCCTCCACAATCGCACAGCAGCAGGATACTGCTGGCATTTGCGTAGCACTGTTTGCCAATGCGATTCCAGTACCAATGCAA
>JBGSLZ010000053.1:0-33064 GCA_041740415.1 Rubripirellula sp.
TCATCGAACAAGTACATCTTCAAGTACGATCTGCAGCAGCTGAGCGAATCGCTTGGCCTGGAGATACGCGTGGCGCACTATCCGCCTTACTGCTCGAAGTACAACCCGATTGAACGCCGCTTTTTCCCGCACGTTGGCCGAGCTTGCAGCGGAATGTTATTTGATACAATTGACCGCGTGGTGGAACTGATGCGTAGGGCGAGCACATTGACGGGCCTGAGAACGACAGTCAACGTCATTCGGCGAGTCTACGAAACCAAGCGAAACGCCACTGAACAAATGAAACAGCAACTTCGAATCGAGTACGACGACTTCCTATCAAAATGGAACTACGTTGCTACACCACAAATCAGACAGTAATTGCCCGCTCGGTCCTAAACCAACTCGAGATTGACGCTGTTCGGTGAAGTGTCAAACGGGGCAGTCAGTTTGCGATTTGCAGACCGGCGTCAATTGATTCTAGCAAGAGCGGATGCCGAGATGACCGGCGAGATCGAACCAAGGTCGTTCTGCACCCGATCAGTACCGAGCATCCCGAATACGTCACTATCGACACTTTGGCCGTAGTCAGTCATGAATGTATCAACCGCTAAGACTTGATCTTCAGACGACGTTGGTAGATCAAAAAAGGCGGCCTTGGCGGTCCAGGTCGTGATGGCGGGTATCAATACGTCGGCATCGCTAGTCTCGATCTCGGCGAGGTTGTGTGCCGAATCAATTGGGATTGGAGCAGTCAGCGCACTGCTTGCAGCGCTCTCGCCACGTAAGCGGATGCGAGCGAGCGAGTTGATCACCACCAAAGCATCCAATGCCGAGAGCATGTTATCGCCCGTAACATCGAAGTAGTTGGTGTTGATCTCGCCATCGTTGGTCGGCGGCGCGATCAAGCCTAATCCTTTGCGGCCGATTTGGTTGATGATGCGAAGGGCATCCACCGCCGAAATCGTGCCACTGCGATCGACATCGAAGCGGTCCAGCGGATTCTGAAAAAAGCGATCATTGCGAACCTGCACAGCCGCCGTTCCACCCACCGCTGTCTCGGTGATGAGATGAGTGAACACACCGTTGATGAAGCGTGGTGTTTGTGCGGTCCAACCGGAACCGAAGGTGATCGTGTCACCGAGGTTGGAGACGACTTCGAGCAAGTCGCTGGTGGTCGATGCGTTCTTGACGGCATCGACATTGATGACCAGCGTGTTATCGCCTGTCCCACGGATATCAATCCCTTCGATGTCTCGAACGGTGACCGAGGCGTTCGTCAAATCCAAGGTCCGACCTGCTTCAAGCAGGTTCAAGAAGTCTCGACCTAAGCCGCCATCAAAAACCAGAGTTCGGCTTGCAAGCGCTTCGAGAATCGTCAGCGTGAGGATGTCATCGAGCGACGAACCGTTGAGATTCAGCGTACCGAAAGTGTTGAACGGGGCTTGGAAGAGAACCGTCGGACCTCGGCGAACGACCAGGTTGTTGCCTTCAACGACCACGCTGTTATCCCCTGCCGGTGCGTCGATATTGAGTACCGCGTTGCTCGCGCCAATGATGATGGCGGCTAGGTAATCTTCGACTTCACCATCAGCGGCCGCACCGGTGGGTGCGAGTGACCCGGCGGTGCTGAGCCGGAAGCGGGCTCCGGTGTTGGAAGCGGTCGAGTTCGCGGGGATCGTGAAGCTGAGTAGATTCTGGCCGGCTAAGACGTTGACCGATGTAAAAATCTGTTCGCCGGCGTCGAGCCAATCGCCGTCGTTGTTGAAATCGATCCAGCCATCGAGTCTGCCGGTGCCGGACGAGATCACGGAAAAGCTGGAGATCGTATTGACGGTCGTGGTGATGAACGACGTGATGACGAACACACCGTCTTCGTCGCTGCCGTCGGAATCAGCGGCCGCGCTATTGCTGCCATCGGTTTCAGCATCGACTGACGCGCCGAGAAACAATGCACCGGTCGCATGTCGCGCGCCGTTGTTAGCAAGCGTGACCGGATAAGGCGACGGGGCATCGCCGAAATCGAGAGTGAGGACGTTGCCAAGCGACTCGAATGAACCGATGTCGACGGTGCCGCTGTTGATGCGTGGAAAGCCGGGGCCGCGTTGATCGTTGACGATTCCTACGGGGACCAGCGGGTTGCTACCGGCGTCAATCGCGGGGCTGCCGGTCAGCAACGCATGGGTTTGCATTGGGCCGCCGTTGTTCTGCAAAGGTCCGAGTAGTGGATTGATTCTCGCTGCCACAGTACCGATCAAGTTGCCGTTGGCGTCAGGCGTTGCCGATGCGGCCAGCGTGGTGCCGGTGTTGTCACCGATCAGGCTGGACTGGATCACCAGCGTCGCCGATAACGACGGAAACAAATCCGGTCCGTCTCCCAATGTGCCGACGGTGTTCCCGGCAACGATCGAATTCCGCATGGTCAGCGTTGTGTCACTGAGGTTTGCTGAATTGGTGATGTAGAGTCCACCGCCGCGAGCACCATCACCGGGCGTGCGGTTACCGGTGATGGTGCTGTTGACTAACGTGACGGTGCTAAACGAGGAAAAGATGCCGCCCCCATTCGCTTGAGCGCCGGAGGTCGAGTTACCCGAGACCGTGCTATTGTTCAGATTCAGCACGCCGCTCGCCACAGCGATACCGCCGCCCGAAGTAATCGCTCCGGCAGCGCTGTTTGCGGAGACGGTGCTGCTGTTCACTGTCACGGTACCGCCATTGGCGAAGAGGCCGCCGCCGATGCCACCTAATCCGGCTGTGCTGTTGTCGGACAGCATGACGCCGCTGAGCGTGAGCGTACCACTAGAATCAAAGCGGATGCCAGCACCGCTGAATGTGCCATTGAATTCGTCAGCAAAGAACACTTCCGAACCGCTGGTCCGTCCTCCCCTGATCGTCAGGCCCGTCAAGGAAACATCGATCGCCGTACTGCTGAAGACATTGAGCACACGCGATTGCTCGTTGGCATCGATGGCCAGCAAGTTTGCACCTGGACCGGTGATCGTCATCGATTGCGTGATCGGCAATTCGCCACGCGTCAACGTGATCGTGCCCGTCACGCCGGATGCAAAGGTGATCGTGTCGACCCCTAGGTTGCCATTGGCGCTGTTGATCGCTTCGCGCAGGCTGACGGCGGTGTTGCTGAAGTCGAGTTCATCGTTGGTCGTCGTGACGATGAAAGATGACGCGGCCAGCGTTTGAGACTCGAAGGCACCGATGTCGACCGTGCTGTTGGCGATGCGAGTGAACGGAGCACCGCGTTGGTCCGTACTGAGCGCGGTGCTGCCGTTGACGGCCAGCGTGTTCAAGCCACCGTTGATCGCGGGGCTGCCGGACAACAACGCATGAGTCAGAACGGTGCCACCGTTGGCCGCCAGTGGCGCTAGCAGCGGATCGATCTTGGCGGTCGCGGTGCCGATCAAGTTGCCGTTGGCGTTGACCGTCGGAGCTGGCGGCAAGGTGGTGCCGGTGTTATCGCCGATGATGCTGAATTGCAACGTGATTGGACGTTGCGAGCCAACGCGGAGGTCCGCGCCCGTGCCACTTGAGGACACTGTGTTACCGGCGACGATCGAGTTGCGAATGACAATCGCTGGATTGGTGGAAAAATCGAACGCGAGGATGCCACCGCCGATGGCGTTTGTGCCCGCAGCGCTGTTATTCGTCACGGTGCTGTTGATCAACGACACCTGACCATAAGCGGCGATGATGCCGCCGCCGTTGTTCGCCGTCATGTTTCCTGAGATGGTACTGTTGACCAGCGAGACCAAACCGGTCAGGGCGAAAATTCCTCCGGCATTTGAATCGACACTTGTGGTTCGGTTTTGGGCGACCGTACTGCCCAGCAACGTGACCGCTCCGGTCAATGCGAAAAGTCCACCGCCATTCGCTTCGTTGCCCGTGGTGCTGTTATTCACGACGCTGCTGTTGGACAGCGATACGGCTCCTGTGTTTGCATGGATACCGCCGCCGGTCGCGGTGAAGCCGGACGTGCTGTTGCCCGACACCGTGCTGTTGTTGAGAATCACTGCACCGGAGCTTGCATAGATTCCACCACCGTTGGCAGCATCGCCGGTGGTGCGATTGCCCGTGACGGTGCTGCTGTTCAACGTCAGCGTTCCGGACGAGTCAAAACTGATGCCACCCCCAGACTGTTGATCGCTCTCGGTTTGACCACCGGTGATCGTCAGGCCTGAAAGCGTCACGTTGATTGCAGTGCCGCCGATCACGTTGATGACTCGCGACCGCCGGTTGGCATTGATCGCAAGCTGACTTTGGCCAGGACCGTTGATCGTGATCGATTCGCCGATCTGCAATTCGCCGAGCCGGAGCGAAATGGTTTGCGAGATTCCGAAGACCGCTGGATCGAACGTGATGGTGTCGGCGCCAACGTTGCCGTTAGCGCTGTTGATCGCTTCGCGCAGGCTGACGGCGGTGTTGCTGTAATCGAGTTCATCGCTGGCTGTCGTCACGATGAAAGAAGACGCGGGCAATGTTTGCGCTTCGAAGGCACCGATATCGACGACACCGCTGGTTCGCGTGAACGGAGCGCCGCGTTGGTCGGTGACGATGCCTGTGGGGATACGTGCGTTGCTGCCCGCGTTGATCGCGGGGCTGCCGGTCAGCAATGCGTGAGTCGGCATCGTGCCACCGTTTAGCGCGAGTGGTCCCAGTCGTGGATCGATCTTGGTCGCGGACGTACCGATCAAGTTGCCATCGGTCGTTGTGGTCGCGGTCAACGATGTGCCCGTGTTGTCACCGATCAGGCTGCTGCGAACTTCTAAGTTGGTTCCGGGCGATGTCGGGGCGGTAAAGTCAGCGTTGGTAGTGGCGGTGTTGGCGGCGATGATCGAATTGTGAATCGTCAGCTTCTGGTCGGAGCTATCGGCAAACAAGTTCAAACCGCCGCCGGTGCGATTGGCTTCGTTGTTCGCGATCGTGCTGCTGACAATCGTGACCAGCGAATCATCGAAGTGCAGACCGCCGCCATCGGAATCTGTGCCGGTGACTCGGTTGCTTGAAAGCGTGCTGTTGATCAGCGAGATGTCGCCGTTGTAGGTCGAGATTCCGCCGCCGCTGGCGCGGTCGCCGGAGGTGGTGTTGCCCGTGATCGTGCTGGCGGTCAACCTCACCGCACCGCTGATGGTAGACACACCGCCGCCGGTTGAACTCAAACCGCTGGTGCCGTTGACGGCGATCGTCGAGCGAACCAAATTCACGGCCCCGGCAGAGGAGTAAATCCCACCGCCTCGGGAAAAGTTGCCCGACGTCGTGTTTCCGGAAACGGTGCTGTCGGTCAGCGTGAGCGTGCCAGTGGATGAAAAGCGAATGCCACCGCCGCCGTCACTGTCTGCCGTCGTTTGGCCGCCGTTGATACTGACGCCTGAAATTGCGAGATCGATCAACGAATCGCCGAAAACGTGGAACACGCGAGAACGCTGGTCGGCATCGATCGAGAGCACGGTTTGACCGGGACCGACGATGGTCAGCGATTCAGTGATCGGTAATTCACCCAGTGACAGCTTGAGGTTGCCTACATTGTCGAGCAGGAAACTCAACTCGCCAAGAGCTTCGCCGTCAAACGTAATCGTATCCGGACCTGGGTTGCCGTTGGCGAAGTTGATGACTTCGCGCAAGCTGAAGGGGAAATCGCCGTCAACTTCGTCTTCGGTCGTGGTAACGATGAAGAAGAAGGCTTCAGTAACTCGCTGGAACTCATAGGCACCGATGTCAACGGTCGTGTTGTCGATCCGCGCGAATCGGCGTTGATCCAACGCCAATGCCGTATTGCCCGCATCGACCGCCAATGCGTTGTTGCCAGCGTTGAGCGCGGGGCTGCCGGTCAGCAGCGCATGAGTTTGTGTCGCGCCACCGTTGAGGTTGAGCGGTCCGAGTACGGGATTGATTTGCGCGGCGGTGGTGCCGATCAAGTTGCCGTTGATCGTTGTCGTCGGTGCGAGCGAAGTGCCGGCGTTGTCACCGATCAGGCTGTTGCGAACATCAAGTTTCGTCGCGGGCGAAGTCGGTGCCGTGAAGTCGGCGCTGGTCGGCGCGATGTTGCCAGCGATGATCGAATTGTGGATGGTCAACGTTTTGTTATCGGCGCTGGCAACTGTCATCAAACCGCCGCCAGCGCGGCTAGCCTCATTGCGAGTGAGGGTGCTGTTGACGATCCGCACCAGCGAGTTGTTGACCAGCAGACCGCCGCCATCGGAATCCAAGCCCGTCACTTGATTGCCCGAGACCGTGCTGTTGAATATCGACAGATCACCGGTCACGGTAAACAGTCCTCCGCCCGATGAATTGTCGCCGGTCGTGAAGTTGCCCGAGATCGTGCTGTCGGTCAGCGTCACCGCGCCGGTCGAAGTCAGAATGCCGCCGCCGGGTGCGAAGAAGCCTGCGGTGCTGTTGTTGGCGATCGTGCTGCCGACGAGGCTGATGGTTCCTGAAGACGTGTAGATGGCTCCTCCGCCCGCGAGAAAACCCGAGGTGCGATTGCCCGACACGGTGCTGCTGGTCAACGTCAGGTTGCCGGTCGAATTGAAGCGAATGCCTCCGCCGTTGAAAAGATTATCTCCGGGGGTAAAGGAATTGTTTCCGATCGTTTGGCCACCGGTGATGGTCAAACCCGTGATGGCCAAATCGATCGCCGCCGGTCCGCTATCGCCGCTGACGTTGAAGACACGCGATTGCCCGTCGGCATCTATCTTCAGCACCGATTGTCCTGGTCCGGTGATGGTCAGTGATTCAGTGATCGGCAATTCACCCAGGGTCAACGTGATCGCGCCAAAGACAGCCTCGGCAAAAGTGATTGTGTTGGGACCGGCCTGACCGTTGGCGGTGATGATCGCTTCGCGCAAACTGACGTCGGTGTTGGTGAAGTTAATCTCGTCGCCGGTCGTCGTGACGATGAAAGACGAGGCAGCGAAGGTTTGCACCTCGAACGCGCCCATGTCGACGGTGCCGTTTGCGATGCGGACGAAAGGGACGCCACGCTGGTCATTGGAAATGGGTGTGACGACGTTGTTCACAAACGTGACCGCTGCACTGTTGCGGCCGGCATTGATCGCAGGACTGCCGGGCAGCAACGCATGAGTTTGCGTCTTGCCACCGCTGAGCGCCAACGGTGCCAAGTTAGGATTGATGGGCGTTGCAGTCGTACCGATCCGGTTGCCGTTCGCATCCGCGTTGGCTGACGCCGTGAGCGTGGTACCGGTGTTGTTGCCGATCAGACTGTGGACGACGGACAGATTGGCGGCAGGCAACGATGACGCGGTGAAGTCCGGGTTGGAACCAGCGGTGTTACCGGCGACGATCGAGTTGAGGATCGAAAGATTTTGCGAAGACGGGTTGCTGGAGCCGATTGTGATTCCGCCGCCCGATGTACCCGCGACATTGCCCGTGATGGTGCTGTTCAAGACGAAGACGCGGGCACCCGACACATGAAGTCCAGCACCATACGAATTCGCGCCGGTTGTTTGATTGCCAGACACCGTGCTGTTGACTAGCGAAACTTCGCCGGAAACCGTGCTGATGCCGCCGCCGCTTGCCGTCGGACTCGTTACACGGTTTCCGGATACGGTGCTGCGCGTCAATGAGATTGGGCCAGTGCGAGAATAGATCCCACCACCTGATCCAGCTACCGGTGCATCGACGCGATTGCCGGACACGGTGCTGTCGGTTAACGAGATTGGACCTGTGAACGAATAGATGCCACCGGCACGGTTGACCGCGCGGTTGCCCGTGACGGTGCTGTTGAGCAACACCACGGGGCTGGTCAACGTAACGATGCCACCACCGACCGCATTCGTGCCGTTCACACTGTTGCCTGAGATCGTACTGCCCGACACCAACACGGTCCCGACAGGCGAAAAAATGCCACCTCCGACTGTGCTTGTTCCTTGGGTGGCATTGTTGGAAACCGTGACTTGGTCAAGTCTCAAGCTACCTGTAGAAACAAAAAAGATTCCCGCACCACTGAATCTTGGATCTTCAAACGATACGTTGTCGCCTGTGGTTTGACCGCCGGTGATGGTCAACCCGCTGAGCGTCACATCGATCGCGGTATCAGCGGTGACGTTGAGGACTCGTGATTGTTGGTTGGCGTTGATCGAGAGCAACGATTGGCCCGGTCCGCTAATGGACATCGAGTCAAAGATTGTCAGCTCGCCGAGCGTCAGCGAGATCTCACCGGTCACGCCATCGGCAAAGGAGATGTTCTCGATACCAAGGCTGCCGCCGGCGCTGTTGATCGCTTCCCGCAGGCTGACGTCGTTGTTGCTGTAATCGAATTCATCGTTGGTGGTCGTCACGATGAAGAACGATGGATCCAGCGATTGGAGTTCAAACGCACCGATGTCGACGATGCCGTTTTGACGAACGAAGGATTCGCCTCGCTGGTCCGTGGTCAAGCCCGTCGGGATTAATGCGTTACTCCCAGCGTTGAATGCAGGGCTGCCGGTTAGTAGCGCGTGCGTTTGGGTTGTGCCGAAGTTGAGGTTCAGTGGTCCCAGTCGTGGATTGATGAGCGCACCAGGTGCGCCGATCAGATTGCCGTTGGCATCGGCGGTGGACGATGCAGCCAGTGACGTGCCCTGGTTGTTACCGATCAGGCTGGAGCGGACTTCGAGGTCGGTCGCCGGTGTTGTGGGTGCGGTGAAGTCGGGGTTGCTGGTCGCCGAGTTACCGGCGATGATCGAATTGTGGATCGTCAGACTCGCAAAGGAGCTATCAACTCCGCCACCTTGGGACGCGGCGCCAATCGCACGATTGCCAGTCAGCGTGCTGTTGATCAGCGTGATGCCTCCGGTAAATGCCGCGACTCCGCCTCCTCCGGCGTCAGGATTGGTGACACTGTTTCCGGACACGGTGCTGTTGGTCAACGTGATGTTGCCTCGGCGTGCGGAAACACCTCCGCCATGCGCGTTAAAATTACCGTTGAATACGATCGTGGCCTCGACGCGGTTCGCGGACACGGTGCTGCCCGTTAATGTGATGTCGCCGTAGTAGGAATAAATGCCACCTCCATTTCCGCCGGCTTCTTCGGTGCTATTTCCAGTGACAGTGCTGTCGACCAGCGTCACGGAACCGCTCACCGTCGCCAAGCCTCCGCCAACGGCGATATCTCCGATTCCTAGGGCGCGGTTACCTGACACGGTACTGCCGGTCAACAAAACGGAACCGCTGTTGCTGAAGATCCCTGCTCCTTGGGTATTCAATCCTTGCACGACATTACTGGAGACCGTAACAGCATCGAGTTGCAACGTCCCCGACGAACCGAACGAAACGCCGCCGCCACCGAATGATGTACCCGCGCTAGCGAAGTCGTCGTCAGTGACTTGGCCGCCGGTGATCGTCAGACCACGCAGCGTGACGTTGAAATCCGTTCCACCGACGACATTCACTACTCGCGATCGCTGATTGGCATCAATCGTTAGCAGCGATTGACCTGGGCCGTTGATCGTGACTCCTTTGCTGATCTCGAGTTGGCCGAGCGTCAATTCGATCGTGCCAGAAACATTCTCGGCGAAACTGATCGTGCTATCAAACAGGGCACCGCCAGCGGTATTGATCGCTTCTCGCAGGCTGACGTCGGTGTTGCTGTAATCGAGTTCATCGATGGTGGTGGTGACCACCAGCAACGACGGATCGGTTATCTGCAACTCGACGGCACCCATATCCAACCGACCATTGGCGACTCGACGAAACGGACCACCGCGTTGGTCTTCATCGGGGTTGCGTGCGAAGCCGGTTTGGCCGGAGTCCATCGCCGGGCTACCGATGAACAGCATGTGCGTCAACGTCGTTCCGCCGTTGAGTTGCAGTGGCAGAAGGCGTGGATTGATCACTGCACCCGGAGCACCGATCAGGTTGCCGTCTGCATTCGCGGTCGCGGCAGCCGTCAGCGTTGTGCCTTCGTTGTTGCCGATCAAGCTGTACGAAACGAGCAAGTTGATCGCCGGCGTCCCCGGTGCGGTGAAGTCAGGATTTGTATTGGCCGAGTTGCCCGCAATGATTGAATTGCCAATCGACAGCGACTCGCCTGCACTGTCGGCAAAGATGCCGATGCCGCCGCCGATCGGTGCGGTATTGCCAGTGATCGTGCTGTTTTGAATCGTTACATCGCCGTCATCGAAATAGATACCGCCACCACCGAAAGCAGATGTACCGAGGACCGAGTTACCACTGATCGTGCTGTTCTCGATGCGGATGTTGCCGGCCAACGGCGATGCGATGCCACCGCCCGGCGAATTGGCACCGGAGGTTGAGTTGTTAGCAACGGTGCTGCCGATCAAGATCAGGTTGCCGTTGACGCTGATCCCGCCACCACCGGAATCCAGGCTTGTGGTTCGATTGCTGATGATCTGACTGCCCGTGATCGTCAGCGTGCTGCTTGCGGACTGAGAAAAAATTCCGCCACCGGCGGTCGGCAACTCCGAAGTGAGTCCGCCAGTGATGGTCAGGTTGTTCAGCGCCACGTCACCAGTGGTGTTGACGAAGAACGCACGCGATAGTTCGTTCGCATTGATGAGTGTGTTGATCGCCGGGTTGCCCTGGATGGTCAGCGTGTCGCTGATCACCAATTGGCCACTGGATAAAACGATCGGCTTGCCATTGATCGCAGGTGCGAACGTGATTTCGTTGTCATCGACCGAAACGTTCGTGGCCGCGATCGCTTCACGCAAGCTGACAAATCCATCGTTAGCATCCACAACATCAAGGTGCGTCGTGACCTGGATCGCCGCCAGCAATCGCCGATCTTCGAGCGCCTCCACGATCAAATTTCTCCGTCTTTTACGGACATGGATGAGTCGGTCGATTTCTCCTCGCCCGTGTTTGCGGAGCGCAGGCCAGCGGGTGATTTCCGAAATGCCGAAACGACGAATTGCCATAAGCTCCCCGCGAACTGTTAACGAGAACAACCGATTTGGTAGGATCGTCCTGTCCAAATCGTTGCGAATCCCGAGCAACAGCATTATGGTTCTCGCAGGAGCTAATTGATAGCCAGCCCTGCAACCCGAAGCGTCATGGGATTGGGATGTTCCGATCTCGATTGCTGATTCATGCTTAGTCCACCCATGCGACTCGAGTCAGTCGATAAACAAGATTCCAAAATTTGTTACGCTGGAACGGATGGCCGGATTGGTGACACCGCGCGGTGTGGAATCTCGTACACTCACGATTCTTGAAGAGCCTCACCGATATTTCACTTGCGGGCTAGAAATTGCCCTTGGGTTGAGTCCATGTGTTTAGAGGAGTCCGTTTCGCATCATCATCGCGGATCAGCTTTGTTATTGGTCGATGGTTACAACGTGATCGCGCCGGTTGCGCCGCCGCGAAATCCCGGACGCAACTGGTTGCAACGCGAACGAATGGAGTTGATCCATCGCTTGTCGATGCATCTCGACGCTACGACTCGCGATCGAACTTGCGTTGTGTTCGATGCCGCCGATCCGCCGCCGGGGCGGGCACATCGCTTCGATGTCAAAGGCATCGACGTTGTCTTTGCGGTGGAGTATCCCGAAGCCGACGACCTGCTCGAAGAATTGATCACCGCTCATTCATCGCCGAAATCTCTCGCGGTCGTATCGTCGGACCAACGAATTCAAACGGCGGCCAAGCGGCGAGGTTGTCGGCCATTTGACGCTCAGCATTGGCTTGATGAGTTGCTCGAAGGGCGAGTCGGTTTGGCGATCGAAAACCCGGCCTCCGACATCGACCCAACGCAAAAGCGAGCCAAGCCTGAGGAACTCGGTTCGTCAGAGGTCAAAGATTGGATGCGAGAATTCGGTTTCGACGATTAAGTTACCGCTCGACGCGGCTCGTCGCTGCGGCGACCCAGGTTGCCGTAGCGATGGTAGTCATGCGAGATCGACTGTTCATCGAGGTAACGTAAACACTCGATCGCCGCTTCCGCCAAAACGGGATCAGCAATGACGGTCACAAAGTTTTCGGCGCAAGCAAGCGTGGATTCACTGTCGCTCGGCGGTGTACGCAATCGGCGCAAACGGCCGACTTCGCCGCGACCGACACGACCTGCAAGTTCAGAGTCCAGTTCATCAATCGGGTCGATTGATCCGGGCATCTGATCGGCCACAGAATCGAAAATCTCACTCCAACCGTCGGGCGTATCGGGATGACTCGATAGCGTCACCGGTGTGTTGACTGAAACAGCGGCGATCAATGCGAACAGTGCGTCTCGAAGCGAGTCATCGACTTCAACTCGAATGGTCAATCCGTGGACCGGTCGGTATCGGCGAAGGTTGTCTTGCCCAACCAATCGCACGGTATCGTGGCTCTGCGAAAACTCAGATTCCATCATGGCGTTGCAATCGAGTGCCATTGCGCGTAACGCCGACGCCAACGAATCGTCGATGCAGGGACTGACGAAATTTTCAAGCCAGTCACTGAGTATGTTGGCGCCGGTGCCTTGGTGTTGCGATCCCGGCGAGTGAACTTGTAGTGAATCGGCAACTCGCATCAGCGCCAAGACGTAATGCGGGCCACCCGCCTTCACACCGGGACCATACGCACTCAATCCGACACCGCCGAACGGTTGGCGGAGAACAATTGCGCCGGTGGTTGGGCGATTGATGTACAAATTTCCGGCGTGAATGGATTGTTTCCAAAGCTGGATTTCACGATCGTCCAAGGTTTCCAGTCCGCTGGTCAATCCGTAACCCGTCGATCGCACAATCTCGATCGCTTCTTCCAACCTCGAGAACGGCATCACACCGAGTACGGGGCCAAAAAGTTCGGTCAAGTGCGCGAAACCACCGACACGGATGTTCCATTTAACGCCCGGCCGAAACAGGTTTGGATGACCCGCAACTCGCTCGGGCGCGACCAACCATGTCTCGTCATCTTCGAGCGTCTTCATGCCACGGGCCAGGGCAGGGGAGGGCGGTCCGATCAACGGGCCAATTCGTGACGAAAGGTCCCAAGCCGATCCGACGACCAAGCTTCGCACCGCATCGGCGAGAGTCGCTCGAAACTGCTCGTCATGAAAGACTTCGTTCTCGAGCAACAGCAGCGATGTCGCGCTGCATTTCTGACCGCTATGTCCGAACGCGGATGTGATCACATGCTTGATCGCCAAATCACGGTCGGCCATCGCCGTAACCACAGTCGCGTTTTTCCCACCGGTCTCTGCCAGCAGGTGTAAGTTCGGTCGCACGGCCAGCATCCGCTTTGCGGTCGACGTGCCACCGGTCAAGATCACCGTATCGACCGCCAAGTTGGCGACTAAACCGGCCTCGGCAATCTCGTCGTCACAGGGAATCATTTGCAGCGCATCGCGAGGCACACCCGCGTCCCAAAATGCTTGGCACAACAGCGAGGCAACGAGTACTGTTTCCGACGCCGGTTTCAATATCACGGAGTTACCGCAAGCCAACGCCGCAGCGATGCCGCCACAGGGAATCGCCAACGGAAAATTCCAAGGCGTGATCACGGCAACGACGCCGCGTGAATGTAGTTCGATTGAGCTTCGCGAACGCCAGTCGGCAAGCGTCAGCGGATAGAACTCGCAAAAATCAATCGCCTCGCTGACTTCGGGATCTGCTTCTGAAATCGTCTTACCTCCATCAGCCACCATCGCGCCGATCAGGTCACCGCGTCGCTGGCGAAGCAGTTGCGCGGCGCGGCGCAACCAATCGTGACGCTCAGTGTCTGAAACATTGTTATGCGTAAATCTGGCAGCGGCGATTTCGACGGCTCGGCTGACTTCGTCGATCGTCGCCACTTGGTATCGGCACACGACGACGCCGGGACGCGATGGATCGATCGACTGACGTGTCAAATCGGAACATGGCGCAGCAGTTTGATCGCCGATCCATAGCCCAACAACGGTGGCGTCTCTGTCGCACCGCGTAATCCACCGGTCCAAAATGTCTTGCGCCCAAATCGAATTTTCAGGCACCGCCCAATCGGTATCGGGTTCATTCACGTACGCCGACCAATGCGACGCCGGTTGAGGTTGAATCGGCTTCTGCTGACGGTCTTGATTCCGACGGGGTGTCGATGAAACTTCCGACACCAATCTCGCGGCGCAGCGAAAGTCGTCGGCGAGCGACTTGAACTCGGGACTGTCGGATTGCAAGCGATACGAATGGCGTAAGAAGTTTTGTGGACCCGTGTTCTCGTCGAGTCGCCGAATCAGGTATCCGATTGCGTTCAAGAAACTGTCGCGGCGACATGCTGGAGCGTACAACAACACGTTCTCGACGTGGCCGCTGATCGCACGCCGTTGATGATTCGCCATGCCTTCGAGCATCTCGACCTGAAACGCGTCGGTGTCTTTGATCGATTCGGCCCAGATCAAACCGAGCGCCACGTCGAATAGATTGTGCGACGCCAGGCCGACTCGCACGGCGCCTTCTTTTGCAGCATCGATCAGTGATCGCAGCATCCGCTTGTAGTTGGCATCGGTTTCCAGTTTGGTAAGAAAGGGCGCCTGAGCATGGCCCGCGATCGACGCTTCGACGCGTTCCATTTCAAGGTTGGCTCCCTTGACCAGACGGATCGTGACTCCGGTGCATCCGTCTGTAACGCGCTTTCGGGACCACCGGATCAACTCGTTCATCACGTTGAACGAATCGGGTAGATAGGCTTGCAACGCGATTCCGGCGCGAGTTTTCTCAAGACCGGTTCGATCAAGCGTCTTGCGAAGCACATCGGCTGTCAAATAGAGGTCTCGATACTCCTCCATATCCAAGTAGATGAATTTGCCGAGTCCAGTCTGCGTGTTGATCTCGCGCTCGGCGGTTCGATAGAGTGTTTCGAGTCGATCGGAAACTTTATCGATCGTGTTCCGACGCGCGAGCGAGGAAACTTGGCTGTAGATGGTCGAGATCTTTACCGAGACACAGCGAACGTCGTCAAGTCGCAAGGCGTCGGTGTATTGACGCATTCGGCTTCGTGCTTCGTCTTCGCCGAGCACCGCTTCGCCCAGCAGGTTCACGTTCATGCCAACACCATGGCTTTGGCGATTGCGAAGGTGTTCGGTCAGCAGTTCAGGTTCGGCGGGCAGGATCACGTTCGCGGTCTCGCGTCTCATTTTCTCTTTCACCAACGGTACCGCGACGCCGGGCAGGTATTCACCGAATGACTGAAAGCCGCGCAGCATCGCTTGTTCGGTGGGACTGAAGAATCGAGGCACGCCCTGGATGTCGAGCAGATGAGTCAACTGATCCGCGACTCGGGCGGGCGAGTGGGTGCGGAACGCTTGGTCGGTCATTTCGACCAGGGTGGCCTTATCGGATCGATGCTGAATCATTCGATCCAGTTCGGCCTGCTGGCGGCGTTCTTGGGGCGTTTGTAGCGTCCTCGCCTCGTCGAGCAATTGGGCGGCGAGTTTGATTGCACGTTCGATTTCGTCGTGATCATGAACCATTTTTGGACTCGCTTACTCTTGTGGGTCATTCGAGGGTTCGGGATTTCGCAACCTTCCGCACCTTTGCCGGTCAGCATAGAATCTCGAATCGAATGATATTCCGTTTCCCTCAGGAAATTCCCAAGCCATGAGTGCCACCGCGACCGCTGAGCGGGTATTTAACTTTTCCGCTGGACCTGCCGCCTTGCCCCTTTCGGTGCTCCAGGAGGTTCAGGACGAGCTTTTGTGCCTGCCGGGCGCGGGCGCGTCGGTGATGGAACTGAGTCATCGTGGCAAAGAGTTTGTCGCAATCTTGGAACAGGCAGAAGCGTCATTGAGAACGCTGCTGGGCATTTCGGATCAGTACGCGGTGCTGTTCTTGCAGGGCGGCGCGGCTTTGCAGTTTTCGATGATCCCCTGCAATCTGCTCCGCGGCAGCGACAAGACGGCGCAGTACCTGATCACAGGAGCATGGGGAAAGAAAGCACTCGGCGAGGCGAAGAAGGAAGGCAAGACCGCAGCGATTTACAACGCCAGCGACACCGGCTTTGACCGCGTTCCCGCGACCGGCGATTACACGGTCGCCGATGACGCCGCCTATCTGTACTACTGCAGCAATGAAACGATCGAAGGCGTCCAGTTCCAGTCAGAACCGCACTGTCCGTCGAGCGTGCCTTTGGTCAGCGACGCATCGAGCGACTTTCTGTCCCGACCGCTGGACATTGATAAGTACGGACTCGTCTACGCGTGCGCTCAAAAGAACGCAGGCCCCGCCGGTGTGACCGTCGTGATCATTCGCCGCGATCTGTTGGATCGTGGCAGCGAAAGTTTGCCCGGTTACCTGCTGTACAAGAACCACGCTGAAAACGAATCAATGTGGAACACACCGCCGACCTTCCCGATTTACGTGCTCGGTAAAGTTGCGAAGTGGTTGACGGACGACATCGGCGGACTCGAATCCATGCGAGGCATGAATCACGAGAAGGCCAAGCTGATCTATGACGCAATCGACAAGCAGCCCGAGTTTTATGTCGGTCACGCTCAAGTGGATTGCCGCTCGGCAATGAACCCGACGTTCAATCTGCCCAACGACGAACTGCTGAGCCAGTTTGTTTCGCAAGCCGCCCAGCACAGTTTGACGAATTTGAAGGGCCATCGCAGCGTCGGTGGAATTCGCGCGAGTATTTACAACGCGATGCCTCGTGAAGGCGCCGAAACTTTAGCGAGCTTCATGAATGATTTCGCTCTCAAGAACGGCTAGGCCGGTCGCGTTACGAATTTCCCTGAAACCTGAAACCTGAAACCTGATCCCTGAAACCTAAACGCTTCCTTGTCCATGTATAAAATTCTGACTCTCAACAATATCTCCGCCAAGGGTATTAGTCGCTTGCCTCGCGATAAGTACGAGGTCGGTTCCGAAATCAGCCGACCCGATGGCATTCTGCTTCGCTCGTACAAAATGCACGACATGCAGATCCCGGAGAGCGTGTGCGCGATCGGTCGCGCCGGCGCCGGCGTCAACAACATTCCTGTTGACCAGATGACCAAGCGTGGCGTCCCCGTTTTCAACGCGCCTGGCGCGAACGCGAATGCGGTGAAGGAACTGGTGGTGGCCGGGCTGTTGATGGCTTCGCGGAACATCCACGGCGCGATGAAGTTCGCGTCAACCATCGAAGGTACCGACGCGGAAATCTCCGTTGCGATCGAAGCGGGCAAAAAGAACTTCGTCGGTTCCGAGCTGCCCTCGAAAACTCTCGGTGTGGTGGGGCTCGGTGCGATCGGCGTTCGAGTCGCCAACGCGGCGTTATCATTGGGCATGAAAGTCGTCGGCTATGACCCGCTGATCTCGGTGCACAGTGCTTGGCAGCTTTCAAGCGGCGTTGAGAAAGCGGTCAGCCTTGATCATCTTTTTACCCAATGCGATGCGATCACGGTTCACGTACCGCTGATTGACGCGACTCGCGGGATCGTCAGCGCCGAACGAATTAAATTGATGCCCAAAGGCGGCATCGTTGTGAACTTGGCTCGCGGTGGAATATGTGACGATGCCGCGGTGTTGGCGGCGCTGGATCGTGGCCATCTTCACGCATACGTTGTCGACTTTCCGACGTCGGCATTGATGAAGCATCCCAAGGTGCTGGTGTTTCCCCACCTGGGCGCGTCGACGAACGAAGCTGAAGAGAACTGCGCCGTAATGGTGGCGGACAGCGTTCGCGAGTATCTGGAAGATGGGACTGTGACGAATGCTGTCAATTTTCCGGACGCTTTCATGCCGCGTACCGGTGGTACTCGGATAACAATCGCGAACGCGAATGTTCCCAATATGGTTGGTCAGATCTCGACGATCTTGGCAACAGCCGGGCTCAACATCGCCGACTTGCTCAACAAGTCCCGAGGCGAGATTGCCTATACGATCATCGATTTAGATGGCGGTATCGACGACACGACCACCGCGTCGATTCGGGCGATCAATGGCGTTCTATCCATGCGTTGCCTGCCACCGAACGAATGAAAACCGGCTGAGCAAATTTGCTGGTATCTGATGACGGAAGGGCAGGGGAGTGGTGCTGATGAATCACCCGTTGGCGGAGTTCATTTCACCACAGCTCGATGGTGGTGTGCCTCTTCGTATCGACCTAGCGATTTGCTAGGCTGGGAGTAAGACGCGTTTCAAAGGAGTAACTATCTACACGATGTTTTACGAGACTCAGCTAAATTGGGTGCGTGCCGCGCTGAGATTTTTTGGAATCGAGCGAACGTCGAAAGTGGATCCGGGCGACTCGCTGTCGCCGATTCAGTTGCGTCCAACATTCCTTCAGCCCGAAGAACTCGAACTTTACCGGCGACTGAGTGCCGCCGTTGCCAATGTCGCGATCGTGTGCCCCAAGACACGAGCCATTGATGTGATGCAAATCAGTGAAGCATCGGCGCACTTGGACTTGGCTGTTCGCTTGAACCTTCGATCCATCAGCTTTCTGTTGTGTGATGCGAAAGACGGTCAATCAATCTGCGTGATTCAGACCGAGAACGTGCAAACGAAACACGATCGATCGAAGGACGCATTCTTGACCGCGGCATTCCGTTCGTCGGGCCTGCCGATGATCCGTATCAGCTATACCGATCTGCCAACGGTCAAGTCGCTCAAATCAATCTTGCGTCCCATTTTTCGCGACCAGAGTCGCCGTCAAATCGCGATCGCTGATGCCGCACATCCGGGACCACCCGCGCCGGCAATGTCAATCGATGCCGCGCATCGCCATTCGGTGTGAAACTGCTTCGATCCACGATCTTCTCTGGACCGGGAACCGAGAATTCCAGTATTGTCCGACCATCGTCCGCGAATGGCTCGCCGACGCTGACGGTTCTGGGAAAGGTGATCGATGCAGTTCTTGATGCGCTATCGCGACTTGGTGCTGCCGCTCGGCATCATCGGTTGCTTGGTGGTCATTCTGGTCCCCCTGCCGCCAGCGTTGATGGACTTGTTGTTGGCTGGCAACATCACGATCGGCGTGATCGTGTTGCTGACGACCGTCTACGTCGCCACACCACTTGAATTCAGTATTTTTCCGTCGCTATTGCTTGCAACGACGCTGGCCCGACTCGTGCTGAATGTCGCAACCACGCGATTGATTCTCACGGGCGCCGATGGACGGGGCATGGGAGCGGCCGGCGGCGTGATCCAAAGCTTCGGTGAATTCGTCGCGGGAGACCGCATCGAAGTCGGCGTGATCATTTTCGTCATCATTGTCTTGATCCAGTTCATCGTGATCACCAAGGGTGCGACACGTATCAGTGAAGTTGCCGCACGGTTCGCCTTGGACGGAATGCCGGGGCGACAAATGGCGATCGACGCCGATTTGAACGCCGGATTGATCGATGAAAAACAAGCTCAAGCCCGCCGGGAAGAAGTCGCCGGCCAAGCCGACTTTTACGGTGCGATGGACGGTGCCAGTAAGTTCGTTCGCGGTGACGCCGTCGCGGGTATCGTGATCACCATCGTCAACGTGTTCGGTGGTCTGTACATCGGTGTCGTCCAAGCGGGCATGAGTGTTACCGATGCGGCGGCACTGTTCACGAAACTGACGATCGGTGACGGATTGGTCAGCCAAGTGCCCGCTCTATTGATTTCGCTGGCTGCCGGATTGTTGGTGACACGGAGCGCCAAGAAGGCCAGTTTGCCGACACAGTTCATGCAGCAACTCTTTGGCAATCCCAAAGCCCTGTTCATAGCCGGCGGTTTCTTGATGCTGCTGATCGTTACCAATTTGCCAGCGGTTCCGATGGCCACTTTGGGCGCCGGTTGCATCGGTCTGGCCGTTGTGATGACACGTCAAACGACAAAGAAGACTGCCGACGACGCGAGTCATGCGGAGGCAAAACGAGTCGCGGCTGCGGCGCCGAGCGAAAAGCGAGTCGAAGACTTCCTGGCTGTTGATCCGATGGAGATCTCGATCGGCCTCGGGCTATTGAGTCTTGCGGATCCGGCCCGAGGTGGTGATCTGATGCAACGGATCACTGGGGTTCGCAATGCGATCGCTACCGATATTGGAATCATCTTGCCGAAAGTTCGCGTGCGGGACGAAATGACCCTTGGTCAGTTCGAGTACGAAATTCGGATTCAAGGTAACCGGATCGGACACGACTCACTCTTACCCGATCGGTTGTTGGCGATCGATAGCGGCCACACGACTGGCGTGATCGATGGAGAACCGACTCGCGATCCCACGTTCGGCGAGCCCGCCGTGTGGATCGATCCGATGCGCCGCGAACAAGCGGCCATTTATGGCTACACAACCGTCGAACCGGGCGCCGTCTTGGTCACACATTTGCAAGAAGTTGCCCGACGACACGCCGACGAATTGCTTTCGCGTGATGCGACGAAACACTTGATCGATGAACTCAAAGAAGCTTCGCCGACGGTCGTCAACGAACTGATCCCCGGTGTGATGAAAATCAGCGACGTTCAACAGGTATTGCACCTGCTGTTGCGCGAAGACGTGCCGATTCGCCAGTTGGGCATCATCCTCGAAACATTGGGTGACTTCGCGACTCGCACGAAAGATCCTGTTTGGTTATGCGAATACGTTCGTCATCGATTGGCTCGCACAATCAGTTCGCGTTACCGTGACGAACAAGGGCGATTGCATGTGATGGCGCTCGATCCGGCGATGGAAGATCGCATCGCCGCGGGCCTTGAACACAACGAGCGGGGATTATTTGTGCGAATGAGCCCCGCAGCGATCGACACGACTTGCGAAAAAATCGCAGAAGGCGTTAAGAAGCTAATCACGGCGGGTCGTCCGCCGGTCGTTTTGGTCAGCCCCCGGATTCGTCCGGGTCTTCGCCAGATCACGACGACGGCGTTGCCACGGTTGAGAGTTTTGTCGTACAACGAAATCACCCAAGATACAAAAATTGAATCCCACGGCGTGATCAGTGACCAATAACACTCTCGAAGATCTCGCGGCGAAATCCCCTTCCATGATTCAAGACGTTTCTGCCATGCACATTCGCACCTTTCGAGCGGCCAGCTTGCAGGACGCTTTGGAACAAATCCGTCAGCAAATGGGGCCCGATGCTTCGGTACTTCACACGCGTCAGGTCCGCGACGGTTGGATGGGTTGGCTGGGACGAACCTATGTCGAAGTAACCGCCGGGCTCAAGGACTTGGCCGGAACCTCTCATGAGGTCCAATCCATTCGTTTAGCAACACGCGACGATGACGGCGATCATTATTTCAGGGGCCGCGTCGCAAGCTTGCCCACTTCGTCTTCCACGTTGCCGCTGCCTTTGCAGACCTACCGCGAGGAATTACTGGCTGCGGGCGTTGCACCAGCGACGACTGACCGCTGGTTGACCGCTACAGCAAGTTTCGCCGCCGGGCTCGGCGATGCGCCGGGCGGAACATTCGTCTCGGGAACACCTTGGCTGGAACATCTTCAACGATCCATCGGGCGCGAGTTGCGCATCGGCAGTCCGATACTGACGCAGCCCGGCGATCGCCGAATTGTCGCCCTGGTCGGCCCGACCGGCGTCGGCAAAACGACCACGGTCGCCAAGCTGGCCGCCGGGTTTCGCATCGAAGCTCGGCGCCGCGTGGGACTTGTGACCATCGATACGTTCCGAATCGCGGCTGTTCAGCAGCTTGAAGCGTACGCTGAAATCATGGACCTACCCATGGAAGTCGTCGAAAAACCGGAACAGATGCAGCCCGCCCTCGATCGACTCGGTGACGTCGACTTGGTACTGATTGACACCGCTGGCCGCAGCCCACGCAGCGATGCCCGAATCGATCAACTGGTCGAGTTGCTTCACAGCGCTCAGCCCGACGAAACCCACTTGGTGCTCAGCAGCAACAGTTCCGCCAGTGCCATCAAGTCGATCTTGGACGGGTTCGCTCCCGTTCAACCGACATCCGCAATTCTTACGAAGTTGGATGAGTCGCCGCACACAGCCGGCGTGCTGTCGGCGATCGCAGCCAACGACCATTTTGCGGGCATCCCGCTGAGCTACGTTACCAATGGTCAGCAAGTTCCCGATGACATTGCAACCGCCGATCGCGAGTACTTGTTGTCGCGGTTGTTGCCTGCCCGTATTACGCTCGATCAAATCGAAGCCGCTTAAATGATTCAAAAAGGAATAACTCATGAAGTGTCGGCAGGGCGTCGATACTGATAACTGAGGCGTCCCGCCCAGAACTTAATTGACTTGAACAATTATTTTTGCGGTGGGATTACTCAAGATAGGAAACTTTGGCGTGTGATTCAGATCGCCCCGACGAACCTTTGACCCGATTGAAAAGTGTCGCGCAGCTTAGCCGTATCGCTTGGTGCCCTCGCAATGTCCCTGGTGGTCTTGCGTGGAGCCGTGCGTGGCGAACTTGCCGGCCGAGTCGCCTGCGAATCAATCGTGGCAATGTTGGTCTTCGCCGGTGTGGGTTGGATCGCGGGATGGATTGCGGATTACTTGATTCGTGACACACTCCAACGAAGCTTTCGTGCTCGAGTGGATTGGTACCGCAAGGGACTGATCGAAGCAGGTTTGGTTAAGAAAGATTTACCGCGTGACTGATGCTCAGCGATTGGCAAAAGTATTGCGAGGTATTTGAGAAACTAATGGTGCAGCACGATGCTGCAGAACATAACTTTCACGGAGGATGGGATGGCGACGACAGCCACAACCGACGACGAGATCCTGCAAGTCTGGCAAGAATTCAAAAAGCTGGAAAAGGATGCTCATGATTATGAAGACCTCCGAAATCGGTTGGTTGAACGTTACATGCCGCTGGTTCGCTACAACGGCGAGCGGATCTGGCAGCGTCTGCCCGATGGGGTAGAGCTGGACGACTTGATCAGTGCCGGAATTTTCGGCCTGATGGACGCGATCGATGCTTACGACATGGATCGTGGCGTCAAGTTCGAGACCTACTGCGTTCCACGTATCCGTGGCGCCATGTTGGACGAACTGCGCACGATGGACTGGGTTCCCCGGCTCGTCCGCAGCAAAGCAAGCAAGTTGGGCGCCGCCAAAAAGTCCCTCGAGACCAAACACGGTCGTGCACCGACGGTCGCCGAGTTGTCGGAGCACATGGAGCTTCCGGTCGCCGAGATCGAGAAGATGCAATCCGATGCCAACGCGGTGGGTGTCGTGTCACTGAACAAAAAGTGGTACGAAACGGACAGCTACAAAGATGTTCGCGAAATCGACGTTCTGGAAGACAAAAAGGGTGAAGACCCGACTCGCCGCGTGCAGAAGAACGATCTGATGCGATTGGTCACCAAAGGACTCAATCGAAACGAACGTCTGATCATCATTCTTTACTACTACGAAGAATTGACGATGAAGGAAATCGGTGCCACGTTGGACTTATCAGAGTCTCGCGTCAGCCAGATGCACACGTCAATCGTCAATCGACTGCAACAACAACTCGGCTACCGGCGTCTCGAATTCGGCACCTAGTCAGACAATCGAAAAAAGTCATTGAATCCACAAAACGGCGTCCCTAACAGGACGCCGTTTTTCGTTGATCGAGCGTAGCAGGTAACTCTTAGCTGTGCAGATTAGCCTAACGGCTGACTAACGGTTGCGGTCCAGTTACACTTTGCCATCGATCCTCAATCGGGCTGCCAACACATGTTTGCACGGGCCACGTTGACCTTGATGGCGACTGAACCAAATGCAACTGCAGCGATCGCCATCGCGACGCAGCCGCACAAATTGATTGATACCAGAGCCAGCCACTTCAACGTCGTATTCATCACCGCCTTGGCGCAGGACATTGACTCCGTCGCTTTCGCACAGCTTGTAGGCCGCTCGCAGTCTCGGCTGATCTTTTTCGATCGCATCGACATCCAAGGGCAATTCACGATGAAAGTAATATCCGCTCTGAGCGTCGAAACCGGCTAAACCGCGAGTCGACAGCGCAAAGAGCGCAGCTTTGGCTTGCTCGGTTTTGCATCCCAACCGCGCTGCCAGCTCAGCAGGATCCAGTTGACTTTGCCATCCCAACAAGTCGTACAGGTCATCAACGAGTGTCTGCCATTCGTTTTCGGCAAGCGCCGTGAGTACTTGTCCTTCGCCAGAAAAACCACGGTGCATTGCTGGACTGAGCACCAACCAAAGTCTGCCAATCATGGTATCGACGGTGACCGCTGACGTCTGCGAATCCGCATCGCTCCAGAAACTGACTTCGTCAGCAATCGAAAGCAGCGGTGTGATCACGCGCAATCGTTCGGCACCACCAATCGGAAACGAACCACTTTGCGCCCGTGGACTCAAGCGGATCGAATTGCCACGGACCACCAAGTGCTGCAGGTCCGACCCGTTACGCGCGACGCTTTGCAACAACGGAGCAATAGCAGCGGGACGAAAAGTATGACGGCGTGCCAATCGCGATTGATAAACTTGAACTTCGCTCAGCCCCTTCACCCAACGTTTTGGCAGAGCCACCTTCTTCTCGACTGTTTTCGTCAATCCGGTCTTAAACGATACGCTGTCACGAGTGATCGCCAGCGAGGTATCGTCATTTCGGCTGATCCTGGCCAAATGCGTGATCATCGACGGATTGAAATCAACGTTCGTTGTTCCAAAAGTTTGCGCCGCTTGGTCAAATGCGCGCTGGTCCAAATCGACCCTCGCGTACACGCCGCAGCATCCGCTGAAGCCTTCAAAGCGGACCATGCTGAGGCTGCTGGTAGCGATCGGGTCCATCTGCGGCGGACGGGCGTCAAAAAAATGGGTACGCACCACTTGGCTGAGCGCGAGCAACAATCTTGCCGTGATATCGGGACGCGTTAATCGACCATCAAAAAACGTATGCTCATCCAGCGACGGCCCACTGGAAGCCGCCATTGCCCAGCGTCGATCACCAATGGACGAGGCAAATGGGTACTGATAAGCATGTTCGATCGACGAAGTGGACATGATGGCAACCTTGCGTCCGGTGAACGGGATATAACTGTGTTTCTGATTTCGCTATGGCCAACCTGGGACACCATTGAATGAACATCGACTCGGTACAAAAAGCAATTCTAAGCAGAGACGCCGACGCTGTGGTCGCCGCCGTGGCAACATGGGACGAAGAGCAACGTGCGGCAGCCACCGGCCCGCTGAATGTTCTCATGCTATCGCTTGGTTTTGAACGCCATGTTTCATTGCCCTGTGAACTGAACGTGGATTCGCCGGAGGTGGTCGCCAAGCGAAAAGCTGATTGCATCACACCAATGTCACAACGAGACAAGACTTTTGACTACGAAATGCATTACATCGCTTGGTTGAGCCGATACGCAGTGGGGTCGCTGCACGAGTGCCAAAAATTTAGCAGCGTTCCTGATCACGAAGAACGATCAGCCCAAATCATGGCTGACCGTAAACCGCCCTGGTGGCGTAATTGGTATTCCCATGTGACAGGTGAGCATCAATCGATGACAGGCTCGTTTTGGTCGCTGTTATACCAGCGCAAGATGGTTCACGACCAAGATTTTGCAGCCATCGCGTCAACGTTCGGTGGACAGATGCCTGAAACGTTCGCCAATTTCCCCGTTGCTGTTCAACAAGTGCTTCGAGAGATTCCGGCGGCGCGTGATTTGATCTACGACATGCCGACGTCGAACTACAACTTGTCTTACGCAAAGTCCTGGGTGACCGTCATCCAGTGGTTGATCGCTGAGGAACTGTTGGATAAGCCTCGATTGCTGACTGCGTGCATTTCGGCATTGGACCGAACGACGAATCAAACCGAACGTAATGGATGCTTGATTCTGATCAAAGCCTTGAACGCTGATCCAAAGATCCTCGCGACAGCGCAAGCCGATTGGCTTCGCTTGGTCGCGGACAATCAGGCCGCAGTGGCAGGTTTTGCCATCAGCCAATTGCAGCTTCTTGAAAAAGCGAAGTGCATTGATGCAGCGAAGGCCATCGCTGTATTGCCTCATGCGTTTCGTCACGCGGCGAAGTCTCATGCTGTTAATGCCATCAAGTTGCTGACTCGAATTGCAAGTAAAAAGTCGTTGCGCTGCGATGCGACCGAAGCAATCGCAGGTGGTTTATTGCATCCGAACAAAGATGTTCAGGCTGTTGTCATCGAAGCCTTACAGAAGCATTTACAACCGACCGACGACGAAGCCCTTCGCATCATTGCTGGCAGCCTCGATTCGATCAGTCCGACGCTACGAAAGCAAGCGGAAGCGTTGATCGCGTCGAAGCCGTCAGACAAATCAACGACTCCGCAGACAGTTAAATCCGCGATTGACCTCGATTTCCTTCAAGCTCGCGCGGCGAAACTCGATCGCGAGCTGTGCATGCGATTTCGAATCGATCAAGCAATAGCGGCCGCTGCGGAGGGCCGCATTGATGAGACCTGTCGATGGAGCATCATGGATGTAAAGGTGCTCAATCAAGCTGTGCCGATCGAGCCGATCAATACGGTAGAAGAATTGGTCGATGCGACCGCAGCCGCTGTCGAGTACTGCGATGATCCGGATTCAGCGGATCGAGTATTGAGCGGAATCGCACGGTTATGCCATCAACGAACGGAGAATTTTGCCGCGTTGACAAAGCCGTTGGCCGAGCGAGCTTGCGCGTTCATTATGAGTCGCCCCAACCGAGGAATTGTAGGTGGCTTTTTGGGACAGAGATTTTCTAATTTGATCGGTGCGTGGTTAGGCGTTGAGGCTGATGAGGATAGTTTTTTATTTCGAGACCCAATCTCGGGTTACTTGAACGAAATCGAGCAGCGAGTGCGTCGGGGCTATGCGTCTCCGCTGTTGTCCGAGGCAACCCACCAAGGCGGCTGGATTGATCCACGAGTCTGGGTTGATCGTGTGCTGGCCGTCGAGGAATCAAAAATCGATTTCTTGGAAAGCGATCTCGTTCGCAGCCTGCTTCGATTGATGCCCGATGGTCGCGACGATGCGTGGCGGCGGTGCGAGACGATGTCGACGAAATGGAAGCAGCTTGCTTCGCTGGCACTGGGCGAATCGGTTAAGTTAGACGATTCTTGGTCGGCCCAGGTTTGGTTTGCGGCAATTCGGGCGCGTGATCCGTGGATCGACCTATCGAAATTGATCAGCGACGATGAACTGGCGTCGCTGCCCGAACTGCTGTTGCAATTGCCAGATGTGGTGGTCCCTGCGGATTATCAATGGAGCGTAAAACCGATTTCCAAGTCGGCCTCTCGTCGGGGACTGATCTCAGCATCGCCATCCAAGTCAATGCACTCCACCATGCAGGACTTCGAAGATGAGCACGCGACCTTGCGTGCCCAATTTCTCAGTCAAGCACTTGGCGCGGAGGATTTCGCACAGCTCTTGGAAGCGGTGACGAACCGCGAAAAAACCCAACGGGAATCGGCCAATTTCTTCACCGCTCAACTGCATCACTTGCCACTGTATCCAGCACCGGCTTACACGTATCCTTATTTTGCAATGCAGTGGCCGCTGAAATTGGATTGGTACTGGTGTCTGGCGACGATCGGTTTGTCGCGACGATTGGAGAGCGGCGGTTCGGTCGAAGAGCGATACAGTCAATTCTTCTTGCCACTGCTGGAGAATTACCGCCCGCTTTGTCCCATGGCGGCGCGCGCCCTGTGGATCGCATCGGTAAGCAAAGACACAAGCGCGCGGTCAATGGCTGTGGAAGTATGGATCGCTCTAATCGCCGAAGACCGCTGTGATGTGGAGACTTTGATCGAAGCGCTAGCCGAGGTCGTGCAAGGCGGTTGGGTGAAGTTCAGCCGGGTCGGCGAATTGATGGGCGAGGTATCGCGGGTATCGGCACAACACGCCTATCTCGTTGCCAGTGTAATCGAAGGGCTGCTTTACCAAGTCGACGTGCCCGCGAAAGACATTGCAAAGCTGGTCGAGCCACTCAACGAGTGTTGTGAACAACTCGGCCGAAGCATCAGCGAATCACTGAGGAAAAATCTGACGCAAATCTCGTCAGGCAAAGCCAAAGCGACCGCGAAGGCGCTATGCGAACGGAAAAACCACTTAACCGAATTTCGAATGTCCGCGATCGTCGGTGACCTATCGGCGCGAATCGATCGCGCCCTGGCGTCTAGCCTTTGACGTAGGACAACAGACGAGATCGTTTTACGCCGCGTCGAACTGAGTGCCTCGAAAACGAGTTGATCTTGCTTGAAAAGACGATTGAACGAAAACGTCGCTTTCCGCCATCCTCATCGAAAATAAAGCCATGCCGGGGAAGGCGGCCAATTGGATTGTGTCGGTGGCGTGACAACTGGCAACGTCTGCCGATATCGAGTGTGGTGAGAAGCCGGATGTCGTCGCTGTCGTTCATCGCAGCAGCTATGCTGATGAATTGCAGTTTTGACATTCCAACTTTCCGAAAGACACCCTTGCGAGTTGCACACGTCATCACACGGATGATCATTGGCGGCGCCCAAGAAAACACGCTGCTGAATTGCCTGGACTTGATTCGCGAACATGGCGACGAGGTGCTTCTGATCACAGGCCCATCGACGGGACCTGAAGGCGAATTGCTGAGCCAGGGCAGGGCAGGGGAGTTGTCGATTCGGATCGTGCCGAGCCTACGTCGCGAGATCCATCCGACTCGCGATTGGTCAGCCGCCGCTGAAATCCGCGATGCGATTCGCAAGTTCAAACCCGATGCCGTTCACACGCACAGCGCTAAAGGCGGATTGCTTGGGCGCTATGTCGCTTGGGGTGAACGTGTGCCCGCGGTGATTCATTCAGTTCATGGAGCGCCGTTTCATCCCTATCAAAACATCGTAGCCAGAGAGTTCTTTCGGCGATGCGAACGTTGGGCGGCCAAGCGTTGCCATCGCTTGATCAGCGTTGCCGATGCCATGACGCAGTTGATGGTTGATGCGGGCGTCGCACCAGCCGCGAAGTTTAAAACGATCTACAGCGGTATGGACGTTGAGCCATTCCTTCATGCCAATGAACATCGGACCTCCATTCGACAAAAATATGGAATCGAAGATCATCACGTTGTCTTCGGCAAGATCGCCAGGCTCTTTCACCTCAAAGGGCACGATGACTTGGTAACGGCGGCATCTCAGGTGCTCACCAACAATCCGAACGTGAAGTTCTTGTTGGTCGGCGATGGAATTCTTCGCGAGGAATTGCAGCGCCGAATCGATTCACTCGGAATTTCCCAGCACTTCATTTTTGCGGGCCTCGTCCAACCCCACGAAGTACCGTCGCTAATCGGGGCGATGGATGTCCTTGTACACACGTCACTGCGAGAGGGACTTGCCAGGGCGCTTCCTCAAGCTTTGATCGCGGGCAAGCCGGTCATCAGCTACGACATCGACGGCGCCCGTGAAGTCACGATCACCGGGGAGACCGGATTCCTGGTGCCTCCGAGGGCGACCGATTTGCTTGCTAAATCGATCGAGAGTTTGGCCGGCGACGCGACCATGCGTGCACGGATGGGCGGGGCAGGGCAGAGTCGATTCACGGAACAGTTTCGATACCAGACGATGACTCGCAGAATTCGCGAACTGTATCTCGACGTACTCGCCCAGAATGCTCCCGGGTGGTGAAATCTCGCGTTATCATGTTGAATTACGCTACCGATACAGTTTGACGACTCGTTTTGCTTCGTTTCCATGTCTAAATCTCGCGACTTTCTCGGCCCCTATCGCCTCGCCCGACTCATCCGCGGTGGCAGCACTGCGGAGGTTTGGGAAGCGATCGACGAAAACACTCAGGACCGCTACGCGCTGAAGGTGCTGCGCGAGAGTCTGAAGGCGGACAAAGCTGAGATCGGCTTGCTGAAGCACGAGTACAACGTCGCGAAGGATTTGATAAGTCCTAGGATTATCAAAATACTCGACTATCGCGAAGAAAGCGGTCGCCCATTCTTGGTGCTTGAATTGTTCAGCGAGCTGAATATGAAACAAGCGCTCCGACGCGGTCCCGAGTCCTTAGCCTTCATGCTTGATAAGATCGTCGTGCAGGCCGCCGAAGGCTTGTATTACATGCATACTAAGAATTGGATTCACTTAGACATCAAGCCTGATAATTTTCTGGTCAGCCGCGACGGCGTTGTGAAGTTGATTGACTTTACAATCTCGCAGAAAAAGAAAACCGGCTTGGGTAGATTGTTTCACAGCGAGAAGGTTGCCAAAGGCACTCGCAGTTACATGGCGCCCGAACAGATACGACGAAAGGTTTGCGACGAGCGCACGGATATCTATGCGTTCGGATGCGTGCTCTACGAGTTGTGTACCGGCAAGCCGCCGTTCACGGGCGACACTCCCAATGACCTGCTGAACAAGCATTTGACGGGATCCATTCCCAGTCCGATCGTTCACAACGATAACGTGACTCGCGAGTTCGCCGACTTGGTCAAGAGCATGATGGCCAAGAAGCCCGACAGTCGTCCGCCGTCCATGTGGGAGATCTTGAAGATCTTGCGTGGGATTGAAATCTACAACAAGCGCCCACGACGACCCAAGATCAGCGTGTTCGATAGCATGCCGGGTATCAAAGGCGCCGACGACATGCTGATGAAGGATCGCGGACTCGAAGGTGATGACGAGGACGAAGACCAACAAGCGACGGGGGGCCGATAATGAGCGCGGGACCAGGATTAGATTTTGAAACGAACATTGCGATCCTTGAAGATCGGATCGCACAGCTCGAACGGCAAACCGATCGAACCGACGAGATCGAAACAGAAATACGTTCGTCAAGGCTCGAGCTGGTCAAGCAACTTCGCGAAACGTACGGATCGCTCGATGCTTGGCAGACCGTTCAGGTATCGCGACATAAAAACCGACCATACACGCGAGACTACTTGAACTTAGCGTTTGACGAGTTTGTCGAACTGCATGGCGACAAACACTTTGGCGATGACCGAGCGATGCTGTCGGGTTTCGCAAAGCTGGATCGCTTCAAGGTGATGGTGCTCGGGCACCAGAAAGGACGCACGTACAAGGAGCGGGCGGCCTGCCATTTCGGATGTGCCCATCCCGAGGGTTACCGAAAGGCGATGAGCAAGATGCGTTTGGCGGAAAAGTACAAATTGCCGCTGATCTGTTTTATCGATACACCCGGCGCGTACCCGGGAATCGGCGCCGAAGAACGCGGCCAGGCTCAAGTGATCGCCGAAAGCATGTTCAAGATGAGCAGTCTGAAGACGCCGGTCATCTGCGTCGTGATCGGCGAAGGCGGTTCCGGCGGGGCCCTCGGAATCGGTGTCGGTGACAGGGTGGCTGTTTTGGAGCATGCGTACTACAGCGTGATCAGCCCCGAAGGTTGCGCCGGGATCTTGTGGAAGAGTCACGAGCACGCACCGAAGGCGGCGGCCGCTTTGAAGTTCACCAGCCGCGACTTGAAAAAGCTCGGCGTCGTCGACGATGTGATCGAAGAACCGCTCGGCGGCGCGCACCGCGACCATCACCAAATGGCGTCGCGATTGAAGACTTACCTCGCCCGCACGCTGAACGAATTGGAATCCAAATCCGCGGATGAACTCGTCGGCCAACGCTACGAAAAGTACCGTCGCATCGGCGTGTTCATGGAAGAGGCCGTTTAGCCGATGTGTGGGGAAGAGCGTGATTTGCGACCGCCCCGCAACGTCCGATAATGCCTCTGGCGATGGAAGAAATCGCGACCGGGCAGGGCAGCGGGGAAGTCGAATTTTAGAGCTCGTAGCGTACGCTTCTTTAATGCGTTCGCACGTTGAATCACGGACCACGGTAAACGAGTCCGCTGCGGTCGCTCAGACGGCCGTCGTAGCTATGCACGCGACGTTTTCCGATGTCGATCGTGCCGTGCTTGAGACTTACGCGGATTCGATCTGGCAGCCCGTTTACGACCTAGAAAGTTCTTCGGAAGCTACCGCGTTGACTTACGGATTGGTCGCCGCTTGATCGCGGACGCGTCTCGCCCGCGTGGTTGAACGAGTCAATCACGCGGGTTTTCTTGTGTCCAGTCGTTTAACAGAGCTAGCGTTTATGTGTGCGATCGTTGCGGATTGTGAATACATCGGCGGGACGTGGTATCCGATCGTTCGGTACGCTCGCGTGAAGTTTCAAGCAGACAACGGGTACCGCTGCTTTTGCCAAGCTGAGCGTGACGCAAGGATCGCCGTTCGTACGTCGCTTCGGTTTAAGCAGATCAACGGAGGGCTCATCACTAGCCTATTACGCTGGGAAAGCGGGGAGCATGACAACTCGGTCGGCGAGTGCAGATGTGAGAAGGAAGTATGGGCGGAGGACGGGACGTGATTATGCGCGCGTTGGTGGTAGTCGTGGGTGCGGTCGTAGTGATACCTGGCGTGCTTATACAACCTCTCGAGTCTCGCGCAGCCGTCGCGTGGGTTGCGGCAGTGGGGATTTGGACTGTTTCTGTCGGCGCGTTTGCTGGTCATCAGCGCGACGAGGTTTAGGCATGCAACCGGAGTCGTTTTCGTTCGTGTCATCACTGAGACGAGAATAGGCGGGGGCGGCTCCGGTGCTTTCATTGGTTATTTGTAAGGATTGAGAATGGCGAAGTCGAATAAGCCGCCGGGAGGCGGCTCTTATCTTGAATACTCTGGAAAAGTAGTAACCGAGACGACCTACCATGTGGTTGGATGTTCGTGCCGTTCTAGATTTTGCGTCGATTGCTCGAAGGCGAGAGGGTACGCGTTGCGAAAGCGAGTGGCGCTACGCTCGGTCTTCCGCGACGCGACGTATTTGCAAATGTGGACGCTAACGATCGACCCGAAGCTATTTGAGTCGCCTAAGGCGGCCTATATGTACTGTCGATCCCGTAAGGTTATCTCCCGCCTCATTCGGTCGCTGCGTCGACGCGGCTACTTGTTGTCACCACATTATTTCGTAGCCGTGGAATGGCAAGAGAAAACCGAGATGGTGCATTTTCATCTACTGATTCGGTCGAAGTTCGTACCTCACAGTGTTGTTGCGGAGGCGTGGGGCACCAATCGCCCGAGCGAGTTGCCCCCACCCATTGGTAACCGACCCGCTTTCGGTTCCGTTAGCTTTACGGTAACGAAGTTCGCCGATTCGTCTCATGCGGTAAACTACGCCACCAAGTACGTTATCAAGGCTCCTGAACATGGCTGGCCGGATTGGGTACTAGACTCGCGTGAGAATGTGCCACGGTACCAAGCTTCGCGAGGTTTCTTTCTCGATACTGATTCCGACCCTAATCGTTCGCCCGAGCCTGTCGACGCAATTAGCGACGCTGAAGCTATTGCCACGTTGCCGCGTCTCAT
>JBGSLZ010000054.1:0-2281 GCA_041740415.1 Rubripirellula sp.
CAGCAAGCGACGAAGGGCCGTCCCTGCTTCGCTGCCCTGGATTCCCACATTACCGAGCGTACCGAGAATTGCGAGCGTTTCTTCGAGGCTCATGTTGGCATCAGCTGCCACAGGTCCCGCATACTGAAACGCTTCTCCTAGGGCCTCGACGCTGTTGAATGTTTTGTTAGCAGCCGTAGTAAAGCCATCGGCAACGCGGGTCGCATCCGTTGCTTCTAGCCCGAACTGACGGATCGTTGCCGCCATAATGCCAGAAGCTTGCGTGGCGTCGGTACCGGTGGCCCGCGCCATGTTCATCACCGCGCCAGTCATCTCGATCAATTGATCTGGCTTAAATCCGGCACGTCCAAGCTCAGTCATCAGCGAGGCAACTTCTGAAGCCGAATAACTCGTCGTTGCTCCGAGCTGTTTCGCTTTGTCGCGAAGCTTGACGAATTCATCAGCAGTCGCCTGAGTGACACCCTTCACTGCCCGCATCGCGTCATCAAAGTTCGAATACACCGCGACACTGCCAGCAATCGGTGTCGCCGCAGCTACTCCAAGCCCCATCAGTTTCGTACCGAGCAACTTCGTGGAACTGGCGAAACTGATGAGTCGCTTCTGTGCCGACTGCAGTCCTTTTACGAACGCTGAATATCGCGTCAGCAATTCGACGAAGGCGGCTCCGGCACGGACTTGGGACATGGGGTAGCATTCACTTTGGGTTGGAAACTAGCACCAAGTAATTGAGCAACCTGCTCAACGGTCGCTCTCACTGGAACGGCCCGCTTGACGGTGTAGGGATTGAAGTCATCGGGCTTGAACGGTTTGCGTCGACGTTTGCGATCGCGGTTGATTTCGGCCGTCAGCGCCATCACGCTCGACGCGATGTTCCAGTCGTGTTGACGCTTGGCATCGGCCATCAAAACCATTTGCCGAAGCGTCAAAGGTCCGGGGTCAACGCCGATGATTCCGGCGAGTCGGATGACGAGTTGCTCAACGTCGTGACCGCGAGTTTGCGTTCCAGATCGCTGACGATTCTGTCGACCAGTGCTGGATCGTCCAGACGTTTCTCGATCGCCGCCAGCCCTCGGGTCTCGATCAGCATCTGCTTGTCGGCCGCCTTCCGCAGAAGACGGCGACGTGACTCCGGGAAGTAGGAGACCAACGCATCGACCAGTGCTTTGCAGGCATCATCGATTGAGTCACCGGCAAGTCCCTCGGCGAACGATTCGTCGTCGATGCTTTGTTGATCGGCTTGCGGTTTGCAAATTGCGAATAGAACATCGCCAAGTAGTAATGGGTCGGACGAAAGCCGTGTGATAAGCTCACCATCGATAGCATCCAGCAACCGAACATCGGTCAGCGACTTCACTCGGCGCAGCGTCGTGTTGTCGATATCAACGATCCAAACGCGACCGCGACGGTCAATGAACTTTTGCATGATGCCTCCCTTGAATAAGATTGATGTTCGATCGACGATCACGTACCAACGTTCATTCCGCCGCCGGAGGTTGATTGTGTGGGCTTGAGCGTCACGTCCGCCGAAACCACTTCTTCGAGGTTCTGGTTGACGTTGAAGTTCATCACTTCGCAGGTCAGCACCAACGAACCACCGGCGTCCGAGATTCCCACGTCGCAAGGTGTGCCGCTACTCCAGAGACCTTGCAGCATGCCAAACGCCGAGTCACCGATCTTATTGAGGACTGTGAACTCGATTGATGCGTCCTTCAGGGTTCCGACTGTCGCTCGCCAGCCGTTGTTAGCGCGGGTCGATGCGTCGGCTTCTGCCTTTTCAAGGTTGACCGTCAAGTCTTTGACATTTTTGATCTCGGCACCGTCAATGGTCAGGATGGCATCGAGACCAAGGATTACTTCTGCTGACATATCGATTCCATCCGAATTGGACCAGTGAAACTAACGAACTGAATCACGCCAGAGTTTGGGCAGGCGTGTTTGGTGAGCGGCGAGAGCGGGTTGCATGAAAGGTCGTTTGGGATAGCGGCGAGGTTTGCTTGCACCACGTCGCTCGTTCTCTTCTTGGATCAATCGCGTGGCGCGGTTGGCTTGGGCTTGCGTGAGCAATTTGATGCGAGCGAATTGTGTTGATCTGATTTGTCGGATCGGGCCGTGTTCGCCGACGCGGAAACGATGCGGTTTTAGTTTGCGGCGTTTCGTAACAACGCCACCGAACTCGTGCAGGTTCCAAAGTCGGCCGGCGATCTCGTTGACGGGACCGACGACGGCTTCCTGCCTCTCGCGGTTAACTTCGTAACGAAGCACGCGGCGCAGCATGCCGGTC
>JBGSLZ010000055.1:0-63640 GCA_041740415.1 Rubripirellula sp.
CAGCACCAGCGAACGCCTTCTCGACCTCGTCGATCATCAACACGCAGGGGGCCATCGCATCCACGATTGCTAACGCCTGTCGAGTCCGCTGTTCGCTTTCTCCGACCAGTGATCCCATCAAGCTACCGACATCGAGCTGCAGCACCGGCCGACCCACTTCGCGCCCCAATGCTTTGCAAAACTCGCTCTTGCCACAACCCGGAGGCGACAACAACATCACGCCTCGTGCCCGGACCTCGCCGCCACCACGGCTGCTGCGAGCCAATGCCCGACGCGTGAAAGCCTTGAGCGAGTCCAGCCCACCCAGAGCATCAAAGCTCGCGTTGCCGTGGTACAGCTTCAGCGTTCCCGTCTTGGCCAACATTTGTGACTTTTGCTCCCACAGCGTAATCGGGTCTAATCGGCTCCCCCGCACCAAGCACAACGCAAACGCGTTTTCCGCTTCGTAACGAGTCAGTCCGCTGGCCGCGTCTAGCACCCTCTCCAGTTCGTCGCCCTCGGGCAATTCACCGGCCTCCGTCGCAACCTCCGCCGCGATCTGATGCAGTTGCTCGCGCGACGGTAGTTCGTGATCCAAAACCACAAACAGCTTTTCGAGTTCGACGGGAAGCTGTAGTACGGGAGCGAGCACCACCAGAATCGATCGGGTTGCTTTTCCACCAATGACTTGCCGTGCAACCGCTTGAATGATCTCGGTCGACTGCAAGAAGCGATGAAAGTTCTCTAACACCAAGATGGAAGTGCTTTCCTTATCGGCCATCGCACCCGCCGCATTGATCACAGCGAGCGGATCGTTGACCGGTTCCTCGACAGCTTGACCACGGACCTGAAGTCCTGAAGCGATGTTCCATGTTGCGTGGCTCCAGCCACGCTCGTGACAGAGCTGGCCGATCTCGCGGATCGCTTCGCACGGTTCTTGCGAAGTGATGTAGATACCAGTGAAGCACGCCGCGACGTACTCACCGAGCTGATCTGAAAGAGACATACTGCTAAACTCCTGTTTGTTAAATGAAATTGAAGAAACGTCGGCGATGTGGCTGACGACAAAGAAGGGAGACAACATGAAAATTGCACTCACCGGCGCGACGGGCTTCATCGGCCGCTACGTCGCCGAACACTTGGGAAGCCTTGGTCACTCATTGCGCTGCTGGCATCGCTCGACGAGCGACACAAGCGGTTTCGACAACATTGCCCAGATCGAGTGGATCGAGGGTGACCTGGGTAAAACTGAAAGCGCGAAGACACTCGTCGACGGCTGCGACGCGGTCGTTCATGCCGCCCTCTACCGACCAGGGGCCGGTTTCGGTGGAGCCGAAGGCGACATCGTTGAATTCGTCGAGAAAAACGTCGTGGGGACGCTGAAGCTGATAGAGGCCGCTCGCTCTGCGGGAGCCGGTCGTTTCATCGCCTTCTCTACGTGCGCCGTCCACGATCACATTCTCGACAATCGACCACTCGATGAAACGCATCCGTTGTGGGCCAAAAGTCACTACGGTGCACACAAAGCAGCCATCGAGAAGTTCGTCCACAGTTATGGACTCGGACATGGCTACCAGATCTGTGCGTTACGACCGACTGGCGTCTACGGTGTTGCCCGGCCACCTGAGCAAAGCAAGTGGTACGATCTGGTATCAGCAATCGTCCGTGGGGAAGCCGTTGAGTGCTCGCGTGGTGGCAAAGAGGTCCACGCGGCCGATGTGGCGAAGGCTGTCGGGATCTTGTTAACCGCAGACGGGATCAACGGCCAAGCGTTCAATTGCTACGACCGATACGTCTCCGAACTGGAAGTCGCAAAGATCGCACGAGCCCTTACCGGAAGCGACAGCCTGATCACCGGCGAGCCGAAGCAGCCAAAGCATCAGATTGTCACCGAAAAGATCCAGAAGCTGGGCATGGACTTTGGTGGGCACAACCTGCTGATGCAAACGATCGAAAAGCTGATCGACCACGCTCGGCAATCGGGCGGCTAAGCCTTTTCCGTGTTTGCCTGACGTGTTTGCTGGTGATGGTACTCAGCAGTCAGCGTTTCACTCGCGCGAGTACCCAGGGCTTTCTCGATGAATGCGCTCGCTTCGCGGCACTCAGCACCGGAGAAGCCCTTCGTTTCAACTCGTGTTTCGCCCGTTGGGGAGACAAGAACTTCGATGATCTTGGTCACGCGGCACCTCCCACACGGATGGTCAGTTTGACCGATCCATTGTCGAGTTTCTGCTCCGTGACCGAGTGACCATTCTTGCGAGCTTCGATCGTAGCCCGCTCGACCGCATAGGCCTGAAGAAATTGATCGAGCCGAGCCCGATCGCCCCAGTGACCTTCGTAGTTGTCGAATTCGAGGCGTCCGGTGTTGCAATCGCAAACGACCGGATACCGCCACTTCGGTAACTGCACCACCCAGCCCGTCTTCGATTCCGAAAACAGCCTAGCCTCACCAAACGTCGGCGGGTCCAACCCCAACCGCAAACAGGCCGCCCGGATTGCCCCCGGGTCTTTCACGTGCGTGACGATCGACACCACATGCGACATCGAAATACTCCCTGAAATGTAGCCCGAACAGGCATAGGCAGTCGCTCCAAGGCGACCGCTGACAGCTATGCCAGTCCCATCAAGGAATATGCCGCGTTTTGCTTGTTGCTTTAGATCAATTCTGGTCAGTTGGTTCGGGTAGGTAGTACCAGTCCTCTCTCATCGCCGAATCTGGCTTGAGGGTCTCTAAAACAAAGTGGACTTGGCTGCTTCCTTGTTCTCGCCAAGCGACTTCGAGACTCTCGAAAAGTTCGTTAAGTCGATCGCAATCTGCTTGAGTTAGGTAAAAGCGATGCTGGCCGAACCATCGTCGGTGACTAACATACCGATTTGGAATTTGTTCAAGTTTGGATATCGATTCAAGGTCTGCTATCCAACAATCAATTTCCGATCGTCTTATTGCTGGCCGCAAATTAGGAATGGCGTCAACGCTTCCATCTTCACTGACAATTACACCAAATGCGATATGATTCCGACTGGACATATATCGTAATACGGAGTTGTACCGTGCTCCACGAGCTGGATCACCTCGGCTAATTGCCGTGCCGTCAAGAATCACGCCGATTGCGTAGCACTTTCCATCAACACCAAGTAATACGGCACCATCGATCCCCGTAACGGCCTTCATGGTGGAGGTGTTGAGTTCGATCGGCTCCAATACAGTGCTTTGCCTACTTAGTCTTTCCGCTTCGCTCGCAGCTTCAGGCGTGATGATTACCACTGTTCCATGGTCTTGTTTGGTCGCCTCCTCGATCAAATTGAGGATCTTGATTTGATCCTCCATCTGAACATCAGGTAGAACACGTCGCATGTCTTCGCCAATCTTGATTTTATCCAATGATGGATGGTCAAGGCGTGGAACGCCGTTACCCGTTGGCACAATCTGGGATGACTTGCAGCCAATACGGCGAAATTCTAACGAGTACCTCGGTTTTGCTACACAGCAACCCGTTGTTCTTATTGAAAGGGTATTGCAGCGAGCATCAGATCCCGGTGACCTGGTGGTTGACCCGTTTTGTGGTTCAGGAACGTCACTCATTGCTGCACATCGTCAGGACCTTCGGTGGATCGGTGGAGATTCATCGCCAGAAGCAATTGATCTTTGTGCCCAACGACTGAACAGTGAGGGACTGGTGGTTGGTGTTGATTGGACGAGACTATCCCAGGACGCTGTAACCGACGTCGACATCAAACCAATCTTCCTTCGTCGTCTTGTGACGATGGTCGATGACTTCAATGCTGCGGAAGTCCTGATTGGCGAGGGCGAATGCGAATGGGTAGAGTGGAAGGTCGCAGCTTACTGGAATGCTTACTACAGCAAAAAGGACGAGAACAACAAAGATAAGGTCATTCGTTCCGTTGCAGGGTTTCTCAATAGCACCGAGGGAGGCACATTACTCATTGGTGTTGCGGATGATGGTTCGGTCGCTGGATTGGCGGATGACTATCGAGCGGTGAGTTCACAAAAACCGGGGCGTGATAAATATGAACTTTGGCTCCGACAAATCATTGGTGCGAAATTGGGGAGCGAATTCGACCGATTTATCAAGATCTCATTCGAGGAAATCGGCGAGAAGGACATCTGCCTTATTCGTGTTGCTGCGGGAAATCGTCCGGCGTTCAACGGTGACACGCTTCCTGTTCGTAAGGGCAATCGAACGAACAACCTAACTCTCAAGGAAGCTTTGCAGTACAGCCGGATTCGGTGGAGCGAGTGATAGAATTGCCGAGATTGTTTTCTTCTGTCGTGTCTTCGTTCGGCTGGTATGCAAATCTAGCGTACAGGAACGTAACAGCAAAGCGGCTCTGGTTGAGGTTCATGGCACCGACGTTCAGGACTTTAGGATTCATGTCATCGCCCGTCATCGTTGATGTCAAGCAATACGTATCCCATCCCTCGATTTGGTACGATGATTTTTAGTTCAAGAGGCCGTATGGCTTTGCTCGTGTCGTTGATCGTATCACGTATCGATTTCAGTTCTGGTGGTTTATATTCCTCTTGCGGATTCTGCACAAAGCTCCTCCACCTGTTTAGGAGTGTCTCTGGGGTGATTGGTCCGCCACTTTCCGAAGCAAACTCTTGAAGTAGGAGAAACATTTGCCGCTGAAGTATGAGTTCACCTTGGCCATTCCGATAAACACGACATCCATCAAATTCTAGACCCAAGTAGCCTTTGCCATCATTTGGATGCGCTCGTCTAAATTCCGCTCCAGTCATGGCGATACCTAACGCATTGAGTTCACTTTCAAGTTGTTCGGTCAGATCGGCATTCTCGCTTTGCGTTCGACTTCGTAGCGTGGAAGTAGGGAGCCTCCATTCATAGGGACGGCTTTCAGTCGATTGCAGAATTAAGCCGCTTCCCACCGAAGTGGCTGGTTCCGTTGGGTAGGTCAAAAACCTTTCGGTTGGTTTCGGATAGTCAAATTGTCCAAGAAGCTTTCCAAGCTGTATCAGTCGGGACCGCGGACCTGCGGTTGCAATTACAAACTGTTCTATTTGTTCTGTTGGCAACTCAACTCTAGCCAGCACGGCCCGAACGAGTTGCTCTGTGCTATTGAACCCATAGTTGCGTGGGTCGAACGCCATTTGGTTAGCCTCGCACACTAAATCATGATGCCATTCCGCATGGAAACTGTCTCTCCAACTAGCTCGCATTGCGTCTACAAATCGATCGATTTCAAGTTGCGTGACTTCGTTGGAAGTAAGTTCTCGCAGTCGTGTTCGAAGCTTTTCCCAGGGCATAGACGAGCTGGCAAAAGAGATATCGTCAACGACTTGCACCCACAATGCTTCCATGCGAAACCTAAATTCATTGATGAGACGACCTAGTCGGATACACGTTAAATTTCGCTCGTCTGTTAGGTCGTAGAGTAGCGGCACGGGACAATCATTCGACTCAATTGGTACTTCGTCCCGGACGCTGGATTCACTGGTTTGTCCGATGTTGGTCATAATCAACCTGCCTTTTTGGCGACTTCAATCGCCAGTTTCAGATTTCGTTCGGCATAGACTTTTGTAACGTCTGCATGGGCGTGACCCAGCGATACGGCTGCCGCTTCGATACCGTAAATTTCGTTTAGTTCAGTGGCGCGTGAATGACGAACCTGTAGCGGGCACCACTCTGGGATTAACGGCTGTTTTTCGACTTCAAGCCGCTTGTTCACTTTTTTAATTCCATATTTTATTGCCCGGCGGTACGAGTCTGTGTCGTAATTGTCTCGCTTGGCCCGCGTTGAGAAGACCTTTGGCTTGCGGCGTCGCTGTGACGGTGTCATGGGCGACTGACGGTTTGCTTTTCGTATTGCGTTTCGCTGTGCCTCCGCTTCTTTGGGACTAAACAGGTAGCCGTCGATTCTGTTGGCAAGGTACGGCTTGAGAAGCTCTTGACACTTGGGACCAAGCGCAATCATGCGACGGTGGCCGCGCCAAAGATTTTTGTGGTCAAAGGGTTCGTAGAGCCAAATGTCACTGGACGTATCAATGTCCTGCTTCCGGATCATCACCGTCTCGCAGGGTCGCATACCGGTCAATCGCTGTAGTTGCACCATTGCAGCGACTTGAGGGGATACTTCCGCAAGGATGATCTCGATGTGCTCGTCGGCAACCGGTTTGATCGGATCGGTTTCCCGGGCTTCGGTGCGACCGTATTTGAGGCCCGTTACCGCTCGGAGTCCTTCATAAACCGATGGAGGAACGAGTTCCTCCGCGACGGCCCACTTGAAGAACCGCTTGACCCTGTTCATCCGATTGTTGATGACACCACGCGACAGATCGCTATCGACCATGGCTTGCCGAACCATCTTCAATTTCAGGGGACCAAAGTCGCGGGCCAGCGTGTCGCCAAACAGCTGACGAAGTGGACGCAATGCGTACTTCATGTCTGCCAGTTCCTTCGTCGGCTTCCCGTTTTTGACGTAATAGGATTCGGCGAACGTCTTGTAGCGAAGAAGCACCTTGGAGATTGGCAGGTCGAAGCCTGCCTCTAGTATCCTGGTGGGACGCTGTTCTTCGTGCGAGGTCACATTGAGCCGCCACAGGGTGATGGCTCGCTGGTACTCGTCGTGACTCTCGGGAGAGCCGTAGGGACCGAGATAGATATCCTTGCCGTTAAGGCGAACGACGGCTTTCCCGGATGCTTTGTGGTGACAGTAAGCAGGAACTTTGGCGCGAGGTGGCATCGTGAGACTCCAAAATCGGTTTCTCCGTAAATTACGGAGGAAACGAGATTTCAAAACCGCACTGCCACTGTTGCGACAGGTACGCTAAACATAGCGTCGGTAAGGACTTAGTAAAAATACACCCGGCAGGATTCGAACCTGCAACCCTCGGTTCCGAAGACCGATGCGCTATCCAATTGTGCCACGGGTGCGTGAGTTGTTAGTTTAGCGTGATGGTCGCTTGTGTTCCAGTGGCGACTTTTTCTTCGTAAATGAGACCCGGTAAATTCGTCTTCTTTGGCGCAGGGCGGCCACCCGATTTGTGATCGCCATGCGGTTTTTGGGATGTGTAGACTGGACTCACTCAATCGTCTGTCCAAGTTTTCTTCCGCACGAGTAGTTTTGTGATTCGCCGTACCCTCTCATTGCTGGCGATCCTTCTTCTGGTCATTGGCGGCGCGATCGCAGAAGATCGTCCAAATATTCTGTTCATCATGTCCGATGACCACACCACGCAGGCGATCGGAGCTTACGCAAAGCTTCTGAAAGATCTTGATCCGTCGCCGACGATCGACACTTTGGCAGCCGAAGGAATCTGCTTCGATAACGCATTTTGCACCAACGCAATTTGCACGCCTTCGAGAGCGTGCATCATCACGGGCCAGTACGATCACACCAACGGCGTTTTTGATTTGAATGGGAAAGTCGAACCCGCCGATCAAGCTTTGCCAATCGCGATGCGGAATGCTGGCTACCAAACCGCGATGATCGGAAAATGGCATCTGCAAGAAGAACCCAACTACGACTACTACAAAGTGTTACCCGGACAGGGAAAGTATTTTGACACCGACTTCATCGTTCAAGGTGATGGACCGTGGCCAAAGAACACGGTCGTCTACTCGGGTTCCCACTCGACCGATGTTATCACCGACGCCGTGCTCGATTGGTTCAAGAATCATCGTGACCCGAACAAGCCGTTCTTTGTCAGCCACCACTACAAGGCGCCACACGACTACTTCGAGAATCATCCACGCTACGATCAATACCTCGCGGATGTTGAAATTCCTGAACCAAATACCTTGTGGGAGAAACCTGAAACTTGGGGTTCGATAGCGACACGTGGCCACAATGACGAGCTGATTCGCCACATCGGCACCTCGATTGGTCGTCGTAACCCGCGACGATCCTACGCGGAAGATCTGCCGAAAGAGTTCCCCGGTGAATTCAAGTTTGACTATAAAGATCCGAATCTTTCGGATGACGAAATCAAGCACTTGGCGTATCAAGCGTACTTGAAGAAGTACCTGCGCTGCGTCAAAGGTGTCGATGACAACTTGAAACGGTTGTTCGACTATTTGAAGCGAGAGAACTTGTTTGACAACACACTGATCGTTTACACGGGTGACCAAGGTTTTTGGTTGGGCGAGAAGGACTATCAGGACAAACGCTGGGCTTACGATCCGTCGGAACGCATGCCGCTGATCGTTCGATATCCGAAAACGATCAAGCCGGGAACTCGCAGCGATGCGATCATAGAGAATGTCGATTTTCCGGCGATGATGCTGGACTACGCTGGTGTTGAGATCCCCCAACGCATGCAAGGTCGGTCGTTTCGCGACATTTGCGAGGGCCTTGGCGAGCCGAACGACTGGAAACAGGCGACCTACTATCGCTACTGGATGCACATGGCGCACCATGACAATCCGGGAGAAATGGCGATCCGTACCAAAACACACAAACTGATCTATTTTTATGGGTGCGATTACAACGGTGGCGACCAAACGCCGCCGGGATGGGAGTTGTACGATCTGGTGAGTGATCCCGACGAGCTAAATAATGTTTACGATGACCCTGATTATTCCGAGATTCGTGACGACTTGAAGTCGCAGTTCGTTAAACTGCGCCAAAAAGTCGGTGATGATGGATCGCACTTTCCGAAGGCTGAGTTGGTGGTCCAAGAGTTTTGGGACTACGACGAAGCTGATCGGCGCAAAGCGATCGACATTTCGGCGACGTTTCTTCAGCGGCGGGAAGCCAGTTTGTCACATAAGAAGTAGGTGATCGCCGATGTTGATCGTGAGTCGATTTCTAGCTGGTTGCATTGCCATTTTCTGTTTGTTGGGATGTACGAGGGCCGACGGCGAAGGCAACGAACAGCTTGATCGAGACGTTGCCATCAAAGCCATGAAATTGGCCGCGACGTATTTTCATGACAATGTCGCATCGCACGGCGGATACGTCTATCACTATTCGCTCGATCTAAAGAAGCAATGGGGCGAAGGAGTCGCTTCGAGGGATCAAATCTGGGTTCAGCCGCCGGGCACACCGACGGTTGGCATGGCTTACTTGAAGGCGTTTGAAGCGACAGGCGATCGCTTTTATCTCGACGCCGCAATCGATGCGGGAAACGCATTGTGCTACGGGCAATTGAAATCGGGCGGATGGACCAGCGCGATCGACTTTGACCTTCAAGGCAAGCTTTCGGGCGATTATCGAAATGGACGCGGTCGTGGAAAAAATTATTCAACGCTGGATGATGGCAAGAGTCAGGCAGCTATTGAATTCTTGATCCATCTTGATAAGGCGACCGGGTTCGTGAACGAGTCAATTCACGAGTCCGCTTCGTTTGCGTTGGACTCCCTTGTCAAAGCCCAGTTTTCCAATGGCGGTTTTCCGCAGGCTTGGCCTTGCCCGCCCGGTCCCGAGCCCGGCTTGGCGGCAACTTATCCAGACTACGATTGGCGGACTGAGCGCCGTGTCAAGGAATATTGGTTCCTCTGCACGCTCAACGACAATGTCGCCGGAGATTTGGCGACGACGTTGTTGGAGGCTGATCGTGTTTACCAAGCCCCGCGTTACCGGCAATCGCTTCGCCGGCTCGGTGACTTTTTGTTGCTTGCCCAAATGCCGGGACCACAGCCAGGGTTCGCTCAGCAGTACACAACGGAAATGAAGCCCGCGTGGGCACGCAAATTCGAGCCGCCGGCGATTGCTAGCGATGAAACTCAGGAAACCATCGCGACGCTGATGCTGATCGCCCAAGAAACCGGTGATGACAAATATCTGCGCGGCATTCCTGCGGCAATGCAGTGGCTTCGTCGATCCGTTTTGCCGGACGGCTCGCTGGCCCGCTATTACGAACTGAAAACCAACCGTCCGCTCTTCATGCAGCGATCCGGTGATGAGTATTTTCTGACTTACGACGACTCAAACCTACCAAGCCACTATGCCTGGAAAATAAAATCTCAAATCGATTCACTCGCGAAGCAGTACGCCCGCGCAACCGACGGCAAGCCGCTCAATGAAGAGCCGTCCGATCGCAAGATAGCCGAGAAAGCGAAGTCGATTTTGGCCGACATGGACACTTCCGGGCGGTGGCGAGAGACATTCGGCGAGAATCGGGTCGTCGGGCAACTCAAGTTGGCACGCGGCGAGCAGTATTTATCGAGTCAGACTTTCAGCGACAATCTGGCGACGCTGAGTCGTTTCATCGCCCGTACAAAAAAATGAGGGCAACTCGGTAGCGATACTTTGTTCGTGCAGTCCCGATAATTCCGCCGATTGTGTGGCGTTGGACGTGATCGACTCGCTCGGGGAGCCACTTTTTTTGTCTCGCTTTTCGTCGGCGCCTCTATAATGAGAGCACAACGCCGCTCTTTCTTTGTGACGACGGGTTTTCTTTTCCCTTCATTCGAGATCACCCCGAGACTTCGATGAGAAGTTGTTCGTCTAGACGAACCCGACGGTGGCCGATCGGGTCGGTTCATCGTCACTAGATCATGCGCGGCCGAGACGTGCGCCTTTCGATCCTCGCTGTTGGATAGATCCAAGCCATGAACAAATCAACGACTGATATTCTGCGACTTTACTCGGAAACGTACGAGCGGGAAAAGCAACTCAAGCTGACTTTGAAGGAGTACTTAGAATCAGCAGGTTCGGACGCTTCGTTTTACAGTAGCGCGGCCGAACGAATGATTGAGGCGATCGGTCAACCGGTTCACGTGGACACTTCGGGGGATGCTCGATTGGGTCGGATCTTCATGAACCGCACAATCAAGACGTATCCCGCATTCCAGAACTTTTACGGACTCGAAGCGACAATCGAGCGGATCGTTGGCTATTTTCGTCACGCGGCCCAGGGCCTGGAGGAACGCAAGCAAATTCTGTATCTGCTCGGGCCGGTGGGCGGCGGGAAGAGTTCTCTTGCCGATACGCTCAAGAAATTGATGCAGGCGCGACCGGTTTACGTGCTGTCTGCGGGCGACGAGGTCAGTCCCATTTATGAAAGCCCGTTGGGGCTGTTCGATCCGAAAACGATGGGACGAGTTCTCGAGGACGACTACGGAATTCCGCTTCGCCGGTTGCCCGGTTACATGTCGCCGTGGGCACTCAAGCGGTTGGACGAATTCGGCGGGGATATCTCGAAGTTTTCGGTCGTCCGCGTGATACCCTCCGAACAGCGCCGACAGTTGGTTGCGAAGACGGAGCCCGGCGACGAAAACAATCAAGACATCTCGTCATTGGTGGGCAAGGTCGACATTCGCAAACTCGAACACTTCGGTCAAGATGACGCCGATGCTTACTCTTACACCGGCGGTTTGAATCGAACGACCCAGGGATTGTTGGAGTTCGTCGAAATGTTCAAAGCGCCGCTGAAGATGTTGCATCCGCTATTGACGGCGACTCAGGACGGCACCTACGTCGGTACCGAGAATGTTGGTGCGATGCCTTATCAAGGCGTGATCGTCGCCCACTCCAACGAGTCTGAATGGGAATCGTTTAAGGCGAATCGTAACAACGAAGCTTTCTTAGACCGCATCTGCGTCGTCAAGGTGCCGTACTGCTTGCGAGTCAGCGAGGAGCGGATGATTTATGACAAGCTGATTCGCAATTCGGAATTGGGCGGTGCACCGTGCGCGCCGGATACGTTAGAGATGATGGCGAGATTTTCGGTTCTGACGCGGTTGAAGGAACACGAGAATTCCAGCCTCTACTCAAAGATGCGAGTTTATGATGGCGAATCTCTCAAAGACACTGACCCGAACGCGAGGACGGTTCAAGAGTATCACGACACGGCAGGTCAGAACGAAGGCATGGATGGAATCTCGACGCGTTTTGCATACAAGATTCTGTCGGAAACGTTCAACTTTGATACTCACGAAGTTGCCGCCGATCCCGTCCACTTGATGTACGTGCTCGATCAAGCCGTCCGCCGCGAACAATTGCCCGAGGACACTGAACAGCGATATTTGGGTTTCGTCAAAGAAGAGTTGGCGTCGCGGTATGCGGAATTTATCGGCAACGAAATTCGCAAGGCTTATCTCGAATCGTATCACAACTACGGCCAGAATTTGTTTGATCGTTACATCGGTTATGCGGACGCGTGGATTGATGACACTGACTACAAAGATCCCGACACGGGCCAACTGATGGACCGAGAGATCTTGAATGAGGAGTTGCAAAAAATTGAATTGCCCGCGGGCATCGCCAACGCCAAAGATTTTCGGTACGAGGTCGTCAAATTTGCGTTGCGTTCGCGAGCCAAGAACGATGGCAACAATCCCGATTGGACATCGTACGAAAAGATCCGTGATGTCATTGAAAAGCGGATGTTTGGACAGATCGAGGAACTGTTGCCGGTGATCAGTTTCGGTGCCAAGAAAGACAGCGAGGGCGAACAAAAACACGACGAGTTCGTTCAGCGAATGACCAAACGAGGTTACACAGAAATGCAGGTCCGAAGACTGGTCGATTGGTACATGCGAGTCAGTAAGTCGGGCTAACCATCCTGAGGGAATCAGAATCATGCACGTCATCGATCGTCGCCAAAATCCGAAGGCGAAGAGTCTCGGCAATCGTGGCCGCTTCGTCCGTCGCGTCAAATCGCACATTCGCAAAGCGGTCAATGACGCGATCCGGCATCGCAAGGTTGCCGACCTGGGCACCAGCGAGAAGATTTCGATCAACTCCAGTGATGTCAGCGAGCCGAGTTTCAGCTTCGAGCGGGGTGTCGGCAATCGAGAGTACGTTTTGCCTGGCAACCAAGGTTACCAGCGAGGCGATCGCATCCGAAAGCCGAAGGGGCGCGGCGGTTCGGGGTCTAGCGGCACTCCTGACGGCGACAGCGAAGATCCGTTCGTGTTCATGCTCTCGCGTGAAGAGTTTTTAGATCTGTTCTTTGAGGATTTAGAACTACCGAACTTGGCGAAGCGGAAGCTGAAGTCGATGACGACTGCCGTTCGAAGCCGGGCTGGTTACGCAAGCGACGGCGCACCTCAGAGATTGAATCTGAGACAAACCATGCGTCGTTCGTTGTCGCGACGAATCGCGCTGAAGCGACCCAAACAAAGTGAACTTGACTCGCTCGAATCCGAGTTGAAGATTGCCGAATCTGACAACGACGAACTCGAAGTGATCCGAATTCGCGAGTTGATAGAAACGGTTCGCACGCGGATGCGATTGGTCGCTTACCTTGATACGGTCGACTTGCGTTACAACCGGTTCGAGAACACGCCCCGACCGACGACCCAGGCGGTGATGTTTTGTTTGATGGATACTTCGGCATCCATGACGGAAGATTTGAAAGACTTGGCAAAGCGTTTTTACATGCTGCTTCATTTGTTTTTGAAGAGGCACTACCAGGCAGTCGAATTGGTCTTCATTCGCCACACTTACACGGCGTCAGAAGTCGACGAGGAAACATTCTTTCACGGAAGAGAAACAGGTGGAACGGTTGTCTCATCGGCGCTCGAAGAGATGGATCGGATCATCCGTCAGCGTTATCCGGTCGATGATTGGAACATTTACGCCGCTCAGGCCTCGGACGGTCACAATTTCGATCACGACATGCCGCGAACATTAGCGCTGCTCGAGCAAACGATTCTTCCTGTCTGCCAGTACTACGCTTACATCGAAGTCAGCGATGAATCGATCGATGGCGACAGTCTGTTGTGGGAAGATTATTCGCCACTGATCGAGCGTTACCCGCATTTTGAACGAGCTCACGTCACCGAACCGTCGGACATTTATCCGGTATTTCACAACCTGTTCGCCAGCGGCGCGCATTCCAAGTAGGCGGTGATTGACGTGAAGAAGGGCACTCAAGACTTGATTTACCGCGGTTCCGAGTGGGACTTTGATCTGCTACAGCGTGCTCATGACGCTATTGAAGTGATCGCCGTTGACGGGCTCGGCTTAGATGTCTATCCGAACCAGATTGAGGTCATCACCAGCGAACAAATGCTCGATGCGTATGCGTCCGTCGGAATGCCGATGATGTACTCGCATTGGTCATTCGGGAAACACTTTGCGAGAGAAGAGTTGCTCTATCGTAAGGGCGCCCAGGCGCTCGCGTATGAGTTGGTGATCAATTCCAATCCGTGCGTCTCGTACGTGATGGAAGAAAACACGATGACGATGCAGACGCTTGTCATCGCTCATGCCGCTTTCGGTCACAATCATTTCTTTAAGAACAATCATCTGTTTCGCCAATGGACACGCGCCGATCGGGTGTTGGACGATCTGAGTTATGCGAAGCAGTACGTTGCCAAGTGTGAAGAAGCTCACGGAGTGCAGGCGGTCGAGAGCTTGCTCGATGCGGCCCACGCTTTGATGGCTTATGGGGTGAGTCGGTACGCGCCCAAGAAGCCGATTCGCCCCAAGGATCGTATCGCAAAATATGAGGCCCGACGGGATCATGAACAATCGACGTTCAACGACTTGTATCGAACGTTGCCGGCCAGCAAACGCGAAAGTCACCGAGACGAGAATAGCAGCGATTCGCAGGGCGATACGGTTAAGCTACCCGAAGAAAACTTGTTGCTCTTTCTTGCCGATCATGCGCCGAAGCTAAAAGACTGGCAGCGTGAGTTGTTGCACATTGTGCGCCGTACGGCCCAATACTTCTATCCGCAACGTCAAACAAAGCTGATGAACGAAGGTTGCGCAACATTCGTTCATTACCAGATCATGAATCAGTTGTACGACGGGGGTCAGATCGATGACGGTGCAATGTTGGAATTCTTGCACATGCATTCGGCGGTTGTGAGGCAACCACGATTCGATGATCAGCGATACAGTGGGCTGAATCCTTACGCACTCGGGTTCGCCATGATGCGAGATATCGCTCGGATTTGTGATGATCCAGACGAGGAAGATCGCCAATGGTTCCCGCAGATCGCTGGCAACGGCGACGCGATGGGAACGCTTCGCACGGCGTGGGCTGAGTACCGTGACGAGAGTTTCATCCTCCAGTTTCTAAGTCCGCGTCTGATTCGTGAATTGCATTTATTCGCCGTTGGGGATCGAAGTGACTCGCCGTTTGTTTCCGTCGACGCGATTCATGATGAATCGGGATACCGTGAAATCCGACGGTGTCTAGCGGATCAGTACGATCTGTCTCGCCACGATCCAGAAATCGAAGTGACCGAGGCCGATCTGACTGGAAATCGTCGACTTGTGTTGACGCATCGTGTTCGTGAAGGACGGTTGTTGGCGAAGGATGACTGCAACCGAACGCTGCGCCATATCGCTGCCTTGTGGGGATACCGAGTGCGATTGATTGAAACAGATTCGCAAACGGGCGCGACGCTCAACGACTACGATGTCGTCGCGTTGCCGTAGCCAATTTGTGACAATTGGCATCGACGAGTGATGCGTCGCAACTCTCGACCGACTATCATCGCCGCGATGTTCAAGTCGCTATCGAAATGGATGGTGCATTTGACGCCCGTCATCGCTTTGACGGTCTCGGTTGCATGTTTCTACTTAGGACTTTCGGGGCCTGCTTCTTGCTGTGCTTGGGTAGCCATCACTTGCGCGTTGTGGTGGATCTTCGAGTGCATTCACATCGCATTTGGGGAACTGCTTCCGTTTGTCGCTTTCCCCTTGCTGGGCGTGCTCGATCACGCCAGAGTGGCCCAATCGTACGGGCACACGATGATCTTGCTATTGATGGGTGGATTCTTTCTGTCGGCGGCGATGGAAAAGAGTAGTGCCCACCGGCGAATCGCGGTGACCCTGGTGCGAGCCGTCGGTGGGAACGGCGGTCGGCGATTGGTGCTGGGGTTCATGCTGGCCACGTCATTGCTTTCGATGTGGATCAGCAACGCTGCGACGACGTTGATGATGTTGCCGATCGCCTTGGCGGTGCTTGCTGATGCCAAAGATCCGCGTCTGAGAACTCCGCTATTGTTGGGGATCGCCTACGCCGCCAGCGTTGGTGGGATGGCAACGCCGATCGGTACGCCGCCGAATGTCTATTTCATGAGCTTCATGCAAAAGGAGTACGGCATCGAAATGACGTTCGCGGATTGGATGAAGATCGGCTTGCCAAGTGTGGCCGTCTAGTTTCCGGTGATTTGGTTTTGGGTAACCCGCGATTTGAAAGAAGCCAAGCCGGTGATCATGCCTGCAGTCGGACGTTGGCGTGCGAGCGAAATGCGTGTGTTGGCGGTTTTCGCGGTCACTGCGGGACTGTGGATTTTTCGACAAGAACCGTTGGGCGGTTGGTCACAGCTTCTTCCCGATGGTGGAAAGGCGGTTGGCGATACGACGGTCGCGTTGGCCGCTTCGCTGTTTCTGTTTCTTTGCCCTTCGGGCGAAAAATCTGATCCAGCGGATCCAATCCAATCGACGCCTCGCTTGCTGGACTGGAACACGGCGGCGGGTATCCGATGGGGAATTTTAATCATGTTCGGCGGCGGGATTGCATTGGCTGACGGATTCGAATCGACGGGGCTGAGCGAGGCGATCGGCAATCAATTGTCAGTCTTTCATTCGGCGCCGCCTTGGGTCGTGGTTTTGTCAGTGTGTTTGCTGGTGACGTTTCTAACTGAGATCACGAGCAGCACTGCTACAGCGATGTTGATGATGCCGATCTTGGCGGGACTGGCCGACGCGACCGAGATGTCACCGCAATCGGTACTGATCCCAGGAACAATCAGCGCTTCGTGCGCGTTCATGTTGCCCGTGGCAACGGCACCGAACGTGATCGTGTTCGGCGCCGGTGGGATTCGTACGGATGAGATGGCAAGAACCGGACTCGTGCTCAACCTGTACGCCGCCGTTGTGATCACGATCATCGCGTTGCTGTTGAGTTGATCCATCAACAGTGATTCTCGTCAGCATTGAATCAGTCACCCATGAACATCTCGCCGAGTCCGCCCAGTACGGAGCCTTCGCCTTTGCGCGAACCGCCGCCGACACCGGGCATGCTGCTGGCGACCCGTCCGGCGAGGCGGCTGAACGGTAGCGATTGCAACCACACCGGCCCTGGCCCAGTCACGGTTGCTAAGAATAGACCTTCGCCGCCGAAGAATGCGTTCTTCATTCCGCCGACAAACTGAATGTCGTAGTTGATTGTCGGGCCGAGCGCCATGATGCAGCCGGTATCGACGCGTAGCTGTTCGCCCTGGCGAAGTTCGCGGTACATCATCGTGCCTCCCGCGTGAACGATCGCGATGCCGTCGCCCTTGAGACGCTGCATGATGAAGCCTTCGCCCCCGAACAACCCCGTCGCAATCTTCTTCTGAAAGGCGATGTCGACTTTAATTCCGCGAGCGCCGCAAAGAAATGCGTCCTTCTGGCAGATGATTTCACCGCCAAGTTGATCCAGGTGCATCGGGATCATGCGTCCCGGATAGGGAGAACCGAATGCAACCTTAGCTTGACCGGCGGCCACGTTCGTGAACGTCGTCATGAACAACGACTCACCCGTCATCACTCGCTTGCCAGCGGACAGTGCTTTGCCCAGGAACCCTTTGTCCTGTGCCGACGGATCCCCGAAGACGGTATTCATTTCGATGCCCGCGGTCATGAACATCAATGCGCCGGCTTCGGCGATGCACTGTTCGCCTGGATCGAGCGTGATTTCGACGTATTGGGTTTCATGCCCAAAAATTTCATAGTCGATTTCGTCTGCGGTGCGGCTGCGACCGTCATTAGATTGGCCGCCCCTCAATGCGACTGGCGCGGTAACGATTTCATTGCTGCCAGCCATGAAGTCGTTGTCGCCCTCGATCGTCGAATTCGGCAACAACGCAGCCGCAGACTTTCTGGCGTCATTGGCGGGTTGCATCGAAAATGGGGTATCGATTTCACCGGTTTCGGGGATGCCAAAGTTGCTCCCGCAGGCCTTGCAATTGACGCGTCGGCCGACCATCGAAGCTTCGCCACGGTACTGTTTCCCGCAATTTGGGCAACTGAATTGCATGATCCGATTCTCAATCAGGGTCGATGTTGGTACTTCCGCCGATATCTTAGGCTCGGAATGACCCGGTGGTGGGCGCCCTAGTGGGCGAAAATTTTCCGTTGCTGGAACCCGAGGGGATTGGCAGGTTAAACTAAGCCAACAGCAGGCCCGCGTCGGTCGGCTCGACCTCAAGTCATGTTTACCCTCGAACGCAACCCGATCCGAAGGCTAATGAAGTGTCCGATATGAAACAACAACGCCGGCAGTTTTTGAAGACAACTGCTGTAGCTGGTGCGGCCGCCACGGTCCCTTATTACTTCTCTACGCCAAAGACTTTGGCGGACGAGTCGAAGAGCAAGAACGATCGCATGACGATCGGTGTGATCGGCGCCGGAGGCATGGCGAATGGCAACATGAACGCGGCCAAGAAATGGGTCGATGTCGTGGCCATTGCCGATGTCGATCGCGGTCGGGCGGAGCAATCCAATAAAAGCATGAGCAAAGGCAAAGCGGATCTCTACGAAGATTATCGTGAGATTTTGGATCGCGACGATATTGATGTCGTGCACATCGCGACTCCCGACCACTGGCACACCAAACCGTTGATCGAAGCGATGCTGGCTGGCAAGGACGTGTACTGCGAGAAGCCTTTGACGCTGACGATCGATGAAGGAAAACTGATCCGCAAAGTTCAAAAAGAAACCAGTCGCGTTGTCCAAGTCGGTACGCAACAAAGAAGCACGTTCCCGCTGTTCGTTAAAGCCATGGCGATCGTCGCCGAAGGCCGTCTAGGTAAAATTCATCACGTGCAAGCCGCGATCGGTGGCGCGCCCTCGAGCGGACCGATACCGGTTGCTGAAGTTCCGAAAGAGCTGAACTGGGAAAAATGGCTCGGCCCCGTACCCAAGGTTGACTATCGACACGCCGCGAAGGGTGGCAACGAAGGCCGTGGCAACACCAACTGTCATTACGAGTTTCGTTGGTGGTACGAGTACTCCGGCGGCAAGCTGACCGATTGGGGCGCGCACCATGTCGACATTTGCAATTGGGCGTTGAAGTTAAACGGCCAAACGGAAGGTCCGCTTTCGATCGGCGGCGCGGCGAAACATCCGGTTGAGTTCAAGCATGGCAAGGCCGTCCAAACCGATCGCTACAACACGGCGACCGCATTCAATTTCAAAGTCGCTTATCCCGGCGGCACAGAAATGGTGATTCGCAACGACACGGACAACGGCGTGCTGATTGAAGGTGACAAGGGCCGGATCTTTGTTAGTCGCGGAAAGCTAGTTGGCGCTCCGGTCGACGAATTGGTCGACAACCCGTTGCCCGAAGACGCGATTTCCAAGGTCTACAAGGGCATGCCGACGGAAGAGAACGAGCGATCACAACACTGGGCCAACTTCCTGCATTGTGTACGTGAACGGCTCGATCCGATTTCAGATGTTCACACCCACATGGAAATGTTGAACGTGTGTCACTTGGCCGGTATCTCGGCGCGGTTGGGGCGTGATTTGAAATGGGACGATGCGAACGAGCAGATCGTGGGCGATGATGAAGCCAACGCGATGCTCGCGCGACCTTATCGCGAAGGCTATGAAATCGAAATGAATGCGCCGGCTTTGAGCTAGTCATTCCTAATCGAAGATCGCCTGAACCTCCACCGCCCATGACTGCCAGTCATCGGCGGCCTGTTCGAAGGGCGCTCGCATCCAACGGATCGGCGTTTCGGGAAGCACTCGCGGCGGAAACCTGCTGCCGCGGCCGATCGGTAGTTGGCTACTATCCCCCATCGCGAGCCGATCTTCGGTTTCGGATGTCACAAGGTAGTCAGCCAATTTGCCGGCGGCGATCGGATGAGGCGCGTTTTTGAGTATAGCGATCGTGTTGGGGATTCTGAGCGTTCCGAGTTCGTCTGGCGCTTGATCGGGGAACACGATGGCGACCGGAAAGCCCTGGTCCTTTTCGATGATGGCGTCGTCCGTGTCGGTGAGTCCCCACGCGACAGTTCCGGCCGAAACGGCCAAGGCGACTTGTTTATTTCCGGACAAGATCTTTGCGTTTTGGCGAATCCCTTGGAGCTGCCCGAGTGTCGCATCTCGCCCGGCCAGTTCGCGCAGGACCGCGAAATGCGTCGCTGTCGTACCGAACAGCGGCCTGGCCATTGCACAATCAGCGGCCCATTTCGGATTAGCTAAGTCCGATACGGATTTAGGATAATTCGCTTGGTCGGGCACCCGATTTGTGTTGATCAGTAGCACGCGAGCACGTGCCGCGAATCCGCACCAACTGCCATCGCTGGCGATCATTTCACGAGGGTACCCGGCGTCAACATTCCATTGATGTTTTTGCAGCAGTCCGAGTTTTTGCAATCGTACGGTGTGCATGATCTCGTTGTTCCAAAACAGATCGCACACGGGGGCCTTTTGTTCGGCAATGATCAAGTTGACTAAGCCGACTGTCTTCGTCGATTCGATGTCGAACTTGGGTACGACACCGGTGTTGTGATCGGTCGTTCGCTCGAACGCATCCAAAATCGGCATCGCGAACTCCTCGTCGAGAGCGGAGTACACGACAACGTCGCTTTCGGATTTTGGAACGCAGCCGATCGTACAGACGACCAGCGAAAGGAGTGCGAAAAAACACGTTCTAGGCCGTGGCGGAATAAACAAGTTAGAATGAGCGTATGAATCGAACATGGATTGTCGTTGTGTTGGCGTGCTTGTTATCGATCGTTGATCGTGGCAGTGCATTGGCCGATGAGTTGTTTCAATTGGAAGGCGTGTTCGTCGACTTGACCACCGATGTCGAATCTCGCGAGGAAGCAGAAACATTGGTGGCGTCACTGGACTCGGCGGTGCCGCAATGGATTTCATTTTGGAATTTACCCGCTGACGCCGCCACCGATTGGAAGATCAAGGCCTTCGTGATGCGTGACAAGACGCGGTTCTTGTCGCAGGGTCTGATTCCCGACCGGGTTCCCGATTTTCCGTTCGGATATGCGTTGGGCGATTCGGTGTGGGTGCTTGCTCAGCCGAGTCAGTATTACACACGGCATCTGTTGTTGCACGAAGGTGCCCATTCGTTCGCGTTTCACTGTTTCGGAGGGGCGGGGCCGACTTGGTTCATGGAAGGGACCGCCGAACTGTTGGCAACCCACACGGGCGCGGGGACGGCGATCAAGATCAATCAAATCCCAACGTCTCGCGATCAGGTGCCGTATTGGGGCCGCTTCAAAAAAATGGCGCAAGTTCGCGCCGCATCGTCACTGCCGATAATCGAGACGGTGATGACCTATCCACCAACACTTTCCGGTGACGTCGAATCGTATGGATGGAGTTGGGCGGCGGCGTCCATGTTTTCGGCCTATCCGGACGATCGCGAAACATTCAATTTGGCGGCGAAGAACGGGCAAGATGCGGGTCCGGAATTCAATCGCCAGATTCATTCCCGGCTGTCGGCTCAGTGGCCCGTCGTGGCGGCACAGTGGCGATTACTGACCAGCGACTTTGATTTCGGTTTTGACTGGGATCGCGAGCGTGTTGAATTGTCGACCGATGATCCGATGTGGGACGGGCAGGCCCTCAAGATGTCGGTGCGAGCGGATCGCGGTTGGCAATCGGCCGGCGTATTGATTCCGGCCAACGCCAACTTGGAAATCAAAGCAAGCGGCGAAGTGACGTTGGCGTCCGATCCGAAGCCTTGGATCAGCCGACCTGCCGGTATCACGATCCAGTACAACGACGGACGACCGCTGGGACAGTTGCTCGCGCGACTCTTACCAACGCGAACACCGCGTCAAGGTAGGTTTGCTCCGGTGGCCGTTGAGACGGTCGGGGACGGAGTGACGATTGCGGTGCCTCAACACTGTTGGTTGTTGTTCAGAGTCAACGACGAAATCAGTGACATGGCTAACAACGATGGCGCGTTTGATGTCACCGTTGAAAAAAAATAGAGCGGCAAGGTATCAAGAACGATTGGTCGCGACGGCGATAAAGCCACCTGCGATCGCCCGCCCTTTGAGAATGGATCCGCCGTCAATCGACAATCGGATCAACTGATCGAGTTGCCAACCGCCAAGTTGCATATCACTCACCAATTCGCGTTGCGAGAAACGATGCATGAACATGTCCTCGAGGCCACGATACGCGTAGGTGGCGTCGCCGAATTCTTCATTGCGTGTCAGCGTTGAACGCAGCCATGATCGTGCGAGATTGCGAAGTCCCGCCGGTTCGCGGAGCGCGGCCCAGCGATTGTGGACGTGGATGATAAACGTCCCGCCCGGTCGCACGATGCGGGCGACATGGCGAATCATCTCACGGCGATGCTTGCGTCCTTGAATCATCCCCAGCGTCGCGAACATGCAGATTGCATGGTCGGCGGAACCATCCGCGATGCAGTTCAAATCGGCGAGATTTGCGCGGAGCGGATGAACCCGTCCGACGGTAGCTTCCGCATTTGCCTTTTGCGTCAGAATTCGCAACATCGGCCGGCTTAAATCGATTGCGATGACGTCGTAGCCGCGACGAGCGAGTGGCAACGCGGCTCGGCCCGTTCCGCATCCCAGATCCAAAACCGTTTGCGATCGCCCGTCGACGGGACCTGCCAAAACTTGCGAAAGTACGTACAAATCAATCTTGCAAAGTAGCGTTCCTTCCACAAAAGCGTCGTAATGGTCCGCGATCGACCGTTGATGGAAATACTGCCACGTACCGGGGGCAACTCCAGCGGGCCGTCGCCACATCGGAGGCGGCATGGATGACAGTTCAGAACGAACCTTAGCGGGTTCGTCATCGTCACGAGCATTCGGGGGCTGTTTCACTTTTCGCTCGGCTTCCTATAATTTCCATCTCATATCTTTGAAGGGCTGTTCGCCGTCCTCAGAAAGTTCGTTCCTCGAATGCAACAAGAATAAAGGTTCTAAACATGATTAAGGTCGGCATCAACGGTTTCGGTCGAATCGGTCGCATGGTGTTTCGTGCCAGTGTCAACCGTGACGATATCGAAGTCGTTGCGATCAACGACTTGCTGGACGTTGACTATCTCGCCTACATGCTGAAGTACGATTCGGTACACGGCCAATTCAAGGGCGAAGTATCGCACAAAGACGGCCACCTTGTGGTCAACGGAAAACAGATCCGCATCACGGCTGAGACCGATCCGACGAAGTTGGCGTGGGGTGCGGTCGGTGCCGATACCGTGGTTGAGTCGACCGGCATTTTCTTGACCAAGGATTCAGCTCAAGGTCACATCGTTGCGGGTGCGAAGAAGGTCGTCATGTCGGCGCCATCGAAGGACGACACGCCGATGTTCGTGATGGGTGTCAATTGCGACAGCTACAAGGGCGAAACGATTGTCAGCAACGCATCTTGCACGACGAACTGTTTGGCGCCCGTTGCCAAAGTTCTGCACGACAATTTCGGTATCAAACGAGGTTTGATGACGACCGTTCACGCGACGACGGCAACTCAGAAGACGGTCGACGGACCATCATCGAAAGATTGGCGCGGCGGTCGTGGCATTCTTGAAAATATCATTCCGTCGAGCACCGGTGCCGCAAAAGCCGTCGGAAAAGTCATTCCCTCACTCAACGGTAAGTTGACCGGCATGGCTTTCCGTGTTCCTACTTCCGACGTATCGGTGGTTGATTTGACAGCCGAACTCGAGAAAGAAGCAAGCTTCGAGGAGATCTGCGCGGCGATGAAGAAGGCATCCGAAGGGTCGCTCAAGGGAGTCTTGGGTTACACCGACGAGAATGTCGTTTCGACCGACTTCCGCGGCGAGTCTCGCACGTCAGTCTTCGATGCCGGCGCCAGCATTGCGCTCGACAAGACGTTCGTGAAAGTCGTTTCTTGGTACGACAACGAATGGGGATATAGCTGCAAGGTGCTCGATTTAGTCGCCAAGATCGCCTAAGCACAATTTTGGAAAGGGGTCCGGCACCTGTGTCGCCGGGCCCTATTTTATTTTGAGCGATGCAGTTTTCACTTCCGCTCAGTTGCCGATTTCGTCCGAAATCATTTCTCGAATTCGAGCCGAACTGGATTCGGTGACCGCTCTTTCAGCCAACCGCTTGAGGGTCTCGAGGCTGTGCTGCGACAATTGCGATTTAAGAGCAAAGATTGATGGCGACGAGACTGAAAACTCACGCAATCCGAGCCCAACAAGGATAGCAAAGCAAATCGGATCGCTTGCCATTTCGCCACAGATGCAAAGTTCTTTGCCTGATCGGTTGGCTGTTTCCACCATTTGGGCGATCGCCGACAAGACGGCAGGGTGCAACGAATCATAGTAGTGATTGACCGCGCTGTTGCCACGATCAGCGGCCAGCATGTACTGGATCAAATCATTCGTTCCGAGTGAAAAGAAATCGACCTCTTTGGCAAAGTGCGCCGCCATTGCGATCGCGCCTGGTACTTCGATCATCACACCGATCGGCACGTGCGGTAGCGTCCAGCCTTGGGCCGTCAAATTTGCGCGTGCTTCGTCGACGATTTGCTTGCAGGAATAGATCTCGTCCATGTTGGTGACCATTGGAAACATCAACTTGACGTTTCCGTGCGTGGCAGCCATCAGTATCGCTTCCACTTGGGTTCGAAACATGTCGCGATGATCCAGCGACACACGAATACTTCGGTAACCTAAGAACGGGTTGAGTTCTTTAGGCGTATCGAAGTAGGGAAGCATCTTATCCCCACCGATATCCAAAGTTCGAACTGTCACGCTTTGACCGGGAAATCCTTCGACGACGCGACGGTAAATCTGGTACTGAGTTTGGCGATCGGGAAAGCTCGAACGGGCCATGTAGGGCAGTTCGGTTCGGTACAAGCCGACTCCTTCGGCACCGTAAGCTCGCGCGATCGAGACATCGCTCAGCAGGCCGACGTTTGCTCGCAACGATACGCGAGTGCCATCGGCGGTAACGGCCTCCCGATTTTTGAATTGCTGGAGTTGCGCTTGTTGACGATCACTATCCCGCTTCAGTCGTTCGTATTCTTTTCGAACTTGATTTTGCGGATTGACGTGAACGGCACCGCTGGCCGAATCCAAAATCAGTGTAGCACCCGCGGCGACACTGCTTGTGGCACCGGCCACGCCGAGCATGGTCGGAATGCCTAACGACTTCGCGACGATCACCGCATGGCCATTCGAGTCGGAAGTCTCCAGAACGAATCCAAGGATCAGCGCGTGATCCAGCAGCGCGATGTCCGACGGCAGCAGTTCCTTTGCCACGACAATTGCCGCGTAGGGCAGTTGAATCACATCGCGAGTGAGCCCGCACAAACTTGCCGACAAACGACGCCCGATGTCTTCCATGTCGGCGGCCCGTTCACGCAGGTAAGGATCATCCATGCTACGAAAGGTGCTGACATAATCACTGATCACTTGTTTGATGGCGGCCGACGCGCTTCGTCCGTTCTTCACGCCGGCGTGCAATTTGTCGATCAAAACGCGATCTTGCAGGATCATCAAATGGCTGTGAAAGATGGCAGCATCTTTCTCTCCCAAACGGCTCGCCACTCGCTGTTCCAAACACAGCGTTTCGATCTTTGCTTTCTCGATCGCATCGGTCAGACGGTCCAATTCGCCGAGCAGGTCGGTCGGTTCGCCTTCGCCAATATCGGCCACACCGAGGTGTTCGTCGATCAAATATGCGGGCCCAAAGGCAACGCCACCGAAGCCTGATTCTCCCTTGAGAATCGAAACCGTGGTGTCAGGACTCGTGTCGGTCAGAGTGACGTTGTGGTCGATTGGTGAAGCGGTTTCGCGGGCCAGCAGATCCAGCATTCGCGCGCTCGCGACCACCGTCGATAATTGAAAGGCGATCGTGCTGAGCGTACTTATTTCGATGGAGTTGAACTGGCGTGGCTCGATCGTTTGAATCGCCATCACGCCAATGAGTCGCTGGCGATCGCTCAGCGGAATTCCCAAAAAGGAATGGTAAATTTCTTCGTTCGATTCGGCGACGTATCGGAAACGCGGATGCGATTGAGGCTCATCAACATTCACGACACTATTGGTCTCGGCCGTGTATCCGATCAGGCCTTCGTTCATGCCAAGCTTGATGCGGCCGACAGAATCGGGAGCCAAGCCGATCGTCGCACGCAGCACTAAATGATCGTTCTCGCAAAGGTAGATCGAACAGACCTCGGTTTGCATCCGATCCGCCACCAAACGAACAATGTTCTTCAGCGTCTCGTCGAGTCCCTGCGATTGCAGGATCAGAGTGCTGATGTCTTCTAGCGTCGACAGGCCCATTCGTTCGTTGTTGGAGTCATCGATGTCGTGGAATGGTCGCGGCTGCACCATGGAGGATGAAGTCATAGAGAATCTGGGATTGGGGTAAACGCGAATCTTGCGCAATCGAAAATCTTGAGCAACGAAACCGGTTCAGCCCGTAAGCAACCATCATACCGAAGCGACACAAGCGAGTTGGCGGGGATCACGTCGCCCCGTCGATAACGCCAGAAATCAGTCAAATTCAGCGACGCGAAATCGGCAAACAATCCAATTCAGTCGAATCCTACATTCGGACGTTCGTCGGCGGCGCCGCAGGATGCCCTACGCAGGGCCGTCGCTGCCCATTTTCTAAGCACCCGGGCTTCCCCCCAAGCTTTCTCTGGGCGTCTTCGGCACCGCAAAGCTATTTCTATTCGATAAACAACGCCCTCCGAACCGGACCTTCAACAAAGCGGGCCCGCGGTACGGCAGGTGCTATCTAATTTTGTCTTCCGTCAGCGCTCTCGAACCTCATCATTGCATCGGTCTCGCTTCCATGGAGGCTTCGCTACCCTATTATCGCCACACGAAAATCATTGCCACTCTGGGTCCGGCGACCCAGTCGCGGGAACGATTGTCCGAATTGATCGTCGCCGGCGTCGATCTTTTGCGTTTGAATATGGCGCACGCGACGGGCGAGTGGATCATCGAGATCGTGTCGTTGATTCGAGAAATATCGGCGAAGGTCGGTCGGCACGTCGCGGTGATGATCGATGTCAAAGGACCGGAGATTCGTACGGGCGTTTTGGAATTGCCGATTGCGTTGGAGGTCGGTGACCAACTTCAACTCTGCACAACCAACGGAACGGCTCGGAGAGATGTCGCCAGTGTTTCGGTCAACTACCCCGATCTGCCGCGGGCGATAACGGTTGGCGCGACAGTTCTGGTCGACAGCGGATTGATGCGGCTGAAGGTTCTGTCCAAGACTGATACATGTGTTGATTGCGAGGTGCTCACTGCTGGTTCGTTGGGGTCGCGTCGGCATATCAACCTGCCGGGCGTGGAAATCAACTTGCCCGCGTTGACGGCGAAAGATGAACTCGATTTAGCCTCTGGCATCAAGGCGGGCGTCGACTTCGTCGCACTCTCGTTCGTGCGGAAAGCGGACGATATCCGTGCGCTGCGAAAGTTCTTGGACGATCGCGGGTCGAAAGCTCGCATCATTGCCAAGATCGAAGAGCAGGCGGGCGTGCGAAACATGGATGAAATCATTCGTGCCTCGGATGCCATCATGGTTGCCCGCGGTGACCTTGGGATTGAGATCGACTATCACAAATTGCCCCTCGTCCAAACGCAGCTCGTGCGAGCCTGTCAGGCCGAAGGCAAGCCGGTCATCATCGCAACGCATCTGCTGGAGTCCATGATCCATTCGCCGATCCCCACTCGCGCTGAAATATCGGATGTTTGCAACGCGGTCCGCGAACAAGCCGATGCCGTCATGCTGTCGGGTGAAACTACCACGGGCGCCTACCCACTTGAATCAGTTGAAGTGCTCAAGAACATCATTCAGAGCATCGAGCCGTCGGTCAGTTCTGATTTGAATTCGCGAATCAAACTAAAAGAGCCAAAGGCGAAGATGCTGCGATCGGCGGCAGTGCTCTCGCAGGAATTAGGACAATCGGGAATCGTGGTGTTCACGCGGAGCGGTTTTCTCGCTTACGTGCTCGGTGCGCTTCGTCCACGCGGCGTTCCCATATTCGCATTCACGGACATCGAATCGACATTTCGACAGCTACTTTTGCCGTGGGGTGTAGAACCATTCCTGATGAATTTCTCGGATGATCCCGAGCAAACGATTCTTGATTCGCTGGAACGATTGAAGACATCGCGATGGTGTGCGCGGGGAACATGGTTGGTCGTCATCACCAATGCGCTTGCCAACGAAAAAGTGATCGACACGATGCAACTACGAAAAGTTGAATGAGAACCCATGACTGATGGACAACCACGCGGATGAACGGGCATTGTGAATCCAACGAGCCAATACGATTTGCAGGACTTTGCGCCCAAACCGCTGTCGAAATCGGCACCGTTTCGCAAGATCGTGACGGGCGTGGTCCTGTTTCTGTTTGTCTGTATCGTGGCCGTCATCGGATATGTCGCGGCCGGCTGGGAGTTGGACGATGCGATCTACATGGTGGTCATCACCATTTTCGGAGTCGGTTATGGCGAAGTGAATCCGATCGAATCGCCGGGTTTACGAGCGCTAACGATCATGGTGATCGTCGCCGGATATGGCGCGGTGATCTACACGGTCGGTGGCTGCATGCAGATGCTGATCGACGGAGAGCTGAACAAGGCACTCGGGGCGAGGCGAATGACCAAGGGAATTGAACAGCTTCAAGGGCATACCATCATTTGCGGGATCGGACGTCTCGGGACGATCTTGGCGCGCGAGTTGGCGAAGTCGGGAAAGCCCTTCGTCGCGATCGACACTGATTTACCCCGCTTGCAAGACGCCGAAGCTCGCGGGTACCTCGTTCTATGCGGCGACGCCACGGACGAGGAAACGCTCGAAGAAGCCGGCATCCACCGCGCCTCGACCGTTGCGACGGTTCTGTCCCAAGACACCACCAACGTCTTCGTAACCATCACGGCGCGGGCGATGAATCCGAATGTCACGATCATCGCGCGGGGCGAGAACCCGCGAACCGAAAAGAAGCTATTCAGTTCAGGTGCCAATCAGGTTGTGTTACCGACCGCGATCGGTGCGCTGAAAGTTGCCCAATTGATAACGCGTCCCACGGCCGAGAGCATGCTCGAGGATCTGCGAACGCAAAGTAGCATGGTCGACGACCTCGGGCACATCGGCTTGCAGTTCGACGAGTTGAAGGTCGAAACCGGATCAGCGCTGGCGGGGCGAAAGATTAGTGAAATCGAAATCCGCAGCAACCACGGATTTTTGATCGTCGGTATGCGTCGCGCGGATGGTGGCGGCGCCAGCGAACTCAATCCGGATCCAAACACAACCCTGTCCGCTGGCGATGTCGTGATCGTGCTCGGTCATAAGAACGATCTGCCTGAATTGGCGAGTCGATTCACGGCCAAACCAGTACGAATGACCTACCGGGGCGTCACGGTCGAATCATGAGACTTGCCAACACTCGACAATCATTTGGTTCGTAAACGGAGGCTTCAAGATGGCTGTCGGACTTGAACACGACCACGCGACCATACCGTTGCGTGAACATTTGGGCGATTGTTTGATCCGTGCCAAACGCGATGCTGATTTGTCGGATCGCGTCGATGTGGTAATTGACTTGACCAATGTCTGTAAGATCAACAGCAAAGATCTCAACGAGTTAATTCGATTGCAATTGAGGGTCAAGCATCGGGGTCAACGTCTGGTATTGACCAACGTGCAGGAAACAATTTTTCAGGTCTTTTCGCTGACAAGATTGGATCGCTTGATCGAACTCCGCCACGACGGACACTTTGATCCGCCGTCGCTACATTTCCAGGAACACCGCTGATCGAAATCGGGCGGCACCCGCCGGGCTTTGGATCGTGTAGCTTTTTATTGTCGACTTTCGCTCCGCGAAAGAATCCAAGAACGCGACTTTCGCGGAGCGAAAGCCGACACTTTTTTCCGCTCGTTGCTTATTCGTCCTCATCACCAGCGCCGAAGTCCTCGTCTCGATCAAGTTCAGAGTCGAATTCGTCGGTCGCATCGATCGGCATTTGCGTCACGGCGGAAGGCGGCGCATTGACGATGGCTTCAGCATCTTCGGTTTCTTCTTCGGCAGGCACGCGGACGACCGCGATCAGGCTGTCGCCGTCGTCAATGTTCATGATCCGAACGCCTTGCGTGTTCCGACCAATGACGCTGATATCGGACGCTTCGATTCGCTGGATCTTGCCTTTGGCGGTCATCATGAAAATTTCGTCGTCATCATTGACGCGGGCGATCCCGATGACCTTTCCGTTTCGCTGGCTGGTGCGAATATCGCGGAGTCCTTTGCCGCCCCGTTTCTGTGTCCGATAACGCGCTCCCGATGAAGTCGATTCTTCTTCGCCCGCTTCCTCATCGGCCGCCAAAGCATTCGGCCCGAAGGGGGTTCGTTTACCGTGCCCGTTCTCGCACACCGTCAGCAGCGTTGCGTCGGGATCGGCGACGACCATCCCCACAACTTCGTCCTTGGCTCCGAGGCGGATGCCTTTGACGCCCGAAGTGTTTCGTCCCATCGGACGCGAATCGGATTCGCGGAATCGAATTGCCATGCCGTCCGCAGTGACCAAGATCACTTCGTCGCCGGGTCCGACCACGGCGGCGTCTACTAGCTCGTCGTCTTCACGCAACTTGATCGCGATGATGCCGCCACGCTTGGGTCGACTGTATTGTTCAAGCGGTGTCTTCTTTACCAAACCCTTACGCGTCGCCATGACGACGTAATATCCTTCCTGGTCAAAGTCGCGAACTGCCAAGCACTCCGCGATCTTCTCGTCTTTTTCGAGATTCAAAAGGTTGACGATCGCTCGTCCTTTCGCATCGCGCGCGAGTTGCGGCAAATCATAAACTTTTTGCCAACGCACTTTCCCAGTTGTAGTCAAGAACAACAGGTACGCATGCGTGCTGGCGACGAACAGGTGTTCGATCGGATCTTCGTCGTCGCTCTTGGCACCCTTGAGTCCCTTGCCGCCACGGCGCTGCGTGTTGTAGACGCTCGAAGGAGTCCGTTTGATGTAACCTTGATGGCTGATCGAGACGACCATCGTTTCTTCGGTGATCAGATCTTCGAGGTCGATGTTGCCGAGTTCTTCGAGCGAGATCACGGTTCGACGCGCGTCACCGAAGCGACGCTTCATGTCCTCGAGGTCCTCTTTGATGATGCCGTAAATACGAGATTGATTGGCGAGGATATCCAAGTAGTCAACGATTTCGGCGAGCAATTGGGAATGCTCGTCAGAAAGCTTTTCTTGTTCCAGCCCGACCAACTGGCTCAGCCGCATTCGCAGGATTTCATCGGTTTGGACGCTGGTCAGCGTGTAGGAATCGGCGACACCACGCTCGCTTTGGAATAGTGCGAATCCCGCATCTCCGAGCGCCCGCTGCATCATCGATGACGGGCACGCGATGCCCATCAAACGTTGTTTTGCTTCGGGTTGTGTTCGGCTTTCGCGTATCGTGCGAATGATTTCGTCGATGTTGGCAAGCGCGAGCAACAGACCTTCGACGGTGTGTTTTCGGCGCCGCGAGCGGGCGAGCAAAAATTGGGTGCGACGCCGAATCACGGTAACGCGATGCCGTATGAACTCCATCAGCATCTCTTTGAGCGTTAACTCGCGCGGCTTGCCGTCGACGAGCGCCAAAAAGATCATCGAGATCGTCGTTTGCAACGGCGAAAACTGGTAAAGCTGGTTCAGCACGACATCGGGATCGGCATCCCGCTTGAGCTCGATGACCAGCCGAACCGGTTCCTTCAAGTCGCTCTCGTCACGGATCCCGGAAATGCCCTTGATGCGATCGCCGTTGACGAGTTCGGCGATCTTCTTGACGACTCCGTCTCGCGTTTGCTGATAAGGAATTTCGCGAACGAGGATTCTCGCGCGTGAACCCTTCTTGTTTTCAATCTCGCATTTTCCACGGACCAAAATCGTGCTGCGGCCAGTCTTGTAGCCGCGCCGAATTCCCGCGCGACCACAGATCGTGCCGCCCGTTGGGAAGTCGGGACCGGGGATGAACTCGAAAAGATCCTCGACCGTCAGTTCGGGGTTATCGACCAGCGCGATCACCGCATTGCAAACCTCCGTCGGATTGTGCGGCGGAATGCTGGTCGCCATCCCGACGGCGATGCCGCCAGAACCGTTGATCAACAGGTTGGGAAACTTGCTTGGTAATACCGTCGGTTCAGTACGGACTTCGTCGTAGGTCGGTATGAAGTCGACGGTGTCCAGCTTGATGTCGTCGAGCATCGCCGCAGCGACCGGCGACAAACGGGCTTCGGTGTACCGCATCGCAGCGGGCGGCAGACCGGCGATGCTGCCGAAGTTACCCTGCTTGTCGATCAGCAGGCGGCGCATATTCCATTCTTGCGCCATGCGAACAAGCGTCGGATAGATGACGCTTTCGCCGTGCGGGTGGTAGTTGCCAGACGTGTCACCGGAGATCTTTGCGCACTTGACCCGCTTGGCGCCGGGAGTCAGATTCAGATCGTTCATCGCGACCAAAATTCGGCGCTGACTGGGCTTCAATCCGTCGCGGACATCTGGCAGCGCGCGGCTCACGATGACGCTCATCGCGTACACCAAATAGCTGTCGCGAAGCTCGTCTTCGATCGGTTGGTCGATCATCCGAAACGCGCCCGCGCCGCCGAACCCGTCGCCACCGGCGATTGTCGCGATCGATCCTGGACCCCCGTCACGGGACCCACCACTCGACGAACCGGCCTTGGGGCCGCCACCGCCCTCAGGATTATCGCCCTCGTCTGCACCACCGACGCCCTCTCCTCCGACGCCCTCGCCACCGAAGGAAGTGCCTTCTTCTTCGTTTTCGTTTGTGCCGTCTTCGTCTGCCAAGGGTGCAATCCCAGGATGGTGTGAGCGGTTAGGCCGATCGAATCGACCCGCAAATCATCCCGAAAGTCTACCGGATTCGTGTCTCGCTCACAACGACCCGGGACCTCCGTCCCGTTGCCGCAAATCGTTTCATGACCGATACTTGCGTCTCCTTTTTCGGAGCCCATCCATGATCGTCATCGAAAGCATCCAGTGTGCCGCGATCGTCACCGAAGGCGATCCCGATACCCGCGACGTCACTTCCCGCCATTGGACGACCGGGTTCTATAAAAAACCGGTTGCGGGACCAGTCGAGTTGACGCGACTGGGCATCGTCGGCGACCGCGTCGCAGATACTAGGAATCACGGTGGCCCCGACAAGGCCGTGCTCTGTTATGCGTCAAAGCACTACCGTGACTGGGCCAATGAGTTTCCAGCGCTGGGAATGTCGGCGGGCGGGCTCGCTGAGAATTTGACGCTTTCGGGAATCGACGAGACGACTTGCTGCATCGGCGATCGTTACTCGATCTGCGAATGCGAGATCGAAGTCAGCCAACCGCGGCAACCGTGTTGGAAAATCGCGCGGCGTTGGGGTGAGAAGTCATTGACCAAACGGGTCGCCCAAACGGGACGCACCGGTTGGTATGTGCGGGTGGTGCGAGTTGGTTTGATCTCACCCGCTGATGAAATGACTTTGACCGCACGACCGAATCCAACTTGGACAGTGGCCAGGGCGAACGCCGTCATGCTCGATCGCAAATCGGATCCCGCTGCAGTTTCCGAATCGATTTCGTTGACCGAGTTGTCGCAGGAATGGAAGAACGACTTAGGCTCCGCCCAGGATTAGAGTTCACCATGGCAGGTCACTCGCAATCACTTCAGCAGGGCTGGCAACGCCATCAATCGGGCGACATCGCGGGCGCATCGCAGCTATACCAGAGTGTCATTGATGCCGATCCGAAAAATGCCGACGCTTGGGTCTATCTCGGCATCGCCTTGTTCGACGAGCGACGATTCGACGAATCCGCGGACGCCTATCGGCGCGCGATCGGTGTTCGACCGCAATACCCGATTGCTTGGAACAATCTCGGAAACTCGCTGCGAATGTCGGGTGATGTCGAACGGGCCGACGAATGTTTTCAGAAGGCACTCGATCAGGATCCGAACTATCTCTCGGCGCTGAAAAACCGGGGAACACTCTGGATTTGGACGGGCGAGATCGAACGTGGTCTTCATTGGTATCGACGTGGCCTCGAGGTCGATCCGGACCACGCCGAACTGCATCGCAATCTTGGCGTGATCGAACTGTTGCGAGGTAACTACGAAGTCGGTTGGTCGGAGTATCGTTGGCGTTGGAACGTGCCAGGCCTGTATCGACCGGCGACATCAGCGCCTGTTTGGCGAGGCGAATCGATTGCCGGAAAAACCATTTTGTTGTACCCGGAACAGGGTCTCGGTGACGCGATTCATTTCGTGCGTGTCGCGAAAACGCTGTCCGAGCGTGGCGCCCAAGTGTTGTTACAATGCGGGCCAAAACTGATTCCGCTGTTCACATCGACACTTGCATCGCTGGGTGTGAGCCGGTTGTTTTCAGATACTCAGCCAACGCCGCCCGTCGATTTTCATGCGTCGTTGATCGAGGCTATCGACGTTCTTTATCAGCTCGATCGACGCATCGGTTATTGCACCGAGCTGATGAAACCCGGTCACGGCTATCTGGGTGTGTCCGCGGACTTGGTCGCCTATTGGAAGCGATGGCTCGATGCAAACACCACCGGTCGACGCATCGGCATCAACTGGCAAGGCAACCCAGGACATCACGCGGATGTCTACCGCAGCATTTCCCTATCGACACTCGAACCGTTGTCGAAAATTGAAGGGGTCACGCTGGTGAACTTGCAGTTTGGTTTCGGCGCCGAACAGATCGGGCAATGCGACTTTGGCGACCGAATCGTCCAGCTTCCCGATCACGTCGATGCGACCGAAGGCGCGTTCACGGACACGACAGCGATCCTTGCGAGTCTCGACGCGGTCATAACGACAGATACCGCAATCGCGCACTTGGCTGGCGCCGTGGGCGCTGATGTACGACTGATGTTGGCGCGGGTTCCCGATTGGCGCTGGTTGCAAACCGGCGAGAAGACACCGTGGTATCCCACGATGACGTTGGTGCGTCAAAGAGAGCTGGGAGTTTGGGACGACGTGGTCAAGTCAGTCTCCGCCATGTCGCGGGCGTGATAGCTACTGCGAACAAACGGTCCACTGGCAACCTTCTTGAAGCCCATCTGTTTGGCGAGTTCGCCCAGTTCGTCAAATTCCTCCGGCGGTACGAACCGAACGACGGGAAAGTACTTTTCACCGGGCTGGAGATACTGTCCGAGAGTCAAGAAGTCGACATCGTACCGACGCAAATCGGCGAGGGCATCGAGCAGTTCACCGCGTTCTTCGCCCAAGCCCAACATCAGGCCGCTCTTGGTCGCGACGGTTGGGTTGTACTGCTTGACTTGCCGCATCATTTCCAACGTCCATCGATAGTCGCTCTTGGGACCACGAACGCGGCGATACAGTCGCGGTACCGTTTCCATGTTGTGATTGAAGACATCGGGTCGAGCATCGATGACTCGTTTGAGCGAAGGTTTGCAATGGACAAAGTCGGGGGTCAAGACTTCGGTAGTTGCGCCGGTTCGTTCGCGGACGGCAATGACACAATCATGGAAATGTTCGGCGCCACCATCGGGCAGGTCATCGCGGGTGACGCTGGTGATGACGACGTGCTTGAGCCCCAATCGTGCGGCAGCTTCGGCGACGCGCGCGGGTTCGTCGGATTCGGGCAATTGAGGTGGACGACCGCGATGGACGGCGCAGAATCCGCAGGGACGCGTGCAAACATTTCCCAGAATCATGAATGTCGCCGTTTGCTGGCTGTAGCATTCCATCCGGTTGGGACACTTCGCGTTTTCGCAAACTGTTTCTAGCCGAAGTTCGTCGAGCAGTCCCGACGTCATGTGATTGGCGTTGCTTTTGGGAATCGGTCGTTTGAGCCAACGCGGAAGTCGCCCGGACGCGCTGACATCGGTGCCTTCGGGAATCTCAGGATCGGCGACGACGGGTAAACGAAAGGCCATGCTCAACGACTATTTCGGGGAAACGAACCAAGCAAACTGAACCAAACCGGTTCTCAGAACGCATTGTAATGCGAATAGCCAAACGAAAAGAGGCGACTACGACTTTAGGCAGCGGACCTCTACAATCCCCCCGTCATGGCAAAAAAGAACAAAAATGCGAAAGCCGCCGTTGGGAAGAAGAAAGCCGACCCCGGCATCACGTCGGTCGCCGATAACCGCAAAGCAAAACATCGGTACGAGATCATCGATTCGGTCGAGTGCGGCATGATGTTGATGGGCAGCGAAGTCAAATCGATGCGTGAGGGAAAGCTGTCGTTGGACGAAGCCTACATCCGCGTTCGCGACGATTCATTGTGGCTAATCGGCGCCGACATTGCCCACTACAAGAACGCGGGAATGTGGAACCACGATCCCAGGCGTCCGCGAAAACTGCTGGTGCATGCGAAAGAGTTTGCCGAGTTCGCCGGCAAAGCCCACGAGCGTGGGTTGACTTTGGTTCCCTTGAAGGTTTATTTCAACGAACGAGGCATCGCCAAATGCGTGATGGGTTTGGTCAAGGGCAAGAAACTGCACGACAAACGCGAGTCGATTAAAAAGCGCGACACCGAACGCGGATTGCAAAGGGCGATGAGAGGACGATGACAAACTTGCTGTCCGTTACAGACATCGTGAAAACTTATCCGCAGCCGGGCGGTGGTAAGCTCACCGTGCTCGACGTCGATCGCTTCGAGATCGGCGATTCAGAACAGGTCGCGCTGATCGGAACCAGCGGTGGCGGCAAAACGACACTGCTGCATCTGATCGCGGGATTACTCACGCCCGACTCGGGGTCGATCATGTTGGCGGGCACCGAGTTGACGCGGTTGAGCGAGCAAGGACGCGATCGATTTCGCGCTTCGACGATCGGGTACGTGTTTCAAACCTTCAATTTGCTGCCCGCGTTCTCGGCGCTCGAAAACGTCAAACTTGGCATGACCTTCGGCAGCGGTGGTCTTGATGCGGGACGAGCAAAAGAATTGCTGGCTCGCGTGGGACTCGCTGATCGCGCCAACTATCGGCCCAGCCAATTGAGCGTCGGTCAGCAGCAGCGCGTCGCAATCGCCCGCGCGCTTGCGGGGAAGCCGAAGTTATTGTTGGCCGATGAACCGACCGCGAACGTGGACCCGGTCAGCGCCGAGAGTGTGCTGGATTTGATTCGAGAAACCTGTCGAGATGAGAATGTCGCGATGTTGATGGTGACTCACGACATGGACGTGGCGTCGAAGTTTGATCGGATCGACAAACTCGAAGACATCAATCGCGCCTTCGCACCCACCCACTGATTTCATTCATGTCTCTGTTGCAAATCGCTTGGCGAAATTTCTGGCACCGATCGCTTTCGAGCGTTTTGACGACCATATCCCTTGCACTGGGTGTCGGTTTGGTGGTGTTGGTGCTTTCGATCTACGGCATCATCAACGAGGCGTTCACTCGCAACTCTTACGTCGGATACAACCTCGTGGTCGGGCCGAAGGGCAGCCCACTTCAGTTGACGCTCAACAGCGTTTTTTACCTGAGCCAGCCGATCGAGAATCTTCCGTACACCGAATACATGGAGTTCTTCAGCAAGGAAGAACGCGCCGCGATGGTCGAGAAGATCGGTGGCGATCCGGCATTGGCGAAACGCGGTGGTCGATACGCTCCGTTTGTTTCCGGTGGCTTCGCGATCCCGCTCGCGTTGGGCGACTATTTCGGTGAGTTTCGCGTCGTCGGGACCACGCCCGAATTTTTCGAGAAGCTACGTTACGGCGAAAACTTGGATCAGCCGTTTTCGTTCCGTGATGGCCGAGCGTTGACCGAGCATTCCGATCAATACGGGTATTTCGAGGCTGTGCTCGGCTCGCGCGTTGCCAAAGAAATGAACGTCGGTGTCGGCGACACCTTCAATCCGACTCACGGCGACCCCAGCGGTCATGGTCACGATCTGGGATTCACGATCGTGGGTGTCATGAATCCGACCGGGACACCCAACGACCGCGCGGCGTTCGTGAATCTGGAAGGTTTCTATTTGATGGATGGGCATGCCAAACCGATCGAGAAGAACGCGGACTCTGGATCCGACGAGGGAGAACAAGTCGATGCACCTGAGAACACCAACGCACCGGACGCAAAAGTCGATGGTCCTGGTGAGTTTCGATTGCTTTCGATACCCCAGCGTGAGGTGACATCGATCTTGGTCCGAAACGGGAACATCATGTTTGCGCCGGGCATGCAGAACGCGATCAATGAAGGCATTCGCGCCCAAGCCGCCGCACCGGTCGGTGAGATCAACAAGTTGATGAACTTGATTGTCGGCCCACTGATGACCGCTATGCTGGCAATCACATTGATCACCTGCTTTGTAGCCGCCGTTGGGGTGTTGGTGGCAATCTACAATTCGATGAATGATCGCCGTCGCGACATTGCGGTCATGCGGGCGCTCGGCGCGCGGCGAGAAACAGTGACGGCCATCATTGTGATCGAAAGTATGATCGTCGCGATCATCGGCGGGATCCTTGGTTGGGTACTCGCGCACGCCGCGATCGCACTATCGAGTGGTCGCATCGAAGATCAGACCGGCGTTCACGTGAACTTCTTTAGCACGAGCGGGTACGAGCTGTACATTTTGCCGGTCGTGATTTCGCTCGCGCTGTTCGCGGCGTTGTTGCCGGCATGGACGGCGTATCGGACGGACGTGGGCAGCAACTTATCGGCGTAGCACTTTTTGCGATGTCGTTATTCGGGCGGCTTGTACGCCACGACGCGATTTCGGCCGCTGCCCTTGGCAATGTAAAGTGCCTCGTCGGCTTGCGCGATTAGCGCCTGTGGATTGGGCGCTTGATGACGTGTTTCGGAAACGCCGATACTGGCGGTGAGCAGCAATTCGGGGACTTCCTCGATCCTCGCCGCTTCGATCGACTTGCGGATGTCTTCTCCCGCATCGACGGCCGATTCCAACGATGTCTCGGGCAAAACGACGCAAAACTCTTCGCCGCCGTACCGACAAACCAGCGCGGGCAAATGAAAGCGTTCTTTCAGAATCGCCGAGACTCGCCTTAACACTTCGTCGCCGATCGGATGGCCGAATCGATCGTTGACCGACTTGAAGTGATCGTTGTCGAACATCAGGCACGCAATCGAATTGCCGGACTGAAGAGAGGCTCCCCAAAGTTTCTCGAAGGCTTCGCCGAATGCGCGACGGTTCAAGCAACCGGTCAGAGAATCTTGCGACGCAAGTATCTGGAGCTGGCGGTTCTGCGAACTCATCTCGTCGCGACTGGTTCTCAGCATGGCGAGCGTTCGTTCTCGTTGCGCTCGATAAACTTCAGATTCCGTGACATCGCGGAAGGTGGCAAGCGAACCTCGTTGGGTGGCATCTTCGCGGATGACGGACGACGCATTGATGGAAAAGAATCGCAGGGTTTGATCGGGCAATCGATACCGCATTAGTTGTTCGATTTGAGGCTGATCCAAATGGATCGCTCTTTGCCATGGGAATTCGTCGCCGCCCGATTTGGAACTGCAAACCCACGCCAGCGAATCGGCGCGTCGCCCGAGGAGCTCGGACTGTTCGATGCCGACCATGCGGCTGAACGAATCATTCGCCAAGACGATACAATCCCTTTCGTCCATGACCAACAAACCTTCCGAGAGCGTGTCGAGAGCTTCCCGAACTCGGTCGGGAGCGACGCGGCTGAATTCGAACTCCTGCATCACGTACAGCACAAAGATCCAATAGACCGCAATGCCGGTGACGACATAGAAGCCGATCATTTGCAACGGATGGTCAAAGAAATTGAACCATTGCCCGGCCAAGACTAGGCTGAGCCCGATGCAGACGATCGCGATCGTCAGCCGAAGCGAAGCGAACAGAACGCTATGCACGGTTGGGAGCCGATTCGTTGGAGATCACGGGCAATGACCAGTCGAAGATGACGAGAAGTCGATCGCGTCAACGATTTTGGCATTTGTACCGACAACGCTACGCAATCAATTGTGGCTTACCCCGTCACGCCGAGACTCCGATCTATCTAAAAGGTGTTCGGTTGATTCTGATCTGAATCGATCGTGACGATTAAACGTGTCGCGATGCTTGGCGAATTGATCAGGATCAATCAAGGATCGTTCGGCGTCGGATCGATTCCGGACATCTTCCCCCAAGGTGCATAAGCGTGATCGATTCATCCGGAATAAAGCTGCTGTTGGTATTGGCCGAACCGGTCCTCGCCGACTTGACTTCGTTCCGGTTGGAATTGCTGGGCTACCAAGTGGAAACGGTGGCAAGCGGAACCGACGCCAGCGCTGCAATCAGTCGTCAGCGACCCGATTTGGTCATCGTCGATACGTCGCTTCGCGATGGTGACGGGTTGGAATGGGTCGCAAAAACCCGTTCCGAGCATCCCGCACCCCTGTTGCCGATCTTGGTTTTTTCCTTGGATGCGAGTTTGGAAACGGTTGAGCGATCCTATCACGCTGGCGCTCAAGACTACCTCATTAGTCCGTTCGATCCGATGGTGATGGAAGAGAAGATCGAGAAGGTGATCGTCGGTCGAATCATGGCTGGCCACAAATCGATCAAGGGAGCGGCCTGATGAGACGACTGGGCGACATCTTGATCGAACAGGGGACGTTGACCGCCGATCAAATGGAGGCGGCATTCAAGTCCAAACCTCGCGGCGAAATGATCGGCGATTGGTTGGTTCAACAGAATCTGCTGTCGACCGCTGAACTCGGTCATGCGTTGGCAGAGCAGTTTGAGGTTCCGTACAAGGACATCGACCCCTCGAGCGTCAATCCGCAGATCGCCCGATTGATTCCTGAAGACTTCGCACGTCAACAGCAGGCCGGCGCGATCGATATCAAAGGCAAGACCCTGACCCTCGCGATGGTCGCGCCCGATGATATCGAGACGATCGCGGAAGTTGAACTGATGACCGGTTATCAAATCCATCCCGTCGTTGCGATGGCGGAAGATTTGATTGCCCTGATCAGCCGGGTCTACGATGACCGTAGCGTTGCTCGTCAAACGATCGTCGATCTAAAGCTCGTCGAACTTCGTGATGCGGGTAAAGCTGAGAAAGACGGCGCTAACGCTATCGTGCTTGCCGAACAAGAGGATGCACCGGTGGTGCGACTGGTTCAAGCAATCCTTTCCGGCGCGGTCACCGCAGGCGCCAGCGACGTGCACTTGGAACCGCACAAGCCAGAAATGCGTGTTCGATACCGGGTCGACGGCGAGTTGCAACCGGTGATGACGATCCCGAACTACATCGAGGAATCCGTCATCAGCCGTATCAAGGTCATGGCCGACATGGACACGACCGAAAATCGACGTCCGCAGGACGGGCACTTGAACGTGTTCGAGAACGGAAAGCGAGTCGGTTTTCGTGTCAGTGGGATCCCGACGGTCGATGGCCAAAAGCTCGTGCTGCGATTGCTCGATGAAGGCGGCAAGACGTTCCGTTTGGACAATATCGGGATGATGCAGCGAGATTATGAAACGCTGAGAGAAATGATTGACAAACCGCACGGCATGTTCGTCGTGACAGGACCGACGGGCAGTGGCAAGAGCACGACGTTGTACGCGGCGCTGCAATTTTTGAACCGAGACGACCGGAACATTGTTACCGTCGAAGACCCCGTCGAATTTCGATTGGCCGGCATCAATCAGGTGCAAAGCGATAACGAGTTCGGGATGGGATTCGCCAACGCGCTCAAGTTCATCATGCGGCAAGACCCCGACGTGATCATGCTGGGTGAAATCCGTGACTCGGAAACGGCCACGACGGCGATTCAGGCCGCGCTAACGGGTCACTTGTTGATCAGCACGCTGCACACCAACGATGCGGTCGGCGCGGTTCAGCGATTGGCCGACTTGGGGGTGGATAACTTTAAGATCGCTGGTTCGTTGTTGGGAAGCGTTGCCCAGCGTCTGCTGCGCTGCGTCTGTGACAACTGCAAACGAGCCATTCCCGCCAATCCGAAATTACTCGATGCGATTGATCCTGACGGAACGGTTCCGAGGAACGCCAAGTTTTACAAAGGCGAAGGTTGCAAAAAGTGCCTCGGCTCTGGTTTCTCCGGTCGAATCCCGATCTTCGAGATCATGCCGATCACTCCCGATATCACGATGGCGATCGAAGCCGGCGTGCCGCACTCGAAACTTCACCGACTAGCCGTCGAGGCGGGAATGGTAGAGCTTTCACGCGCGGGCTTGGAACAAGCGCTGGCGGGTCGCACGTCGATCGAAGAGGTCTACTTCAAGACGAGCGGTGATCGTCGCACGAATGACGCCAATCGTGTTTCGGGAGGCCGACGCGAGATTGATGAAACGGTCCAATGAGCCGTCACTTCAGCGTTAAAGTTGCCGTAGCAATCAAACAAGTCGAATCCGATGTACGCGAATACAAAATCTCTATCGAACCCGTCGACATCGAGCGGCGGCGGGCTGTCGGGCCTGCTACGCAAGCTCAATTCGATCCAAGTCGGTCCAAAACGAGTTGGTGATTCAACACGAATCAAGCCTGCCCCGCTGGCGGACTTGTTGCGGATGATTTTGATGCTGCTGGAAAACGGTTTGTCGCTTCCGAAGGCCTTGTCGTCGTTGGCTGCCGACCGTTCGAGTCGTAAGTATCGTCATGTGCTGCTGAGGCTGCGGATGACGATCGAGGCTGGTGATACGTTCAGCACCGCGATGGAGCGATACCCGCGCACATTCTCGAAGATGCAGATCCAACAAATCCGCATCGGCGAACGCAGCGGAGCACTTGAAAAGGCGCTGTCGCGAGTTTGTGAACAGATGGAACGTCGCGTTGCGTTGAAGAAACGAATCATCAAGAAGGTTAGCTATCCCGTTCTGATTACGCTTGCGGGCGCCGGCTTGATGATCTTCATGTGTGTCGTCGTTGTGCCGGAATTTGAAACGGTCTACAGCAGCAGCGGAGTCGACTTGCCGACCGTCACGCGGGTCGTGACCGGCGCCAGTCGGTTCGTGTTGAACTATGGTCTGTTGGCCTTTCCAGCAACATTGTTCTTCGCCGTCACGTGGATTCTCGCTCGATCAAAGCCGATCATCTCACGAAAGATGGACAACGGGTTTCTCTACCTACCGTTGGTCGGACCTTGGCTTCGTGACATCGCTGTACTGCAGTTTGCTGAAGCGGTTTCTTCCATGGTCGAATGCGGATACACGCCGGTCGACGCGGTTCATGTTGCGGTCGACTGCATTGGAAATCGAGAGGTCCGAGCGGCCGGCGAAAGCATTCGCCGCAATGTCCAGCGGGGCGAAAAGTTAAGCGTTCAGTTGGCCGTGCATGAACGATTTTTCCCACCCACACTTTGTCAATTGATCGGTGTCGGGGAACAGTCGGGAAATTTTTCCAAAGCGATGCAAGGAACTTGCGAGCATTTGAGGGAACGGCTCGAGACTCGCATTGATGCGACCGTCGGGTTGCTCGAGCCCGCGTTGACAATCGGCTTGGCCATCATGATCGGGGGCATTGTGCTTTCGATCTACACACCCATGTTTCACATGTTTGAGGTTCTGGAATGATTCGATCGGAATCACGTTTCGGCTTCTCGTTGATCGAGATCCTTGCTGCCGTGATAATTGCCGCGACGATTGCCACGATTGCGATCACCCAGTTTCGCACTCCTGGCGACATCGCGCACGCGCGAGGTTGTGAATTGACGCGGGAGACGGTGCAAAGCGAAGTGATGCGATACATTGATGAAAGCGGTTCGGCGCCGTCATCGGATCTTCGTCAATTGACCGGAACCGAATACTGGAACGGGGCACTGCCGACCTGTCCCTCGACGGGTCAATCGCTTCAGCTTGATCGTACGGGCAAAGTCGTTTGCCCGGTCCACCCTTAGTTCGTCTTCTTGATGGTGTCTCAGTTCGGTCGCGGTGACATCAGCCAACAAGGCGAACCTGGTTGCAAATCGAGTGCGGCCGCGTCGGTTGCTGAAAGTTCCACCTGGCCAACTTTTCGACGGACTGTTGCACGAATGCTGGTGAAGCCGTCTCGCGGGCTAGCGATGATCGCTTCGTCACCATCATCAATGATGTTGGCGATACTTTCGACGATCAACTTTTGACTTCGACTAACGGCATCGATTCGATCGGTTTCACATTTGATGACTGGACCAGCGTCGAAGATGTCGACAAGGTCCGTTTCGCTGAAGCCTTCGTCGGCAAGCATCTTCACCGCAGGCAGCGTCTCGTCGTGGACTTTACCCAGACTCGATCGAATGTCCGCGGGCAGCAGATCGAGATAGATCGGATGTTGCGGCATCATTTGTTCGATGAAGTCTTTCGACATGGTCGACATCGCGTCGGCGACGGCGAATTCGACCGGGATGAATCGCCCGGTCACTGCCTCCCAGAATGCGACACGGCCGTCGGGTTCGGCCCGACCTCGCATTTCGGCAATCACGGTATTCGCGAATCGATTTCGTCGCATCGCGATCAGCATGAAACGCGACAGCGATAGCCAGCGACCGCGTCCACCGCCGCGGTATGCACTGCGCAAGAACAAACTTCCGATTTCAGTCGGTCCATCGTGTGTGCGATAGATTTGCAGGCTTTCGCGATGATGACCGACGCCCAACTGATCGCTGTGATGCTCCGTTGCGACGCGTTGATAGGCGTAGAACGGTTGATGGCCACCGGTCTTGGCATAGACCGTTGATGTTCCCACGATGGCGTCATCTTCAATCATCACCAGCACGTACGGCTCGGCGCGCGGAGCCGTTCCGGTTCGGCTGAACGCGAACACCGATTGTTCGATGCGATCGAGCAGTTGCTCACGGCTCAATTGCAACGAGGTCAAACCACGTGTTGCCGATCGAGCAAGCTGCAACAAAGCATCCAAGTCGTCGATGCGAACCGCTCGTACCAAACTCATCGAAGTGACCTCGATTGAAGTGCCGACGCATCAGACCTTTGTCGCCAGTTTCTTCCCGAACTTGACGAGTGATTGATCGAGTAACTTAACTGCAGCGTCGATGTGTTCATTCGTCGTTGTGACCGGTGGCGGCAAGAACCGAATCCGTGTCGGGTCGGTACCGCAAACGAATCCCAACAACCCGGTCTCGAACATAGTATCCATCAACAGCTTTGCCTGATCGAAACTGCCATCGCCGGGTGTGAACGCGATCATCATGCCTTCGCCGTAAGGCCCATCGATCAAACCCGGATGTTGTTGACGCAGTTTGCCAAGTTCACCGGCAAAGTAGGTGTGGCGTCGCATGTTCATGCCATTCTTTCCGAAGCAGTTTTCGGATTCGAGCAGATCGAGCATGGCCATTCCCGTCGCAATCGATGACGACGAACCCGTGAAGGTTTGACTGAGTATCGGACCTTTCGGCACAAAGTCTTTACCGTAGAGGGTTGCACAGACCTGAGTTATTTTTCCGATCGTGACGATGTCGGCGAACTTATCCAACTCGAAATGTTGAAACGCGAACGGCATCGACGTTCGTGAGAACGATTGCACTTCGTCGAAAATGATTGGAACGCCCGCGTCACGCAGCGGTTCGCACAGTGCGGTAAAGAACTCGTGGCTGCCGGGATAATAGCCGCCTTCTCCGACAATCGGTTCGGCCCAAAATGCGGCGTAACGACCGGGGTGACGTTTGAGCAGTCGATGCAGTTCGTCGACGGCCCATCGTTGGCTGCGATTGGGATCCTTGTGATCACGAAACGGAAGGTAGTCCACCGGAATCGCCAGCGGTAATCCCATTCGGTACTTGGGTCGATCGGTCAGCGCGGCCATCGCGATCGACCGCCCGGCGAATGCGTTGTCGAATGCGATCACGCGATCGGCGGGCGACTTGTGGTGCAACGCGATCTTCAGCGCATTCTCGTTCGCCATCGCGCCGCTCGTCGACAACAAACAGAGATCTAATTTAGCGCCGCGCTGAGTCGCTAACTGGATCAGCCGTTCGCTCATCCGGATGCTGGGCGGATGCTGTTGCAGGTTGCCTTGCATCACCGTGTCTTCGATCGCGCCCTGGATGGCTGCGTCGATCATGGCCGGGTGGCTGTGTCCGCAACCGTGGACGCCGATGCCGCAAATGAAGTCCAACTTCACACTTCCATCGGCCAGTTCGACGTAGGGACCGTTGCCCAATCCGGATGACAAGTAGGGCCAAAACGGCGGCCCGCCACGTGTTGCCGTCAACCGTTCAATGAGTGCTTGGAACTCAGCCGCTAGCTTCGGGTCGGCAACCACAACGTCGTTGAGTTCGCACCCGTGGTCCGCCACAGCTGCGGCGATCAGCCTCCTCGCTTCCGCGATGCGCGGGTCGGCCCGCATCGCGTCTGCCCTGAGGAGATCGATGACGACATTGGACGATTGAACGGCGGATGAATCCACGACGGGCTCCGGAGCGGCAAATGATGAAGAATCGAAAACGAAACTGACACTTATAGTAACGTTTGGGTCAAAAAAGGTTCAGCCGTCCAGCGAGGTACGATCCTTAAGTAGCGTCCCAGTGGGAAATGAGTTCGGCGACGGTGATCGCGGCCGGCACAATCGAATCGATATCACAGAATTCGTAAGGGCTGTGAAGACCTCCGCCGTCGACGCCCATCGTGTCGACGTTTGGCAACCCCCATGCGGCCAGCTTCGATCCGTCGCAAGCGCCACCGGTATCTTTCCAGCGGACCTTTCGCCCGGCCTGCTGGGCCGCCCGTTCGAAATCCGCTTGAATATTTCGGATCGGCTCGTCAACGATCTTTGGCGGCGAATGAAACTCACCATGCAAAGCGAGTTGGAAATCATCGCGGCTAAGTTCATTGACGATCGCTTTGAGTGAGTCCGCGATTCGCAGCATCGATACCACGTCGGCGACGCGTGCGTTCAAATGCAAAACTGCCCGATCAGGAACTTGGTTGAGTGGTCCGCCCCCGAGGATGCGGCCGACGTTGACCATGACACCTTGATCGGGATCATGAAGTTGGTTCACCGCGAGTGTTAGTTTTGCGGCTTGCACAATTGCGTTTCGGCCGTCTTCGGGATTTCGGCCCGCGTGCGCGGATCGACCCCGGACGCTGATCGAAAAGTTGCCGGATCCTTTTCGCGAGGCAACCATTGATCCATCCGGAAGCGTCGGCTCGAAAACGAGTGCGCGATCGAAGTTGCTCGCGTAATCGCGAATGACTTGGTTTGACGCCGTTGTTCCAATCTCTTCGTCTGGATTGAGACAGATCGATACACCGACATTCTCGGCAAGGCCATACTTCATGATTGCCTGGGTCGCCAACCAAATCACTGCGACGCCGCCTTTGGCATCCGCGGCACCGGGACCGATCAAGTGATTATCGTGAAGTTGACATCGGTCGGGTTGTGTTTCGGGCGGATAGACGGTGTCGTAGTGGATCATCAACAGGATCCGTTTCGGCGAATCCGCGTTGTGATGCCAGACCAACAAAGGGCCCGTCGGCTGCACAGCCCAATCTTCGCCATCACCGAGCAGCTTCAGCTCGGGAAGCGGAACGGCGTCGAGTTTGATTCCGCACTGGCCGAAATCGTGTGCAAGCATCGTCGACATCGACCGAAGACTCGCGACATCCAGCGACCAAGAATTTTGATCGCACCAACGAGTCAGCGCATCGACCGTCTCGGATTTGCGATCCGCCATCCACTGGGCGGCTCGGCGGAGTCGGTCATGTCGAAATGTGTCCATCGGTTGCCTCGATTAGTCGGCCACTGCCGTGATGGCTTGGCCATCACCTTGATCAGTCGAAATGGGCGCCGTGGTTTCCACCAACGCGGGATACGTTATTCTGTTAAGCTTCGCTGTTGGAAGATAAAACCGAGCTTGGATCGTGGAGTCGCGAACGCGAGTCCTCAAATTTATGAGCGAGATACTGCTCTACTATAGGCGGCCCGACCCGACGACTTGGGTATACCTGTCGTCGTTTTTGACCATTGGATTGTACTTCGTTTTCCACCGTTTTTGGAGCATTCGGAATCTCGACATCGTGTTGTTGATTCTACTCGCCCCAGGCCTTCTGATCGTGCATGAAGGCTATCGACGTCAATTGATTCAGTCAGAGACGTTGGTACAAGATGGACTGGTCGATCATTCTGAAACGCCGAGCCGTGTCGATGCCGTCGTCGCTTCCCGCGCGGTCGGCGCCGTCGATGCACTTTCGGCGGCGCTACCATTGCTCGCACTGGTCCAGACCGAAACGGACGCGGCGTCGATCACCATGGATCCGAGCGATGTGACATCTGAGAGTTCGCCAATTGACGACCAGAAAGAAAAGGCCTCCAACGATCCGGCACGCCTTGGTCCACGTGAGATTCAGCGTTTGGGATTTTTTTACTTGTTCATCGTGGAAGCGTTTTTGTTGCTGCGATTGATGCTCGATCCGCTGATGGTCCGCCGCCCGTTGTTGGATCCCAACTTGACCAGCGGCGGACTGACGTTCATCGGTATCTCGCTGTTCATTTTTATGATGGCGAATGTCGTGACCAGCGATTCACGAATCCAAGTCACGCAAGGTCCGGCGCTTGGACCGGGTTACGCGCTGATGAATATGTTGCCGGCGATTCCGACGCGACCGGCCACCGATGGGCTGGGCGGATCGTCCCCACCGACGCCGGCCGAAATGTCGGCTTCGCAGATTCGGTTGGCAACGATCGCAAAAGCGCTCGCGATCGCTGCCCATTTGGCGATCGTCACGGGCATCGTGTTGATTGCCAATCGACATTTCGCAAACATCCGCGCCGGAGTCGGCTGTGCCACGTTTTATTTGATGTTGCCTTACACCGCGCAAATGACCGGCCGCGTCGATCACGCATTGCCCGCTGCGCTGCTGCTTTGGGCGGTGTTGTCGTATCGTCGCCCATTCATCGCCGGGATATTTTTGGGATTGGCCGGAGGACTCGTCTATTATCCCCTGTTCTTGTTGCCATTGTGGTTCAGCTTCTATTGGCAACGCGGCGCTCGACAGTTCGCGGTCGGTGTCGTCGCGATGTTGGCGCTGTTGATGTTGGCACTTTCGTTCGACGATACGGCGTCGCTGACGGAGCATCTGCGCCGGATGTTTGGCTTGCTGAATCCGAATCGCGATGCGCTCGGACTGCGAGGTTTCTGGAGCCTCGGTTGGGAACCGATTTGGCGACTTCCCGTCATCGTTGCCTTTGTGATTCTATGTGCGTTTTTCGCGATCTGGCCGGCACAGAAGAATCTCGGAACATTGATCAGCGGCTCGGCCGCCGTGATGGTCGCGGCTCAATTCTGGCACGGCTACGGTGGCGGTCTCTACATCGCGTGGTTCTTGCCGCTCTTGTTATTGACGGTCTTCCGACCGAATCTGCAGGACCGCATCGCGACCAAAGTTGTGACCACCGGTGCTTGACCATTGAACGATAAGCCACCCTCATCGGCCGCCCCATCGACGTTTCCGGCAAGCCGCCATGCAAGCGGTTCTGACGAAGCGATTTCACGCTATCGCGAGCACCTCGACGCAATCGCGACGAAGAGCGAAGGGCTTGTGGCGAAGGATCGCACCTTGGGAAAGTTCCGAGTGGCGTTGTTCTTGGCCGCGATCATTTTTTGGATCGTCGGTTACACGCCCGACGGGATCGAAGGCGCGGGTCTCATCGGCTGGCTGGCGTTGATGGCGTTCTTTGTCGTTGCCACGCTCAATGAACCCATCCGCGATTCGATCGACGAATTGAAACGCCATCGCAGTGTGTTTGAAAGATTGATCGCGCGACTCAATCGCGACTGGGACACGCTGGCGACCAAGCGACTGACACACCAATTAGCGTTGGTCGAGTTGTCCGGCCACCGTCGCGAAGTGGCTGGTGATTTGGATCTGCTCGGGCGCGCGTCTTTGTTTCATCTCGTTTCGATGGCGGCAACCGCGCCCGGGATCAAAACGCTGGCGACCTGGTTGGCTGGTCCTGCGATTGCCAAAGTTGCGATCCAGCGAGCCCGCGCGGTCGACTCGCTCGCGCCGATGCGTGAAGAACGACTACGGTTCTACACTCTGGCACGGCAAGTCGGCGAAAGCACCGCTGACCCCGAGCATTTCGTCGAATGGGCCACCGGTGATGCGTGGCTTCGCGATCGCCGTTGGTTAATGATCTGGGCGAAAGTATCGGTCGCCTTATCCGTGTTGTTGATCGTCGGATTGGTCGTCATCAGCGTCGCGCAACTTTCCATGTTCGTGTTCAAGGTTTGCGTCGCGATTCTGGTGGGTTTGATCGCGATCAATCTGCTGATCACGACGACGGTATTGGGTCCGGCGCATCAGATATTTTCGATCGCGATGGCCAGCCGTCGCATGATCCGCGACTACGAAGAAATCTTTGCGGCAGCGCGCTGGCTACCGAATCCTGACGATGACGATCGCGACGGATTTCTAAAACGAATTCGAGACACAATGGTCGATGGCGATCGATCGGCTGTGGATGGCATGCGAGAACTTCAGAAGGTCGCCGCCGCGGGTGGGCTTCGGCAATCCGCTGGAACCTTCTTGTTGTATCTGCCGTTGCAGGCTTTCGGCTTATGGGACGTGTGGGTGCTCAAGCGATTGGAGGACTGGCAAGCGAAGTACCGCGACCGAGTTGCTCAGTGGTTCGATGGACTGGGCGAGTTGGAAGCACTCGTTTCCATCGCCGCGCTTCGCGACGAGTATCCGTTATGGGCTTCGGCAACTTGGAACACTGACGCGGCCAACGCGACGGTAAAGGCAACTGCGATCGGGCACCCGCTGTTAGCCGACGGAGTCCGCGTGCAAAACGATGTCCAAATTGGTCCGCCGGGTACGTTGCTGTTGGTCACCGGCAGCAACATGTCGGGCAAGAGCACGATGTTGCGAAGCGTCGGACTCAACGTGGCACTCGCTGGCATCGGTGCGCCAGTTTGCGCCGAGTGTTTTGAAACGGCTTCGATCGAGTTGGCGACCAGCATCCGTGTCAGCGACGATGTCAGCCAAGGTGTTTCGTTCTACATGGCCGAACTGAAACGACTCAAGAGTGTCGTCGATCAGGCCCGTCAAATGGCCAAAGTCGACGATCGCGCTTGCTTGTTTTTGCTGGACGAGATTTTGCAGGGTACGAACAGTCGCGAACGCCAAATTGCTGTCGTTCAGGTGTTGCGACATCTGAAGGATTCCAGCGCGATCGGCGCGATCACCACTCACGATTTAGAACTTGCCGATGAGCCCGAACTGCAAGCGATCGCCACCACGGTTCACTTTCGTGAAACCATCCGCCCCGACGCTGCCGGTAACGAGCAGATGACGTTTGACTACAAAATGCGCCAAGGAGTGTCGCCGACAACCAACGCGCTCCGCTTGCTGGAAATGGTGGGGCTCGGCAGTTCGACCGACAGCGGCAAGTAATCACCGAACGGCTCCGGGTCCCTCTTGTGGTATTTCTCATGAGTGGACAAACTTCTACTCTCAATGTTGAGCAGCGGAGCTCATCGCATCACAGAACAGGAGCGTTACAAATGTTTAGCTTGGCTTCACGGGCGGTTGCGGAATTCGTTGGTACTTTCTGGTTGGTGGTTGCGGAAGCGCGGTGCTAGCTGCCAAGTTCCTCGCGACGACCGAAGTCACGGAGATCAATTTGGGAATCGGCTTGGCGCGCCGCTCGCAATCGGTCTTGGTCTGACCCTGATCCACTTGGTCGGGAGCGGCCATTTACCGAGCGATCGGAACACCGAGTGAGATAAAACGTTCCAATGATTGACCAAGATGAACGTACTGCCGAATGAATGAGCCGATTTGAGAATTCTCCTGACCAACGACGACGGCATTGATGCACCAGGGCTGGTGGCGTTGTTCGATGCCGTGACGGAAATCGTGGACGGGGCGATCGTGTTGGTCGTCGCGCCCGATCGTGGACGCAGTGAATGCGGACACAGCGTCACGACGGGTCGAGATCTGATCGTTACGGAAATAAGATCTGGATGGCTGGCCGTCGATGGCACACCGGTCGACTGCGTCCGAGCCGCAACGTCGACGTTGTTCCCCAATGTGGATGCGGTCATTTCCGGTATCAATGCCGGTGCAAATCTCGGCACCGACCTGCTCGTCAGCGGCACCTTCGCGGCAGCCCGAGAAGCGGCGGTCCAAGGGTTCGCCGCTATGGCCGTGTCACACTACCGCCGACCCGACGTTCCACGCAGTTGGGATCACAGTACTGAGTGGCTGCGATCGACGATCATCGACTTCGCCGAAGCGGCTCGCTTGACAGTAAGTGAGTCGCCAAACGCCGCGACCGACCGACCCTTTTGGAACGTCAATTTGCCTGCGGTGGACCCAAATGGGCCGATTCCGATCCGCGAAGAATGTGAAGTCGAGCCACACCCGCTGTTGCGCACCGGCACAGTCACAGCCGAGGGCCGTGGTTCCGCACAACAACTTTCAATGACATCCGACTTTCATTCGCGACCTCGCACCAAGGGCAGCGATGTTGATCGGTGCTTCAGCGGACGAATCACGCTGAGCCGTCTTGCCGTCCGCATCGTTTAGTGATGTGGCTTGCTAGCAACTGCGACGTTCGTTTGATCGATTGACATCGCGACGGGAGCCGAGCCACCGGCAACCACGTCGTGTCGCTCGAGTTCTCCGCGGACGATCCGGACCTCACGCGGTGCCTCGATCCCAATCGCGACTCGATTGCCCGAGATGCGGCTGACGGTCAGCACGATGTTGTCACCGATAAGCAGTTGTTCACCTTCTTTGCGACTTAAAACCAACATGATTCGACTTCCCTGAAAAACGTGTGTGTGATTTGGTTGTTTCGTCGTCAAAGTACAAACGATGTGCCATAAACCGCCGCACCTAGTGAACACGGAACATGGTTTCGATCATTTCTTGAGACAAACTCGACAAAAAGCCGAATATGTCGCATGTTTTTGTCGGATCAGAAATTTGTTCCATGCGGCCACGGTCCCGTTGAACGATGGCTGCGAAATGTCCACGGAGTACACAATTGACCCGCTCGTCTCGGATTGAGATTCACAGGGTTTGTCCTTTGCTCGACAGAATTACTATCGCCGAACCGTTTGACACGTCTGGTCACACCGTGTTTGAGATCTCAATGAGTTGCGATGGCAGCTCGGAAATCAGCACAGATGGGATGCTAGCTTTTCAGTGTTGGGATGATGAATGACGCCACGCTCCGTGATGATCGCGGAGATCAAATCGGCGGGAGTCACATCGAAGGCCGGGTTCATGACATCGGCTTCGTCAGGGACCACACGGACACTTTGCGTGTGACTGACTTCGCTTCTCGGTCGCCGTTCGATCGGGATTTCGTCACCCGTCGCGATCGTCAAGTCGAAAGTGCTCGACGGCGCCGCGACGTAAAACGGTATGCCGTGATAACGAGCGAGGATGGACAGCGGATACGTTCCGATCTTATTGGCCGCATCGCCATTGGCCGCGATCCGATCGGCGCCGACGATGACGGCGTCGACCTTACCGGTGCGCATCAAACCGCCGGCCATCGAGTCGGTCAAAACAGTGACTGGGATTCCGGCGCGACTGAGTTCCCATGCGGTCAAACGTGCTCCTTGCAAAAGCGGTCGCGTCTCATCCGCAAAGACTTCGATTGGTTTTCCCGCTTCGTGCAAGTGATAGATCGGCGCCAGGGCCGTTCCCCACATCGACGTGGCCAATCCGCCCGCATTGCAATGTGTCAGCACGGCTTGGCAGCCTTCCAACAAACCCGCGCCGTGACGACCGATGGACCGACACATCTGACGATCCTCGTCGTGAATCGAAACGGCTTCGGCCAGCAATGCGCCGGGCAAACAATCGTCCTTCGTCGCGCCATCGAGAACGGCCTGCATTCGATCGAGTGCCCAGAACAGATTCACAGCCGTGGGTCGGCTGGTGGCCAGTCGCTTGATCGCTCGCGCGTAGCCTTCGCGACTAGCGGGTTGGGCCAAGCAGACTCCGTAGGCTGCGGCGATTCCGATTGCCGGTGCTCCACGAACAACCAAACGCGAAATGGCGTCATGCGTTTGCTCCACGGACTCGCAAACCATGGTGACAAGTTCGCCTGGCAACCGAGTCTGATCGATCAGTATCAATCGCCCATCGTTGTAGGCGATCGTTTCGGGAGTCATGGTCGCGAGCGTGTTCATCGAGTCAGATTTTCTTGTCGTTCGGGTGCTCGGAAACGGTGCTTGCCTTTCTTAGCGGCCTGAAGCGAATCTCGCGTGTCCAATTCCGCGCCAGGATCACCTTGCGATATCAACCATCGATCGAGTTCTTCCGACAGTTCGCGGCGAATCGCAACTGTACCTTCCGATTCGATCTCGGCAAGGTCGCGCATCTCGTAGGGGTCGGTCGCCGTGTGATACAGCGATTCGGCAGGGCGACGCTGATACCGCTCGACCAACCGATAGATTTCATCCGACGCGGCCGATTGCCAAACCCACGACGGCCAATACTGACCCGCGATTTGATCGCTGTCTTGTCTCGCCATCACGTGCTTCTCGATGTACAGATTATCGGGACTCAGGTTTCGCACGTATCGGTACTTGCCATTGCTGATCGTGCGAATCGGGTACGGCGGACCTTCGGGAACATTGTTGTGAACACCGTAAACGTATTGACGGTGTTTTTCGGAATCACCACGCAGGACGCTCAAGAAACTCGTGCCGTCGAATGAGCTTGCCGACGGTTTGCCACCACATGCTTCGACCAGCGTGGGCAATACGTCGGCATATTGCACCAACGCATCGGTCCGTCTGCTCGCGTCGACGACGCCCGGCCAACGGGCAATCAGCGCCGTATGAACACCGGTGTCCCAGTTCGTCCACTTGTTGCCCGGAAACTGGGATCCCTGTTCCGACGTGAACAGCAAAATCGTATCGTCGGCGTGGCCCGAGTCCCGCAGCATGTCGAGGATCTCACCGACTTGGCCGTCCATGTAAGTGATCTCAGCCAGGTATCTCGAGAACGCTTCGCGAGTGACTTCGGTATCGGCCAGATTCGGCGGCAGTTTGATCCTCGCCGGCGGGTAAGCCGAGGCATCGCCCATGACCCAAGGCACGTGCGGATCCACCAGCGCGATGACCAATGCAAAAGGTTCTTCATTGTCGCGCGTCACAAACTCCTTCGCCGCGACCATATCAAGCGTCCGCGTCGGATCGCGTACACACTGAGGCTCGAAACCCGCAACGGGCGCGAACGGATACGCAGCCTCGGGCAACACATGAACTTTGCCCGCGATGCCGACACGGTACCCGAGTTCGCCCAAGTGATGCGGCATGCTGGTCGTCTCCGGCACGCTCGCCGAGTGGTTCCAGGCGCACCCGTTTCGCATCGGATACTGGCCGGTATAGAGTTCCGCGCGGCACGGTTGGCACATCGCTTCGGCCAAGTAGGCGTGATTAAAAACTAATCCTTCACTCGCCAGTTTGTCCAGATTGGGAGTCTTCGCGTTGACACCACCGTAAACCGGCAAGTCGTTGTAAGTGCAATCATCCGCCATGATGATCAGCACGTTGGGACGCTCCGCAACGGCGCAGCGGTCGAACAATAAAAAGCACGTCAAGAGCGCGAAGATCATACGAAACATGGTGGATTCCGGAGAACAAGAGCAGTACGTCACTCACGCAGTTTAACCCAATGCTCGACGGCAGGCTTGTCGCGAGCCTGCCATTTTTCCGGACGTCAATCGCTTGGCGAAATCAACATTTGCTCCACCAATCGCGGACGCTCGGCGGCAAGTCTTGACGCTGGGATTGCTGCGCCGGGTCGAAGTTGGTTGATGAATCGAGTCCTTGGTCGGCATCGCTCAAGTCGACCATCACGGTTTCGCCATCGGTCGTGCCGCCAATGTGAACGCGACATCGGACCTGCGCTAAATTGGTACCGCTCCCGCACGCGATCTCCAGAATTCCCGACTGACGTCGAGCGCGAATCGCAATATCGAGCTTCGACAGGATCTTGAAACGACCGACAATTGCCGACAACATTCTTCGCGGCACACTCTCTCGCGGCACAGCCTTTCCGTCGATCACATACTCGATCGAAATGCGATCGGAATGCGGATGCAGAATGATGTGCGTCGCACGGAGCTGCAACGCTTCGCTGATCAACAGGTTGACCAATCGTACGACGGGCGCCTCGCCGGGCGATTCCGGTTTGGACTGACGAGCGACCCAACGACGCGCCGAAAACATTGGCGGCACCGGTGCGGCACTCATGAAAAAACTATCGATGCTCAAGTCTCCCGCAACGATGTCGTCCGCCAAACCGAACGAATCGTCGTCGTCCAAGAGCATGTCGTCGGACTCGGTCTCAGTGAAGTCAATCGCAGTGTCGGTAAACTCTTGCAACATCGAGTCGGCCGATTCGCCCTCCACTTGCCCATAGTAGTGATTGATGCTCGCAAGAATCGACTTTTCCGACGCCACCATCGTTTGGATCGGACGATTCAAAATGAATCGCAGTTTTTCGATCGTTTCCAAGTCCGCCGGGTTGCTCAGCAGGACAATCATCGCGCCACCACTTTCACGAAATGGCATCACCGAGTTTTCGCGAGCGACCGATTCGGGGATCAGTTCGACAACCTCGGCGCCAATCGATACGGACCGCAAGTCAACGTAGGGCAACTTGAACACCTGCGCGGTGACTTCCGCGACTTCTTCCTCGCTCGCGTATTGCAAACGAACCAGCGCCTGAGCGATATTTTGATTCGACTGCTTCGCGTAAGATTCGGCGTCGCTGTATTGATCCAAGCTGACAATGCCCCGCTGGATGATGATGTCGCCGAAATTTTCAGGGAGCGGAAATCTGCCGGCCGAACGGTCGGCGGAAACCTGGGCGATCGGTGTCGAGCGACGACCGGGGATCGCGATCAACGAGTCGGGCGGGAGCGACGCTGGCAACCAACCTTCGGGTTGCTCAACTGGCTCAGCGATGCGGTGCGGGTCCGTCCAAGCGACTCGGCGGCTCTCATCGACCGCAACGAAAGCGGTGAAACGAGATAAAACGCCGGCGCTGAGTGAACAACGTACGATCTCGTCGCGAAGTGCTTCGTCGACAATGCTTCCGCTGAAGTATTCGTCTTCCAATTGGCGAACCCGTCCGCGGCCCCACAAGTGTCGCAGCACCTCGTCGTCGGATGTTTCGCAGCGAACATCGGTAGCGGTAAAAATCTGTTCCCAAGGCTGTCCGCTGGTCATTCGTCCGCGAACTCGCAATGACAGCCCCGCATGCGTGGAACCGTCCGTCACGACTCGTCCGTAGATCGACACGGGACGCATCGGATACAAGTCGCGTTGATGCTCCGGTGCAAGCGAATGTAACGGTGTTGAATTGGGCATGCCGTGGGAATCGATCGCTTCGATCGTCACATTGGTAATTGAAGGCGATCCGATTTCGTCGGCAAAACGCACCATGATTTCGTCGAGACGTTGTTCCGATTCGACCAGCTCGAACGTCCCGCCGCTGAATTTCGTCAACCGCTGCAACACGCTGGCGTTGACCGCTCGGTCGACTCCCAAGCAAAAGATGCGTGGACGATTCGCGACGGGAATGCGTCCCAAAATTGACAGCACGTCGTCTTCGCCGGTGATCTGGCCGTCGGTAACCAGCACGATTGCGGATGACCGTTGATGCGATGTCGCACCGGGCTCGCCCTCGCGATTGGCACTACCGGTAAACGGTTCCAACGCTCTCGCGATCGCCGTGCCCATTTCTGTTCCGCCTCGCGTTTCAATCTTGGCGAGCCAACGTGTCGCTTCATAGCGGTTGGCATCGGTGGCTCGTGCGAAACCGTGGTTCGCTTGGAACCGACCGGCGAACGGGTCGTCGACTCGATCATCAAATGCCAATACTTGGAATCGATCGTCGGGGCCGAGCGTATCCACCAACCGACTGATACCGCGTCTCGCCGCCGTCATCTTCCATCCCGACATGCTGCCGCTGCGATCAAGCAGAAAGACGATGTCGCGAGGCGGCGACGTATCCGATGGAGGCGGAATCAGATCGAGTGCAAAGGTGGCTGAATTCGACACGTTTGCATCGACACTTGAATTCACCGTTTCGCCGGGTTGTCTTGACTGCTCAATTGAAAGGCCGCCGCAGATCCGGTCGGTATCGATCTTGCCCCGCAAAATGAAGTCGCGGTTGACCCGTTCGTCCGGCCGAATTTCGATGTGGCAGGTGTTCTTGCCGGCCTCGGTCACGGCAATCGAGTGCAGGCTACTGCGAAGCCGCTCGTGCCAAGCGGTCGTCATCCCGAGCGAACCGATGTGCAGATCGACGGACAGCCGCAAGTGGACGGGGCTGGCAAAGCCCGGCAACCATACCGGCGGCGTGACCGCGGAAGCATCGGGCACTCGGTCCGTGTCAAAGGCTACGCCGTCGCCGGCCGCTGTGCGGTTGCCAGCGTATGCACCGGAGAAGCTGCTTCGATAGGGAATCGGAAATCCGGACGTGTAGCGCGGCGCCACGACCAGCGGCAGTCGAAGTGTCCACTCGCCGCCATCGGGTACCTTCACGACCTGCAACCGGCCGACCGTGCGAATGCGAACTTGGACCGCCTCCCCGGGTGGAATGTTGCCGACCTTCATTGAAAAGGTTTCGGGTCGGTTCTCTTCAAGCAGTGCCGCTCGGTAACCCTGGCGCAACGCCCGCCGATAGTCCGACCGGGCTTGACCGCGCTCCTTTAGTTCCGCCCTGACGATGCGATCCTCGACCCACAACTCGCATCCCACCACCGCTTGCTCGCCCTCGATCGGGAACACGTAAGTGGCTTCGATCGGCTCGTCGAACGGGTTATAGAATGTTTGCGAGATCGTCGTGGCGACCGACAATCCGACCACGCGACTGTGATAACCCAGATGTTGAAGCGGCAGATTGCCATGTTCGGATTTTAGCGATCCGAAACCGGAGCCCGAGCCGGCGGAATCGACTTGGTCGATACGCGGCAGCGATAGTGTCGTCATGAGAGAACCTCGGCAAAAAAAGGAGGACGGTCAGTCAGTGAAAAGCGTTTTCAGTCGGGGATGACTCCAAGTCGTTTGAGTTCACGAATCAGTGGTTCCGCAGACTTGCGAATGCGTTGGTCTTCGACGGAGGCGTTGGTTCCTTCCACACTGGACAGCGCGATCAATATCTCCACACCCGGATGAAGCATGATTCGTTGACACACCACCGGAATCGGATCGAGTGATGTTGGCTCCGGTGCAGAGACTTGTGATGAAGGAAGTTCCGTCCAGAATTCGCGATCGACATCGTCGACGTCGCTTTTTTGGTCCTCGTCTTTTTTTTCGTGCGCCGACGATGATTCGGCGACGTGAACGAAGTCTTCCAAGCCGAAGTCGTCGGGCAGTCCGGCCAATGGCTTGAGTTGCTTTTCGGTTCGTCCGAAGAGTCGCTGTTGGATTTCCGCGAGCGCCAAGTCGGATGATTGCAGCCGCTTGATCGCGACCAACTGCATCACGTGCTTGCTCGTGTACAGGGCGGTTCGACCCCGCATCTCGGCCGGCCGGTCGATCAGGCCAAGCGTCGTGTAGTAGCGGATGGTGCGAGTGTCGGGCACGGCGCGGACCCGTCCCGACGCCGACGGCGTGTAACCGAACCGCCGCAACACGGTCGCGACGTGTCGGCGAAGCTCGGTGATGGTGAAAAGTCCGTCCATGCCCGATTTATGACACTGTCATATAACAGTGTCAAGTATTTGTTCATTTCCCAATTCCGGGCGGCCCCGTCATAATGCCGAGGATGCAAACTCCACCAACCCCTGTCCTCCCGGCCCGACCCCAAACTGCCCCCGAATTGCTGGCTCCGGCCGGTGATTGGCAATGCGTCAAGGCGGCGATCGAGAACGGCGCCGACGCAATCTATTTCGGCCTCGATTGCGGCTTTAATGCTCGTTTTCGCGCTCAGAACTTTGGGATCGCTGATCTTCCCGAACTCAGTCGCCAGCTCCGCGGTCGTGGCGTGAAGGGTTATGTGACACTGAACACGTTGGTGTTTCCGTCGGAGATGCCGGCGCTGGTCGATGTCGTCGAGCACATTGCGATGGCGGGTATCGACGCGGTCTTGGTTCAGGATTTTGGTGTCGCCCGCCTCGTCCACGAGATCTGTCCCGAGCTCGAGGTTCACGCTTCGACGCAGATGAGTCTGACGAGCGCCGAAACCATCGAGGTTGCTTCGCGACTCGGATTGTCACGAGTCGTGCTGGCGAGAGAATTGTCGATCGATGAGATCCGCAAGATAGCCGCCGCGACGGATATGCCGTTGGAGATCTTCATTCATGGCGCGCTGTGCGTCGCCTATTCAGGTCAGTGTTTGACCAGCGAGTCATTGGGCGGACGCAGTGCCAATCGCGGCCAATGTGCCCAAGCATGTCGATTGCCATACGAATTGATTTGCGACGGCCAAGATCGCGATTTAGGCGAAGTCAAATACCTGCTCAGCCCGCAAGACTTGGCAGGCTATGCCGCGATCCCCGATGTCATCGACGCGGGCGTCGCGTCGATCAAGATTGAAGGTCGATTGAAGTCACCTGAGTATGTCGCCAACATCACCGGACACTACCGACGCGCGATCGATGAAGCGATGGCGAAAGGCACGGTCAGCATCGATGATGAATCGCGGCGCGAGATGGAACTGTCTTTCTCACGAGGCTTTTCGCCCGGATGGTTAGCAGGAAATGATCACAAACGTTTGGTCCCCGGTCTGAACTCGGCCAAACGGGGAATCGAATTGGGCACGATCATCGATATTTCGGGCCAGTCGTTGCAAATCAAGCTCGGCGCATCCGTCGCGCTGGGTGATGGTTTGGCGATCACCGGTTTCGATGGCCAGGTCCAGCAAGGTGGTCGGATCTATTCATTGATCGACGATCAGGGCGAACGTCAAAAATCGATTCGCACGGGGCACGTGGCTTGGGTCGGTTTCGGACATTGTGAGATCGATTGGTCGAGCGTTGATGCGGGTGCTACGGTGTTCAAGAACGATGATCCGCAACTCAATCGTCGACTTCGACAGTCGTTCGGCGGCGAGGACCCCACAGCTCGTCAGAATTTGGACATGCTCGTTGTGGCGAAGTGCGGTGCACCGTTGCAGGTGGAAGCTCGACTGGATGACGGTCGGCGGTTCACGGTGACCGCCGACGAGCCGCTGTCCGAAGCTCGCAATCGACCGGCCGATGAAGCGGTCCTGCGCGAGAAACTCGGGCGATTGGGCGGTACTCCCTTCGTGCTTCGCAATCTCGAGTTGACTGTCGAGGGCCAGCCGATGGTGCCGATGGGGATGCTCAATCAAATGCGACGCAACCTCGTCGATGCGATCCAAACCGGACTGGCGACACCACCGACTCGCACCATCGCTACGGACACGGCACGTCGGTGGCTCCAGCCGATCGAAGCGAACGATGCTGCACCGAGTCCACCAAAACTATCGGTGCTCTGCCGGACGACCGAACAACTCACGGCGGCGTGCCAGTTCGGTGTCGACTTAGCTTACGTCGATTTTCATGATGTGCGAACGTACCGCGAAGCCATCTCGATCGCGCGAGACCATCCTACAAAAATCGGCATCGCGACCGTGCGGATTCAGAAGCCCGGTGAGATGGGACTGCTGCGAGTGCTGACGCGATTGAAGCCCGATGCGATTCTGGCTCGCAACTTGGCAGCACTCCATTTCGCGAGTGAACATTTCGAGATGGCGATCGCCGACTTCTCACTCAATGTCGCCAACCATCGTTCGGCTCAGTGGGTTTACGAGCAGGGAGCGCGGCGAGTCACCGCGTCGTACGACCTCAACCGAGAGCAGCTCTTCGATTTGGTGGGCTCGTTGCCATCGACTTGGTTGGAGGTTGTGATTCACCAACACGTGCCAATGTTCCACATGGAGCACTGCGTTTTTTGCGCGGTCCTGTCACCGGGAACCAACAAAACCAATTGCGGGCGTCCGTGCGACCGGCATGTCGTCCAGCTTCGTGATCGCGTCGGCGCCGAACATCCGCTGCAAGCCGATGTCGCGTGTCGTAATACACTCTACAACAGCACCCCGCAAAGCGGCGCCGAAGTCGTTGGTGAACTCATCGATCGAGGTGTCCAGTGGTATCGAGTGGAGATGCTGGAAGAAAACGCGGACGCAACTCGATCGACTCTCGGTCTTTACAAAGAGTTATTGGCTGGTCGCATCAGCGGTCGCGAGGTTTGGCAGAAGTTGCGAGCAACCAACCGATTGGGCGTCACTCGCGGGACGCTCGAAAGCCAACGCAACCCCTTAGCGATTCTTTGAGCTGTAGCGGTTGCACCGGCATGCTTAACTGGACATCGCCAACTAAATCAGCCGCAGAGCGTTAGCTCCCGGTTTCTGCGATGTTTTTCAGGAACCGTGGGCTAACGCCCTACGGCACTCACTTTGTTTCGGATTCGTTGGACTTGTCGGGTTTTTTCCGTTTTTGAAAGTGTGTGGTTTTGGGGCGTCTCGCGTACGCTTCACGCGGATAACTTCGCCCTGGGCGTTTGGGCAGCTTCTGTTGCGATGCATACCGCACAGCGCGGTCGAATCGCTCTGTCCACTGATCCGGATCGCTGACTTCAATCCCTTGCAGCATGTGCCGGTACACCGACCATACCCCAGTAAAGCTCAGTTCTCGTGGTTCGCATTTGCCAACCGCGGCAGCCTCTCGACGCAGCTGAGTCGTCAAGTTGTACGCGACCATCGACATGGCGAATTCCTTGAGGAACATTTCGTTGGACTGGGCTCGGATCTCTTCGGTACCGATTACCAGTTTGATGTTGCGTATATCGACTTCGATATCATTGCGTTTCCAGTACAGATCACGCAGCTGCTGGGGAGAGGCTCCCAGGTCCTCGGCAATGTAAAGACTTTCCTCGCCTATCTTGAGTTCGTGAATCATTGCCGAGATGGCACAGTCCTGCGGAAAGTCGGGGTTGGTTGCCCGTTCTCGGGTCGATGGCGTCCACTGGACTCGATAGCTTTTCGAAGTCGCCGTTGAACTGACGAGCTCCGCAGTCTTACGGATTCGGTTGAATCGATCCTTCTTCAGTCGCAGGACAAAGTTGTGACCGTTCAACTTGGCGTGATAGGCGGTCGAGTAGATGCCATAGCCGGCATCGGCCATGACGATCGATTTCGGTGGCAAACGCTTCATCAGGGATTGAGCCAATCGGGTCTCCGAGACAGCGTTGGGGCCATACATGGCCCCCATTTCTGGCGGCACCGCAGCGCCGGAGCTAAGTTCATGTGCCAAAACGACATACGCAATTGGCCAAACTCCTTGCCCATGCTGATTGCTCGCTGGCGGATATTGCGATTGAAGCTCAGCCACGGGAGCCAGAGTGAAGGTCGTTCCATCGATCAGGAAGACGCGTCTGTTGTTGAACGAAGGCGCTGTGGAGTTGATGATCGAGGAAGAGACACGTTCCTCAAACCAAAGCGCTGCTTTCAAGCTGAGTCGGTGCCGCGCATCGCTGTAGGCACTGCTCTTGGTCGACAGCGACCCGTCACGTAGTCGCCTGTTGGTCTTGAGCTCGTCGGGGGCCGTTTCCACAAAATGCAGGACCGCATCGCGCAAGCTGGATTTGGGATTGAGTCGCTGAAAGAGCATCAACCACAGCACGACACTGGTCTTATAGACGGCTGCTGGCCCCAGCTCTTCGAACGAATCGGCTTCGCCGATGTCGGTCCATTGCTTGAGCAATTCGTAGGCAGCACTGAGGTTCTGTTTTGACGATTCGCACGCCATAGGGGGTTCTCTTTGGCAGTATAAGAAAACCAGATATGCCGGCGCAAATCTCGTGCCGCTTGCACGCTTGTCTCAATGGAAAATTGCTAGAATCTTAAAGTGAGTGCCATTTGGCT
>JBGSLZ010000056.1:0-39872 GCA_041740415.1 Rubripirellula sp.
TATGCATCGCAACAGAAGCTGCCCAAACGCCCAGGGCGAAGTTATCCGCGTGAAGCGTACGCGAGACGCCCCAAAACCACACACTTTCAAAAACGGAAAAAACCCGACAAGTCCAACGAATCCGAAACAAAGTGAGTGCCATTGGGCGTCAGCCCCTGGTACGAATTTACTTTTTGGCGATCAGTGCGTTGACGATCGGTGGGGCGATGCGATCGGCGTAGACTAGCGCTTTGCCGCCCAGGCTGAGTATCGCTTCGCTCCGCCGAGCAACGATCGTGGCCAGCGCCGCTCGCGCGACGCGCTGCGGTGTCCAACTGCCGATGCTCGATGACGCTTGATCGGTATCCGTGTAAACAAGCGAATCAAAGAACTCACTGTCCGTCGTGCTCGGACTGACCAACGTCACCTGGATGCCGCGCGGTGCCAACTCGGCGCGCAATGAATCGCTGAATCCGTGCAACGCAAACTTGCTGGCACAATACTCACTCTTGTTCGGCACCGCTCGATGACCCAACACGCTGCTGATGTTGCAGATCACCGGCGATCGACCTTGGGCCAAGCCCGGTATCGCCAACCGAATCAGTTCGACTGGCGCGAAGAAATTCACTTCCATGATTTCGCGCAGTCGGGCTGGTGAGGCGTCCGCGAATGGACCGATCGCGCCGATGCCGGCGTTGTTGACCAACAAGTCGATCGGGCCGCCACGAATCTTGGCCGCGGCCTCGATCGCTGATTGGCGAATAGCCGCGTCCGTGATATCGCCGGCGATGGTGACGACGGTTCCCCGAGTCGTTCGCTGGGCCAGTTCGTTCAATCGATCGGCGCGGCGGGCGACGGCAATGACGGTGGCGCCTCGATCGGACAGCCGTTCACACAAACAACGTCCGATCCCGCTGCTGGCGCCGGTCACGATTGCTACGGCGCCATCGGGATTGAAACGCATCAGTCGGCTACGCCACGTCGCTGGTGGGATCGTTCATTTGCAAATCATCCAGCTCCATCGACTGCATCGCTTGAACAGGTAACGTCGGCGCGGGTGTCAACCTCGACGGCGCCTTCGATTCCCGTTTGATCGGGCGGATCGACTTGGCCGACTTGTGGACCGGGCCCATCGCGGCTGAGGGAATTCGCACGTGAACCATCGTCGCGTTCTCACCGAACTCGCGCGACAGCACTTCGCCTTTGGCCGACAAATACGACAACAGTTTTCCGTCGCTGATGTCGACTTCGACTTCGATATCCAAGAACTCGCGACCGAGCGCTTCACCGACTGATTCGATCAAGCACGTCAGTCCCTTCTTGCTTCGCGCGCTGACCGGGATCGCATTGGGATAACGATCGAGCACTCGGTTGAGCACGGCGGGATTGGTGATCGCGTCGATTTTATTGAGCACCAACAGCGTATCTTTTTCTTCGATGCCGAGTTCCTTCAACACTTCGTAGACGGCCGTGATCTGCTCGAACACCGTCGGGCTGGCGGCATCGGCGACGTGCAACAGCAGTTCGGCTTGCCGCGTTTCCTCCAGCGTTGACTTGAAGCTGGCGACCAACGAGTGCGGCAAGTTGCGAATGAAACCCACCGTGTCGCTCAGCAGCACGGTTCCCCAACCGGGCAAATTCCAGCGCCGCGTCCGCGTGTCCAACGTCGCGAACAGTTTGTCTGCCGCCAGCACGTTCGCATCGGTCAGCGAATTCATCAGCGTGCTCTTGCCGGCGTTGGTGTAACCGACCAGCGACACGGTCGGCGCCTCTTTCCGCGCGGCAACTTGTCGTTCGCGGCGATGTTCGACTTGGCTGAGTTCGTCCTTCAGATCGTGGATGCGTTTTTGCGCGATCCGGCGGTCGACTTCGAGTTGCTTTTCGCCCGGTCCGCGCATGCCGACGCCCATGGCTTGGCGCGAAAGGTGAGTCCACATGCGTTTGAGTCGCGGCAGCGAATACTCGAGCTGGGCAAGCTCGACCGCCAAACTCGCCTCATGCGTTTTCGCGCCAGCGGCGAAGATGTCGAGGATCAACTCGGTGCGGTCGATGACTTTGACGCCGATCGCTTCTTCCAAGTTGCGGACTTGGGCGGGGTTCAGATCGTTGTCGAAGATAACGATGTCGGCTTCATGTCGCTCGACCATCTCACGCAGCTCTGCGACTTTGCCTTTTCCCAGGTAAGTCGAGTGACTTGGAGTCGATCGCTTCTGGATCAATTCGTCGACGACCTCGGTTCCTGCGGTCGTCGCCAATCCATGAAGTTCTTCCAGCGGATCTTCCTCGACCGTTTGGCCGGGCATGATCAGCCGGGCCAAGATGCTGCGTTCGGGCATGTCATCTTGGAGCTGATATGTTTCTTGCACGTTGAGGAGGGTACTCCTTGAAAAGCGGACGCGGCGCGATCGTCGATGCGATTCTGATTATACGTCGGCCGCTTCAAGTTTAGAAGCAATCGCATGGCCACGGGTTCGCTTTCGCCCAGCGGCGCCTGTCGTGGCCTGCATTATCAGACCTTTGCCCGTTTTCGGACGTGACGCGGTTTGATGATGTCGGTCGCCAACCCCAGCACTCCGAACAGCCGAATCGTGTAGTAATTGATGTCGATTTCCCACCACCGGTGCTGGACCGACGCACTGGCCGGGTCGGCGTGGTGGTTGTTGTGCCATCCTTCGCCGGCCGTCAACAGAGTCACGAACCAGTTGTTGCGGCTGTCGTCGGTCGTCTCGTAATTTCGGTAGCCGAACACATGGGTCAGCGAATTGACGGCCCAGGTGATGTGCCAAACCCAAACCGTTCTCAGCACCACTCCCCAAACGAAAACGCTGGCCGCCATCCGGTACGCTTCGGCCGTGTTACCGTAAATCAACAGGCAGGCCACGTTGGCGATGACCGCGTAAAGAACGGCGTGGACCAGATAGAAAATTCCGGCCGCGATCGGCAGCTTTTCGAGCCAGCGGTAATACGGGTCCGCCAGAATATCTCGCGCGTACTTTTCGTACATCGAGAACGTCGCCAACGGCGTTCGCGACTCGTGGACTAGCCACTGGACGTGCGCCCAGAAGAAGCTGATTCGGGGCGAGTGGGGATCGTCCTTGTGGTCCGAATGGGAGTGGTGCATGCGGTGCCAAGCGACCCAGTGCGCCGGCGTTTCTTGTGCGGTACACATCGCCAGCGTTACCAAAGTACGCTCAAACCACTTGGGTGCCTTGAAGCTGCGATGCGACAACAGACGGTGGTATCCGATCGGGATCGCCATCTGTCCCAGCACGACGACGCCGACCAAAAACGCGACAACGCCGGCCCACGAGAAAAAGTACGGCAGCAAAGCTAGCAACGCGAGCGCGTGGAGCGACACGAAGAAACCGAGATAATCCCAGCGAACGGAGGACTTGGTGTGACCGACCGGCGTCAGCTTATTTTCGGACGTTTCGCCGTTTTCGGGTGCGATCTCGACGGGCGAACCCAGTCGCGAGCCACGCGATGCCCTGTCGGACTTTGGCCTAACCGTGGCAATCTCGGGCGTCATCAATGTTCCTGAATCGCGAATAAGTTGCAAAAACCGAGCCTCAACATACCGGTGACCTTGTGTATCCATCAGGGGCGAAATTGCGATTATTGACCTGCCGGGCAAACTTTCGCGGATGTGGGATTGCCCAAGCGATCCAATCGATAAGACTTTGACTTCGATCACAATTTCACTGACCCATCCAATCGCCATGTCACAACGACTACTGACCGGCAATTCGACGCTCGACTCGATGCTCGGCGGCGGTCTCTTGCCGGGGACGCTGACCGTGGTGATGGGCGCGACCGGGATCGGGAAGACTCAGTTGGGCATTTCGTTCGCCAATCAGGGCGCGGTGCAAGAAGGCGAGCGGGGTGTGTTTTTTGACCTGACGTCGCGCGGTGATTCGCAAAACCATCGCGACTATGCCAAGCGAATTCATGATTGGGATCTGCACGAGGCCGCCGTCGTTGATCGCATCGACGTGTCATCGGTTTGGGATCGCGAACGATCGCGGCGCGACAGCATGCACTTGTTCCGCGACGTCGGTCGGCGAGTGACGGCGGCCGACATGGATTCGGACGCGTGGCGGCGCTGGCAAGTCGAACAAGCGAAGAAGCTGGACCAGGCGATCGCGTTCTTCTATGGTAACTTCGTTCACGGAGTTCGGCGGATCGTGATCGACGGGATCGAGCCGGTTGATCGGGCGGCCGAGTCGATTCAGTTCGAGTTGTTTGAGTACGTTTATCATCAGGTCTTTCGCAAGGAACATGATTGGTTGGCTCGCGATCTTTTCCGCGTCGCTTACCGAGCCAACGCCGATCGGGTCGCTGCGGCCGCGTACGATCACACTGGCATCGGATGCCTGCTGTTGGCGACCAGCCACGAAGTGATGCTGGACGACTTGATCACGCGTCCGATCGAGAGCGGCGATGTGCTGTCCAACGCCAACACGATCATCCTGATGGGCAAAACCCGCACAGGCAATCAGATCGGTCGTGCCATGTGCGTGGCCAAGCACCGAGGCAGCCGGTGTGACGAGTCGATTGTGCCGTTCACGATCGAGGAAACCGGGCTGGTTTTCGGATCGGCGTGACGAAGGGTCTCGCTATGGGCGCGTGATCGCCTAGAATGGGGATCCCCGATATCGCCTTTTTTCCTTCGTTTCCGATTCTTAGACTATGTCGCACAAACCCTCCGCAGCTCCTGCCACGGTCATCATGCAGGACAACTCGGCCGAAGCGGTCGCGGGGCGTTTGCGGGCCAGCTTGCTGCAAGAAAAGGAAGAGCTGGAGGTCGACAAAATCTTCCGCGCGCTGGTCAAGCTGGAAGGGTCCGACTTGCACTTGAAAGTCGGTCAGCCGCCGATGGTCCGCGTCCGTGGCGAGCTGAAACCGCTCAACCGTCCGGCGATCGAAATGGAAGAAATGGTGCGGCTGTTGCTGCCCATGATGAACGAGCGGAATCTGATCATCTTCGAGCAAGAAGGCGGCGCCGACTTTTCGCACGTCATCCACGTGGACGGCGTCCGCTGGCGTTTCCGCGTCAACATGCTCAAGTCGCTCGGCAACATCGGTTTGGTCGCGCGTCGCATCAGCAACTTCATCCCCGACTTCAAGGGACTGTACTTGCCGCCGATTATGGAGACGCTGTGTCACTTCGACCAAGGCATGGTGTTGCTCGCCGGCGTGACGGGTTCGGGCAAGTCGACGACGATCGGTTCGATGCTCAATTACATCAACAGCATCTATCGCAAACACATTCTGACGCTCGAAGACCCGATCGAATTCATCTTCACCGAAGACAAATGTCTGATCAATCAACGTGAAATCGGTCAGGACGTGTTGAATTTTTCGGTCGGCATGAAGCACGCGGTGCGGGAAGATCCGGACATCATTCTGGTCGGCGAGCTTCGCGACGAAGAAACGTTCATGACGGCGATTCACGCGGCCGAAACGGGTCACCTGGTATTCGGTACGATCCACGCCGCCAGCGCTTCGACGACGATCGGTCGGATCTTGGACTTGTTTCCAGAAGAAATGCACGGCGCGATTCGTTCGGCGATCGCGTTCAATATGAAAGGCATCGTCGCGCAAAAACTGCTCAAGACGATTCGCCCCGACGTCGCGCGAGTACCGACGTGCGAAGTGATGACGTTCTCGCCGATGATTCGCAAACTGGTGCTCGAAGGCCAAGACCATAAACTGCCCGACGCGATCCGCATCGGTGCCGAAGACGGCATGCAAGACTTCACGATGAGCCTCAAAAAGCTGATCGACGACGAGTTGATCGATCGACCGACAGCGTTCGCAGTCGCGCCGAACAAAGAAGCTCTCAAGATGGCGCTCAAAGGCATCGATGTCAAAGCGCCAGGCATTTTGTAGAAGAAGCTGTTAGCTGTTAGCGATTAGCTGTTAGCTCGCACACTGTACCAACCACCAAACTAACCGCTAACAGCTAACAGCTAACAGCTAACCGCTAACAGCCAACAGCTAACCGCTAACCGCTAACCGCTAACCGCTAACCGCTTTTTTCCCTTATGGCTGCTCACGAAGAAATCCAACTCTGGCAAACGATCGCGCCGGTCGAGTTTGCACCCAAGATCAAGGAACGCACTCAGGCCCAGTCGTTGTTGATCGCGACTCGGCAAGGACCGGGTTACCAGATCTCCGGCGGACAATTGGCGCACGCGATCCAGTCGCGGGCGACGCACATGCTGTTGGATTTTTCGCAAAACGCTTGCGCGATCCGGTACCAGATCGACGGCAACTGGGAACAACTGCCGCCGATCGATCGCGAGACCGGCGACGCGATGTTGTACGCGCTCAAGCAATTGAACTTGATGAACCCGGCCGATCGTCGCGGTTCGCAAACGGGATCGTGCGGCTTGAAGATCGGCAAAGAAAAGTTCGATCTGACGGTCCAGTCGCAAGGGGTCGCGACCGGCGAACGAGTGCTGTGCAAGATCGAGAGCACAAAGGTTCCGTTCGATCGGATGAGCGATCTGGGGATGCGAGACAAGTTGTTCGAAGTGTTCAAAGAGAAACTCGACGCGCACGGAAACATCGTTCTGATCACGACGCCCAAAGGTGAAGGGCTGACGACGACGTGGTTGATGGCGGTGAACGCCGCCGATCGCCTGGTCCGTGACTTCCAATCGTTCGAGGATCAAACGAAAGCGGAACCGGACATCATCAACGTCAATCCGAACTTCTTCGGTGGCGATTCGGGACAAACCGAACTGTCGATCGTCAACAAGATGATCTTGAAGGAACCCGATGTGCTGATGTTTCCCGACTTGCCGGAGGCGGAGACGTTGAAGGTCTGTTTGAAGCAGGTCATCAAGTCAGAAAAGCAGATCTACACGCGGATGCAAGCGACCAGCGCGATGGATGCCATGGTTCGGTTTATCGATCGTTATCGCGAATCGGGCAAAGAGATCGCGGAAACATTGGGCGTCGTGCTGTGTCAAAAGTTGGTGCGTCGATTGTGTGACAACTGCAAACTCGGTTACGAACCGCCGCCGCAATTGCTGAAACAACTGGGCATCCCGATCGGTCGGGTGGCGATGTTGTACGGCCCGTTCATTCCGCCACCGATCGAACAGCAGGTTGACGAGAACGGCAAACCAGCGCCGTTGATTCCTTGTCACATTTGCAACGGTCGCGGGTATTACGGACGGATCGCGATCTTCGAGTTGTTGACGCCGGGGCCTCAGTTGCGTGAGGCGATGCAAAAGACGAAGGACATCAGCCGACTGACCGAAGTGGCGAAAGCGGAAGGCCACCGAGGCCTGCAAGCCGAAGCAGTCTTAACGGTCGCTCGAGGACTCACCAGCCTCGACGAACTCAAGCGAGTCTTCGCCAAGAAGTAGGTCCGGTTCCACCGGACGGTAAAAGTAGGTCCGGTTCCACCGGACGGTAACCGCGCGCGTTACGCCGGGGTGTCTTTCGGGCGGACGACATCTTTGGCCAATCCGACCATTTCCAAACCCTGAATGATTCGCCACGACATATCAAACTCCCACCATCGATGACCGTGTGCGGCGCTGCGTGGTTGAGCGTGATGATTGTTGTGCCATCCTTCGCCGTGACTGATCAGCGCGACGAACCAATTGTTGGTGCTGTGATCGCGCGTCTTGTAGTTGCGATAGCCGAAGACGTGCGACAGCGAATTGACGGACCACGTTCCGTGCAACACGAACACGGTGCGAACGGCGACTGCCCAAACGGTCCAACTGTAGGCATAGCGAACGGCTTCGGAGATGACGCCGCCGCTGGCGAAGTACCCGAACATTCCGCCGAATAACGTGATCACGATCGCGTGCCCGATGAAGACGAAGAACCAACCGTCTTTGCGTTCGAGCTTCAAATAGAACGGATCGCGGAGCAGGTCGCGGACGTAGCGTTCGTAGTGAGTGGTACGGTCGAGTTCGGCGTGTCGACAAACGACCCAGCCGACGTGTCCCCACAAGAAATTCACCAGCGGCGAATGGGGATCGGGCTGATGGTCGCTGTGTTGATGGTGCATCCGATGGATCGCGACCCATCGAGCAGGGCTGTCTTGCAAGTTGCACATGCCCAAAATCGCAAGCGTATGCTCGAGCCATTTCGGGCACGTGAATCCGCGATGCGTCAGCAAGCGATGGTAACCGATCGTGATTCCCAACATTCCAAACACGAAGTGCCCGGCGATGGCGAGTATCAAACCGGACCACGTGAACAGCCACGGGATCAATGCCAGCAGCGCGACCCCATGGACGGCAGCCAGCACGATCGCGTAACGCCAAACGATCTTCATCGGCTGCGTCGCGGTTGGCAACGGCAGACGCTGCGGATCGATACCGGTCGCTGGCAACGACCCGAGTTCGGGATCGTCGAGAAGTTGGGTGTCGGATTCAAAAAGTGTTTCTGCCATCGTTCCTATCCTTCTCGACGCCCAAATGACTGTCCAGCCCCGTCGTACACGATTCTGGGCAAAGGGCACGATACGATTATGACCCGAAAGACTCGCAGACCAAAAAAAAACCGGCGTCCGTTCGCGGGGAACGAAGGCGCCGGTTCGCTGGTTTTTGCACGTGGCCGAGTCTCTCCGAGACCCGTGGCTCTGCGACTCCGTTCGCGGAGAGAGCAGCACCACTCCGCGAACGGAGTCTCGGAGCCAGCTGAGAGAAAACTACTTCTTCTTCTTTTCCTTCGGATCGTCCTCGGCCTTTTTGACCTTCTTCTTCTTTTTCAAGGAGACTTTCAACACGCGGACTTTGGGCATACCGACGATGCTCATCTCTTCATCAAACTTGTCAAGCGATTTCAGGCGAGCGATGCGTTCAGCCCGCGTCAGCACGTTTCGCGACTTGATGGCCCCGGCTTGCACCTTGAGGCTGCGATCCATGGTCATTGGAAAAACTCGGTCGTAACGTAATTGGAATGGAATGTGGTTCAGTGGTAGGGCGAGAGAATACGGTTTGACTCACTTTTTGGCAAGCTTGCTCGAGAATTTCCGAAAATCCGGCCCGCTTTTCGACGGGGTCACTTTGCCGTGCCCACAATCGCCCCGACAGGCGTGTCGGAATGGTTGACAAGCTGTTATAATGAGTGTCGGCACTTCCGTGTGCTCCCGCCTCGGGTCAACCGACCCGCTCCCCCCCGCCTGATCGCTCACCGGTCGTTTTCCCTGCCGACATCGAGGGTGAATGAGGTATTCTTACGTCATGAACGTGCTCGTATTCCACTGTCGAATTGATCGCCCCCCCACGAGCATCCGGTTTGCGCTGGCGCTCGGGTTGCTGATCGCACTTAGCGGGCCGTCATTGAATGGGCTGTCCGCGAACGCGGCCGAAGAAACGGACGCGATCGTTCGTGGCGAGGCGATCTATCGCGAAGCCTGCGTGCAATGTCACGGAAAAGAAGGTGAGGGTGTCGAAGAGTTCTATCCAGACCCGCTGGTCGGCGATGCCACCATCGGCGAATTGGCCGAGCTGATTTCCGACACGATGCCCGAAGAAGAACCCGATAAGTGCGTCGCCGAGGATGCAGTTGCCGTCGCGACCTACATTCACCATGACTTTTACAGCGAGGCTGCGCAGGTCCGTCGTCGCCCGCCGCGAGTTTCCCTGGCACGATTGACCGGCGAACAATTGCGGCAAAGCCTGGCCGATCTGTTTGGACGGATCAGCGGTTCGCCGTGGGCAGAAGACCGTCACGGTCTGGAGGGCACTTACTTCGCCGATAGTCACTGGAAGGACGACAAAAAGAAAATCGAGCGAGTCGACCCGACCATTGACTTTGATTTCGGCAAAGAGGGTCCCGGCGAAGGGATCGAGCCGGATGAGTTCTACATCCACTGGAGCGGTTCGTTGAAGGTCGAGAAGACGGGTCGCTACGAAATCATTCTGCGGTCGACCTGTTCTTGCAAATTGGACTTCGGTGGCCGCGAGCGAACTCTGATCGACAACCACGTTCAATCGGAGGGTAAGGAAGAGTTTCGTCGCACGTTGCAACTGACCGGCGGTCGCTGCTATCCGATCAAGCTCGAATTCACTCAGCGTAAACGGAAGACCGAACAACCGGCCGCGAAGGTTTCGTTGTCGTGGATCGCGCCAGGCGGTGTCGAAGAAATCATTCCGGCCGATCGATTGATCCCCAGCGCATTGCCTTCCGCGTTCGCGTTGCAATCGAAACTGCCGCCCGACGATCGATCCTACGGCTACGAACGGGGCACCGCGATCAATCGCGTTTGGGAAGATTCGACGACGACGGCGGCGCTCGAGTTCGCGCAGTTTGCCAGCAGCGAACTGTTCCCGATGTACCAACGCAAACACAAAAAAGATTCCAACGACAATCGCGCGATCGTGCGAGACTTCTTGACGGAATTGGTCGAGACAGCCTTTCGCGGACCGCTCAGCGATCCGATGCGCGACCTGTACATCAATCGCCAAGTCGATCGTTGTCCTGACGATGCCGAGGCGATCAAGCAGGCCGTCCTGATTTCGCTGAAGTCACCACGGTTTCTGTATCCGTCGCTCGACGGTGACCGGTCGACCAGCCAACGCGCGGCCAATCGCTTGGCCCTGACGCTGTTCGATTCGCTGCCTTCCGATGATTGGCTGATGAAAGCGATTGAGAAGGGTCAATTGAAGGACCAGAAAGAGTTGGAGAAAGCCGCCTGGAACATGGTCGGCGACGTCCGCTGCGAAGCGAAAACGAAATCGCTGATTTACACCTGGCTCGACATTGCCGACACCGAAGAAATCACGAAAGACGGTGAGGCCTACCCTGGATTCGACGCATCACTGGTCAGCGACCTGCGCAAATCGCTGGATCATTTCATCGACGAAGTGATCGAGAGTGACACGAGCGATTTTCGTCAGTTGATTCAAGCGGATTGGACTTACACGACGCCTCGGTTGGCCGCGTTCTACGGCGACGCTTGGAAAGCCGCCGACGAAAAGTCAGACAACGATGGCAAATCGGAAAACGCCGACCAGATGCAACGCAGCGTCAGTGATGCGACGATCCACGTCGGCGTGTTGACTCACCCGTTGTTGATGAGCGACTTGGCCTATCACCGCACGACATCGCCGATCCATCGTGGCGTGTTCCTAACTCGTCACGTGCTCGGCCGCGTGCTGCGACCACCCAACGCAGCGTTTTCGCCGATCAATCCTGACCTGCACCCGGGACTGACGACGCGACAACGAGTCGAGTTGCAGACGGGCGAAGTGAGTTGCCAAGTTTGCCACGAGAAAATCAACGCGCTCGGCTTCGCACTGGAAAACTTTGACGCGACCGGCGCGTTCCGCAAACTCGAAAACGAAAAACCGATCGATACGAGCGGCGGCTATCTAACCCGCAACGGTGACACGGCGACGTTCAATGGTGCTCGCGAGTTGGGTGATTTCTTGGCGGGCAGTGAAGATTGTCATCGATCGTTTGTGGAAACAGCATTTGAACATTTCGTCAAACAACCGATCGCCGCGTTCGGCGTCGACCGATCCGATCAACTAACCAGAGAGTTCCAAAACAATGATTTTAACGTGCGCCAATTGATCGTATCGATTGCCGTCATCGCGGCTCAGCAGAAACAAGAATCCGTACCGGGTGCGTAAAGCACTTCCCGAGGAGCAACCATCATGACTTCACCATTTTCACGACGCGACTTCATCGTCAAGCTCGGTGTCAGCGCCGCAGCAGCTAATTTCGCATTCGCGCTTCCCAGTCTCGGTTGGGCCGCTTCGGCGACTCGCAAGAAGCGATTGGTGTTCGTGTTCAGCCCCAACGGCGTGATTCCAGATCACTTCTGGCCTGATGAAGAAGGCGAGCACAAAGATCTCAAACGAATCCTGGCGCCGCTGGATCCGTTCAAGAGTCAACTGCTGACGCTCGAAGGCATCGACAACAAAATCAAAGGCGACGGCGACGGGCACATGCGGGGCATCGGTTGCTTGTTGACCGGTGTTGAGCTGTTCCCCGGTGACGTCCAGGGCGGTTCCGACACGCCAGCCGGTTGGTCGATGGGTATTTCCGTTGATCAACATATCAAGAACAAACTGCAAGCCGACCCATCGTCGCGGACTCGATTCGGATCACTCGAATTCGGCGTCATGGTTCCCGAACGGGCCGACACGTGGACGCGTTGGTCCTACGCCGGGCCGAACCAACCGGTCACACCGGTTAGCGATCCCTACCAGATGTTCGACAAGCTGTATGGTCAATCACAAAACCGCGAGATGCTGGCCAGCGTTTTGGATGACCTGAGCGAAGACTTCAAGCAGATCGAAAAGATGGTCAGCGTCGAAGACCGACAGTTGCTCGAGCAGCATGTTGCGATGGTTCGCAGCGTCGAGAAAGAACTCAAGGCCGAACTCGCCCATCAATCCAAAGAGAAGGACGCCGGTCACGCGATCCCGAAGTTGCCGCCCAATGTCCAAGAAGACAACGACAACATGCCTCAAATTGCGCGGATGCAAAGCGATCTGTTGGTGAACAGTTTCGCCGCCGACTTCGCTCGAGTCGCCACGGTGCAGATCACCAACAGCGTCGGCAACGCGCGGATGCGATGGCTGGAAATCAACGAGGGACACCACGAACTTTCGCACGAGCCCGATAACAACGAGAAGGCGTACGAAGGTTTGATCAAAATCAACACATGGTATTGCGAGCAGATCGCTTATTTGGCGAAGCGATTGTCGGAAACGCCCGAACCGGGTGGCGGCGGAAGTCTGCTGGACAACACGACGATCGTGTGGACGAACGAACTCGGCAAGGGCAACTCGCACACGCGCGACGACATTCCGTTCGTGATGGTCGGCGGCGGTTTAGGGTTCAAGATGGGCCGGTCGTTGAAGTTCAAAGACGTGCCGCACAACCGGTTGCTGATGAGTCTGACCGAAGCGATGGGCTTTCCCGAAAAATCATTCGGCAACACCGACTACTGCGGCGACGGCGGCCTAACCGGACTGGTATAGGCGTAGGCGTAGGTCCGGTTCCACCGGACGAATACCGCCTTATTTGAACACCGTCCGTTGGAACCGGACCTACGTTATCAACGCCCATAACCTTGGGTCGGTCAACGATTCGGCGACGAACTTTGCGCCGGTGAACGTTTGGTCTCGCGTGTGTTCGTTCGGGATCGCGATCGTGTGGGCTCCGGCGGCGACGCCGGCCGCACATCCGTTGCCGCTGTCTTCCAGCACCAACATCTGAGCCGGATCGATCGACAATCGCTTTGCCGCTGACAAGTACATCTCGGGATGCGGTTTGCCATGAGTGACATCGTCGCCGGTCAACTCGAACGCCAAATCCTTTCGCCATGTCACCGTCGACAAAATGGTCTCGACGAATTTCCGACGGCTGCTGGTCGCCAAACCGAACGGCACCTTCTTCTCAACCAAATGACCGATCCAACGATCCAATCCAGGCATCGGGACGATATCAAGGGCCAACCGTTTGCCGTACAACTCGTCCGATTCCGCCAACAGCGACTCCGGTGCATCGCTTAGCTTGTGAAAGTCGATCATCTGCTGCATCGCCGCCACACCGACTCGCCCCATCATCCGTTGTTGGAGTTCTTTCGAGTAATGATGGCCACGTTGTTTTAGAATCGTGTCGCCGACGTCCCAGTACAACCGTTCGGTATCGAACAGCAATCCGTCCATGTCGAGCGCCACGCCGCGAATATCAACCCTCACGTAACCCCTCCTCGACTTGCGGCAGATCGTCGATCGATTCCAACCCGAACAGATACAAGAATCGCTCGGTGGTGTAATAATTTGTCGTCGCGCGGCTGGCACCCTCGTCGGATTTGACTCGTTCGATCCGCAGCAATTGACGACGGACCAGTTGGTTGAGCAGCGACGCGCTTTCGCGGCCACGTTGGTCTTGGACCTTTTGCAGAGTCACGCCTGGCTGATAGGCGACCAGCGCCAGTACTTCGATCGCGGCTTGGCTCAGTTTTGCCTCGCGAACTTTTCCCAAAAACGATCGACGAACACTCTCGACTTCCGGCGCGATCGTCATGCGGAAACCTTCATCGCCGCCGACGATGCGCAACGCTTGGTCCTGGTCCCGATACGATTGGTTGAGCTGCTCGATCGACGCCAGCACCTCTGCGGGCGTCACGCCACGCATCAGGGATGCGAGCGTGAATTCGGAAATCGGCTTGCCTTGCGGGTGTCCGACGAACAACGCACCCTCGATGATCATTTCCGGTGTCGCAACCTGATCGACCAGCTCATCGATGTCCGAGTCATGACTGGAGACCACCGAATCGGCTTGATCGTCGCCGTCACCATCCGTCCCAGCATCAGCTTGCGCGAACGCTTCGGGGTCATGTTGAGCGGCCGCGCGAGCGTAGGCGGCGCCGAGGTCGTCGAGCGACAATTCGGGAAGATCGTCTTCAGGATGCACTTCGTCACTCATGGTCCGTCACTTGTCGCGGCCTGAATCGATCAAACCCATTCTTGAGTGGTCGGCTTGATCACGATCTCGGGCACGTTGGCGCGCGGCGGCAGATGACAAATCGACAGGATCACCGATGCGATGTCTTCTGGTTGCAGGATCGCGTCTTTGTGTTCTTGAGAGACCGGTGTCGGACGGTTGTCCAAGATCGGCGTGTTCACTTCTCCGGGGTAAACATTGGTGACGCGGACGCCTTCTTGGCGAACTTCGTTGGAGATCGCCGTGCCGAGCGCCGTCATCGCAAACTTGCTGGCACAGTAGACGACGCCGCCCAACGAGATCGCTCGTTTGCCAGCGACGGACGAGATGTTGATCACCAGCCCATCTTTGCGAGCCCGCATTGCTGGCAACACTTCCAAGATGCATCGGTACGCGCCGGTCGCGTTGATCTGCATCACCCGGTCCCAATCTTCGGGGGCCATCTCAGCCATCGTCCGTTTTAGGATGTTGATGCCGGCGCTGTTGACCAAAATGTCGACTTCGCCGACGTTCTCGTGAATATCGGCAAAGAATTTTTTGATGCTGTCGGCTTCGGCAACGTCGAGGACACCGGCGCGGATGGCGTGTTCACTTTTGACCGATGCGGCCAGCTTTTCGAGCGGCTCGAGTCGGCGGCCACCCACGGTGACTCGGCAGCCCGCGTTTGCCAAAACAGTCGCGATCGCGGCACCGATGCCCGTACCGCCGCCAGTCACCGCTACTACTTTTCCAGCTAATTCCGCCACGTTCTTTCTACTCGTCGTTGAAGGAGTGTTTCACCGTCCATGAATGATGATTGGCAAGTCTACTTGAGACCCGCCGCTCGCGCAAGCGCCTCGTCAGTTCCGGCGACCAGCAATGTGTCGCTGTCCTTAAGCTTTGAATCTGGATCCGGAGTCGCGGAAATGCGATCAGCCAAGACATCATGCACTGCCACGACCGTGATGTCATAGTTTTGGCGCAGTTTCAATTCTCGCAACGATTTCCCGTTCCAAGTTTGCGGAACCGCCATTTCTTGGACGCTGAATCGGGTTCCAAGTCGGACGTAGTTGAGGATCGCGGTACCCGACATGCGAGTTCCCAAACTGATCGCAGACTCGCGTTCTGGAAAAATAGATTCCGTAACTCCGATACGCTCCATCACTCGGGCATGATTGAGCGAAATTACTTTGACGTAAACATCAGGAACTTTAAGATCTCGCAACGCCATCGTGGCCAAAATGCTAGCGGTGATATCGTCACCCGTCGCAATTACGCCGGCATCGGCTGACTTGACACCCAGATGCTCCAGTGTGGCGAGTTCGGTGCCGTTTCCCACAACAGCTTTGGAAACCAGTGGTGCGATTCGATCAACGGTATCACCGTCCATATCGATGGCGATCACTTCGTGACCCTTGGAAGAAAGTGATTCCGCGACGCTCGATCCAAAATTTCCGAGCCCGATGACGACATAACGTTTCATGAATGTGTTCCAGGAAGGGGCCGTCAGCCAACGACCACGTCCTCGTAAGCGTAGCGGTAATGTCGCCGGCGTTGTCGACCGATGACCAGCGCGGCGGCAAGTGTGAGCGGACCGACTCGACCGAGAAACATCAGCAGTATCGTCACGATTCGGCCAGAGTGAGACAATCCGGTCGTCTGGTTCATCGATAATCCGACCGTGTTGAACGCGCTGACGGCTTCAAACATTCTTGGCAAAAAGTGTCCGTGCAAATGCGGTTCATTCTCGGTGATCGCCAAAGCGAACACGCCGGCAGTGGTGATCGCAATCGCGACCACGGCCAAACCAATCGCACGCTCGATTGTGTCATCGGGGATCGATCGAGATGCGAATATGGTTGTGGAATTCCGCCGGATGCGAGACCAGGCGAGCAACAAAATCACGGCAAACGTCGTCGTTTTCATTCCGCCCGCCGTCGAACCTGGCGAGCCACCAATGGTCATCAAAATGATGGTGAGAAAGTTGGTGCTGTCGGACGCTGCGCTGTAGTCGATCGAATTGAAGCCCGCCGTACGCGACGTCACGCTCATGAACAACGAGTTGCACAACTTGTCGCCAAATGCGAGATCCTTCATCGTCTCAGTCCACTCGAAGAATGCAAACAGCGGCCACGGAATAACGATCAACGCCAGCGTCGTCATCAGCACCAAACGTGAGTGCAGCGACATTCGGCGACGCCCGGGTAGTTTCCGATCAGAAAAATAGTGGGCGGATTCCTCCATCGCGATGAAGCCCAAGCCGCCCGTGATGATCAGCGCCGAAATGATTGTTAATGTTGCTTTGGAAGTTCGAAATCTGACCAACGAATCACCAAACGTCGAGAAACCCGCGTTGCAAAAACCGCTGATCGAATGGAACACCGCCGGCCACCAAGCTTCGGCCCATCCCAATTCCTGACCCCACGTCAACCAAAGTGCAATTGCCCCAAGTGCTTCGATCAAGAAAGTAAAAACAACAACATCGATCGTTAGTCGTTTCAGATCGACACGAGGACCGCTTCTGCTTGCACCGTGAGTCAACGTTTCGGCACGCAATGAAAGCCTGAACCCTAGCACTTGAATGACCAAGCTGGTGAAGGCCAACATTCCCAATCCACCGAGCTGGATTAATAGCAGCAGGAACAACTGGCCACTCGATGTGAATTGCGTTGACGTATCGGCGACTGCCAATCCAGTGACGCATACGGCGCTGGTCGATGTGAAGAGCGAATCGGTCCAAGACAGCGGCGGCCCCGCGTGCAGGCCCGGTAGATAGGCAAGGCCAAGCGTTCCGAGAAAAATCAGCAGTAAGAAAGAGCCAACGAAAAGCTGAGGCGGGGATACGTTTCGCCAAAATCCATTTCGATCGTCCAGCGAAGAATCCCAGCGAGCTGGAAACGCGCCGGGAGTCGGTCTCAATCGACGGCGCAGAGCCGGCCTTTTCATTCGACGCTTAAAAGTTGCAGCTCGCGGTCACACCCCGCGCGTAGGCCGCATCCAAAACATGCCAGGAGACGATTCATTGAGGTTCAATTTAGCGCCCCAGGAAGCAAATAGCGAGGGGTTTGCTGCGAGCAAACGATGCGTCACCGAATTCGGCATCTCGCGCGAATTGGATGCTCCGACCATCGGCCTGCGTCGACTTGAACGAACTTCCGTCCAGTAGCGTCGCGATTTGCGGCGTCGGAAGACCGTACGGCGATCCCGTCGCTGCATCGACCATGTTGATCGGCTTGCCTTTGGCGATGTAAGCCGGCCTGCTCATGTTGTCGAGCACCCGGTGACGAGAATGGTCACGACGATCAACGCGAGGGACGCCGTGAAAGCTTGTCGAATGCGACGCCGATTGGTTCGCGTATCGCCGGGGACAATCGGTTGGTTGGTCAACGTCATTTCAATCTTCCTGAATGTTGCTCGCGCTCGTGAGTACGCGCTACGTGAAGTGCTGGAGCCTCAATCTGATGATCGGCCGCAGCCTTGGCCTGGACATAGGTGAACCGCTGACGAGCGAAAAGTTGCCGCCGATCGCCCGCACCTCCTGCCTTGCTCTGTCACATGCAGTTTGCCGGGACGAACGTGAATCGTGTTTCCCGTTCGAAGACTGACCAAACAGATCTTTCACTTGGCGCTGGCGATTTTGTAGCTTCGACGGATTGAACCATTTCGGCGGGCCTGGATCGGGCCGGCCGTCGTTTCCGGAGCTCGCGCGGACCATGTCGAACCCATCACCCAGCATGACGGCCGGCGACTTTCCATCCTTGGGAACACCGATCGACCGAGAAGTCACGAACTTCCAGATCACCAGTCTGTTGTGGATGGCCGGTATCACTCTGTTGATGGTCCCGATGGCGACACTGGTCGACGTGCCCGTCTCGCGCTGGTTCTCGCATGATCCACTGCCCGACGAGGTCGCGCAGATATTGGACTTTTCCAGCTACTACGCTCACGGTTTCGGCGTCTTTCTGATTTTGTTGGGCGTGATCCTGTTGTCGCCCCGACGACGCTGGTTCGTGCCCCGATTGGCGACGCTGGCGATGGGCGGCGGCGCGGTCGCGACACTGACCAAGATGTTCGTGCTGCGTCCGCGTCCGAACTGTTTGAATTTGGATGCCGCCAGCTACGACTACGCGTGGATTTGGTCGTTCGACTGGTCACTCGATCACATCGCAACATTCGACTCGAGCACTCGCGCCTTCCCCAGCGCATCGCTGGCGACCGCGACCGCGCTGACGGCCGGTTTATGGTGGGTGTTGCCCCGCGGTCGATGGTTGTTCTTAGCGATTTGCATCGGCACGATGCTGCAACGACTCGCCTGTGGCGCGCACTTCGTCAGCGACCTGTTCGGGTCAGCTTCAGTCGGCTTGGGTTGGGCGTTCGTCTGCTTTCATCACAGTTTGATCGGCAGTCTGTTTGACAAAATGGAACCCGAGCGGAATCCGCGTCGACGTTCGCGTTGGACCAGCGACGGTCGCCGCGAAATCCGCCTCGATTCTCCGGAAGACCCGCAAGCTCCCGAACGTCACATCGGCGCGCCGCAAGTCGCCGAGAACGATCGCTACGCGGCGTGATGAACCGGGCCTACTTGATACCGTCCGGTGGAACCGGACCTACTTGATGGCGACGATGTAACAGATCCAACTGGGATGGCTCGGCGCGGTATCGCCTCGTTCCCATTCTTCGAAGTTTTTGGAGTCCTCGTCTTCGTTTTCCCAGTACACGTGGCTCTCGCTGAATCCCGCTGCAGCCAATATCTCACGCACTTCCGGGATCGTCCAAAACCGCCAATGGTATTCGAACGCCCGCTTCATCTTGCTGCCGTCGACAAACTTGAAATGAATGTAGAACGTCGCGTCAGCCGTCACGGGATTGAACGTCGCTTGTTCCCAATGATAGGAAAAGCCTTTCTTGCCTTTGCGAATTCTTCGCTTGTCGACATTTTCTTCGGCGTAACAATCACCGCCGCCCATCATGTCCATGACCAAGATGCCCTCCTCGTTCAAGTTCGTGCGGGCGACGCGAAAGTACTCGACCAAGTCTTCGCGCGTCTTGAATAACCAGAACGAAAAATTCTGTGCCGCCAAAACATCGACGGTCGGCCGGTTCCGCTTGCGAACATCCTGCTTCAAAATTCGCACGCGCTTCTGCTGAGCGTCCGTCAACTTCGACAGGTTGTGCTCGCGTCCCCAATCCAGCGTCTCGTCGTCGAGATCGACACCGACGGAAGTCCGCCGCGAATTCGATTTCACCCAGTCGCAGCAGATCGCGAACGTGCCGCAAAAATCTTCGCGCAGGCTATACGGTTTCTTCTTGAAGGCGTGGCGGTACGCCTTCTCGAAGAACTCCACTTCATGTTCAGGCGTCTGCACCGACCGTTGGTAACAGTCGAATTTATCAGCGGTTTGGGCGAGAGTCCGTTTGCCCTTCTTGGATTTGGATTTGGTCATGGTGCAAGTGTAGGTCCGGTTCCACCGGACGAAAACCACCGCAACGAAAACGGTGCTTGTCCGGTGGAACCGGACCTACGCTTTCTTGTCCGGTGGAACCGGACCTACGCTTTCATGTCCGGTGGAACCGGACCTACTTGAAGGGCCGAGTATTGGCGACGTCGGCTTTGGTTAGCCCGCCTCGACGGGCCTGTTGGATGCCGTATCGCATCACGCCGAGCCCATCGATCGAGTGGGCGTCCGTGTTGATCACGATCGGAATACCCATCCGCTTGGCCGCCGCCAAATGCAAATCGTTCAGATCCAATCGCGCCGGGTTTGCGTTCAACTCCATCAGCTTGCCGTGTTCCTTGGCCGCTTTCATTACCGCGTCCATGTCCACATCGTACGGCGGTCGGCGATTGATCAACCGGCCCGTCGGATGCGCGATGCACGTGACGTGCGGGTTCTCGATCGCGCCCAAGATTCGCTCGGTGATCTGGTCGCGCGGTTGTTTCTGGCCGTAATGAACGCTCGCCAAAACCCAATCGGCCTCGGCTAAACAATCGTCCGCCAAATCCATCCCGCCGCTCTCCAGAATATCGCATTCGATCCCCTTCAAGATCGTCAGCCGTCCTTCGTACTCGCCGCGTATCTCGTCGATCATCTTCCACTGATCGCGCAATCGTTGTTCGTTGAGCCCCATCGCCATCGACACGCGTTTGCTGTGGTCGGTGATGGCGATGTACGACAGGTCACGAGCGACGGCGGCATCGGCCATCTCGCGAATCGTCGCGGTACCATCGGTGGCGCTGGTGTGCATGTGCAGATCGCCGATGATGTCATCGACTTCGATCAAATCCGGCAACTGTCCCGACTGCGCCCAATCGAACTCACGACGATCCTCCCTCAGCTCCGGTGCAATCCATGGTAACCCGATCGCGGCGTACACTTCTTCTTCCGTCGTGCCGGCGACACGAGTCTCTTGGCCAGTCGTCTCGTCGACGCGGAAGACGCCGTACTCGTTGATCTTCAGCCCACGTTCCTTCGCCAATCGCCGCGCGTGAATGTTGTGGGCTTGTGAACCGGTGAAGTACTGCAGCGCCGCGCCGAACTGATCCGCCGCAACGACGCGCATGTCGACTTGAAATGATTTGCCGACACGGATCGAGATCTTCGTGTCGCCGCGTCCGATCGTTTCGGCGTGCGCGGGGAGCGATTCCAAGTGGTCCATCGCCCCGTCGTGATCGGTTGCGACGACCAGCAAATCCAAGTCACCGACGGTTTCCCGACCGCGACGATAGCTGCCCGCCCATTCCATTTGTTCGATCGCGCCGCACGACTTCATGTGATCGCCGATCGCAGTCGCCAACTCGTCCGCCGTCGACCAATAAATCCGCTCCGCTGCCGCCTCGGCGATCTTCAATCCGTCTAAAATCGCCGCCTGAGTTTTCGCGCCGAAACCCTTCATCTTGGCGACGCGATCTTCTTGGCAAGCCTTGCGGAGATCACCCAACGACTCAAGACCGAGTTCTGTTTGCAGCTTGACCGCTTTCTTAGCACCGAGACCAGGAATCCTGGCGATTTGGATCGTGACTTCCGGGATTTCGAGACGCAGCTCGATCAGTTGCGGCAGCTCGCCGGTTTGGACCAGCGTTTGAGATTTCTCGGCCAGCGTTTTGCCGATGCCGGGAACCTTCGATAGATCGCGATCGGGATCGGCCAGGATCGCGGCGACCGATTCGTCGAGTTCCCGGATCGCTTTGGCACCGTTGGTATACGCGCGAATGCGAAACGGGTTCTCACCGCGGAATTCCAACAATTCCGCCATCTCGTCGAAGGCATCCGCGATCGCAGCGTTGTCCACGTCTTAACGCTTTTCGTCTTTCGTACTGGGTACGTCGCCGATGTAAGCATCCTTCGCCGGTTTCGTGTCCGTCGATGCCTTCGCGTCCTTCGACTTCGACTTCTCCGCCTTGCTCTTCAACTCGTCCAGCGTTGATTGCAGGCGACGCTTTTGCTTCTCATCAGCGGACTCGACGGCGGCTTCTTGAGCTTCGATGGCTTTGTCGAGGTTGCCTGCGGCGTCGTTGAGCAACGCCATCGTGTTGAAGTAAACCGGCTTGTTCGCATCGTTGACGGATTCTGATTCGGCTTCGAGCGCGGCGACCGCATCGGCTGCGAGCGGACCGATATCACCGCCTTGTTGAGTGACACCGTAGAGCGAATATCCGAAACGGACCAGCGATGCGACATCGCCCTTCATCTGCTTGATTTGATCGCGATAAAAAGCCACGGTCTCGTCGTCCGCTTGGCCGGAGCCCAACTTCAAGCTGTGTCGAACCGAGTTCCAATGGTCTTTCATCATTTCGTTGGGCGCGGCCTTGGCTTGCGCTTCGCACAACTCGATCGCTTCGCGGAACTTGCCGGCACCGGCCAGCTCCGACATCGCTTCCATCTGCTTTTCCAACTCTTGTTGCAGTTCCATCTCTGCCTTGAACGCTTCGCGATCCCACGAGTCGTTGACGACTTGGTCGAGCGGCTCGTCCATGTTGCCCGGGTGACCGATCCACTCGATCAAGCCGGTCTTGCCGACGATGAACGCCGTCGGAATACCCTGTTGCTTGGACGCTTCCATGTAATCAGTATGAACCGATCGATCGGGGTCCGTCGTCAACGAATAGGCCGAAGTGATTTGGTCGAAAGTTTTCTTGCCTTCCGGATAATCTTTGGCGAGCAAGTCCTTGACTTCGTCGACCGACTCGTCCGAGACGCTGATGATCTGAACGCCTTCGCCGCGATACTTGTTTTGTAGTTCGGCCAAGTGCGGCATGCTGCCGATGCACGGACCGCACCAAGTCGCCCAAAACTCAACGACATAAACATTGCCCTCTTTGAACTCTTTGACAGGCTTGAAAAAACCGTTGCCGTCTTGGAGCCAGTTTTCAATGTCGATCGACGGAGCCTTCGAGCCGATGCCCAAGTCCTTGCCCTTGGCGGATGCAGTCCAAGAGGTGGCGGCCATCACGGCGGTCAGAATTAACGTCAGAGAGAGTCGATTGTTCATCGTAGGGGTCAGGCTCGTTTCAGCGTGAATCAGTTGGCGAAGTTGCCGGAGGTGGGATCGTCGTGCAAAGACGGTGCCGAACCGCCAATCCCTAATGTACGCCGAAGCCGGCGTTTTCGCCCAGATGGATCTGGAGACTTGATGTCGATTTGCGATCTCATCCCGCCGCCGGCGCCACGATTTCGCCTTGACCGCCGACCGCCCGATCGCCGCGAACGGAAATTACGGGCGTAATGCGAAATTGCTTCCAAAACGACTCGAAAACTTCGGTTTTCGGCGGTCGAATCAGCGACGCCAACAAATAGAACGACTCCAAGGGCCGCGTGAACCGGCCGCTCGCCAGCTTGGGAAGCCGCGACGCAAAAAAACTTCCGCGTTGCATCCCGACGAACGAATCCGCGCCAACTTGGCCGGCCACCATGATCGATCCGGCCACCATGTGCGCCGCCGCAAGCCGCCCACAATCGCCGCCGATCCAAATTTCGCCACGTCGCATCCGATGACCCGCGTACGGGCCCGCGTTGCCGACAACCACGATTCGACCGCCCGTCATCCCGAGCCTGCGACCACCAACAGCGGCGCCCACGAAATCGCCCACGTTCCCGTCGACATGAATTTCGCCACGTTGATGATTCGCGCCGATGTGGTGAAAGTTTGACAAGTCGCCGATCAGTTCGATTCGATCGCCCTCGCCGCGATCACCAATCACCACATCAAACCAGTCGCCCAAACAGTCCGCACCGATTTTCATCGACTCGATCATCGATTTGGACTTGCCCGCCAACTCGCGCGCGTCGATCGACGAACCGTCGATGGCGAACTCTGGCGATTGCTTCAACCGCAATGTCCACGTCGTCACTGCATCACCTTTGCCAGATGGAAATGATGCTTGCCGAGCTTGCCGCCGTAGTTGCCGGCCGTCACTCGCGACAAACCCTTCCCCGATCCGGCCTTGCACGCCGCCGTGATGCCGACCTTGATCGAGTGCGCGATCGCGTCGAACGACATTCCATCGATCACGATCTCGAGGGCCACGTTCTCGTCATCTCGCAGAAGTGTGTCGACGGAAGTTTTCAACGTCGGACAAAATGCGTCGTTAGTCGACGCAAAAAGTTTCGCGTACTTCGATCCGACTTTTGATCCGCTGCGCGCCGCGCCACCGGGGAACGGCGTGATCACATCCGGCAGATTCTTCATCGCCTCGATGGCCGCGCGACAAGCGATCGTGACGCCTTCGATCGATTCGCCCAACAACAAAAAGTTACCGCCGCCGATCCCGTCGACTCGCCCGACATCGTGCTCGCACACGAATTCGCCGTCCATCACGGGTACTCGCCAAAACCGTCGGCCTTCGGTGACTTTGCTGATCTGGTGTCCGTCGCCGAAGTAACGAATCATTTTGCCAAGGGCGACCCGTTTCGGGTGCAACGATTTGTTACCGGGGATGCCCGCATACAAAGCCGATGTCGGACACGTCAGAATGCACTGGCCGGCCCGTCGCGGGATCTGCTTTTCAAGCTCGCTGCCGGAAACCGCGAACGCCAAAATCGCAAACCCCGGTCGCCCGTCCGGCGTCTCGTCACGCCCCAGTTCTCGCTCGATCGCGATCTCGACGCCGCACGCAATCACGCTGGTCCCGAACCCCGTCATCGCGGTCGCGCCGTCGAGCGCCCATTGGCGGTCGTGGCCTGTAACGATGACTCGCGTCGCCTTCATATCGAAAGCTTCCGCAAACTCCGGTTCGATCGGCACGCCATGAACCAACATCGGATCGTTCTTCATCTCGGGCGAACTCCCGAGCCGGTTTCAATCGCCGTCGAACCGATCACGTCAGCCAGTTCATCGTCGCTGATCCACAACCGCGACATCGCAAACGTCGAATGGGCTTCGTATCGCGACACGAACTCGGCCGTCGATTCACGATCGCAATCCAGCGTCGCCTTCAATGTCACTGATGGAATGCTCTCCGGTGCATCCGATTGTATCTTGCCGGCGTCCCGGACGACGTGGCCTCGGCGGATCACGTACTTCGGGTTCGCAAACATCCGCTCGATGTTTGCGTCTTCGGCGTAAACGACCACGTCAGCGATCGATCCGGCCGCCAAGTTTCCTCGATCGGTCAATCCAAGAATCGCCGCGGGACCGCTGCGAGTCATCGTGGCAATTTCGTCGATTCGGTACTCACGCGAGAGTCCTTTCAACTCGCTGCTGGCCGCCGCATCCACGTGGATTTCAGCCAATGCCGTTTCTCGCAGCGATCGATCGCACAATAGCCCGATCAGGTGCGGATACGTCGTGAACGGCGCTCCGTTGGGATGGTCCGTCGTCAAGAACACGCGGCTCGGGTCATCGATCAGCAAGAACAGTTCCAAGCCGATCGCCCACTGCAACGAGTGGACGAATCGGCGTCGCCGATACCGAAACGGCACGACGCCGCAACCCGCTTCGCATTCGACATCGACGAGCGCCGATTTTCGCGGATGCGCGTGGCGAAAGTTCTCGAACTGGTGCATCGAATCGGCGCTGATCGTGACCGTTTGTCCGAACATCACCTGACCGACATCGATCGTCACATTCGGGTTCGCTCGTACCGCTTCGGCCAACCGGGCTGCTGCCGATGACATCTTGTAGGGACCGTCGGTTCCGTACGAATGGAATTGGGCATGAGTCAGATGGATGGGCAATCCGTCGGCGGCCCGAATCGTGGCCAAAGTCGATTCGATGTTGCCGGGAACACCCAGGTTGCTGCAATGGACGTGCAGCGGGTGCGCCAAACCGATCTCGTGGACCGCGCGGCACAGAGTGCGAATCACATCGCCGGGTGTGACGCCGTACTTCGGATGTTTCGTGTCGACATCGAACTTGCGAACATTGAACTTGAACGCATTGATGCCGCCCGGGTTGACGACTTTCACCGCAATGCACTGGGTCGCCGCGACCATCCAAGCGACGTAGTCGTTGATAAGCGATTGGGGAACGCGATCGGCCATCATCGCCAGCAACACGTCGTCGTTGCCCAACAAACAATAGCCGCCCGTATCGATGCCGGTGACGTCAGCCATTTCGGCGTGAGCCGACCGAGCATTGCAGGGGATCACGGCCGGCTCGAAACACGTCGTGTATCCCATGTCGAGATAGCGGCGAGCCGTCACGTGCGCGGCGGGTAAGTATTCGCATTCGGCCGCCAAAGATTTTGCCGCCTTGGCGTGCGAATGAATCTCGTCAGCCAACAACATTCGCGCGATCGACACTTTGCCGCCGCCGATGTGCGTGTGCAGATCGATGCCGCCGGCCATCACGAGGCAACCCGCTGCGTCGATCGTGCGGTCAGCTTGGTCGCGCCGTTTGTCGGGGGTGGCCGCGATGCGATCGTCAACGATCAACAGATCGCCGACCATGTCGAGCTGTTGGGCCGGATCGATCAGACGCCCGCCTTGGATTCGGATTCGCATGACGACGCTTTACTCGGCTGCTGCGTCGTCAGTCGTTCCGGCGTCGGCTGGCTTTTCGGTTCGGGTGCGACTCGTCCGACTCGCGCGAACAGGTTTTTCCGGCGCTTCGCCGTAGACGCGGTCAACCTTGATCGTGATGCGTTCGGCTTTGACCTTCGTGTCATCAGGCTCGTTGTAGAAACCGGAGACATTCACGACGTCGCCTTCTTGAGCCAGTGACAAATTGTTGAACCGGATTTCAAACTTAACATCTTGAGCCAACGGCGCGCGGACCGGGATTTGGCCGGCCTGCACCATCATCGCTGTCGCGTCCATGCCGACGACCGCGCCGACGACACCGACTTCGGCGAACGCCGCGCCGGCCTCTTGAGGAGCACCGTGGACACCGGGCGTAAACTTTTCACGCATGTGGCCGGCGACTCGTCCCATCACGGGCTGAAAAATTTCGACCATCCCGATCGGCGATGTCGCCACGCCCTCTGGATTGAACGTACCGGTGAAACGAACCAACATTCCTTGACGCAAGAACGCCGGTTTCGCTTCGGCGATGAACACGAAGTCCGATGCTTCGTCGGGCGGCATCACCGTGACTTCGACATCGTCATCCCGCGTGACCACAACCGCACCCCGTTTGAATGACTTCAGTTTGCCTTTGAACTCGGTGACCATGTTCGCGCCGTCTTGCCCGACGACCGTTGCGACCGAAACGGCATAGAGCCCGATGATCGCGGTCAAGGCGATGGCGACAGTCGGCAAGGAAAATATTCGTGTCATCGGGGAATCTCGCGCGGGATCGTCGGACGGTCGTTCAGACTCGCCATTGTACGTCGACCCGGGCCGCTTGTCGCGGGCGTCGGCGTCTGTCGCATTCTGGCCCCGTTGGAAGACGCTCGGTGTAGGCTTAGATTGAATGATCTAATTGATTGAATTGGCGGAGGATTCAAGCGAATCCAGCGGTAAACTTGCGTGAAGGCCATTGTTGAAAGCGATTGATGACTCGTTCGAACGCATCCCATTCGACCACCACCCCACCGCGCGTCACCACGCGCACGCTCGCCAAGATGCGCCGCGACGGCAAGTCGATATCGATGCTGACGGCCTACGATTTTCCGATGGCCGAAGTCTTGGACGAAGCCGGGATCGACATTCTGTTGGTCGGCGATTCGCTCGGCATGGTCGTGCAAGGCCGCGAGACGACACTGCCCGTGACGATGGACCAAATCATCTATCACGCCGAGATGGTCGGTCGAGCGGCCCGCCGTGCGATGGTCGTCGTCGATCTGCCGTTCCCCGAAGGACAGTTGGAGATCGTGCGAAGCGTGCAAGCGAGTGCCCGCGTGCTGCAGGAGACTCTGTGTCATGCCGTAAAGTTGGAAGGCGGCGCGAATCAGGCCAAGCGAATCGAAGCGATCGTGACTGCCGGAATCCCCGTCATGGCGCACGTCGGATTGCGCCCGCAAAATGTACACGTCGATGGCGGCTATCGAGTCCAGCGCGATCAAGAACAATTGGTCGTCGACGCGAAAGCGGCCGAGAATGCCGGCGCGTTCGCAGTCTTGGTCGAATGTGTGCCGACTGAAATCGGCGCCGCGATCACCGAGGCAGTGTCGGTACCGACGATCGGGATCGGCGCCGGACACCACACGACAGGACAAGTGTTAGTGACGCACGATTTGATCGGTTTCCATTCTGGGTATTTGCCGAAGTTCGTCCGCCAGATCGCGGATGTGCGGAGCACGATTCGTGACGCGGCAAAGGCCTACGCCGACGCCATCCGCGCCGGTGAATTTCCCAACGAACAAGAATCGTTTTAATCATGGTCGCGGAATCAGTTTCAGAATCGGGTGACATGTCGCCCAGCAAGATCGCGCCGACGATGCGACTGTCGCGAGCCGGTTTGATCGCAAGCTTACTATCGATGGTCGCAGCGGGCCTGATCGTTTATTCGATGTTCCCCAGCAGCGTCGGTGGTCCGCCGCTGCCCGTCGAAGTGACGTTGGGAATGCAGCCGGTCAAAACCGTCACTGGCGTGGGGGCCGTCATGACCGAGGTCGTGGTGGTCAAGAACTTGTCAGATCACGACATCCGCAAACTCACGCTCGACATCAACGGTCAGTACTTGATGTTGCAGAATTCGCCGCTAAAAGTTGGCGAGACGTTGACGTTGCCGCAGCGAGTCTTCACGGACAAGCGAAGCAGCCAAAGGTTCGAGCCATCCAAGTACGAAGTCGAAGACGTCGTCGCCACCGGCCAACTCCCCAGCGGCGCAAGAGGCGTCACAAAGTTCGAGTTCCCGTAGTTCCCGTAAGTCCGGTTCCACCGGACGAAATTCCCGTCCGGTGGAACCGGACCTACTTGGGTTCGCTGATTCGGAACCAGGCGACGTAGAGCGCCGGCAAAAACAGCAGTGTTAGCACGGTGCCCACGATGATGCCGCCCATCATCGCATAGGCCATCGGTCCCCAAAACACTTCCGATGCGATCGGGATCAGCGCCAAACTTGCCGCTGCCGCCGTCAACATGATGGGTCTCATCCGATGCTCCGTCGCTTCCAAGACCGCTGCCCATGGTTCTTTGCCTTCGTCGTGCAGCGTTTCAATCTGCACGATCAAGATGACGGAATTACGGATCAAGATTCCGATCAGCGCCAGCACTCCCAAGATCGCGACGAAACCCAGCGGTGCGCCGGACGGCAACAGTGCGGCCACGACACCGATCATCCCCAACGGGGCAACCGCGACGACCAAGAACAATCGCTGAAAGCTTTGCAGTTGGATCATCAGAATCGTCGCCATCACAAACAACATCAACGGCAACACTGCCAAGATCGGACCTTGGCCCTTCGCGCTTTCTTCCACCGCACCGCCCGTCGCGATCTCGTAACCAGCGGGCAGCTTGTCGATGAACGCTTCGATGTCTGGCTTCAATTGTTTCACCACCGTCGCCGGCTGAACCGTGCTCGCGATGCTGGCTTTGATCGTGATCGTTGGCGACCGCTCGCGCCGCCAAATCGCGGGCTGTTCGATTTCGTAGCGAACATTCGCGACCGCGGCCAACGGCACCGACTTACCATCTTTGCTGGCGAGCTGCAAATTCTGCAACGTCTCGATCGACGTCCGCTCGCTGTCCATTGCCCGGCCGACGACGTTGACCAAGTAAATGTTGTCGCGGATCTGAGTGAAGTTTGTTCCGCCGACGATGCCGTTGAGCGTCCCCGCGATCGCTTCGGATGTGATCCCGAGTTGCGCGGCTTTGTCTTGCAACATATCGACCTTCACGACGCGTCCCGGTTCGTTCCAGTCGTAAATGATGCTGTCGATGTTCGTGTTCTCGCCGATCTTCGCCGCCAAATCTTGCGTCAGCGCTCGCACGCTTTGGATATCGGGACCACTGACGCGATATTGCACCGGACGACCGACGGGCGGGCCGATGTCCAACAAGTGGACGAAAGCGTCGGTGCCGACAAATTCTTCCGCGACGATCTTAGTCAGCTTCGCACGTACCCGCTCACGCGCTTCGATGTCTTTGGTCACGATCACGATTTGACCGAAGTTCGGTGACGGTGGTTGCACGTCGAACGAAAGCAGAAAGCGAACCGCGCCTTGTCCAACATACGACGACCAACGCTCGATATCGGGATCACCCGCCAACGCCGTCTTCTCGAACTGATCCATCTGCTCGCGAGTCTTCGTGATCGACGCGTTCTGACGTAGCGTCCAATCGACGATGATCTCGTTGCGATCCGAACTGGGAAAGAACTGTTGCTGAACAAACTTCATGCAATAAATCGACGTCGCGAACATCAACACCGTGATCGCGATCGTGACCCATCGCCAGCGCATCGAAATCAGCAAGATCCGCTCGAATCCGCGTGCGAACCATCCCTTGGTCTCGTGCGCCTTGTGCATGGTTTTCGGTAGCAGCGTCACGCCCAACAGCGGTGCGAAGACGACGGCGACGACCCACGAAACAATCAATGAAACGGCGATCACGACAAACAGCGTGAACGTGAACTCGCCCGCCGCGCTGCTGTTGAGTCCCACCGGGATGAAGCCGGCGATCGTGACGAGCGTCCCCGTTAGCATCGGGAACGCCGTCGACGTGTAGACATACGTGGCCGCCTTCTCCAGCGAGTCGCCGACTTCCAATCGGGCCACCATCATCTCGACCGCGATCATCGCGTCATCGACCAACAAACCGAGTGCGATGATTAGCGCGCCCAACGAAATCCGTTGCAAGGAGATATGGAACAACTCCATGGAAATGAACGTGATTGCCAGCACCAAGGGAATCGATAGCGAGACGACCAAACCGGCGCGGAACCCGAGGCTAACAAAACTGACGACCAACACGATCGCGACCGCTTCAAACAAGGCTTGCGTGAACCCGCCGACCGCTTCTTCGACGATTTGCGGTTGGTCCGAAACCAGGTGAACGCCGACTCCGACCGGCAAATCCGCTTCGATCTTGTCCATCTCTTCGTGCAGCGCTTCACCGAACGTCAACAAGTTCGCTTTCGGCTTCATTCCGATCGCCAGCGCGATTGCCGGTTCACCTTGGAATCGGAACAACGACCGAGGTGGATCAACGTACGTTCGACGAATCGTGGCCACGTCGCGCAGGCGAAAGAAACGATCGTTGACGCGCAAGTTGATCGCTCGCAAGTCTTCTTCGGACGTGAATTGGCCGCTGACTCGAACACTGATTCGCTCGCCGTCTGATTCGATCACGCCCGATGGCGCGATCGCGTTCTGAGCGCGAATGGCATCGACGACAATCTGTTCGGATAGACCATAAGCAGCCAACTGCCGCGTCGAAAACTCCAGATAGACCGCTTCGTCTTGGGCCCCCACCAATTCGACTTTGCCGATGTTGGGGACTGTCATGATCTTGGCTCGCGCGGCTTCGACATAGTCGCGCAGTTGCCGCTGGGTCAGTCCATCCGACGTGAATGCGAACACGTTGCCGAACACGTCACCGAAGTTGTCATTGAAGTTCGGCCCGATCACGCCGCTGGGCAATTGTCCTTTGATATCGCCGATCAGATTGCGCACCCGCAACCACGCCGCGGTGACTTCATCGGGTTGAGTTGTGTCTTTCAAGTTGACGAAAATCGTCGTCTCACCGGGCCTCGTTAAACTCTTCGCGTAATCAAACTGCGGTATCTCTTCGACCTTCTTTTCGATTCGATCGGTGACTTGGTTGACCATGTCTTCGAGCGTCGCGCCGGGCCACGCTGCCTGGATGATCATCGTCTTGATCGTAAAATCTGGATCTTCTTCGCGGCCGAGATTGAAGTACGAGAACGCACCCATCAACGACGATACCAGCATGAAGTACCAGACCAATGAACGATGCTTGAGTGCCCAGTCGGACAGATTGAATTCGTTCATGGCAGGTCTCCAGGGTTGCATCGAATCGGCTGGCCATCTTGCAGAGTGTGGACGCCGGCGGTGACGACGCGATCCCCGGCCTTGATTCCCGTTTTAACTTCCACTTGTTTTTCGTTGCGATCGACCACCGTCACTGGTACGCGGTCGACTCGCTCTTTTTCGACATCGACCAACCACACAAACGTCGCATCATCTTTGACGAGGATTGCGGACTGCGGCACATGAATGCTCGGTTGCAAATTGGATTTCGGAAAGGCAGATATGGTCGATCCCAAGCGAAAACCTTCCGGCGGTTCGGCGATCGCGATTCGAACTCGGCGAGTTCTTGTTTTGGCATCAGCTTGCGGCGCGATCTCGCGGACTTCCCCGGTCGTTTCAATGTCGGGGCTGACCTGCAACGTCACGCGAAACTCCGCACCCGGCTGGATCGCGCCGATCACATCTTCACCGATGTCGACCACGGCCTCGCGGAGATCAGGATTCGCGATCGACACAACCATTTGACCAGCCGTGACGGTCTGGCCGGTTTCCGCATAGATGTTCGTGACGACTCCACTCATGTCGGCCTTCAGTTCGGCGTAGCTGAGTTCTTCGTTCGCCTTGTCGAGATCCGATTGAGCTTGCGCGACGGCGGCGACCGCCACCTCATTCGCCTTCGTCGCCAAGTCCATTTCAGCTTGCGGCGTCGCATCCTGTGCCAGCAACACCCTCTGTCGTTCGAGGTTTAGCTCTGAGTTCGTGCGGAGGGCGACCTCGTTGGAAAGCATCGCTTCAGCCGATCGCACGGCGGTCTCGAGCACCTCCGGGTCGAGCGCCGCCAGCCGCTGACCGACCGCAACCGTATCGCTGACGCTGACGTCGCGTGAGACGATTCGCCCCAAAATGCGAAAACCTAAATCGGTTTGGTAGCGAGGTTCAATCGTGCCGCTGTATCCGTCTGCGGGACCGTTCTGTGGCGTCACGACCATCGACAGCACCGGACGCACGACGGGTTCCGCTTCGACTACCTCTACTTCTTCGCGATGACAACCGACCGACAACAATGTCGCGCCGATGAACAACCACGACTCAATCAAAAAACGTCGCTCTCGCATCACTTCGTTTCTCCTATCGGATCGACTTCTTGACCGGGACGAAGCAGTTGCGTTCCTTCGGTCACGACGATATCGCCATCCTTCAATCCGCTGCTGACTAAGAGTGTCCCCGATTGATAACTTTCGACTTGCACAACTTTGCGAGACACGATTCTGGTCGCCGGATCGACGACCCAAACGGCGGCTTGATCGCCTTCGCGCGCCAGCGCCGTCCAGGGCAGCTTCGCGACTTGAGTCGCACGAAACTGGGCGACGCCGACGACCGGCGCTCCCAACTTCATCTGCGGCGGCGGACTCGGCACAGTAACTTTGACTCTCACCGTTCCGCTCGTTGGATCGATCGACGGCGCGATCTCGCGAATGACGCCGCTCGTCTTGACCGCGGGATTGGAAACTAGTGTGAGATCGATTTTGTCATCGACCGGACGATCGTAAATGTGAGTCTGAAACGCATCGAATATGGCTTCGCGATCACCGTCTTCGGCCAATGTGAAAACGGTTTGCGCGGCGTTGACCACTTGGCCGACTTCCGCCGTTCGCGCGATGATCACGCCCGCCGCGTTGGCCTTGAGTTTCGTAAACGACAACTGACTTTCCGCAGTCGCCAGATTCGATGTCATGATGTTGATCGATCCTTCGGCGGTCAGCAGCGATGCTTTCGCGTCGTCGTAATCAGCTTGCGAAGCGGATTGAGTCGGGATCAATCGTTCGATCCGAGTGACGGTTGCGGCGGCTTGCTGCTTCGTCGCTTCGGCCGATCGCAACGCTGCCTTCGCGGCCGTCACGTCGGCCTGTTGTTGAAGCGAATCGATCGTCGCCAACACATCACCGGCGGCAACATGGTCGCCGACTTCCACGGAGCGGCTGGCGATCCGACCGCCGACGCGAAACGACAGATCGCTTTGAATTCGCGCCCGAAACTCGCCCGTCAGCGAAGCCGTTCGAGGATGAGCAACGTAGGCGACGACACGAGTGCGAACAGCCAACGGAAGGACAACACGCGTCGGCTTCTTTCGATTGCAGCCAGCATGTCCCAACAACATCATCAAGCAACCGCAAACAAACGCAGCTCGTTGAACAGGGACGCGAAAATGAACCATCGTCGTTTGATCCTAACTTTTGGCGATTTCAACTCCACCACATCGCGAAGAGTCTAGGTGAACGAGGCAGCGGTCTCAAGGTAGCCGAGAGCCGCAAATGGATTGCGGTATTAAGTTCACCAATCGGCGATCCTATTGACTCGTTCGAGGACTTCCGACGAAGCGTGATGCGCCGAACAATGAGTCCAAAACGGATGGATCCATACCCGCAACACTACTGCTCAAAGGTGGCGGCTGGAGAGTTGAATCCGCGCGAGCCAAATGAACCGATGGTCGCCCTTCGCTCCGCGAGAGTTGCGAACTGGCTACAATCGATCGCGTCGTGCTTTCCCGAATTGGAGATTGATCATGCTGCGCTGCGTGTCCCCATCATGTGCATTCGCTGCGAAAGCACATGCCGTGTTCGATGAAGGTTTCGTAAGGTTCACGATCAACTCCATCCTCTTAAGAACGACGATACGAATGACTATTGCAAACCTTACGGCGGACAAAACTGCGGATCGCAAATGGCGCTGGACAGCGGGTTTTGGTGTCGTTGGCGCGATGACGGGTCACATTCGGTTGCTATGCGTGCTTTGTGTCTCGGTGGCGACTTCGTTCGCAGCCGAACCAGCCAAACCAAACGTCGTGTACATCATGGCCGACGATGTGGGCTGGGGTGACTTGAGCGTTCACGGCGGCGGAGTGCCGACGCCCAATATTGATCGGTTGTTCGCACGAGGGGTGGAGCTAACGCGGTTCATGGGTTGGTGCGTTTGTACGCCGACGCGCGCGATGCTGCTGACTGGTCGACATCCGATCCGTGTGGGCACTGCGCCAGAAGTCGGCGGAGAACTCGATCCGGATGAAACGACCATTGCCGAAGGTTTCAAAGCCAATGGTTATCGCACCGGCGTGTTCGGTAAATGGCATAACGGCGAAGATCCCGATACGCCCGAGTTTCGTGCGGCGTTCGCGGAAGCCTACAAGGGCATGCCCAACAAAAAGTTTTCAGGCGGACACGGCGCGGGCGCGCATGGTTTTGACGAGTCGTGGGTTTATTACGGCGGCGGATCGGACTACTTCAATCGCCGCACTGCGAAAGGTAGCGGGCCCGTCTCTTGGTGGCACAACAACAAATTCCGCGCAAGCGACGAAGGCTACACCGATGATCTGGTGACGCGTTATGCGATCGACTTCATCCGTGAGAGTAAGGACCAGCCGTTCTTCTGTTACGTGCCGTTTCACATAGCGCACGCGCCGTTGCAGGCGAAAGAAAATGATTTGGCCGCGATCGATCCGCAAACGGCCGCCACACTTCCCGCCGCCAGCGAGAAGACGAGTGCTGCGGACAAACGTGTCCACGCGGCGATGCTGCATTCGATGGACAACAACGTCGCTGCGATCGAAGCGGAACTCGAAAGACTCGGTCTGACCGACAACACGATTCTCGTCTTTACCAGTGACAATGGTGCGATGGAAGCGGGCAGCAGTCTGCCGCTGCGGGGTCACAAGCACACGATTTATGATGGCGGAGTGCGTTTGCCGACTGTGGTTCATTGGCCGAAGGGCGGGCTCGTGGGCGGGAAGAAATGGGATGGTCTTTGCGGCGCGCTCGATATGTTTCCCACGCTGATGGCGATGACGGGTTCAGAAATGCCGCCAACACGTCCGCTGGATGGTAAGAACATTTGGCCCTCACTTCGCGAAAACCAAGCCAGCCCCGTCGAAAGCTATTACTGGGTCTGGCGCGACGAAGACACGATCCGCACCGACCAGTGGAAGCTCCATCGATTCTTTAATCGTTATGAACTCTACGACATCAGCAACGATGAGACCGAGTCGAACAATGTCGCTGATTCGCATCCCGCTGAGGTCCAATCGCTCGTGACCAAGATGGACGCTTGGGCGGATTCATTGGGCGTCGCGATCGGTCACCGGCCTGCGCCGAAGAAGTATCACGCTGCTGCGGCGCCTCAAGGCGAAGTGCTGGCCGTGACGGTGACGATCAGCGACAAAGCCAAGCCGCGCGATCGATTGGCTGTCTCGCTGGCCAACTGGAGCGGCACGCAATACGCCACCGACTGGATCGAGTACGACATCGCCTTCTCGACCGACACGCCGAAGCGACATCCGTATTTTTCGACGCTCGAAGGCAACAACTCAAAACCCTTCGGCCCGCTGTTCAAACAGGGAACCGGCGTGGATCAGTTCGGTCGCGATCAGAGCACCGGCCCGGGAATTGCCGACGGCAAAAGCACGTGGGAACATCGCATCGTGGGCCTGTCGAGCACCGCGGCCGGTCCGCTGGGCAAGCACGGCGTCGTGTTCAGCGGCGGAGACGCAGGCACGTTCACGATCTATCTGGACAACCTCCGCATCCGCCACTCCGACGGCAGCACCACGCCGCTGTGGACCAATGGCAAAGACACGCGCGTGGGGACGTTCAAAGCGAACGAGTTTTTCAACGATCTCAAAGTACGAACGGTGAACGTGGCGGATGTTGGACAGGCCGCCGACGAAGTCGCCGACGAAATCGGATCACTCAATGATAATTTGAAGCCCGAAATCACAGCGATTGCAACTGCCAACGAAGTGAAGCCGCCGAACATTGTCGTCATCGTCGCTGACGATCTCGGCTATGCCGATGTGGTGTTCAATCCGCAGCATCCGCACGAGGTCACCACGCCGCACCTGGGCGCGTTGGCAACGGAGAGTGTGATCTGTCGACAGGGATACGTCAGCGGTCACGTCTGTTCGCCGACACGCGCTGGGTTGATGACTGGTCGTTATCAGCAACGACTGGGCCTGTACACCGGTGGTGAAGCGGGATCGGGTCTGCCGATGAGCGAAACGATCTTCCCGCAATATCTCGCGCCGGAGGGTTACGTCACTTGCCAACTGGGCAAGTGGCATTTGGGACCGACGCCTCAGTGGAGTCCGGCGTTGCGAGGCTTTGACGAGGTGTTCGGGTTTCTCGGCCGCGGCGCACATGATTACTTCAAGCTCAGCGATCCGAACGATCCAATCTATCGCGGTACCGAGCCTGTTGAGGAAAGCGGCTATTTGACCGACCGACTTGGTGAGGAAGCCGTGTCGTTCGTCGAGCGACATAGGTCTCAACCGTTCTTCCTTTACCTTGCGTTCAACGCAGTGCATGCACCGTTGCAGGCGCCCGTCGACGAAGTCGCGCGTTTTGATACCGGCAATCCAGACCGCAATACATTGCTCGCTATGGGCAAGCGAATGGACGACGCGATCGGGAGCCTTGTCGGCGCGCTTAAGAAGGAAGGCGTTTGGGAGAACACGCTGCTGTTCTTCATCAGCGACAACGGCGGACCGCTGGCACAATCCGCCAACAACACTCCGCTGCGCGGCGGCAAGCACCAGGACTACGAAGGCGGCATCCGCGTGCCATTTCTTGTCTGTTGGCCTGGCAAGTTGACGCCCGGCGAAAGCGATGCGGTGATCAGCTCGCTCGATATTCTTCCGACCAGTCTAGCCGCCGCGCGGATCTCGCCGCCCAACGACAAACCTTTCGACGGTACCAACATGCTTCCTATTCTTGGTGGTGAATCAGCACGGGTGCCGCGCGATCTGTTTTGGTGTTCCGGTGGTGAAGAAGGTTGGTGGGCGATTCGTAGCGGCGACTGGAAACTAGTCGGAGACAAGAACCACGTCGGACTCTTCGACTTGAGTCAGGATGTTTCCGAGCAACGCGATCTCGCGTCTGCGATGCCGGAAAAGCTCGCCGAGTTGACATCGCTGCACGACGCGTGGCTGGCTGAAATGGCCGATCCGAAAAAGGGTGGCTCGAAGCGATACAGCCACGGTCAAATGAAGAAGAGTCGACGGTAACAGTCACCCTCGCGTCGGCCCGGATCCCGCTACAATGATTCGGCACCGGCGCGACCTTTTCAGCGTCCGGTGGAACCGGATCAAGTGCTTCGTCCGGTGGAACCGGACCTGCGAGTTTCGTCCTGTAGAACCGGGCCTACGGGGACTCTGATGCAACGCTTTGTTTTTTTGCTGTGCGGTTTGTTGATGTCGGTGGTTGCGGTGGCTCAGAATGCGCCGCCGAACATCGTCGTGATATTCATCGACGACATGGGTTACGCCGACAGCTGCGATGACGGGTGAGTTCACGCGCCGCGCCGTCGACTTCATCAAACAGAACGTCGACCAACCGTTCTTCCTTTATCTGCCGCATCCGATGGTGCATGTGCCGCTGTACGCTTCGGAAGACTTTTGCTCCGGTGACTAAAACTGGAGCTCGAAAAGGAATGGTGAGAATTCACGCCCGAGTGACCGGCTTTGCTTTGTCGATCGTGACCAACCTGGCGATTCGCGATGATTCACCCGAGCTGCGGCTTCACCTTCGGAGGGCCGCGTAGGACGATCAAGGTTTCGGTTGGATGAACAGGACATCAGCACGTTCGATCCAGCCCTTTCGGAGATCGACACGGAACCAGCCGTCGCTGTTCTTCTTTGAAAAGCGACATCCTGAACGCGGACCCAATTCCTTCAAGTCATATTCTGCCCACGTTTTTCCCGTGTCGGGGGAATAGACAAAACCGCAGTTCGATGTCGAAGCGGGCGCGTACAGTGCCGCCAGGATCACGCCATCTTGAATGATCATCGTCGCGTCTTCATGTCGGCGGACACTTAAACGTCTCGTCGCGAAAGTCGCCGGAAATGTCTGTGTCGGAATTGATCGTGGCAAGCGACGTGAACGGTTACAATTAGAATTTACAACAAACGCAGAGCCGGATGTTGTTCATTGAGAAGATGTTCCCCAGCCCAGAATAATTTAAGTTATCGAGTCGACAACGTGGACGATCAAGCGCCGCCGAATGATCTTGATTCCCAGCCGGAAAAAACCTCTGCTTCCCTGCCATTCGATGCCGTGACGGATGACGGGTTCCTGCTTCAATCCTTGATGGATCACATTCCTGACAGTATCTACTTCAAGGATGCCGAAGGTCGGTTCATTCGCATCAATCAGGCGAAAGCAAAGAAATCAGGGCTCGACCATCCGGCGGAAGCGGTGGGGAAAACCGATCTCGATTTTTTCACGCCCGATCACGCCGCCAAGGCAATGGCCGACGAGCGAGAAATCGTGATGACGGGCGAAGCTATGGTTGAAATGGAGGAGCATTTGGTATGGCCAGACGGAAAACAACGTTGGGTTTCGACGACCAAACTGCCGCTGCGAGATCGCGGTGGCCAAACGATTGGAACCTTTGGCATCTCGCGTGACATTACCAAGCTCAAGGAAACCGAATACGCACTGGAGGCCGCTAAGGACGCTGCCGAGATTGCGAATCGCGCGAAGAGCGACTTCGTTGCCAACATGAGTCACGAAATCCGCACGCCCATGAATGGCGTTATCGGAATGGCTGAATTGATGCTGGACACTTCGCTGGACAGTGCTCAAAAGGAATATGCTCAGGCCATCCTGGAGTCTGGCGAAACGCTGTTGATCTTATTAAACGACATTCTCGATTTTTCAAAGATGGAAGCCGGCAAGGTTGAACTTGATCCGACGCCCTTTGATATACGCGACAGCATCGGTAAGACGTTAAAGTCATTGGCCATCCGGGCTCATAGCAAGAATCTAGAATTGGCCTTCCATGTGTCGCCTGAAATTCCAGACTGGTTGGTGGCAGACTCCGGTCGGTTGAGGCAAGTGTTGGTCAATTTGGTCGGCAACGCCATCAAGTTTACTGGGCAGGGTGAAGTCATTGTAACGGTTGTCGGTCACCATCAAACCGACGATTCAATTCAACTTGATTTTGCTGTCCGCGATACCGGCATCGGAATCCCGCAAGACAAGTTGGTCACCATTTTTTCGGAGTTCGAGCAGGTCGATAAATCGACGACGCGTCGCTATGGAGGGACGGGGCTCGGACTGGCGATTGCCTCACGATTTGTCACGCTCATGGGCGGCGAACTAAAAGT
>JBGSLZ010000057.1:0-10654 GCA_041740415.1 Rubripirellula sp.
GCAACAGAAGCTGCCCAAACGCCCAGGGCGAAGTTATCCGCGTGAAGCGTACGCGAGACGCCCCAAAACCACACACTTTCAAAAACGGAAAAAACCCGACAAGTCCAACGAATCCGAAACAAAGTGAGTGCCATTGGGCGCTAGCCGCGGGTATCGCGAGGAACCCGACGCTGGCGCGTTCGGCTCAACGCAAAATAAAGAATTTTGCTACCGGTCAACCAGCCGATTTCGTCGATCAATCGCGTCACTATTGATTCCAGCCTCTTGCAGGGCTTCAACGAGACGGGTTTCAGCGGAAGCGATCGCCTCGGGAGTTCGTGAAATACGCACCCGTGTGCCGCTTTTGTCGCCTTCGGCTGTTCGGACCATCGACACGACCTCTTCAACCGATGCGAGCTGACGCTGAGACGCCGGTTGTTCGCCGACCGTATCGCTCACTTTCTCGATCTCAAACCGATCATCATCGATCAAAACATCGATCAACAGTAGCTTCGCAGGTGAAGTCTCTGAGTTGATCTCGACGACCGTTTTCGGCGAACTTTCATCTTCCGCGGTTGACGACTCACTGGACGAGACAGCGGAGATGTTGTCCCCGACTGACACAACATTCGATCCCTCGGGAACACTGATATCACCGATGTTGAGCGATAAAAATTGACTAGCAAGGTAGACGGCGATTCCACCAATCACTGCGCCGGGAATTAGGATTCGTTTTCTCATCGTGCTGTCTCGGTTGGAGTTGGCTCGGACGGAGTTGGCTCGGACGGCTCTGGTGACGCAGTGGCACCGAGCACTGTGTATTCAAAGCGTGTGGTCGGATCGTCGGTACGCATGCGTTCCAACGCTCGGGGCGTCCCATCGATCATCGGTTGATAGATTCCCGCGACCGCGTCAGGCGAATACGACGCCAAGATCACGACCAATTCTTTCGGTTGGGGAACTTGCTTGTAGGCCGCGAACAATGCATCTTCAAATTCCGTCGTTCGAGCGTCCTGGCCCTTGCGTTCTAAACCGAATTGAAGCTGCTGACCGGCGAAAGATAAGGTCACTTTGCGATCACCACCGACGTGCAAGTTCCAAATTTCCGCGCGCTTCAACAATTCTTGATGACCGACCAGGAAACGAATCACCTTCTCCGGTGAATCGGTGGACATCGACTGGGCCTGTTCAGCCACACGTCGAAGTGTCTCCGCAGCGTCGGCATCACCGTGAGTGGCGAATTCACGGACTTGCTCCGTTGAAAGATCAAATATTTCGGCGATCGTACCGACTGCCCTCATCGTCCGTTCACGTTCGGCTTGCTGTTGTTCACGCGAGATTGATTGCTCGACTCGTAGCCGCTCGGCTTGTTGATCTGCTTGCGCAATCTGCCGTTCAAACGCGATCGTCTGGTCGCGAACCGTCGTCCGAATTTCGAGGAACTGTGCAAAAACGATAATGAGAAGTAGGTCCACCAGCGGTGCCAAATGGAAACGTATTCGATGTCCAGCAGTTTTCGCTGTCGACCGTCCGCTGGAACGACTCATGCGGGATCACTCCGCTGGGACAGTTCTCGCTTGGCCTGAGTTACAGTATCACGGACATGTTCGCGATTCTCGCTCAAGCGGGCGAAGCTGGTTTCCCAGTAGCTGTGGATGAGCATCAAAACGATCGCGGCGGAAAGCCCGGCGAAGGTACTCCAAATCGCATCGCCGAAACGAGCGACGATCGTTGAAACGGCGCCGCCATCAGGACCGGACAACGCGGCTCCGATCGCACAGATTGTGCCCAGAACTCCGGCCAGGGGATAGGCTTCGATCATCGTTCGAGCGACGTTCCAAGCGGTCTCAAATTTTGAGGATTGCAAGTAGTCACGGCGTTCATCGATGATCTTCATGCGTTGTCGCAATAGTCCGCGATTGGACGATCCTTGTGGTTCCGAGAGCACGTCATCAATGTCGGCGAGAAATCCTTCGATTTGATCGGCGAGATGCGTGCCCCAATCCAGTTGACTGCGATTGGGAAGCCCTTCGGTGAAGCGATTGAGTGTTTGAGCGAGTGACCGTCGCAGAGTGCGCGCCCAATAGGCCAAAACGAAGAACGCGACTGCATGCATGATAGCCACGCCCGCGATCAGGGAAGTCGACAACGCAGAGATTTGGTCTAGCAACGATAAGTACTCCGACGAAGTACAAAGATTAGAACAGCGATGCTAGCATAGCACATCGCAAAAAAGCCCGCCGAGTGAATTATCAGGCGAGCCTTTTCATTCTATCCGCACCAATCTGTTTACTTGGCGTCTTGAGCAAATAGGCGAGTCGGTTCCTCAACGGTCACTTCTTTCGTTAGCGATTTGCTATTGAGCACTGCTCTGAAGCGAATTCATTAATTGCCTGTTATTCGGTTCTTTGATTTCGCCGACCGACCCGATTGCTGTCCTTGGGATTTTGAAACAAGTCACGGTGCGCAAGAAGTTGGAAACGAAAATCGTTGGCGAGTCGCCTTTCAATGACGGCATTGTCTCTTCTCGATCATCGTCCAAGGCTTGACTGTCAGTGCGCTGGATCGTCGGTTGATCGGAACCGATGCTGTGAAAGGTCAACAAGAACCTGATCCAATGACGCACCGAGTGTTGCTTTGGCACGACAGGTGCGTTTAGGTAACGCTGCTGGAAGCCTTGCTTTGCAAACAACACTCGAATCAACGGGATATACGATGTCGGTCACACAGGTGAAGCCACCGCAGCCAATGCCTACGCCTCGGCCCAAGCCGACTCCTTCGCCGATTCCGTCCCCAGGCCCTCAACCGAATCCACGTCCGCCTGGTCCTCAAACGTAGGGACCGCTCGGAAACTTTCGCAACACCGCGACTGGATCAAATCATCATGCTTCGGATAAACGACAGCGTCGATGAACCCCGGATTGCCGTTGACGTTTCCGTTGTTGAAGTTGCGTTGGTCGGCAAGGTCACGTCGTCGGCCGAAAAGCGAATTGCTGAGCTCGCCGCCAGTGGTGTAACCGGTGTGACGAAGGTAAACAATCAAATAACCGTTAGCCTTACCAGCGATCGCACCAACGAAGACATCGCTGAAGAAATTCGCGGCTTGATCGTTCACTCGGTCTACCTGAATGACGCTCACGTCGATGTAGGCGTCGACGAAATTGCCGATGGCGTCACCGGAGTCGTCCATGTCAATGATTCGCTGGCGGTCGAGCCGCAGTGGAAAGAAAAGAGGGACGCGGCAATCAAGTCAGACCTACAGCGAAAGCCGAAATACACGCTGTTCGTCAAAAGCAACAACATTGATGTCACGGTTGAAAACGGAGCCGTGATCCTGCAAGGCGAAGTAGCGACGTGGCGTCAATGGCAATTGGAGATGGATTTGGCCCTCGAAGCGGGAGCACGTCACCCGCACAACCTGCTCAACGTCCGCTGCCATCCGCCACATGGTGCCTCGCGGAATTTATCCCGAGGTAATCGAATAGGTTCGTCACGTCCTTCCTAGGGCCGTGACGAGAAGTGCGGAACGAGGGTGGGAAAAACTCAGCTACGTTCCATTGGACCGCTTCGGCCGCGTCTTGCGTTTGGAAAAAAGCGAGTGATCGTCTGCCTAGGTGAACGTAACGGAGTGTGCCAATGAAACCACACAACATGAACGTCAAGCCAACTCCTCGCCCTAAGCCCAATCCCGCAGCCGCCCCGGCCCATTCCTAAACCAGGTCCGCTGCCCCATCCCGAGCCTCCATCTCGGCTGACCCATCAATGATTCGCTCAACGACTTCACGATAGATTCTTTGATGCGGCGTCAAGCCGTTGCCAGGTACATCGCTGAGAAGATTCCCGCCCAAGCCACCTGCAACGGCGCCGGTGACTGCACCAGCCACCGCACCGACTGGACCAGTGACAGCTCCGCCAGCCGCACCCGCCGCAGCGGTACCAACACCCGTACCAACAGGATGCGATCCATGCTAGCTCGCGATTGAGCTTTCGTTGTGATCTTCTTCGACATGCATCTTTGAACTACGCATCGTCTTCTCCAAATGCGTGCATGTTTGAAGACACAGAGTGTTGCTTCGGGGACGGCGAAAGAGAGAGCGATTCCTGGGCCGTTCGATAAGTGTTGCTGAGACTGTCTGAATCTGGTCGTCTGTGACGTCAGTTTTGGACGACCGCCCCCACGATGTTACGTCTGGCGATATTACGTCTGATTCTCTCGGATACGATCGATGATTCGCTCGGGATTCGGCAGACGCTTGGCGACGATTTCCATGTCATCTTGGCCGGAACTGGAGATCGCGACGCCGCCGACTTTTAATAGTCGTTGCATAAACGATTGGTCCAATTGGATATTGCGGACGTCGTCGTGTTGAACTTCCGAAGTCTCGCGAGACACTATGCCTTCTTGGTAGATCGTTCGATCGTCCGTGACCGTCAGTGTCGTGAATTGGCTCAGTAGCATCCAATATCCAATGACACCAGCAATTACCAAGAGCGTGATCGCACAAAACCAAGTCAATAATGTCGCTGGTCCAAGCACCATCGTTTCGCCCAACGCATAACCCGCCAATGACATGCCGGCGACTGACATGATCATCACGACGACAGCGGCAAGACCGACAAGGGCGATCACAAGTGTTGCGATTGGTCGCGTACGGAAGACAACCGGGTGAACTGTTATGAGGTTGCGTTCCTCCTGTTCGACGACCATGCGGTTCGCGTCCGCCGTCTTCTCATCGACCTCGTGAACGGACGTGACTACCGCAGTCGGCATTTCCATCTCGAACGGCTTTTTGCAACCCGGACAAACCACCGGCCCGTCAAGGTGCTCGATCGTGCTATCGACTTCTTGCTGGCAATACGGACATTTGGTGGTGAGGACTTGCATGACGAGTGGTTCCGGCGTTTGAGGAGAGGGTTGAAGGCAATTCCCTTTCCCAAGGTGCACATCACGTACCGCAAAGCGTCTCTGGGCTTGTCGCAAGCTCCGTTGCTGACCATCAGGTTTGAAACAAACTCGGCTACATAGCCGCTAGGCTTCGAAACAATCGCAAAAAGGCCTGGCATGATTTTCACCAGCCAAGCCTTCGCGATCGTGGCCGAGGTGAACTCAGCCGGGAATACTTACAACGGTTGGGGACAACCGTTGATACGATTTACTTAGCCGCTTGATCGAACAGGCGAGTCGGTTCTTCGCCGGTCACTACTTTCGTCAGCGACTTGCTATTGAGCATCGCGGCGAAGCGAACGTCTCCATTGCCGGTACACTTGGCAGTGACCTTGTAGTCGGCACGATCACCGGGCTGCATCGTATTGATCGCCTCGAAGCTGACCGTCGAACCTTCAATACTGTACTCGGTCGGTCCCTTGGCACTCACAAATTCAAGTCCTTCGGGAATTTCGGCCTTCAACGTCACGTTGCTGTCGTTGGCATCGCCTTCGTCCCAAACTCGGATCGAGTAAACGACGTTCGACTTCGTGGCAACAGGATCTTCGTCGTCAAGCACGACCATTTGCATGGCAGGCAAACGCACGATTTCAACGCGAGCGATGGCCATTGACTTAGCTTCGCTTTCTGCGTTGGCTTCAAGCTCGATCACGTTGCAGCGATCGGCTTGTTTGGGAGCTACCTTGGTTAGCTCGAGTTGTGGCTTGATGACTTGGCTGGTCAAACAGATCGCGGGCATGCAGTTGACGATTGCCAGGCAACTTCGTAGTTCGCCTTCTTCGTCAGCCGAAGCCGTCACATTGATCGTTTTGCTTTCACCGGGCTTGAGCATTGCGATCATCATGTCGCCGCTGCTCTTGCCTTTGCCGTCTTGCTTGGACTCGACGCCTTTCTTGGATTCAGCGTCCTTGCCATTCTTGGACTCAGCGTTTTTCGAGCCTGTCGATGTCGAATCGACCGAGAAGCATTTGGCCTTCAGTTGCTTCAGTTCAATGTTGTGAAACCGCGGCCGCTTTGATCGGCTCGTCTTTCTCAAGCATCTCATCAGACTCGATCGTCTCGATTGGCTCTTCACCAAGAATGACAGCAAGTGGATACAGCAATCCGACAACCAGACCGAGCATTCCGAATAGCACCAGGATCACAACGCTGCTAGCGACCATTTGCGACAGACCACGCTTGCACAGTCTGCATACGACCGGACGCAAGATCAGATAAGCCAAGCAAGCAATGACGATCGGAACTAACAAACTGCTACTGAGATACAACACCGTTACGCTGGCAAGGATCGCTAACATCAAAAGTGACGCGGTCATCGTTGCGCATTGAAGTGACGAAGTCGATGTCTTCACGGTGCCGAACAAGATTTATCGATTCTCATGGCCACGATCCATTCGTGTTCGATTTTGAATGGAAGTAATATTTACGCTCGGAGGGAAGATGAAGAGATCGTCCAGAGCATTCGCAAACGATGTTCCGACATTCCAGCGGCATCAGGTTTGCATTGGTTATGTAGTCGCAGTTAACCGCGCTGTTTGAAAATTGTGGTTGAGACCACCACGGCTACACGTACAAAGGCAATTCTCATGACCACCACGACTGACGCAACAGCTTTGCAATCTCTCAGCGCTGACCATTTGAAGGAATTGGCTTCCATCACCGGAGATCCTTGCGTATCCATCTTGATGCGAACCCACCGCAGCGGTCGCGAAGTCCAGCAAGGCCCGATTCGCCTTAAAAACCTGCTCAAAGAAGCGAGCCAGAAATTGAAAGCGGCTGGGCATGACGACAGCATTCTCGATCGTCTGGCCTCTCAACCCAACGAAAACGAGTTCTGGCAAGATCAAGGCGAAGAACTGGCGATTTACTTAACGCCCAACGATTGCCGCATGTTTCGCCTCAATCGCAGCGCCCGCGAAAACGTCTGCGTTGGCGAATCGTTCTTCGTTCAACCGCTGATTCGCGAATCCAATTCCGGTGGCGAATACTTTGTGCTTTCGCCGTCTTGGGACGGAGCGGAATTGTACCGCGCCGCGGGCGAATCACTCACGACGATCGAAACCCGCGCACTGCCGGCGAACTTCAATGATTTAGTTTTGCCGCGTGATCCGGAGGAAAGTTTGCAGAATACGAATCACCGAAGCGTCGGAATCACGGCCGGCACATCGACGGCGATGTTCCATGGCCAAGGTGGAGGGGAAGACAAAATCGAAGCCGACCGCGATCAGTATTTATCGCTCGTCGGCGATGAAGTCGCTGGGGCGATCTACAACACGGGGTTGCCGCTATTGGTCGTTGCCACCAGTGAAGTAACAGGACATTTCGAGGCAACGACGAAAGTTCAAGTCGACGCCAAAGTCGACGGAAGCCCGTCGGAGTGGACCAGTGATGAGCTTCGCGAGCACGCTCGCAAGGCGATTGCACCTCAAATGAAGCCCGTTGACAGCGAGTTCGGTGAACGCTTCGGCACCGCGATGGCGAACTCCAAAGCGTCCAACGACATAGATGAAGTTTTGAAAGCGGCGAAAGCTGGCCGCGTCGATTCTCTGATGTTGTGCCAGCACGAAGAACATTGTCAGCAAACGAATCAAGCCGTCCTGGAAACACTGCGTCATGGCGGCGATGTGTTGCAATGTAGCCCTGAATGCATGCCCGGTAATGACGCCGTTGTCGCCGCAATTTTCCGTTTCTAAGCAACATCACGTAGAGGCTGTGAGTTTTTGTAGGGTGGGTCAAATCGCGACAGCGATGCTGACCCACCTGTAGCTCAAACAAGTTGTAAAGGGTGGGTCATCGCGGCCTACCGGCTCGCTCGACCCACCCTACGTCAAAAGATCACAGACTCGTAGCGAGAGTTTCGCTACGGAAAGACATCTTCTCGAGAAAGGTACTCATATGAAAATCACGATAGTTCTTTCACTGGTCGCATTCACAATTGCGACCACAACATCTGGTTATGCGCAAGATCAACCCGTCGTTCCAGACGGTTCAACTTCCAAAATCAGCGACTGGGCGTTATCAGGCGTGATCTGGAGCGACGCCAGTTTGACGAAGAAGCTCGCCAGACAAGCTGCGAAGGAAGCGAATTCTCCAGAGCAAGCCGCACAGTTTAAAAAAATATTTCAGCAATCTTCTCGGATTGTTGAAGCGATGGAGACGTTTGGTTGGAAACAGGTCAAGTCAACCACCACCATGAACGATAGCCGCGCACCTCAACCAAGTCGTGGCGAGAAACCGTTACCAGATCCCGAAGACGTCGGAGCAGCATTGGCGAAGTCGATGAATTTTCCTCCGATGAAAACTGAATCATCCGAACGTCGCGAGCGATCGACGCGTCCAACGCAGCCAGCTCAAACGCCCACACTCGACCCCAGCATCAAGCGATTCGACACGGAAACACCTGCTGGCCGCGATGACCCCGGTATCGACGATGAGCGGACGAATGATGGGATTGCGCTCGACGTCGACAACTATCGCGTCGACGACTACATCGACGAAACACCCGCCGAAGCTCGCAACCAAGCCGATGCGATCGAAGACGGAGTGGAGGGCGCGATCGCAGCGGCATCCGGTCGCCTCGGCATGAGCACCGGAACCGCTGATCACTTCGGTTATCGCGAATCGCAAACACTGTCGGGGACACTGCCCTACGCTCAAGGCTCGATCTATGGCTTCGATAATTCCTTGGTCACGGACGCCACCGATCCTGAAAGCGTCGATCGAGGCGATCGCGATGACGACATTGATCGCGGTGACCCGGCCTAGGTCGTCGATGGCGAAGATGAGCTGTTGGCCGCGATGGCTCGTGAACAACAAACGACGCGCAACCCTGCGACGACCGCGCCATCCCTTTCGCGGACGGAAGTCTCTTCACGGACCGACCTGAATCGTTACACGACCGAGCGTTCGAAATACAGCCAAGACGCAAATTGGGTGCAGTTCCACTTGGACGCGAATCAAGCGGTGTGGACCAAGTTCACGACGCGAGAAAATCTGAATCGTCGACTCAGCGACTCGTTGATGCAACTCAGGGCGGACGTCAGCGTCGCGCTCCAAGCCACCGAAAACGAGCGACTCAAAAGCATCCTCAATCAGGTGCAATAACAGTCGTTGGTGCGAGAATACCGACGGATGTCGATGACCTATTGGACTGTCGTATATTTGGCTATCGCAGTCATTGCTGGCATCCTCAGCTTCGATGTGATCGGAGGGTCCGCCGCGACAGTTTCTCGCTTCATCTTTGCGGCCGCGTTGATGATGGTGTTTTTCCGACTGGCGTTCGTACGCCCTTGGCGTCGCAGCGACGTCATCAAAAAGAATTCTCGACGCTAACGATAGAGAACAGCTTTAATTTTCAAACTAGCAGAACAGCGATTGCTCCAGATAGTCTTCACTCAAGCTCGGTAGACAATCCGATCATGAGCCGACGAACTCAATCCACCATTGAAGGAAGAAACGATGAAATTCACGCTCTCCATGTTAACGCTTGCCGCCACACTCGCCTTTGTCGGCTGCAACGACAGTGTCTTTGACAAACAGGCCGAAATCGTTCGCGAAAACAGCCAGGACGTCGCCGCCGATGTCCGCGACGCTTCTCAACAACGTGCTGAAGAGATCCGCGATACGGCTGACGCGACGGAAGATCGCTACGAAGCCGCTCGGCCGTCGCTTGAAACGGACGCCATCGAAGACAATGCCGAAGCACGCGCCGATGCGATCGAAGCCCAAGGCGAAACCATCGCAGATGCGACTGAAGAACTCGGCGAAACCAAGGCCGATTACTTGGAAGAAGTCGAGGTGAAGTAGGTCAACGAGACCGACTAGATCGAGACTTCATTCAAACTGAAGCACGAAAACCCTTGTTGGTCGTTCCAACGAGGGTTTTTTAGTATAGCCGGCCTCGTTGATGTGGAAAGTAGACAAACTCGGAAACGCTGTTCAAGTGGTATGGCGAGTGCGTTGGTTCTATTTGCACTATCACTTCGATAGAGGTCCATGCAATCACTGCATTCCAACCGTTAAGTAACCCATAGTAGGCAATCTGCTCGCCCACCGACCAGTGACTGAACGCTCATTGACTGAAAACACCACAACTATCAAGGAAATCGACCATGAAACGATTCACAACCACCATCGCTAAGGAGTCTGAGATTCTCGATCTTGAAATCTATGAGGGCGATGAAGTCACCGTGACAGGCGTGAAGGCTCGGGTCCGCGACCGCGAACTGATTCTCGCCAGCAAGATCACGTCAGGCGACCATGAAGTGAAGCTGGATATGGCTTCGAGCCGCTTCGCCAAACTGGGGCATGATGAAGAGCCCAGCACGCGAACCGCCAGCTCCGACAAGAAAGCAAAGAATGCGAATCGAAGTGACAAGCAGTCCAAGCAGGATTCAGAGAAGTCTGAAGAAGAGATGTCCGATCGTCGATCAGCGAAATCGCCAGATCAAGCGGTACTCGGTGTGGCGATCAGTGACACGGCTGACGGTGGCGTTGTGATATTGGCCGTTCATCCCGAAAGCTCTGCCGCCAAGGAAGATTTACACCAAGGTGACGAGGTGCTGGAGATCAATGGCGAGCAAATTGGCTCGGCTGCCGACATCGTGAAGACAATCTCTCAAATGAAGCCTGACGACAAGATTGAACTGAAAATTCGTCGTGGCGACGAGGAAAGAGAAGTCAATCTCGTATTGACCAGTCGCCGAAAGTTGACGCAAAACCAATAGAGCG
>JBGSLZ010000058.1:0-3379 GCA_041740415.1 Rubripirellula sp.
CCTTTTTGAGCTTATTGCTCACCCTCTTTATCGGACGCCGACCCGATCGGCGCTTTGGCCCTTTTTGAAATTGTTTCGCTCGTTCCCAATCGGTAGCTCCGACCGCTGATTTGGATCGCTTCGCTACGGTGCAAGAATCGATCAAGGATCGCCGTCGCACTCGGTACGTCGCCGATCAACTTGCCCCAGTCTTCGATTGGACGATTGCTCGTCATCATCGTTGATTTCACTTCATGACGACGCATCGCAATCTCGAACAGATACTCACCCGAACGCTTCGGCAACTGCTTCATCCCCATGTCATCAATGATCAATAGATCCGGCTTCAGGTAACGATCTAGTAGTCGTTCGTGACCCTCCATCGCTTCGTCATGCAAGAAGTCACGAACCGTGTCAAAAATTGATCGATAGTAGACCGTATAGCCACACCGAATCGCACTCACGCCAATCGCTTGGACTAAGTGACTCTTGCCAGTTCCGGGCGGCCCAATCCACAACACATCACGATGCTCGCGAATGAACCGGCACGTCGCCAAGTCAAAGATCAGATTTTTCTTGATTGTCGTATTGAAGCTGAAATCAAAGTCCTCCAATCGTTTGGCTTCGCGGAAGCAAGCCAACTTCATCCGTCTGGCCATCTGACGTTCATCGCGTTGCAACAACTCGTCTTGAAGCAACAGTTCCAAGAACTCTCGATGCGACAGTCCGCAACTGGCCGCCTCATGCAGTCGGATGTCAAGCGTACCGGCTAGCCCCGACAAGCGTAGCTTTTTCAGCTTCGATATTAGTCCATCACTCATTTGCGTTAGCCTCCTGCTAAAGCGTTCGTTTAAGAAACTCTCCATACTCCGACATCGGTCGAATCGACGGATGCTCGTCCATGAACTCCATGGTTGCCTGCGTGGCTTGCTGGTCCTTCATCAACCGTTTCAACGCACGGTAACGAAAGCAAGAATTACGCCACGCGATCTCACAGGCTCGTTCGATCTCCGAGCACTCGTAGGTGCGTGTTAGCCCCAGCAGACCTTGTACGATTCGCATCCCTTGAATGCCACGTTCGGAAAGCACCGCTTCGGACCAGCGCATCGCTTGAGGACCGATAAGTCTTACTTTTCCCAGTAAAAACTTGGCTCCACGCTCGATCGAGTGAATCTTTTCCTTGACGATGTGTTTCGATAACGTGCTGAAATGACCGACTTCAATTCGTGGATGAACAGCCAGGGTTTCAAATCGCTCGTTCAAGATCCGCACGATCCGGCTGTCGTACTGGACCCACACTTCTTCGCCAACATACTCCGGTGGTGCCGAGTAATAAGACCGTTTGATTTCGATATGACCATCACGCGCGACCTTCCGTTTCCCTTCCTCATAAAGTGGAAACGGTATCGGCGGAAGCGGCCTCAGTGCCACTCGTTCAACGCTCTCAAAGAGCATTCCGACATGCTTCTTAGTCGTCCCATGCAGGCGTGTGTCGGCAACGTGCTTTTCCCACAGGTGCAGATGTTCGTTCTGCAATTGCAAACTCTCAAAGGTCTTGCCTTTCAATGCGTTCTCTTGCACATAGTCGACGCCCCGTTCGACCTTGCCCTTGTGTCTGGGCGTGGCAGGCCGAGTCGGCAACAGCACGAAGTCATAGTGTTTGCAGAACGCGATGATCTTGGGATTGAGTTCGGGATCATACCAATCGGCCTGCGTGACGACGGCCTTGGCATTGTCGAAAACGACGGTTTGTGGCACACCTCCAAGGGCGTGAAAAGCGTTCTCCAGCGAGCGGATGAAGGACTCCGTGGTCAGTCGTTTTACCGCTTCGCAGTAACCCTTTCTGGAATGACTTAAGACGCAGCGAAAGACATGCGTCTTGCCGAGCTTGCCTTGCCCGTCACCGCAGCGTGCGCCCATGCCATAATCAACTTGCAACTCATAGCCTGGCTCGACTTCAATGCGACGAAACGGCAGCTCGCGAGAGTGCGAAAGTTTCTTGACGAAGCGTCTGACCGAATCATAGGAATCGGTGTAGCCATGTTCTATTTTTAGGTCTTGAAAGATCCGCACGGCGCTGAGTCCGAGTTCCAGTTTTTGGATGATGACAGCGGCGAAAGCGCGGCAGGCGCTGCGTGAGTTAGCCGCCAATTCGCTCGTCGATAAGCCGCTCGAAGTCGGGGTGTTTTCGAGTTCGGCAAGCGGTCCCGACCCGATCGGCGCTGTGGCCCCTTTTGAATCGAGACCGCCAATCAACGCTTGGGGGTCAAACTCGTTAACGACCGGTCGATTTTGACCGAGGATGCGAATGACGGTCTTGCGGTCGATTTGAAGGGTTCTTGCAATGTCACGTCGTGACCTACCGGCCGCGTGCAACTGCTGAATTGCCAATGCTTTATCCATAGAAAGACGATTTGCCACGAGCATTCTTTCAAAGGGTTTTGTGTGGAAAACCCTCCAGGAAAGTTACTCATGCCTCCCGCGTCCAACTGGCCCCTTTTGAAGCGCCGATCGCTGGCCCCTTTTGCCTGCCTACTGACATCTCTAAATCCTTTCAGCATCTCACGTTTGGTTTCATGCCTCGGCTTCATAAGAAAGAAGTATTTCTTGTGTCGCCGCTTTCGAAGCCTCGGCTCAATACGATCGGGGCGATTTCCAACAATATGTACGGAAATCGCTACAAGTAGCTGTTCGTTTATTCAAGCGTGAGACGATATCGACTCCTCGTTGCTGGAGCATGACCATCTCTGTCCAAGCGCTCATCAGCCGATCAGCCAGCAAGACGTCGCCCGGTTTGAATCGATCCATGAGTGTTCGAAGTAGCCCGAGCTCGCTTTGCCCTTTCCCTGAGTATTGGCAGATTCCCAAATCGAGGATCGCTCCACACGAAAGAGAAAACACCGCAGCAATACGCGCTATTGGAAAACCCAATCAGCGCTCGGGCATTTTTTGGGAAGTCGATTCAGCGATGCAGATTACATGTACATGAGACTGCATTACTCCACAAAGGAAACTGATCGAAAGGTTCTGCGGGTTCGACTCTTGCCCGCGAAAATCGCAAGTTGACAGTGTTATGTCGGTGCTGCCTTAAAACCACTTTTAGCGCTTCTGGCGACGTCGAGAACGACATCTTTAAGTACCGGTGGCTGAGGAAAACCGTCCCTGAAGCCACGCGACGAGGCACGTTTTGCAGCCCACCCTACACCGGCGAAGATGCAAGGCTCTGCTTCATCGCGTCAATCAGTTGACTCGCTTGACTCAGCGACAGTTGACTGGGATGGGTCACGCCGAACTGACGCTCAAGTTCGCTGGCCAAAACGATGCCCGCCTTGCCGGCAATTGCGTGAATTGCCCGAATCTGAGATTCCGTCGCAGCCCGTGGCGATGACGCCCGGCTTCC
>JBGSLZ010000059.1:0-9097 GCA_041740415.1 Rubripirellula sp.
CAAGGACTCTGGAGCAGCGGCACACCGTGCGACGTGGGAATCTCGGACGCCGGTGGTTCGTTGGTGCTGACCTGCGAAGTGATGAACTTCAACGTCAACCAGAATCTCGAAGAAGTCGTCTCGGCAGACGTGACGCTCAAGTCTACGCACTCATCGAGCGGTTCTGGCCTGAACGTTGGTAGCGGCGGCGGTGGTTCGCTGCGTGCCGCCGCTGCTCCCGCGACCGTACCCAAAGGAACGGCCAAGTAGCCACGCCAAAGAATCGTTCCTTATGCGTCTGGATTCCGCTAAACGATCCGCCAGCGTGTGCTTGGGGAGTGCCTTTTCATGCTTTGCTTCCGCTGAGGCCTTGGTTCGATGCGGTTTTAGAAGCAAAAAGGGGTCGATTTTGTCATTTTTGCTGGCTTATGCTTGGGGCTGAGCTGGCGGGGTTCGTTTGGGTCAGTATAGTGGGGGGCGTGCGGTTTGAGACGCGTGGAACAAGTGGCTCGGACTGGCTTGTTCGACCGGCCACCTTTGGATTGAGGGCAGCGTTCTAGTGGCTGGAGATCGGGCGGAAAATTGGCGTTGAAGCGGAAGAACGAATCGGACCCCGGTGAGGCACTTGGGGGCGGCTTAGGAAAAATCTATGAAGACCTTTCAAACATGCGCTGCGTTTCTTTTGCTTCTGTGCTTTGCCGGGCGAGTGCAGGCAGAAATGGTCATGTTTCTGAAGCCTGGGGATGTCATTCAGATTACGAGTTTGGGTCAGGGCTCGACTCCATACGCTTTGAACAACCATGGCGACATCGTCGGTCAGGATATCAACGGCCAAGCAACGCTTTGGCGGAATGGTCAGCAGATCACACTGGGTAGCCGAGGAGGAGCGACCAGCATCGCTCGGGTCATTAACGACAACGGCACCATAGCGGGTCAGGCTGATATCGCAACTGGGTTGTATAAGGCAACTGAATGGACGATCGCCGCTCCCCTGGTTGCGATCAATCTAGATCCGACGTCTGGTTTATCGAGTTCGGTTTTGGCGATGAATAACAACGGCACAAAAGCAGGCTTTAGAACGAATGGAACGATCCACCGATCGCACATCTGGGGTGATCAGAGCTCTCCTAGTACTTATCTTCAAGGCGCTCAAGTGTTTGGGAGCGGTGATCACAAGGCAACAGGAATTAATGATGATGGTGAAATCGTTGGAGTCGACTTGGCGCGTATTGGTGGTTTTTATCATAACGGCATCGATGGTTTTGGCGGATTTACAAGTGGTTTGGGCACGGGTTATCTGCCGACGGCTGGCATCAATAATAATCAGGTGACAGCGGGGACAAGGGCTGATGTTGCTTATTTGCAAAGGATTGGCGACATTAGCGAGTCTATAATAGACCTACCGGGGGGGGTTGCAGATTCGGCAATCCTTGGCCTAAACGACAATGATATATTGGTTGGTCGTTCTTTTGCTGGTAGTTCTCTAGGCGAGGGCATAGCCTTCGACTTGTCGACAGGCCGCGCTTTGAACCTCAACGACTTTATGCGCTCTGGCTTCGCTGTCGATTCGATCTTGAGCCTTCACGATATCAACGAGCAAAATGAATTCGTCGGTATCGCACACTTGGCGGCCAAGAGTTCGGCTTCTCAGGACGAGTCGCAACGGCAGTACCCGAATCAAGTCACCTCGGTTTAGTCGCTCTAGTTTTGGGTTGGTTCCAAAGACACAAGTTTCGCTCTCTCATCGCGAAGAAGAAATTCGGAACAGCCGTCGCGTAATCGCACGTGCATCGCCACGCGATTCACGATCCCATCGCGGCCCGATGCGCAAGCGGTTTAGCGTCCAGGTTCGCTGCTCATCTTGCCTTGACTTCGTGGCGTGGCTGCTCGGCCTTGTCGTTTGAGTCAGATTCTTCATCACTTTGCGTCGTGAAGTCAGTCGCGTCGCGCCAATCCTTCGGGCCGAAGTAGCCGAGGTACCAGGATTTGGCCAATCCGTGCCGGATCGCTTTGAGGCGAATTTCCTTCATGCCAACATCGAGCTGATGCCGAACCTCGGCAGCCATCAAATCAAAACTGTCGCTCGATTGCGGTCCCTTGGCACCTCGCTGGTCAAACATCGACAGATCGCCATGCTTTCCAAACGCGTTGCTTAACTTGGTGAAAATTTTGACGTTTTCAATCCGCTCAGGAAATAACATTCTAGCGAGTTGCCCCCATTCGTTGCTCATGCACTGAGCAAACGAGATCGTGGCGACGTGCTCACCGCCTTGAAAAATAGATCGCTCCATTTCGATCAACTCGGCAATGGTCTCATCCATATCACGGAATAAATCATCGAGCGTGCGGTCTTTCTTTGATTGCGTGGGGGCGGTCCTGTGGATGATCTTGGCGATGTTCTCGCACAGATCCATCAACTTGGCCCGCCCACCAACTTGGAACGCGGCATGAGGACGTCCACGATGCACCTCCTGGCACGCAACGGCTACGCAGGTCAGGTGGGCGGCCAACCTTGGGTTACCGATTTCGGATGGGATCTGGACATTCGGCGATTGTTCACAGAGCGATTGCCAGAGGACTCCACACAGCGACTCGTTGTTAAGTTCGAGCGAGTTGATATCGTTGATGACGGCGGTTCGATAGGCACTGCGAACGTCGGCATTGAGTTCGTAACGTTCCAACCACGCATCGGAAAGACTTCGGTTTTTGCCGTATCCCCGACGAAACGCATTCGCTTCGCCTAAGAACGTGGGGAAGGCAAAATTGTTGGTCGTCCAAATCGCTTCGCCAAAAATATCATCGGTCGTGTAGGTGATCTCTTCGTAACACGCTAGGCGGTACGACGTGAGCAGTCGATCATTGAGTACGTTGAATAACGGCTGTTCGCTGGGTGACGACCACTTCGATGCCGTTAGTGCGAGTCCACCAGCCAGCTCACGACGAAACTTCGCGACTTTGATCGTGTTGCCGTTCGAGGACTTGTCATCGGTCGACGTAGTGGCCGCAGGCTTTTTCCGCCTGCTCGTTGACGGCTGAGTTGACCACTCGGCAAACCAAGGATGGAGTTCGCTGCAGAAGCGACTGCCGATGTGGTAACCGAGGGCGCGGTAGGCCGCGACTTGTTTTTCATTGTAAAACTGGTTGACGGTTGGTTCGTCGGGGAACGAAGGGAACAGGTTGCGGATGTTCTTGATTTCGATCGGGTCCGCATCGGTGATCGACATCTGGCAGTAGACGAGCAAGCCTTCGCGACGCTCGGAGTCGGGATAGCGAACCCTCATGCAGACGAACGGTTGGTGTACCAGTCGCGTCTGTTTGTCAATTTCTAGCCGTCCGAAGTCGATGGGGGCTTCGTGGTCGAGGTCTAAGAATCGGATGCCTTGTTCGGCAGCGGCTCGTTCGCACATGCGGGAGAGCGTGCCAAGGGAGTCGCCGCCGATGTTGGCTCCGGCGTCACTGACGACGATCAATTCACAACGACGACGCAGCAATTCGCTGACACCGAGGTAATCGACGTAGCCGCCATCGGCGATGTAAAACGATTGGTTTCCGTTGAGATCGGTTTCGTGATGCGTTTCTTTGAGAATGAAGAGCGATCGAATCAATCCTGGCGAACCGTCTCGCATCACCCAGCACCAGCAAAACAAAGCGGCGGTCGTTAATACGAGCAGCAATGAAAACCGCAGATCGAGAATGAAGAAACCTGCTGCGAATACGATCCCGCAGAACAAGGCACTGAGAATCAGGGGTTGTTTGAATTGCTTGCCGGATCGCTTTTTGGTGAGATCGTGACGGTGGACTCGTTGTCCGATACCCGTGTTGAAGAAATCGAGGATGAGAGTGAGCCAGCGATTATGGGTCATCAGCGGAGTCACCGCCGCACCCGAAAGTGTGACTGCGTCGGCGAACGTTAACGCATTGCCACCTGAAACGCTGAGCTGACCGCTTGGTATAGGAGTCTCGCCGACTTCAAACGATCCCGAGGCGATGGGACTGAACACGAACGGACGCGCCGCGACTCGGTAACTGCCGTTGCACGACGTCGGCTCCAATGCGGCAGCGAGGATCAGCGGATAGGGAAGCCCGTCTAAATACGGTTTGATTTCCTCCAGTGGTTTTTCGCCGTAACGCTGTTTCGGTCTCCAGCTCGAAACCAAGAAGTTCAAGGAAAGCTGTTTGCGGTAGAATTGGAACACGGTTTCGACTCGATACGGTCCGAGTCCGCCGATGAGGCCGATGCAGGTCAGCATTGTCCATCCCAAGAGCCAACGAATACGAGTTTGCTGGTCGAAGGGCGGTACGACGAAGGTGCTGGAGATGTCGTATCTTTGGACGACCGAAGGATACAACGCTTCGATGAGCAGCCGATTGGTGAGGGCTGGATGCCGGGCGGTGTCGCGCGGCGTTCCTGAGTTTGGGACGGGGTTGTCGAGTTTTTCGGTGTACTTGGCCAAGCCGAGCATGTGCAGCGTTGTCACCAATTCCTTTTGATGGTTTTCGCTGAGTTCCCTGCCGGTCGCTTTAACGATTGCGTCGAGCAGTGCCGGAGCGGTGGTTTTTTTAGGATTTGTCGTGGCGGAATCAAGGTCGAGCCGGGAGATCAAGAATCGAGTGAAGCCAACCGATTGAAACCGCTGGTTAAAATCCTTCAAAAATGCTTCTCGTTGACGGCGACGAACGAGCAGATTTTCGACGGTTTCTGTGATTTGCGTATGGATGCCTCCTTGTTCCGCAACTTCTTCAAGTTCTTTATTTGGTAGAGGACGGATTGGATCGTTGATCACGCAGTCCCAATAGGCACAGGCAACGCCCCAAGCTCGACTCGGGAGCCACCAGTTCTGTCGATACATGATGTAGGGATCTTCCTCGTGCAAACGCTCGCTTTCTGATGAAGGGAATTTGCGAGCAGAATGAAGCAAGTCGGGCGGCGGCGGGGCTGATTGCTCGATAGGAGCTATCGCGTCGACTCCTCCAAGATTCAGTCGCGATCGTACTAATGAGCCGTGCCACTTTCCCTCGGGTTCCAATTGACGGCTTGGCTGAAAGTCCAGTTCGCCTAATCCAACTTGTGATTGCGGATCGCTTTGTAACGATTTGTCGTCAATTTCTTTGCCAAACTTCTCTGATTCGTCACGAAGCATCGCGAGTTGGGGCCAACTGAGAACGTCGCCCACAACGAGGTGGGGATCACGATGGGTCGTGTAACCACTGATATCTTCTCGGCCCATCCAGTGGACCATCGAAAAGGCCAAGAAGAGAACGACGATCGTGGTGACGGATTGCTGGAGACGCCGCTGCCAGCCTTTTGCCTCACTGCGTTCGGAACGAAACAATCGGTCCCTGCCCAGGTACAATAGAAGTTGGAGGATTCCGGCTCCGATGGCGAAATACTGGACGTAGTTGTTCAGGTAAACGGTGTCAGAACCACCACGCACGGAGGACTTTCCGTTGCCCAAGTAAATTGCGATAGACGTCAATAACGCGAACAGAATCGCCAACAACATTGTCGCTCGAAAACGTCGATGCCATCGCTTGATCTCTTTCTGTTTCTTTTCAAACACGCTGGCGGCAGTTGTCAGCAGCAACTCTCCCGCCGCAGTCAGGGAAACGAAGAAAACCGCAGGCAAGAATGCGATTAGTAATTCGTCGCCAAACTGGTTCATTCCGAGAATTTGAATATAGACTTCGCGAAAAGTGACGTCGTCAAAAGATCGCCAAAGCAACGCGGCTAACGTCACGATGATGCCGAGTAAACCGATGTAGAACGTGAACGAAAAGAACAACGACCAGAGGTATGCCGGGATGAAATCGAACGGTCGGCTCACATAGCCGCCGATGCCCGCAAGCCGTGCGGCGTCCACTTTGCCCGTTGCTTGTTCGCGACCAAGTTCCGAGCGTTTCTTATCATCGTGAAAACATTTGGCGGGGTCTTTGCCGCTCTGTGAGGCCAAGTGTCCCGCGATGTACCCGCCACCTGAGACGGTGGAGAGAAAGTCGAAGTATCGCAGCAGCCCGCGATGCGATAACACTTGCAAAAACCCATCGTTGAACAGCGCCGATCGTATGCCGCCGCCCGAAAGCGCCAAACCAGCGATGTTTTCGGGTTCCTGTTTTAGATCAGTCGTCGCTTCTGTCGAGAACGCTCGCTGGCGGCGTTGAATGACGCATTCCCATTCGGCTTCCCGCCACGATTCGTTGATTGGCGAAGCTACGTCCGTGTCTGCTCTGCCTGACTGCGGTTCTTGCATTTCAGGTCTCGGTTGAAGATGACTTCGCGCGAGCATGTATCCCATGCTCGCCGACTGGGGGAGATGATAGCTGTTCCGAAACCGAAAAGTTGATTCAGTGAGTGAAATTGGACATCAATTGCAGCATTTTCCCGATGAATTCGGCAAATTGAGACGATCAGGGGTTCGGGTTGGGCTGCGGTCGCAGCTTGAAACTTGACCGTACTGCGGAGACGCGATATCGCTAGTCGATATTTTCCGCTGACTGCCGGTTACAATACATAGACGCTTCACCAAAGGAGAATACGATGCCGCTAGAAATTTCGATCGACGACGCCCAAAACCATCTGAAAGACCTGATTGCGGGTTTGGCTCCCGGTGCGGAGTTGGTGATTACCGATCAAAACAAGCCGATTGCCAAATTGGTCTCCCAGCGAAAGCAATCGACCGAGTTTCGTAAGCCTGGACTCGGTCGAGGAATGATCTCGATCGTTAGTGAGGACGACGACCACTTAGCTGACTTCGCTGAGTACATGCAGTGAGAGTATTGCTGGATACTCATGCCTTGTACTGGTTCCTCGAAGGTGACGCCAAGCTAAGCAAACCCGCAGCCTTGGTCATTGGCGATCCGGACAACGTCATTCTGTTCAGCCCTGCGTCGTACTGGGAAATTGCCATCAAGATCAGTCTTGGCAAATGGCAGCTCAATCGGCCTTACGCTGACTTCATCGACATCGCGTTGGTCAATTACGGCTTTCAGATTCTGAGCATCATTCCAGGCCATACAGCGGAGTTGCTCAAACTCCCGTTTCACCATCGCGATCCCTTTGATCGACTGCTAATTGCCCAAGCGATCGTCGAAGGCCTCGAAATCGTTTCGGCAGATGCTCAATTCGATGCTTACCCGGTCAAGCGAACTTGGTGAAATGCACTCTTTCGTTGGCGTGAAGATCACCGGGAAGATGTTTTTCGCGTTCTAAAGATGCCGGGGAGTTAGGGTTTATGCTCGATCAACGATTGGAAACTTGAAGAAGCCTAACAACGGAACATGCCCCATTGAAGGGTCACCCGTGTCAACGCCAGGTCGCTCGTTGTGAGGGCGATCCAAAAGTTCGAGCTTTTTTAAAAAGGTTCCCCGATGGAGCAGTTTCGAAGCTTGACGGGTGAAGCTAGAAGTTTGAAAGTAAATGTTGGATTTCGCACTTCACCCTTCTCACTTCAAACTTCGATAGGCTCTTTCCCCAACCCGAACGATTTACCGCCATCGACGGTCGCCGTGTCGCAACGCCATCGCAATGGACCGCTGGCAACGGTGCGTGGGGCTGGCGATAGGGGTGAGGCTTGAGACTTGAGGCGTGAGTCACTGTTTGTCTCGCAGCGACCGAATGAGGCCAGCGAGTACCTTTGCCGTTTCTTCGGCTTTCGATTCGATCAGTTCGGCTTCGGTTGTCGTCAAGTATTCGAGGCGTCTTGCGATGGTTAGCTGGTAACCGACTTCCCGCGCGGAGCCGAAGGCAAGATCGAGAAACCGGACGTAGTCCGGCAGCGATGTCCTCGCACAACCTTCGACGATGTTGGATGCAATCGACACCGAGGCGCGTCGAAGCTGGGATGTCAGTCCGAATCGTTCATCGCTGGGAAACGTTTTAGTTTGACGGTAAACCGCCATGACGAGTTCGTCGGCAAGTTCAAACGCTCGCAATTTTCGATGATCTCGCATACTCGGTCTTTCCTTGGAGTGTGGGTTTTCTACCATCCTCACGTCTCAAGCCTCACCCCTCAAGCCTATCGCCACATGGGAAACCAGCTTGGCGGATACGAGTCAACTGGCGGCGGCGAAGCGGTTGGATTGGCGCAGCTTTGCGAACGAGCGATGCGATTCCCTGCAACCGATCCGACGATGGGCGATGCACAACTTACCCAGCAACTCAAATCCTGGATCGTCGGACGCAAAGCGGAAGCCCATCGCGACAAGACGGTGGCTGGTGCCAAGTATCCGCATCTTTGCCGATTCGCGGAGCACCTCCATGCCGGACTTGGCGAGTCGCTGCGAATCATTAGCGTCGAGCGCGACATCGAGGCATCGATCGCTTCGCTGCAAAACCGAAGTGAAAAACATCGCGGGCAATGGTTCGCGGCCTCTGATGAGGAGTGCGAGCGAGTGCAACGCAGCCTTCGCGAACACCGCCACGCATTTATTCAATCACACCCAGACGTTCCCGTATTCCGCGTCGAGTTCGCAGAATTGGTGACCTATCCCGAAGAGGTCATTCGCAACCTTATCGACTTCCTCGGCATCACGCCCAGCGACGAAGAGGTCGCGTCGGCCATCGATCACGTCAACCCTGATTTGAGGAAGTTCGGATGAACAAAGCCACTGAAGTGCTTGATCGAATTCAATCACGTTATCTGTTGTTCGGTTCGTATGCCTTGCAATTGCACGGTTTCGACTTTGAACAGTCCGACATCGACGTTTGGCTCGATCCGAAACTCAATGACGACGCTTGGCACGTAGAAGTTGAACGCCTCGGGGCCGGACACGAGATCGGGTACCGAGAGCATCCCAGCGCCGAACCACCGTTTCGATTCGCTCGGATCAAGACAACGCCGTTTGTCGATCTGATGACGCGCCCGACGGGTTACGTCGACGCAGACTTCGATGTGCTCTACGACACCGCGATGGTGACTCGCTTCGGTCGTGTGCCGACCATTCGCGTGCTTCTCCGCAGCAAACTGACGGCGGGTCGGCTCAAAGACCTGCGTCACACGATGCGATGCGCCCGTCAAATCCTCAACGCCTGAAGCCATGATCCAAGACATCACCTTTTGTATTAAGACGATTCACCGGCCATGGTCCTGTCATCGGCTCATTGAGTCGCTGCGCCAACACA
>JBGSLZ010000060.1:0-10065 GCA_041740415.1 Rubripirellula sp.
AGTCTTTCCGACAATGTGATCAACGCGTCACGCTTACGTCGCTTGACCGTGGACGCGGAAATCCCAAGCATTTCCGCGACTTCCTTTTGTTCTAAGCCGTGATAGACAGTCAAGTCGATGATTTCACGTTGATCCTCAGGCAGACCTTCCACAAGCTCGTGGAACTCTGCCCGCATCGCGAGATCCTCGGGGCCGTCGGCACTGTCGGCTGCCGCGGCGACACGTGCAGGTAATCCATCCTGCCCAGGCGCCGCGTCGGTGGCGTGGTTCTGGCCAATACCTTCTTTGCCGTAGTAGTGTCGGGCGAGGTCTGTCAGGGTCCACCGAATTTGCCTCGCTGCCAGCCCCATGTAATCAAGCAGATCGACTGGCTTGATTTTTTCAAGGGCTTTGTGCAGCTTCAGCAGTGCAACCTGCAACACATCGTCGGTGCTTTCCCAGCGATGCACACGCGGATCATTTGCCAAATACCGCTGAGTCATTCGCCTCACCCGATCGCACGAGAAGTTGATTAGTGCGTCGCGCGCTGCCTCGTCGCCTTCTCGGTGTTTATTGAGCCAAAGCTCAAGTTGCTTCGTTTCTTGCGATCCTGTTGCCATTGTACTCCACCTTGATTCGGCGCTGACCACGTAAGCATGCTCGCCGGTACGTAAAATCTAACCGAATCCGTGAACCCTGAGCGTCATTGCATCCGCTTTTCTACTGACCGCGGAACAACGTTTGTCTGGCGGCGATGATTCTTTAAGATTTGGAGAAGAAAGATGAGTAAAGAGACTGGAATTGAGTGGTGTGATTCGACAGTGAATCCTGTCCAGGGCTGCGGCGGCTGTGAGCTTTGGACGGCAAACAATCGCATCTGCTACGCAGGGGAACTCACCGAACGGTACGGGCGATCCAATCCTGGCATGGCAAATGAGTTTACCAAGCCTGAATTGAAGCCAGGCAAAATGGCAGAGTGCGCGAGACTACCCGATCTGATCGGAACCGAGCGCCTCGAAAAGCGGAACAAAGTGAAAGTAACTATTGAAGCGAAGCCCTGGCTCAACGGTTTACCGAGACACATCTTCGTGTCGGACATGGGGGATGCCCTCACGGAAAAAGGTTTTTCTCCATTCAACGGCGCTGAGGTAACTGACGCAATACTGTTCAATTTCCTCAAGAACGAGATTCTTGACGTCGTTAGGTCCGAGCATGGGGCGAGGCATCAGTGGATGTGGCTGACAAAGCGGCCAAACCGTTTGCCTCTTTTCGCAGCAGATGCCGTTGGAGTTAACGAAGCCTGGCCAAGAAATCTCTGGGTCGGAACCTCGGTGACAACTCGTGCTTCCATGAGACGCGTGAGCCAACTGTGTACATTTGGCGATTTGAAGGTGACGCGGTTCGTAAGCGTCGAACCGCTGTGGGAAGAGGTGTCTTTGAAACCTCATCTAAATGATATTCACTGGGTCATCATCGGCGGTGAATCGGGGCGAAAACGGAAGTCGAAGCCATTCGACTGCAACTGGGCTCGCAAACTGATTGACGAGTGCAACACCGCTAATGTGCCGGTGTTCGTTAAGCAGTTGGGCGGCAACCCATTAGAAGGCCATGTCCCACTTCAATTGCAACTTAATAAATCGAACGGCGGCGACTGGAACGAGTGGCCTGAAGACCTTCGCGTTCGTCAAATGCCAGTTGCCCGTATTCATGGCCCCTCGTGACGCAAACGTTCATTCAACCGGATCTCGCTTCGAAACGCACACGACATTCACACTTAGGGACAATAATGCTTTCAAGATACACGATTTATCGGCGTCGACCGAAGGACGCCCCACCGTTACCTGACGGAATCCGACAGGACAGTCGTTGGCGTACGCGTCATGTCCTTCGGCCTACGAAAGAAGCCGTTGAGGACTATCTCGCAAACCCAAACGACGAAGCATGGCTGCGATTCAAGCACCAGTACCTCGAACTATTGAAGACTCGTCAAGTCGAGGAGCCAAAAGGCTTTGACGACTTCGCGTGCCTCGCTACCAGCAACAACGTTTTCATCGGGTGCAGTTGTCCAACTGCCAAGCAGCCCGACGTCGAGCGTTGCCACACTTGGCTCGCACTTCAGTTCATGCAGCAGCGCTATCCGAAAGTAGGTGTTTTCTATCCACGATCCTGACAGGATCGAACGGTAAAGAGACAAAGATAAAACGACAGCCCGGATTTGCATGAGCAAATCCGCTGTCGTTTTCGATGATCCAATTCAAAGAATCGATCACTGCTCCGCATTGCCTAGCTGCCGAGTTTCCACGACTTTTTGAAACTCCGTCAAGATTTCTGGATATGCACTGGCCAAATAGCGAACAACCCGTGCGTTATCGAGTAGTTTCTTCAAGTAACCTGCAACGATCACCAAGTTGAGTACGTTTTTGCCATGCACCTCTTCCATCTGCTTGAAATCTTTGGAAAGCGATTCCATTTCCCTCTCCATGCGTGCCATCTCAATGGGGGACAATCCGTTGGTGTCGCGAGGGTCGTCTTTCTCTAACAACTGGTCCGCTGATGTTGCCGCGACAAGGCAACACGCGTAGTCAACGGAGAAATTGTGCGAGGCGATCATCAACTCGGCCATTTCGATTTGCCGCATGGGGAGCACTTTCCGCAACTGGCCGAAAGTGCCGGTGCTTGCAACTTTCCCCCGCAATAGTTCCACCGCCTCGCTACAGATTCCGACAAGTAGGTCTCGCTTCTTTCGAATCGCCGAGACATCGATACTCAACGCATCGGCAATTGCTTTCTCTGAAACACCATTTTTCACAGCCTTCATGATCATAAAGTGCTCTTGAATTACGGTCAGCCGACTCACTTTGTGGTTGTACGTGAACCCTTCGTCGTCCGTAGCCACCAAGCATTTGACCGTAGTCACTCCCGCTTCACGCAAGACGTCAAGCCTCACGTGTCCATCGAGCAGCATGAACTTACCGACCATCTCCTTTTGCGGATAAACCACGAGAGGCTCGATGAGTCCAACTTCTCGCATCGAAGCTGTGATCTGACGGTATTTCAACGTGCTTTTTGTGCCGCTGGCGACTTGTCGCATTGGCAGAATGTCAGTGAGCTTGATTACCTTGATCCTGCGTTCACAGGCTAATTGAACGATTTTGTTCATTGAGACTGTCGACCTCCCGCGTTCATTTGGCCATGATCTAGTGCGGTGGCCAAGTACGCTGGCATCGAATCGAGTGCCTCCGCACGAAGTAGATTGACAAGGTTCTCATCTTCCATGAGCTGTCGAATTGCAGAAACGACGAATAACAGACGGGTTTCGCATAATTTCGACTTTTGAATGACGACACGTTGCCTGGCAGTTTCCTTGTGGTACGTGTCCAATAAGTTTTTGCTTGAAACGGTTTGTTTGCCTCGACGCGGCGCCGTGCGACTGGATTTACCATCCGTTTTTCTCTGTTCGATCAAGCGACGTGCCGCCAATAATTTCTTGCCTCGAAGGTCATTCGACTCGTAGGCTTCGGTCAAGGCTCGCTGTATTTCATGGTCATCGGACACTGCAATCGTGACTGCAACGCTGACGGGTATTTGCCCGCGTTCAACCGCCATCAATAGGCGTTCTTCGCCCTGCTTGATCAATTTTGCAATTCCACGAACATACGTCACGTTCAGGTCAGTCTTTTTTGCGATCTCGACGAACGAATAACCCCGGTCCTTCATGCTCCCGATTTCCCGAACCAATTCGGCACAGGATGGTTGACGGCGAGCTAGATTCTCCACCAGGCTCATGAGCATCAGTCTCGTCCTGTTGACGTCAATCACGATGCACGGAATTTCCGTTTGACCGAGATCCTTGTAGGCTTCGTAACGCCCCTGGCCACACACGAGAAGAAAGTGGGGATCATCTGGGTCGCTGTTTGCAGGATCTGGAGTGACTGTGATTGGTTTCTTCAATCCGATGTTTGCAATGTTGATCGTAATCTGACGAAACTTTTGCTGGCCTCGAACCCTTGGATTTACGATGGTGATACGGTCCATCCTAATCATCTGGATTTCAGCCTCGGAGAACTCACTCATGCTGCCACCCCAATTTTTTGACGTTTAGCAAGTGAGGCAAAATAGTCAAGACTTTCGAACTGATACGTGTCTAAGTAAGCCCCATTCGATTCACAGAGCAACAGTCTTGGCGTTTGAATATCCATGATTGGAAGTAAGTAGTAGTCCGCCACGTGATCGTTTGCGGCATCCATACGTACAAGAATCGTGATATCGGGTGCGACCTTTCGCTCAACATTCACCAACCACCGCAGTGATCCCCCTTTGGTTTCACGGCATCGAGAAAGCACCATCGTTGCGCTGTATTCACCGTTGATCAGCAGCAAGTCCGTGTCGCTGTCGCAGGTAACGGAGGCGCCTGCCGCTCCAAGGCGGGCCATGACATCGTTGATCAGGTCCGGGTACATCTCTCTCAGTTTTTGGTTGATCTCGATGTACCCATAGTCACGATCCGGTTTGTATCCCGCGAGCCGATAGGCGCGCATAAGACTGCCAAATCGACTTCGATAATTCGAGGAGGTCGGCGTGTTGTCGGCGGCGTCGATAAGTCCAGCAGACAGCGTTGGATTGTGTTCCATGAGCGTTTTCAGGCACGCGATCATCTCGTCATCGGTGTAGCAACGCGCCCTTTCACGCATGATTCCCTGAGCGGTGTAGAACAGTTCTTGACTGACGACAGGCTCGAAAGCTGCATCTTTCCGAACCCAGATGTCCGGTTCGTTGACAACGCGACGCCGTTTCAGCTTGAACGAAGTGCGATTGTAAAGATTGTTGCCGATGTACTTCTCATTCGTCAGCAATTGTCGGATGGTGCCACGATTCCACTGACGTCCAAGGTCGGTGACGATTCCCTGTGCGTTGAGCTCGTCCGCAATTTCTCGCTCTCGTCTGCCTTCAGCAACGAACATCTCGTAGACCCGTTTGACGATCTCAGTCTCTTGCTCAGGTCCCTTCACTAAGATGACGCGATCGGTTTGCAGGCTTTTACATTCGCCGCGGGACAACTCTGCTTTATTCGTACCAGTCTGATCGATCAGCATTCGCCGCAGACCGAACCCGGCCGGACCACCCTGCCGATAGCCGAGTTCGATCAGTCGGCATTGGCCCTGGAAAACCTTGGTCGAAAGTTCACGGCTATACTCGCCAGCCATTGCCCTCTTTACGCTTTTGATGATGGTCGATGTTGGGCCACCATCGTTCTCAAATTGCTCGGCGCAGTAATGAACCGAAATGCCAGCACGTTTGCAGAGATATTCGTAATACGCGCTTTCGTCAGCGTCCTGGAATCGGCCCCACCGGCTGATGTCGTAGACCAAGATCGCCTCGTAGTCGGCAGATCCGTTTTGCACGTCGGCGATCAACTTCTGGAGCGATCTGCGACCCGCAACATTGAGCCCACTCTTGCCTTCGTCGGCATAGGTTCGCACGATCTCGAAGTTTCGCTTCTTTGCGTATTCCTGAATCGTGTCATCCTGATTTGCCGTTGAGTACTGCTGATGTTCCGTCGACATCCTGACGTACTGAGCCGCTCGCGTCGGTTTGATGTCCGTTTGATCGTTGTTCTGTTGCATGGCTGAATCAGCTCCTGGTTGATGCCAAACTGGGATGGTTAGGTCCACTGGAGAGACCTTTGCAGCGATTATGACATCGCCCTGTTTGATCTCAGGTTGATCCGTGTTTGATTTGCGTTTGATTTTTAAGACTTGTTTGAGACAGGATCAAACCGTAGTAGCCGGGGTTCGTCCCATCGACGGATGCCGATAGGTCTGACATGCCGTGTGACGTAAGACGGTCACGCAAACGTTTGACGACGCCTCGGATGCTTGAGTGGTCCCGTGGGCCGCCCCACACATCGTCCAGAAGCGAGCGATAAGAGACGTATTTGTTCGGTGAACGAGAGATTCGCTCGAAGAAGCGAAATAGCAACGTGTTACCCAAATAGCACACGCCGCCACACCAATGAACACAGAATGTGTCGCGGTCGATCAGCGCGTTACCACGGTGTGTTCGGGGCAGAACCGCTTGCGGGATTGGCTGAGCAAGATCATCGAATAGTTCTTCGCTGAGCAGTTGAATAATTAGCTCAAGTTGATCAACGACGACGGCATGATTGGACGCTAAAGAAGCGAGCGTCTCCCTCAAAGTTTGTTTGCGTTCTGTTTGCATGGTGACGGCTCCCGGAGTTCTTTGTGAAGAACGAGAACCGACCCAGTTGCGAGAACTCGTCGGCACTCCAAGCTAGTCAGAAAGAAAATCGAGAGATTGCGAGTTTTTGATAACCGCTATGGCTATCCCCACAGATCAAATCTATTTCTTATCAGCCCCGTGCAAGCCACCGTCGCGTTTCACTTGCGATGGTCCAACCTGACTTTCACTCAGTTGGTCAAGCAACCGGTCGATACCACGGTCATCCAATTCGGCGAATTTACGAAAGGCGTCCGGTCTTTGTCGAATTCGCTTTTTGATTGCCGAGGGGACTTTGTCGGCTAAGAGAAGTAACTCGTCTTCATCCGCCCTGAGTTCTGAGGCAAGCTTGTGGATGAACTTACTGCTCGGATAGTCGCCAAAATGAAGGTTTTCAGTTTCCACTTTGCAAATGTAAGAGACACTGACGGCCAGTCGATCGGCAAGCTGTTTTTGCGTCATGCCGCTTATCGTCCGCAGCTCTCTCACTCGTGGGCCAAATTGCATTGAGACTGCCTTTTTTAGTGGTCATTGCCCCCATTGACGTGACCCCTCTGATTGCGGCCCATCGCCCACGATCGTATGTTGTCCGTACTTTTTAGTCAATTAAGGTGCGAGTCTTCACAACGAGAGAATACGGGGCATGACGTCCGCTTCCACATCGCTGCCCGAGCAAGGTCAACTCGTATCCGTTCGATCGCGCAATTGGATCGTCAACGACATCGTGCCGAGCACGCTGCCAAGTCGTGGTTTGACGGCGCTCGATCGTGGCCAAACACTGCTGAGCTTGTCGTCGATCGAAGACGATGGGCTGGGCGAAGAGTTGCAAGTCGTTTGGGAACTCGAACCCGGGGCTCGCGTGATGGAAACGGTGGCGCTGCCGCAGCCCACCGGTTTTGATTCACCAAAGCGACTCGGTGCGTTCTTGGATGCGGTTCGTTGGGGTGCGTCATCATCGGCAGATGTGAAGACGATTCAGGCGCCATTCCGTAGCGGCATTGACATCGAGGACTACCAGCTCGACCCGGTCGTGCGTGCGATCCAAATGCCTCGCGTGAACTTGCTAATCGCCGATGACGTGGGGTTGGGCAAGACGATCGAGGCGGGGATGGTGGCTCTGGAGCTAATGATCCGGCACCGTGCTCGCAAGATGCTGATCGTTTGCCCGTCCTCGCTGCAAATCCAGTGGCAAGAGCAGATGCGAGACAAGTTCGGGTTGGACTTCAGACTGGTCAACAGCGAGCTGATGAAAGACCTGCGGCGGAAACGCGGCATTCACGTCAATCCCTGGAACCACTTCCCACGTTTGATCACGTCGATTGACTTCCTGAAGCGTGAACGACCACTGCGGCTGATGCGTGAGATCCTGCCTGGACCTGGCGATCCAATCTATCCGCGTAAATTCGATCTGCTGATCGTGGACGAATCGCACAACTGCGCCCCGTCGGGTCGTGGCAAGTACGCGACCGATTCGCTGCGGACGAAAGCACTGCGAACGTTGGCACCGCACTTCGAGCACAAACTGTTCCTGACGGCGACGCCGCACAACGGATATCCCGAAAGCTTTTCGGCACTGCTGGAGTTGCTAGACAATCAGCGGTTCGCACGCAGTACCAAGCCCGATCGCAAGCAACTCGAAACCGTCATGGTTCGGCGTCTGAAGTCGGAGTTACCCAAACGTTGGGACGGGACCGATCGGTTTCCCAAACGTGTGCTTGAACCGCTGGAGGTGCCCTACAGCGACGAAGAACGGCAGATCCACGCCACATTGAGACAGTACGCCACGCTGCGATCGGCACGGTCCCGCGACAATATGGAGTCGATGGCTACGGACTTTGTGCTCAAGACGCTCAAGAAGCGATTGTTCTCCAGTCCCGCCGCGTTCTTGACCACGCTGGACAAGCACGCTGAAACGATCAAATCCGGCAAAGCCAAATCCAACTCAAGAACGTCCAAACCGTCGCTGGGAATCCTACGCCGCGAGATCGACCGCATCGACGAAGACTACGGCGACGACGATGAATACGACTTGGCGACGGGTGACGCCGTCGATACTGCCAGTCGCCTGTTTGCCGAACCGACTGACGAAGAACTCGCGCTAATCAAGCAGATGCGAAAATGGGCCGACAAGGGATGTTCGCAAAACGACTCCAAAGCCAAGCAACTGATTGAGTGGCTGAACCAGCACATTCGTCCGGGCAAAAAATGGTCCGACGAGCGTGTCATCATCTTCACCGAATACCGTGCGACTCAGAAATGGTTATCTGATGTGCTCGCGTCGGCTGGCTTCACTGGCCAAGACAGGATGATGACGATGTACGGCGGCATGGACTCGAAAGAACGCGAGTCAGTGAAAGCCGCATTCCAAACATCGCCCAGTCAAAGTCCCGTTCGGATCTTGCTAGCTACCGACGCCGCCTCCGAAGGACTCGACTTGCAAAACTTCTGTTCCAAATTGATTCATTACGAGATCCCTTGGAACCCGAACCGGATGGAACAACGCAATGGTCGCGTCGACCGTCACGGACAAAAGGCCTCTCAAGTTGACATCTATCACTTCGTGGCTGACGGATACAAACAACGTCAACTGAGCCAGACGGTCGGCAAGGTTGACGATCTGGATGCCGACTTGGAATTCTTGATGCGCGTCGCGCAGAAGATCGAAAAGATTCGTGAAGACCTGGGCAGCGTTGGGCAAGTCCTAGCAGACGATGTCGAGCACGCGATGCTGGGTAAGGGCTACTCGCTCGGCTCGACCGATGCAGCGGAGAAGAAGAGTGATCCGGTTCGCAAGATGCTCAAGTTCGAGCGTGACTTGGCCAAGCAAGTTGAATCGCTACTTGAACAATACCGCGAGACCCAGCGAGAGCTTCGACTCACGCCCGACAATATCCAAGAGGTCGTCGAAGTCGGCTTGGAGCTTGCGGGCCAACCACCGCTGTTACCAGTCAAACGCGACGACGGCAAAACGATTTACCAATTGCCCGCGTTCAAAGGCAGCTGGACAGCGTGTGCCGATGGATTGGTGCATCCACATACGGAAGAGATTCGCTGCGTTACGTTTGACCCAGACGTTTCCAAGGGCCGCGACGACGTGGTGTTAGTTCATTTGAACCATCGCCTCGTCCAAATGTGCTTGCGATTGCTCCGTGCTGAGGTATGGTCGGTTGAGGGGCGTCAAAAGATGCACCGCATCGAAGCCCGCGTTGTGCCCGACAACATCCTGCCATCACCAGCGATCATTGCCCACGGTCGATTGGTGGTGATCGGCGGCGACAGTCATCGCTTGCACGAAGAGATCATCGCGGCAGGCGGTTTCATCAAGGAAGGTCGCTTCAATCGAATGAACGTGGGTCAAGTCGCTGAAGCGTTGGCCGCAGCGACGTTTGACGAACCGACCAGCACAGTGAAAAAGCAATTCCTCAAGCTGTGGGATTCGTTATCGTCACCGCTCCAGCAATCGTTGATTGCGAGAACGAAAGAGCGAACATCCGGTTTGGAGAAGCGGCTCGCCGAGCGCGCCGACAAAGAGTCGTCCGACATCAGTTCGATCTTAACAGAACTCAAAACAGCGATCGAGAAAGAGCTAGACGATCCCGAGTACGTGCAACTGGAATTGTTCAGCGATCCCGAGAAAGAGCAACTCGAACGCAACAAGGATTTCCTCCGCGCTCGCGTGAAGCAGATCCCAGACGAGATCGAGCAAGAAACCGCCGCGATCCAAGCTAGGTTCGCTAACCCCCAGTCACGCATGTTCCCGGTGGCGGTAACGTTTTTGATTCCCAAGAAAATGGCGAGGTGATGGAGGTGTTGGAGAAGCAATTGACGGACTGGATTTCGGCTGAGATC
>JBGSLZ010000061.1:0-16549 GCA_041740415.1 Rubripirellula sp.
CGAAGCGGGCAACGAAGCCTACGCGCTGCTGGCGGCCGGCGACACCGGCGAGCCGGCCGACGGTTGGGGCGGCTATCACGACGCGGGCGACTGGAACCCGCGCCGGGTCACGCACATGCGAGTCACGATGGCGATGTTGGAACTGTTCGATCAGTTCCAGGATCGGCTGCAATCATTTGATCTGAACATTCCCGAGACGAAGGGGATGCCCGACATGTTGACCGAAGCAGTATTCGAGTTCTCGTGTTTCCGACGATTGCAGTTGGCCGACGGCGGCGTGGGAATGGGCTTGGAGAGCAAGGGTGATCCGCTGCAGAGTGAGGTCAGTTGGCGCAACAGTTTTCCGAGCTACGCGTACGCGCCGGACTACAACGCGAGTTGGTGCTATGCCGCGGTCGGCGCGCGGCTGTCGCGGTTGTTGGAACCCTACGATGCGTCGCTCGCGACCGACTACTTGGACAGTGCAAAGCGTGCGTTCGAGTTCGCCGAGCAGGACTTTGCCAAAGATAAAGCAGCCGGTTTGATCGCCGCGCGGAACAACACTTGGGAAGCGACCGATCAACGCAACTTCGCGGCGATCGAACTGTATCGCACGACCAGCGAAGACCGTTACCACGATCTGTTTCTCGAAGACTCGTCATTGACCGAAGACGAACCCGATTTGTTTCAATATGGAAAGGCGGTTCAGCGCGATCAGGCGTTCGCGTACGCGCGGTTGCCCAAGGGAATGGGCGACGAGAATTTGAAACAGAAGGCCGTCGCGGCGATCGAGCGAGTTGCCGATCGGGGAATCGCGTACGCCGAGCAGAACGCTTTCAACTTGACAAGCATCGATCAAGGAAAACCGCAATTCATCGGCTTCTACAGCACGCCAGATTCGTTCGATATGACTCGGGCCCATGCGCTAACCGGGAAGCAAAAGTATCTGGTCGCGGCGGTCCAATCGACGCAGTTTCAAAGCGGTTGCAACCCGAACAACGTCGTCTACACGACTGGCATCGGCGCAAACCCGCTCACGAATGTCTTCAAGCTCGACGCCCGCTTCACCGGCCAAGCGGTGCCGCCCGGTTTGACGCCCTACGGCAACATCGACTTCGGAAAATGGAACAACCAAGGCGTGACATGGCCGATCACATGGTTCCTAGGGCGAGTGTCAACGCCGAACCCCTACGCATGGCCGACTCACGAAGCGTATTGGGATTTGGGTCGCTGGCCGATGTTGGAAGAATTCACCGTCGACGCATGGACACCCAACGTGTTGGTGTGGGGATACCTGGCGATGCGAGATGAGTTGAAGTAGCTACAACTTTCCGCCTTCGTGGGCGGTGAACTCGGCGAAGACGGGCAGATGACTGGTGACGGTTTCCGCTTCGATCGGATTCAGGTCGGCTGCGCGGGCGTAATCGTAGACGCCGGCGCGGCCCAAGAATTCGCTCGATGCCACCGTGTCAATCAACAGATTGCTGGTCTGGTAGCGCGCGAAGATGTCCGTCGGTCTGCCTTGCACGGCGGCGCGCATCGCGCCGCCGCCGAGCGTCGGAACCAAATACGCATCATCAGCTTGAAACAGACCCAACATCAACACGTCATCTTCGCCACGTCCGTCGAGTCGAACGGAGTTCAAGATGCCGGGCAACAAGGCGACTTCCGATTGGGCTCGCGTCAGATCGATTCGCACGTTCACTAGCGAGAACGTCCAAGCGATGTTGGCGTCCGGTCTGGCTGCGCGGAACGATGCCACCAGCGGATCGTACGTCATTTGACCGCTGGGATCTTCGACGGTGTAAGTTTGGCGGCGATCGACGAAGACGGTGGTGGTATCGAAGATGAACGCCAGTTGTTCTTGGCGGCCGGCGGGGCCCGATGATTCGCCGATCACGTAGTCGTATCGGTTTTGGTTCGCGTCGCCGAGTTGACCGCCGTTGACGACTTCGACCAACCGAGGAATCAAGTCTCGTTCGATCGACGCGATCTGTTGCAGAGCGATCACATCAAACTGTCGCACGACACTGGAAACGTGTTTGCGAACGGTCAAGTTGCTCAGCTTGGTTGGCCCGAAACCATCGAGCGCCCACGAAGCAACTTTGATGCTGCGATACTTTCGCGAGTTGACGTCGGGCGCGGTCGGTGAAGTCGGCAACGACGTTTGCGGCGGCGCGAAATCGACGATGCCCATGTCTCCGCCGCGCGAAGTCAACGTGATCGGGTTGGCGGCTCTGAAGTTGTCGCCCGTTTGGCTGAACGATTCGCTGGTCGGCACCGATCGATTCGCGTCGATGCTTGCGAACGAATCGGCATAACTGACAAACTGAGCATCACCGGACGACTCGCGCGGAAACACCGTGAGCCCATCGAGTCCATCGATCTCGTAGTTGCGAAAGAAGTACCAGCCTCCGCCGATGAGCAACAGTGCGACGGCGGCGACTTGAATCGGGCTTCCACCTTGTGAGTCGGACATGAACAGCGTCGCGGGTGTCGGCGGATGGGACGGAAAAGGTGACTTGACCTTATTTCACTAACATCGAACGATTTTGGTTCGGTTCATCAGCCCCTGACGCGACTTGGTCAATGAACGTTTCACGCGGGAGGTTGCAACCGTTGCGAAAAGTCGTTGCCGTCACCCCCGGAAAGGTCGACTCGACTGATAGAGTTCGCTTCGGCTGGGCGATTGGGACGAGAGTTGTTATTTTGATGATCGAATCCGCGCCAACCTCAAACTTTTTCCCCCTGATGATTCTCGTGAGCGAAACGATCCCGGTCGAAGTCCCCACCGTTGGTGAGTCAATCAGTGAAGTTCAGATCGGCCAATGGCTGAAGTCCGACGGCGATTGGGTCGCCGCGGGTGAAGATCTGGTCGAGATTGAGACTGAAAAGGCGTCGGTGCAGATCCCCTCGCCGGCGTCGGGCTTTCTCGAAGGAATCACGAAACAGAACGAAGAATTCGCCGGCATCGGTGACGTGATCGCGATGATCCGAGTTGCCGAGCAACCCGCCGGTGGCGGAAACGGGAATGGGGAACGTGCACCTGCGGCGGCGAAAGCTCCCCCGTCGGCACCGGCCGCTCCAGCCCCCAAACCGGTATCCGCGCCGGCACCGGCATCATCCGGGTCGTTCGTCATGCCGGCTGCCCAGCGATTGCTGGACGAACACGGATTGTCGGCATCGGAAGTTCCCGCGACGGGCCCGGGCGGACGATTGCTCAAAGAAGATGTCATCGCCTACGCCAAAAATCGCCCGGCCGAACCGGCTGCGCCTGCACCGACCCCGGCGCCAAGTCCGGTACCAAGTCCGGTACCCGCGACCAGCATTTCGGCGCCGCGTCGCCAGGCCGCCGGTTCGTTACTAGCGGATGCACCGGCGCACCGCATGGAAGAGGTCAAGCCGTTGTCGATGCTGCGTCGCACGATCGCCGCGCGATTGGTCGAGGCACAACAAACGGCGGCGCTGTTGACGACATTCAACGAGATCGACATGTCGTCGACGATGGAGATCCGTAAGCAGTACAAGGATCGATTCGCCGAACGTCACGGCGTGAAGTTGGGCTTCATGTCGTTCTTCGCGAAAGCGGCGGTCGAAGCGCTGCGACAGTTTCCGGCCGTGAATGCTGAAATTCGCGACGGCAACGCGATCTACCGTCATTACCAAGACATCGGGGTCGCGATCGGTGGCGGAAAAGGGTTGGTCGTACCCGTGCTGCGCAATGTCGAACGAATGTCGTTCGCGGACATCGAAGGCGCGATCGGAGAATTCGCCAGGCAAGCGGGTGAGAATCGTTTGCAGCCCCAGGACTTGATGGGCGGCACGTTCACGATTTCCAACGGCGGCATTTACGGATCGCTGTTGTCGACACCGATCGTCAATCCGCCGCAAAGTGGGATTCTCGGCTTGCATTCGATCCAAGAACGACCGATCGCAGTCAACGGACAAGTCGTGATTCGGCCGATGATGTACGTCGCGTTGACTTACGATCACCGCATCGTTGACGGTCGCGAAGCGGTCGGATTCCTGAAGGTGGTCAAAGAAGTCATTGAAGAACCGGCACGGTTGTTTCTTGAACTGTGAGCCCGATCGTGAACTTCGCTCTTGACTTCGTCATTTTTGCGAATTAGTTGTAGAGTTCAGGTGCGCTTCCCTTTTCGATTTCTCCTTTCCAGGAGGTTACGATGGAGCCTGAGAACTACAGCGACGAACCACCCATGCGTTCGAGCGTCGAACGTTTTTTCACCGGTCTGAGTGAGTGCATTTTTCACTCGAAGTTGGGCGTGGTCGATGTCCAGCTTGTCGACTACGTCGGCAACATGTTGTTGCGATTCGTGCGGACGGACAATGTGCATCGAGTGCGTCGCCCCAATGGACGACCGGCGACCGAAGTTTTTCAGATGCTCAGCGAAGCTGAAAAACGAATCGGCTTGGCCCGCCGCGAAGTCCACCGACACATCGGCGACTTCACATTGTTTTGGTCCGGCATGTATCCCGAAAGTTTGCGGAAGATGCAATCGTCGGGCTCTAGCGATCAGTTCTTTGATTATTGCCGCCAAGGCAAACGGGCCTACGCGATCGCGGCGGAGATCGAAGGCGGCGACGAACGTCCGTCGTCGGATGTGCTGCACGCACTGAGCGATCAGTTTGAGATGTGCGCGTACGGGCTGCGTGAAATTCGCCGAGAACTGGAAGAAGGCGACACCGGCGAAGGCATTTTGCTGTCGTAGGTTGTAGCTGTGCTATCCTTTGCGGATGAATACTTACCTACAGCGTTTTGATTTTGTTTGTGAACAGGCTCGCCAAGCCATGCGGTTGCAAACGGCCGCCGATACTTTGGAGTGGGACGAGCGTACCGGTATGCCAATCGGTGGCGGTGAGTACCGCGCCGGCCAAGTATCGATGCTGCGCGGCATGGTGCATGACTTGCGAACCGATGAATGCTACGGCGACGCGCTATGCCGATTGCTCGATGACGGCCGCGATGACAATCCGCACGGAGACAACGCCGCGACGGTTCGCGAACTTCATCGCGACTGGGACCGCGACCGCAAATTGCCGACCGATTTGGTTTGCCGCACTTCGGAATCGACCGTGCGAGGACAACAGACATGGGACGCGGCACGCAAGGCGAACGATTATTCGATGTTCCGCGATCAGCTTGCGACGATCATCGATCTGAAACGCGAAGCGGGCCAGCGGCTCAGTGCGGGTTCCGATCATTCGGCCTACGAAGCGCTGATGGACGAGTACGAACCGGGTGCTCGCGTCGATCAACTCCAACAAGTTTTCGACGACGTACGTGGACCGCTGGTCGAACTGATTCAAGAGATCAGCGAGGCGCCGAGGCAACCGGATGTCGCGATCTTGAAGCGTGACTTTCCGATCGCCGCCCAACGCGAACTGAGTCATCGGATGGCCGCGCGAATCGGATTCGATTTTGATCGTGGCCGTTTGGATGAAACTTCGCATCCATTCTGCACCACGCTCGGGCCGAAAGACATTCGCATACTGACGCGATTCGAGAAGGATTGGTTGCCCAGCGGCATCTTCGGGACACTGCACGAAGCCGGACATGGATTGTACGAACAGGGCCTGCGCGACGAGTGGTTCGGGTTGCCGCCGGGCGCGTACGTGTCATTGGGCATGCACGAATCGCAGTCGCGAATGTGGGAGAACCAAGTCGGTCGCAGCCGCTCGTTTTGGGCTCACATGTTCGGTGAGGTCCAGACGATGTTCGCGTCCCAGTTGGACGATGTTTCGCTGGACGATTTTCACTTCGCCGTCAACGCGATCAGCCCGAATTTGATTCGCGTGGAAGCGGATGAGGCGACGTACAACTTGCACATCATCATTCGTTTCGACTTGGAACGTCAGTTGATCGAGGGTGGATTGACGGTCGACGAGTTGCCGGCGGCGTGGAACCGACGGTATCACGATGATCTGGGCATTCGACCGACTAGCGACTCTGACGGCGTGTTGCAGGACGTCCATTGGTCGGCCGGTCTGATCGGTTATTTCCCGACTTACACGCTCGGGAACTTGGCCGCGGCGCAGTTGTTCGACGCCGCGCGAAACGATCTCGGCGATCTGGAGGCGATGTTTTCAGTCGGCGATTTCCGACCGCTGTTGGAGTGGCTCGCGACCCACGTGCATCGGCACGGGCGGTGTTACAGCGGCAGTGAATTGGTCCAGCGGGCGACCGGCGCCCCGTTGTCCGCTCGGCCGCTCGTCAAATACCTCCAGCAAAAGTTGCGGCCGTTGTACCGACTGTAGGTCCGGTTCCACCGGACGAAAGTACCGTAGTACCGTAGGTCCGGTTCCACCGGACGATTGGTATCCGTACATGTCGCTCGTGTTTTTAGACGTTGAACAAGAAGTGGCAGATGTCGCCGTCCTTCATGATGTAGGTCTTGCCTTCGACTCTCAGTTTTCCGGCTTGGCGAATATCTTTCTCTGTCTTGTAAGTTTCGAGATCCTCCAGCGTGTACACCTCACAGCGAATGAAGCCTCGCTCGAAGTCGCTGTGGATCACACCTGCGGCTTGCGGCGCGGTCGCGCCGCGCGGGATCGTCCACGCTCGGACTTCTTTTTCGCCCGCGGTGAAGTAGCTCTCCAGTCCCAACGTCTTGTACGCGCCCTGAGCGATCGTCTGTAGCGCGGGCACTTCGAGTCCGACTTCCGCCAGCATTTCGCTGCGGTCGGGCTCGTCCAATTCGGCCAGTTCCGCTTCCAGCTTCGCGCAAACGCAAACCACATCCGCGCCCGCTTTGGCTGCTTGCTCGCGGACCTTCGTCACCAACGGATCTTTGCCTTCGAGATCATTTTCGCTGACGTTGGCCACGTACAGCACGGGTTTTGCCGACATCAAACCGTAGCTGCTGATCGCGATCCGTTCGGCTTCGGGCAGCTCCAGAGTTCGCAGCGGTTGATCGGTCGCCAAATGAGCGTTGCATCGTTCGATCCCGGCGACTCGTAACTTCGCTTCTTTATCGCCGCCGCGAGCCATCTTTTCGGCTTTGGGCAATGCGTTTTCGAGAGTTTGGATATCGGCCAACATCAACTCGGTCTCGATGGTTTCCATGTCGGCCAGCGGATCGACTTTGCCGGCGACGTGGATCACGTCGGGGTCATTGAAGCAACGAACGACTTGAACGATCGCATCGACTTGGCGAATGTGGCTGAGAAATTTATTGCCGAGCCCCTCGCCCTCGCTGGCCCCTTTGACGATGCCGGCGATGTCGACCAGCTTGAGCACCGCGGGGATGATCTTTTGCGGAACGATGTACCGAGTGATCCGTTTCAACCGTTCATCGGGAACGCTGACGATGCCCTCGTTGGGCTCGATGGTGCAAAACGGATAGTTCTCACTCTGGGCCGCCTTCGATGCGGTCAGTGCGTTAAAGAGAGTGCTTTTGCCGACGTTGGGCAAGCCGACGATTCCAGCTTCCATGGGGCTTTCTTGATCGGGGACGGGTCGGGGTTAAGTCGACGATCGTAGCAGCCCGCCCGTGGTTGGTCGAAGGGTGCCCCTTTTGAACAACGATCTAACCCCAGCGGTTGACCGGCGCCGAAACCGTCGGCGCTTCCCACTGACCACTTTCGGCCGATCGATACATCGCTTCTTGCACCGCCAACGACCTCAGGTAGCTCGGCCCATCGGTCTCGAACGGCAGATCGCCGACCAGAGAATCCACGAAATGCTTCTGAGTCGCCATCACGCAGTCGCCCGCGAACCCGAGCGTGCTGTGAGCGTACACGTGATCGCGCTCGGCCTTCTCCAGACAGTGAATCGTCAACCGACCGTCGTCGTACAGCCGGATGGTTCCCTTGTCCGCCTCGATCATCGTCTCGCCGAACGTGTATCGCTGATTTTCCGCCGTCGACTCGTTGTACCGGTTGGCGTCGTACAACCCCAAACCGCTCCGTTCAAACTCCATGATCGAGATCGCTGTGTCTTCGCCGGCGATGACCGGATTCAGCTTGCGAGTCACACACCAGACCCGCCGGATCTCGCCCGCCAAGTAACGAAACGTATCGATCGTGTGGATGCCGGCCTCGTGAATCAGAAATTTTTCCATCGTTTGAAAATAGGGCTGACGCGCCAGATAAGCGTCTTCGCCGTGTCCATCGCCGGCCCGATTGCGAAACGAGATCGTGTGCAGACGATGTCCGATCGTACCCGCGTCGAGCAACCGTTTTATCTCGCGATACCAAGGTTGAAAACGAAAGTTCTCATGGACCATCATTCGCACCCGCGCGCGGTTGACAGTCTCGACGATCGCTTTGGCTTCATCAAACGTCGTCGCCAGCGGCTTCTGGCAAATCATGGGCAAGCCGAGTGAGGTGACGTGCTTGACGATCTCGAGGTGCGTGTCGGGCCGAGTGATGATGTCGACGAAATCGACTTCGCACTTGTCCAGCATCTCGCGATAGTCGGTGAACGCATCGGCGATCTTGTACTGAGCCGAAACGCTGTTACCGCGACCGGGATCGGTATCACAGCAGGCGACGACTTCGACGTTTTCGATCCGCGACCAAGCGTCGTAGTGAAAGTGACTGAAGTAACCGGCGCCAATAACGGCGGCTCGAAGTTTTTTCATGGAAGGGTGGATGAGTTCGACCGGTGGGAAGGGCAGCAGAGTCGTATCGTATCCGATTTTCGATCTATCCGACTCGTTTTGCCGGCCAAAGCGCCAACACGTTCGCGAGCAAGACGAAAACGCCACCGATCAACAGCGGCCATGTGAACGATTCGTTCGCATAGGTAACGGCGCAGTACGCCGCCATCACAGCGGGCAAAAACATCGCCCACGTCGACGCAAAGAACGGCTCAGTCGTGTAGATCACCGCTGCCTGAGTCGCCGTCAAATACGGTTGATACTTGTTCATCCACGCAAACGCCAACAACGACGGAAACAATCCCAACACGCCGATCAATCCGAAAAACGACGGCTGTTTGGCGAGCCCCCACCACGATCTGCCGTCCGGAATGTCAGGCACGTGTCCCGCCAATCCCGCGAAGACCAACATGCCCAGCACCACCGCGGTTGCGAACATACCGGGCGTGAACGCGATCGAGTCGTAGCGTTTGCCCAGCACGTCAACCAACAAAATCTGACAACTGAAAAAGATCGCGGCAAGAATCGTTAACGAATCGCCCCACGTCCAGCGCGACAGCGAATCCGGGGCGATCGAAACGCCGCCATTGAAATCGATTATCTCCGTCAGCACCGCGACGCCGACCAGCGCAAACGCGACACCGGCCATCACAGTCGAACGGGGCAGCCGGCGACGAAAAATGGTCGACAACAGCGGCGTGAACACGACGGCCAAGCTGGTCAGAAATCCGCTGCGAGAAGCGGGGATCGTGCCCAACCCGATCACTTGCAGCAACATGCCGATGAAGAAGAGCGTGCCCAACGCGACGCCTGCAAGCGCGTGCGGCAGACGGACTCGGGACATCGCGCCGCGAAAGAAGATCACGAACATGACGAGCGCGAAACCGAATCGGATCGCGATCAGCCAGCCTGCCGATGCGCTGCGCAGCCAACCCGACGCGGTCGCCTGGGTGACGCCGAAGTAGTCGTCGATCTGCAAGTTCATCGCTTTCATCACCGGAAACGTCGCGCCCCACATGGCGTTGACGATCACCAGCATGATGATGGCGCGCTTTCGATCCGTCGGTTCACGCAGCGATTCGTCGATCAAAACTGGACTTTGTACTTCTCAGTCATCGCGCGTCGGATTTCCGCACTCATCTGATCGATCTGGCTGAGCACCGATGCGTAGTCGGCATACGCGGTGGTCATCGTTTGCACGTCGGTGACTCGCTTGTAATCGGCGGACGTATTGGGGTTGTAATAAGCCGAGCCGTAGCCGTATCCCCAACTGTAACTGTACCCGCTGGAGAGTCCTTCTTGTGCCTTCGTCGCACCGGCAGCCATGTTGCCTTTGCGAATGGTCAGCGCGTTTCCGCGAAGCAGCGACGAAACATCCGAAGAGTATTGCAGCATCATCGGGTCGACGTTCAGCGTGCCCATGTCGTCGATGCGGCGAGCCTGTTGGTCGTTCCACAACGCGCGGGCGCCGGTGGTTTGAGCATGGTATTTCCGAGTTCGATCGACGATCGTGCCGATCTCGTCGAAGTAGCTTTTGGACGTGTAAGCGATTCGATTGTCATCCGATTTTTGGATCTTCACCGGGTCCGACGACGAATCGGCGACCAACGACTTGGCGACTCTTTCAGCTTGATCGCGAACGCTGAAGATGCCCAGCAACGCTTCGAGCGAATCTTCGGTGATCGGACCTTGGAACGATAGACGATTGCCAGCGGCGGTAGCTTTCCACGTCAGCACTTCTGGCGCCGCTGCGCCCATGTGTTCGAGGACCTCACCGAGCAGATCGCTGGCGATCGGCAACAGGCTGGCCGGCGACTTGGCGAAGTCCACTCGCAAGATGCACTGCGACAAACTGGTGCGACCGACGATCACGCTGAGGCCTTCGACCGATGCCAAGATATTGGCGACCGATTCGGCCGGTTGCGCCTTCAGCGACTTGTAACCCGACAGACGGTTGGCCAGCGGCACGGGTGAGAACGCATCCTTCAATTGGACAGCCACCATGAACGACAAAAACTGCTCGGGCTGTTTGGCTTGCTCTGTCAGGTAGCCCGTGTCGTTGACGTTGATGCCCGGATCGATCCACTGAGACAACAGCGAACGGTTGGCGGGACGCAAGAACCCCAACCGACTTTCGGGCATCGGCACCAAGTACATTTCTTGCGGCGACCAAACGACATCTTTGTCGGCGACCTGATCGACATAGCCACCGACGGCATCGGCAAGAGCCTTCGGCGTGACTTCTTTCTTCAGCGTCGCGTAACCCGCTTCCCAGCGCGGTCGCACGTTGCCCGTGTCGATTTCTGAAACCAACCAAACTTCTTCGAGATTGTCGGACATCTTCGTCAACATGCTGGCGTCCGCCATCAACTTTTTCAGCGACGGGAAGTTGACGTAGGCGATCGCGTTGGCCGGTGACGGCGAGCGTTCCAACAGCGGCGCCATCTTCGGTTCTTCGGCGTGGGCAGTTTGCGTGGCGGATGTCGCCGCCAATGTCATCAAGGCAACCGCGAACGCTGGAGCAAAGCGGGCAACCGACATAGAGGCACCTATCGTCACTAAAATGGAGGAATCGACCGCCAAGCGTCAGCGAAAACGAATGGAACGGCGGCGAAAATGGCTAGGATGAAACAGCCTAATCATGGCCAAACAGCGACACAACCGAGCGACGATCGCGGATTACCCCAAAACGCTTAAAACGGCGAGCAGGAAGGAGTGTGCCCCACGCTCTTCCTGCTCGCCAAACCCGGTTCGACGGCGGCGTCTGTTGTTACGCCGACCAGTCGAACAAGTGCTCGTCGACGCGACGTATGAACATCCGTCACCGATTGCAACAAAAACTTCCGCCAACCAACGCCGGGTTCCACAGCGCGGCCGACTTCGCCAAGTCTGCTACATTATCATCGAACACTTACCCACCCAAGGCCATCAGTCGATCCATCCATTCCTACTCATTACGGACCCCTTAATTGTCCGAAACGGATTCAACTTCGATCGCCGCGCACTCGTCGCGACAAACCCGCTTCGATCCACCCCAGATCGATCAGGGATCCCTTTGGGCGGCGCTGTCACGTTCCCCCGGAGTCGGCGTCAGCATCACCGATGACAAAGGTCGGCTGTTGTTCGTCAATGACACCGCAATGGTGTTGTTCTCCCAAACAACCAATATCGATTACGAAGGTAAATCGATCGCCGACTTTCATTCGCCCGAATATGTCAAAGAACGACTTGCGATGATCGCGCGAGTGTTGAAAGACGGCAAGCCTCTGGCGATGACCCACATCTATCATGGCCGCAGCATCCATTCCACGGTTTGGCCGATTCGCGACAAGACTCCGCCGTTCAATCGCGTGATCGTCATCAGTCGCGCCGAGGCGAGCGGTGACGACTTGGGTCTTTCGGATACCTGCGAAACGGTCAAGTCGGAATACATCGGTTTGGGACCGCTGGATTGTTTGACGCGGCGAGAATTGGAAGTCGCGGTGCTGCTGGGTCATGGCATGAGCGTCCCCACGGTTGCCAAGCTGTTGCACCGGAGTCCCAAAACCGTCCAGCGACACAAGGCATCGATCAGCAGCAAATTGAAGGTCCGCGGACAAGCAGAACTAGTCGCCATCATCACATCGATGGGCCTCGACCTCGACCACACAAGACTCAAACGACTGCACCAGTAGGTCCGGTTCCACCGGACAATTTCAATGTTCGTATACCGTCCGGTGGAACCGGACCTACTTTATACTTTCTACTTTCAAAACCGTCCGGTGGAACCGGACCTACTTTCTACTTTCATTACCGTCCGGTGGAACCGGACCTACGAGGAGTTCATCATGACACCCCAATCGCTTCAACAAAAATCGTGCGTTCCCTGCGAAGGTGGCGTGCCGTTGATCGGTCGCGACGCGGCCACGGAGTATTTAACGGCGCTGCCCGATTGGTCGATCGATGATGATAGCAAAACGATCTTTCGCAAAATCAACTGCGGTAACTTCGTCAAAGCGATCAAGCTGATGCAAAGAGTCGCGGAAATTGCCGAACAAGAGCAGCATCACCCGGATTTGCATCTGACCGGATACCGGCACGTCCGCATCGACCTGACCACACACGCCATTGGCGGTCTCAGCGAAAACGATTTTATTCTGGCGGCAAAAATTGATAGAGTGATCGCTTAGCGTTCACCCATTTTTCGGATTCAGTCGCATGGATGCAATCTTTGGCTTCGGGCCGGACCCGCTGAGCCCCCACTCGCCGCGCCCGATCGACGCGGTCGGTGACGTTTCCACGGACGAACTGCGGAAACGAATCGTCCAGTCGTGCCCGCGCGTTCCGGGCGTCTACGGCATGCTCGACCGAAAGGGCCAATTGATCTACGTGGGCAAGAGCAAGTCGCTCCGATCCCGCTTGCTCAGCTATTTCGCAGCGTCCAATTCGCAAGCCAAGGGTGGTCGGATCATCGAGTCGGCGCGCGCGATCCAGTGGGAGACTCAGCCGAGTGAATTCGCGGCGCTGGTTCGCGAACAGCAACTCATTCGCCGTTTTTCTCCGCGCTGGAACGTGCAAGGCGTCCCCAAACGCCAACGCCCAGTCTATCTGTGCCTCGGTCGCACGCCCGCGATGTTCTTCACGACCGCCAAGCCACCGACTGGTAAATCAACGAGCAAGTCGAGCGGCCAATTCATCGCGGTCGAAGGACCGTTCTTCGGCGCCGGGCGAATGCGGGCCGCAGTCGAAACACTCAACAAAGTATTCAAGCTGCGCGACTGTGGTAGCAAGCAAGTGTTTCGTTTCGCCGATCAACTGCAACTGTTCGATCCGGAGCATCGTCCCGGCTGTTTGCGCTTGGAAGTTGGTACGTGCATGGGACCGTGCGCGGCCGCATGCACGCACGCTGGATATGACGAACGAGTCAACGCGGCGGAAAGTTTCTTGGACGGGTTCAACCACGAACCGCTGGACATGATCCAGCAGCAAATGGAGATTGCGTCGGAGAACCGGCAATACGAATTGGCGGCGCGGGCGCTCGAGACGACCAAGGTGCTGGAGTACATCGACCGCAAACTAAAGATGCTCAATCAAGCGCGTCGGCGATTCACATTCATCTACGCCGTACCCGGCCACGACGGATGCGGAACATGGTACTTGATCCACAGCGGCGAGATCGTCGATGCGATCGCCGCGCCGCGCAATGCAATCGAATACGAAGCAATCCGACCGACGTTGCAGCACTGGTCCAAGATCACGGTCAATCGGCTCGACCGAGGCCACGGTCCACACCCGCACACTTTATCGCTGGTCGCGACATGGTTCAAAAAGAACCGCGACGAGTTAGAAAGTCGAACCTTCGCGCCCAACGCAAACTTCGGCCACAAGCAGTTGGCTTAGAACCGGCGGGCTGATTCGAGGTTGGACATCTTTTTTGCTTTTTAAGCAACTGCTTGGTTGATGACTCGATAACGGTCGTGTCACAGCAATTCCCGACGGGATTTGTGTTGTCGCAATTCACCAACGTCAACAGATCAGAAGAAAGATCATGTCCCAAGCTGATATCTCAAGTTTTGTCTCGTCGGTTCGCCAAAACGATGCTGCGCGACTTGGTCCGTCGTTGCTTGCACTGAGCCGCCAAAGCATGCCCGACATGCTCAACTCGCTCGATCAACTGAGCAACTCCGATCGAACGAAATTCGGCCAAGCGGCGCTGACCGGAATTCCAGGTGCGGGCTGCAATCGAACTCAGACGCTGCCAGAGTCGAAGCAGGTCGGGGTCAACCGGATCGAGTTTGCCTTCCGTGTCGTGTCTGACAAACGTGTACCCAGCACCATTCCCGGCGATCTGTATGAAACCGGCCAAGTCAGAGACGCCTATTCGTTTCTGAAGATTCCGGCGCCGACGCGAAATGTTTGGGTTACCTGCATCGGCGCCGTTTGCGAAGATGCCCAATTGCGTAAGAAGGGTGAAGAGGGCGGCGCGTTTTCAACACCCACGATCATGGGAGGCGATGCAACCAATGGCCAAGCCGGTTGGGACATCGGCCTGAAGTATGGAACGGGCGCGTTCGCGTCGTTGCCGCGGCTGATCACCGAACGAATGAAGGGTTCGCTGATTAAGAAGCTGGCGATCAACGCGCACGGATTTCCTGGGGAAGTCGCGGTCAACGGCACAGATGAGACCGGGTTAGCGATACCAACCGCGATGACTGCACGTAACTTGTCCGCGTTCAAAAGCGTCTTGGACTTCTTGGACCGAGTCATGACGCCTGACGGCACGTTGCTGTTTCAATCCTGCATCGCCGGCCAGCAGAGCGGTGGGACGGACCTTGTCGTAGCGCTATCCAAGGAGCTAGGTGGCCGGACGATTGTCGCATTCACTTCGATTGGGTTTTCTTCGCCTGCCAAACAACGTCGAGGCGACGAAGCCTGCCGAGAACCGGGCGTCCGAGACACACCGTACTTTGGATCATCGTCGGATGAGTACGGGCGATACCATAAGAATGGCTTGTGGGACGACTTGAGCAAGATGCCATGGCAAACGGAAACATCGCCCCATGCCAAGGTAGCAAAAAACGGAGCCATCACCCGCGATCCGGATGATAACTAGGTATCGATAGTAGAACGATTGTTCCCCAATCGTTTCGGACTACTCGCGTAGCCGTTCCCAAACAACTGAGGAAAGTTGTTTTTACAGATTCACTTTTCGATTGGATCGGTAGAACTTGATTGATACCCAGATCGCGGCGAAGGTGGTGACGAAAGCTAGCAGCGTTAAGAAGAACGGGCGGACGTATCGCTCCGATACGTGTTCGGCTATCGATCCTCCGGCGCCCAGCGTGCGACCTACCAGACCAGACTTGCTCATCACGATCGGATTTCCGTCAGCGTCGTAGATGATCTCGTCACCTCCCAAAATCCGCTCGGGCTCGGCCAAAATGATTCCCGTTGTTGCGACCGTGAACAATGTTTTGCCCGGATTGGCGTCCGCGAACCGGCCCAGGAACTGAACCATCCGTGTCGTGTCCTGGCGCATCATCGCCAGCACACCGTCGCGCTGAGTCGGCGGTAACCTCGCCAAGTCGTCGGCGTGACGGGCAACTGAAATTGCTTGATCGGTATTCAATCGCGTCGCCAGCTCGACGCCGTCGTCACCGAGGCTGCGGACGAGCACCAAGCCGACGCCGGGGTGCTTGAGCTCGCTTTGGATCGCCTTCGACCCGTACTTCACGGTCGTCTCGGCAAGTTCGCGTCCGGGTGCGCCGGCGGCAAGTCGCGTCAGCGCGGTCGAGACTTGATCTTGAGGCAAATCATCGAGTGCCTTCAAGACTGGCCCGATCGATGAAGCGTTGTCGAGTGCCGAGATGGTTTCGGGGCCGTACTTGCCGGCCAGCTTCGCGACTTGCTCGACCGCTTCGTCGCCGCCCTGTTTGGCGGCATTCGCGCTGACCCGTTCCATGATTTCTCGGCCGCCCTTCTTGGACAGATACTCCGCCGCCTCGCTGCTGCCTTCTTTGCCGAAGTACTTCACGATCGCTTTGGCCACCGACGATGCGACCGCGGGAACCGTTGCACTGGCGGACCCGCACGGGATCGCAACAAGTGTGAACAAGACGATGCACCGGAGATTGCGAGTTGCGAGGATGTTCATGGACTTGGACCGGTTTGAACAATTTGTTGATAGAAACGTTCGCGGTAGGCCGCGCGTAAATCATCGCACACCACCGGCAGCGCCGCCACAATGCCACCGCTGGCGACTGAATCTTTGTCGTGAGCCGCGCCGGCATCGCCGACGAGCAATGTTTGCTCGAGCGAATCGAGGTAGCTCATCATTTGCGACGAAAGCTGGGACTGGAATTGGTCGGTCATGTACCAGTCGATCGCCAGTCCGACGCCGAGGCCGATCACGCATCCGACGACAGTGCCCGCTGGGCCGACGACGCTGCCACCGCCCGCTCCGGCCGCGC
>JBGSLZ010000062.1:0-4163 GCA_041740415.1 Rubripirellula sp.
CGACTCGGCGGAACGACGTCGATAGATGTCACCAAGCCCGGCATCGACAAAGCGTATGGAATTCACAAACTCCGCGACACGCTGGGTATCGCCATTGATGAAATGATCTTTATTGGCGACGCGATTTTTCCTGGCGGCAACGACTATCCAGCCCAACAAGCCGGTGTCGTATCAATCCGCGTTCGTGATCCCAATGACACGAAACCGGTGATCGAAGCCATCATCGCTTGTTTGAGTGATTCGGCTAAGCCTCACGTAATCATCCGAAACGCGTTAGCATCCGGTTCTCATAATAACCGTGTGCTAACGCACAACGGCTGATCTGAAAGAAACCTAATGTCAAATTTTGAATTGCAACGACTTGGCGTATTGATGGAACCGGAGCCAGGCAATCCGATGGAAGTCGAAGGGGTGCTCAACCCAGCAGCCACGCGCGGCCCAGATGGAAAGCTGTATCTGTTTCCACGACTCGTCGCCAGAGGCAACTACTCTCGTATCGGCATCGCGCGTGTGAAGTTCAATGACGATGGCGATCCATGTGGAGTCGAACGTTTGGGCATCGCACTCGAACCACAGGCCGACTATGAACTTCGTGCGGATGGCAGTGGTGGGTGTGAGGACGCGCGAGTTACCTTCGTTGAACCGCTTCGACATTACGTGATGACTTACACCGCTCATTCTCCGAGCGGCCCGCGAATTGCCCTCGCCATCTCTGAAGATTTGTTCCATTGGAAGCGGGTTGGGTTGGCGACATTCGAGCCTTTTCAAGGAATCGATTTCGTCCATGTCGATAACAAGGACGCAAGCATCTTTCCCGTTGCGATTCCCAATCACGCCGGCAAGATGCAATTGGCACTCATCCACCGACCGCTTTTTCCCGGTACCCGCCCCGAGGAAACGGCTTGCGCATCCGAGTGTCGCATGGTGGATCGCGAGCATGAGAGTATTTGGATTTCGTATTGCCCGATGTTGGTCGAGGGCATGGGGCCCGCACCGGGCATGACTCCGCATCGACCTGGACTATTCAACTCGCATCACCGACTTGCAACTCCTGTCTCACCTTGGGAGAAACTAAAAATCGGCGGCGGCGCTCCTCCCATACTGACGCGACACGGTTGGTTGATCGTTTACCACGGCGTCAGCAAGATCGATGACCCGACCAACGACGGAAAACAGCTTTGCTACTCAGCCGGTGTGATGGTGCTTTCTAAGAAGCATCCGCAAAACATTCTCTATCGCTCAGAAGAGCCCGTTTTAACACCGGAACTTTATGCGGAACGTCACGGGATGATCGCCAATGTCGTGTTCCCAACCGGTATCGACCGCCGCGACGATCTTGGTACTCCTGATCGCTTCGATGTTTATTACGGAATGGCCGACAGCCGCATCGGCGTCGCTCGCCTGGATCTACCAAAGCATCTGCCTATTAGTCCGCTAGTTCTCACCACGGGTCAGCTTGCACCACGGGATGTTCCAGCTCCACTATGACATTAAGAATTTACCTCATCCGACACGGCGAAACCCAGTGGTCGCTGTCTGGTCAACACACCGGTCGCACCGACATTCCACTGACGAAGCATGGTGAGCAGATGGCGAGCGAGGTTGGTTCGCATCTCAGAGCAATCGCATTTGCTCTTGTGCTGACAAGCCCGCTCCAGCGCGCTCGACAAACCTGCGCACTGGTCGTTCCCGACTCGATGCCTGAAATCGTTCCGAACCTAGCCGAATGGAATTATGGTGACTTTGAGGGCCTCACCACTGCCGAAATCCTTCGGTCGCGTCCCGGCTGGAGTCTTTTTCGCGACGGATCGCCGGGCGGCGAAGCGCCAGCCCAAGTTTCGGCCCGCGCGGATGATGTCATCCATCGCCTCGCTGAATTGGATGGAAACATTGCGATCTTTTCCCACGGCCATTTCAGTCGCGTCCTCGGAGCGCGATGGATTGGGCTATCCATCGAACATGCACAAAGCTTTTTGCTCGACACCGCGTCGCTTAGCGTGCTGGGTTACGAACACGATCGCAGAGACCAACCAGCCATCGCATTGTGGAATTCGACTCTGTCGCCCTAATCCGCTCGCGACGAAGGACTTTTTTACAGAAGACTACGGAGTAAACGGACGACGAGTTTGATCTCCGTTTCCTCCTGTTCAAAGTATCGGGATAGCTGGTGGAATCCACCATGACAAGATTGGTTTCTTCCTTGATGCCGATGCAGGGTCGGTTGGTTTAAAATCCGTTTCCAACTCCCGTGACATAGCGAAAAATCGCGGACACTTTCCACTATTCGCGATGGGAAAAAAATTCTATGCGGGCTTTTCTACTGCAGACCGTGAAAGGGAAGACAACGCATGACAGCGGAGACCTGCTCCAACGATCCATCACTCAGTAACGACGCTCCGTCGGAATCGCATTTCGGGAAGGTCGTGGCGGTGCGCGGCAGCGTTGTGGATGTTCGATTCACACAGCGATTGCCTGCGATCCATACGATGCTGCGAACTGGGACCGACCAAGAGATTGCGATTGAAGTGCTCTCACAACTGGATGCCGATCTCGTGCGCGGGATTGCACTGACGCCTACGCAAGGACTCGCGCGAGGGATGCAAGTGACGGACACAGGGAGTCCATTGTTGGCTCCCGTCGGCAACTCGATTTTGTCGCGGATGTTGGACGTTTTTGGCAACGCGATCGATCGAGGCCCGCCGCTGGAAGACGTGCAGTGGCGAAGCGTACACAACGCGCCACCTCCACTTGTTCGCCGATCGACCAAATCGGAAGTATTCGAGACGGGCATCAAAGCGATCGACGTCCTATTGCCGCTAGAACGCGGTGGCAAGGCGGGGCTGTTCGGTGGCGCGGGAGTTGGCAAGACCGTGCTGTTGGCGGAACTGATTCATAACATGGTCGGCCACGAAGAAGGGACGAGTATCTTTTGTGGCATCGGCGAACGTTGTCGAGAAGGCGAAGAGCTGTACCGCGAAATGAAATCCGCCGGCGTGCTTGACAACATGGTAATGATTTTCGGCCAGATGAACGAACCGCCGGGCAGTCGGTTTCGTGTTGGCCACGCAGCCCTGACAATGGCCGAGTACTTCCGTGACGATGAACACCGCGACGTGTTGTTGTTGATCGACAACATCTTTCGCTTCATCCAGGCTGGCATGGAGGTCTCGGGTTTGATGGGACAAATGCCGTCACGTTTGGGTTATCAACCGACGATGGGAACTGAGCTTTCCAGTTTGGAAGAGCGGATCGCCAACACGGACTCGGGCGCGATCACGTCGATTCAAGCGGTGTATGTCCCAGCCGACGACTTTACCGACCCCGCCGCAGTTCACACGTTCTCGCACCTGTCAGCTTCGATCGTTCTGTCACGCAAACGAGCGAGCGAAGGCTTGTTCCCAGCGATCGATCCCCTGCAATCGAACTCCAAAATGGCGACGCCGGGCATCGTTGGCAAGCAGCACTATGAATTGGCTCAAGAGATTCGCAGCACGCTCGCTCAATATGACGAGTTGAAAGACATCATCGCGATGCTTGGGCTTGAACAGTTATCGCCAGACGATCGAAACGTTGTCGCTCGCGCGAGACGCTTGGAACGGTTCCTCACTCAACCGTTCTTCACCACCGAACAGTTTACTGGCTTGAAAGGCAAGTCGGTCAGCTTGGAAGATTCACTGGACGGCTGCCGGCGGATTTTGAGCGATGAGTTCAAGGATTATCCAGAAAAGGCTCTGTACATGATCGGCAAGATCGACGAAGCGAAAATGCCCAACGAATCAAAATCGGATAGCGACAAGGAGACCGAACATGCCAGTGCCAGCCAGCATGACGCTTAGAATCCTGTTGCCGTTTCAAGTGCTCCTCGATTGCAGCGATGTTTTGCGAGTGGTAGCGGAAACTCAGTCTGGTTCCTTCGGACTCTTGCCCCACCGACTCGACTGCGTGGCCGCGCTCACGCCTGGAATTCTCGTCTACGAAACGGAAGAATCTGGCGAGTCATTTGTGGCCGTCGATGAGGGCGCCATGGTGAAGACCGGATTGACCGTGTTGGTTTCTGTGCGCAATGCGATCGAGGGCGTGGACTTGAGTGAACTGCGTGAAGCAGTACAGCGAGAATTCTTGACGTTGAACGAACAAGAGCAAAACGTTCACGCTGTGCTAGC
>JBGSLZ010000063.1:0-9064 GCA_041740415.1 Rubripirellula sp.
ATTACGCACGCCGCGCGCTCGGTTCGATCTCCGGGGCGGACCCGTTATGTCCCCACGCGATCGCGATGCTGGCCAGCCGACTGCGTCAGTTCACCCCTCAAGACTTCGCCCGATTTCATCCCGGTGGCGCGCTCGGTCAAAAGCTTTCGACCGTCGACCAGATCATGCGTCCGATCGATGTCTGTCGCCTCGCCAGCGAAACGGCGACGATTCGCGATGCGATGATCGGGCCGATCGAGACGAGTGAATCAGTTACAACACGTCGCACCGGAGCGATCATGTTGACGGACTCTGACGGACGCTTGGCGGGCATCTTCACCGACAGCGACTTGGCGCGGTTACTACAGCGACGCGACGAAGCAGCGCTCGATCAACCGATTTCGTCACGCATGACGAAGCACCCTTCGACGGCGGACAGCGGTTCGATGTTGGGCGAGGCGATGGCGATCATGTCGCATCGTCGAATCAGCGAACTGCCGGTGATCGATGGCAATCGCAGACCGATCGGTCTGATCGATATCACCGACATCGTCTCGCTGAGCGACAGTGGTGACGCGGCCAAGATTCTGAAGTTTTAACGGTGCCCGAAAGAACTCAGACAGTGAAGACTTCCATGGATCGCTCGGACGCCGATATCGCTTCATCGATTCGTTGCATTTTGACGGATGTCGATGGCGTCATGACCGACGGCCGAATCGTCTACGACTCGGCAGGCGCGGAGACAAAGTTCTTCCACGTCCGCGACGGTCTGGGCATCAAGTTGTGGATGAAGTGCGGCTTCGGTTTTGGAATCATCACCGCGCGGAGCAGCCCGATGGTGACTCGCCGCGCGACCGAGCTGGGAATCACGTTCGTCAAACAAGACTGCAAAAAGAAGTGGCCTGCGGCGACCGAGATCATAATGTCGATGGGTTACACGGCCGACCAAGTCGCGTACATCGGCGACGACTTGCCCGATTTGACAGTGATGGATCAAGTCGGATTGTCGGTGGCACCTGCTGACGCGGCGCGAGACGTTCGCGACACCGCCGATTGGGTTTTGGAACAACGTGGCGGCGAAGGTGTGCTAAGAGAGTTGATCGAACGATTGCTCCGAGCGGGCCAGCGATGGGAGGAACACGTGCGACCGGCCGACTGAATCCGCGCCCGTCTCATGGTCCGACCATGGTTTCTCAATTGACTCACTACTTCTCGGCACTGGTTTTCCTGGTTGCGCTGTCCGTCGTTTACCAAAACGTCGCGTCACCGATGATGCGTCCGCCGACGTTTGAGTCGATCGCGATGAAAGAGTCAACGACGCTGAGGGTGGATCAGTCGCTGCAAGATCTGTTCGCCGAAGGTCAATGGCAACGCGGGACATGCAAACAACTGCAAACATCGCAAGGAATGTTGCTGTTCGAGAATTGGGAACAGACGTCCAACGATCATTGGAAGTTGTGGCCGATCACGGTCGTGATCGGTCGCGGCCTTGGCGGTTCCGATCAACAAGATCCGGTCATCATCGACGCACCCCAGGGCGCGGAGTTGAAGTTCACGGGATCGCTCGACGTGATGAGTGGCGACGCGCCGCCGATCCAGTGGGGACGCATGGTCGGCAACGTTCACATTTATCGCTCGTTCGGTGATGTCAGCGCCGATGAGAACTCGCGCGAGCGCGGCGGCAAACCTCGACGCTCGTTCGACCTTCGCACTTCGGAAGTCGGTATCGATAGTCGACGGATTTGGACGACTGAAACCATCAACATTGCGTTCGGCGAAGCCCACATGATCGGGCGCGACTTGACGATCCACCTGGCCGGATCCGCTTCGCCCGGAGGACCTTCGCCGGCGTCGCTCGATCGGATGGAGCTAATCTATTTGGACGAATTGGTGATGCCGATGAAGGGCGGTCGGTTGGCGGCGGGCCAGTCAACGACGTCAAATCAGTCCGAAGAGAACTCGACGATATCGATCGGGTGCGGAGGACGAGTCGAGTACGATTTCGCGCTCGATCAACTGTTGCTGCGAGATTCAGTGTCGTTGGTTCATCAGACGGCAAGTGGCCAGATCGATCGCTTCGATTGTGGTCAGCTTGACTTGACGCTCAACGATCCCGCCAACGATTCGATCGTCCGCAAGTCGCCGCTGGATTGGATGATCAAGCTTGTCGCGACGGGCAATCGCGAGACAGGTCGACCGGCGATTGCGAAGTTGCCTAGCATGGATGCGGAGATCGCCGCCGATCAAATCGTCTTCAACGCCGTCAAAGGCTTGATCAGTGCGGAAGGAGAACGCGGCATCCAAATTCGTCGCGGCGGAGTGACCGCGCGGCTGTCGAACCTGACGTATCAATTCAATCCCAAGAACCCCGCAGCGATCGGAATGCTCAACGCCAGCGGTGCTGGCATCGTGACGATCACCGATCCCAACATTCCGATCCGCAAAGCTCAATGGCTCAACGGGATTCGCATGACTCCGCTGGCCGAGTCGACTGCGAAAGATTTGGATTCGGATGTCGAAGTTTGGATCGATGGAGAGGTCAGCGCATCGCTGGTCGATGGCGGCGAGTTTACAGCGGACTTGGTCGGCATCTTGCTGACGCCACAGCAAACGACCGATGGACGTGTCGTCGATGATCGCGACGATCGGCAACGAAAGACTCTGGTGCCGCTGTGGTTCAAAGGCATCGGCGACGTTCGCATCGAAACAACGGCGATCGCGGCAGAGACGAAGCAACTGTGGCTGAACTTCATCAGCGAAGAAAACCCGCGCGCGAGTGAGGATCTGGCATCGTCCGGCGGGACGGATGGCGACGGCAATGCGGGAGGCAACAGCGCTCTGCGTCAGTGGGTTGCCCAACCGGGTGCGAACCCGACGCTCGTCGATCCCGTCGCGCGGCCACGTCCGCTGATACGCGGTGAGTCGATCAACGCCCAACTTCGTCGCAACTCATCAGGACTCAGCGCCAAGCAACTCAGCGTGGTCGGCAATGTGGAAGTCGAACATGCGATCGAGACGGGTGGTCAATCGTTGCCCGCGCGACTGACCGGACAACGACTGGAGCTGATCGATGGCGGTGGCGAAGACGTATTGCAACTGAGCAGCAATCCGGAAACACCGGCGCGATTCGAGCTGGGTGATGGCTTCTTCGTGGGGCCTCAGATTCAAATTCGTCCCAGCGATAACATGGTGTGGATCAACGCGGCGGGCGAGTTTCAAATTCCGACCGCCGCGCTGCCCAAGGGATTGACGGTGCAGTCGGCGAACGCGGCTTCAACATCCGGTGGCGGTGTCACTTGGATCAAGCCGCCGCATTGTCGATGGCAAGGTGAGATGCTTTTCGACGGGCGCAAAGCGGTACTCAGCGAAGGCGTCGACATCCACGCGACGTTGCTGAGCAATCGTGAAGCGTGGGAGTTGAAACTCAGCGGCGATCGTTTGGAAGTCGATCTGCTGGAGCCCGTTCAGATGCGTGACATCACGTCGGTGCGCAGCGCGGTGATCCAGAAGATCACGATGATGCAGTCGACCAATCGACCGGTGATCGCGACGGCTCTCCACCGTGCGCCCGACGGAGTGCTTGAAGCAAAGCACTTGATCCACGCACGATCATTGACGATGGCGCCAGGTGACGGCGGTCGCTTGATCGGCGCGGGACCTGGATGGTATCGCGGTTGGACGACGGGCAACCCGATGGACGCGTCCGCATCCAATTCAGATACGAAACAACGTGACGCGTTGATCGCTGACGCGACATTGATTGACGGCGCGGCGCGCGAACTGACCGGGATTCACTTGACGTTCAATGACTCGATGCAAGCGGATTTGTCGGCGCAGAATTTGGATTTCTTGCGCGGCGTGCGGGTCGGCGTCCAGAGTGTCACGAGTTGGGATCAGTCGTTTGATGCTGCCAAGATGGACTCGATCTCCAACGGTCAATCGACGCTCGATTGCGATCGGCTGCGATTTTCATTCGAGCCCTCGCAATCTCAAATTGGTTTTGGAGCTGATTCGCGATACGCCAGTCGATCGTCGACGGCGTGGGAAATGGAAGCGGTTAGCGGCGTCGTTTTCCGTTCACGCGGCGAGCGAGGGTTGGTCGAAGGTACGGCCAGCCGCGCGGCGTACTCATCGTCCAAAGACGTGTTCACGATCGAAGGTCCGCCCAGCCGCCCGGCGATTTTTCGGCAAACCCAGCCCGATGGACAGCCGGGCCCCGAAGTCGCCGTCTATTCGCTGAGGATCCGTCCGAAAACGATGACCGTCGAGAACGGCGAGTTTGCCAGATTCAACATCGCGGCGCCGCCAAACTTCCAAAAGTGATAATCGGGCCGTTTGAAGTTCAATTCACAACAGTCATACTGCGAGCCCGTCGGCACCGATGTCGGCTTCGTATTTCCGCCTCGCGAATCGGACTTTAGCGTCATGATTGATCGCCGATTGTTGTTTCTCGCATGTTTGATCGCGTCGCCAGTCTGGTCGCCACTTTGGTCGGCTGATTCGTGGCCCCAGTTCCGTGGACCCGCCGGCGATGGCATCGTGCTCGATCAGACCGTACCGATCGTTTTCGGCGAACACGACCATGTCACATGGAAGACGGACATTCCCGGACGCGCGTGGTCGTCGCCGATCGTGGCGGACGGATTGATCTGGATGACGACGGCCGTCGAGAACGTGCCCAGCGAAGAAGAGCGGCTGGCGATGTTGGCTGAATCTGGCATCGAGCAGAAGAAGATGAAACAGCTTGCGATCGCCAAGACGCTGCAGTTGAAGTTGGTCGCAGTCGATTTGGAAATGGGAAAAATCGAACGTTCGCTCGACTTGGCGACCGTCGACAAACCCGACGCCATTCACGCACTCAACAGCTACGCATCGCCGACGCCGGTCGCCGACGGGTCGCGAGTGTATTGTCACTTCGGAACCTACGGAACTTTTTGCGTCGACGCGAAGCGTGGCGACGTGATCTGGCAGCGGAAGTTGCCGTTGGAACACGGCGTCGGACCCGGTAGCTCGCCGATGTTGCACGGTGACCTGTTGGTGCTGATTCAAGACGGGATGGACCGACAATACGTCACGGCGCTCGATAAGAACTCCGGTGCAACGGTTTGGGAACGCGATCGACCGCCGATGGACGCACCCAGTGGCGACATGATGAAGTCTTATTGCACACCAATTGCCGTGACGGATGCGGCCGGACGGGAGCAATTGATTTGCATGGGTGCGCAGTGGATCGTCGCGTACTCGCCCAAGACCGGCGACGAAGTTTGGCGGCTTCGGCATGGCACTGGTTTTTCGGTAGTACCACGGCCCGTTCATCAAGACGGCGTCGTCTACTTTTGCACCGGATTTGGAAAGCCCGAGTTATGGGCGATCGGTATCGATGGTTCCGGTGACGTGACCGATTCGCACATGCGCTGGACGGTGTCAGCGGGCATCCCCGCGAAGCCATCACCGGTCTTGCACGACGGATTGATCTACGTCGTTTCGGACAATGGCGTCGCCAGTTGTTTTGACGTCGCGGATGGCGAACAGGTTTGGAAAGAACGCTTGGGCGGCGATTTTTCGGCATCGCCCGTGTTGGTCGGAGAGCACATGTATTTCGGTTCGCAAGACGGTGACGTGACCGTGATGACGCTCGGACGCGACGCAAAGGTCGTAGGCGTCAACCATCTCGACGGACAGATCATGGCTTCACCAGCGATCATCGACGGCGCGATGATTTGGCGAACGGATTCAGCGCTCTACCGAATCGAACAGTAGAACGATTGTCCTCAATCGTTTGGGCGGCGAAACAGAAAACCCGCCCAAACAATTGGGATAATTGTTCTTCAGCGATCCGCCGATTAGTTTGCGGGCTGGTAGGCGTTGCTCATTTCAGCCAATACAGCGTCCAACAACTCGGCTTCATCGATCTTTCCGTTGTGCCGAAACACGATTTTGCCACCTGGCGTGACCAGAATCGTGTGCGGCTGCGGCCCCGACCATTGGGCGTCCAACGCATTGATCATCGCGTCCATGCTGGCTTCGGTGTACAAGTAATTATTCGACGCCCGGTTTTCTTTTTCCAGTGACGGCTTCAAGCGTGCTGGCAAAGCGGCGCGCTGGTCGTCCAAGAAGCCGATCACCTTGGCACGATCGTCCGGAAGGTCGGTACTGATCGTGATCAGCTCAAATTCGCGAAGCCCCATCCTTCGGGATACGCGGATCAAACCCGGAAACTCTTCGATGCACGGCGCACACGTCGTCGACCAGACATTGAACAAACGGTACTTGCTGGTCTCGTTCTTCACGAGCTTTGCAATTCCCGCCGCATCAATGTCGTCGAGCGTCACTTCAGTCTTCTCCCATTGCTCGTTGTCTTGAGCGACCGCTGCGATCTTCTCGCGCCATTTTGTCGAACATCCAAACGGTTTGGTTTCTGTCACTTCGACCGGTTTGCCGTCTAGCAGAGCGACGATGGCATCCCGCGCGTCATGTCGCTTGACCGATTTCGGATCTGGAAAACGTGAGTCGTCCAACCATCCTTGGTAACGCAGGTGTCGTTTCGCATCAAACACAAAAACATGCGGCGTCGCCAAACAGCCGAATCTTTTCGCGACCGCTTGAGTTTCGCCATCGTACAGATAGGGAAACGTGAAACCTTCGTCTTTGGCGTACAATTTCATGTGCTCGAAGCTATCGTCATACTTCGAATAGCCGAGTTCATCGGCTCTCAACCCATCGCCAGAATTCGGATTGATGGCGACCACTTGGACGCTCCGACCGGCAAGGTCGCCGATCAACGCCATCAATCGCGGATCTTGGGCATGACAGACCGGACAATGATTGGACGTGAAGTAGACCACCAAGACTTCAGCGTCGGCGAAATCGGCGAGACTCCAGTCGCGGTCGTCGATCCCACGTAAGGTGAAGTCGGGTGCCGCATCGCCGATGTTGAGCGGATGGAAATCGGGCGGTAGATCCGCCATCGCCCGGCCACTGACCAAGCCGACTAGAAATATCAAAGCAATAATTGTTTTCGACGTCGCGACACACATATCAGTACCTCCTCTTTACGTGGACCCGAACACACTGTTTTCCGCACGACCTCTATTGAGCATAGCGAATCGAAACGATGCTGCCGGTGCCGCCAACCAATTTGCCGTCGGCGACCCATGCGTTTCGCAATAGCACGTGCAACGCACCGTCGGCACCAAACCGCATGTCGACGGGGCGGCGCAAACCGGCCGCGAACTCTTTTGCGTCGCTTACGGACGAGGTGTTGGCCGATTCAGGATCGATGGCGTGAATCCATCCGTGGACAAAGTCCGCAAATAGAAACTGTTCACGGAAGGCGATCGGCCAGCCGGATTCGGACGGCACGAACACTCCGCCGGAGATCGATGCTTGCGGATAAATGTGGATCGGACCTTCAAACCGGGGATCGTCGGTCGGACCATGTTCCACAACCGGCCAACCGTAATTCTTACCAGCAATGCCGCGATTGATTTCTTCGTACACACCGCCGACATCGTTGATCTGCAGGTCACCCGTGCGCGACTGGAACGCGAAAGTGAACGGATTGCGAAGACCGTATGCCCAAATCGATTGGTACTTGCCGTGCGTCGTGTCGAGCAACGCGTTGCGTCAGGAATTGAGCCGTCGGCATGGATGCGCAGCAATTTTCCTTGCAACGTGTCAAGATTTTGAGCCGGCAAACCCGCGGTTTGTTCGCCCAAGCCGATGTACAGACAATCGTCGGGACCGAAGTGCATCGCACCGCACTGGTGCCCGGCGGGAACATTGCCGCCGAGCTTGCTTTGGTCATCACCAACGAGCAGGATTTGTTCGCTGCCAGGTTTCGTCTTTTCGCCGTCGGCCACCGGCGGGATGTTCAATCGTCAAATCGTCGACTACGTCGGACTGCCAACACAAACTTTCAGCTTTCCAGTATCGTTCGTCCGCCGATTTCATCCCCGTCTCGGCTTCAGTCGTCTCCATGTCGCCGATGAACTCGACTACGGCTTTGACTTGTATGCTCGATTGTGACTTCATCATCGACGTGTCCCAGCGAACCGAATACGGAGCCGTTGATACGGACGCGAGATGTCCGGTCGGCACCTTTCGTTTGGTGAAGCCGTTCCAATCGCGCGTCACGCCATCGCCGTTCTCATCGAACCCGTCGTACATGGCATAGAAGTGAACGGCGTTGATCTTCGACGCAATCTGCTGCGAAACGGGCAGTGAGATCGCGAACGCTTCGTCATCAGTTTTTTCAACAACCAGCTTCGGCGGATCATTCACCGTGCCAACGTGTTGAACTTCCGGACTGGTCGCTGGCAACAGCGCATCGATGGCGGCTTCTTCGACGATGAAGTGTCCCCAGAAAGTTGAGTCGCCGTCGACGGCGAATTGAACGGCGTTCTGGCCGCGAACCAAGTCGGTGATCTTGATGGTTATGTCGCGATAAACGTGCATGCACTGCTCGGGCGCGGGAACATTAATCGGATACGTCGTCCGGCCATTGATCGTCATGCGTCGATGGTCGCTCAGCGGGTGTCCGCCCCACAGTTCGAGATAGATTCGGGCGGCTTTGATCTCGCGAACTGATGGGTTCATCGGGATCAGCATCATGCCGTTGCCTTTGGGTTCTTGGCGTTGATGAAAATCCGGATGCGTTGCTTCGTTGTGATCGATTGATTCGATCTGATGGATCCGACTTGCGACTTCGTCGTAGTTCGTGGTTGGCGCCAGGCCGATGGTGAATCGCGCCGGCAGCGTGCTCAGGGGCGGTGAATGCTGAGTCGGATCTTGCCAACCGGGTCGCCCGAACCCGAACACCGTCATCTTCGAATCGTTCGGCACGCCACCTTCGGACCACCAGCAGTATGCTTCGCGAGAATTCCCTTGGTGCAGGAATTCAGACGTATCCGACTACTTGTAAGTCTACGAAAAAAGGGTGGGCGGTAATGATACCGCGCACCCTTCGTCTATTTACTTAGGTCAGTGATTGACTGAATTAGTAACGGTCGCCACCGCGATCACCACGGTCACCGCGATCGCCGCCGCGTCCACCGCCGCCGCCACCACCGTAGCCGCCACGATC
>JBGSLZ010000064.1:0-36713 GCA_041740415.1 Rubripirellula sp.
TTACTGGAATGTGGCGTGCGGTGTTCTGATGTAAGTCCCAAATTCGGGCCGATTTATCCGCACTCGCGCTAACCGCGATTCGTCCGTCCGAGGACAACTTAAGATCGTGAATACGGGCTTCATGAAGCATCGGCTCGCCGATCGGTTGTCCGGTATCGAGGTCGCAAAGCTGTAGTTGATTCTCCTCGCAACTGAGAAACAGTTTTTGAGATTTATCCAAAGTAAAACCGTTCATCTTTGTAGGCCCCACTCTCGACTTAAACTGCCGGCCAGTGGAAACTTTGACGTGGTGTAGTCCGCCCGAAATTGACCCGGCGAGTAATGTTTGTCCTTCGTCGACAAACACCAAACCGCAAATACTTCCGCTAAGTCTTTGTTGTTGTTGTAGCTCCGCTCCAGTCGTTGCATCCCACAACCCGACCCATCCAGAAATTCCACCGGTTGCAAGGATAGCGCCGTCAGGGCTGAATGTGACGTTTGAGACTATAGCGTCGGCATGCTGAAGTGGATCGCCGATCGGCTTTCCGGAATTCACGTTCCATAGTCGCGCGGTATTATCACGGCTTCCCGTTGCGAGTTTACTGGAGTCTGGACTGAAGGCCACACAGTGAATTGATTCTTTATGAAGCATCTGTGTACCGACCTCGTCCCCAGTCGCCGTCTCCCACATTCTCGCGATACCGTCTTCCCCTGCCGTGACAAACCTTTCCCCGTCTGGGCTAAACAATGCTTCATTGATACGGTCCCCATGCGATACTTTACGTAGAAGGCGACCGTTGACCGCGTCCCAAAGACTTGCGACATCATCGTATGACGCAGTCAAAATGATCTTTCCGTTGGGATGAAACTCTGCCGACTGTACGCCGTTGTCGTGAATCAAGGGCTCAAACAATGGCATGCCAGTTTGAGCATCCCACAACTTCAAAGTTTGATCCAGGGATCCGGTTGCGATGATCTCGCCGTTGGGGCTGATGCAAACGCAAAGCACCTCGCCGCTGTGCCGAAGCGGTTGGCCGAAGCTGGTACTCCACCAGCCGATAAGTTTCTGTGCGAGCGCAAGTTCGGGATCCGTTGGCATGACACTTTGAGTCGCTTGAACTAACCGATTCAGGCCGCGCGAAATTTCGCCGGCCAATAAATCCGAAACTCCCCTATCGATAAAATTGCGACCAACTTCCCGCTGCAAGTCTCGTAAAGCTCGCTCCTTGATTTCGACCAGTTTGGTTTGCGCGTCCAGTGAATTGGCAAGTCGCTCACCGCGTTGATGCGCAACGGTTGCCAGGGTGCTGGAAATCGTTGTACCGAGCAGGAGCGAGATTAGGATTGCGAACGAAAGCATCGCAACGGCCGGATTGCGATTGCACCACCGCCATGCCCGCGCCGGACGACTGATTGGTCGGGCAATGACGGGCCTGCCTTCGCGAAATCGCTGCAAGTCATCCGCCAGAAGTTGGGCTGTACCGTAGCGTTTATGTGGTTCTTTGGTGAGACACTTCAAGCAGATGGTTTCCAGGTCACGGGCAGTACTCGGGTTCAATATGCGTGGTGAGACCGGCTCGTTGCGGATCACCTGCGTGATGATGTCGGCCTGTGACTCTCCGACGAACGGTGCCCGACTTGTCAGCAATGCGTATAAGATGGCACCGAGCGAGTAGATGTCAGACGCTGGTCCGACCAGTTTTGTTTTTCCCTCGGCCTGCTCGGGTGACATATAGCCCGGAGTGCCCATGATCTGGCCGGTTTCCGTCATGTTCACCGAAACCGACTCTTCGGCAGCCCACATTCGTTTGGCCAACCCAAAGTCGGTGATCCGAGGTGAGCCGGCGTTCGTCAACAGAACATTCGTTGGCTTCAGATCGCGATGGACGATTCCCTGTTCGTGAGCATATTGCACCGCTTCGGCAAGATGTTTGACAAGTTCCGCCGCGCGTCGTGCCGGAACCGGTTCATCACGATGCAGTTTTGATAGACTGCCGCCGGCGACATAATCCATCGAGTAGAAATGCTGGCCGGCATGCATCCCCACTTCATGCACCGGCACGATGCCCGGATGATCGAGCTTCGCTGCGGCGCGAGCTTCCGCTTGAAACATTTTCACTTCGAAAGCCGTCGCAAACTCACCAGCTCGGATCATCTTCAGGGCGACTAGCTTCCTGAGTCGGGCATGTCGGGCTTTGTAAACAACGCCCATTCCGCCTGACCCAAGTTCCTCTAAAATCTCGTAAACGCCAAAGTACCGAACGACGGTTCCTTCGGTCAGATTCTTGCGCTGCGACGTGCTATCCATGATCGTCGGCTCAAGCACTGAGCCTTCGCTGTCAGAGCGTCCTAGGAATTGAAACATGCCGAGGTCTGCGAAGAACTCACTTAGCTCTTGCTGAAACTTTGGATACCGAGCAATGAAATGTTCGTGATCGGGAACCTCGCCATTTTCCGCCGAGCGATAGTATTCGGCGATGATTGCATCGAGCTGGTTTTCACGTTCATCACTGTCTGGTTTCGTGCCAGGCATCATTACAATTTCTCCCGCAGATACTCACGTAGCTTTTTCAAACCACGTCGCAACAATCCCGCCACGGCCTCCTGAGTCCGGTCGAGGTGCTGAGCGATTTCGGCGACTGACCAATTGTGATAGTGCTTGAGAACGACGGCCGATCGTTCATCGTCGAGCAGCTTCAGTAATGCTGCAGCCAACTGTTCGGAACGTTCTTTCTTCATCAGCTCCATGCTAGGAGAGGTTTGGTCGGCAACCAACTGCTGAAGAAACTGGGCGGAGGACTTTTCCATTTGATCGTGTAGCGAAACTTCGCGACCGGCAGCACGTTTGTCGGTTCCGTAACGTCTCGCTACGGCCAGCAATTTGCGAGTCAGAATCATCTTCAACCAGGCGCGCAGCTCGGCTTCGGTCTTTCCGCGAAAGTCTGGAAAACCACGGTGGGCTTCGAGCATTGTCTGTTGCACGATGTCCGACGATCCCTCCTTGACTCGCAAGCGAGGATTCAACTGCAGATCAGCAAGCAGCTTCAGATAACCACGGTACTGTTCCAAGTCTGGGAAAGCGTCGTCATCGGTGCTGACGGTCATGTCCATTGGACGCTTCTGGGTAAGGCGAGGGAAAGATCCCGTGAAACAATTGTTCAGTCTGGATGCACGTCGGGCATGAAAGGATGAAGTTACACACAACTCAACCTAAGGAGTTTAGAGGACATCCAGCAGCGTATCGAGCGCGCCATTTTTCAATTTTGTTTTTTTCTTAAAACTTGAAGAAATGTTGACTTAATCGGATGTTCGAGCGGTTGAAAAAAAGCAAGCCGGTATCTCTGGAGAGAGAGGACTCACGACCCAAGTTTCCCGGAGAAAACCATGTTTGCCGGCCTTCGACTCCATCACCAAGCGACTTCGCTGGCGGCTGAACTCGTCTTGCTGGGATTGTTGCTAATGCAGAATACGTTCGCAAACGACCCGATGCCTGCTTCAGCGAGTTCTTGGATTGTGATGGAATGTTCAGCGGAGACATCGCAAGTTCAGCTCGTCCATGACTCACGGAAAACATTCGTGCCGGATTGGCCCACGTTCGTGATCACTCACGGGATGGGTGGAACGGTGACGGGCGATCGCTTTCATCAACTTGCCGACGCAATTGACGCTGCTATACCGAAGTCCAATGTTTTGATTATCGACTGGTCAAAGCAGTCATGGCGAACGTTATGGCTTGGGATTCCAAATCCGCTCGCCGTGGCAAGAAACATTGATCCGGTGGCACGCGACGCATCTTCGCTGCTGAAAGCGATCAAACTCGAGCCTGAACGAACAACGTTCATCGGCGAGAGTTTTGGCAATTGCGTCAATGCACAGATTGCGAAAGCGCTGAATCGACGTGGACACATTTTGGCCTTCAACCCAGCCCACGAAGCGGGAGGTTACAAAACACCCGATCTTAAAGAATGCTCCGATTTAGCTTGGTCATTTCAGACATATTCTATATTTGATACTCAGGATTCAATTGCGGATGTAGGCATTTTCCTCGAAACGTCTCCGATGGCGACAGACTGCGAACAACACATCGCAGGAGTGTTGTGGCTTTCGCAGCGAGTGATTGCCGGCGATTTAGCATGGTTGCTCACCCTGCACGACATCCCCACGCGAAATCCTGACAACTTCGATGCAGTCGGAACGTTGTCGGGTGAGTTGCTGTGTCAGCCCACAGCTCGAAAACGCGCTGCACCCGACGATTCGCATCCCCGATCGCCGTTGCCAATGATCGTGGCATTTACGGCAACGGTGCCAGACAATTGAAAGACAAATCTGTCACTGCGTTGTATTTTTACTCTTTCACGCAAAAAGCTGTCGTTCGTCCCGAGAAGACCACATGTTCGTTGATAGCCCCGTTGAGCAAACGACCGCCATGACTGATCTTATGCTTGCTCTGCAGTCGGTCGGAGCGATAGTCATGCTGAGCAGGTTTCGCGTCAGGCAACCAATGTGGACCAGTGTCTGGACATGGTTCTTTGGTCTATTGACGCTGGCAAGTTTTCTTGGAGCCGTCTCGCATGGAGTTGAATGTCAACAATCAATTCAGAATGCGATCTGGACCATCGTGTACTTAGCTTTGGGCCTCGTAATGGCCCTATTCGCGGTAGCGGCAGTGACCATGACTTGGAACGATTTACTGGCACGACGCTGTGTGCCATATTTCATGGTCATCGCATTCTGTTTCTTCGCAGTTACGCAGATTTGGAGCGACTCGTTCTTGCTCTTTGTGATCTACGAAGCGATCGCGATGCTCGTCTCGCTGGCTCTTTACTCCGCATGCCTGTGGTCTCGTCGTAAACCAGGCTCGGCATTTTTGGCTGCTGGAATTGTTGTCGGGATCGCTGCCGCCATTGTTGACACGCAATCTTCACTCCAGATGAAACTGATCTGGACCTTCGACAACCACGGACTGTTTCACATCGTACAGATGCTCAGCCTGTTGCTGATTTCGATTGGAATCTACATTTCGCATCTCGCACCGTCCAAGCGTCGTACTTGCAACGATGAGTTCATGCCTGACGCACTCTGCTAGTTCCGTCGCCCAGTACCGGGGGATCGAAAAGAACAAACGAGTTCATCGACTACTCCCCGGTGGAATAAATCGATGCGTCGCCCCCAGAAGCCACGCCACGTCAGAGCGTACTTCTGACGAGTCAAACATTGCGATGGGGACCCAATGACGAACCTTGCACGGCGCGGGGGACCTGGCGAGATTGGCGTGCGGGTTTGATTCGCCTTATTTATCTAGCTGGCACGTTGACTTTGAATTTGCTGATTTGCATACTCGGGGCGAGACACTGCACGGGTTTCGCGCGGGCGGGGACCGTTTTTGGTGCTGTGCGCCGGAGTCGGATTGATTGGTTTCGCGAGGCGTAAGGACTTAGGACTCGTCCGAACATAAGTTGTTGGTTTAGCGGAACGGCGCGAGTCACGTATTATTTTAGGATTCGCGATTGATGCTCACGTTGCAGCGCGGCTTTGAGTTTGCTCCCGGTTTTCGGCTGCAAGAATACTTGGGGCGTGGGCAGTTCGGCCAAGTTTGGCGAGCGTCCGCGCCGGGCGGTACACCGATGGCCGTCAAGTTCATCAATAACTCCGAAGGCAAAGCTCATAAAGAATTCTTAGCGATCGAGCGGATCAAGCAGATCCAACACGCAAACTTGATGACGATTACCGCGAGTTGGTTGCTTGACGATCAAGGAAGGGTGATCGACGAAGTGCCCAATGACGCGACCGCAACTTTCGATTCGTCGGAGTTGTCGCCGTCCGGCCAGTCCGGGATGGTGGTGATGCCGCAACAAGAACCGGCGATGTTGGTTGTTGCGATGCTGTTGGGCGGCCAAAGTCTGTTGGCGAGACTTAAAGATTGCGTCCGCAAAGATGGCAAAGGCATCCCGCCTCGCGAGTTGCTTTCGTACATGGAGGACTCCGCCAAGGGGCTCGACTTTCTCAACGAGCCTCGCCATGACTTGGGCAACGGACCGGTGGCGATCCAACATTGTGACATCAAACCCGCAAACATCGTGCTCTACGGTAACGCCGCGATGCTTTGCGATTTCGGGCTCGTCAGGATCCTGACTCGCAATCAGGCAACCGCCGACAACCCATCGGGGACGCCCGCCTACATGGCCCCCGAAGCGATCGAAGGGAAACCGAGTCAAGCGAGCGATCAGTACTCACTCGCGATCACCTACTATCATTTGCGAACGGGCCTGCTGCCGATCGCCGACGGCAGCATCTTTGAAGTGCTCGACGCTCACCGACGTGGTGCCCTCGAGTTCGGTAAAGTTCCTCAAGTCGAACAAGATGTGCTGCGCCGCGCAACTCACCTTGATTGGAGCAAACGGTTTGCGACCAATGCGGAGTTCGTCGATCATTTGCGAGAGAGTTTGCGCGGAGTCTTACGTCAAGGCGTTGATGTCCCGGCACCAGCACTCGAGTCGACGCAAGATGTTGGACGCAGCGGGCATTCCGAAGCAAGCGAAACGCGAGGTGACATCGTCCATTCCGAAGCAACTCAGGTCGGACTCGCCGGCGAACCGGCGAGCGAACACAAACTGCCGCTGTTAGAAACATCAGCAATACCAACATCGCTTCGCGAAACGATTCGTCGCGTACCACGATCAGTGTTTGCGATTGTCGGTTCGGGTGCGTTGGGCCTGTTCCTGTTCTCGCTGCTGGGACGCTTTCCGGATAAGGACACAGACCCGGTAACCGTTGTTTCTTTGGCGGAATTGAGCCTAGAAGAACTATTCGTCGAAGCTCATCGCTCCTTTTCCGTTGACGCAAAACGGTCATCCGAAGTATTCGGCGAGGCACTGCGTCGCCAACCGAGACTAGCATCACCACCGCCGATACAAACGGCGAAGTTGCATCGTGACGCTGTCGAAACACTCGTGCTGAACCAGTCGGGCGACAAGCTGGTGAGCACCGGTTACGACAACGAGCCGTTTGTTTGGCCCGTCAACGATTCGGCGACCGCCCCGCTCGGGACCCCCTTGCGTCTGACGTCGCTCGATCGTTCCGTCAATCGAGAAGCAATCGCGATTGTCAAAGACGGCGGACTTCTCGCGGCCGGCGCGGGGAAGCAGGTCGGTCTATGGGATCTCGGTGCGTCCGTTCGATCCGGCCAAGATTCACTCAGCGCGAAAGTGATCATCAACTCCTTCAACGATTCCGTCTTGTCATTGACTCATCATACGACGTCCCCCGAACATCTCATCATTGGTGTGGCCGACCAAAGCGTCCAGGTTTTCGAGTCAGCCAATCTAGCTTCGTCGTCGGAACCGATCGCTCGTTTTGATGTTGTCGATGCTGCCGCGACCATCAAGATCGATCCGAGCGGAAAGTGGCTGTTCATTCGTGGTCAAGATGATGGAAAACTGGTTGCCTATTCTTGGCCAGAAATCATGACATCGCAGACCGAGAAACGCAGTCCGACGATCCACTCGATAACGGCTGATGGCGACCGCGCGCGGCAGTTCGCTTTTCCTGGGGTGACTGGTACTTCAAACACGATGGTCATCGTCGGGAGCGAGAACGGGTCGCTGACGCTGAGTGAACTTGACGACGGAGGCGGCAAGGTTTTGTCGAGGGTACAGCCGCACGCCTCGTCAATCGAAGCGATGTGCGCCGCGACATTGTCGACGGATAACAGCGAAGTGATCGTGACGAGCGCGAGTGACGGAAGCTTGTGCGAATGTGCGATGTCGGGGCAATTGAGCATCCAGCGCACGTGGCAGTTGTCGACGGAGCCGGTGAGCTGCGTTGATATCAGCGGGGATGGACGTTGGATCGCGGCGGGAACCTGGGATGGTCACTGGTGGTTGATCGATCGTACGGTTTCCGAAAACCGCGGCGCAAAGATTCCAGTGGATGGTGATTCATCCGTCACGGTTGAATCGATCAAGATTCATGAGTCGGGGAAGATCGTGTTGGTCGGATGCAGCGACGGTGCGATTCGAGTTTGGGATTTAGCGAACGCCCAACTCATCGCAATTTCGCAGTTGTTGCCCGAGCGAGAGTTGCGATTCTGAATCAGTGCCGTAGGCACGAGGGTGGAATAGCCAGGGGCGTCAGCCCCTACTCGTCCGTCCCACCGCAAACCAAAGCTCCGTAGGAGCGAAACGGACTAAACCTTGTCCATCTGCGTCAAGTTCACATGGATGCGTGGTAGAAAGTTGTGACGGGATTGGTCAGATTGATCGTCCCACAGCAACCAGCGTTTGAGTTGACTTGCTTCGGGGCTTTCAGGCCAATTTGCCAGAATCTCGATGATGTGAAGACGAGACTTATTCAGATCGATCATCGTTTCGGGTGTTCCCCAATCACCGGCGTAGATCCCCGCGAGCATCCAGTGGCCTCGAAGCTGAGCCTTGAGCGGCATCGTATCAACCGCGAGCGCTTCATAGTTCTCGATGGCCAATTTCGTGTCGCCTCGAACGAGCAATGCTTCGTCGGCTGCAATTTCGCGTGAGAGCGATTCGGATTTCAGTTGCCGCAATTGACGCACCGCGTTGCGAAGCGATTCTTTGACATCGACCATCCGCTGTTTCGCTTCGGCATTTCGACCGTGCATAAAGTCGCCTGCCGCGAGATTGAAACTTGCATTGGATCGTAGCCACCACGCTACCGCGTTTCGCGGCTCGGCTTCGGTCGCCGACGTGGCCGATTGAAGAGCCGAATCGAGGAGTGCGGTCGCCTCATCATCTCCCGCTATGAAGGCTAACGATTGCTCCAGCGCCTCGATCGATGAAAGCAGCTCGGCCACGGTCGCGTTTGATTGAGCGATCGGTTCGTTGATGAGCGCCCGAAGCGAACTTGATTCAACTTGTTTAGCGAATTGCACGAGCGCTTCGGTATCGTCCGGCTGTTTCGCAGCGGCCGAGAGCATCACGTCGACGATCTTTGATCGATCGCCATCGTACGCGACCTGAACCACCTTTTCGCCGTCGCGACGCCGATAGGCCGCCGTTTGGATCGATGCATTTTGTGGCATCACTTTGCCCCAAACCAAGTAATCGACGCCGAGCCGGCCAGCCAAGCCTCGCATGACTTGCTCGTCTGCCATTCCATCGGCTCGCAACCGCCGCAGTTGTCTTTGGATGTCGATCGGACTGATGGTTCGGACGCCCGGCAAGCTGGCGAATTGAGTGCGGATCGCGGTGGCGACACGCACCGGGTCGCTGGTCGGATCAAACTGCATCAACGAAACCGGTGCGTGAGGAATCACCGCGATTCGGACATCACGAAGTTTGGCAGCGCCGTCGTCGCCCGTTTCGTCGGATGCGTATCGCGACACCGCGGCCAAGTCGGCTGCCGTGATCGGCGCAATCGTTGCGTACTGAACTTCCGGTCGTTTGCCAGCGTCGACCAGCGCCTCTTGGATCGCCGGGTAGGACAAGTCGAGCATGATTCCGCCGCTTTCGGTCGACATTTGAGTCATGAAATCTCGAGTCGTATCGATGACCTCTTTGTACGACGCCACGTTGTCATCGCTGCTGGTACACAACACAGAATTGATTTGAATGCCATTCTTCCTCGCCAGCGAAATGATCAATTCGTTGCTGAAGCGGCGATGAGCACCTTCGACCTTTGCGTCGCGGTACGATTCCAAATAGGGCGGTGCGTCACCGAACAACATGATCCACTTGGTGACGTTTGGATCTTCGCTCCAGGGAAGTCGGGTGATCGCGGTATGCAATCCGAGGTCGGTTAGCTCGTAAAAATATGGAGCGCCCGATTCCGGTTTGAGCGACTCAACCGCTTTGTCGATTTCAGACTGGTCCGACGTGAATCGTTCCAACGGGATGACAACTTCACCTGAAGGCGAGCCGTGATCACGGTAGACAACGATTGCCGCACGAACTTCTTTTTTTCGGAATCGTTGCAAGTCGGCGAGCATTCGCTCGATCGATTTGCGAACGCCCGCAAGCTCGGCCGACATCGAATCGGTGCCATCGATGACGATCGCGATCTCAAGCTCGCTGTCGCTTCCGCCCGCCATTTCAAGGAAATTACGTTGCAATAGCCCCATCGTCTTACGCTCCGGAGCATCCAGCGGCGAAAACATTGTCGATAGAGCCAACGAAGACGGTGAGTCCGGCGAGCCTTGCGCAAACGCGATCGATCGCCCGAGCAAGCTCGTAAGACCCAACAGAAGAAACATCAGCCAGGGTCGGTTCATCGTCGCCACGCTCGGTAATAATTAATAGTATGGATCGCGCGGAAAATAAGCGTCTGGTATCATAGCATGGTTGGGTGACGGCATCGTGTCGCCGAGTTTGCAAGACCGAGGAGATTGATTGGTGCGGTTCATCGTATTGACCATCGCGATCGCAGTCTTCGCGAGCCTGTGCGTGCAAGTGAATTCAGTGACATCGCAAGAGCCACCGATGCCGCCGGAGTCGACGTTGCCGGAGGCGGAATCGGCCGCGCCGCTTCCGCCGGAATCCGTTTTGCCATCGGACTCGGCGCCATCCAACGACGATGCCAAGGAACAACCACTGCCGCCCGAAAACTTGCTGCCGGGACCCGTTCCTGCCGAACGTTCCGAAGTAGCCCCGTTTGATGAAGCCAAGTTTGATGCGACCAGTGATCCCGACCGTCGCCCTCATCTGAGACTCGACTATTCGGGTCACACCGGCATGATTCGCGATGTGATTTATCTCGCCAATCCCGATCGTTTGGTTTCAGTCGGCGATGACAAAGTCGTTCATGTATGGCGAAGAGATCCGCGAACGAAACAAAGTTGGATTCACGATCGGGCGATCCGTTGGCAAGTGACGCGCGGCGATGCGGGACGAATCTATTGCGTCGCGGGCAACGATCGACAAATCGCGATTGCCGGAAACGGTGCGATGGGGGGTCACGGCGAAATCATCGTGTTGGATGTTTTGACCGGTGAGTTCGTTCGGCCGCTCGTGCAGACGGTAACCGGACATCTCGAAGTTGTCGGTGGCCTGGCTTGGAATGGCGATTCGATTGCTTCCGCCGATTTGCGTGGACAAATCATGCGATGGAAGCCCGATGCTCAAACGGGAATCTGGAACGGCGATGTGGTGCAGAAAGATGATTCGCAATCGTTGGGAAAAGCGATCGCGGAACAACTGGTTCCTTATCGCCAGTTCGTTCCGATTGCGTTTCGCGGCAACGGCGAGCTGGTGTTTGCCAAGTTCGATCGCTTCGACGAGAAACAGAACAACGTGGCGACTTGGCGATTAGCTCGGCGCGACACGTTCTCTGGCAAAGAACAGGTTGTCGAGTCCGTTCGATTTTTGGGTGACGTGCGAATCATCAAAGCATCCGACGACGGTCGACTCGTGGCGACGGCGGGAACCGGCACGACGATCGATGTACTGAAGCTTGACGAAAAGCGAAACATCGAAGCGTCAACGACAGTCAACATCGGCGCCCAACCATCGTTTGTTGATATCTTCGAGCTGGCTGGTTCCGACGCAAAGCAAGGAGCGCGCTCAATGATGATTGTCGGCACCGAGATCGCTGGCGTGCTCGATGGCAAACGGGTCGCCCGATTGCAAGTGTGGGACATCAGCGAGGCCGCCGGAAAGATGATTGCCGAAAGTTTCGTCGAAGGAGTTCTGGCGGCCGGACAGTTTGATCCGAAGGGACCGTCCGTGATCGTCGCAGCGGGTTCCGACTTGCTCGTGTTCGCAATGGATGCAGCCGGCAAGCTCGACAAACAACCAACTCAAAGGATGTTCGCCTCAGCCAGCCCGGTAGTTCAAGTTGCGTTCGCGAAAGACAAACCGTATCGAATCGCGTTCAAGCGATCCGGCGAGTCCAACCCGGCGAAACAAGCTGATTCATTTGACGATGTCTTCGATCTGTCGCAAATGACTTTGCAGCGGAACTCCAAGATTGATTCTGCCGCTTTTTTGCTCAACCAGCGACTCACCGATGCGTTCACGATCCGCGGGAATGCGGTCGGCGGTTCCACACAATTCGAGCTGTCAAAGCTGCGTGGCAATGAAGCGCCGGAGAGTTGGGGGACGTTGCCTCTGGTGCCCGCGATTCACGGTGTGCCCAGTGCCATCGCGACGACGAACCCGGACAAAGACAACGAAGCGATCGTGGTTGGTACCACGGGCCGCAACAACCTTTACGTCTACTCGGCGAAGAAGTCGGACCCACCGCGTTTGATTCGCCAATTCCGCGGTCATACTTCGCCGGTGCAATCGATTTCGGTTTCCCACGACGGCCAATACATGGTTTCCGGCGCCGCCGATTCAACGATCATGGTTTGGAATTTGCAAGACATGTTCACGTGTTCGGAAAGCGTCAATCGTTGGGGAATCGAGTTTGAGATTGACGATGGAAAGGTGATCGCCTCGGACGTGCGTGACGACGGGCCGTTGTACTTTCGCGGCATTCGCAGCGGCGATCGACTGCTGGGGATTTCGTGGGCGACACAGGCTGGCGACGTCACCGAAACGTCCGATGCGAATTCGATCGTCCAGCAGCTTAGTTCCGTGCCGATGGACACACTGGTCGCGTTCCGTTTCAGCCGCTTGGGTCGACCGATTCCGACGCTGCAGAGTTTCCCGGCTTGGCAACCGCTGGCGACACTGGTTGTTGACAACGATCGCGAATGGATGTGTTGGACACCGGCGGGTTATTACGACGCTTCGTTCAACGGACACCAACGATTCGGTTGGCAGATCAATCGCGGCATCGAGCGGTTGCCGGATTACTTTCGCGCGGCACAATTCCGCGAAGCGCTCGAGCGTCCGCGCGTGATGAAGCGATTGCTCGAATTTGGTAGTCTGCCATCGGCAATGCGTCGGTCGCTCAGCCAGTTGGAACCGCCGCCGGGCGAATCGGCGATCGTCAACCAGTATCGAACTCAGCCCCGCATCACCATCGAATCACCAATCGCCGGCGAAACCATCCAAGGCGATCGACTCGACGTTTTGGTCAAGATCGATGTGCCGTTGGGAGCAGAGTTGTCGACGCCGAAGGCGTTCATCAGCGGGATTCCAACGACATCGGTGACCCGGATCGAAAACCAGGACGAGGTATCCGTCGACTCAGGCGCAACGACGCACCGATACCGGATGACGTTTGCACTGCCCGACGATCCCGAGCTGATACTCGAAGTGATTGCGGCAACCGACTCGGCCGCATCCGATCGCTCGGCGATCTCGCTGACTCACGAAATCGGAGCACAGAATCGAGTGCGACCGCGACTGCACTTGATCGCGATAGGGGTCAGCAATTATCGCGACCCACAAATTCAGTCGCTCGATTTTCCGGCGGATTCGACGACGGCGGTGGTTGATGCTTTTCGTAAGAACTGCGAGAGTCTCTATCAAGTGAGTTCGGAGCAATTGGTCAATGATGATGCGGTTCGACCGCTATGGAAAGTTTACGCACAGGATGCTTACGAGCGACTGCGCGAAACGGTTTCGCCAAACGATCTGGTCGTGATGTATCTGTGCGGGCACGGGTTTCGTGATCGACAATCGGACCAGTGGTATTTCGTGACGGCTGATGCCAACTATCGCGATTTGATGAACGACCAATACGCCGATTGCATCTCCTTTGACGACCTATCATTGCTATCCGCATTGCCGTGCCGAAAACTGGCGATTCTCGATTCGTGTCACAGCGGCGCGGTTCAACCGGTGATGCAGAACGACGACCTGAAGACCGCGATGCGACAACTTCAAAGCGATGTCGTGATCACGGTCACGGCCAGTGAAGGCGACGAAGAAGCGGCGGAAGAGCGTGAAACTGGACTGGGACGTTTCACAAGATCGTTCGTCGAAGCACTGGGCGGAAAGGGTGACATCGACGGCGACAAGGAAACGACGCTCCGCGAGATCATCGATCATGTCGTGCGCGACGTGGATGGCGACAGCAACAACGAAGGCCGAAGCCAGCATCCAACGGCGAGCCCCTCGTACCTGACCGATCGAATCGAGATCCCGATGTCGCGCCGCTAAGCACGTTCATTTCGCGGGTCGGTCCGGCAGTTCGGCGGGCTCTCATGAGTATTTCTATTGCTTTTGCTGAAAAAAAAAGATTAAGTCATCCAATCGAAGTCAAACGATCGTTCCCGAAAGTCATGCCGACTTGCAACCTGTAATTTTTCCGAATGTTCAGTTCGCTAATTTGGCGGATCTCCGTTTACTCATTGGTTGCACTCGCTTCGCTTTTTTTCGTCACTCGTTTTGCCGTGGGCCAAACAACTTCGATACCGCCAAACTTCGTGCCCAATGGTGGCGGGCTAAACCCGTATGGAACTTCCGGTGACTTCGGTCCGTTGCAGCCTTTGACTGAGCTCCCGCCCGATTTCCGTGGCGATGACTTCAACAACTTTCCTGGTCAGCGTGGTAGCTACGCCAGTTCGCTTGGTGCCAACCGTGGATCGTTCTCAACCGCACCCACGATTTTCGGAGATTTCTTCGGCGGAGGATTCTCGGCGTTCGGCGGCAGTCAGCGCGTGACTCGCAGCTTCACGGCTCCCGGCGTCCTGCTATCTGCGACCCAAAATACCATTCTTGGATTCGAGGTGGGAGACGATTCGATTCCCAATGACGTTTTCACGACCGGGTTGCCGAGCGATCTTTCCGGTGACGGAAATCCGGATTCGTTCGGGATTCTTGAACCGCTGCCGACTTCCGACGCTCCCACGTCGCCGGGCCAAGGATTCGTCTTTGATCCAGATTCCGGAAGAGCCGTCTACGTCGGCAACTCCGGTGGTCAAACCGCGATCAACGGCATTTTCACGAACGGTCAGAACTGGTTCGTATCGTATGACTATGTCGCATCGCTGACGGGAACCGATGTCGATCCGATCGTTCCGGTGCCGGGACCTGGTGTCTCCGCACGCCGCGTGAAGGTTTCTGAAAACTTCAGCGCCGACGTGCGCAATCGGCTGTTCTTGAATTACAGCTTCTTCAACGATGCTTACGGAGGACTCGGCGACATCAATCGCTATGTCCTCGGTTTCGAGCGAATTGTGTTCGAGGACTTGATCTCGATCGAAGCTCGATTGCCCATCGCAGCAACGTATGGCAGTACCCAAACAATCGGGCTCGACGAAAATCGCAATATCGAACTGGGGAACGCTGCGATCATTGGAAAGGGGGTTTTATTAGCAACCGAACAGTACATCTGGAGCGCCGGTGTCGGCGTTGGACTACCGTTAGCCGACGACACGGTACTGCGTCGGGACAATCGCGACGTGCTTCAGGTCCAAAATCGAAGCGTTCATTTGTTTCCCTTCACCTCGCTGCTTTTTCGGTATGACCAATACTGGACGCTTCAAGGCGTGACTCAACTCGATGTGGCCCTCAATGGCGATCCCATTCGCGGCGACTTGACCGGCGCATCGCTCCCAAAGATTGGCACGTTCAACGATTCGACTTTGCTGCACTTGGACTTCGCGGCGACACGCTCGGTATATCGAAATCCGTGCGGTTCGCATCTCCGCGAACTCTTGTTCAATGGAGAACTGCATTACACGGGTACGCTGCAGGAATCGGACTTCGTTTCATCAGGCGGCATCACTTACACGAACTTGGCGAAGAACTTTAACATTCTCAACGCCACGGTTGGCGCGCACTTCGTCCTTGCCGACAACTTGATCGTTTCGCCGGCGATTTCCGTTCCGCTTCGCGACGGTCTCGATGAACAGTTCGATTACGAAGCCCAGGTGCAAGTCAACTATCTGCCTTAAAACAGGCTGCCAGCGATCACTTCATCAATCGCATCGATGCGAGTCTTCTTATTCAAATTACCAGTCATTGAATTCGGTATCTGGTTCGATTGTTCCGAAGCGATGCGGGACGACTCACGCATCAAGTGATTGATGATTAAGAGTGCATCGACCGCGCCCGTCATCCCATCGAGGTCGATGTCGGTCGCACTCCAGAGTCTTGAAAGCTGTTCGCCTTCGGCCGCGCTCGAATTCAATTGAAGCGATGATCGATTTTCGATTTCGTTGATCACTCGAATCGCGTCGTTCGCGTTGATTTGGCCATCCGAATTGACGTCTTTTCTTGTCGCAAACACGGCACTTCGCACGGCGAAGTCCGCAACCACAGGTGCCTGCTCGATCACGACGCCTTGCTGGGCGACTTGCAATCGAAGCACTGTTACGGTGCTTGGCAAAAGCGGCGACGTATCACTCGAGTCGAGTGTACGCCGATAACGATTTGTCACCGCGACTTCCGAGCGCCGATCGGACTCGAGATCCACAATCACGACGGAACTTGGACTCGGTACGTTTTCAACTGTTTGGAGCAGCTCGAATCCACCACCGGATACGCCCCTGTAAAAGAGAACCCGGTTGTCGGATTCGCTGGTCAAGACCAAATCTAGAATCGAGTCAGCGTCTAAATTTCCGAGGTCCATCGCGCTAACTTTTGCGGCAATCGTCGTTTGGCTCAGCGTTCGCAACGCTCCGTTAAGCAAACGATAAACACTCACCGTGCTGCTGTTGTTGACGTTGCGAGAGACCGTGGCGATCTCTTCAGTACCGTCGGAGTCGATATCAACGACCTTCACCGCGACATACTTTGCTCGCGGGATCGCGGTCGTCGAATTCAAAGGGTTGAAGTTGCCTTCGCCATCGCCAAGTAAAACGCTGATCTCGCTATCGGAGCCCTCGAACCCGTACCCGGTCGCAACGATATCGACATGGGAATCGCCATCGATGTCACCGCTGGCGATCGACACCAACTGAGATGTCGTTGTTGGGATTTCGCGAGGTGCGAACGAACCGTCGGTCGAGATCATTCGCAGCGTGGACGGGCGAAATGAAGCCGTGACAATCTGTACCGTGTCGTCGCCGAGGAAGCGATCGATCAAAACATCAATCGTCCCGCTCGCAGCGCTCACGGACTGCAAGGAGGTTTGACCAAAATGCAGGCTGCCCTGGTCCGCGCCGATTCCGGTACCGACTCCAACAACCGCCAGCATCCCGTTCACGGTTGGGTTTGCTCCATGGGCGAAGACTTTTTGCGGCCTCGACCCGAGGACTTCAACGGGACCCGCGGTGAAGTTTCCCGACTGATTCAAAATCGTGGTAAGCGATCCGTCGAGATCGCTGGTGATCACAAGGTCCAGGTCGCCGTCGAAGTCGCGATCGTACGCGGCAATCGAAGTTGCAATGTTTCCTGCGTCGATCAAAGTTCGCACAACTCCCGGATTGCTCGGGATCACGGCGCAACTCGCTGGTATCTCGGCAACGACCACAAACTCGCCGCTCTGCACACTCGTGACTGCGTAGTTTCCCTGCGGATCGGTCATTGACTCAACTTCACCTAGATCAAATCGCCGGTTTCCGTTCCGATCTAAAAACACCCGCGTGTTAGAAATCCGTTCATCCAAGTCTTCGATACCGTTTCGGTTCGAGTCGCAGAAGACATGACCGGACAGGAGCGGAACACTAGCGACGTTGGTCGTAACGCTTGATGAATTGTTGTCAGTGTTCGTTTCGACTTCGCTACCGGCCACTGATGCGGTGTTGGTCAGATCGGCTGTTTGGTTTGCGCCGATTGTCGCGCCGAATTGGAACGAGCCGGTCGCGCCGGCAGCCAGCGCGCCGAGCATCACGGTAACGATGGTACCGTTGATGTCCGTGATCGCTCCGGCTGGGGCGTTCGTCGTACCGGTGAAGTTCAGTCCGGCCGGGAACACGTCGGTCACGACCACGTTGGTCGCCGGCAGTGGGCCGTTGTTCTGCACCACGATGTCGAACACGACGTTTCCACCGGCCGCCAAATTGGAGCTGGCCGCGTTGACCGTCTTGATGATCGCGAGGTCAACTTGAGGGAAGAATCCGAAGTCGAGCGTGTTGTTGGTATTCGGATCGGTATCGCCGTCGTTGATCGGTTCGAGGTTGGATACCAGCGTGAGCGTTCCGCTGCGTACGTCGCCGTTGGGTAAGGCCGTACCATTGTCATCGTTGTCGATATTATCATCGGGATCAGGGGCTGGATCGTTTCCGGTGCTGTTGGCAAAGCCAAAAAGCGGCGCTTCGGCGGCGAACTGTGACGCAGGGATAACGGCTAGGTAATCGCCTGGGTTCAGCCCTGGAAAGTTGTAGACGCCACCCTCGACGGTCATCGTTGTCGCCACCACTTCGCTGCTGGTTGGATCGACCAACTGAACCGTGACGCCGTTGAGGCCGGGCTCGGTCTCTTGGCGCATGCCATCGTTTCGGCCACCGGGTGAACTGTCGCGGAAGAGTTGACCGCCCAACGAGAGTGTTCGGATATTGGCGAAGTTGGCAGTGACGATCGCCGGTGTGATCGCCTCGAAGATCGCGACGTTCACGTCGTTGTTCGGCACCGTGATCGGAAAGTTTGTTTCGATCGCGCCGACGTTGTTAAAGTCTGCACCGGAGCCCGTGTTGATCGTGAACGATGAGAAAGGGATGAAGACTTCTTGGTTCGCCTGCGCGTTCTGTGGAGACGCGAACGTGCGGATCGACGAATTGCCCGCGTCGGTGTGAACGATGATTTCACCGACATCGCCGGCGTTCTCGGCACGCAGTCTCGCAATGATTCCACCTTGGGGATCGACCGTTTGACCAGGCACTCCGCCGCCAAGGGATACGCCAACGCCACCACTTCGCAAGCCTACTGGATCCAAAGTTGCGGTGTTCTCAGGCCCATCATATTGAACGCGGGCGTTGCCGGTACCCGATGCACCGGGCGACACGGTCAACTCACTTGTGAAGGTATTGATTTCAAACGTGATGTTGCCAGTTGCCGCGTTGATGCTGATGTCGCGATTACCGCCGATTGCTTCCGTCGCATCGGCGGAGACGAAATCATTGGGCGTGCCAGCGCTTCTGACGAATCGTACGGCGACAGGTGTGATCGAATAATCATCGATCAGTGCCGTCCGCACGCCCGCATCATTGACGACTTGCACCAACAACGGCGCCGGTGTGATCAGTTGCGGGACGCCTGCTTGTCGAACGAAATAGGTTCCCGGCGATAAACCATCAAAGCGATATCGGCCGGTCAAGTCGGAGGTAGCAGTTCCGGCCAGCGTATCGCTTTCATCAAAGACGCCGAGCGACGATCCGTCGTCATTGAACAGTTGAATTTGGATGCCCTGTGCTCCCGGCGTTCCGGGCGAAACGAGATTGCCAGTGTCGCTGATCAGCACTGGCGGGTCACCGACGGGCGATCCGTCATTGCCTTGGTCAACGAAAACGAGACCAGAAATAACGCCCAAATCGGACACCAGAAGGCGGCGGTGTTCGAGCGATTCGATCCGAGGGAAGCGTCGTTTCTGCTTTATGTCCTTCGAACCACGCATAGCAAAGCCGCTCCGGATGCATCAAAAGACGGTCCATTTGGCCGTGCAGGATGATGACGATAGTTTGCCATGAATGGCAAAGCAACGGTTTCACGATTGGCTGCTCGCCGGAAACGGATGAATCCGGGTTTACTGCCGTTGAATGTCCAGAACGGTCGCTCCGCGAGACGTGGATGGCGACAGCAACATCGAGGGCCGAAATGCACCCTTGGCGGACTCTCTTTCGCGGCGAGGCGCTTGGTGTATCGCGATTTGTGCGGATTGCCGGAGTCTGCTTGATCGGGGTTCGGAGCCGGTATTGGATGTGAACGACGAGAGCGGAAATACGATCGCTGCTCCCGCCCCAACGATTGGGGACAATCGTTCTACCATGGGCGAAACTTTCGCGCTGATGCGAAGACGGCGGCGAACGCGGTTAGCAATACGAGTAGCGAAAACGATTGCCAAAGGTGCAGGCGGCGCTGCGAACCGAAAGTGAGGTCCAGTTCGAGCGCCTCGTTCTGGGCGACTTGGACGCTGCGGCTGAACGTGTACACCAAACCTTCCTCCGGCAGACTGATGATGATCGCTTGCGGCGCGGGATCGGTCGTGTGTTGGTGTTGGACCAAACGGCCGGCGATCTGTTGAAGCACCGCATTATCTTCCGTCGTGTTTCCTCGCAGTAACTGACTGATTTGTTGAGGCCGGAAATTCAATTGATCCTGTTGCAAGACCGGATTGTCGGCGGCCGCTTCACGCAGTTGTTGGTTGTCCATGGCCGCAGAGTCGGCGCGGTTGTTGTCCAAGTACAACCGTTGTCGACGTGTATTGAGACCAACAATGGCTTGCTGAGTTTGCAAGTTCTCCAACTGGACCCGCGCGTCTTCATTCGAGGCTGCGTCGAGCGCATACTGATTGGCAACACTGTTGAATGCCCAGCCGGCCTTTGTCTGTTCGCCCGCTTGCAGATACACGTTCGCTTGTTCGAGAAGCTGAGCCGCTTGTTGGGCCTGGGCGGCCCGTTTGCCGCTGATCTTCGACAGATACGAATTACGATCGTACTGTTGTTGATTCGATTGACTGACCAGCTCCAAATTTCCGTCGCTGTCGATCAACTCAAAACCCTTCGGCGCGACGATGTTCCACTGGATGTTTTCTAGCGGCACATTCAACTCGGGACTGGTCAGTTTCAGTCGACTCAGTCGTTCACCAGGCACTGAATACACAAAGCGAACCTTCGCCGTACGGTCGTCGATCCCCGGCAGAATGTAGAACTGCCACGCGTTGAGATTCTTTCCCTGACGAATCGAATTCACGCTTTCACCGTTGACGAAAATGCTGAACAGATCGCCGCCTTCAGGCAGACCCACACTCAAACTACTGCGCTGGATCACTTCGATCGTCACATCGACCGATGTCAGTTGGTCTCCTTGAGGTGACAGCACCGTTGTCAACGTACCTTCGGTGACACGAAGCTTCAGCGCATCCGCCAGCGAGTGACGTTTCGCGCGGACGCTCAGCGGACTCGTCGGCGCAACGGCGCGGAGCGCGAACGCGGGTGCCGTGCGATTCTCGGCGTCACGAAGCGTCGCGGGAACCGTGCTCCAATCGACTCTTTGCAAACCGGAATTCAGTGTGTCGTATTCGAGTTCTAATCGACCGCCGGCACGAACCGCGAAGTAGTAAGTGAGCTGGCGCGCTTCCGGAAATCCAGCAGGACGAAGCAACTCGGTGTCGTTTTCTCGATCGCCGCGTCGTTCGTACTCGATCCGAAAATGGAACTTCCCGATCATCCGTCGCTTGAATTGAACTTCCCATACATCAGAATCGGGCGCGGTTCGGACAAAGTCGCTGACCGTGTCACCGTGGGCGCGGAGCGTCTTGATTTCGTCTTGGTCGACAATCGGAAGTGTGACCTGCAACGATCGAATCGATGCGTTTTGCACGTCGAAGTGTCCGACCAACATTGAACGAGTTTGCCCTTCGCGCAACGTGACTTCGTGCAACAATTGGCCAGTAATCCATGGGTCGAGTTTTTCAATTCCGAGCACCAGATTCCAATCGCGTTGCAAGAGTCGAAACGCCAACGATCCCTGCGCATCGCCGCCCATCGTTCGCGGGTCGGTCTCTGAGACGTTTGATCGCGTCACCGTGCGGAGCCGAATGCCGGTAGTGGGCTTTACGACCAATTCACCCGTTTGCCGAGTCGCTTCGTTGAGTTCAAAACGTGGAATTTCCCAATCGGCGACGTCGGTCGGTGCGTTGCCGCTCAGCGTGATCGCAAAGCTCTGAGTACCGATTGTTTTGCCGTTCAAATGGAGAACGATCTGCCGTTGGCCACCTTCGGAAAGTTCAGCCCAATGATGCAGCGCGGGACCGGACAGCGACTCGACTTCAAGTCCGCCCGGCAACGGGAAACTGAGTTGGAACAAGCCCGCGCGAGTGATCTCGGCTGCGAAATTGATACCTAAGACGACTCGTTCATCACCGAGCGAAAGGATTTGTTCGCTCAGCACGCGCACTTCGGGTTGCACCGGCGCGATACGGGCAACGAGTTGGGCTTCATCAGCGCCGTATCGATAGACACGATGCAGCACGGCTTCGGAGGTTTGCATCAAGCTGGCGTCAAAATCGCCCAAGTTCACGGCTGACATTCCCCTCGCATCCATTTTTTCAGGTTGCGCATCGGGACCAAACGCGATGCCCACCTGTCCCACTTCGCCGACCGCGCCTTCGACTCGAATCGGCGCCAGTGTGATATCCGTGGGCAACGGATCGAGGCCTCGCTGTGTCTCGATCGTCACATCGAAGGCCTGCGATTGACTCGGCTCGATTTGCAGCTTCAAGCGACCGCTATCCGCATCAAACTGCCACGAACCAACCGGACCACTCACGCTGCTTACCGTCAATCCTGTCGGAACCATCACACTCAGTTCTCGCATCTGTCCCTGCGCCATGCGGATGTGAAGATGGTGTCGTCCATCGACGACACCCGGTCCCGGCAAGTACAGATTCGATGCTTCGATGAAGAACTTCTTTTCCTCGGTCGCTACATCACGAGCTTTCGGTTTGAGAAATAGGCTGGCCCGTTCGGGGCCGAGCAACACTTTCGCTTGCGTCTTGCCCGCTGCATCCACGGTTTCGATACGAACAGCCGTTGGACTGAAAACGTCCCATCCCGCTTCGTCGTAACTCAGATCGATCTCTTGGACCGCCGCGACGCCGGTGAGCACCGTCATGCCTTCGGTGGGCTTGAGCGGTTCAAGCTGATACTCAAAGCTTGCGTCATACTGCTTCGCCGCAACGTCGGGTTCATCGGAAATTGGAATTGTCAGCACGTAACAGAGTCCCTCACCGGGCACATCGGTTTTGGCTAGTCGCACGCTTTGACCGTCGAAGCGAGTGAGTACGGCCGGCGCTCTCAGAAGCAGAACTCGCGAACCGGGCACGCCCGAGAACGTGATCGTGCCCGTCGCAACCAGACGCGCGTCCGCGTGGCTGACTTGCCACTCTTGCTTGATCGAATCAGCCGGTTCAAAGTCGACGGCATCTTTGGCCAAGCATGAACCGGTCGAAAAAACCAACATCGCGAACATCACGATCGACGACGTGATCGATCCGAATTCGCTGCTGGGAATGCTGCCTTCCGACTCACTCGTCGTTTGGCTTTGCTGTCCAAGACCGCGATACCAATCGGGCATGTTGCGAATCCAAGTCCACGCCATCGGCACCAAAAACAAGACGAGAATCGCGATCGCGAGCAGTGCGAAGAACAACGGCGCGCCATCGCCTTGCAACAGCAACCCGAGAGCCATCAACAAGACGCCGCCCCATCGAACGAGCAGCACGCGCCATCGAGAATCTTGAGTCAGCGACCATACGACCATCGCAGCGCCGCACAACCCAACGATCAAACCTGTCCATGACAGATTCACTAGCCACAGCGGAGTACTCGTGACTGCTAACTCAATGGATTGTCCCGCCGACAAGATTGGCACGCTGATTTCGAGTGGTGACGGTGCTGCCGAATGAGTCCAAGAACGATAAGCAGTGGATTCGGCCAACAATGTTGCGAGAACCAAACTTGCAAAGCCTGCGACACGCAAAAACATTGTTCGCGATCGTGACCAAAGTCCGAAGCCGACGAGCAACCCGATTCCAAACAGCGCGATCAGTCCCTGTTTGGCGACCCAGTAGAATCCGGGCGGCCGCAGTACCGGTACTGGCGGCGAGACTGTACCGCCACGAGGCACCAGAACATGCTTCTCGTCACCGGTCACATTCCACTGGGTCTTGAGCACCGGCGCGAACACGATTGGCAACATCAGGTCTGGCTTGAGTTCGTTGACGCTGGGTTTACCCAAACGCAATCGGACTTCGATCGGAACATTCGGATCAACGCCGCCTGGTAACGGCACGAGCGTGATGTCGTCGGCTTGTCGCGCCGTGATCGGTTGCCCGTTGACGGAAACTTCCCACAAACGCACGGGCTCCGCCGGCAACTTGATCTTCAGCGTTCGTTGTCCTCGCGACTTCACGTAGTAGATCACGTCGGTCACCAACTCGCCGTCCGTCGACACACGAGTGTTGGCTTCCGCGAACTCGACAACTTGCGTCACCGTCGAACCCGGCTCGAACCAATTGACTTTCAAGTTCAACTCGAACGGTCGCTCGGTGTACTGCCAAGTTCCAAGCGGCGGCGCCGTGCTCAGCAACCGAAACTCCGCCGGCAATTCGAGCGGATCGAGCTTCAACATGTCCTGCGAAATTGAAACCGTATTGGTCTCGACCTGCATCGGGCTGACCACTTGGATGTACCCTCGCTCGCCTTGCACCTCGCGAGGAACGATCAGGCCCGCTCGAAAGGTTCCGCTAGCCGCGTCCGGCTTCTCCTCGAACGACACCAACAACGTGTAAGCACCCAGCACCGGTTGATGAAGCGACACGATCAGCGTGTCACCGTCACGACGCCAAGTGCGAACATCTTGGCCGTCGACGATCACATTTCCCAGCGACGCTGGCACATCGATCGTCCACTGCGAAACCGGAGAACCCGTCACGAAATAGTTGATCAATGCGCTTCCATAAACCGTCTCTTCGCTTAACGAGTAAAGATGAAACACATCCGACTGAACGCTTCTCTCGAGCAGCTCGATGTGCATCGTGGCCGACCACTCGGGTTCACGAATGCGAAACGCTTGCTGCAGATCCGATGACGGTTTGGGGAAGTACGACAGCGGCTTTTCAACCAACAGTTCTGATTCCGCGATCGCGAGCCGAAACCCAGGCGCACCTATGATCCCGATATCGCCACGAACCGTCTTCGCCTCGGGATACTCGATGCGAGGCAACACCCAATCCGATTTCACCGCAACTTCGCTCTTCTCCAAGTGCAACGAAACCAGTTGGCGACCTGCCGCATCTTGGTTGAAGATGATTTTTAAGTTGCGTCGTTCGTCGGCCATGTCCGTGGCCGCGACATAATCCGCCACGCTCGCGCCGGTAACGGAAACAACCGAGTAGTCCGACGGTATCCGCAAGTCCCATTCGCGAATCGGCGCTTCGCGAATGTCCAACTCGATCTCCGCCTTGATAGCGCGGTCAGTCTCCGCAAGCTCGTACAGAACCACTTGCGACACGTTCACTTCGGGCTGAATCCGATCAGCCGCCACCGTGAAAGCATGCTCGGCCGCCGGAAAACGATAGACGAAGATTTGACGTGCATCGATGGCTTCGCCTGGGAATTGCTGGGGCGCCAACTGAGTCAATCCGCTCAGACCGGTCGGCTCCAGTCGCACCAAACCCAAGTTCGTCAGTCGCAAGTATCCAGAATGTCGGATCGTGCCGATCGGCGCCAAACGCAATCCGTCGACTCGCACGGGAAAAGCGCCGAGCGCAGTTTGGCTGCGAACTTTGACTTGGCTCGTCGTCGTGATCGGTTGGCTCAGCGTGACATCCAACACGCGATCTTCGCCCGTTCCAGTCACCTTCCACGCAACAAGATTGCTCCCTTGCACATCAAGTACTTCGCCGGGGCCTCGCATCTGCAGACTCAGCGACTTCAGTTCACCTTGAAGGACTTGGTAATCGATCTGATGATCTTGGCGAAGCAGTCCCGTTCCCATTCGTGCTTCGACGAGCCCCGTCGTTGTGAAGAACAGTTTGCCTTCGCCAGCTTTGCGTGTGGTCTTCCACTGCAACATCGTCCGTCCCGTGGCTGGCAAAAAACTGACCCACTGTTCATCGCGGCGAAGCGGAGTCACGAAGTCTTGTTGAGGATGAAACGCTAAATCGGCATCGAGACCGCGAATCGAAAGTGGCACGATCGCGCTCGCCCCAATCGTGAAATCCAATCGGGTCTCGCCAGCATCGGTTGTGGTCGGCGAAGCAACAAATTGGATCTCAACAGGAAACGTGCCAGTCTTCGCGAAGACGAGTTTGTAAACGGGCTGGTCGTTGACAGTCGCAAGTCGTAATCGATAGTTGTCGTTGTTAGGCACTTCGCTCAGTGCCGCGTTTCCGGACAACACGATGATCTCGGCGCCCGCTTCGCTGACGTTTGCGGTGCCTTTGAGTTGGAAGCGAATCGACTTGCCATCGGGATTCACATCGCCTTCGAGCGTGGTATCCGTGAACTCGACCGGACCGGGCAGCGCACCGTCGCGACCGAGTGCAAGCGTGATTTGCCCGCCACTGGTCGACTGGAACCGAACCGTCGCATCGCTTTGCTTCGCATCGCTATTTTCCAAGGACATAAAACCTCTCGCAACCGTCACGACTCCATCCACACCGGCGGCGAACTGGATGCCGACGCTCGAATCGAAACCGACCGAATCACCCGCGGTGAGGTTCATCAAATCGATCGTTTTCGGCAGTGCGATATCTGCTGAGCGAAGTCTGATCACGGCGCTAAGTTTGGTCGAGTCGCGGCTCAGATGCAGATCGAGGAAGCGTTGCGAATTGACTCGGCGAACCGACCACGACTTCAAGTTCTTCCCTTTGACGTCCGTCACTTCGCCGTCACCTTCGAGTCCGAAGCTCAACGTCTTCGCCTTTCCCTGAATCACTTGGACTTCCAGCTGGACATCTTGTTCGATCCGGTCCGCTGTGACGCGGGCATCCGCTTTCGCGATGGCTTTGTAGAAGACCGGCGGTTCCGGCAAGTGACCGCGAGCTTCGACCGTGATGGTCCCCGTACCATCCGACCCGACCGCGCTACGGATGGTCGCGCCGTCGGATTCAGTTTGGGCATTGCAAGGTGTGAGTGCCAAGATCGCAAAAACACCGAACGTAGATACTGAAAGTCGATGAGTCATATTTAGTTTCCGCTCACTTGTCGAGCTTGGTTGATCATGGATTGCAGTTGTTGAACTCGTTTGGCGTTTCGATCTTGCTGTGGCAGTCCGCCGATCAATTCGGACAACGTTTTCAGGTCAACGGATTCACCGAGCGGTTCACCGCGAAGCTTCGCCGCAAACAATGCCGCAGTGGTTGCGATGTTCATCGAAGGGGTTGCTTGATCGATTCGTTGGGCGTCGGCTTCGTACGGGATCGGCCAGCGATTTTCGACCATTTCGCCGGTCGACAAGTCGCGAAAACGCACGGACACCGAACCGACGTCGCCCTCGCCATCGGGCAACGTCTCAAACTGATAGACTGCCACTCCCGCTTCCGCCGCAGCCATCTCCGCCGCGTCGACACTGTCGTTGCGAAAGTCTTCTTGTTTCAATCGATGCTTCTCGAATCCGAGCAGCCTGTATCGACCGACCCGTTTCGGATTGAACTCGACTTGCACCTTGACGTTCTTCGCCGATGGACGCAGCGCGCCGGCGATCTGACGGACAAAACCATCATCAGCCGCTTCAGCGGAATCCAGCAAGTAGTATCGACCATCGCCTTTGCGAGTGAGTGCTTCCAAGACTTCGTCGTTGAGTCCTTCCGCACTGATTCCCGCCGCATCGAATGCGATGCCCGCGTCACGAATCGAAGCGATCATTCCCGACAGACGCTTGGGGTTCGCGTCGCCGAGATTGACGGCGCCGTCGGTGAGCAGAACGATACGATTCTGAGCACCGTCGAGTTGTTGTTCGGTCGCCTTCTCAAACGCCAACTGCAAAGCCGCTTCGATATTGGTGCCACCTTCACTTGGCAATTCATCGATCATTGCGACCAACTGGTTCGACTGAGCACCGTTCACCTTGTCCGCCAATAGCCGCGGTTGGCGAGCGAAGCTGATTAACGTCACTTGATCGATCGGTGTGAGTTGCTGAGCGAGCAGTGCGAAGGCACGCCGCACGGTTTGTTGGCGATCGGCGCGTTCCATTGAACCGGAGTTGTCGAGCAGGAAAGTGATCCGCAGCGGTGTCGTGCTTGCACGTCCGGCGGCAGCCGTCCGCATCGAAACTCGCAACAGGTTTCGTTGTTGCAGAAACGGATGAACGGACTGTTCCACGCGGCAGGCGACCTTTTCATCGCCGCTGGGCATCGGGTCGCCATAGTCGAAAGCGTTGACGAACTCTTCGATGCGTACCTTGGCAGAATCCGGCCATTCACCGCGTGAGAGTGCCGCTTGGGCGAGCTTGAAAGAAACGTCGCTGACGTGCAGCGAGAACGTCGAGAACGGTTCGACGGCGGCGGAGTTTTCAGTAAGGATCGCTTCAGCGAATGCTTTGCCGCCTTTTGTATCTTCCATTGTCCCATATCTTTCCAGCCGTCTGGAGCTGAGACTTTTCCACACTTTAGATTCAGGATCCGCGATCGATGACGCATCAAAGCCCGCGTACGAATTGCGTCCTAGTTCGAGTCCGTTCGTTGACTCCGGTGCAATCACTGGTCGCGCGGCATCCTTTGACCTCAAGTCGATTTGAATCCCTGCAATCTCCGTTTTCTTTTCCAGCACTGGTTCACCGAACGATCGGCCTGCGACCGACTCGTTCAAGATCACTTCGAATTCGCCACGAGCGCAATTTCCGATCGTATTCGGTGCATCCATTTGTTGACCGCCAACACCGGTTGCGTACCCGTCCATGGCTCGACCATTTTCAACTGACTGACGAAGTACCGCCTCAACTTCTGGCGATGACGCCGCTGATTTGTCTCGCGCAATACGATCCTCCATTCCCATACCGCCGCCCATGCCACCGCTTGTGGAAAGCGCTTCCGCCTTCGCCTTCTCCACGGGCGCTCCGAAATTCGGAATTGCCTCGAAACCGGTTTGCGGTCGCTCCTCTTCTTCCTCGACTAAGAGGCGCGGCGTGGCCATCACTGGTGGCACGCCTGAGTCGGCCCAACGAGTCTCGGGACGTCCATCAACATCACGATTCAAGTCGATCGCTTCGAGTCCACGCCCGAACGATCCCGATTTTTCAGTCGCTATTGGCGGCGTTGGATAGTACTGAACGTTATCGTGCAGGTAGTACAGACTCGGCAACGATTCTCCTTGACGAGCGATTTCTCCATCGGTCGCTGGAGCTGGCGGCGCTTCCACTTTTTGCTCGCGCGACATCACGGCGGGTCCGGACACACCGGCGCCCTCCGCGGCAACGAAGTCGCCGTCGTACGCCCACGTCGTTTCGCCTCGTAAACCCGATGCCGGTGCGGAGTCCTCAGCATACGACGTGGCGACTTTTCCATTGGCAAGCGAAGCGACGCTCGCCACACGTGAGGTTCGATTGAGCCATAGCGTTGCCATCGCCAGCAACCCAAAAAATCCCGCCGCGCAACAGGCTGCCGCGATCCGGACGAAGTTCCAACGTGCGTTGTCCTTCGCGAGGAATCGCAATATCACAGGCTTGTTCACCGGTGATTTTTGCGGCGGCGTCTCACCCTGGATCACCGCCAGAACCGCATCTCGTTTCTGTGGCGACAGTTTCCAGTCATCACTATTTGAAGCCCATTCTCCGGCACCGACTTGTCGCATCCATCCGTGGGCAACCTCGATCGCGGCTTTGAAAGCGGCCAGCTCCGGACGTTCCACGATCATTCGATCGAGTTGTTCGCGTTCGTGCGCCGAAGCTTCGCCCATCACGAGCGCGACAATGCGAGCTTCGAGTTCTGGGTCGATGCGGTGATTGTTCGATTCTTCGTTCATGACTTTCCGTCGATTCCGAGCTGCCCCAGTTTTCCGGCCAGTAGTTTCAAAATGTGATGCAAGCGGTAGCCGACATTGCCGACGCTTAGTCCCGTCTGAACGCTGATGTCGCTGTAGTTGAGGTCGTCGAAGTACTTCAGCTTCACGAGTTGCTGGTCGCATTCATCCAGTTCGTCAACAATTTTGCGCAGCGCACAGGTCGTTTCCATTTGCAGCAGCGTTTGCTCGGGCGATTCGTCATCGGCGAAAGTCGGCAATGGTTGCCGCTCGTCGCTGACCAGTACTTCACGCTTGTTGTCTCGGATGTAGTTGAACGCTTTGTTTCGTACACTTCGCATCAACCAAGCCTTCGGTGCCTCGACATCATCCCAATGCGCATGAAGCTGCAAAAACACTTCTTGCACGATCTCCTCGGCCACCGCGCGGCGGCCGGTCAGCGAGAATGCGTAACGCAACAGCGGCGACTCCTCGGCATCAAACAGCGCCTGGAGCGAGTGCGCGGACTCACTCTGGGTCGCTGGCGGATTGACTCGAAGAGTCCGTTTCAACATGAATTCGGTTCGATAAGCATGGCGGTATTGAATCACGACCAATTCATCCTCTCATAAGAGAAGACTCGCCACGGCAGAATTCCTTAGGCCGAATTCATAAGTTTTTGAGAAAAGGGGGTAATTCTCGCTACCGGCTCACGACTGCATTGGTATCTACACAAATCCCACCGGCTCCCCTCGCACCCAACGCATTGGTATCTACACAAATAAATTTGGCTCCCCTCTCCCTTTCATCACGTCGGCCAAAAACGAAAAAGGGCCGGCGCTCGCTGGGAACGCCGACCCTTCGTTTCAAACTAATCTAACTCAGATCGCGGAACAGTTTCCGCGGTCTGATTTAGCATCCGCAACCGCAGGTGCTGGCGACTTCACCACAGCTACCGCAACCGGCATCGGCCGATCCGCAACCGCTGCTGACGGGAACTTGACGTTCTTCAGCGACCATGACGGTCTTGCAAACTTGAACTTCCTTTTGGACTTGGACTGGCACGCAAACGGTGTAGTCTTCGGTCTTGGTTTCCGGCACTTGGTCGACGACGGTGACGGTGTAAGGAACTTCTTCTTGCACTTGGTCGCACACGGTGACGGTGTATTCACGAGTCTTCGCTTGAGGAACCATGACGGTGACTTCACGAGTCTTTGTCTCGGTGGTCATCGTGGTTTGTGGAACCATACGCGTGCGAGTCTCGGCAACCATCTTGCAAATCTCTTTGCTCGACATGCGGGTCTCGGTCGTGTAGCTGGTGCGGTTCTCGGTACGAGTACGTTGCTCGGTGCGAGTCTTGTTGACCAAGTACTCTTGAGTACGTTCTTCTTGACGGCACTTGGAAACAGCAACTTGACGTGTGCGAGTTTCTTGACGAGTCTTCGTCACAGCAACGCTGCGAGTCTTGGTTTCGGTGCGAGTTTTGCAAACCGGAACCATACGGGTCTTGGTTTCGCTGCGGTACTTGGTAACCGTTACTGGACGCGTGCGAGTTTCGCAGCGGCTCTTGGTGACGTTGTACGTGTATGGCTCTTCAACCGTTTCGGTTTTGTACGAGGTGCAAGGAACTTGCTCGGTTACCAAGTTGGGAACCCAAACTTGTTTTTGAACCGTGGTGGTTCCGCATCCGCCGCCGCAACCATTGTCACAGCCGCTGTCGCAACCGCAAGCGGTTTCGCAACCACAGCCGCTGTTGGCGCATCCGCCGCCGCATGCCGGAGCAGCGACTTCAACGGTTTCGCACTGATAGCTGCCCATGTCTTTGGTGACAGTCGAGTAGGTCGTCACGGGAACGCGAACGCACTTGCTGCGAGTCGCCGTCAGCGTCTCGGTGTAGGGAACATTGACGGTGTACGAGACTTCGCTGGTTTCGTTGTAAGGGACCGATACCGAATAAGTTTGTTCAACTTGTTCGGTGTAAGGAACTTGAACGGTGTAAGTCTGTTCGATGTTCTCGGTGTAGGGAACGCAAACCGTATAGCTTTGCTCGATCATGTCCGTATAAGGAACGCTGACCATGTAGGTCTTCGTTGCTGTTTCGGTGTAAGGAACGCAAACGCTGTAAGGAACTTCGACTTGAGTCGTTACCGGAACTTGAACGGTGTAAGGAACCTGAATCGTTTCCTTGACCGGAACGTTGACGGTGTAGTCTTGCGAGACTTGTGTCGTCACAGGAACTTCAACCGAGAAGCTCTCGGTCTTGGTCGACGGGACCATTTCGGTGTACGACTGAGTCTTGGTTTCTTGACGCGGTACCGACTTGGTGACGGTACGAGTGCGAGTTTCCGTGCGGGGAACACTTTTCATGACGGTGAAGCTACGCTGACGCGTTTCTTGCTTCATTTCAGTCACGGTGACCGATTGGGTCTCGGTGACTTGCTTCGGAACCATGACGGTTTCGGTAACATAAGTCGGGCCGCAACCCGAACCTTCGGCAACGTCCGACGCCGCAGCGACATCGCCACCGCATGACGAACAACCTGCATCGGCGACTACCGGGGCAGCATCGCAGCATTGTGCAAATGCTTGCGCGCTACCGAGCGTAGTGAACGCCAAAGCGGCGAGGGCAAACGACAACTTTTTCACTGGGTAAATCCTGAACTGGGGATATTGCGAGCCCGCAGCCAGAGATGTCTGCCGGGCGAAAACTGTTTCACTCACGCAAAACTAGTTGCGTGAAAAACGTGTTCAAGAGTTCTTTGAGCGGTAAATCGTTTTCAGTGAACAAACGCTTCGCATTGCGTGTTTCGTGCTGATTATTCCGATTGTTCGGAATCTAACGATTGCACCGGAGATGCGATGGGGTGGGCTTGCGAATAGCTAAGCTGCCCAAACGATTGGGACAATCGTTTTACTGTTAGAACTGGCGGAGGAAGCGTAGGTCGCCGCTGTAGAGGTCTCGGATGTCGGTTACTGCGTGCCTTCGCATGCACAATCGCTCGACGCCTAACCCGAAGGCGAAACCGCTGTAGATCTCGGGGTCGTAGCCGACTGCCTCGAAGACGGCCGGGTCGATCATGCCGGCGCCGCCGAACTCGATCCACGCTCCATTCCAGTAGAAGTCCACTTCAACACTGGGCTCGGTGAACGGAAAGAACGACGGACGAAATCGAATCTCGACGTCGTCGCCCAAGTAGTTCGTCGCGAATACTCGCAGCACCGTTTTTAAGTTCGCCATCGTCACGTTTCGATCGACCAACAAACCTTCCATCTGATGGAACATCGGAAAGTGGGTCGCGTCGGGCGCGTCGGGACGATAGACACGACCGAGCGAAATGATTCGGATCGGCGGCTGAGTCGTTTCCATCACCCGGATCTGAACCGTGCTGGTTTGACTCCTCAGCAACTGCGTTCCCTCGATGCCGCGCGACGATTGTTCGCCGTCCTTGCCCGCAAGCGTCGCCGCGGTCGACAAGTAGAAATTGTCGAGCGGGTCGCGGGCCGGATGGTCCTCGGGGATATTCAGCGCGACGAAGTTGTGCCAAGGATCTTCGACCTCGGGGCCCTCGGCGACCTCGAAACCCATTCGACCCATGATCTCGGTCAAGTGCGAGATCGTTTGCGTGATCGGATGAACGTGTCCGATCGTCGGACGAACACCCGGCAAGGTCGGATCAAAATTCGGATCGATTCCGCCCGCTTCGCCGCCACCCAATCGACCCTGCGACAACTCGAACGCCGATTGGACGTTGTCTTTGAAAGCGTTCAGTCGCATGCCGGCCGATTTGCGGTCACCCGGTTCGATGCCGCCCATCTGCTTTTGGACATCTTTGAGCGCGCCGTTCTTCGCGCCCAAGAACCGCACCCGCGCGGCTTCCAGAGATTCCGCGTCTTCGGATTCGTTGAACGCCGTCGACGCTTCGACCTCGAGTCGATCGAGCGTGGTCAGAAAATCCTTCAGCGACATGATGATCCAGCGCTAGCTTAGGCGGTCGCCATGGCATGATTGGGCTGCGGCGCCGTTTCGAGTGCCTTCTTGACCGCAACGCAAACTTCGGTGAAGCCGGCCTCGTCGTGAATCGCCATCTCCGAAAGCGTCTTTCGATCGAGTTCGATGCCGGCAATCTTCAAGCCGAAGATGAACTCGCTGTACCGCAAATCATTCTGGCGACATGCGGCGCTGATGCGAATGATCCACAGCTTTCGGAATTCACGCTTCTTGACGCGACGATCGCGGAACGCATACACGCCACTGCGGAGCAACGTTTCTTTGACCGTCCGAATGCACTTGCGACGCGCACCCTGGAAGCCCTTGGCTCGTTTGAATAGTCGTTTCTTGCTTTTGTTTCTGGCTGAGCCGGTGGTCGTACGCATTTCTGGGAATCCTTGAGCGCTGCGGGGTCAATGGTGAAGTTTCCGATTCAGGCCCCGGCGATCGATCGGTGACATGGTCAACCGAACGCGCCGAAGTTTTGCCCAACCGGATGGGAAAGGTTTCCCTGAGTAAAAAAGATGCCGTTAGTAGCTGTTGCCAGCCAGTGCGGCTTGAATGGTCGATTCCATGCACGGATGGACCGAAGTCGTGCCGCGCAGGTTGCGGGTCCGCTTGCTGCTGAGTGCTTGAGCCAAGTGGCTGGTGCCGGCGCTGCGGTGCATCGCCTTGCCGTTGGCGCTTAGGCGGAATCGCTTTTTGGTGCCCTTGTGGGTCTTCATCTTGGTCTTAGCTTTAGCCTTGGTCATGGCTGTCCGGTCCGTCAATATCGTTGGTGAGATTGGATTTTCGCTTTTCGAGAAGCGACGCAGGATAGCGGAGCGGCCCCGGCATGGGAAGTGCTATTGACTGCGATATCGAGGTCGTTTGGACAGTTCTCGGCCCGCTTACCCGCGAAATCGCTCACTCGCGGAAACGGTATCCGATTCCGCGGACGGTTTCGATCAGGTCGGCGGCGGGCCCCATCTTCTTACGAAGCGCCCGAACGTGGACATCGATCGTCCGCTCCAGTACCATCGTGTCTTCCCCTAACGCCGCGTCGACCAACTCCGCCCGGCCGAATGCCCGGCCCGGCTGGCGAATCAGCGTCTCGAGCAACTGAAATTCGCTTTTGGTCAGTTTCAGCGGATCATCACCCAAAACCGCGACGAAGCGGCGTCGGTCGACCATCACGCCGTGGTGGCTGACCTGGTCGCTGTCCTCAAACGCAGGTTCTCGCCGTCGCAGCAATGCCTTGAGCCGCTGAAGCAGCACCTTGTAGCTCTCGACCGGCTTGACGACGTAGTCGTCCGCACCGACGGCGAACCCGACCACTTGGTCCGATTCTTCCCCGAGAGCACTCAACATCAGAATCAGAGTGTCCTTGGTTCGTGGGTCGGCTCGCAGATGCTTGCAAACGTCCACGCCGCTGAGCACCGGCAGATCGACATCCAAGAAAATCACGTCTGGCAATTGCAGCTTGGCCTGCGTCAACGCCTCGCGACCATCGGCGGCCCGAGAGACCTCATATCCGGCACGCTGGAGCTGGTACTCCAACGTCTCCGCCAACGGACGGTAGTCCTCGACGATCAGAACTTTTGTTTTTGACATTGCTTCGACTGGATCCGTTGAATCGTTCGTCAGAGAGTGACCCGACATGTTGAACGAAGACGCCGCCGGACGCATCCATGATAGCGACTGGTTTTCCATGAAAGTTTTGTTAATTGTAGCGGACCTCATAGCCCGTAAAGGGGGAGCCCGTTTGGAGAGAATGTCATTGGCAGCAGGCACACTCCGCGTGCCGTTCGCACTCAATTCTTCGCTTGATTGGACTCGGCAGATTTCTTGTTGTGAGGGAATCCCGGCACATCCCAAATGGGACAACCGAAGGCCGAGTCGCGTCGGAGAGCCGATCGCGAATGTAGCAGGCGCACTCCGCATGCCGACCGCACACACCAAGTATTCGGTCGCGCAAAGAAACAAGGTTTGGCAACGGCACTTGGAAAGTGCCTGCTACCATTGAGCAACCGCTATCAGTGCTGATCAGCCGACTTCTTTTTGGGGCCTTGCGGTCCCGGTCTACGGCCTCTTCGTCGCCCTTGCTGGACGGGGACGAAGCGGCTCTCGATTCGTTGCAGCAGCTTGCTGATGCAGAGTTTGTTGATGCTCAAATTCAGCTCGTTCGATTCCGCCGTCAGCGCGTCGTGGAGCGTTTTTGGCAAACGGATTGTGATCATCCGCTCCGGGTCCGACTTGTCACCCTTGCTGGATTCTTGACTGCGAAGTGCGGCAACCATCTCCTGCAACTCGGCGTAGGCGGGCGTCGCTTGGAAGGCTCGGCAATCCGCTGGATCGGGAAACTCGAGACGGACGACTCCCTGGCTGCCGAGCATCTCGCGATAGAAAACGACCCAGCTTCCGGTCTTTGAAAATTCCTGTTCCGCCACCTGCAGAATGCGCCGCGATCGCTCGCCCATTTCGACTACCGACAACCGACTTTCGCCAGCTTTGCCGGGCCCCAACTTTCGCTTGGTGCCGGCATCGCCCGTTGCCCCCGAGCCGAGCAAATGCTCCGCGGCCAAACCGTGAGGGCGGGACGAAGTGACGAGCCTGTCAGCGAGAACCTTTCCGGAGGGTTGATTGGCGGCGACGTGGTGGGCGGTGAATTGGTTGGTGGAGGCCATGGTCCGGGACTATCCTTTGCTCGGCAAGAGCACGCGTCGGGAGTGATGGGGCAATGCTTGCAAGGCGTCAAACCGCACGCCGCAAACCACTAGCCATAAACCACTTAGGATCACTGCCTCGATCCCGAGCAAAGCCACCCCCTCCAGTGGCGAGCCGACCCGTGCTTAAAAACCGGGCGGTGATGGAAGTGCATCATCCAACTGTCCAGTCTGGAAAATGCTTGCATTTTAATCGTAGATCCGGTTCCACCGGACGAATTTCCGCGCGAAGTAGGTCCGGTTCCACCGGACGCATGCGGCGTCGGATCGAACATTTAGCCAGATGTCCGGTGGAACCGGACCTACGTGCCTAGTGATTCGCAGGCGTCTGCGAGCAGCTCGATTGCCCGGTCGACCTGCTCGCGGCTGGTGGTCCAGCCGAGTGATAGCCGGATCGTTCGGCCGGCTTCGGCGGAGGTCATCCCGATCGCGCGGAGTGCCCTCGAAGTCTCGTCGGGTGGCGAGTCCGACTGGGCCGTCGCGATCGCCAACTGACGCGCCGCCCGCTGGATCCGTTTGGCCTCGCCGGGCATCCGAACGGCGAGTGTATTGGGGAGTCGCGGAGAGTCTTCGCAGAGAATTTTGATGTCGCCGTCAATGGTTGAGATCAAGCCGTTCGCGAAATGATTTCGCAGGT
>JBGSLZ010000065.1:0-3065 GCA_041740415.1 Rubripirellula sp.
TATCGGCCGTCCGGCGAATCGCAGAAATGGATTCGATCAAGTTAGTCGTCAACACAGAATACCGAGCAGTACGATCCGACGCAAACAGTTTCCGGTCCGGTAGTCCGGACGGTCGCATCGCGGGCAGGCAAATCCGAGCGACTATCACAGAGTCGGGCAACCAATCCGATGCGTCCACAGTCCATCGACGTTGATCGTTGCACCGTCGTGTGAATTGCATGCGGACAGCAAGGTGAGGCGAGGACAGGTTCACGATCGCAGAGGAGCAATGACAGGCGTTGGCTTCGTTGCAAGTGCCGATAACTTGTTTCTCACCAGTCGGTGAGGGTGAGAATAGGTGTTTTGAGGGTATTCTCACCTGTTTAAAACCTATTCACATCGGGTAGGCACCTTCGGTGCGGTCGGTGACCGAGGCTATTCTCACCGGTGCCGTGATCGAATTGTCTCCCACTGGCGAGTGGGTGTCAATGTTATTCTCACCGTTTGCGGAGGTCGCTGCGCGACGAAGATGTTGAAATGTCGTCGGGTGGGCTATCGCGTACTTGCGGTCCAGATAGTGTACGGATATGCTCTGGCCAAAAGGACAGGTAGTCCGATTCGTTATTGCTTGGGGATCGAGCATGGATCGCAGATGCACCCGAGTCGCTGGATGAACCAAATCAAGGGATATGGCCAAGATGGGATCACCGCTATTTACGAAGCCGGGACAAGCGGATCAGGAACTGAATTGGGCGAAGATTTGGTTTCAAAAACTGGCCACGTTCCACGGTCGCAATGAACGTACGGCCCAGCGAGATTGGACATTCACGGCAGACGATGTTATCGCCTTTTTGAAATCAAAGCGGGACGCGGGTTTCCCGGCGTGGAAGCGGATGAAAATCATTCGTGGCTTGATGATCTATCGCCGCCTGATTTTGCAACAGCCGGATGATGATTTGGTGCCGCTGCAGGAAAAAATGGATCAGATCATTACGATCGAACGCGCTCAAGGTGCGGGTTATGACACCATCGAAGAAGCGGCGGACAGGATTAACCCGAAGGAGCCCGATGCAATTCAAAGGTTTCGCATCGCGCTGCGTCGCGATGGGATGCGGCTAGCGACCGAGCGTTCGTATGTGGGCAAGTTGAAAGCGTTCATGGCGGATCGGGCGCTTACGTGTTTGGCCGACTTCGAGGCGATTGGGGAAGCGGATGTGGAGGCGCATTTGACCGATTTGGCGGTTGATGGTGACGTGGCGCCGTCGACGCAAAACGCGGCGTTCCACGCGTTATGCAAGTTTTTCAAATTAGTGCTCAAACGCGAGTTGGGCGGCATCGACGCGGTGCGAGCGAACAAAGGAAAGCAGATACCTACGGTGATGAGTACTGACGAGGTGTCGCGGGTGCTAGATGGGTTGAGTGGCGTGCATTTGGTGATTGCAAAGCTGCTGTATGGTTGCGGGATGCGGATCAGCGAGGCGATTCGTTTGCGGGTAAAGGATTTAGATTTTGACAATCGTCGGATCGAGATTCATCAATCCAAGGGTGGCAAGAGCCGAGTGGTGCCGATGCCAGAGGAGTTGGTCGAAGAGCTTGGCCGATATATGCAGACGCGACGGGCGCTGCATGAGCACGATTTGGCGGATGGTACCGCGTCGGTTTGGCTACCGCATGCGCTGGCCAAGAAGTATCCGTCGGCGCATCGAGAATTTAAGTGGCAATACTTGTTTGCATCGTCACGTTTTTCGCGAGACCCGCGCACGGGTCGTCTGCATCGGCACCATTTGCACCATGAGACATTTCCGGTGCACTTGCGTCGAGCGGTGGAGGATGCGGCGTTAACGAAACATGTGACAAGCCATACTTTTCGCCACTGTTTTGCGACGCATCTATTGTGGGTTGGGACGGACATTCGCAAGATTCAAGAGCTGCTTGGACACAGTGACTTAAAGACGACGATGATTTACACGCATGTGGATAATCGAGTCGGGCCGGTCGTGGTAAGCCCGCTGGATAGGCTGATCGCGACGCGCGAGTAGTTGCATCGTTAGTTACAGGGGCTAGTTCGAAGAAAGCACTATAGACAAGTTGTGCATCAGTCCCTCTCGCTCAGTTTTTCCCATTCAAGTTCGACAAACTCTTCGACATCAGCACTGACCTTTAGGTCAAGCGAATCACGCTCGTCTTTGATAATGGAGTATGGATTCTCCAGCATGTTGGGCCTGAACAATAGCTCCGAGCCTGCGACCATTCTAAAGCCCAGGTCAGCCAGTTCTTTGAGCGTCAGGTCGGTTTCGCCTTTCAGCATCACGATCGCGGAGTCCTTACTGAGCAGGCGACAAACGCTATCAATGATGAAGTTTTGCCATTCGCGGAGGGATGGATGAAAAACCGTTCCACGAATGTAGACTAGATGGTTGACGGGCGAGTCGAAGCCAAAGTCTCGGCGAATCTCGGAAAAGTCATGAGCTGGTTCAATCACGGAAGAATAAACGTATTCCCATTCGGACGAATCCGAGTCGCACACGTCGATGATGCGTTGGCCTGCCGCTTCAGCGCGAGCGATATCCAGATGGTCGACTTCCAAGCGTCCAGCAGTAACTTGCTCATCGTCTAAATTCGACACCAGAACGTCGACCTCGCCGCAACGAATGTATTGCTTGGGGTCAATTGGTTTGGGATGGTGGTCAAATCGGTAATGTAATCGCATGAAATGAACTTGGGGATTCGAGGGTGTAAGATCAGGTCGTAGCGGGATATGAATGCTGGCCGCAACTGCTTGATGGCTACCGTAATGGCTTACTTTAGTGTCCAGCGGATCGGCGATGAAAGAGGACCTTAATCATCACGTCGCTTAGCTACTTGTTTTTGTCACAAACCTGCGAGCAGGAGCGGAAAAAAAAATTCGGACTGGTCCATTCAGCAGATTCGCGACGCGGTCGACACGATCGTTGTCAGCTGGTCGCTTCCGCGTGAGAGTCGTCGCACCTTGCTTGAGCAGGTTGCCGCGAGAGTCAGCTACCATCAGTCACGCAACGCTGCGGCCCGCAAAAGCCATACACGAACAAAGCTCGAAAGGTACGCTA
>JBGSLZ010000066.1:0-2059 GCA_041740415.1 Rubripirellula sp.
TGGCCTATTTCACTGGATCGGCGGCGAGTTTTTTCGCGACATCACCAGCACCGGTCAAGTGACCATCGAGGGACCCGGTACGAAACAGATCCTGAGCAAGTTCACCAACACGGGCAGCATCATTCACACCGCCGGCTCGACAGTGCTGTCCAGTTCCGCAGGCTTCGTCAACGCCGAGGATGCGATTTACGAACTGCAAGGCGACGCCAACATCACCGGCATTAATCTCATCACCGCGACGCTGCGAAATTCGGGTACGCTTCGCAAGACAGGCGAAGGAACCGCGTCGATTGTTGACATCGGCGTGGCTTTGGTGCATCTCGGTGGAACGGTTGAAGTCCTAGCCGGCGATCTGATCGCAAATCATTCGAGTAACTTCGTTGGCACCGGCGGACAATTCATTGTCGCGGCCGGTTCGACATTTGAAATGATCGGTCGGCTGACGTCGACAGGCCGTTACACCGGAACGGGCGAGGGCAGCGTCAAGTCTGCGGCCCGGCTGGACGGCGACGGTCGCGATTTCGTGTTGGACTTCCCGCAAGGCTACTTCGAACTGACATCGCCCAGTACGGTGATCCACGCCGGCTTCATCACCAACAATGGGTTCATCACGCTCAACAGTTCCGACGGATTGATCAATGCCAGAACGACGTTGGTCAACAACGGCACGATCATTCAATCAAGCGGTACCGACGTTGACCTACGAAACGGTTCCAACACGATCAACAACGGCGATTGGTTTTTGCAAGGCGACGCGAGCATCGACTTGCAACAATTCGATGGTTTGTATGCGGTCTTCAACAACTTCGGGTCATTCGTGAAAGCGGGTGGCAGCACCTCCGCAATCACGATCAGCGGCGGCGCGAACCCGTTCTTTAGTAATCCTGGTTTGGTTCGAGTCGACGAGGGGACGTTGACGTTTCCGAGTCGCAACGTGAAGCAGTTCGATGCGACTTCGCAAACGCTCCACGCGGGCACATGGCAAGTCGGCACGTCGTCGACGCTGCGGTTCTTGGATGATCAAGGCGAAGACCAACCGATCCAAACCAACTTCGGTTCCCTCCGGCTCGTTGGTGAAGGAGCCGCGTTCCCGTCGCTGGCAAGTCTTGCGGTCAACGGTGGACAACTTGTGCTGGATAACGGCCAGCCGTTTACGACCGTCGGGAATTTCACCAACGGCGTCACACGAAGTTCGGTGCGACTCGAGCAGATCGGCTACACCAACACGATTCGCACCGTCGGGATCGCGGTCGATCCCCTGTCGCGCGATGTGGTCACGCACTCGCGAAACGAGCGCGTCGGCGGCGAGCCAGTGTTTCGGCGATTCGGCGAAAACTTCTTGGAAACCGCCGCGCCGATCGTCCAACCCGGTGGCTCGGTGAACGTGTCGGGCATCGACATCCTCTCGCGTCCGATGAACGTCGGCGGAACCACGGTCCCCGCCGGATCGATGCTGTTCATTCACGCCGACGTCACGCCCGCCACGCTGTACGCGCTCGATCCCTCCAACGGCGCAGTCCTCGCGACGGTCATGATCGCAGGCGTCGGCATTGACCGAGTGGGCGTCGCCGAACATCCGACACGAGGCACCGTTTACCTGCTCAGTCGCGACGCGATGATCCACGAGATCAATCCGACTACTGGCGCGGTGCTGCAAATGTTTTCGGCGAACCCGTCGAGTGCCAGCAATCTGTCATTCACGTTCGGCGGCATCGATATCATCGCCGCGACCGGCCAATTGCTGGTGGTCGGCGACAGCAGCCGAGTCCGCATACTGACCGCGACCGGCAGCTTCGCCGGCGAGATCGATTTGCGTTACACCGGCGCGGACCCGGTCACGTTTTCTGACATTTCGCACAACGACACCACCGGCGAAACCTGGGTCAGCACCGAAGTCGGCAACCTGTTCCGGTTCAGTCCGGTCATCACCAACCCGCGAGCCGAATTGGAACTCGGTTCCGGAGTCGACATGACTGTCAACGGCGACTTCGATAACTCGCTTGGGCGCATCATCACGGAATTGAACGGTCGTCCCGACGCGGCCGACTTTGGCAATATC
>JBGSLZ010000067.1:0-17258 GCA_041740415.1 Rubripirellula sp.
TTCGGCGAGTCTACGAAACCAAGCGAAACGCCACTGAACAAATGAAACAGCAACTTCGAATCGAGTACGACGACTTCCTATCAAAATGGAACTACGTTGCTACACCACAAATCAGACAGTAATTGCCCGCTCGGTCCTTAGTGACTCGTTTCGCACCTTGGGCCGAGATAAATCGGCTCACCAATGAGCTGGATCAATTGTTCAGAAGTGGATCACTCGCAAGCAATCAACGCGCGACGATGGCCCAGTTTCCTGCGCTGAACATTTCGGAGGATGCTGACAATGTGTACGTTGAGGCTGAATTGCCGGGACTTGCGTTGGACGACCTCAATGTCTCCGTCACCGACTATGTGTTGACGATTAGGGGTTTGCGCCAGCCGCCTGAATTGGAAGGCGGGACTTGGCACAGCCGCGAGCGATTTTACGGCGAGTTCGAGCGATCCATCGAATTGCACCGACGTGTCGATGCCGGCAAGGTGACAGCCAACTTCATAAACGGAGTGCTGACGGTACTTCTGCAAAAAAGCGAAGCTGCCAAGCCGAGGCGAATCGAAGTTAGCGTGAAGTAACATTATCGAGTCTTTAACGAAACCACTTTTGCGGAGGAAGATTATGAATACGACAATGACTGAATGTGTTAACACCGAATCGCAAGCTGCCGGTGATGCTTTGTGTCACCAGAACGGACACGCTCATCGACGCAGAAACGCGAACAGAGTGTTCACGCCTCGGTTTGATGTTTGGGAAGGCGAAGACGAGCTGGTACTTTACGGAGAGCTTCCAGGAGTCGCCGTTGAACAATTGGAAATTACCTTCGCGAATCGAACGCTGACGATCGAAGGCAAGGTCGCTGATGAATTGGTCGAGCGTGACATTTTTAGTCGTCAGTATGGCATCGGTGATTTTCGGCGTGTCTTCAGAATTGGAGAAGCGATCGATACGTCAAAGATTGAGGCGACAATGGAAGCCGGAGTTCTGACTCTTCGGTTGCCTAAGTCGGAAAACTCGAAGCCCCGTCGAATCAGCGTCGATGTGAGGTAGCGGTCGGGAACGATACGACCCGCAACGAACTGTTTCGTTGCGGGTCGGTTTTTTATTTTCGCAGCGTGAAATTTCATCCGCCAAGGTGACACAGCAAGAATGCTAAGACGACTCCCAGCACCGTCGCGATTCCCGCCATGTGATGATCATCTTTGTAGGCTTTGGGGAATACTTCGGTTGCTAAAGATGCAACCACCGCGCCAGCGGCAAAACATCGAGTCGCGGCAAACAAGTGTTCTGAGGCAGCAGCCATGGCTAAGTTTCCAACGATTGCAGCGGCGGCCATAGCAATCGCGGCAGCGGCCCAGATCGCTATGACCCTCGATTTGGATCGGCCTTTTTTGGACATCTCTTTTGCACCGCCAGCAGCTTCGGGCAGATTGGATAGAAATATGGAACCGGCCAACGCCGCGACTTCAGGAACACCCGCACCGATCAAGGCAACTCCAAGTGCTAGATTTTCTGGAATGCCGTCCATGACGATAGCAGCGAGAAGTCCCGCGCCTCCATCGGCTCCCCATATCTGGTCGATCCAATAGTCGCAGATCGTGAACGTGATCGCTCCGACCAACACCGCACTCAATGCGACCAGCAAGTTGGATTGTTCGATCGCAGGTTCGATCAATTCATTGACCAATGACACGATCAACGCGCCGCCGGAAAGCGCTATGAGGAAGCCTTCCCATTTTGTCGATAGCGAACCAAAAACACCCCAGGCGGCACCGATCATCAATGCCGCTGAAACGGTCGCAACGACGATCAACATGATCATCATCGAAGAAGTCCTTTCCTCGTTTTACAATCGTTGATCGTCAGAACGGCGACAGGCCGCCTGTGCATCCGAATACCTCGGCGGTGACGTAGCTGGCCTCAGGGCTAGCCAGCCAGACGTAGAGCGGTGCGAGTTCAATGGGCTGCGCTGGACGCTCGAACAGCGTGTCGGCGCCGAATTTCTCAAATTTATCCTTCGGCATTGAGCTTGGGATAAACGGCGTCCAAACCGGACCCGGTGCAACCGCGTTGACGCGGATTCCATGCTCGATTGCCAACTTAGCCAGTGCCTTCGTCATTCCGATCAACGCGGACTTTGTCGTTGCATAAGGCAGCAGGCCGGCAGAAGGGTTGTATCCCTGAATCGAGACCGTGTTGATGATGCTGCCGCCGGCTGGCAAACGACCCATGGCGGCGCGCGACAACCAAAATGGGGCGTAGACGTTGGTCTTGAAGATCCGATCGAATAGCCCGGTCGAAAAATCGTCGATCGTTTCTCCGCTTTCTTGATACGCAGCGTTGTTGACCAGCACATCGAGTGATCCCAGCGAGTCAATCGTCCCGTCGATCAGTTCTTCGCAAAACGACTCTTTCCGGAGGTCGCCACGGATCACTACGGCTTTCACGCCTGCTTCCTCAACGAGCAACTTGGTCGCTTCGGCATCGCTGTCTTCGGACAGGTAATTGATGACGACGTTCGCCCCTTCGCGGGCATAGCACAACGCGACCGCCCGACCGATGCCGCTGTCCCCGCCGGTAATCAGAGCGTTGAGGCCATGCAGTTTGCCGGAGCCGCGATAAGTTTCTTCGCCATGGTCCGGCTGCGGGTTCATTTTGTCCGTAGAACCGGGGTTTGCAGTTGCTTCTTGCTTACTAAAAGGCGGCTTCGCGAAAGCCTCGCGCGGGTCGGTGAGCTTTACATCGGGATAACTTGTCGGCTCCGTGGCACTTGTCATGTTTGGTCTCTCTCTTTGCGTTGTGGTACAGTCGCTTCACAATCTCGTCTGTAAGCAATCAACGTGCCGATATGTTGGAGTCCAAGCTTTAGGATCAGCGGAAAATAAGTGGGATAGGCTTCCAGCGCTGGAAGCCTATCCCACCTTCTAGCCGAGACGCAGAACTAATCTGAATCGCCTAAAGGCTAGACTCCAACTTGACGTACTGTTGGACCATTTGCAGCATCACGTTTTTGTCGATCGGCTTGCTGAGATAATCATTGCATCCCGCGTCGATGCAGCGGCTCATGTCACCCTGCATCGCATCAGCAGTCAGTGCGATGATGGGTCCGGCGTAGCCTAGTTGTCGCAGTGACCGCGCGGTGCTGTAGCCGTCGCGATGCGGCATCTGCATATCGAGCATGATGAGGTGGTAGACGTCACCTTGGTTTAACCTCGCTTCGACCATCTCGATTGCGATGTTTCCATCCTCCGCTTCGTCTACGCTCGCCCCCGCCTGTTGTAAAAGCGTTTTGCTCAGGAATCGGATGTCACGTCGATCGTCCACGACTAGCACTTCGCAATCCAGCTTGACCGGCCCGTTTGAATTTGCCTGCCGCTTAATCTGTGCTGAATTCTGTTCGGTCTGACCCTCGGCTTGTTTAGCGGCGATCCTGACCGAAAACTTGCTACCGCGCGCAAGCTCGCTTTCGACGGTGATCCCACCGCCCAACATTTCTGCTAGTCGAAGGCTAATTGCCAGTCCGAGACCGGTTCCGCCAAACTCACGATTGACATTACCGTCGCCTTGGGAGAACGGCTGAAAGAGATTTTTGACTTGTCGATCGGTCATGCCAATACCCGTATCAACAACGTCGAAATGTAACTCATTGTCCGTATAGTCAATCACCATCCTCACGCTACCTTGCGGTGTGAACTTGATTGCATTGCCGACCAGATTGATCAAAACCTGTCGAATCCGTTTTACATCGGACAGCAGTAACGGTGGAAGCTTCGCCTTGTATTGAACTGAAAACTCAAGCCCCTTTTCCTTCGCCCGCACGGCCATGATGCTGTGAACGTCTTCGACCAATCGGTCCGGAGAAAACACTTCGGCGCTGATGTCGAGTTTGCCGGCTTCGATCTTCGACAAGTCGAGAATGTCATTGATGATGTCCAGCAGAAAGTCGCCGTTGCGGCGAACGGTGCGAATGTGCTTGCGAGTTTCGTCGTCGTGGACGCTTTCCGAAATCAGGTCGATGTACCCAAGGATCGCCGTCATCGGCGTGCGAATTTCGTGGCTCATATTCGCCAAGAACGTGCTCTTGGATGCATTGGCTGCTTCGGCGGCCGCGCGGGCGGCTTCGAGCGTTTCTTGAAACTGATGGCGATCGGTGACGTCGACGATGAAACCAAAAAAGTCAGACGGCTTGCCAGTTTCATCCAGCACGCCTTGACCGCGTGCCTGCAACCAACGAACTTCGCCGGATGGCAGATTGACTTTGTACTCCTGACTGTATGACGCACCCTCGTTAATCGCTTCTTGAACCGCGTTGGACACGACTTCTCGATAATCGGCATCAATTCGCTCGAGGTATTGTGCCATTCCAACCTCCGCGTCTTCGTCAAAACCGAACAGTCGATTGAGTATCGGGTCAGCCACCAATTCCTGGACATCGGGGTTCCAGCGCCACGGCGCAGCATTCCCGGCCCTCATCGCGATATCAAGTCGACTGAGTGCCGCGTTGAGCTGATCGCGAGTTTCGAGCATCTGACGTTCGGCTTCGTACCGGTCGGTAATATCGACACCTGAAACGACCATGTACGCGACATTTCCGTTATCATCCAACACCGGGTTCAAACTGAAGTCGACCATCCGTTGCTCGTTGCCCGCCGCGTGATATTGAAGATCGCGACGCATTGCATTGCCAGCCCCGACTTCCAGAATTCCCTCTCGGATTGTGGCCATCAACTCGGCGTCGAAACTCCACCACGGTGTCTCCCAAAACTTTTGTCCCACCACCTGCTCACGCTCAACGCCGGCGATCGCGAGTGCCGGTGCGTTGACTTCGATGATCCGACCTTCGACATCAAGCACGCCGAGAAAACTCTGCGTGCCGTTGATGACCCGCCGCAGGTGTGCTTCGCGATCAAGTAACTCTTGTTCGTTCGCTTTCTGTTCTGTGATGTCACGAACTTCGATGACGGTGGAGACCGGCACGCCGTTGGCAAAGATTGGACTTGCCGCACATAGCACTGGAAATGAACTGCCGTCCTTGCGAAAGAATAAATCTTCGTGCGCACGAACGCTGAAGTCTTCCGGCAAGGCGCGGTCGATCGGACACTCTGCCATCGGATACGGACGACCATCGGGATAGTGATGGTGAATGATGTCATGCAACGGCTTGGCACGAATCTCGTCCGCGTCGAAACCCATCATGTCTAAGCACGCCTGATTGCAATACGTTAGGTATCCGTCGGCATTCATCATGATGAGAGCTTGGGTCGAGTTCTCCGCGATCGTTGTGACCAACTCATGGGTTTGTGCAAGTTCGGTGATATCACTAAACGTGACGACAATCCCATCCTGATCGCCGGCGTGCCCCCGATAAGGAATGACGCGGCGTATGTAAGTCCGCCCGCTACGTGATCCTATGGTCTGCTCAATCACATCGTCGTCGGCGAGCGACTTTGGATCCGAGAGCTCTGGCATCGGTTGAACCTTGGACACGAATGTTGCCAAAGCCCGTCCGATATCTGAATCGACCAATTCGTAGACTTGTGTGGCTGCGGGCGTGAAGCCGCGAATCTTCAAATCGTTGTCCAAAAAGATCGTGGCGATCTGCGTGCTGCGTAACAGATTCTGAGTGTCAGTGTTGGTGCGGATTAGCGTTTCGTTGCTGACTTGCAGCTCTTCCTTGGAAGTTTCCAACTCCTCGTTCGCCGTCTGCATTTCCTCGTTCATGGAAAGCAGTTCTTCGTTGGACGACTTCAGTTCTTCATTGGACGACTCCACTTCTTGAACCGTCTTCTCGAGCGCCACTCGCGTTTTGGAAAGTTCTAGTTCGAGCTGCTCGATCACTCGACTTGCCGTTGTGTCGACGACCTTTCCGGCCGGCGGAGTTTCCGAGACGGCACCTTGGTCGTCCACCTTGAGCGGAGTTCCGATACGATGAAACGCGACCAAATGCAGCCCGTTGTCGTGTCCCATTTCGGGCATTGGTTGAACCGTGATGTGAACTCGCTGGATACCACCATCGACCGGAACCGACATATCTTCGGCCAGTGCTCGGCGTCGGTGTTCTTTCGCTTCGGCAAATGCGGCGCGCAACCCGATCCGCAGATTCTCGTGGGCCATGTGGATGATGCTGTTCTTGAACGCGCCCGAAGCCATCTTCAAAAACGGTGACGGATCAGACGACAAGGCCAGTATCTTGCCGTCGTCATCGACAACGCACCACTGCGGCGAGAACTCACCGAGCACAATCTGCTGAGCGTAACGAAACAGTTCCACTTCATTGTCCGGAGCATCCTCGGTACCGGAATAACGATTCAAATTCACCAGAGGCACATCCAACGAAGCCGGTCGATCCAGCGCCGTAGTTCGCCGTTGATAAAGCCGATGCTTGACATCGACGTTGCGAAATAACTCGCGGTTGACCGACAGCGTTTCCGCCGGCCCAAGGAACAAATAACCCGTCGGCTTGAGCGCGTAATGAAACAACGGAATCAATTTCTTCTGGAGATGACTGCCCAGATAGATCAACAGGTTGCGGCACGAAACCAAATCAACTTTCGTGAACGGCGGGTCGCTGATCAAATTGTGCGGCGTGAACACGATCGCATCGCGGATCGCTTTGCTGACGAAGAACCGATTGCCACGTTTTACAAAATGGCGTTTCAACCGTTCCGGGGAAATCTCATCGGCAAGTCCGATCGGGTAGCCACCGGTTCTTGCGACCGCGAGCGCACGCTCGTCGATGTCGGTCGCGAAGATTTGAAACCGTTCCGGCTTGTTGGCTCGGATGAATGCTTCGTTAAACGCGATGGCAACTGAGTAAGCTTCCTGACCCGTCGAGCAGCCTGCGACCCAAACCCGGATCGGTTCGTCGCCGGAGTGTTGGTCAACCAACTTATCGACGATGTTCCTGGACAAAGAATCAAAAGCATCCGGATCGCGAAAGAATGCCGTCACGCCGATCAGCAGATCGCGGAACAGTTGAATCGCTTCGTCGCGTGACGCTGCCAGCATCTGCAAATAGGCGTCGACGGATGGCAGCTTCAAGACGTGAATTCGCCGACGTATCCGCCTCGCTAAAGTGGTCGTTTTGTAGTGTTTGAAATCGTTGTCGGTGTGTTTCTCGATCAACGCAGCGATCTGCGGGATCGCCAGCAGAATCTGCCGATTCAAGTCGCTACCTTGATCGCCGTTGTTGCTGTCTTGCATGTGGTCGGCATGGTTCAATAGTTCCGCCGCGATTTGGTCAGCCATGAGCACATGGTCAACGATCCCCATGGAAACCGCAGCCTGCGGCATCGAAGGCTGGCGCGCGTTCTCGCTCGCTAGAGCAATCGTCATGCCGCCCGCATCGCTGATCGCCCGCAGACCGATGGATCCATCGCTGCCTGCACCCCCCAAAACAACGCCAACGGCCAGTTCTTTCTTTGCCTTGGCTAGCGACTCGAAGAAGTGATCGATCGGCGCAGCCTGCTGGTCGGCGTCGAGCGTCACGACAATGAGCCGTTCGTTTTGGAGTTCCAGAGCGTTTGTGTCGATGCAAGCGTACACGCTGCCGGGAACCGGCTTTTTCCGCTGACCCGGCTGCAGCCAAATGACTCCGCAGTCGGCTAGCTGTTCGGCCAGTTCTATCCGCTCCGTCGTTCGCGACCAAGCTACCACCGTGGCGAATCGTCGCTGGTCGCGCAAGCTCTTGAGAATCTCGCGAGCATCAATCCACTCATCAGGCGAAACTCCCAAGCCAACGATGACGTTTCCTTGATCGGATTCGGTGGATTGCGATTCGGAACTTGGCTCCATCGGCGGTGCTCGTGATGTTTCTGTGGCGGCAGTGGCTGGAGAGTAGCCTTCAGGCGATTGCCCAACGCATGAATCGGCTGAAGCCTCGACTCCAGCGTTTTGCAAAATGATACCCGAAGAATCGCGAGCCGATTAGCTGGCTTCAGGCGACTCACTTACCGGGCCTGCTTAGGGACAGCCGTTTGCAGAGTTGCGAATCTACTCCGCTAACGACTTCCACTTCAACTTGTTTACATCATGGGAACTGATCGAATGTGCGATGCCATCTGCTTTCCACCGCCTGTTCGGTAACTCAATCCCTTACCGCAGCGTACTCGTCTGATGCCATTCTCAACCGAGTTGACGTAAACCAAACCAGCGTTGGCGGCACGCGTGACCACGGGGCCCTTTTTCGACTCCGGAGCTACTGAAACCACGATTCGCGTTTTCCCTCAACGAAACCTTGAACGAGAGGACATCCGTTCAACCACGTGCCATCCATGCATTCGTTCCAACCGCAACTTTGACGCATCTGGCACGAAAATCGCTACGAGCGTTTCCGCATCAAGTTTCACTTCCCACTTGTTTCCACATTTCGATTGGAGTTCCACCGATGTCTATGAAAACCCTCGCTGACGCTTTTTACGACGAGTTGCGTGACGTACTGAGTGCCGAAAAACAGCTCGTCAAGGCGCTCCCCAAGATGGTCAAGAATGCCACCTGTGAAAAGCTAACCGCAGCCTTGGAAGATCACCTCGCCGAAACTGAGAAGCAGGTCGAACGAGTCGAACAAGCCTTTGAAGAAACGGGGAAGTCGGCACGTGCCAAGACCTGTGAGGCCATGAAGGGCTTGATCACTGAAGCCGAAAGCATGCTCAAAGAGGAAGCCGAACCAGCGGTCAAGGACGCGGTTATCATTGCGTGTGCGCAAAAGGTCGAGCATTACGAGATCGCCACCTACGGCACCCTCTGCACCTGGGCCGAGGCACTCGGCTACAAGAAGGCTCTCGCGCTGCTGAAGCAGAACATCAACGAAGAAGAAAACGCCGACCAAAAACTGTCACAACTGGCAATAGCGATCAACCAAGACGCGATCGCCGTAGGTTAGCCGCGTGTCGCGCAACTCCATGGCCGACTAAGGTCGGCCATGGTCGCTCATTCTAAGTAGCAGCTTTGATCAGCCGTGCGGGCTTTGGCCCGCACGGTTTTGTTTTGACATGATCGGTAGACGGTCGTTGGGGAGGGCACACTTCGAAGCGTTTCTATGCACGAGACGAGCACTTGTAACTGGGGCGAATGGATTTGTCGGGAGTCGTTTAGTCCGTGAGCTTAGCAAGCGTGGCTACAGCGTCACGTGCTTGGTAAGCCCGAATTCGACTCGCCATTCCATTGAACGGGATCTCCCGCGTTTTGTCCTCGCCGATGTAGCGACTCCGATTCATTCGCAGATGCACGCTTATCGATAAAAGGATGTGCCACATGAGTTCGTCTCTTTCCAATCGGGTAGAAGCTGAACATTTTCTAAAATTTTCGTGGCACAGCATCAGTAAAGCTTGGGAATAGGGAGAGCTTTTCTCGAAGTTGCCGGTTCGACTCCACAGCTGGAGCGAATAAAATCGAAACATGAATACACGAATTTTCCTTTTGGTTGGTTGCGTTGTTTTCAGTCGGCTTTCGTTCGCCGATGATGTTTCGTTCAATCGAGACATTCGCCCGATTCTGTCGGAGAACTGCTATTTCTGTCATGGCTTTGATCACGCTCATCGTGAAGCCGACTTGCGTTTGGATACTGCGGAAGGATCATTGCAAGTGGTTGCGTCTGACAACGATGACGGCGAATCAAGCATCCAAGCCCTGCTTGCCCGCTGCCTTCGGCGGCAGTCAGCGCGGCCAGTGTGGGATGTGGGTTAGCGATCTGTTGCCGCATACAGCCGGCATTGTCGACGACCTCTGTTTTGTGCGTTCGGTGCATGGCGAGCAAATCAATCACGCGCCCGCCGTGGCTCACATGATGACCGGACACAACTTGCCGGGTCGTCCGAGTATCGGCGCATGGCTTACCTACGGGCTTGGTTCGATGGCCGAAGACTTGCCGTCGTTCGTTGTCATGACTTCTCGCGACCAAGAAGCGAGCTGCGGCCAATTCCTTTATGACTACTACTGGGGATCGGGTTTTCTGCCGGGCAAGTTTCAGGGCGTGCCGTTTCGTGGCGCGGGCGATCCGGTGCTGTACCTCAGCAATCCTAATGGGATGGATCGCGAGCTGCGGCGAACGATGCTTGACGGTTTGGCCGACATGAATCATCAGGCTCACGATCGCGTCGGTGATCCGGAAATTACTACGCGGATTGCCCAGTACGAGATGGCGTTCAAAATGCAAGCCAGTGTGCCGGAGCTGGCAGACTTAAGCAGCGAACCCCAAAGTGTGCTCGAGATGTATGGGCCGGACGTGAATCGTAAAGGCAGCTATGCGTACAACTGCTTGATGGCGCGTCGTTTGGCCGAGCGCGGCGTGCGGTTCATTCAACTGATGCACGCCGGCTGGGATCAACACGGAAACTTACCGACTCAGTTGCCGATTCAGTGTCACGACACCGACCAGCCCAGCGCGGCATTGGTCAGAGACTTGAAGGCACGTGGAATGTTGGAAGACACGCTGGTCATCTGGGGCGGCGAGTTTGGTCGCACGCCATTTGTCCAGGGCGACATCAAAAACCCCAAAGCACACGGTCGCGACCATCATCCCCGCGCGTTCACGATTTGGCTGGCAGGCGGCGGTGTGAAACCAGGATTTGTCTACGGCAGCAGCGACGAATTTGCCTATCACGCTGCCGAGAACCCGGTTCATGTGCGTGATCTACAAGCCACGTTATTGTACCTTTGCGGTATCGAGCACGAGCGATTTACGTACAAACATCAGGGACTTGATTTCAAGTTGACCGGTGTCGAAAAGGCGAGCGTGATTCGAGATATCGTGGCGTAGATAATTGATTCGTGACCATAGAAAGGCGTTGATCTAAGGTTGCCTACCACAGATATTTAATGGGCAAGGTCGGCGGACTCCGTCGCACTTGTGATGCGACGAGCCCGCCTTCCTGTTGTCAGCAATGAGATACGAATGATTCGTCATCTCAGGTGGGTGGCGTGAACTTGGGTGCTTTTGGACCGGACGATTCGTCTTTTTCCTCATCCTCGGACCGCGATGTCTTGTTGGACTTGCTGTCGTCGAGCGAGAGACTCTTCTTGGTCTCATTTTGGACCATCCGGAACTGTTGCTGGACTTCGTTCAGGCCTCGGCGAAATTCGCGATAGCTGCCGCCCAGTTTGCGAGCCACCTCAGGGAGGTTGCCGCCGAACAAGACAACCGCGATCACGCCGATGACCACCATTTCCAATGGTCCGAGTCCAAACATGCTCAGGCCCGATCATCGTTCTTAGGCGAATCGTCGTCGTCTCGCGACTCGCTCATGCCGCGCTTGAACTCGTTGGTGCTGCGACCTAGATTCCGCATCAGCGTCGGCAGCTTTGACGATCCAAACAACAACAAAATGATCCCGGCGATGATCGCCAACTCGAGCGGTCCGGGGGCTCCGAAAGCAAACAACACGGGGTCGGCGAGGACTTCGATCAATCGATTCACAATCATGGTTCTCTTTCGCAAAAGGGGTCTACAACGAACCCTGACTCAAGACCGGCGAAAGCGGAAAGGTCAACCGACCGGAATGTTACATCGGCCGATCACCTCCAGAACCGTTGGTCGGGGAAGGGACTTGGTGGGTCGCAAAAGCTGCCACCGTCCTTCCATTTTATTGTCTGAGCCGGGATAGTCAAAGGCTAACTGGGCGACTCTGAACCACTAAAAATTGCAAAAGAATTCCATGAATGACCTCTGGCCGATCATCGCCAGCGTCTTTGCGGTGTTTCTGGTGATGGGGATCGGGGCCTTTTGCAGGCGGCGTCGGTGGTTGACGCCGGAGGCGGATCGGTCATTGGCGAATTTGACGGCCAACATTTTGCTACCGGCCTACTTTGTCCATCGAATTCTGGAAAGTGAGCACTTCGCGTCCGCGCCGGCGGCCTGGGCGCCGCCCTTGTTCGGTTTTTCGTTGACCGCGATCGGGTTCCTCCTGTCGTTCGTGTTCGCGCGGAAGCTGGGTCGGTTCATCGGTCTTGAAACGGATGCCAAGCAGCGGGCGTTTGCCCTTTGCGTCGGAATCTGCAATTACGGCTACATCCCGCTGCCGCTGGCAGAAAAACTTTACCCAGACGCGGTGATCGATTTGATCCTGCACAACGTGGGTGTCGATTTGGCGTTATGGAGCATCGGGCTGGCGATCATCAAAGGGTCCGCCGGCAGCAATTGGAAACGAGCGTTACTAGGGCCGCCGGTTCTGGCGGTAATCCTGGCGATGGTGCTTCGTCAGTTTGGCGGGGCTTCGTTCGTACCAACGCCGATCTTGACGGCCGTTGGAAAGTTGGGTGAGTGTGCGATTCCGATGGGACTGCTACTGAGCGGCGCCATCATTGTCGATTTTCTGCGCGGATCGAGTTGGGCCGGTTCGGGACGGATGATCGCGGCGGCGATCGGGATTCGACAACTCCTGATTCCCATTTTGATGCTACTTGCAACCGCTGCATTCGCGTCGACTTTGGAACTCAAGCAAGTCATGATGCTGCAAGCGGCGATGCCGACGGCGGTATTCCCGATCGTGATGGTTCGGCTCTACGAACGGGATACCGAAACCGCCCTACGAGTGGTGCTGTCGACGGGGCTCGCGGGCATCGTACTGATACCAGTTTGGATGGCGATCGGATCGTGGTGGTTGGGGCTGTGAGTGCTTAGAATCGTGCATCGAATGCTGGCCCAGTGGTCAGGCAATGGTCAGCCAGACAGTTTTAAGACCTTGGCTCAAGAAATCATCACCAACATATCCTTCAACACAAATAGCAAGAACGGCTAAGGCTTGGTCAAACATTGATGACATCCAATGAAAGTCACCTATGCAATTGCTGCGTTCGGACATTCAGAGCGAACCAATCTTGGTCTGCCCAATTACCTAGCAACACTGGAACATCACCCCATGCAACGCGAGACAAACCGAAACCGACTGGACGGATTTACAGAAAGACCGTTGCTCTATCCTCGATCAAAACACATGAAGAACGTACGCATTGTGATACTCGCGGTCGCATTCTTTGTCACCATCCCACGACGAGCAGCGAGTGGGTTAGACGTTGTTTTTCCGGACGATCCCAACGTAGTCGATGTCACTCGATCTCCGTACAACGCGAAAGGGGATGGTGTCACTGATGACAGCGAGTCGCTGCAACGGGCAATCAACGAAAACTGTGGCAGGCATCGTCTGTTGTATTTCCCAAGTGGTACTTATCTAGTTAGTTTGGCGCTGACCTGGCCAAAACAGTTTGAGGGTCGCGACAACTGGGGATTCACTTTTGTGTCTGGCCAATCGCACGAGACGACAGTTATCCGGCTCAAGGACGCAACATTCACGGACCCGATGAGACCTGAAGCGATGATGTCTTGTGGCGGTTTCGGATCAGCGGATTGGTTTCACAACTACGTCGAAAACCTGACGTTCGATGTTGGTGAAGGCAATCCCGGCGCGATAGCATTGCAGTTCTATTCAAACAACTCTGGCGCGGTTCGCAACTGCCTCTTCAAGGCGAATGCGGGCAGCGGCCACACGGGACTCGATCTCGCGCACCGCGACATGAATGGACCGTTGTTGGTCCGCAATTGCGAGGTCGTCGGTTTCCGGCGCGGTATCTCGACTGCCAACGCGGTAAACGGTCAGGTCTTCGAGCACATCCGTCTGCGCGAACAAACGGAAGTTGGTTTGGTCAACGACGGTCAGACGACATCCATTCGGGGATTTACCAGCGACAACACTGTGCCTGCGATTTTCACGTACGGTACCTTGTGTCTGCTCGACGCGAGGCTCACCGGCCGCGGTGACGCCGCGAACGTACCTGCTATTGTGAACTACAACGGCGGGAGGATCTTCCTTCGAAAGATCAAAACGATCGGTTACTCGCGTGCACTGGGTGATGTCTCGCACACGCCCGACAGCGCGGCGGCATATCGGATTCGTGGTGCTGATAAGGATGGCAGCGAGGGACCGGATATTGCCGAGTACTTTTCGCATCCCGCGACTAGTCTGTTTCCTTCATCGCCAACGTCGCTGCGATTGCCGGTGAAGGAGACGCCCGAATCGTCTCGCGACGATCCAACAACGTGGGCAAATGTCAATGACTTCGGCGCCGACCCGACCGGCCAGGCAGATTCTGCCGAGGCGATTCAGAAAGCAATCGACTCAGGTGCGTCAACGATCTTTATGCCCGGCAGCTATAACCTGCGGAAGACGGTAACGATTCGCGGAAGCGTTAGCAGTCTCGTTGGACTCGGTGGGCAAATCAATTATGGGGCTGGGTTGCGTCCCGACTTCCGCTTCGCCGATGGCCAGTCGCCGGTCGTATTTCTCGAACATTTTTCTTATATCGGCGGTGGGCTGGAAGTGGATACAAAACGGTCGCTTGTCGTCCGCAGCGTTTCGGACTGCAGTTTCACAACCACTGACAAGGCATTGGGCGGTGAATGGTTTTTTGAAGATGTTGTCACCCACGACTTGCAAATCGATCAGCAGAAACTTTGGGCCAGGCAACTCAACATCGAGAATCAAGGCACACACCTTAGCAACGATGGCGGCGACGTATGGATACTTGGATATAAGACCGAACGCGGCGGCACATTGCTCGACACCCATGGCGGTGGTCGAAGCGAAGTCTTAGGCGGGTTTAGCTACACCACGACTGCGGGAAAACTTGCACCGATGTTCATCAGCACAGACTCCTCGGTGTGGGCGTTTTTTAACGAAGTGTGCTTTAACGGCGACCCGTTTCAAACTCTGATCCGAGAAACGCGAAGTGGGCAAACCCGCGAAGTCGCGAGGGGCAATGGAGACACTCGTCCGTATCTCGGCCACTCGATTGTAGAACGCCTCAATAAGATACAGACGAACTGAATCCGTTTTGGCGATTACGCGATCTTGTTGTAAGCAGCAAAAGAAGGCGCGTGATGATTTGCGATCCCCCAATTCGACCACTGCGTTGGCCGATTCGCCAGCGGCGCCTACGGTAGGGCATCAGGCCTGTGTACATCGCTACGACGAATGCCATCTGTACTCGCGTGACAACATCCATCGGTAGCCACGGTTCCAACAATGAATCGTCAATGAAGCCGATCGTTGCCTCCGCGACTAGCGTGAGATAAGTGGCTGCGATGCACATCATTGCCGCTGCATGAATCCTGCCGTGCGATGTCAAGGCAAGCGGTGGGATCATCACTAATAGGATCACTGTCGTCAGCAGATGCCATTGCAGGTATCCGATTCGCAGCAGCTCGCCGACTTCAGGAAACACCGGTCGTGCCACTGCCAACATCAACGCGGTGACGGCGGTGATCAAAAACAGATTGCGGATCGACCACTGGTGTTGCTTGGCGATCAAGTCAGACTCGTTCCCAATGTCATCGATAATGACTGGCTCGATTCGCCACAACTGAAGTCCTGCCCAACGCGATACAGCCAGTGCTGTTATCGCCGCGAAACATGGCACCGTTACCGATGCGATCCCCTGCCAGACCAATTCAGGCTGCCTGCCGAGGCAAAGCACGATCATCAATAGCACGAAGGCGATCGTGATGCCGACTGGCAATACCCGCAGCGTCCAACTCGTCCGGCCCCAGACCAGCCATACGGTTGTGAGTGCGATACCGGCCGCCGACGAACCTTGCGCGTAACTGTAGGGCAACCGGGCGATGTCTCCCGGTGATCCTCGCAATAGCAATCGCAACGTCAAAATGGTCAGCGGTATGCCCAACAAGATGGCGACGTCCAACCAAGCCCAACCGTTGCCTCGCGCACGATGAACGATGAAGCAAACGGACCACGCGGCATAGCCGATCAAGACGATTGGTAAGCACCAAGCGATCCACAAAAACGGGCGATGCGACTTGAGCAAGTCACCAGTGCGTACGTCGTAAACATTCACACAGCCGCCGAAAGTTCGGGAAGCGATTGCAAGGCGTGACGAGTCGATGAATTGGGCTACCCAATTGCTTCCCGATGCCGTTTCGAAGTCGCACAGGACCGACTTCGAGTTCTGATCGATCACGGTGAAATTTCGTTCGCCGGATCGCCAGAGCACTAAGCCGTCTTCGAGACGTTCGGCAACGTTGCGCCGAGTCAATGCGATGTTGATTTCCTCGTCCGGTTTGTAGAACCACTCCTGCCGCGAGGTGTCGTAAATCGTCGACCTGGAATCAACGAGTATCAATCGGTCGTTTATCGAGAACTTGTCGACGAGCGGATCGAATCCTTCGGGGACGGGTTGACTCGAAATCAGTTCACCGCTGGATGCTGAATGAACCTCGATGTGCTTTGCGTCGGGGGTCAACGTGACGATTTCACGGCCATCGATTTGGAAGTTGTAGTCGGGCAGTGGCCCGGAATACCAAGTGGCCGTTCGGACAAGATCGTTATGGTCGTTGATAACAAACAGTTCATGTTTGAAAATCGTCGGCCCGATCGAAAGCTTGACGCGTTTCGCAGGCGGTTGGATGATTGTTGCTCGATAGAAGGTGCGGGTTCCGTCGACCACGCCGAACTGATCGCCGCGTTCAAACGGAAACTTGATTGTGCGGCCAGGATGCTCGCCATCGAAGTCGATGAATATCAGATAGCCGCCAAACAGTCGGATCGACGCGTGATCTCGAGTGAAATGAAAACTGGACGGCACCGGCGCGGAGAATTCGTGGGATCGCAACAGTCGCCAACTGTCGGCGTCTCGCAATTCCCAGCGATACGTTTGGGTCACCGCCGCTGATTCGGGCCGTGCGGCGAGGACGAGACATTCCATTTGATGTCCGGTTTTGTCCACGCCTAAGAACGCAGTCGTGGACGGGCCGGCGAAGGGTCGTTCGCACTTGCCCGTATCAAAATTGATCTTCAGCGACTCAGTCCATGCATGATCGCTGTTCGTTTGGGCAAGGTTCTGAATCCATGCCGTTGGTGGGTGGCCGATGTGGCCATAGAAGGAACCCTCGCACGGATTCTGCGCTGGCGCGTAAAGGACGAGACAGAACGCAAAAACCAGCAATCCAACCAGAGCTACCGTCAACGCAATCGGATGGAGAATACTGGAGCGATTGCCGAGCGACGGGTTCATGGTCTATCCGCAAACTCGAAACAGAAAAGAAATTGGCGCTCCCTCAATCAACTTAACCTGTTTCAACGAAAACGGGGCAAACCTCCATGAGAGGATTGCCCCTATCGACGCGACGGAGCGCTTCGTCACGACCGAATGACGTTGGCGAAGCGACGACTACTCTTGTGCACCCGGGCGTTGCGGGCGACCGCCACGGTCTTCACCACGGGGACGACCGCCGCCGGGGCCGCCACGATCACCACCGCCAC
>JBGSLZ010000068.1:0-10635 GCA_041740415.1 Rubripirellula sp.
TCGTACTCGATCCGCAGCGTCAGTTGATCGAAGATATGTACCCCGACGAATGTGGTCACACGCAGGAGCGACTGATCCTGCATCAGTTGATCGATGACCTCCAACCGGACATCGTCTGGTATGCCGATCGCAACTTCTGCACAAGCGTATTTCTTCAGGAAATCGCATTGGCAAAGAGTTGGTTTGTGATTCGCAGGCACGCGAGTTTCTCATACACCGAAGTCGGCAAACGCATCAAAGTCGGACGCACATCGACCGGTACCGTCTATGAGCAGTCGGTGATTCATGAAGACTCCCACGGAAGCAAATTGCCTCTTCGCGAAGTTGTTATCGAACTGAATGAACCGACCAGTGACGGCGACAGCACGATTGAATTGTTAACCAATCTTCCGGCCGATGTATCGGCGATGGCCGTTGCCGATAGCTATCGATCGCGATGGAGCATCGAAGGTGTGTTTGGCGAGTTAACTCTCAGTCTCAATGGCGAGATCAACACGTTGTCATATCCGCCCGCAGCGATCGTAGCCTATGCGTTGGCATTGATCAGCTTCAACGTGCTGACGCTCGTGCTTGCCAGCGTCGAAGTTGTGCATGGGAAAGAGACAGCGGACTCGATGAGCACGTACCACATGGCCGAGGAGGTTTCATCGACCGATCAAGGGATGACAATTGCTATTCCACTTACCGACTGGCGTAAGCGATACGGAAACCTAAAGCCCCCTGAGATGGCGGAGGAACTAAAACGCATGGCACTGCAGGTCCAACTTCGCCGCTATCGAAAATCACCACGCGGCGCCAAGAAACCGAAAGCGAAACGAACCGGCAGCTATCAACATGTCAGTACGGAAAAGCTCCTTGCACAGCAAAAATGCTAGCTTGAAAGGGATGGTCTTCCGGGCTTACTGAAGTCAAGCGTTACACCGTTGGCATACGCCCACGGATCCAAAACTTTTGATGTCAACTCGGGACCGTGGTCGAACCCGAATCGATTTTGAGAGGGATCGATCGCGAGCTAAACGCCAAAGCAGTCACGACTTCACGTCCTCGCATCCGCTGACCGACCTCGATCGCAAGACTCTCACGAGTAAAGTGATCGACTATCGTCAAAAGCCGAATCTGGCGACCATCGAACAACTCGCCGGACATGAAATCCATCGCCCAGCAGTCATTAATGTAATTCACATTTGGGCGATCGACACGGGTTCGACAGCTGACGCGTCGCTTCGCGGTAAAGCCGACAGATTCGCTTGGCGTTGACTTCCCAACCTTCTCGGCGAAGCAAGACATTCAATCGCCGATAGCCGTAGTGGACTCTGGTTGCGGCGAGTTCTTTCAAACGCATTCGTAGTGCCGCCTGCTCATCCTTCGTGGACTGATATCGATGACTCGAGCGAGCCAAGCCAACCAAACCGCAAGCTCGACGCTCACTGACCCGATAGCAAGACTTCGCTCCCTCGACGCATTCACGAAGGCGGGCAGGCCTCAGAGCTTTTTTGACAGGACATCCTGCAGAATCTGTTTGTCCAAGCTCAGGTCCGCGACAAACAACTTCAAACGCTTGTTCTCCTCTTCAAGTTGCCTCAGGCGTCGAAGCTCTTCGGTGCCAAGTCCTGCGAACTTTTTCTTCCATCGGTAAAAGGTCTGCTGGTTGATACCAAGCTTGCGGCAAAGCTCTTCGATGGGCGTCGCCGTCTCGGCTTGCTTGAGCGCGAATGCGATCTGCTGGTCCGTGTATTTCGACTCCTTCATATCCGTCTTCTGCTGTGAACGACGGCCAGATTTTACTTCGATTTTCTCACTTTCAGCGGCTCAGTTTTTTGGTTGCAGATCAGTTGGGAATCGAGAAAATTTGCGAGCCGACATCAACATCAAACGCAGATGGCGTAAGCCGTCTCGATAACTTCGCAAATGCGGCGATCGACTGCGGCCATCTGGTCGCAATTTCGTTGGCACTTCACAGACTCGCAATCTTTGCGCGCTTGCTTTGATCACCATCTCAGTCGCAAACTCCATCCCGGTCGACGTCAGTTCCATCGTCTCGAATGCTGCACGACTGAAACCTCGCAGCCCGCAGTGAAAATCGCCTACCGGGCTTCGAAAAATCAGTCGTCCTATTCCCGAGAGTATCGGGTTGCCAATGTACTGGTGTGACCACGGCATCGCGCCAACCGCAATGCCGCCTTGAAAACGGTTTCCCAGAACTAGGTCATAGCCGTCCTCCAACCTTCGAAGAATGATCTGGGCGTCACAAAGGTCGTAGCTCGCGTCAGAGTCCGCGATCACGACGTACCGACCTGCGCAAGCACGGACGCCACCACGAATCGCATTTCCATAGCCTCGTGGGCCAATCTGGGTCACACGGGCGCCATGAGCAATCGCTAAGATTTGCGAACCATCCGTACTGCCGTTGTCCGCGACGACCACCTCTCCTGAAATGCCGTTTTGGAAAATGACGTCAAACGCATCGTCAATGCAGGTCGCAAGTGTTTCTGCTTCGTTCAAACAAGGAAACAATATCGACAGTTTTTTGTCGCTTTCGCCGCTACCGACAGGATCGCCAAGGATGTTCACTCTATGACTGAGGTCCAAATATGGCGTCGATGACCGCGTCACCGGAAATTACTGTTGTGACCACACCGGCGGACTCCAGAATGAGTGTCGGCGTTTCAACGAAAGGCTCGTCGGCATCAATCCAGTCGACTACGACATTTCGTTGCAAATCGTCGTAACCGCGTGACGAAAGCTCCACATCAAAAGTCCAAGCGCCCTTGGCTATCGAAACGCATATCAACGGATCATCGAGACGAATCCGGCTTTTCGATTCACTTAAACGGTCTACGATAACTTGGCAGTGACCACAGTCGGGCCGCACGAACAGGATGGCAATATGATCCGATGCATTCAATAGCGAACGTGCGGCTTCGTCGGGCAACATCGGAAAGGGCTGACCCAACAGGTTTTCACCAAACCAAGTCGGAACGGTACTGCTAACGATCGAGTTGTGTGCGATCCGCCATGTCACCCCCGAGGCCATGATCGCCGCTATTGAGACGGTAGCAATGATTCTGATTGAGTATTTATTCGAACGTAGAAACCGAGCATCTTCACGCCGTGCCGATGGGTAGGCTACCGCAATCGCCACAAGACACGAGAGGTCAATTACCAATGGAACGCCGCTGGGCGTTAGTGTACCGAAGCAGTTGCAGTCATGTTCGCCAGACCACGCCCAGAATGCGAACGCTGTTAAGGGAACGAACGTACCACAGGCAACCAGAAAAGCATGAAACGGTCGAGCGAGTGCCAAACACAGTGAAGCAAAGAACTCTCCGCCGACCGCAAGTGATAACATTGGAATCGAAGCAAGAACTCCGTTGCCGCGAATCAGCTGCTCGGTCATCAACAACTTTGCCACGGCGGTTGCGGCCAGCAACAACACCAACCCATATCGCAGTGCGTACCACATTGGTTAGCCACCATTTGCATTCGGACTTCCTGTGACTTCGACTCCAATCTCAACCAAACAGGAAACCGCCTGTTCTCCCGTCCCTGCCTTGACCTGCAACGTTTCAAAATGCAGCCCACGAAAGCCGAAACCTTCCGTGATCTGAACGCGAATCGATAGCGTGCGGTCTTTTGCAAATATCGCGTCGGGTAACAGTTCGAAATTTAACTTCCTGTCTCGCGAGCGTTCGACGAGAACGACATCGTTTAGTGGCGCCCCGCGATAATTAGTGATCTTTAACACATGGATCAGCGAACCATCGCTACTCGGATTCAGTTGACCGGCAACTTTCCGGCGTGGCAACAGAGCAACGCCATCGATGCCATCGAAGGTAATCGAGCAACGAATCGCTTCGTCACCGTTGACTGCAGTCACCACATAGTCGTTTTTGCCGGATCTGATCGTGGAGAAACTAACGGAACAAACGACAGACTCGCCTGGATTCAGAGTGGCGTGATCTGGCTCAATACCCATACAGCCACAACTGCCCATAATTTTTTCAATCGCCACATGTTTATCGGTGTCGTTGACCAACGTTACGTCGACCGCGTCGCCGCTGTCGACAAACATTTCACCCGCATTGTAGACCTCCGACGAGAATGCCAATCCAGTATCGTCTTTTCTAGGATTTGAGCCACCCATGTTTTCTAAGGTGGGTAGAAAGAGGAAGCCAGTCACAGCCAAAAGCAAAACGAGCGATGTCGCACCCATTATTGGCAGGCTAACCTTGCGATCTCCAGGTGCGGGTCCAACCAACAACAACAGGGCGATAATCAACAGACTCGCCGTTGCACAAGGGCTGGACATCGCCGTGCGGGCTAGATGAGTCATCGCAGCATACGTGGTAGCTCGCTCTAATGGCTGTTTTGATACGATTAGCAGCGGCAGATAATCGTCGCCTTCGATTAAAATCTGCCTGACGATGTTGGTTTGCGCGTCGTAATAAGTCACCTTTTCATCGTCGGTAATTGACGCAGCGACAACAAAGTGGCCGGGGACACTCTCGTTTGGATGTTCTTCAGAGTCGTCGGCCGACAGCCATGCAATTCCTGATGTTTGCCCGGCATTCGCCTGAAGAAGAGTTCTGATTGCCGCAATGTTCGTCCTATCAATCGAGACCGTAAGAACGTGCAAGCCGAGCGACTCGAACGCCTCGGTCAGTTCGCCAAACGATGCGTATGGACTGGATTCCAATTGATCCGCCGAGGGCGTACTACGCCAGGCAAGTCCGAGATCTCGCACGCAGGCTCTGGCGGCATCACGTCCACAATACCCCTCCGACAGCACTTGAGCTAAACATACATCAGCACCAATGAGCGAAAACAACGCGAGCGACAAGGCTGCCAAGATGAGTCTCACGGTTCACAAGCCTCGTCCGTTGGATTGATAGTGAAACGAACTACGCACCGGCATGAAAGAATTTCTTGCGAAAAATCACAATGGCAATGATTCCAACGACAAGTGCGAGGTTCAGAAAAATCAGCAACGATCGTTGCCGAGAAGATTCAATGGCGGCCGCTGGACTATCACCCGCGAAGAAATCTCGAATCTTGGCACTTTCGACCTCGGTATAGGGAATCCGCGTGACCGAGCCATCAATCGCGTTGACGACGACACTGCCATTTGGCCAATCGGTAAACCAACCATTAAAATCGTCAGGCAGCGGTTCGACCGAACGCAATGAGAAAGAAGCATCGTAGTAGCCAAATGTCATTCGTCCAGCACTCGGGTAGCGGACACCATTAATTGAACGAAGCGAATCCACACGCAGACCGGTTAACGTGTCATCAACCACATAAAATTCAGGCCCCGACGAATAGGTTTTCTCCCATGTTTGCTCTTCATTGAACAACTTCAAGACTTCCCCCAAACCGGAGAGCTTTTCCTTTGTAACACCCAGACTGACTTTCCCCCGAGTTGGGTGGAACTCTTCACCGCCAAAACGATTTGTCGCAGTAGTACCTATGAATAAACTCGAAATAAACGGGTCAGCGCTAATGACGCTAAAAATTCCGCCCGCGGAAACATGACACTCATGTTCAATGCGATTGCCTCCGTTACCAATCAGTGACCGATTGAATCTTCGCGATTCACCTTCGGAGAAAGCTTCCCAAAACACCGTGATTTCACCTTCCGGTAAATATGGCTCTTCCTGCGACTCAATGAAATGCTCAATTCGAACGGGCACCGTCCAAGTTTCCGGCACGATATGTCCGATGGTCAGGCGTCGCCAGCCGGAAAGAACTCCTTTTCCAAGAACATCAAGCGGGCTATTTTCTGCAACCACATCATAATCCACATCGTACTCATAGACTTTCCCAAACAAGAATGAACGGTCTGAATGTGCCTCCATGATCTGATCGGCAGTCTGCGATGGCGCCTGACTTGGGGACAGACCGAACACAAGTAAAAGCAAGGCGGCTCGTGCGGGTCGATACCACATGGGGAATTACTTTTTTGATCGAAGGACAACAACGGTGAATGCGTTCATTGTGGTATCTCCTAAAACGCCACAGTTTTGTTTCAATTGAATAATCGGAAACAAAGCAGCAACATGTGGTCGAACAGGTCCTTGCTACTGCTTAAAAGCAAGTCGAATAGGACATCCCACTTACGCACCCTGTTCCTGTAAAATTGGACCGGTAGGTTCCATTTGCCATATATTGGCATGTAAAATTGCTTCCGGGGCAAAGGATTGATCCTGTCGTCGTGCAATTCGGACTCGAACCGGTAAGGGTTACGCACACCACATCCGATGCCGCTGTACAGATATGACATGAGCCGTACGATACACCGACAACTGGGTTTGCAGGGGGTGTCGTAGGTTGGCAGGGACTTCCATGTTGTGTTCCAGCGGGACAAGTGTCTGAGACGCCACAGCCGGACCCGGGCGTGACGCACCGTTTTACTGATTGACTACTACCACCGGTTAGTTCCACAATACTTTTCGAAGCGATTGAGATCTGCCGTGACGACTGGTAGATATGGATGGCCTGCTCAATGGCGGGCCAAAGTGCTGACCCCGTAAGGCATACCAAGACAACGACTAAGATCGATCGTACCCGCGTGATACCGTTGGACATGAGTTTTCCCAGGAAAAATGATGCTGTACGCCAAAGCCAGCTGTTAAACGTACGGTGTTGGGGGGGGGGGGGGCAACTGGCAATCGATAATTCCACTGGGATTTCGCGAAAATGTGGCATTTGACCAATTCAGAATCACCAGTAGATTGAACACAGAATGGCCCGAATAGATCTCCGAATTCACGAGTTAGCCTCATTTTTCCGGGCTCCGGTGCAACGCCTTGATATTGGTCCGGCCTGCGCAGCGGGCGCGTTGTGCTTCATGTTCACCTTTCTATGGTTCGCCCAGGTCGTGCGGTCCGGTTGGTGCAATGACGAGTCGGCTCACATCCCTGCGGGACTTTACCACCTTGAAACCGGGCGGATGGAAGCCTACCGGGTCAATCCACCGTTGCCACGAATGATCGCCGCGATGCCGCTGCTAGCCAATCGCCCCGACATCCAGTGGAAAACCTATTCGTCGCCCTACACGCGATCAGAATACGAGTTTGCGGAAGTTTGGGCGTCGCAAACGCAAAGCGAGTTACGCCGCCAACTGCTGTGGTCTCGTTCAACCGTGCTACTGTTTTTCGCGTTGGGACTATGGTCGATTTGGCGGTGGACTGACACACTCTATGGTCGATCGGCTGCTTGGCTTGCGACCGCGATGTGGTTAGTCAGCCCCGACATCATCACGTATTCCGCCGTGGTCGCGCCCGATCTTCCGGCGGCAGGAAGCGGGCTCTTTTGCGGTTACCACTTTTGGTGTTGGCTGCGAAAATCTCAACGACCTTTTCCCTGGATCGTGGCCGCAACCGTGGCGCTGGCGATGCTGTGCAAGTTCTCTTGGTTATATTTGTTCCTATTTCTACCGACGATCACTTTAACGCACGACACCGCAAAGTGGTTTAAGCGACGCAGCGAGGTTCGGCAGTCACCCGCAACGTGGTTGGGTCAGGACACCGCGAACTTGATCTTATCTTTCTTGCTGACCCTGCTGATCATCAACGGTGTTTATGGATTCGACGGATCTTTTACGTGGCTAGGTGATTACGAATTCATCAGCACATCGTTGGCGGGATCGGAGTTGCCGCGAGGTGAGGTGGGGAATCGGTTTTCGGCCGGTCCACTGGGCGACATTCCAGTCCCATTGCCGAAGCAGATGGTTTTGGGGTTGGATTACCTGCGTTGGGAGTTCGAGCGCGGGATGCCGTGTTACTTGAACGGCGTTTGGCAGGACCGCGGATGGTGGTATTTCTATCTGTACGCGATGGCAGTCAAGATCCCGTTGGGTTTCTTGGCGTTAATCGCCATCGGTGCAATCTCGCTGGTCGCGGATATTTTCCGCCGACGAACGCGTTCGGATCAGGAATGGTTGCCGCTGTTGATCGCGGTTTCGTTTGTCGCGCTGGTGAGTTCGCAAACGGGGTTCACGCATCACGTTCGTTACGTCTTGCCCGCTTTCGGTTTCCTCTTCATCGTCGCTTCGCGGACGTTGGTCGTGTTGCCTGAAAGAGTCGGGAAAGTCGCGGCCGTGGCTTTGCTTAGCGGGGCGGTCAGTTACCAATTGATGCACCCAGGTTTGTCGCATTCATTTTTCAACGGATTCGCCGGCGGGCCCAACAATGGTTGGCGGCACTTAGGTCTGAGCAACGTGGACTGGGGGCAAAGCACTTGGAGGATGGTCGATTGGATTGCCAACCATCCCGAGAAACGCCCGTTGACGGTTTTGTTCCACTCACGAAGAGGCGAACCTGATAGGCTGGTTGATGATTTCAAAGATGTTTCGACCGAACTCCACTTGCAAACTCGTATCAATCCGCTTTCGGTCCGACCGGCAACGCCGGGCTGGTTCTTGTTGTCCTCCCACCAATTAACACTCAACGAAAACCGGTATTTTCGCGAGCAAGAAATCATCGACCAACCCTATCCCGACATGATCTTGTTCCATATTACCACTGAAGATTGGAGCGAAGTGAAATGACAGGAAAGGTTCGCGGCGATGCCCGACCGACAACCGCGTTTACGATGATTGAGCTGCTTATCGTGATCGGAATCATTGGGATACTGATCGCGATCTTGCTGCCTGCCGTTCAAGCGGCGCGTGAAGCGATGCGACGCGGCCAATGTCTAAACCGCATGCGGCAAATTGGTTTGGCGCTGGCCAATTACCATAGTGCTTTCAATCGCTTGCCAGCCGGTTCGCTGCGTCCGGAAGGGTACATTGACAACGGGCGTGATGAACCGCGGGGAACCTGGGCGATTGCGATTCTCCCACCAATGGACCTCGGATCGCTGTTTGAATCGTACGACGGTTCCCAGCCGACCACCGCAGAAAGCAATCGGACAATTCGCGAAACGATGGTGCCGTCGTATCTGTGTCCCTCGGACCCCAACATCACGTTGATGTTTCAACCCTTCTTCGGAGCACAATATTCCCGCAGTCACTATGCCGCCAACTATGGCAGCGCTAGTTGGGGCGTCGAGTTTTGGGAGGAAACCCAATATCGCGGGGTCATGGGGCAAAACACTCGTGTCAAATTTTCCCATATCTCCGATGGACTTTCCAACACGGTGGCGGTCGGCGAGCTTCGTAGCCAAGCCGATGCTTCGGACAACCGCGGAGTTTGGGCTTTTCATGCGGCCGGAGCATCCAGCATTGGATTGGACTGCGATGTTGAATGTCGGGGAATTAACGACAACGGCTCAGGCGACTGGGTTCCCTACTGCGTCCCTATTGCCAACAATTTGGGATGCAATTTCCAAAACACCGCCGAGTCCAACGCGGGGCCGCGTAGTTTGCACCCCGGCGGCGCTCACCTGTTGCACTGTGACGGATCGGTTCACTTCAACAGCGCCGAAATGGATCTGAAATTGCTTGCCGATTTGTTCACTAGCATGTCCGGCGGTTCACCGTGAAAAGTTTAATCAGTTGGAAAGAAGCGGTCGGCATCGTAGTAATCATCTTGATCGCAAATCTGGTTTCGCTTTGGGCGATGAACCGTTTCCGGACCCAAGTTGGCTTGTATGGTCATCGCGGAAGCATTGTGGGGATTGAATTTGTCGACCGAAACGGCCTCGTCGCGACGGCGTGTTCAGATTCACGACTGCGACTATTTTCGTCCAGCAACGGGAGCCTGCTTAAAGAAGTCACTGGACACAGCGACCGTTTGACATCGATGTCAAGCTGTATCGGTTCGGACGAGATCGCAACATCGTCGGCTGACGGAACCATCAAAATTTGGAAAGTGCCCGACGGTATCCAAAAGCAAAGCATTCAAGTCCACGACGGTATCGTGATTGCCTCGCAGTACAGTGGCGACGGCCGGCGATTGGTGTCCATAGGGGACGACCGTGCGATACGAGTTTGGAATCCGATCGACGGAAAAAGTTTGAGAGTCATCAAGAGCCGCGTTGACCTCACCGCCTTGGCCGTCAATCCAACGGGCAAGATAGCCGCTACCAATGACTCGAATGGTCATGTCGTGATTTGGAATTTGCAATCCGGTAAGACGGAGCGAAGTTTACGAGGTGGCGAACAAGCAATTAAAGCTCTGGCGTTCAGTCACGACGGTTTGCGTTTGGCGGTTGGAGAGGGGAGCGGGATGATCCGCATTTTCAATGTCGAAGACGGCAAGATTGAGCACCGAATTGTTTCGCACGATCGATGCGTCAACACCATCAAGTTTTCGGAAGACGACGGACAATTAATCAGCGGATCATCCGATGGCAGGGTTGGCGTCTGGGACTTCGCACTTGGATATGAAACACGAAGGCTAGAGGGTCATCCACGAGCCGTTCTTTGCGTCGCAGTTTCGTCGACTCATGGCATCGCATCGGGCAGTTACGCGAAGTCAGCGATCCTCTGGAAGGACTAGCTGGACAGCGTCATGAGTCGACGGAACTAAAAATCTGACCGGAAGCTGCGAGCTAAGGACCGAGCGGGCAATTACTGTCTGATTTGTGGTGTAGCAACGTAGTTCCATTTTGATAGGAAGTCGTCGTACTCGATTCGAAGTTGCTGTTTCATTTGTTCAGTGGCGTTTCGCTTGGTTTCGTAGACTCGCCGAA
>JBGSLZ010000069.1:0-6620 GCA_041740415.1 Rubripirellula sp.
CTTACTTCCGACCTCATAACCGCAGCGAAGGCATCCCCGGTTTGTACATCGCGGGAGCTGGAACGCATCCAGGAGCTGGCGTTCCCGGCGTGATCAACTCCGCCAAGGCAACCTGCAATTTGATAGCGCAAGACTACGGAGTGATGGTTCATGTATGACTCATTCGATTCGATTCCATACGATGACAGTGAAGTGATTCGCCACCACAGTCAATCGTTCTCGCTCGCCGCGCAGCTGTTACCCAGGAAAATCCGCGCTGATGTGAAGAAGTTATACGCCTGGTGTCGTTGGTGCGACGATGCGGTCGATGACGCACCCTCTCGGGAGCTTGCTCAACAACGCCTCCAACGACTTCGATTGGACGTTGATCTTGTCTATGACAACCAACAACCCATTCACGGAGCATCGGCATGGTTAGCAGACGTTGTGCGACGCCATTCGATACCTAAAGAGTATCCAATCGACCTGCTTGCGGGCATGGAAATGGATTTGCATCATCGCCCGATTCAATCTCAAGAAGACCTACTTTTGTATTGCCATCGCGCGGCAGGTTCGGTGGGACTGATGATGTGCTTTCTACTCGGTTCGTCCAGCGTTCAAGCGCTCAGCCATGCCAATTCGCTCGGCATGGCGATGCAAATGACAAATATCGCCAGAGATGTTAAAGAAGATCACGCGCGCGGGCGTTGCTATCTGCCTGAATGTTGGCTCGACGCAGTCCCGCTGAAAGAGGGCTTACCAACCAGCGAGAATGTGCGCGGTGCCGTCAAGCGGTTGCTTGCAATGGCGGATCAGCACTACGCGAATGGAATCCAAGGCCTGCGATACCTTCCCGCACGCTCAATACGCTCGATCCGGATTGCGGCAGACCTCTATCGAGAAATTGGAGAAACAATCCGTCGCAACGACTACCGCGTAATGGATGGTCGAGCATTTGTTCCGATGTCGAGAAAGGTGTTGCTCGTCGCCAGCGGCTTGCTCCGGTCGCGACACCAAACAGCTTTCACAACTTCTCCGATCACAACAGTTCACCCGTTTCCATTTACTCCACTATGATAGGTACATGATGATGAACAAAGATGCTTTCTATCTGGCCACTCTTGGCGTGTCGCTAACCGCAATTATGGCAACAGCTATGTTTGTACTTGTCGCCTTCAATCCCAAAGACGCCACGACCTACAGCAACTTGCCTTGGATCTACGCCATCGTTAGTGCGACAGTGGGGTGTTTAACGCAACTTACTCTTTACCGAATGGATAGGGCGATGCGGCAGCAACCCGTTCGGGTGATCGTGATACGCGGTACTGAGTGCATTCGACATCGGATCATGACCAACAAACTGTGATTTTCACCCACTCGAATTACAGTCAATGAAATCTGGGACCATGCCGCTTGACGTCGCTATAGAGGCGACGCATTGTGGGCGAGATTCTTTTTGCAGAATCGCCAAACTTCTCGAACTGCGACAGAAAGGATTCGTTTGGAACAGTCCGGAGGCCGGTCACCCCTCGCACCGCTCGTTGTGTCGATCGCTTTCCCAAAGGTTTTGACAAAAAGCAGGTGCCACCTAAGTCGTGAACGAATTTACGAATATCGGCGTCGTCTAAGCTGCTGATTACAATGACAGGAAGCGATCGAATAGTTGTTGAGGGGTGACTCCTCAACGAGTAAAGAAGGTCCAACCCGCTGGCTCCCGGCATCTCAATATCGGTAATGACAAATGTTGGTTTCGAGCCGATAATCGCGTTCCAGGCTTCCTCGGCGGTGGACGACGTGCAACATTCAAAACCGCATTCTTCGATCCACGACTCAAGTATTTTGCGGAATGCTCGCAAGTCATCGGCAATGACGCAGCGAGGCATTAAAGTTGTTGGGGGCATTATTTACGCTCCGCCATTTAATTGCAGTTACTGCACTCGCAATTTACCAGCATGCGAATGCCCAATCAAACCTGTTGTCCTACCGACCAACGTGATTGGTTGGCAATCACTGCTGTGATCAAAGGCGACCGCGCGCAGTTTGTGTGTTTATAAGGCAAACGCCGGTTAACAGGGCGACGTGCTATTTCTTGTCAGTTACTTCGATATCGACTTTCCCAGTATCGAGCGAGCGTTCGACCTCGACCCGGCCTCCGGGAGTATCGATTTCAATGATCTTCTCTTTTCTTTCGCATCCACAAAGCGCGAGGAAAGCCACTGCGACCAATACAGTCGAAACAAGTCTAATTGAGCTGGCCATCTTAAATCCTCCCCATCAACAATAGCACGATTAGGATTACGATGACCAAGCCAAGGCCACCGCTGGGGCCGTATCCCCAACTGCGGCTGTGGGGCCATGCGGGAATCGCACCCAGTAACATCAGGATCAGAATTATTACCAAAATGGTGCCGAGCATGATTTCACTTTCGATGGAGGTAACGACCAGGCAAGCGAATCGCTCACCAAAGCATCCCACTCATACGGCAATATGACTGTAAGGCAATTTCTGTGCCGCCAGCGGTATAGCGTTTGCTTAATCGCTGATCAATGGAGCCAGCGACGGGGGTGGGATGTTCGAGATGTACTCAATGAGGGTGGTCGATTTGTTTCAACGGAACCTTGCGTGAAAGGTATGCTGATGACGCTATTGACGCTGATGACGCTATTGATATAGCGCTATCCAAATCAGGCACTGATATGCTCGCCAAACTTCATGCGATTACCTCATTCAGTGGGTGGTCGTCGATCAACGACGACGACCTGCAGTCCCATCGAGGCGAGACGCTGGGCGAGCATATCGAGGCCAGCACTGTTCGAGTATACTTTTAACGCGGCGGGATCTCGGCTTCATCAAACTTCCACTCATCGGCCTGGCTGGGCGCATTTTGCCTAATTCAAAATCGATTCGACGCCAACTCTCCGAGCCGGTCGGGGCAGCAGCTGTAATTATCCTACTGATTGCTGCCGGCACAGTTTCGCTGCGGAATATCCAGAGTCTCTGGTCAGACTCTTCGATCGTTGAGAACTCCTATGAAACGCTCAACTTGATCGACGAATTGGAGTTCATGTTAACGAAAGCCGAAACGGGGCAACGCGGTTATATCATCACCGGCGATGATACCTACCTAGAGCCATACGAGTCGGCCAATCGAGAGTTGGATGATGTACTGAGACGACTTTACGAACGAACCAAAGATAGCGAGGATCATGCCAGTGCCGTAGTCTTGTTGATGCCCAAGGTTGATCAAAAACGCGCAGAGCTTGTAGAGACGATTGACGTCCGCCGCAAGGGGGGGATGGATGCGGCGCGAGATGTGGTCATCCTGAATATTGGCAAACGTGCGATGGACGGTATTCGATCGGAACTTGCCACGATGCGTAGCGTTGAAGAGTCGCGATTGGAGCACCACAAGCATGAATCGCTCCAGACGTACCAAGTCGCTTGGTACACCGGAATTTTGTCAACCCTGGTCGGTCTTGTACTTATCGGTGGCGTGATGCTCGCCGTTCATCGGCGGCGAGTCACCGCCGAGCGAGATGCCGGAATCATTCATGACGAGCGGGAGCGATTGCAACAAGTCCTGGACTCGCGATCTCAACTCGAGCGACGCAATCGCGAACTCGATCAACACATCCGTTTGTTTGTCGATCAGATTCAAGATTACGCGATCTTCACGATGGATACTGAGTGCTGTGCGACCAGTTGGAACTCGGGTGTCGCGAATGTCTTGGGATTTGAGGAAGCCGAGTTTCTGGGGCGCGACGTTCGGCCACTCATTTTTACGCCCGAAGCAAATCAGAACGGAACGACGGTTAGCGAATTTGCGACCGCTGCGGCAACTGGCTCGGCCAGTGATGATCGCTGGATGATGCGGAAGGGAAGTGTTCATTTCTGGGCAGCCGGAATTACATCATCGATCCGCGATGAAGCGGGTGCCTTGATTGGCTACAGCAAAGTCATGCGTGACATGACGCAGCAAAAACTCGCCAGCGATGAATTGAGTCGTTTGGCCGCAGAGCTGTCTGAAGAGTCCCGCCGCAAGAATGAGTTCTTCGCCACGCTAGCGCATGAACTCCGCAATCCGCTGTCGCCCATCAAAAATGCAATCCAATTGATGGGCCTGATGCAACTCGACCACGACATCGACGAACTGCGTGAAACAATGGATCGGCAGACCGATCAACTCGTCCGATTAATCGATGACTTGATGGATATCTCACGAATCGGTCGTGGAAAAATTGAGTTGAAGAAACAAGTCGTCGAAATCGCGACCGTGGTCAATTCGGCCGTCGAGTCCGCTCAGGCATTGATTCAATTGAACTCTCAGTCACTAGAGGTTCACGTTGAAGAACATGGGTTGTGCGTGTGGGTAGACCCAACACGGATCACGCAGGTCATCTGTAACCTATTGAACAACGCATCAAAGTACAGCGGCGTGGGTTGCACGATCATCTTGTCGGTTTCTGCGGAGCACGATTTTGTCACGCTTCGCGTGAAGGACAACGGCAGTGGAATTGCGACGTCGCGTTTGGATGACATCTTCGAGATGTTTTCACAAGTAGGCGATTCGGTGGAACGAGGAACGGCCGGCCTTGGCATCGGCCTGGCGCTGGTGCGTACCTTGGTTGAACTTCATGGCGGCACGGTTGCAGCGTACAGCGAAGGCATCGGCCAAGGTAGTGAGTTTACGGTCAAGCTACCCGCCGCATCTCCAAACGACACGCCGGAAGTTGTCCCAATCGCGCCAGTCACTTTGCACCCCGCACATTCGTTTCGCGTTTTGGTCGTCGAGGACATGCGTGCCTTAGCAATGATATTGGAGCGGCTCTTAACTAAACTGGGGCATCAAGTGGAAGTCGTCGATAGTGGTGCTGCAGCGCTCAAGAAATTGGAAACGTACGTCCCTGAAGTGATCTTTTCGGATATCTCGATGCCCGGAATGACAGGCTATGAACTAGCACGGCACCTGCGCGCATCGCAGGCAACAGCAGGCCTATATTTGGTCGCCATGACCGGCTACGGCCTAGCGTCGGATCGCGAAAAAGCACTCCGCGCTGGTTTTAACGAACACATGATCAAACCCGTCGATGTCGCCAAACTCCAACAATTCTTTGCAAGACTTGCTGCCGCGAACAATGAGTCTGCGGAGTAGGCTCAATCCGTTGCGTTTCGACGTCTTAACAAGGTCCATCAGACTCCTGCGCGCCATCTAACAGTAAAGCAGAACTAGGTTCCGGTACGGCTGAGGTAGCAGCGCGACGTACGGGGAAACAGCGACGATCCTGGCCCGCGCCCGCCGTGGTGGCCCGACGACTGGCCCTGGCCGCCAACACCGTTGCCCAACATCATCTGGCCATGCCGCCAACTTGCTCGCAACTGTCTGCGCAGGCATTGCAAATCTATGCGCAGGCTTTCTTTTTGCGATGCGGTTGCGAAACTCATTCGTCTACTCCTAGTTTCAAGGGATTGCGACCCAACGGGGGGCCAGCTTTACGGAATGCAACTTGCATACCAGCATGGGGTATATTGCAGGCTGCCACTTTGGAAGACAGGGAAGAACCATGGTCACAACTGAAACTACCGCTATTGATCCCGTCTGCGGAATGTCGGTGAATCCCGAAGATTCATTGCGTAGTCAACACGAGGGGACAGACTTTTTCTTTTGCAGCGCTGGTTGCCAGCAAAAGTTTGAAGACGATCCGGATGGTGTTCTGAAGGCACGAGCCGCGAAAGAAGTGGCAAAACCTGAACCGAGTAGTCCAGCATCTTCATGCTGCAGCAACGGTCAATCTGGACGCTCAGCGACCATGCAAAAGAACGCTATCGCCGATTCCGAAGCAATCTACACGTGCCCGATGCACCCCAAGATCGAGCAGGTTGGTCCTGGCGATTGCCCGATTTGCGGCATGGATTTGGAGCCGAAGAATGCCGCCATGGCGGACCATGGTGATGATGAACGGTACGCCGACATGAAGCGGCGATTCTGGGTGGGTGTCGCTTTTTCCGTGCCCTTGCTAGTGATCGCGATGGGGCCGATGGTCGGTTTGCGAGTCGCGGACTGGATGAGCCAAACAGCGCTGGGTTGGCTTCAAGTCGCGTTGGCGACGCCAGTTGTCTTTTGGTGCGGATGGCCTCTGCTGGTTCGCGGGGCAAAGTCGTTTCGCAGCTTGAATCTCAACATGTTTTCGCTGATCGCAGTGGGAACCTTGGCGGCTTATCTGTTCAGTTTGGTGGTCGTGCTGCTGCCTGGTGTGATTCCGAAAGCGTTCTTCGAAAACGGTATGCCGCCCCTGTATTTCGAGGCTGCGGCGGTGATCATCACGCTCGTCTTGCTTGGACAGGTCTTGGAGCTGAGAGCACGACAACAAACCGGCGGTGCGATTCGGGAATTGTTAAAGCTCGCACCCGAGACGGCGCACCGCATCAAGGATGAAGGCGAAGAAGAGATCTCGCTCGACGCCGTTCAAAGTGGCGACCGCTTGCGAGTCAGGCCCGGCGAAAAAATTCCCGTCGATGGGAAAGTGTTAAGTGGGTCGAGCAGCGTCGATGAGTCGATGTTGACGGGCGAGCCGATGCCGGTGAAGAAGACAGAAGGGGACGAAATCACGGGCGGGACGCTGAACCAAACCGGTGCATTGGT
>JBGSLZ010000070.1:0-53456 GCA_041740415.1 Rubripirellula sp.
TATCGTGGATTCGATCTTCAGCTTCACCGACCGGTGGCGGTGAAGATCGGTCACGCACGCACATCAAGCGATTTATTGCTAGACGAAGCCCGCAGGGTCGCTCGACTCAAGCACCCTTCGATTGTTGCCGTCCATGATTGCGATGAGCATGACGGGCAAATGTTTCTTGTGTTTGAGTTGGTTGAAGGCCGAAGTCTTGCCGAAGTGATTCAAGATCGGAAGCTTCCCATTCGTGAAGCGGTTGTTCTCGTTGCTACGGTCGCCGATGGACTTCAGTACGCCCACAAGCAGGGCTGCATCCACCGTGACATCAAGCCAGAAAACATTCTGATCAACGGCGAGGGAACACCGCTCATTGCCGACTTCGGTGTCGCCTGCACGCTAGATGAACTTGCAAAGGGGCGTTCATCGTCCAGTGGAACGCTGAATTACATGGCACCAGAGCAGATCGCACAGGAGACGCAACTTTTTGACGGACGGTGCGATGTTCACGCTCTTGGCGTTCTGTTGTTCGAGCTTTTGAGTGGTCGTTCACCTTTCCAGGCACGAACTCAGAATGGACTGCGAGAGCAAATTCTGTTTCGCCAACCAACCCTACTTCGAACTGCTGATCCTTCATTGCCAAAAGAACTCGAAGCGATCTGCTCGAAGGCGTTGGCGAAACATCCGGCAGACCGGCATGAGTCCGCAGCGGAATTTGCATCTGAGCTTCGAGACTGGCTCGAACGGTCAAGCAAGCGACGGCGGATCACTTGGATTGTGGTGGCCGTTTTGCTGTTGGTGGCTCTTGTCTCTGGTGCGTTGATCGCTTTGTCAGGAGGACGCAGCGAAACGAATGGAATGATTCAAGACGGAGTCATGAACTTCGACGGTCGCACTCGTGTTGTTACAAATTTAGAACGAACGCTACCGGTCACGCTCGAAGCGTGGATCAAACCTGATCAGTACAAAGACGAGAACTGCCAATTCGTCATTGGAAGCGATATTCCTGGCGAGTACGGTTTGGGCATCGCACTTTGCGGCTCACGACTTTCTGTCGAACACATCGAAGGCATGGTCAATTCCAGTGCCGCCGTCGTGCCGGGCGTTTGGTCGCATGTCGGAGCAGTGTTCACCGAAACCGAAACCCGTCTTTTCCTTGACGGCGAGTTGGTAGCGACCGCTCCTGGCTCATCGAAAGGCGGTTCCACGAAGTTCGTGATCGGAAATGTGGGCGAAGACAAGCTGCTGTATTTCTTTCGTGGTCAGATTCGGTCGGTGCGGATTTCCAAGGGCGAGCGGTACGCCGCAACGTTCGAGCCGCAAGAACTGACACAGGATGACAGTGCGGCTTGGTTTGTTAGTTCGCCGAGCATCGCTGGCGACTACCTACTGAATGTGAAAAACGAGCGGATTGGACGAGTAGAGCGGTTGATCACGAAGTAACTTGCCTTATCCGTTTAGCGTTTGCTTCACCACTTCATCCTGGCGAAGCACATCAAGGAATGGTCGGAAATTGGATTCTAAACCGAATATTGCTGCTTTAGCTTCATCGTAGAGACGATCCGAATATCGGTCGGTATCTCTGCCGCCTCGATTGCCGCTTCGGTTGATTTTGCGTGCGTTCAACAAGTCCGCAATTTCGGCACCAAATTTGGGACGAGCTTGATTCGGAAGGATTTTGCGAAGTGTTTTGATTGTGCATCGAGGAAACTCGTCAAGCGTGCGACTCAGTCGAGTGACAATGCCTTCATGCTTGTCAGTTTTAGAAGGGATCGCCTGCCACCACTTGCCGAACTTTGTTTCGGGGTTCGTCCAGTCTTCTCGATACCAGGGAACACCTGAATCCGTCACGATCACACGCTCTTGTCCGATCCCGTTGGCCCTCTGAATTCCCCATTTGAGTAACGCTGCAACTTCGGGCCACAATGCCCACTCGCCGTACTCGTGTGTCTTGGGTCTGTCAAAGATGACCCAATTACCTTTCTCTTCCGTTTCGGGATGCACTGTGAAAAAATCATTGACTTCAAGCCTGCCAATTTCGGCGGGCTGCATTCCACAATTAACGCTCACCCCAAGCATCATTTTCTCGAAGGTGTTTAATTGCTTTGCGATGGTCGCCAGTTGATCGGGCGAATAGGTGCCTTTGGATACCCGACGTGTCTGATTTTTCTTTCGATCTTGCTCAAGCTCAACTGGCGTTTTATTGAACTTGGCTTTCTCTGGAAGAGTCCAAGACCACCGTTCATTCTGATCGAGCCATGTTAAAACTGCCCACAGGCAATCCAGCTTGTGCTTTGCATCGTCAAACGAAATATGATCGCCGGTCTTTTCGCTAACCGGTCGATTTCGCCAGAACGAGAAAAGCTCGTTGATCTTGACGCTATCAAGCTGCCACAGCGGGAAGTCATCGTGTGACTTTTCAAGCAATTTTGCCCAACCAATGTAGTTGGCGGGAGACCTTGCTAGGAGTCCGCCATCTCGCTTCTTGCCAGTTGCTTTTATGTGAAGACGGTACGCTTGAAGAGCTTGGTGAAAAGTTCGAGTCTCTGCTTTGCTGGGTTCCGCTGGGCCAACGCCCCGCATTTGATCGGCAAGTTGACTGTCGAAACCCTGGATGAATTGGTCTCGTTGCGTGGCCACAGCTTTCGTAACCGCATCCGCAACATGAGCATCCAGCCAAGTTCGTAGCTGACGTTCCCCACGTGCGATTGCCTCGGTGTCATCGGCGGCGATATTAACTCCATGTTCCCTCAGCTTGGAAAGGATGATGGCGTCTTCGGAGGCGAATCCTCGCCCGATTTCGTCGTCCATTTTTGAAAGCGGACTGACGCTCAGGACGACCTTTTCACCCTTCTCAATCTTCTTTGCCCACCGCAGGCACCAGCCTGCCCAGCGATCAATCCCATGCGACTCACATTGGGCATCGAAGAAGTCCTTGAGGGCATTCAGGCGACGTTGCATCTCGCCCTTGGAAGTGTCCCGAACATTACCGACTGTAAACCGATGTCCACCGACCCTTGGGCGGACGTTCCCGTGCTTATCTGGCTCTGGCAGTGCCCCACGGTACTGCCTTGGGCGTCGTTGTTTTGCGTCCGACATTGTTGTCCTATTTCGTCCCATTTCGTCCTATTTCAAGATTGAACCGAGTGGGATTCTAACCGAAATAGGACGAAATGGGACATGAAATAGGACAACAAATGGGACAAAGGACAAACGCCAAAATTCATACCCACGTCGCAAAAGCACGTAAATCACTGGACAGCATGGACTTAGGTGCATAAAAAAAGCCGCCCGAAGGCGGCTTGGAGTGTCGATAAGATGGAGGATAACGGACTTGAACCGATGACCTCTACAATGCCATTGTAGCGCTCTCCCAACTGAGCTAATCCCCCCTGTTTGGTCGCCTTTTCAGGTAACTCAGGTTGCTTGGATGCGGAACAAATTTTGCTGATTCGATCCTCGCTTGAGATGCAGAAAGTAGCAGGTTGTTTTCCGCTACGTCAAGTGGCGGTACCGCTCGGTCGCGTCCGTTAGTCCTCGGTTCCGCCGACTTGAGACAATACCTCCGCAAACGGGATTCCTCCGCAGACGCCGTAGCTGGCGTGTCGTGTTAACTTCGATCGGATGAAACCGGGCGACGACAAACCGCACAAAAAGCGGGCCCGGTCGCGGGCAGTGACGAAACGGTCGGGGTAGTCGCGGACGACTTGTTCCAGGACTCGCTGGACCGACGTGCCCAGCGTCCGAACTCGGGGGCGAGGGATCTCGAGCGGGCCCTCACCCAAGCATGCCGTGCAACGTCCGCACGGTTGATCGACGGTTTCGCCGAAGTGTTCTGACAACTGGGCTGATAGGCAAGAAGAAGCGGTCGCAAGTTGAAAGACCGATTCCACTCTTTCGACTTCGCTCGTTTCTCGATTCGCCAATCTCGTGAACAGGCTGTCCGCGAGCGTCTTCACATCGTCGATGCGGCGGTTCCAACGATAGCCGTGAACCAGATCCGACACTTGAATCTCGAGCCATCCGTGCTCGCTCATGTATTCGACCGCTTTGACCACACGTTCTCGTTCGGCGCCGAGCTTCTTAGCAGCCAATACGGTGTTGAGCAAAAACCAAGTTCGACCCTTGGTCAGTGACGACAAAACTCCGGCAGCAAACTCCCTCGGTTCGCCTTTGAAGTGGTCCAAGATTCTCTTCGACGTCACCAGCGGCTTGATCTTGTAAGTTTCGTATCGGGGTGACGTTGCCTTGATGTATCCGTCGAGTTCCAGATACGTCAACAGCGTGCGAACGACGGAAATTCGAATATCGGTTTCTGACGACAGTTTGTACTGCGAGACGTGGAACTGATCGGCTTGCCCAGCGAGCAGATCGATCAAGCTGCGGACGTTGTGTCGCGACGGTGTGTCGCCGTACGTGAAGTTCTCCAGCACGATTCGATCTTCGGGTAGCAGCAACAGTTCACAGATCGAATCATTGCCGTCTCGACCGGCGCGGCCTATCTCTTGTGCGTAGGATTCAAGCGATTTCGGAGGATTGAAATGATAAACATAGCGAATGTTCGACTTATCGATTCCCATTCCGAACGCGATCGTCGCAACCACGATGCCGTCATCTCGGCCGATAAAATCTTGTTGAATCATTGTTCGATCATCGGTCTCCATGCCCGCGTGATAGGCTGTTGCGGGTTGTCCGTCCGCGGTCAATTGTTCCGCGATTTCTTCAGCCGTTTTCTGCAGCGTCACGTACACGAGCGCCGAGCCTTGTGGACGATCATTGAGCCGGCTCAGCAGAGTCGAGTAGTGGTCGACAGAGTCAACGATGGTGCTGTGCAGTTGCAGATTGGGTCGATAGAACTTTGTGCGAATCGCGTCTTCGGGTTCGATCGAGAACGCTTCGCGAATGTCGTCAAGAACTTCCGGCGTAGCAGTTGCTGTCAGCGCGAGCACACGTTTAGCGGAAAGCTCTTTCGCCAGTTCGGCGAGCTTCAGATAGTCTGGCCGAAAACTGTGACCCCACTGGCTAATGCAGTGGGCCTCGTCGATCGCGAACAATTGCACATCGAGCGAACCGATCGACGCCAAGAAGCGCTCGTTGAAGAATCGCTCCGGTGCAACGTAGAGCATCTTGATCGAACCGTCGCGAATGCCCCGCATCGATGAGCGAAACTCTTCGGGCGTTTGCGATGAATCGAGGCGGGCCGCGGCGATCCCGCGAGCTGCCAGTGCGTCGCATTGATCCTTCATGAGCGCGATCAACGGTGAAACAATGACCGTTGTTCCCGGCAACATCAGACTGGGCAGTTGATAACACAGGCTTTTGCCGCCACCGGTCGGAAAGACGGCCGCTACATTCTTGCCGGCTAACAGTCTTTCGATGACCGCAAGTTGTCCGTCACGAAATCGGTCCATTCCGAAACGATCCGCCAAGACCTGTCGTGCATCACCGCTCACCGATTCGCGTCCTGGATCCGTCTTCGCATGCTTCGCCACTGCTTCACCTGCCATCGCCATTCCCTTTCGCGTTGTAGCCACCAGCGTTGAGAGTCAGAATGACCACCAACCCGCAGGCAGTGTACGCCTGGGCAGTGCTGCGTCAAGGATAAAGTTGGCGAGAGCTTCAATTATCGCCATTTGCGAGCACTTGGGTCGCCAAGGCGGGATCGATCACGCACGCATCCTCGAATTCGGGATCGATCAACATTCCGAAACCTTCCGGCAGGTATTCAAGCAGCGCGTCACCTTCAACCACGATGCCTTCGACTTCTTCGCCATCGCCGAAAAGATCATCTTGATCATTGACGAATTCACCGGCGATCTTCTCGGACGTGAACACCACGAGCGCTTCAAAACCATCGATTTCGGCGGTCAGAGCGCCGTAGGAATCCTCGTCGTCGACCTCCTCGCCATCCTCCGTCTCATCAACGACGCTGATCAAAACAAACTCACCGGCGAGGATCAGTTTGCGGATTTCTTCGGCATTTCGGGCCTCAGTCAACGCGGGGAAGGGAGATGAGTCAGGCATGAAAGCAGATCCGAGAACGTGATGTAACAGTGAGTTGGCAAGATCGAGCCGGCAAGATCGCCGATGTCCGATTCCAACGGCAGTATAACGGTCAGGTGGTTTGCACCGTAGCGGTAGCGCCAATGCAACCTACGCCAATCCCCAACGCCGCCTCAGAAACCATTCCGCCGACAACGCGGTGGCGAACAAAATGAACAGCGGCCAGGCGGTTCCTGGGCCGTCGCCGAGCGTGAGTTTCTCGATCACCGGCGTCTCCGCTTGCTTCCGACGCTCCAGAATCCGGTTGACCAATTCGCCAATTTGATCGGCAGAGTACGCGCCGCCACCATGATCTCGGGTCAAGTCGGCCAACTGTCGGAGAAATACCGGGTCTGCCATCGGCTGGGCTAGTTCACGGCTCTCGTCGAGGACTTGGAACGCGACTTGGGCAGGCTTGATGGGAGATGCTGAACTCTTCGCACCGACGCGCAGTCGATAGATACCGGGTGTGAGTTTGGGAAGCGTTCCCAGCACGGCCGATTCGTCGTTCGATTCGGTTGACTCGCTGGACGCTTCGGTAGTTATGTCGAGCGTCTGAATCACATCATCTTTGATCGATACGATCTCGGCGAACATTGGTAGATCGGGCGAATCAGCAACAGCACGAAAATTTGGCGGTTGTTCGGAACTGAATCGACGAGACAGAAGCTGGATGATGATTATCTCGTCGCCGGATTCCTCACGCGAGAGTAACCAAAGCATCAGTTGACGCCAGAATCGTCGATGGGCGTCGCTGTCGCCACCGCGCCACCATCGCCATGTCGAGTCGAAAGCAAGCGCGGCGGTACGACCGCGACCGTACTGCCCGACGACCAACAACGGATCGGCTCGCTCGCTTTCCAACAGCACTTGAACTCCCGGCGCTATTTTGGGGCCTTGCCATAGGTTCGCGCCGAGCAGCGAAGGCAGTTGCTGCCAAGCTTGCGATGGATCACCGCCACCAAGATCGGTGATCGGGTGATTTCGCGTCAATCGAATTGACACCGGTGCATCGGATTGATTCTCGGGCGGATTCACACTTCCAACGACGCGTCGCTCCGATGCATCCATTTGTACTGGAATGATATCCGCCAAGGGTGAGGTTGCGTAACCGCCGGGACCGTAAGACTGATAGCCACCCAAGGTTACCAAACCGGCTCCCGCGCCAATCGTCTCGACAAGTTGTTCGAGCTGGCGGTCTCCGATCGCATCCGCGTCCAAATCTCCGATCACGTAGATGTCGAACTTGCCGGGTTCGAAGAAGCCTCGAAAATCGACCGGCCAAGATTTCACCGTATCGGTCGGTATCCATCGATAGGTTAGATCCAGATCGGGGAACCGGCGAAGCGACCGACGAATCAACGACTGTTCTTGATCGAGATTGCCGAACAGGTAAAGAATCCGCCCGCCACCTTCGCGCACATCCACGAACGCGATTTGAACATTGTTGGTGACGACGAGTTCACCGTCTTGGACATCCGCGCTAACTTCCAATTGATAGGTGCCTGGCGACGGAGCGGTGACGGGAACGACCACCGCGGCGACATCGATCGCCTGATCAACGGCGACATTTCGCGTTGCCGTTTCGACGCGACTTCCGTCAGCGGCAATCCATGTCAAACGGACCGGCAGATCGGTGCCCGACATACCTCGCGAATGAAGCTGGAAGGAAATCTCGATCTGGTTACCCGCGAACAGTTGATAATTTTCCGGTAGTGCGTCGACGGCGACATCTCGCGACATCGCTTCGCCTCGCGGTGGTCCGATCGGCACAGTCCAGAATGGGACGCCGAGCGAATTGAGCGTCTCAATGACGCGGCCGACTCCGCCGGCGGTTACCGGAGCCGTCTGATTGCCATCGCCCATCATCACGACTCCGGCGATCGGTTGGCCTTGGGCGGCTGCAATGGCGGCGGTTGCGGCTGCCTGCAAGTCGGTTTGATCACCATCGGGTTTCACATCGGAAAGAGCGTCTGGTCCGAACGAAGGCAGCGTCCGCGTCGATGCGTCGTAGCCGAGTAGGCGAAGGCTCAGCGTCGTATCTTGGCCGGACAAACCTTCGGCGAGTTTTTGCCAAGCTTCGACTTGACTGCTCCAGCGATCGCCGCCGTCACCGTCCGGCAGTGTCATGCTGCGAGAAGTATCAACGGCGACAATCAGGGCGGCGTCGGCGGGACGGCTGTCGGTGCGAACCAGGGTCGGGCGCAGCATCGCGAGCATCAAGACCGCAGCGGCAGTCATCCGCAATCCGATTAGCCATCGGCGGCGTTTCGGATCGGTGGTGGTCGGAGTCACCATGAAGATTACGGCGGTGGTCACAACGACCGCGGCGATCGCCAGAATGAGTGAACCGTAGATCGGCTCGAGCGCAAACGATGTCATCGGTGCGTCGTCTCGTTGGTTCGGATGTATCGGTGCATCGTGCGAATCAACTACGGGTGGCTGGCGTCACCGATTGTAGAACCATTGTCCCAATGATTTGGGCTGCACTGCCGGACGCATGCGAAAACGATTGGGACATTCGTTCCACCCTTCGAATCGCAACTGAATCGTGCGAAAGTCGGTGCTCTAGGCTAGCGCTTGGATCGACGATCGGCAATCCCCTGACATTGCTCGCACACGTATAACTTTCGCGATCCGATCTCGATCGTTTTGATATCCGAGCCGCAGCGAGGACAGGTTTGCTTGCCGTAGATCCGAAAGCGGTACTTGCCATCGATGTCCGCCAATGGCATTCCAGCTTCTCGAACCGTCACGCTGATGATGCGGCCGTACTTCAGCCCAACCTTCATCATCTTGGTCAGCGACTTCCAAATCTTGTCGAAATCAGATTTCGAGAGAACATTACCCGGTGTGCTCGGATCAATCCGCGTCTCGAACAACACCTCGGCGCGAAAGATATTGCCGACGCCCGCGATGATGGCTTGATCGAGCAACAGCGCCGCGATCGGCTTACCACTTTGCGAAACGGATCGCCAAACGTCTGACTTCTTGCCACCGGCCAGCGGATCGGGCCCGAGTCGATCGATCAACTCTCGTTTTTCTTGGGCATCAATGATGCAGCATGTCGTGGGTCCGGTCAGATCAACGGTCGATGTCTCACCAAACATTCGCATGCGAACCTGTCCGACGGGCGCCGGTGGCGGCGAATCGAGCTCGCGAAATTTTCCGTAGCGTCCCAGGTGAACGTGGACAATTCGATCGCCCTCAAAGACATAGAAGATGCGTTTTCCGGCGGCTTCGACCGTCTCCAGTATCCGACCGCTCACCTTCTTCGCGTCGGCGCAGAAGCGTCCTTGCGGGCTGGTGACCTTCAGACGCTGGCCTGCCATTCGTTCGCGATGACGGCGGGCAATGAAGTGAGTCTTATGACCTTCGGGCATGGATGTGCGAGCGAGTTAAGCTGAGAAATGGAAGATCGCCATCAAGCATATCGAGACGGCTACTTCTTCAACCGTGATAGCAGTTGTTGCTTTAACGGTTCGGCCGCGAGCGCGAAAGCGCGGCGGTAATTGGCTCGAGCCATGCGCTGGTTGCCATCCGCTTCGGCCCGCTCGGCTCGCCGCAAATATTCGAACAATCGTTTGTCGACCGCGTCGGACTGTGATTGGTAGAGCATCGAAAGTTGTTGTTGACGTATTTGGCTGGCATGATCGACAACAACCGGGTAGTCACCAACGACGGGCGTGAATCCGATCACGAACGGCCGTATGGTCCCGGAAAAAATTGAACCGGGATAACCATCGAGCGTTGTCACTCCCGCGGATGTCGAAACGCTGGATCGGCTGCTGCTTTGACCGAAGTTGAAATTCAACGTGCCAAGTGGACCGCTAACGCCGCCGCTGACTTGTCCATCCGCCGCAATGGCGAACGCAAACAGGGCGAAGCTCGCGAGGATGGATGAACGCAGCATACCAGTTTCCGATTCGGGTAACGTCGTCCTTCATTTTGACGTTGAGCGGTCGGATCGGCAAGTCAGTTGTAATTGTTCCCTGTGAGCATGATTTCGCTTTGGCACGCTCCGGTGCGGACGTGAATTCCCAGGTCCGCTAATAGCGATCCGGCTGCGGCGTTGATTTCCACCAGCGACAAGGCGTAACGGGACTGGTCAGCCGCCAATTGCATCTCGGCTCGCAGCAGTTCTTCTTGAGCGTCAAGCAAGAACTCGATCTGCAAGCGACCCGCGATGTGCAAGACTTGCGAAGCCGCCAACCGAGTTCGCGAAGCTTCGGCTTGTGCGATCGACGACTGCATCGCCGCGTAACTCGATGCGACGGAGGCATGCGCGTCGCTGATCTGGTGCCGAACGGCGCGTTGCTGTTCCGCCAGCAACTCGCGTTCACGTTGAATCTGCAGAGTGGCATGACGGACCGCCGCGCGGGCTTGTCGGCGACCCGCCGTGACACCCATTTCAACACCGAACTCATATTCTTGATGATCGAGCGAGAAGAAATCTTGATAGGCACTCGCGAACCGATCGCCACCGCCGGTTAGGTCATCGCCGAAGCCGCGCAGCCGATATCGTCCGATCAGATCCAACTGCGGTAACAGAAAATTCTTCGCCGCGATCAATCGCAATTCTTGTTGACGCACCCGCAACGATTGGCTGTTCAGTTCTGTTCGATACATCATCGCCCGGCTGACGAGCGTTTCGTAGTCAAACGCGATCGACGCTTCAACGATCGGATCGATCGGACGGATCAGTTGATCGGTAACGACCGGCAATCCGGTCAGTTGTCGCATCCGTCGTTCGACGGCGTAGAGACCTTCTTGCGTCGCGTCGCCACCGAGTGCGACCTGAACCTGACGACGATAGCTGTAGTACTTGGCGCGAGCTTGCGCTTCTTTGTTGGCTTCGCCGCCCTCGACTTTCGCATCCGACTTTGCCAGCACGCTTTGCCAAGTTCGATGGGCGAGCGCTTCGGATGCCAACACGTTTCCATAGTTCTGATACTGGCGTTTGAGATCCCAATAAACGGTGTACAGATCGCGGACAAAGTTTCGCAGCGCGATCTCGAACTCCGCATCCGTGATTTGGTTGTTGAGTCTTGCAATCAGGATGCCGTTGGAAAAGTTGAACCCCGGTCGAGCGTTGGGACCAGCGATCTGATTGAAATTGCGGCCGCCGCCTTGGAGCAACGGTTGTCGGACGCCGACCTGGTACTGCGTCTCCCAATAATTGGGAAAACTGTTGCCCAGTCGATTGTTGTTGTCGTAGCCGTGGATCGTGTTGAACTCGAGCAACGTGCCCGAAGTGGTGCGACGCTGGGCGCCCGTGTTCAGGGTCGCCAAGTCTTGAACCAACTGCTGAACGTCGCCGCCGAGTGTTGCGTTGTTAAAAACGCGATCGTTGTTCTGAGAATTCAAGCTCGCGCTTAGCCGCGTATCAAACTCAGCCAGCGCTGCTGCGGGACCGAAGAAAGGATCACTCGCTGCGATCGCGCTGTCGTAAACCGTATCCGATGCGGCGGGTTGATCCAGGATGCGGATTCCCAACGGACGCAATACCGGGCTGTTGGCCAGCGCGATTGACAACATCTCGCTTTCGGTCAAATCGAGAAATCGATCGGGCACCGAATTGGCGTTGCGAGGATCTGGCGACGAATCGATCTCGTCGCTGACTTGAAGGTGTGATTCGCCTTCGCGAGGGATCTGAGCCGACGCAAGTTTGCAAATTGATTCGGATTCGGCCAACAACGAATCGTCAGTTAGCGCCGGGGATGTGGAGGCAACCGTATCGGGCCGCGTTGGTGGAGTTTTCGATCGTCCCCACCAGCCGGTCGAACATCCTGCGCATCCCGTCAGCGCGAACGCGACCATCACGGCGTGACGTAGCCACTGACGAACAGGGACCGGTTCAGGGAACAGCGTTGACGGCACCAAAGGGATCCTTCCCCGACCGAGTTGACATTGCATTTGGCGACCACCGAATCCTTCGATGGTTCACGCAGAACAGTATCGACTCGAAACTTCCGAATCGAACACGCGGGTGGATCTGGTCGCTGCATGCCGTTCAACCCGTACGACGGACGCCGATCCATCGCCCGAAAAGTTCGCGTGGATGTCACGATCGTTGCGATCGGCTTAAGGTGACGGACTGCCTCATCACTTCACCGTGTACGTGATCTCTACACGATCAGTGAGATGCTCTTGGATCGCGTCTTGAAATTCCAACATGACGCTGAGCTTCGCGTCGGCTGACATTTGGACGTGAAAGTCAATCTGATCCTTCCTCGTGAATGCGCGCAATCTTTCAATGAACTCTGCTCGCGTGATCGGCTTGCCTTTCCAAGTGAGAGCTCCGTCCGCTCCCAGCGTGATCGACACTTGTCGCGTACTTGGCTCTTTCGGCTTTTGGTCCGGCATGATGATCGGAATCATGGAGGGCATCTGTTCAACATCGGCATCGGTGGTCGAGCGCCGCATGACATGAACGCTTCCCTCCAAAGCGCCAACTTCGTAATGATGGGCAACGACGATGCGGCTGTTGAGTGAGATACCAACGGCCCGGATCGAATGCGAAAATCTGAAACTCGATTCGTAGCTCATCCACCCGATCGTGTCCGACGCGATGACGGTTGCGGTTGGCGGTTCGCCATCGGATTTGGGCACATGGTCTTCGGCGGGAATCATACCACCGGTCACCAAGTATCGATCGTCCGAACCGAGGGCTGACGAACGGACGCCGTGAGGATGCAACGGCAGCTTTCTCAATAAATCAAGATCGAACCCGATCCCAATCAAATCGGATCCAAGAGTACCGTGGGCGACCGCGAAAGCGGACTGGCATCGTATTTGGGAGAAAGCACTGTTGCCCGGCGATGCATAGCGACGGATGAGATTGCCCTCGATGTCGCAAACAAGTAGCTGATCGCGACCGGCAATGACGACATGCTGGCCGTCAGGGTCCAAGCCGAGTCCGCCGATCGTCGTGGGTTGCTGATCCGGACCGTCTGGAAGTTGCCAGCGACTGCGAAGCTGACCGTTACCTAAATCAAAGACGACAACTTCGTCGCGCGGCGATGATTCAATCTGCGCGGCCATCAGGTGGGTCCGACGATTCGAGAAAGCGATGTTCCACAGCTTCTGTTGTGGCAATGCCAACGGCGTACGTTCGACAACTTCACCAGACGAAATGTCCGTTTGGATCAAAGCAATCGGATGCTGATTGTGCTGAACCCACTGGACGATCGTTTGTTCATCATTCAACCGATGCGGCGATGGATCGCCCTGGACTGTCCATCGCTTTGCACCTGTGGCGACATCGTAAGCGTGAAAGCGTCCGAGACTTTCGCAGGCGATGACGACGCTGCCATCGTCGTTGACCAGCAGTTCTTCGTAGACATCTTTGACAGAAAACGAATCAACTGTCTCGAGCAACGGACCCGAGCGAATGATCCAATCGTCTGCTCGCGCTAGACCGCCAAGCGGCACCGCGCCCAATGCGAGCGAAACTCCGATCACGATGCGACGACCGTCCATTAAGAGATCGTTTTTCATGTTCCTCAATTTGTTGCCGAGCGATGGCCAAGTTACCAACTGCCTGTGATTCTACAAACGTGGATCGACTGGTTCGCTTTCGAGTGCCAAGACGCCAAAGACGCATTCATGGACACGCCGGAGCGGCTCGTTTCGCACGAATCGTTCGAGTGCTTCAATGCCGAGGGCCAATTCACGAATCGCCAGCGATCGCTTGCGTCCCACTTGACGGTTGCGAAGTCGGTGCAGGTTCTCTCGACTATCGTAATTCGGGCCATAGATGATCCTCAGGTACTCTTTGCCACGGCATTTGATCGCCGGTTGAGCAATGCCCTTTTTGCCTCGCGCCAAATACTCGATCGGTTTGACGACCATTCCTTCGTCTCCTGACTCCGTCAGCGATAGCCACCAATGCGTCGCCCGAGTCACGGATTCTTCGTCGCTCAAATCGACTTCGCAAGTCTGCGTCATTTTGAACAGATTGGCGTCCCGACCAGTGATCGCGGCAATCTGATCCATGTGCCAACGATGACTCTTGACGACGTGAACTTGACGTTCCGTGGCGAGCACGTGAAAGGGAGCCAGCTTGTAATCATCGATGCAGTTCACCGTCCAGCAGTAGTTGCGGTAGGCATCGGTGAAGCGTGACACGTTCGTGTCGGTGGCCTGCAATCGATCGACAACGACGTCAGCTTGATCGGACGCCTCACCCGCAAGTCGATCGCGGGCTGTGGTGAGCGCACGGATCGAAGCGGGAACGGACGACCGGGCAGCCGCGCCGACGGCAGCGTATTGCAATCGCAACAGATCTTGCGCTTTCGCGGACCACGGCATCAATTCGCAATCCAGGCAGACCCAAGACGTTTGATGATCTTCCCAAAAGCCGCACTCGGCCATCGCGGTCGCCAGTCGGTCGAGCAACGCCGTTTCAGTCTCCAGCTCGGTGAAAAATCGACGACCGGTTCGCGTCACGATAACGCCGCGCTCTCCTTCTTCCACACCGAACCGCTGCCGTGCCGCGCCCGCGTCTTTCGTCAACACCACAACGGCTCGCGAGCCCATGTGTTTTTCTTGACAGATGACGGAGTTGATCTTTTGGGAACGAAAATAGGCGAACGCTTCGGCTGGATGTTCCAAGTACCCGTCTTCGGTGGACGCTTCCGGCGGCGACATGGTCGGCGGAAGGTGGATCAGCCATTTTGGATTGACCGCAAAGCGGCTCATCAATTCCAAAGCGGCGGTCGCGTTCTCTTCACGGATGGTGATATTCGGTAGCAACCGAGTCGAGATGATTCGCTTGCCAAGCACATCATCGGCATCGAGCAAGTCGTCGATCGTCTGTTGCCCAGTCAACGATTCGGATTCTTCGGGTAGGAACGGCATTGCCGGCTCGCAGTAAGTGCGGCGAGCATCCACTGAAACTGTTTCTAATTCTGGATAACGCAACCCGGTCAACTTCCCGCCGAAGACACACCCGGTGTCGATGTTGATCGTTTTGTTGAGCCACTCGGGCTGCGGCACCGGAGTGTGTCCATAGACCACCATCGCTTCGCCGCGATAGTCGGCCGCCCAGTTGTGTCGTACCGGCAATCCGAACTCGTCAGTCTCGCCAGTCGTTTCGCCGTACAGCGCGAACTGACGCACCTTTCCGCTGCCACGGCCTTGGTATTCCTGTCTCATCCCGGCGTGCGCGACGACCAACTTGCCGCCGTCGACAACGTAGTGCGAAACCAGTGAATCGAGAAAATCAGCGAGCTGCTTTTCAAACTTCCGGCGCACCGACTCATCGATCCGCTCGATGTCGGCCAGCGTCTCTGCCAAGCCATGTTTGATCTGCACGTTCTTACCACGAAGCTTTCGCAACAGCTTCATGTCATGGTTGCCCGGAACGCACATCGCGGTGCCTGCCGAAACCATATTGCGAACGATGCTCAGAACATCGACGCTGCGCGGTCCGCGATCAACGAGATCTCCCACGAAGAACGCCATGCGTCCTTCCGGATGTCGGTAGCAGAGTGGGCTCCAACCATCACCGCTAGCGGACTCTGTCAAAGATCCTTCACGCTGAGGACTAACAACACGATCCAATGTGTATCCCAGTTCCCGCAGCAACGATTCCAATTCGTCGCCACATCCGTGAACATCGCCGATGATGTCAAACGGGCCGTGCAAGTCACGCCGATCGTTCCACAGCGGCACCCGCTCGATCGTGAGCGCGTCGACTTCCTCGGGACCTTCCAGAACAGTGATGTTACGAAATCCTTCACGCCTCAAACCACGCTGGGATCGCCTGAGCTGTGATCTTTGATTGCGGATCACGTGCGGTCCGAAGTTGCGATCTTCGCGGGACTCATTTCTCGCGGTACAAACCTTTTCCGCGACGTTCAGCACGATCGCAACTGGCAAAACGTGAAATTGCCGAGCCAGCGTCACCAAACCTTTGCGTGATTCCGGCTGAACATTGGTCGCGTCGATGACCGTCAATCGACCCGCTGCCAGACGCTTCGAGGCGATGAAGTTGAGAACATCGAACGCATCATTCGTCGCCGCTTGGTTGTTGGAGTCATCACTGACGAGTCCTCGGCACACGTCGGACGACAGCACCTCGGTCGGCAAAAAATGCTTGGCCGCAAACGTGCTCTTGCCCGATCCACTCGGCCCGACCAACACGACGAGCGATAGTTGTGGAAGCTTGATATGCATCGAGCGACTTGGCGCAGTGGGTGATTGATTCATGATGGTTCCCCCGTCGCTTCGCCAAAAACTTCGTCGCGACAACGAAACACAGCCATCTGAGTCGGCGTGCCAACGCCTTCGGCTTCCGGGCCGATCCCTTCAAACCGGACTGTGTAACCGTGTTCGTTCGCAACCGTTGTCGACCATGCTTGAAACTCTTCCCGAGTCCATTCAAAGCGGTGGTCGCTGTGTCGGTAGTTGCCTGCCGGAAGCGATTCCCACATCACGTTGTACTCCACGTTGGGCGTCGTCACGATCACGGTTTGCGGACGCGCGTGCTGAAACACCACCCGCTGCATCGCCGCCAATCGCGGCGGATCCAAGTGCTCGATGACTTCCACCAAACAAGCCGCATCGAACCCCGACAAACGTGTGTCACGATACATCAATGAACCGTGCATCAAACGAATCCGCTCGGCCTGCCTTGGCGGAAGCGAATCAAGCCTGAGTCGCTTCGATGCGATCTCAAGAGAACGAACCGAAACATCCATGCCGACGATGTCGGTGAACTGTTTCTTTTGCATCAGCCGTCGGAGCAGTTTGCCGTCGCCGCAGCCGAGATCAATCACACGAGTTCCGCCGGATCGCACCAGCTCACGGGCGACCGATTCGTATCGTTGCTCATTGAGCGATGAAGTCGGAAGAATGACCGATGAAGCATCGGGAATATCGTCCTCATCATCTTCACGTATCTCTCCTCCGTCTGCCTTCAGCCTTTGCACCGCCTGCCGAACCATGCCGCCTTGATGGCGCAGGTAGCGACGAGTGATCGCATCCCTGCACGGGTGCATCGCTAGCCAACCTTCTCCCTTGGACAGCAACTTCTCGATTTCATCCAGGCCGACGAAATAGTGCTTCTGGTTGTCGAAGACCGGAATCAACACATACAGATGATTCAGCACTTCGCAGAGCAACCGATTGGCCCGAAGTCGCACCGAGAAATAGGGACTCTCGCCCCACTCGGGAAACCGCTCGTCGAGTGCCGCGCCGTGTGCCTCGATGTCGTAGCCGAGTGGTTCAAACAAACTTCGCAGAAACGCCTCGCCGCCCTTGACTGGCAACGACTCAAGCTGGATGGTCAAATCCATCGGCGTATTCACGGCATCGGCGCGGTCATTGCATCGACCCGCCATTGCGGACCCGAAAATCGATGCAATCGCGGTGCTCATGAACGACGATGTCACGTACGGCCGATCGTTGACGTAGCCGGCCAGTTGCCCCGATTGTCCCCGGTGCTTCTTCGCCATTCCGACCGGATCAACGTCCAACAGCAGGCAAGCCGTAACCCGCTCGTCGCTCGCTTCGCGATAGAAAACGTGGGCTTTGCCGAACGACATGTCGAATGTTTGGAACCGATCGGGATGCTTGTGCAGCAAAAAGCTCAGATTGTCGGCGCCACGGAAGCTCGCGGAAATGGATAGCAGCACGGATTCCCCGTTGATGTTGAATTGTGTGGCGTAACGCGGTCGGATCAAGTCAGCGACTCTATCGAGCCCGCGCTAGCCAGGACACGTTGACGGTGGCCAGAGTTCGGTCCAATGCGCTCGGCTGTGCCGATCGGTGCGATCGACTTAGAGTGATGGCTCACACCGATTGGGAGCTTTGCATTGACGGACCACACTATTGACTCGGCAGCCACGACTGGGGATCACAGCCTGAGCCTGGGGCGGATGATTTCCGCTGGCGCGAAGCATTCGTGGCGGATCTCGGCGTCGGTTGCGCTGGGGGTTGCGACCGCGACGGCCGTGATCGTTGGCGCGCTGCTGGTCGGCGATTCGATGCGCGGCAGTTTGCGGGCGCTGACGATCGAGCGGCTCGGCAAGACCGAGGCGATCGTCGCACCGGGAAATTTTTTTGCGGTCGAAGGCATCACGCGAGAAGGCGTGCAGTCGACTCCGCTCATCTACTTTCCGTCGGGATCGTTGGAGGCCCGTGACTCAAAAGGTGATGTCCGACGGGCCGGCTCGATTCAGATCATCGGATCCGACGCCGGTTTTTGGGATCTCGATACATCAGGCGTGCGTCCGGCGACGTTGCCCAATCATGACGGCGTTGTCTTGAATGAATCGGCGGCGGCCGAAATCGGCGTTCGCGTCGGTGATGAGGTGACGATCCGCTTGCCAGTCGAGCTGGCCGTCCCCGCGGACAGCCCGCTGGGGCGACGCGATGTAAGCACCCAGGGTCTGCCGCGGATGAAGGTGTTGGACATTGTCCCGGATCGCGGCTTGGGACGGTTTGCGGTTTCACCCAGTCAAGTGTCGCCGAATAACGTGTTTGTCGAACTTAGCTTGATTGCCGACACGCTCGATCGTGCCGGTCAAGCAAACTTGTTGTTGTTCGATTCCGTCATCGATCAAAACGACTTGAATATCGATCTGCCCGCACTCGGACTATCGCTACGACGCGTCGAACGATCGTTCACCAAAGGCGAAAATGCAAACGCCGATCTCATCTTTCAGTACGACACGCTGTCCAGTGACCAACTGTTGTTGCCAGAACAGGTCGTCGATCGAGTCACGGCGGCGCTGAGTGATCGTGAAGTTGTCCCGACGATGACTTACGTCGCAAACGCGATCGAGCGAATCGACGACAGTGGCAAGGTCGCGGCGTCCGTGGTTTACAGCGTGATGACGGCTATCGATCAAATCGGAATCTCCGGTTCAAGTATTGGTAACAGACTGGATTACGCTCTTCCGGATGACATGAGTTCTTCCGATGTCGTGCCACTGGTGATCAACGATTGGACGGCTAGGCAACTCGATGCTTCCGTGGGTACTCGGTTGCGTGTGGCCTACTACGAACCCGAGGTACAAAGCGGCAAAGAGATCGAGCGACATTTTGACGCGATCGTGACTCAGGTCGTTCCGATCACCGAGCCGTCAACTCCCTATCGTCGACGGCGTGAGGCTGTTTTTGATTCTCCGCCGACGATCTTCAACGACCCGGACTTGACGCCGGTTGTTCCGGGCGTGACCGATCAAGATTCCATCAGCGACTGGGACTTGCCGTTCCCGATGGAACGAAGGATCACCAAAGCCGACGACCAGTATTGGGACGATTATCGTTTGACACCGAAAGCGTTCATGCCGTTGTCGGAAGGCAGACTCTTGTTCGGTAGTCGCTTCGGGGACACGACGGGGCTGCGAATCTCAATGGTCGGCGAATCCGAAGCAAGCGTGCGCGACAAGGTTCTCGCGGCGTTGCGGCCGGCGCTGGGTGACCTCGGTTGGACGGTGCGCCCGCTGCGCCAGCAGCAATTGGCGGCGTCCAAGGGTACGACGCCGTTTGATGGATTGTTTTTGGCGTTGAGCTTCTTTGTGATCCTGTCGGCGGTGATGTTGATCGCGATGTTGTTCCGGCTGGGATTGGTCGCGCGAATGAAACAACTCGGCACATTGATGGCGCTCGGATGGACGCCGTGGCGGGTCGCGAAGGTGACGCTCGGCGAGGGCATCATCGTCGCCTCGTTGGGTGTGGCGATCGGAGTCGTGGGCGGGATCTTGTACGCGCTAGTCGTGCTGTGGGCGCTGAGATCGTGGTGGGTCGGCGCCGTGACGGTTCCGTTTTTGACGTTCCACTGGACAACGCAGAGCTTGTTGTTGGGGGCCGCGATCGGATGGTTGGTAGCGGTGATCACGCTGGCCGTGACGACACGGTGGATCTTAAAATTTGAAGCACAAGATTTACTTTCCGGTCGAAATCTCGATGTCGCGAGTGGTCGGCGTTCCGGACGCGGTCGTTTGCCATGGTTGGCGTGTGCATTGATCGTGATCGCGATCGGTTGTGCATGGATGGGCGCGCGGGCCGGCGGACAAGCGGCAGCAGGCGGATTTGTCGGCGGCGGGATGATGTTGCTCATCGCAGGCTTGGCGCTGATCTATGATCGGCTGAGAGTTCAGCGCCGCGTCGGCGATGGGGTGGAGGGTGCCAGTTACTCGTTGGGCCGCATGGTCGCCGACAACGCGCGCCGGCATCCGATGCGCAGCACCATGACGATCGGGTTGATGGCAACGGCGGCGTTTCTGATCATCGCGATCACTGCGTTTCGCTTGCAACCGACGCGCAGCGGTACCGGAGGATTCACGCTCGTCGGCGAAACGGCTCAGCCGCTCTATCGCGATCTCGACGACTCAACCGTTCGAGCGGAATTGTTGGGGCCCGACGCGGGTGCGATGCGTGACACGTCGACGATTGCGATGCGGATGCGAGTCGGCCAAGACGCGAGCTGCAATAACTTGTATCAAGCGACGCAGCCCACCGTGTTGGGCGTGCCCGAGAAGCTCGCGACGCTTCTTTCAAACGAATCGTCGACGCTGGCTGGTTTCGAGTTCGCGAAGACGGATGTGGTTGCCGAGTCAGGCTCGCCTTGGGACCTGCTTCGTCCGGCGGCATCCGGCAGCGAGGCCGATCCGATTCCGGTGATCATCGACCAGAACACCGCGATGTGGAGTTTGCAGATGACGGGCGGAATTGGTGAAGTTCGTTCGTTCGAGTACGAGGCGGGCAAACCGATTTTCGTTCGTGTCGTCGGACTTCTTTCCAACACGTTGTTGCAGGGTCGATTATTGATCGGTGAGGCAAACTTTGAGGAAGTGTTTCCGTTGATCAGTGGTTATCGCTATTACTTGTTTGACGTTCCGAGCGAGTCTTCGGCGCGAGTTTCGGCGGTGCTGGAGAACCGACTCGGCGATGTCGGGATGGACGTGTCGCGCAGTGATGATGTCTTGTCGGGAATGTTGGCAGTGCAGAATACCTACTTGCGCACGTTTCAAAGTCTGGGTGCGCTGGGGTTGCTGTTGGGCACGATCGGACTGGCGGTCGCGCAACTTCGCAGCGTGCTGGAACGGCGTGTCGAGTTGGCAATCATGCGCGCGATCGGTTACACGCGTGGTCGGTTGGCGCTGGTGGTGATGGGCGAGACGGCGTTTCTGTTGATGGCGGGCATCGGATGCGGCGCATTGTGCGCGATCATCGCGGTGGTTCCCTATTCTTGGATCACCGGTGCTCGACCACCGATCGTTGAGCCGCTGTTGATCGTCGCGGGCATCATCGTCGCGGGCATGTTGGCGGGATTGTTGGCGGTGCGCAGCGTCAGCCGAATGCCGCTGCTCCAATCGTTGAGGGCGGACTGAGCCGACCATGCAACGAGTGAATGATTCGGGTCGACGCGTCGGTCGCGATCGCGAACCGGCTTACCAGTTGGCAATTGACGAAGCGATGTTGTTGTGGGCCGACACAGTGACTGCCGATGACACAGTGACTGCCGTTGACGAAGACCGGCAACGAGCCGAAACGAACCTCGACACGGAACTGATTCGCATTTGGACATTTGATCGACCGGTGGTGGTGTTGGGACGATCGTCGCGAGTTGCCGACGAAGTGGACCGTTCGTTTTGCGAAGCCAACGAGATCCCGATTCTGCGTCGTTCCAGCGGCGGTGCGTCGGTCGTCGCCGGCCCAGGATGCTTGATGTACAGCATCGTATTGAGTTTTGATGAAGATCCCGAATTGCAAAAGATCGATGTTGCCCACCGCCATGTGATGTCACGGGTTTTGGCGGCCACTCGGCGTCAATTGCCGGAATCGGAATTGCAGGGGATCTGCGATTTGACGTGGCAGAACCGCAAATGTTCCGGGAACAGTTTGCGGGTGGCGCGGCGACATTTGCTTTATCACGGCACCATTTTGCACGACTTTGACTTGGATTTGCTCGCCCGTTGTCTTGCCGAGGCACCCCGTCAACCGGAATATCGCGGCGGCCGTTCGCACAATTCGTTCGTGACGAATATCGCCATCGATGTCGCCCAATTTTCCGAAGATTTGCAGGATATTTTTGACGCGACCCGGGTGATAAACGCCTCACAATGGGTGGGTCTGATCGATCAATTGCGACGTGAAAGGTACGATCAAAGTTTGTGGCACTTTCGACATTGATTATCTTCTATCGAGGATGTCCCCCATTCACTTATCCTGCGGCAAGAATCTTCGATGCACGACGACACTGTTTCTCGACAATCCCTACACGACCGTCTCGTTCCCTATCACCAGGAAGACGTGCTGCGATTCTGGGACGAATTGAATTCTGACGGACGCGCACAACTGGCGGACCAGTTGACGCAGTTGGATCTCGGGCAACTCGCGACACTGTTGGCAGGCAACGATACCAAACAAGATTTCGCCGCGATGGCTGATCGAGCGATGTCGCCACCGTCGGTGCGCGCCGACGGAACCGGAGCGGCATGGACTTTGGCCGATGCGATCAAGCAGGGTGAAGCGGCATTGGCAGCGGGCGAAGTCGGCGCGATCCTCGTCGCCGGTGGTCAGGGAACTCGACTCGGATTCGATCAACCCAAGGGCATGTTTCCGATCGGACCCGTTTCGAATCGCACTCTGTTCCAGTTCTTCGCCGACCGTTTGATCGCAATCGGTGAGCGATACAGCGTACAGATTCCTTGGTACATCATGACCAGTGATGCGACCGACGCGGAGACTCGCGAGTACTTCGACAGCAACAATTATCTGAGATTGGATCCGACACAAATTCGGATCTTCAAACAGGGCGTGATGCCCGCGGTCGATACGGCGACGGGCAAGCTGCTGTTGGCGTCGAAAGACTCGCTGGCGCTGAGTCCCGATGGACACGGGGGCACGGTGGCGGCGCTCGATCGAAACGGTTGTCTCGATGATGCCGAGAAGCGAGGTGTTCAATACTTGGCTTATTTCCAGGTCGACAATCCGCTGGCCAACCTTTGTGATCCCGTATTGATCGGCCATCACGTGATGGCGGCGAGCGAAATGACAACGCAGGTAGTCCGCAAACGTTACCCGACCGAAAAAGTTGGCAACGTGGCGTTGGTCGATGGAAGGATGCAAATCATCGAGTACAGCGATCTGCCCGAGTCGGCGGCCCACGCCAAAACCGCTGATGGACAACTGAAACTGTGGGCTGGCAACATCGCGGTTCATGTCATCAACGTCGATTTTCTGAGAACGATGAGTCGATCGGCGGAGGCGTTGCCGTTTCACCGGGCGGCGAAGAAGGTTCCTTTTGTCGACCACGCAGGAAAGCAGATTGAACCGACTGACCCGAATGCAACGAAGTTTGAACGTTTCATTTTTGATTTGCTGCCGCTTGCCGAAAATGCTTTCGTCGTCGAATCGCTGCCCAGCGAAGCTTTCGCCCCGGTCAAAAACGCGGAGGGAGCGCCGACGGACACCGCATCGCTGGCCCGATCAGCGGTTTCGGACCTCCACAAGCGATGGCTGATCGAAGCCGGTGCGACCGTCGCCGATGGCGTTTCGGTCGAAATCAACCCGCGATTCGCGATGTCAACCAATGAACTGAAGAAGAAGATTCCCGGCGACCTGAAGGTCGAGTCAGATCGCTACTTTGACATCTGACTAGAATGGGGCATATTCGATCACTACCGGGCTGATTCGGTTGGCCCGCCGCCGACCGCGAAACTATTGCGTGTCTGCGGTGTTTCCACTAATGGCCTGTGTTGCGACTTCGCAATTCCCACCGACTCTCTCCCTCCGAAATGCCATGTTCCGAACGTCCCTTTTCCCGCGGAGACCTTGGCGACATCGTCACGGCGGCATGCTCTTCGGTCTGTTGATTTGCCTCGTACTGCTCGGCATTGTCGGTTACTTCGGCTATCGATATGTCGAGGAACTTGGCGCGAAGGCGGATGCGAAGGACCTGATCACCGAGAGGGTTGTCAGCGGCTCTTTTGACCACATCGTGCTTGAGCAGGGCGAGGTCGAAAGTAGTCTTAACACGGAAGTGATCTGCGAAGTGAAGTCGAACAACGGCGGTGCGGGCACCGCCATCTTGTGGGTCGTCGACGAAGGCACGCGAGTTAAGGAGGGTGACAAGCTGGTCGAGCTCGATACGTCTCAACTCGATCTCAGGATGAAAGAACAAAAGATCGAGGTGATCACCGAAGAGGCGCGAGTCACGACGGCGGCGGCACTTCTGAAGCAGGCTGAAATCTCCAGAAATGAGTATCTCGAAGGCATCTTCATAACCGAGGAGAGTTTGCTGCTGAGTGAACAGGCGATCGCGCTCCAGAATTTGACGAAGGCCAAGCTGGCGATCGAGAGCAGTGAACGATTGGTCGCAAAAGGCCTCGTGAAAGAATTGCAAGTTCAAGCCGATGCGTTCGCGGTGAGCAATGCCAACACGCAGCTCCGATCGGTCGAGGCGAGGATACGAGTGCTTCGCGATCTGACTCGTCAGAAAATGTTGGTCCAGTTCGACAGTGAGATCGAAGCGGCCAAGGCAGCGCTGTCGGCGGCGTCGAGCGAATTGATGGAAGAACAAAACGAACTCGACGACATCATGACGCAGATCGAGAAATGCGTGCTGTACTCTCCGTCGGATGGAGTGGTTGTTCATGCCAATCGGTTCAGCAATCGGGGTGGCGGCGCCGAATTTGTGGTCGAAGCCGGCGCGACGGTGCGCGAGCGCCAAGCCATCATCCGCTTGCCCGATCCGACCAAGATGCAAGTCAAATGCAACATCAACGAATCTCGCATCACGCTCGTCAAAAACGGAATGCCGGTCAAAATCGCCATCGATGCGATCCCCGGTATGAAGCTGACCGGTGTGGTCAAAAAAGTCAATCGCTATGCCGAACCAGGTGGCTTCTTCAGCTCGTCGATCAAGGAATACGGGACGACGATTGAGATCATCGATCCACCGGAAAATATTCGCACCGGAATGACATCCGAAGTCCAGATCTTTGTGGAACAACTCGTTGACGCCAAGCAAATTCCGATCCAGGGTTTGTACGAGCATGGCGGCGATATGTACTCGTTGGTGCAGCACGGTCCCAACACCTTCCAGACAGTTCCGGTCACGATCGGCGCGACGAACGACACGATGGCCAGCATCGCGGAGGGTCTTGCCGTGGGGGACAAAGTGGTCCTCAACTTGCGGGAACATTTAACATTGATGGAATTGCCAGAAATCGCGGACGAGGACAACAGTCAAATGCGATCGCTCGGCGCCGAACGGGCAGAAATAATTGCAGCCACCAACGCGAGCCTTTCCGGAGATGACGAGTCCGTGACCGAAGGTGGTCGCGGTGAGGGTGGTCCGAGTGCTCCAGATGGCCCAGGCGGCGAGCGTCAGTGGCGCGGTGGCGGCGGCCGACCTGAAAGTGGCGAATCGCGAGGCGGACCCGGTGGCGGAGGCGCGCAGTGAGTGTCAGCGAAGCCTATGCGTCCACTTCTTCGACGGACTCCGATCGACCGACAAGTCCGAAACGGCTCGCGACATCGATTCGCGAACTTAAGAAGGAATACGTTCTTAAGAGCGAAACCGTGCGGGCACTTCGCGGCGTGTCGTTCGATGTTCCTGAAGGCGATTACGTCGCGATCATGGGACCTTCGGGCAGCGGCAAGAGCACCCTGCTCAACATGCTCGGCTGCCTCGACCAGCCGACCAGCGGATCGTTGATGCTCGGCGATGACGATATCTCCACCATGAGCGACGATCAACTGGCCGAGATCCGCAGCATGCGGATCGGCTTCGTGTTTCAGTCGTACAACTTGATTCAACAATTGTCCGTCGTTGAAAACATTCAAGTGCCGCTGTATTACCAGGGAAAAATCGGTCAGAAGGAAAACGAGCGGGCGATCGCACTGGCGACTCGCGTCGGGCTGGCGGATCGGTTGGACCATCGACCGAATCAACTTTCCGGCGGTCAACAACAACGTGTCGCAATCGCACGCAGTCTGGTCAACGATCCATTCTTTGTGCTCGCCGACGAACCGACCGGAAACCTTGACTCGGTCACCACCGACGAGATCCTCGGCATCTTTGATGAGCTCAATCGTGAAGGTCGGACCATCATCATGGTCACTCACGAAGACGATGTGGCCTTGCGGGCTAAGCGAATCGTCCGACTCAAAGATGGAATGCTGCACACCGACGAGCTCGTTAGCGAAGATCGTCGTGTCGCGGTGCGCGAGAAACAAGCGGTAATGGTGGCCGAACTACTGGCCAGAGGCTAAAGGAATCAACGATCATGCTATGGTTGCGAACCTGGAAACTTGGCACGAAGAGCCTCGCGCTGCACCCGCTTCGCACGGGGCTAACGATGTTGGGCATCATGATCGGCGTGTGGGCCGTGATCGTGCTGACCGCCGTCAGCCAAGGTGCCAGCGAACAAGTGCAACGGCAAATCGAATCACTCGGTTCGACAACAATCATCGTACGCAGTCAAAAGCCGCCCGAAGACAAACTTGCCGGCATGGCTGCGACTCAATACGGGCTTCTGCGTAGCGATCTCGAGCGAATCTTGGTCAATGTTCCGACCATCGAAACGGCGATACCGATCCGCGAAATTCGCCGTCAATTCACCTATCGAGACCAAGTCGTTGACGGGCGTCTTGTTGGTTGCACGCCGATCTACGCGGATGTCAACCAACTGAAGATTCGCCGCGGCGGTGGACGTTTTCTGTCGGACGCCGATGAGATCAAAGCCGACACGGTTTGCGTTCTGTCGGCCGGAGTCGCCAAACGATTGTTCCCGTTCGAGGAACCACTCGGAAAGCGAGTCACCATTCCCGAACATACCGACAAGTACAAAGTCGTCGGCGTGCTGGAACACCGCAATCCGTCGGCGGCGATCGGTGGCTCGCTCGACTCGCAAGACTTTTCGTCCGACATCTACATTCCGATGCAAACGCTTCGCAAACGCATCGGTGATACGATCGTGACCAAACGAAGCGGTCAGTTCCAAATGGAAATCATGGAATTGAACCAGATCACCTTGCAGGCCAAGAATCAAGACTTGGTGCGAAACTCCGCGGCAATGATTGAAAGCTTACTCGCCAAGAATCACGGTCTGATGAACGACGTTGCCGTGGTCGTCCCACTCGAACTGCTCGAGCAGGCACGCAACATGAAGTTGATGTTCTTGGGGATCGGAATTCTGATCGCCTGCATCTCGTTGATCGTCGGCGGCATCGGCATCATGAATATCATGTTGGCCAGCGTCACGGAACGAACTCGCGAGATCGGTATTCGTCGCGCGCTGGGCGCAAAACGCAAGGACATCACGCGGCAATTTTTGGTCGAGACGATCGTGCTCAGTTTCGCGGGCGCGTTGTTGGGGATCGTTGTGGGTTTGATGAGTCTGCCGATGTATCGCGCCATGATTTGGGGCGTCAAGCGAGGCTTGCCCGAGAAATTTGCCGCGCTGCCGGCAGCGATTCGTGAAGCTGAACCGTCGATCGTGTATTGGACGATTCCGTTGGCGGTGTTCATCGCGGTGGGAGTGGGTTTGATCAGCGGTCTGTATCCCGCGATCCGCGCCGCCTACATGAACCCGATCGAAGCATTGCGCCACGAGTAACACGACTTGCGATCGACCTGACGGTAGGCGTGAGATCAACGATGTCGAATTCAGATTCTCAACTCCTTCGTGATCAGGCAAAGTCGCTTCGACAGCAAGGCAAGCTGGTTCCGTCGCTGATGATTTTGGATAGGATCATTGATGCCGGTGACGCCAACGTCGATGATTGGCGGGATGTCGGACTGATGATGTGCGAGTTGGGTGAATACGCCCAGGCCGTTGGCGCCTTCGAGCACGCGATCGGACTTGATTCGGATGATCGGGAGTCTCAGTATGAAATCGGTCGCGCTCGATACCAGCTCGGGGATTCCGACCGCTCGGCTGAATCAATCGAAAGGGTTGCCAGAGACACGGATCACATCGCGATTTGGCAAAGTCTCGCCTCGATCGCGCCGGGCGTTCCCCGTTTGAATGCCGCGCGAGTTCTGCAGATCCGACGGCACTATGCAAAACTCGTGCGCGGCGCCGAAGGTGGCCCTCGCAAACGTCCGCGACCGAGCCGCCATAGTCCGCTAAGGATCGGCTATTTGTCGGCGCACTGGCACGATGCCAACTACATGAAACCGGTTTGGCCGACCATCAACCACCATGATTGCGATCAGTTTGAGATACATCTATTGGATGATTCCGGGATCGACGCGCAATCTTGGTCGTGGCTTGAGAATGATTCGGTCGAGCGACATTCCGTTTCGCATCACTCCAACTCGCAATTGGCTCAGTTCATTCGGGATCGGGAGATCGATGTTTTGGTCGACCTGAGCGGTTATAGTGCACCACAGCGTTTGGGTGTTTTTGTCCATCGCCCTGCGGCCGTGCAAGCTGCTTGGTTCAATTCCTTTGCGACCAGTGGGTTTCAAGAATTCGATTGGATCATCGGCGACGAAGCGGTCATGAAGGATGGCGAATCGACCGACTACGTTGAGAAGTTCTTTTCGCTTCCGGTGAGTTACCTTACGTTTCAAACCAATCATCGAGCACCGGATGTCGCGGTCAGTCCTCATCAGTCGAACGGTACATTCACGTTTGGCAGCTTGGGTACTCAATATAAGTTGACCGGCCCAGTGTTGGACGCTTGGAGTTCGATCCTTTCTCAAGCGAGTTCATCGCGATTGTTGCTGAGCAATCGCATGCTCAAGTCGCCACAGAATCAGGCTTACGTGATCGAGCAGTTCGGCAAGCGAGGCATCGATTCGCAGCAAATCGAGTTTGCTGTACCGGCGGCGCATTACGATTTCCTGCGGCACTATGACCGGATCGATCTTGCGCTCGATACATTTCCCTACAACGGTGGAACGACGACGATGGAGGCGATTTGGCAGGGAGTGCCAGTGCTGACGTTCGACGGCGATCGCTGGGCTTCAAGGACGAGCGCTTCGTTACTGCTCCAGTCACATCTGTCGGAATTCGTCGCCGCAACGGTCGATGACTACGTTCGTCTGGCCGTGATGTTCGCCAACGAAGATCCGGCACAAGTAAGACTGCGATCGCTTCGCCAAACGATGCGCCAGAGGCTTTGCGAAACGTCGGTCTGCGATTCCGCCCGACTTGCGAGTGAATTGGAAGCGGCCTACACCGCGATGCACCGACACGTTCTGTCAACTTAACGACGCGGACCTTTACGCCCCGCGCATGACAATGAGGTAGGGCTGGAAGGACTTGAACTTCCGTCTGAAAATGCCGTGTTTTCCCGTGTCAAACACGATGATGGTTCCCTGGTGGTTCCCGTGGTGGTTCCACTTTTGCCAATTTCTGCCGATCTTGCCAACGTCTTGGTGAGCGCTGACGCGGCTGATTTGGCGGCGATGAGTGATCTTGCATCACGGCTACTTCGGACGCGATCTGAGGCCGACTGAGGCCACTGAACGTAGCGTCCGCCAACCCATCGTCGATGGCCCCGGACTTGGGTCCTTGGAACCTCTGGACGTGCCGGTTCCCGATCCCGTTGTGAGGTACTTTCACACGTGGGCGATGTGATTTGGGACCACCCTACTACCCCTATGCCAGAACGGTCGGGTCCTTCCGCAAGTGATCTGAGTGCAGTCATCCACGCCTCCTGCATCGATGGCAGAGAGAGTCCGTCCGGCAGTGGACCTAGGGAGGGCGGGGGTGTCAGAATCTGGGGCGGCCACCATCACCGTGACCGTGCGACCGCCCACGTACTTTCCGCAAAATTCAGTGATCGAAAGTTGGTGACCCCGGCCCCCACGGTTCAAGGTACTTTGACGATTCGTCTATTACCCCTGCGATCAATTTAGCCCCGGAGACGGTTCATAATTTCCGCCCGTCCGGTAAGTGGCGGGTCCTTCCTGGGGCGATCCGGTTCGAGACTTCAAAGGGAACGGGCGGTAGGTGCAACTTTGTAGCGCGTCCGCCGTGGTGACGGCGCAAATGCCCCCACCCCGCATGAAGTTTGGCTAACTAACTTTCATTCGGTTCATCGGGACTTCATTTGCCGCGCCCCTTCAACCCACTGGCATAGGGACCCAAGCGCACGGGTCCCCTGACCCCGTTGCACAACAGTTGCGCCGGACTGTGTTCGGAACGGTTCGGGCTGATCCGTGTCGCTCCGCTGAACCATTGCCATGGAGGACCCAAACCACGGACCCCGGGGGTGCGTGAATTGTACGTCAGCAATCGTAGCGACCTACTGGTACTCGCCCGCGTGATCGAAGGCAGCAAATGAATGTTTTCAACCCCATGCTTTCGTGATGACGAGACGAACTCGGACCGACCCTTACCGCCATCGCAACCGAAGGCTGGCAAACGTCTTGCCGGGGGCATGCGTCCCCAACGTTGAACCTGGTGACTGTGTATGTCGTGTTCGGAGAATTAGAGGGTACATGGGTTCCAACGGGCTATCGGTTCCATGCGGTTGACGCTGACCTGTTGACGGGTGGCGAGTGTTTGAAAGAATGCTTCGATGCGGGTTTGGTCGCCCGCTGTTTTTGCCATCGCCTGACCCGTGATGGTTTCAAAGGGTAGGCCGGTAGCTCCGGCCGCACGATTCAACCGGCCGCTGGCACCCTTTCAGTCACGGCCGGTCGAATCGGCCTGAATTGAAAGGGAAGTTTGTGGACAAGAATCTCTCATATAAATTGTGTTCATGCGGGCACCGTTGGTCAGACAAAAACATCGTTGGTTGCCCGGTATGTGCAACGAAACTGAAGAACAAATTTCGGTGGGGGGAACTGACGAGTCGAGACGGTGCTATGCGTCGGTTAGTTGAACTTTACGGCGAAAGGTTTGTCGTCCGTAAGGACAAACAGGACTTTCTATTCGAACCGAAGCTGTGGAATCTTCGGTACTACATCGGGTTCCGGGTTGGAGAAGAATCGGCTGCTTTTTGCAGCAAGAGAGATACGTGGTTCTTCGAAATGAGCGGTGCTTGGATCGAGGTTGATGACAGCGTTTACAGCGAACTATTCCCCCCCAGTTCGAGAATGCTAACGCGGCAGGAAGTTGCAGATCAAGTCATTCGCCTCGGACTGGAATTAGACAAAGACCTGGAAGGATCACAGACAATCAAGCTACTAACGCCGGCGGGATTGGGGAAGAACGATAGTGCTGGTCTGATTCGACCGGAAGCAGCAGAGCAATCGCAACAACTTGCACGCGAGTTGATCTTCCGCATTGAAGCAGGTGATATCGATAGCAGTGAAGTGATTGAGCGAATGCTGAAACTTGTGAAATTTGAGGGTGTTCCGTTTTCAACGCATGACACTCCAAGCTCCGACTCTAGCGGGGAATTCTTTAGACGCCGAATAACACTCGCTACCGGATATTCATTTCCTATCGAATTCGACGTAACCAGTTCGGGATATGAAACTAGGCGAGGCGAATTTGAGGAAGTCGAAGAAATTGTCGCTGTGCGTGAGTTAGATAGAGACACTTTATCTCGACTTTCCCGCTGTCTTGCATTTTGGCTGGAAGATTCAACGGCCCGGCCGAAGAAAGACTTGCGTGCACACCGAAACGCTGGTCGCGGCACTTCAGTCGCAGAATCCAGTGAAGCCGCTTTATCAAACGAAGTGAGGAGATTGCTTCAACGCTTCGAGCGACTTGCAGATGACTTTCCCTTGATGCGTTTAGTTGTTGTGCTTCGGCCGAAGTGCATTGAGGAAGTTGAGTACGAGTGTGACGTTTGTGAGCGACAGGTGATCGGTATTCATCCAGTTGTCGAAGGTCGCTTTCAGCATCAACTCTGGTTTCGAAAGCCGATCACGCAGGATGAACGAGGCGTATATTTACTGAGTCCGCCAGACTTAACTTTCCCCTCCTGGCATTTCGATACAGACAGTGAACCTTGGGTAAACGGCTTGTGGGCAGCGTGGTTGCACAGAGACGTTGGTTCGGCGATCCCGAGGGATGACCCTAAATCCTTGAATGCAGAAGAACAAATGAAATGCTTGGAACTTTTTTCAAGTGTGCTTCATGATGCCGGAATTCTTTCGCGAATGTTATTTGCGGATAAGTGGCCGGCGTGGGTCGCTAATTACGTAGACAACTCTTGCGACATGGGCGATCCGCCGTTCACAAGTGAAGCACTGCGGTGGTTACTCGGTCTGATCGGAACCGTTGCGTCTCAACGTGAAACGGCGTACCCACGCAAGGCGAGAGCGAAATCGCCTCATCATCTTCGTATCGTAAAGGATATAGCAGAAGAATCCGCCAATCTGCTTCGTCGGTGGCGTAATTCGAGCGTGTCGAATTTCGACGGCGATTGTGTTGTCGAAGAATTAGCTCTGTCGACGAAACCTAGTGAATCGGCCCTTGAAAAATTGTCTGGTTCACCCAACCAAAAGCAGCAACGGAATGATTGGCTGTTGGAACTGTACGAGACGCACTCCGAAAAGACCCTACCGGATCTCTTGGAAGATTTGAGCCTGATTGCACCCACTAAGGGATGGGACTTATTGGAAGCTACGTCGAGCATTGGATCGGCGCTGCGAGAAGCCTACGAGCGGCAGCATGGAAAACCGTGGCCGTATGACCGAAGGGGAAAGTCGAAACAACGAAACAACTAAGTTGAGGCTTAGAGTTTTGATTGTTTAGGAGGAGGTGGCAAATTGCCGGCGTTCAATCAACGCCAGCAATTGGAGTCACCAATGCGAATCAATGAAGCGATCCCGACACCCGAGGTGATCGCGAAGGAAATTGCGGTATCGCGTCGAGAGCGGGCATTGCTCCGACGACTTTACCGCCTTAGTCTCGATGTGAGGGCTGTTAGTCCAGACCTTCGAGACGCTCGGGTCGACACGGACACCACCGGAACTTCGGAGGTGGACCGTGGCTGATCAAGACCAACGGCTAGTGATTGCCAGAGCCCGGCGTCGGTTTCTTCGGCGCTTGCAAGATGGCCCGACCACGTTCACCGATGCAATACGCGGTCTGCCATTGCCGGATGGCGTGGACGGCCGCGTGTTCGGTGCGATGGTCGCCCAGCTCCATCGGGATCGGATCATCCGACCCGTGGGTTATGTCCCGTCCGGTAACCCGTGTTGCCATTCCCGACTGTGGGAACTGGGCGACGATTCGATCGGTGGTGCGAAATGACGCCCGTGGAAATGACCCCGGTGGAGTTGGAAGCGTTCGCGACCACGATTGCTGATCTGGTTGCCGATCGACTTTCCAATCGGCGGCGACTGCTGACTCGACACGAATTGTCCGAAGTGATCGGCGTGAGCGTGCCGAAGCTGGACACGATGTTGCGTGACGGTGAATTGCCCGCGATCCGTGTTGGTCGCAAGGTGTTGTTCGATCCCCATGCGGTCATTTCGCACTTGGCGAAGCAATCGCAATCATGGGGCGCGTGATGCAATGCGACTTCTGTCTCATGCGAGAAGCCGTGGACCACCAGTTCCGAGTTCTCGACGGGTTCGCAAGTGTTTGCGAACGATGCAAGCGGTTGTCGATACCGCCCAAGGATTATCAACCGTCCGATGGCGACTTTTGCCTCGTGACCATTAACGAACTGATCGAACCAAAACAAACGGCCGGCATCGGTGATGACGATGCACGGCCGCAAAGGAAAATTACCCATGATTGATTCTAACAACCCGGTGAAGCGGGTACGCAAGAACGTGAACAAGTCCGTGGCGGATCCGTTGCCCGGCATGGAGACGCAAGCGGGTGAAGCGTTACCGCCCAACACTCCACCCGTGAACGTGGCCGTGGCGACACCCGATCCGCCTGACAAGCCGGAACCAGTGGACCCGTTTGACCCGGCATCGCTGCGGATCAACCCCAACACGGCCGCTGGTGCCATCGGGGTCAAACGCAAGTTGGTGACGCTGAAAGTGGACAAGCCCGACAAGATGGAGTTTTGCCGCGTCCATCCTGGTGAAGCGTATCGGATCGACACCGCGATCGTGATGGATAAGACCAACCGCGAAAGCTATCTGGTGGCTCCGGCATTGTGGCCCGAGCTGCCCGACTTCATCACGTTGGTGCGGTTGTGCGTGGCCGTGAACCGACACGGCACCACGTTCCTGTGGCCGGCGAAGTTGCCCGACCCCAACGGCCGACCGATGGACTGGCACACGTCGATGCTGGAAGCGCAAGAACTGGCGACGAAAAGTTGGGTCCGCGTGCAAGCCGATATGTCGGCGGGATCTTACGCGGTTTTCGAGGCCACCGGAAACCTACCGGAGCCGGAGTGGACCGAGCTATCGTTGGCCGAACTGTTGAAGCTGGCGTTCAAGACTCGGTTCATTGATTCGATCCACCATCCGTTCTTGCAAGAACTGTTTGGGGAAGCGTGATGGATCGACTGAACCGATTTGTTTCGGTTTGGTCGATCGACTTTGAGTTCTCACAACCACCGGGTGAACGGCCGACCGTCGTTTGCCTGGTGGCTCGTGAGTATCACACGAAACGGCTGATCCGAGTTGGCATGGATGACCTGGCGACGATGAAGCAACCACCGTTTGAAGTTGGCACCGACACGTTGTGCGTGGCTTACTTTTCATCGGCGGAATGGAATTGTTTTCTGTCACTCGGATGGACGTTACCGGCCCGCGTGCTGGACCTGTACTGTGAGTTCCGAAACCTGTTGAACGGGACGCGGCCGGCGACGGGGTGGGGACTGTTAGGGTGCCTGATGCACTTCGGGTTTGATTCGATGAGCGCGAGCGAGAAACAAGAACTTCGCGAACTGGCGATCCGTGGCGGACCCTACACGTCCGACGAAATGTTGGCACTGTTGGACTATTGCCAGAGTGACGTCGATGCCCTGGACAAGGTATTGACCGTGATGATGCCGATGATCGATTTGCCTCGTGCCGTTCATCGTGGACGTTACATGAAAGCTGTCTCGTGCATGGAGACGGCCGGCGTACCGATCGACTTGGAGACGCTTTCGATGTTCCGACGACAGTGGGAACCAATCAAGCGACAACTGATTGCATCGGTGGACGAAGCGTTCGGCGTGTTTGATGAAATGACGTTCAAGCAAGATCGGTTTGCGGCGTACCTGATCCGAAACGGGATCCCGTGGCCGACGACCGATAGCGGCCGGCTGGCGCTGGACGACGATACGTTTCGCCAGCAAGCCCGAAGCTATCCGGTTATCTCGCCACTTCGTGAACTGCGTCACGCATTGTCCGAAATGAAGCTGGAAAAGTTGGCCGTTGGTTTGGATGGCCGAAACCGTGCAATGCTAAGTCCGTTTTCGAGCCGGAGTGGTCGGAACCAACCGTCCAACAATCGGTTCATCTTCGGACCATCGGTATGGTTACGTGGGCTGATCCGACCCGAGGGTGGACGTGCAATTGCGTACGTGGACTGGTCGCAGCAAGAACTTCGGATAGCGGCGGCGATGTCGGCGGATCCCGCGTTGTCGCAAGCGTATGCGAGCGGCGACCCATACTTGGAGTTCGCCAAGATGGCCGGAGCGGTGCCATCGATGGCAACAAAGAAAAGCCACCCGGTCGAACGATCGGCGTACAAAGTGTGCATGTTGGCGACCCAATACGGGATGAGCGAACACGGGTTGGCGGCGAAGTTGAACAAGCCGGTGGCGTTCGCCCGAAACCTACTTCGGCGGCATCGTGAGACGTTTCCGGTGTTCTGGCGATGGTCGCAGCAACAAGTTGACGCGGCGATGTTGACCGGCCGATTGCAAACGGTGTTCGGTTGGACCATTCACACGTTCGGCGGCGACAACCCGCGATCCCTGGCGAACTTCCCGATGCAAGCAAACGGCGCGGAAATGATGCGGCTGGCGTGCTGTCTGGCGACGGAAGCCGGCATCACGATTTGCTGTCCCGTTCACGATGCGATTCTGATCGAGGCCGACGTGGATGCGATCGACGACGCGGTGGAGCAAACGCAATCGATCATGCGAGAAGCCGGTCGGATCGTGCTGGACGGGTTCGATTTGGAATCCGACGCCAAGATCATCCGGCATCCCGAGCGATACATGGACGACGACCGTGGTCGTGAGATGTGGGACCGGGTGTTCCGGTTGGCATCCGAAGCGGATCGAACATCGGACAACCCATGACGTTCAATGGAATGGCTTGTCCCAAAAGTGGAACGGGTTGTCCATGAATTGGAACGGGTTGTCCCACCCGTACCCCTATCTACTTAGTTTCTTATTGGTAGTTCTTATTACATGACTCTCTTTATAGGTACCTACCCGATGGATCTGGCGACCTACACGGCCCACCCCGATGACGTGGCAAGTCTGTTTGAAGTCCGTGGCGAAAAGCGGATCGACAAGAACACGAAGCCCACGTCCGAGTTCCAACCACTTCCGAAACATCGACCCGGTGAACGGTTCATCCGTGGACCGATCCCGCTGAAATGGTTCAAGCCTGCATCGACTTGTGGTGAACGTGCGGAAGCGGTGGCCGTGCTGCTGTGGTACGCGGCCGGCTACCAACGTCGAAACCCGGTGAAGCTGACCCCAGTGATATTGGGCGAACTACGCGTCCACCCGAAAACGGCGCGGCGTGTCCTGATTCGGATGGCCGACTTGGGTTTGGTTCGGTGCGAGTTCCACCGTGGTCGCTCGCCCGTCGTGACGATCACTATGCCCGAGTTGACGGTCGCGAGTGAATGATCATTGCCAGAATTGTCGGACCCACGGAATGAACTTGGCCATACCGATCCCCAGCAAGTCCATCGAAACGAATAGCAAGATGATCCCGCCCAAGATGGCGAGAGCGAACAAGCAACCTGATTTACGATCGTTCGGGTTGGTCATTGGTTGCGTTCACCCGATGTCGTGAGCGGACAAGATTGATTTGCACACCGAGAGTCCATTAGCATAACGAAGCCACGGCTAGGCTTAGCGGCTGAAAGCTGGTTCCCATGACCGGCCCGCCGTGGCGTTTCTTTCCTCATGGGTTCAACCGATGGAGTTGATGCAATGGCGAGTCTGAACTTTGAACCGGCGGCTGGCAAACGTGCCGGTGGCTACCGTCTGCAATTCCGAGACGTGAAGAAACGCAAGCGTGCGATTTGGTTGGGTGACGTGCCCAGCTATCGCGCCGAAGAAACTTTGGCACACGTCGAACACTTGCTTGACTCTTGCAAGCGTGGTCGATCACCCGAACTTGCGACGGCTGACTGGTTGGCCGGCATCGATGACGACTTCCGAAACAAGTTGGCTAAGTGTGGCTTGTGCGAGCCGGTGGCAAAGCGTGTCGCTCGTGACCTGACGTTGGCGGCATGGATCGATGAGTACATACGCGATCGATCGGACGTGAAGCCCCGCACCCGTCTGACCTACGATCGGGGCAAGGCAAAGTTGGTGGACCACTTCGGCGCACGTAAACGATTGCGTGACGTGACGGTGGCGGACGCCAGTAAGTGGCGGATCTGGATCAAGACGCGGGGCAACAAACGGGACGGCACTAAACCCGGGCTGTCCGAAGAAACGACCCGCAAGATGACGGGGTTGGCAAAGCTGTTTTTCAGCGAAGCCGTCACTCGTGGGTTGATTCCCACGAATCCGTTCGATGGCCTACCTTCAACCGGGCAGGGCAACGACAAACGTCAACACTTCGTCGCACCCGAGACGATCGAACTTTGCATGGAACATTGTCCGTGCGTTGACTGGCGAACGATATTAGCACTGGCCCGGTTCGGTGGACTTCGGTGTCCGTCTGAATTGGTGGCCCTGCGATGGTCCGACGTGGACCTGCCCGGGGCCAAGATGGTGATCAACGCTAGCAAGACTGAACATCATTCGTCTGGTGGCGTGCGCGTGTGTCCGATCTTCGGTGAGTTGAAACCGTACTTGGAAGCTGCATGGGACGCGGCCCCGGAGGGTTCCGAGTTCGTGATCACCCGATACCGTCAAGCCGATCAAAACTTGCACGCCACGTTTCGCAAGATCCTAACCCGCGCCGGCGTGGCTCCCTGGCCGCGTCTGTTTCAAAATTTGCGAGCGAGCCGTGAGACGGAACTGATGGCCCGCTGGCCAGCGAAAGACGTTGCCTCGTGGTTGGGAAATTCGGTTCCCGTAGCGATGCGACACTACGCGATGGCGACGGACGAATCGTTCCTGGCCGCATCCGACCCGACCGTGGCAACCGTGACTCGCAAACGTCCTCCGAATGAGTCCGCTGGTGGTTCCCGTGGTGGTTCCATTTCGGCCATATATGGCGATATTGGTGGAACCACCAGTGGAACCACCAGCACCATTTCACCCCGTAAATTACGAGAATACCTCGTAAAAGACGGGGTGGGAAACTACTACCTGATAGGGCTGGAAGGACTTGAACCTTCGACCAAACGATTATGAGTCGTGTGCTCTAACCAACTGAGCTACAGCCCCAAGTGAGGTCAACCAGTTTAGGCGTAAAAGATCCTCGCTCCCACTCCCTGCCGCCACAAAATTGGTCAGCAGGGAAAATCGAGCCAGTGGGGCGAACTGGGGCGTGGCCACGTGGATTGCCGCATCGAAACCATCGCGTGTTCGTGAAACAGGTCAACTTTTGAAATACGCGGCATTTTGTACCGATTAGAGAGAATGCTCGCCGTCAAATCACAAATCAACGGTCGTACGGGACGTAATCATTGTCGCGATTCTCATCGTGAGGTCGAGAAATAGCGACATGCGGATTTTGCGGACGATGTATTTCGGCTGGTTCTCTCGACATTGGCGGCAATCATGACGAATCGTCCACGCGCTCGGTTCAGGAGTCGGGTTCGGCGGGCACGACTCGCGGTTTTAGCAGTGGTGCTGACGGCCGCCAACTCCTCTGCGGCGACATTCACCGTCACGAACGCCGACGACTCGGGAACAGGTTCATTTCGCCAAGCGATTACCTCGGCCGCGATGAATGCCGACACAGACACGATTGTTTTTGATCCATCGCTTGCTGGTCGGGTCATCAATCTTCTCAGTCCGCTTCCCGCGATCAGTCAAGACATTGTGATCAACAGCACCGCCGCGAGCGGACTGACGATCGCGAATGCCAGTTTGAGTAACGCGGCAATGAGAACGGTAACGCTGTTGGGCAACCCGACGCTCACGAATGCGAACATTGTGGGCAACACAAGCTTCGGGGCGGCGTCGAACCCATTCGTCGGCGGTACCATCACTGGCAATCTTTCAGTCTCCGGCAACGGTGTGTTGGATTCGGCCGTAGTGGTTACCGGCCAAACCACGATCGCATCAGGAGCCCAGCTTCGCGTCGGTGGAACATTGAACGGAGCCGTTTCAGTTCTAGGGACTGGAATCTTGGAGTCGGGAGGCGTCATCACTGGCAACGCCCAGGTTGATTCAACTGGATCGCTTCGAGTCAGCGGCACCCTTAACGGTAATGCTAACATCAGCGGTACTGGTATCGTGGATTCGAGCGGCATCATTTCTGGCAACACGACCGTAGCATCAGCCGGATCGTTAGCGGTCGCCGGCATCGTCAACGGTACAACGAGCATTGTCAGCGGTGGTTCGCTGTCGGGCAACGGAACACTGAGTGGCGACACAACCACAAACGGTTCACTCAGCGCGGGTAGTGCGACGGGTGACATTGACACGCTGAATTTTGGAAACAACCTGACGATCGGCGGCGGAACCGTTCGCGTCGACATCAATGCGGCCGGAGTTGCGCCGGGAGCCAATAACGATCTTTACGACGTTACCAACAACACGACGATCACCGGCGGAACCGTCGCGGTCAACGCACTCAATGGCGCGTACGCCAGCGGCATGACCTACACATTTTTGACTTCAGGCGGAACGGTAACGGGAACGTTTGCCGGCATTTCCGATAACTTCGCGTTCTTCGATGCCGTTTTGGTTTACGGTGCGAACAACGTCAGTCTTCGGTTGGATGATTCGGGCACAACCATTGCCGATGTAGCGACGACTTGCAATCAGGTCAGCATCGGTAATTACCTTGAATCGCTTCGCGGCACTGCCACGGGCGATCTCTCAGACGTGATAGCGGCGTTGCGATCGTCGACCATCCAAGCCGCTCAAACCGGGCTAGACCAATTGGGAGGCCAGATATTTCCGTCGTTGGTTTCTGCTCAGTTGCAGCAAACCACGTTCACGATGGCGATGTTGCGAGATCAGTTGATATTGGATGCGTTCTACCGACCGACTTCCGCGCCAGCGCGCGGGTGGATTCGCGGCTACGGCGCCGGTGGTGATGCGGACGAGGACGATTGCGGAACTCGCGGATTCAACTACCGCCTTGGCGGAACCGAGATCGCGCTGCAACGAGGCTTCGGCAACAACCTCGATCTTGGATTGTTCACCAACTTATCTCGTTCCGAAATCGAGACCACGGGGATCGCACAAGGCGCCGATGTGGACAGTTACCAGTTCGGCGGTTCAAGTCAGTACGTCGGTGAACGGTTTTACTTGCTCGGAATCGGAGGATTTGGATACCAGCAGATGCAAACGCATCGATCGATTCAGATGCCGGGCGGCACGGGCAACCGAGTCGCACGCAGCAACTTTGACGGGTCGGAGTCGTTTGGACTATTCGAGGTGGGGCGAATCATTGGCGACAACACAACGATTTGGGGTCCTTATGCTTCAGCGCAATTCATCAGCCTCGATCAAGACCAAATCAAAGAGTCGGGTGCCGATTCCGTGAACTTGAATGGCGAAGCCATCGAAGCCGAGTCGTTGCGAAGCGTGCTGGGTTTGTCAGTTCAACAAACCGCGCCGACGAGTTTGGGACAAGCCACCACCAAGCTGAAATTGGGATGGATGCACGAGTATTTGGACACGCGAGAAAATTTTGTCTCCTCATTCGCCGGGCAAACGGAACGAGTCACAATTGGAGGCATCGACCTCGGCAGTGATTGGGCGGTTTTGGGAGCGAATTTGCAGTGGTCAGTGTTTCGATATACAACACTTCTCGCCGGCTACCAAGGACTAGTCAACACGACTCAGTCGCTCCATACCGGCGCACTGGGTTTGGAGGCGCGTTGGTAACAACAACTCGACGAGATGAAGGCACAGAATCGAATGAACGCTTCATGACAGCGAGTTTCGAACACGATCGACGAGTCCATTGTCCTTATCACCGCTTCCCGGCAGCAGGAACGCTGCACTGGCCAAGTAACGATTGCGAAATTCGGGCGAGATCGCGGTGTAGTCCTCCAGGACTGCCGAACTGAACTTGTAGTCGTGCGCATCGTTGCCTTTCAAGAATACCAGTCGCCTGGCGGCGTCGATCAGCCCAGCGGGGTTTCCACCGGCATCGAGGTAGCCCAACATGGCGAGAGATGCTGCACCCCGATCCTCTGAAACTGTGGCAAAGATCGAGTCGATGGTCACGGTTGGATTGCCCGAATCTTGATGGTCAGAAGCATCAATCTTCGCCGAACCGACATTGCCACGATCTTTCATCGATTCACGGAAGTAGGGGATGAAAGCGGCGTTCTGCAGCAGCAATTCCTGGCGCGTTTGAGTCCGTGATGCCGTGCGATAGGCGTACTGCATTGCGTTGGTCGTCGTTGCGGAGTGCAACGAGATGATACCCGGTTGTTGCATCAGCATTTCTCCGGCGGCCAAGAAGATCGCATCGCTGATTGATTGTGGCGAAATTCCGTCGGCGAGCATCTTTGTCGTTGCATCGATCGCTTCCACCGGCGTGGATGTACGCAGTGTATCGAGCAGCCCGATCGTGGCTCCCGAATCGACGCGACCGTCGTTCCACGTTTTGCTCAACTCCGATAACTTCGAGCTGGTCTTTCGCCAAGCCGCATCGGGCGCAAGATCACTTTGTGATGGGTTCGTTTCCCCGGTATGGTTGAGCAGCGCGTACGTCAGTGAACGTAGAACTGGTTCAGCGTATTGCCAACCGATGCACTGGAGCGTGCGATAGGCGTTGGCTACATAGATAGCCTTGTGGCCGATGCTCCGATAGTCACGACAACCGTAGTGAGCCATCAAATCAAAGACTTCTGTCGCTCCGGTCGATCGGCACAGCGCCGCCGTCGCAACGTCCGCCGCCTCGACATCCCACGCATCCATCGCCCGACGAAATTGTTTGCGTGACTCGGAAGCCGACGGCAACTTCGATTCATTCACCGCAGCGAGCGTCCAATCGCCTTCCCGCTCATCACTATACTGCGACGCCTTAAAGTAATCGAGTGCCCAGAAGATCGGCAGCCAACGATCACTGTCGGGCGACGCGAGACTTGCCAAGTGTGCGGAATTGACAACGAGCACGGCATGGAACTTGAAACCCACGCTCGGCCGAGGTTGGACGTTACGCACGCCGGCCAGCAACAACGCTGCAAGAACCTCGCGATAGCTGGTGCCGCCACGGATCTTTCCCGCGAACACTTCGATGACGCGATCGCGGGGAGTTTCCTCGAGCAAGCGAACCATCGGTTCGATGTCGGCAGAGAACTTCACCGTGTCGGCGGGAAGCTTTGCCTCAGCCGCGGACACTCGAGGTAGAGACGACATGAAGCCCAGTCCCTCGAGTGACAGCACTGTTCCGGCAACACCAAGCGAGCCAAGAAATCGTCGGCGTCGGAGCGTAACCGCTTGCAAATCTTTCATTTCATCTCTCCACACAATGAGAATCATCTCGCAAGATTCCATTCTAACGACGACTCGGACCACGAGTCTTCAGATTCCCGGAGCCGTCCGCAGTTCGAGGTAGTGAAAACAGCGTCCGATACCAAATTGAATGGGGTATCGCGACGATTGTGTTGAGTTGCAATTTTTTGATATTTCAAAATCGATCGAATCAGTCGTGATCGTTGATCAGATCGGCGACTTTCCAAACTCGCACTTTGCTGTCACCGCTGACCGTTACCAACCGCTTGTTGTCGGGCGTGAATTCGAGATTCAGAATTGCCGCGTCGTGGACGCCTGATCTTGCGAGTTGGCTGCCCGTTGCGGCATCCCAAATTGTGATTTGGTTTTTACTTTTGTTCGGTTCGGCGAATCCGAACCAGTCTGTCTCTTTGCCGTAACCGCCCGTCGCTATCAGCTTGCCATCGTGCGAAAAGCACACGCTCCACTGCCACCCTTCGGCGGTCCACTCCTTCGATTTCTCCCAGGTCGAGCCACGAAGTTCCCAGACCGCGACACGCCCCTGTCCGGCGCGAATCCACTCGGCTGGGCCGGTCCCCGTCGTTGCGGCAATCCGTCGTCCGTCATCCGAAAAGGTCGCATCTTCGACCCGTGGCGACAGGCCCGATAGGGTTTGTTCCACCTTGCCGTCGCGAATCCTGCCGAGAAAGTTTTGATCGTTTCCCTCGAAGGAACCGACGAAAAAATTGCCTTGTCGGCTGAGCGCCACTCCACTGGCAAACTCACGATTGACCTTTCCATTCTGCTTCATCTTCGAGACATCAAAGAACGCGAACTCTTTGGGCGAATTGATCGCCGCCACCGAAGCGTTTGGTGAAAACGTGACGTGAGTCGGCTGTTTTGCGAACTTCGAGCTCGATCGTGTGATCTGACCCGATTCACGCCGAACTTCGTGGATATGAAACCGTGTCGCGGCAAAGAACGCGTCGCTCGAATCGCCGAAACTGACTGCCTTGATCGACACGCCCTTGTTCGGCTTCTCATAAGGAAAATCACTTTCCAGCTCTTTGCCCCATACCTTCTTACCCGCATTCAAGTCCCACATATAAACCCAGCCGTCATGTGCACCCGTAACCGCCCACCGCCCATCGGCACTGATGTCCAAAGAATTGACCATGGCATGGTGTCCGCGCAGCACGGTCGCGACGGATCCGACTCGGGTCGATGGAGTGGGAATCGCTGGGGTGGGAACGTCCGATTCTATTTTTGCGGTGACGCTATTCGCGGGCGTGATGTTTGGCGGTACCGGATCGTCGACCGTAGCTGCCTCAGGTGCAACGACTGGTGGCAAATCAGTTTCAGTTGAGGCATCCGACTCCGCCGTACCGCTCGACATCGTCGTGTCACTGATCGTCGTGTCACTGGTCGTCGACCTGGCGTCGCCGAATTCAACCGATGATTGCAGCGGTTCGGATGCGACGCTGTGGGCCGAAGTTTTGGACAAACGAAAGCTGGGGTGATACCAGGCTGCAAGCAAAATCAGCAGAAAACTGGCGACGATCACTGCCATGATTGCTAGGAAAGTTGATAAAAATCCGGACCCATCGACGTAATCGTTTTCGCTGCGGTGAGTGGCAAAGATCGACCAAAAGCGTGAGCGAGTTCCTTTCGAACTTCTGGCACGTGGATTTATCGGCCGTTTTCGGATGCTGTTTGCTTGATTGTATTGGTGCCGCAACTCAGGCGCGAACACAATCGCGGCGGCATCATCAATCTCACCCAACAGCGCAACCGCGATCAGGTCGCTGTTCTTGTTCTGACCGCGCTTGCTTTGCACGAACGCTCGGCGCTGTTCGATAGCATTTCGGATTACGGTCTGATCTTCCTCGAATGGTTCGATTCCAAGAACTTGATAGATCGTTGGCTCTTTGACGGACTCGGGCAATCCAAGCCACTGTCGATAGGCCCACCGCCGCTGCTTGTCGCTGATCAATTGCTACTTCCTCGATCGAACTTCCAATGGCTTGCTCAACGAAGTGATTCTAGCAGCGGAAGGACATCCTTTTTGTAGGTGAAGCCCTGCGTTTCGCCGGCGTCCACAAAAACTTTCACGAGTTTTCCGTCGGCGCTGAAGATCATGACGGTTGGAATCGAGTCGATGTCGGCAGCGGTGAATACTTCGTCGCTGGGTGTCTGACAAATGAAGGTCGGAAATCCTTCGGCACCGACGCTTTGCAGGAACGAAGCGACTTGCGTTTCGTAGTACTGGGGCGGACGACTTTTGCGGCCATCAAAATCTAAATTGACGGCGATGCACTGGACCGAATCACTTGAGGTCGCCGGTTCGCCGGACGCTTGATGCAGTCGCACCAACTCGGGGAATTCTTTCAGACAAGGTTCGCACGAGAGTGACCATAGATCGACGACGGTAATCCGGTTGCCCGATTTCGCGGTCTTAAGAATCTGATCCCAGGTCGCGTACTTCACGTCTGTGTCATTGCCGATGTTGGACGTGGATTGAGATGAGGAAGAAACGGCGTCGTTGGGACTCACTTGTTCGGGCATTTCAAAACCGCCGGTCGCTTTGGGCGTCGACGGCGATGGTGCGGGCGTCAGATCCGTCGGCATTTCCATCGTACCGGGCGGCTCGATGGGCGCAGACGAGGCTTCGTCCTCCTCGCCAACGGCTGGCGTTTGGCCGACTTTGCCGGGACCGGATGTCCGATCGAGTGTCACGTCGGCAGGCTTGGAACCGCCGCAGCCAGCGAAAACGAGCGTGATGACGCTCAAGAATGCGATCATCGTCGATGAAAAACGGGAGACCGCGCGTCGAGAATGTGGGGGTGACTGCATGAGAACGATTGTCGTTTTCGAGACGACAACTCCTTTGACTCGGTGGACCGGCAAGCGATTGATTAGATTAAGGTGCGTCTTATCCCGAGCACCCCGCCGCTTACCCTTCAATTGGATCAATCGAGATCGTGGACGGAGATCTGTCAACAACCCAATTGGTCATCGCTTCGAAAGAGGGTGATAATGAATCGCTCGGTCGACTGCTGCAACAGTACCGTGGCTATTTGTTGATGTTGGCGCACCGCTATCTTTCGGAGCGACTTCGTCGTCGAATTGATCCCGCCGACATCGTGCAGTTGACGTTTTTGGAGGCGAAGCGGGATCTTTCGGCGTTTCGCGGTCAGACGCCAGCAGAATTTGCCGGTTGGTTGCGAGGGATGCTCAAAAACAACGTCGCGACGGCGGTGACGCGGCACATCACGACTCAAAAGCGTTCCATTAAACGCGAAGTGAGTATCGCGCCAACGTCTCCCGGCAATGACTCCGGCGCCGAGTGGCTCGGACAACTGCCCGGCAGCACGACCAGCCCGAGCGGCGTGGCGATTCGATCCGAAGCGGTGATGGCGTTGATCGAGGCGCTTCATCAGTTACCTGAAACGCAGGCCGAAGCGATCCGGCTGCGTTACATGGAGGGACTGCCGCTTTCCGAGATCGTCGAGAGGATGGGAAAATCCGACACCGCGGTTGCCGGATTGCTCAAGCGAGGACTGCAGAAACTCCGGGCAATCATGACATCGGACGATTTGCCATGGTTCGGATGATTCCCTGTTAAAATCGAACTCACGCGCCCCGTCGATGCTCAACCAAGGCCTTGAATCATGACCGCCCCCTATCGAAGCGAATGATTGAACCGATGCCAAGTGATTCGCCCAACGCTGATTCGCCAACATCCGAGCCGCCTAAATCGGCGACGCTCGACGAAGCGTTCGCGGCGTATCTGAGAGGTTGTGACGAAGGCAGCCTCGATTGCCGCGAAGCGTTTCTAGCTCAATATCCCGAACTGTCGAGTCAACTGAAAGAGTTGATGGAGGCGGCCGACATGATCGGTCAATGGACGTCCGGCGGAACGTCGTTGCACGCGACGAGTCCGAAGATGCTTGCCGGCGCCGAAACGGTCGCACTGCGCACACCGGATCCCGACGAATCGGGTGACGGCATGGCTGTCACGTTGCCGATGTCGCATCGCGCCGAAGGAGATACGGGACCGACGTTGCCCTTCGACCTTGGCGACTATCTGCTGCTGGAAGTGATCGGCCGTGGCGGCATGGGCGTCGTTTACTTGGCGAAGCAAAAAGAACTGGATCGGTTGGTCGCTGTAAAAATGATTCGCAGCGGAATGTTGGCGGGTGAGGCGGAGGTGCGACGTTTTTATACCGAAGCGCAAGCCGCCGCCCGCCTCGATCACCCGGGAATCGTTTCGGTGCATCAATTCGGTCAACGTGCCGGTCACCACTTTTTTTCGATGGAGTTCGTCCGCGGGACCGATCTCCAGCGAAAGATCAACAACGAGACGCTCGCCGTCGGCGAAGCGGCACGGTATGTCCGCGATGTCGCTCGCGCGATCCATCACGCGCACGAGAAAGGCGTTTTGCATCGTGACTTGAAACCGGCCAATGTCTTGATCGACGAGTCCGACAAAGTCCTGGTCACCGACTTCGGTTTGGCAAAGCATGTCGACAAAGACGGCGGCATCACGGGCAGCCACGATGCGATCGGAACGCCACACTACATGGCGCCTGAACAGGCTGGCGGACAAAGTGACCAAGCCGACGTGCAATGCGATGTCTACGCGCTCGGCGCGATCTTGTTTGCGGCACTGACCGGTCGCCCACCGATCGTTCGCGACACCGTGATGCAAACTCTGGTCAGCGTTGTGCATGATCCCGCGCCAGCGGTTCGATCGATTCGCAAAGATGTCCCCATTGATTTGCAAACGGTCGTTGCCAAGTGTTTGGAAAAGCAACCGGGCAATCGATATGCTTCCGCGGAAGCATTGGCAGATGAACTCGATGCGTTCTTGGAATCTCGTCCGATTCAAGCTCGACCCCGTTCGGCCGTGGTTCGAGCTTGGCAGTGGTTCGAGGGAGTGCCGATGGTCGGTGCGTTGACCGGACGACGAGTGCTCCATTCATCGATTCATCATCGACGATTTCAAGCCGCGTTGTTGCTGTTGATGCTGACCACTCCGATCGTCGCGGTCGGCTTGGCGACTTGGTGGAATCAACACAAAGACCAGATGCCGAATTCGATCCGCGTCGCCGGCGGTTTGGAAGGCGGTGTGTACAACGACCTGTCGTCAAAGCTGGCCACGCGGGTGTCGCAGCGGCATGGGATTCGCGCCGAAGTCGTCGCCAGCAACGGTTCGCTCGACAATCGGGCCCGTTTGTTGAGTTACCAAATTGACGTTGCTCCGATGCAGGCGACGGCGATGAGTGGTGATCATGTTTGCGTCATTGCGCCGCTGTTTTACGAGATTCTGTACGTGCTCGCGAAAAAGGATTCCGCGATTGAGTCGATCGGCGAACTGGCCGGTCACGCCGTCGCGGTGGGCCCCGAAGGCAGCGGATCGCGGGCAACCGCAGAGATGGTTTTTGACTCGCTCGGTCTGGATGAAACCGCAGTTCGCCGGCAAGTGATCGCATGGGACGATCTCTTTGAAGACTCGTCGCTCGACGCCGCGATGATCTGTATCGGGCGCGGAAGCCCGCTAGTGACGCGTCTGCTCGAGCGTGGCGAATGGCGTTTAGTGCCACTGACCGAGGGCATTGAAATTTCGCTCCAGCATCCGACGCTCAGGCCGATGAGTATCGAACCGACTGACCATCCTAAGATTGACCTGCCGGGGAACGGAATTCCAACAGTCGGCACGACGGCGTTCTTGGCTGCTCGAGACGACACTCCGGCGGATTTGGTAACGGCGATGCTGGAGGCGCTGTATCAAGAACCGGCGCCGTGCATCGGTTTGATTCCCCGAAGGCGGGCCGCCGAATGGCAGGGCTTGGCATTTCACCCGGCCGCGCGAGTGTTCTTCAGCCAGCCTTAATCGGCGCAATCGGAAAATCTGATTCGACCTTCCCGATTCGCGTTTGCGAAATCGGTTCAGCGCCTTCGATTGTGCATCAGTTCACACGCGGAAACCTAGGCTTCGGTGACTCGTTCGAGTTGCGCGAAACATTTCCTGCGGATGCCAGCTTTGTTCATTCATTTAGCGTCGATCAGGCGACCCAATCCGGCTAAAGCGATCAAGAGCGTCGTCGCAAGCGACAGATCTCGACGTGAAGCATTGCGCACACAAAGTCGCCTCACCGGAGCGTCAAATGCCAGACGAAGTTCGCTCCGAAGCAAGTTGGTGCTGTCGCTCGCGGTGATGTTCTTAGCAGCACTCAGCGTCAACGAAATCATCGCTCGCAGCGTCGTCGCGCCGCAGCTATTGGCGATGCAGCAATTGACCGACACGCGGGACTCCGCCGCCGTGCAAGAGAGCATCAACGGTGAAGTTGCCCACATCAATGAATTGACTCGGACGTGGGCGAAACAGCTTGCGTCCGACACCGAAAGTCCATGGAGTGATCGTGAAGTGCTTTGGGCATGCGTCGTTAGCAAGGACGAAGCTCCGAATTGGTTGTACGGTCCCCAATTCAGTTCCGAAACGGCCATCGTTCAAGTCGTCGAAGGCGTTGGCAAGCTTGGCGAAACGAACGACTCGGATCACGAACTCAAGCGGTTCGCGGGCATTGCCCGAATTGCCGATCAATCATTGGTCATGTTCGCGTCGGCATTGATTCCGACACCAGATCCGATCGCGACCGAAGCGCGACTCGTCGTTGGACGTTTGATCGATCAATCGGTCATCACACGACTACGCAGTCAAACGCAGGTCGACTTTACCATCCGCGCTTCCGAGTCGATCACCGAACCAGGGCATATCGAAGTACAAGTGCCACGCAAATTGATTGAACGAGCGGATCAAACATTCGTGGTCGCCCGCTATCTATTCATCTTGGGAAGCGTTGCTGCGCTGTTGTCACTGTTGCTGATGCTGCAGCGGATCGTGATCGGACCACTCGATTTGATTCGGCTGCATCTTGATCAAGTCGCCCAAATGGGCTTGGAAACGGAGCCGCTTGGACTGGATTCTCATGACGAAATCGGCGATCTCTCGCGGGCCTTCGATAAGATGGTCGTCAGACTCAGCGAGGCTCAACAACAGTTGTCCGACGCCAGTCAAGCGTCCGGTCGCAGCGAGGTCGCTGCAACCGTGATCCACAACGTCGGCAATGTATTGACCAACGTGAATAGCTTGATCGACACCGTCTCCGAACGCATCGACGGTCTGCATTTCGAGAAGCTCCAGCGACTCGCTCAACAACTCAAAAACTCAGATTGCGCCGAAGGGTTGCTCGATGCGACACCGGGATACTTGAGGGGACTGGCGACAAAATGGAAGACGGACCAGGAAGTTCTCTCAAATTTGTTGGCAACGCTCGACGACAATGTGCGTCATATTCACGATGTGATTCGCGACCAACAACACCACGCCGATCGCAGCATCGAACTCAAGCCGGTCGATCTTTGCGACTTGATCGATGAAGCGATCGGATGTTGCCGGGCCCGATTGAACGAGGACTCGATCGAAGTTCACATCGCGCGTGAATCCGGCGTCGTGACGCTCGGCGACCGATCCTTGCTGCTGCAAACCGTCATCAATGTCATTGGCAATGCACGACAGGCGATGCGTGAAACGTACCCGATGCAACGAGTTCTCGACATCGTCGCCAGCGTTCGAAACGAAACGGCAGTGTTAGAGTTGCGAGACAACGGGTGTGGCATGGACCGCCAGACGCTCGCGCGAGTCTTCGAGGCTCACTTCACCACGAACGAAGGTGGCACCGGACTGGGGCTTCACTTCTGCGCCAACACTGTCAAGCGATTCGGCGGGACAATCCAAGCGAAGTCCGCGGGACACGGGTTGGGATCAATCATCACCATCGAATTGCCTTGCACTGGTCGTCAAGGCAATGTCAGCCGGAACGGCACCGCGGTCATCCGTCCAACATCAGGTCTTTCATCATGAATTCAGCTCCCTTTGCCCGCCGCATCCTGATCGTCGATGATCAGCAACAAATTCACGACACGTTTGAACGTGTCTTTGGCGAGAAAGCGCAAGAGGATCATTCGTTGTCCGACTTCGAGTCGAAGTACTTGATGCCGGGAAAATCGCCGTCTGGCGGTCCCCATCACGACAGCGTTGAACCGAAACCGACGTATGTGATCACTCATGCCAACAGCGGTGAGCATGCGATCGAACTGGTTCAAAATTCGGTCGCAACCGGAAAATCTTACTCAGTGGCGTTCGTCGACATGCGAATGCACACCGGCATGGATGGGCTAGAAACGATCGAAGCGATTTGGAAGATCGACCCAGGAATCCAGATGGTCGTCTGCACCGCCTTCAGCGATCACGTTTGGGAACATGTGCTCGACCGACTCGGCCGAAACGATCGATTGCTGCTACTGAAAAAGCCGTTTGAGCCCGACGAAGCTCGTCAACTGGCGTTGGCGCTGAGCGAGAAGAGTCGGCTTGAGACGATTCAGAACGCACGTGTCGATGATCTCGGTCGGGAAGTCGAACGACGGCGGGGGGCCGAAGAGAGCATGCGCGCGATGGCGCACCGTGATGCGCTGACGCAGTTGCCCAACCGACCATATTTAATCGAAAAACTAACAGCGATCATTGATCGCCATCAGAACGGAAACCTGTTGATGGACGCCGTGTTGTTTTTGGACTTGGATAACTTCAAGATCATCAATGACAGCCTCGGTCACAACGCCGGCGACGAGTTGCTCAATCAGGTAGCCAGCCGTTTGAAAGAGTGCGTCCGCGATCAAGACACTGCGGAAAGATGCCAGATCGCGAATCGAGAAACCATTCGGCTCGGTGGTGACGAGTTCGTGGTCGTGTTGGAGCAAATTGTTGATGCCGAAGACGCCGTCGCAGTCGCCAACCGAATCGTCCAGCGAATCAGCGAGCCGTTTCAGCTTTGTGGGCGTTTGGTGACAGTTGGTGCCAGTGTCGGAATCGCCTACATCGGTGACACGACCACCGATGCGCACGTCGCCCTTCGAAACGCGGATACCGCAATGTATCGGGCAAAGAATGCCGGCAAGGGTCGCGTCGCGGTATTCGATCGATCGATGCACGCCGATATCGTCCGGCGAATGGAACTCGAGAATCAATTTCGCAGGGCGCTCGATAATGAAGTTTTCGAGCTGAACTACCAACCAATCATCAACTTGAAGGATGCGACGGTCCAAGGCATCGAAGTCTTGTTGCGTTGGCGTAACGAAGACGGCGTCTACGTTTCGCCAAGCGAATTCATACCGATGGCTGAAGAAATCGGATTGATCGGCCGCGTCGGCGAGTGGGTGCTCGAACAATCGATGAAGGCATTCACCGATATACTCGATCGCTTGCCACCCCAACGCCGGGGTGTTTACATGGGCGTCAACACGTCGAGGCGACAGCTCAGCGACCCCCACTTCATGCAAAGGCTCGAACAGATCTTTGCTCGCACCGGTTTCGAGCGTCATCGATTGAAACTTGAAATCAACGAGTCTTTCAATCCACGTCAAGACAAACAAGCACTGCAAACGATGCTGACCCTTCACGATTCGGGTGTTGGCATTCAAATCGATGATTTCGGCAAGGGTCAGTCTTCTTTGACGTGCTTTCAGTCGTACCCGATTGAAGCGGTCAAAATTGATCGCAGTTTCACCGCCTCGATCGCGAAAGATCACTCACACGCCGTGATCGCGCAGGCGATCGTTCAGTTGGCACACCATCTGTGTTCCAAAATTGTCGCCGAAGGTGTTGAATCGCGAGAACAGCTCGACTGCCTTCGTCGCTGGGGCTGTGACGCGGCCCAAGGATATTTTTTCTCGTCACCGTTGTCTGCCGAACAACTTTTCGAGCTGTTGAGCGACCCGATGAAGTGCGACGGCATACGGCTGCTGCGTCAACAAATCGCAACGCCGATTCTGTTCACCCAACAAGCGAACGTGATCATGACGAACGAGTCGTCGCTTTAATTGGACAGCGCCAGCTAGCCGCAAAAATGCCGTAAGTTGCGGCTTCAGATCAGCCGTAGGGCGTTAGCCAAATGGCACTCACTTTAAGATTTTAGCAATTTACCTTTAGGCTTAGTTCACAAACGGCACAAGATTTGCGCTAGCGCATCTGGTTTTCTTCCACTGCCAAAGAGAACCTAATATGGTGCCCAGCTCCTCAAAACAGAACCTCAGTGCGGCTTATGAATTGCTTAAGCAGTGGACCGATATTGGCGAGGCAGATTCGTTCGAAGCACTGGGGGCAGCAGCGGTTTACAAGACGAGCGTGGTTCTATGGTTGATGCTTTTTCAGCGACTCAATCCCAAATCGAGCTTGCGTGATGCGGTGCTGCACTTCGTCGAAACTGCCCCAGATGAGCTTAAGACCAACAAACGGCTGCGTGAAAAAACACTTTCTACCAAGAACGGTTCCTATAGCGACGCAAGACATCGGCTCAGTTTAAAAGCAGCCCTTTGGTTTCAGGAACGTGTTTCCACATCGATTGTTAACTCAACAACTCCATCGTTCAATGGCAGACGCGTCTTTCTGATCGATGGAACGACCTTTGCGCTTGCTCCTGTGGCTGAGCTTCAAGAGTACTATCCGCCAGCCTCCAACCAGCACGGCCAAGGCGTATGGCCGATTGCCCTTGTCGTTATGGCACATGAACTGAGCTCAGGAGCTTCACTACCGCCTGAAATTGGAGCCATGTATGGCCCAAACGCTATTTCAGAAACTCGGCTATGTCACGCATTAATGACTCGTTTACCACCCAATTCGATCGTCATGGCGGACGCAGGCTTCGGCATTTATTCGACCGCTCATCACGCCCAACTGAACGGTCACAACTTTGTGCTGCGGCTGAAGAAGGATCGGTTCAATCGAATCCGCAAAAGTGCAGAGCTTGTCAGCTCAACAG
>JBGSLZ010000071.1:0-29007 GCA_041740415.1 Rubripirellula sp.
GGTGTTGGTAAACACTCCGCCGCCGATGTCGATAACATTGACGTTGGTCGCTCCGTCAGCCAGAAGAAGTCCGTTATTGACAAGCTCGCCTTGCAGATAAATGAGACCAGCGTTCATTTTGATCGACGATGCATTGTCGACATTCATGGTGCCGCCGGTGACCCAAAGGTTTCCGGCAGTAGCTCCACCCACTTCCCCCAACGTCAAGTCTTGCCCGCTCAAATTGAACGTGTCGGTTGTAAACAAGACCGAGTTATTCGTTACGTCAATGTTGCCCGCGACGGTCGTTCCGTTGGATACAAAGACGCTGCCGCCTGGCTCGGACAACGTCAATCCGCCGGTTACAGAAACACCGCTCAGCGTTCCGCCGATATAAGACAGCGTGGTACCAACGACGCTTCCACCAGATATCGTTCCACCGGCAAGTTCATATCGTCCAGCGTTCACATTGATCGCGCCATTGAGAAACAACGTGCCCGACGTATGGCTGAAGGTTGCGTTGGCCGCGCCGAGCGTCAGGTTGTTGATCGATCGACTGTCATTGAGCGTGACGGTGTAGGTGCCCGCTGGATTGATCAGCACGTTTTCGGCCGCGCTGTCCGGAATCGCATTGGTACTCCACTTCGTGTTGTCGTTCCAATTCCCGGATGTCGGGAAGCTCCAAGTGGTTTGGGCCGACGCCGGGCTGGCGACGAAGATCGTTCCCGCGCCGAGCCCCAACGCAATGGCCACGAGACGCAAACGACGGGACTGAGTTTTGCGAGATGGTCGCAAACGCAAAGAAGAACAACGCTTCATGATGAATCAACGCCGTCAAAAATGTGAAGGCCAAAGGGTAGGAGCAACCACGAATACCGAGGCAGCTTAGGCCGATTGGGAGAATTCTAATGAGGGGACTCGGCGTCCGCTAGAGAGTGGCGAAAAAATTCCAGAGCGACGCGCGGAGTGAAGCATCCACGCGATTTCGTCCCAGTTCATCCCGGTCGGGCTGAGCCGATACACTGTTGCTCTGTCGAGTCATTCGACAGTCCGTGTCAAGCACCACTCCGGGTAGTTCGACTCAATTTTCCTATCCGCATTTTCTTAACTGTGTTTTTCCTACCGCGTCGCCTGCTGGGCAAAGTCCATTCGACGTGGGTTAGGATCGTGCGGCTTTTTAATGTCGTCTTTCGCTCCGCGGAAGAACGCAAGAACGCGACTTTGGCGGATAGCTTGTGAATTTATACGAAGGGTTGATTGCGGTAGTCGGTAATCGCGCTATTTTATGTACATGAACTCAAAAACATCATTCGCTCAGCGAAATGCTCGCGTCAGTCGTCCCGAGCGGACTTAAGTCGACTTCCTACCCCGATCCATCGACGAGATGGTGCCCCGCGATCATCGTTGCCGAATCGTTTGGCGATTCGTTGAATCGATCGACCTCGAACCCTTCTATCAAGAGATTCGTGTGCGTTTCAGTAACCAACGAAGGAACTGATGGCGGCCAGCTACCACCGATGCTCGATCAGATCGAGGAACGTTACGGCAAACGTCCCGGCACCGCGCTAGTGGATTGTGCGTATGCCACGAAGGCTTTTGTTGAGGAATCGGATTTTACCGGTACTGCGGTGGTGTCGACAGTTCCGCGCAGCGATCAACTCAAACGACACGGCAAAGACCCTCACCAGAGACAGAAAGGCGACAGCGATGAATACGAGGCTTTTCGTCATCGGATGGCTGACCCGGAGTATCAAGAACTCTCCAAGAAACGTCCCTCGATTGCAGGTTCTGGGAAAGTTCGATCACAATAGTTGGTGAGCATTCCATCTCGCTGCTATGCAGCTAAAACCGAAACTGAACCTGCGTTGACCGCGCCTCTGCGCGTCGGCTTTCTTGTACAACGTCGTCATGGATGAAATCGTTTACTTCGACCGATACCGTGGCGAACCGCTCGTTGAAAAGGTTTATGGCGACGCGGCTCTGCGCTGGACTTACGGGACACTGGCCGGTCGCATGTCTCTGGACGTCTTGGTCAAACGGGCTCTCTTCTCTCGCTGGTACGGTTGGCAGATGGACCGCCCCGGCACTCGCGAAAAGATCGCTCCGTTCATCCGCGACTACGAACTCGATGCGACCGAGTTCGTCCGCGGCGCCAACGACTTCGCCAACTTCAACGAGTTCTTCTTTCGCGAACTCAAGCCCGAAGCCAGGCCGATCGATCCCGATCCGTTCTCCGTCGTCTTCCCCGCCGACGGTCGTCATCTTTGCGTGCCCGATCTGTCGAACTGCGACGGGCTGTTCGTCAAAGGTGAGATGTTCGATCTGGCAACGCTGCTCGGTGATCCCGATCTGGCGGAAAAGTATGCCGGTGGCAGTTTGTTGCTGTCTCGTTTGTGCCCAGTCGACTATCACCGTTTCCACTTTCCCGCCGCCGGTGTGCCGGGACCGACACGTCAGATCAACGGACCACTTTATTCCGTGAACCCGATCGCGCTGCGCCAGAACATCCAAATCTTGGCGACCAACAAACGCTGCGTTACTGAGTTGTCGACGGACTCGTTCGGCAAAATCTTGCTGTTGGAAATCGGTGCAACGTGCGTGGGCAGCATCCGACAAACGTACAAAGCGGGGACGGCAGTTACGAAGGGGCACGAGAAAGGTTACTTTCGTTTCGGAGGCTCATCGACAATCACGATCTTCCCGCGCGGAAGCATCCGTTTCAACGACGACCTCGTCCAAAACTCGAGCCAAAACCGCGAGCTATACGCCCGCGTCGGCGATCAAATGGGAATGCAAGAGTAGAACTGAGGAGTTCGTAATGTCGGCTGAATGTGGCCCGCTGCAGTTTCGGTTGTCGACCATCTTTGTGTTGACTTTGATCGCGACCGTGCTTGCCGCGTTCCTGAGTCCCCGTGGCAACGACATGATGCTGGCGGGATTCGTGACGACCGTCGCCAGCCTGTTGTTCGGATTGGTCGTCGGCATGATTCGCGCTCCGTTGGTTGATCGCATCTTCTGGGGCGTGACCGTGGCCGCGATGATGCAGGCCGTGTGCGCTGAAGTGATCTTGTTGGACCGTCAACTCGAGATCTACGCGTGGCCGATAACCGCCGGTTTTGCCGCTGTCGTATCGGCCGGACGATCCAACCTTTACTTCCGCATGATCGCGTCGGCGGCAACCGCCGGCACGTTGATCGCAGCTTACGTGGTATGGGTGTCGTCGACGCCGATTGTGATCGTTTCCTACGTCGCCTGCGCCGCGATCGGCGGCGCGCTGCTGAACATCCTGGTGGACGGAGTCGGATGGCTTGAACGGGTCGGCCGGATTCCTCAACCCGCCGTAGCGCTCGCACTTGTGCTCGGCGCGATCGGATTTTCGCTCGCCGCACCCAAGCTGATCCCCGGTTGGTAACGGCACTACACGTGCCTCGAATCAGCCGATGATTTCTTTGACGACCCGTGACGGCTCGACGCCCGTCAGCTTGATGTCGAGCCCTTGGAACGGATGCGTGAATCGGTTGTGGTCGATCCCGAACAGATGCAACATCGTGGCGTGAAGGTCGCGGACGTTGACGATATTCTCCACGCTGTTGTAACCCAATTCGTCAGTCGCGCCGTAGACCGTACCTCCCTTGATGCCACCGCCCGCCATCCAAACGCTGAAGGCATTGATGTGGTGGTCGCGTCCGGAACCTTGGGCCATCGGCGTCCGTCCGAATTCGCCGCCCCATAGGACCAGCGTGTCGTCGAGCAACCCGAGACGTTTGAGATCCTTGACCAGCGCGGCACTGGGTCGGTCGCAGTCACCCGCCGAGATCGTGAAATTCTTTTCGAGGTCGCCGTGATGGTCCCAGCCGCGATGATAGAGTTGGACAAATCGAACACCGCGCTGCAGCAATCGACGCGCGAGCAAACAGTTGGAACCGAACGAGCCGTCACCCGGATGTTGGATCCCGTAAGCGTCGAGCGTCTCTTGAGTTTCGCCTGACATGTCGGCCAGATCGGGAACGGCCGTTTGCATCTGGAACGCCATTTCATACTGCGCGATCCGCGTTGCGATCTCGGGATCATAACTACGCTGCTGCAACAATCCGTTCAGCCGCTGGATCTCATCGACGACCTGACGCTGCGTCGACTGACACACGCCGTCAGGGTTACCGATGTAGTGAACCGGCTTGCCCTTGCTTTGAAACGCGACGCCCTGAAACTTGCTCGGCAAAAATCCGGCCGACCATTGACGCGCCGAAACGGGTTGAGCACCGGGGCCCTGTGACGTCATCACGACATAGCCCGGCAAGTTGTCTGTCTCGGCGCCGAGTCCGTACAGCATCCATGAACCCATCGAAGGACGACCCTTGATGATCGATCCCGTGTTCATGAAGGCGTGCGCGGTGTCGTGATTGATCTGTTCCGTCTTCATGCTGCGAACAACCGCCATCTCATCAGCGATGCTGCCGATGTGGGGGAACAGTTCCGAAATCTCGAGGCCGGATTGTCCCCACTGTTTGAACTTGGTGAACGAACCGCGTGCCTTCAACGTCGCACCTTGCAATTGCGCGAGTTGTTGTCCATCCGTGAACGAACTGGGGAACGGTTGCCCATCGATGCGATCGAGTTCGGGTTTCGGATCGAGCGATTCCAGATGCGACGGTCCACCGGCCATGCACAGATGAACGATGCGTTTGGCCGTCGGCGCGTGATGCGGATATCTCGGCAGCGCCGGCCAAGGATGACCAGCCTGTTCGGACGCGGACGCCCGACTCGGATCCGCCAGCAGCGATGAAAACGCGAGCGACCCTAGACCGGCCAAGCCGCCCGAGAGGAACGTGCGTCGAGACCAATCGCGGCGTTGATGTTGAATAAAATTTTGGTTCATGGTGTTGTTGTAGCCCGAAAGGCAACGCAAGTGTCAAATTTGAAAGCTCTCATGTCGCCCCGTCGGACGAAAACTGTCCGCCGATCATTGTTGGCCGCGACCGCGTGCTAGAATCTGCCGGCGCTGTGCCTCAGTATGCACACTCGGCGCGATCCCTGCCCGACGAGACCACCGATGGAAAAACTTGAAATCACTGTTTCGAGCGAGGGCAGAGTTTTAGCGTTGGTCGAGGCGCCGCTGCCTCTGGAACTCGGTCGCCAAAGCGTCGAAGACTCGGGCCTCTATCTGCTTCAAAATCTTGGTAGCTATTTTCGAGTTGCGATCGCCCAGATTCGCCAAATCGCGATACCTCGCGAATATCTCAAGATGGAATGGACGTCGCAAGGTCGCGTTCTGGTCAAGAATATCCATCGCCAAGCGAATTTCCGAATCGACATGCTCGGCCGCGTGGTCCAGCCGGGCGAAACTGTCGAAACGGACCGCGAATCGAAGTTGACGTTAGCCGACGGGATCGTGATCGCGTTTCGTCCCATCGTGACGCCCGAAAATTCTGCATCGCCAGACGGTGGCGCAGGATTCCGCACGCTGAACCTCAGCCTCGATTCGACGTCCGACAATCTACGGACGGAAGCAAAACTTGGTGAGCTGATCTCGACCAGTAGCGATGGACAGAACGGCAAGCTGGCCGTCCAACTGGTTCGCCAGTCACTGGATGTCTTGAAGAAGGCGGCCGGATCGGACGAGTACTTTGATGCAGCCGTCCGCGCGGTCGCCAACATGATCGAGCTGGATCGTGCCTTTGTGATTCTGCGTTCACAAGGCAACTGGAAAACCAGGTCCGCGTTTTCGCGGGAGTCCGATACCGCGGAAACCTTTACCGAAAGCTCCGCCGCGGTGACGTTGCCTTCCGGAAGTGGAATGTTGCTTCAGCGAATTCTGGACATGAAACAAACGCTGATCTACGAGCCCGATAACTACATGATCTCGGCGGATTCGTCATTGATGACCCTCGATCGCGCGGTGGCCGCGCCGATGTTGAACGAAGCCGGCGAAGTGATCGGCGCGATCTACGGCGACCGCGGCTTCAGCAACAATCACAAGAACGTACCGATCGGCGAACTGGAAGCCACGCTCTTGGAAGTGATGGCGAGCGCCGTCGCGTCCGGTTTGGCGCGACAGAAAGAAGAGGTCATTCGCGCCTCGCTGTCACAATTCTTTTCACCGGCTGTGACCCAGCGCCTCGAACAAGATGACGACTTGCTATCGGGTCGTGATGCCGAAGTGACCGTTTTGTTTTGCGACATCCGGGGATTCAGCGGTATCACCGAACGTGTCGGCCCCAAGGGAACCATCGAATGGATCAACGATGTGTTGACGGAACTGAGCGAGTGTGTGAGCGACACCGACGGAGTGCTAGTCGATTACATCGGTGACGAATTGATGGCGATGTGGGGCGCGCCGGCTGAGATGCCCGATCATGCTTCGCGAGCCTGTCGATCGGCCGTCGAAATGCTCAAGCTGATCGAACCGCTGCGCGAACGTTGGAAAGACATCACGCCCGACAAGTTCGGATTCGGCATCGGGATCAACACCGGCATCGCGCGAGTCGGCAACACCGGATCGAAGGTCAAGTTCAAGTACGGACCGCTCGGCAATACCGTTAACCTTGCTTCGCGAGTCGAAGGAATCACAAAGAAGTTGGGGGTCGCGGCATTGATTTCGGAATCGACGGTGCGGGCGATCGGCAAAGAGTTCGATCATCGGCGAATTGCCAACGTGAATGTCGTCGGCATTCAGGAACCCGTCATGATTCATGAACTCAAGGGTGACGCCGACGATCAATGGCGGTCGATGTCCGAACGTTACGAGTCGGCGCTGATGGCGTTCGACAAGGGTGACCTGACCGCCGCGGCGCGCAGCCTGGCATCGCTCGTCCACGCTCATCCCGACGACAACCCCAGCCTGGTGTTACTCGGTCGCGTCGTCAACGCGCTCACTCATCGCGAAGATCACCTCGACTCGATTTGGCGGATGAGTAGTAAGTAGAACCGTCGCAACCGGGCTTTTGGCGAATCCCACTACTTTCCCCGAGGAAACTGATTCGTGTCGGACGCACTCCCCAACGAAAGCACCAAACACGCGGATGCTACGTCGGATGCCGAAAACATCATTCGCGAGATTCCGATGCCAACGATGATCGGGCGGTACCGTGTCAGCGGTGTGATCGGCAAAGGCGGTTTCGGCACTGTCTTTCTCGCGACCGATGAATCGCTCGACCGCCAAGTTGCGATCAAAGTGCAACGCCGATTGCCGACTGATCCGACCGACGCATCGCAGTGGAACGCCGAAGCGAGGATGGTGGCGATGCTGGATCATCCCAACATCGTGCCCGTCTTCGATGTGGGCAGTTGCGAAGAGTTTCCGTTCTTCGTCGTGTCCAAGTTCATCGAAGGCGTCGACTTACGAGGCAGATTGCACCGCGAAAAACCACCCGTCTCGCTGGCGATCGCGTGGATCACAGATGTCGCCGCCGCGCTGCAGCACTCACACGAGAAGGGATTGGTGCATCGCGATGTCAAGCCGAGCAACATTCTGATCGACACCAAAGATCGGCCCTGGTTGACCGACTTCGGATTGGCGCTGTGCGATAACGACATCGGTCGCGAAGCCGGTCGACGAATGTTGATCGGAACGATCTCGTACATGAGCCCCGAACAGGCGCGCGGCGAGGGCCACTTGGTCGACGGACGCGCCGATATCTTCGCGCTCGGGATCGTGATGTACGAGTTGTTGTTGGGAAAACGGCCCTTCACGGGCGGATCGAGCGAACAATTACTGCGCAACATCGTCCGCGCCGAACCGCGTCCGCTGCGACAAACCGATCCGACGATCGCTGTCGAGCTGGAACGGATTTGCATGAAGGCGCTCGCCCAGCGACTTTCCGATCGCTACGACAACTGCCACGACATGGCCGAAGACTTGCGCCGGTACTCGTCCTCGATCCTTGGTCTCGAAGGCGTCAGTCATGATCCGGACCATCGGGATCGAGATGACGCCGCGCGAAACGCTGTGCTCGGCGTCAACACTGCGACCGCTCGAAACGCCGCCTATGATCCGAAAGTGATTCCCAAAGGCTTGCGGGCCTTCGACGAACATGACCAGAGTTTCTTTCTGAGGCTGGTCCCCGGCACACGCGACGCGAACGGTGTTCCCGATATTCTGCGACGGCTGCGGATGCGAATCACCTCGCGAAAACTCGACGATTCGTTCCGCGTCGGGCTGTTGTATGGATCATCAGGTTCCGGCAAATCGTCGCTCGTCCGCGCCGGCTTGATTCCGTTGTTGGATGATTCAGTTCACGTCGCCTACGTCGAATCCGACGCGACCCAAACCGAGATGCGGATCCTGGCCGCGATCGCGCCGCTCGCCGAATCGCCCTCGATCGCTGAATCATCGTTCGGTTTCGTATCGATGCGGTCCGAACTGTCGGGCACCGCGAATGTTGACGACGATCGGCCAGGTCAGTCGCTGATCGATGCGATGACGGCGATCCGTCGTGGCGCCGCTGCGGAAGGGCGCAAAGTCGTCATCGTGCTGGACCAATTCGAGCAATGGTTGCACTCGCATCCGATCGTCGAGAATACCGATTTGGTCAACGCGCTGCGCCAATGCGACGGCGTGAACCTGCAATGCCTCGTGCTGATCCGCGACGACTTTTGGATGCCCGCGACACGGTTCTTTCACGAACTGGACATTCGACTGATCCAAGGCGTCAACTGTACCGCGGTGGATCAATTCGAGCTGCGTCATGCGCGCTTCGTGCTGACCGAATTCGGCCGTGCGTATGGTTGTTTGCCGGACGACCCGAGTCAAATCACGGACGAACAGAGTCAGTTCATCAACGCGATCGTCGATTCAGTGCAAGAGGACGGCAAAGTCATTTCGATCCACTTGGTTGTCTTGGCACAGATGCTCAAGGGTCGCCCGTGGAACTTGAAAACATTATCGGAATTGGGCGGAACCGAAGGCGTCGATCTGAACTTCTTAGATGCCACGTTCAATGATTCCGGCGCGTCGCCACATCATCGATCATTGCAAGTTCCCGCCCGCGCCGTCTTGGCGGAACTATTGCCCCAAATGGACACGAACATCAAAGGACAGATGAAAGACGTGTCACGTTTGCGTGAGGTCTCGAATCTGAACGAGCGTGATTTTCAAGATTTGTTGGCGGCGCTCGATGGCGAATTGCGAATGATCACGCCGACCGTCGCCAGCGACGGTGATGACGCATCGTCGCGACATTGTTATCAGTTGACGCATGACTTTCTTGTGCCGCCGCTGCGTGAATGGCTGACGCGCAGCGAACGACAAACACCCCGCGGCCGAGCCAAACTGAGGCTGCGGGAATTGACAGAGTACTGGCGTCGAAAGCGAGAGAGTCGGTTCTTGCCGAGCGGGTTCGAGTATTTGCGGATCTTGGCGCTCACCAACCGCGCGGATCGCAACGCTGAGGAAGCTGAATTGCTTGCCGCGGCCACTCGCCATCACGGCGCGCGGTGGGCGATCGCGGCCACGTTGGCTCTGTTGGTAGGTACGGCTGCTTATTGGACGAGCCAAAGAGTCCGCGCAAACTTGGCGGAACAAGAAACGCAACTCGGCGTCGACAAACTGCTCGCCTCCGATACCAACCATGTGCTCGGCGCGATCGAGTCGCTCCGTCCGGTTCGCGACCAAGTGCAACCGACGCTCGTTGAAGTCATCGACGATCCAAGTCGTTCGCAAGAAGAAGTGTTGACGGCCCGTTTGATGCTGATCGAAAGCGACGCAGGCCAAGTCAAACCACTGGTACAGTCGGCGCTCGATGGCAGCGCGGATCAAATCAGCGTGATCTGCGAACGACTGAAATTGCGAAGTTCCGAAGCGAACGAGCTACTGTGGTCAATAGTTGATGGCGAGTCCGTCGATCAATCGCAATGGCTTCGCGCGGCATACGCCCTTGCGCAGCTCGATCCATCGAACGCAAAGTGGCAAGATCACGCACCACGACTGGCGAGAACCGTTGTTGACCAGAGCACACCGAAAGTGGTCGAGTTCGCATCGGGTTTTGCGAAGCTCGCACCATTCATCGCCGATCCGATGCAAGCCTATTTCGGAAACTCGGACGCCGCGTCACAACTGCAACATCGTGATGACGCGAGACTGAACGCGGCGATCGTCCTATCAAAATGTTTGCGCGCTTCCGATCCCGCGTTGGCGGATTTGCTGGGGACAGCGGCTTCGGACCAATTCGAGTTGCTGGTGTCCGTTGCGCAAAAGGATTCGCCACAAGTTGTTGCGAGACTGCGAGATGAATTGACGAGAGTCGCCGCGCCACAGTGGTCGTCGTTGCCGTCGATCGCCATCCCACTGGACGATCAGCTCAACCAAGCCATCCATGCCGCCAGTGGGTTCGCGACCGATGCGTTCGTCGTTACCCAACAAGTGTTGCTGGCTGATTTTGATGACTTCGCGGCGCAATTGAACGCATTCGGTTTTCGGCCCAGTTGCGTTCGATCGTATCGATCCAACGGTCAAACGTTCTTGACGGCGATCTGGGTGCGAGACGGATTGGCGTGGGAATTCACCCGGCATTCGGAACCCAGTGAGGTCGCCGAAACCGAGCAACGGATGCGTGCGAAGCGACTGTATCCGACCGACATCACGGTGATTCGATCCAATGATTTCGACGACGAAAAAACGCAGTACGGAATTTTGTGGGCCGAAGCGATGGAGTCGATGATCGATGCGCGGGTCTACGTCGGACTGACCGACAAGGACCACGAGAGCAAGGGTTGGGGGCCGTTGCGAGCCGGCGGTTACGTACCAAAATCGAATTTGAAACGTCGTCACGGCGATGGCGTCGACCGATACAGTTCGGTGCGATGGCGAACGGTCATGCAGCCGCAGTGCGAGGATATTTGGAATGATTCGCAGTACGACTATGAATCGCGAAGCTTGGAAGGCTGGCACCAATCCGACGTTCGACTCAATCCGCCGGGTGAGTTTGACGAGCAAACGATCAGCTACTCGGCCGTCTGGTGGAACGGCGGCGCGATGGAGTCGCGAACATTGACGCAGGTCACTCTCGACGAACACCTCATCAAGGCAACGAAACTAGCGGACGAAGGTTTTCGCCCCGTCAGCATCTCGATCGTGGAAGAGAACCGAGTGCCGGTCGTCGCGTCGGTTTGGCATCGTCCGTTCGTGACCGACGATGCCAAGGACGAACTCGCCAGCCGACAGGCCAACGCGGTGATCGCGATGTTTCGACTCGGCGCGCCCGAATACCTGTGGCCGATGTTGGAAAGCACACCCGATCCGCGATTGCGGTCATACCTTATCAATCGACTCCCATCGCTCGGGGCCGATCCGCAAATCTTGTTCAAACAATTGCTCGTCGATCCCAATCCGTCGCGAAGGTTTGCGATCATCGCATCGCTCGCGAAGTACCGACCCGATCAGTTGCCCGCCGACGTTACATCGCAGGCGCGTACACTGATCGGCCAATGGGGCGTCGATGATCCGCGGGCGTCGATTCACGCGATCTGCGGGTACCTGAGTCGTCAGTGGGGATGGCCCGAGACGGTCGAGCAAATCGAGAACGCGAAGGGTAGCGCTCTCGCGACACAGGAAAGCCCCGGATGGAGCATGAACAGCCAAGGACAAACGATGGTCTCGATCGTCGGGCCGGCCGAATTCACGATGGGGTCGCCTGGGCACGAAGCGTTTCGCGATCACCCATTGGAAGTGTCCGTTCGCACTCGGATTCCAAGAAGCTTCGCGATCGGCGCGGCCGAAATCACCGTCGGCGACTTTCAACAATTCGATGCCGCGACGCTGTACGCGACCGAGTACACGCCCAGCGTGAACTGTCCAATCACATCCGTCAGTTGGTACGACGCGGTGCGCTATTGCCGTTGGCTCAGCGAACAAGAGGGCGTTGACGAAAAACAGATGTGTTATCCATCGCTTGATAAGATCATCGAGGCTTCGGAAACGATCGCCACGATCCCGTTGCCCGACGATTATCTTTCGCGAACGGGTTACCGACTGCCCACCGAAGCGGAATGGGAATATGCGTGTCGGGCGCTGACGACCACCTCGCGACCCTACGGCAATGCGGTGGAATTGTTATCGGATTATGCGTGGACCACCGAACGTGCCACGGTCGATTCGCGCGTTCGTTTCCATCCCGTCAAACAGCGATTGCCGAACGACTTCGGTTTGTTTGATACCCTGGGAAACGTGATGGAGTGGTGTGATTCACCTCAACTCTATCACGGCACGAACGTGAAGTTGATGATCGACAATCGGACCGAGTCCAACTCGATCGGCTACGACCGTGGAATTCTCCGCGGCAGCGCCGTCTTCTATATTCCCACAACGATGCGGAGCGCAAAACGAGAAGAGACGAGGCTCAACGACCATCACCCCTATCTCGGATTCCGAATCGCCCGCACCCTCGCAACGCACGCGGACTGAAGCAATCGTGGAGTAGATACAACGCTGTCACGGCGCGAGTGACCAGTGATGATCGTCGCCGCGAACGAACACGCTTCCATCCGATGTCGTCGCGTGGATCTTCTCGCGAATCATTCTCAGATCAACGGTCTTCACGCCGCTGCCCGCCAAACTAACGAGCGACCAATCATTTCGATCTTGATCGTATTGAAAGAGTTGATGGTCATCCGTCAGTGCATGAAGCAAATTGGATTCATCCGCGGCTAACATCGTGACGTGGTTTCCCGACATCGTTCCGGCGTTCAAATGAGTCCAACTTAGCCAGCCATCATCGTCGTTGAAGCGATAGATCGTTTGGTCCCGACCGAGCACGAAGAGTGAATCTTGGCTGCACGCCAAATCATCGATCTGCCAGTTGTTCGGCGTGATCACCGCACCGTTTTCGTAGACCTTTCGATCGGCCTTCAAAGAAAAGGTACGCCGCCCAAAGCGACTGGAACCGCCGAAGGCGGGTCGACCGGGCGACGCGGCCTGCATCGATACGCTGTACGGCGCCGTTCGCTTCACACCGATCACGTGTGCTTCAGCGCACCAGTCACGCTCGCTGATGCTTGAGAAACTGTCATACGATGCCCAACACAGACCGTCGTTTTTCCACTGGGTCCCCCAAGAATTCATCAACATCAGCGCATTCTTGTCGTCGTCATAACCAACGGCGGTGACGGCATGAAAGTCGTCCTTCTTGACTCGTTCGACCGCCCATCGATACACGTCACTGGGCGATGCGTCGGAGCGGAAGTCGTCGCCCATGTGGACGATCAAGATGACGGGATAGCCTTCCGAAAGGTAAGTCTTGATCTCGCCGAGATTCCTGGCCCGCTCGTTGCGCAGAGTTCGAAAACAACTGGCTTCCGTGAACGCCCGCGGCGTCGGGCCGGAATCGATACCGGACATCGTGGCCTGCGAAGCGCAGCCGAATCGCTTCACGTAGTCGATCGCCTGTACCGCGTAGAGCGGATCCCCATTGGTGCTCAGTTTGTCGAAGATGAACGCGGGGCTGAAAACGTCACTCTCCATGCTCGGTCCTCGTCTCCGCTCTTGTCCGATCTGGCACGAGTACGCGCAATAGGCGATGGCCCATGCGATGCAATCGTTGCGAGTTTGTTTTCCAGGTTTCGGTAGATACTTCGTCAGATCCACACGCTTGGGAAGTTCGAATTCTGATGTCGGCCCGAAATGTTGTTCGATATCGACCGCCATGCTTCGAGTGATCGTAGGCCGAACAGACTGATGAAACATTCCCGGCTGGTTCGGTGGTTCGATCGAGCGTTGAACGGGCTGCTCGATGATTTCAATGGGAATCGGTTCGCTGGCGTTCGGTTGGTCCGTTCGGATGTCGCGCGTCGGAATCGATTGATAGAGCTTTGGCGGAGTCAGAGCGGCGCCTTGCGCTTGCAATACGCCATCGGAGTGCCACAGCGTGCAAACGATGCAAAGAATGCCGAAGCGTTGGGTAATCATGATGTGAATTCGCGAGCGGTAAAGTGATGATTTTCGCAGGTTGCGAGCCGGCGAACAAAAAGGTTGCACCGGCCCCGGCGAGGGGTTACCTTGCATGACAGTCAATCAACTATCTTCGCCAACCAAACTAGCAGAGGCCGCTGCAATGAGCAAAACGGAACGACAACTTCGCTTGATGTACTTGTCGGGCACCGTCTCGATTCCGCCGCGATTTCCTGACTTGGCTGAGATTACGTTCACTAAAAATCCACTTCGCGGGGGTCGCGTCTTCATCGTTGCGACTCAGCGACTCTCACCCAAACTCGTGATCCAACGCACGTTTTTTGCGGAGGACGTGATGTCGCTGTTCATTCCCAACGACGTCAAGTCGGTCAATTTCGAGGACGGTGAGTGGTTCGAGGGCAGCATGTTCGAGAACAAAGTGTACGAGTCGTTCGATCAGAAACCCGTTCACGGGATCATCTATGTCCGCGAGAACGCGCAGTCGATGCTGGAGATGGAAGCCGGTCTCACCGCCGCCGAGAGTGCTCAATACTATCCGCCGCTGCCGGAGGACCGCAGCGTCGATCACTACAACATGAATCCGGATGGCAACGCCGCGGGCTGCTTCTAATCGCCGTCCTGGAATAGGGGAACCACGCGATGGAGTTGACCAAACCAACGATTGATCTGGCAATCCTAGCTCGTGACGAAAGTCCGTTGCCCCAGCGAGTGGCGGATTCGATTCGCCAACAGCGCGGCGTCAACATTCACGTTCATCGTGTGACGGGAACGCCTCATGCGTCCGACCCGCATCGCATTGCCACGATCGTGCGTGCTCGCAACGAAGCCGTCGGTCGAGGCCGATCGGCATGGTTGATGTTTTTGGACGACGATGTCGCGCTTGCGCCCGATTGCGTAGCTCGATTGCACTGGGCGCTCGCTTCACGACCTGATTTTTCCGCGTTGGGCGCCGACTATCTAGGCGAAACGTCGCGCGTCGGTTCGTCACCGCACGTTTCGATGGGCGCGACGTTGTTTCGTCGGTCGGCGCTGTTGCGGACTCCGTTTCGGTGGCAGAACGGGTGTTGCGAATGTCTGTGCCGTTGCCGAGATACTCGCCAAGCCGGATCGCGAATCGAATACCTCTCCGGTGCAACGGCTTGGCACATCGCGAAGCAGCCCGACCATCAACGCTGCAAACCGCTCGGCATGCCCGGTCAAACTCCGCTTGGCGTTGACGCCGAGTTGTCATCGAGATCGAAGGTCATGGTGGCATTCAACCGTCGCGACGTGATTCGATTTCGCGACGTCTTTCTGAGAATGCTGCGAGCGTCGGGCAACCATCAAGAAGTCATCGTGGTCGGCTATGGTTTGTACCCGAGCGAGATCCGAATGCTGTCGCTGTGTCGAGGCGTGCGCGTGATCGCGAAGTCGGCCAACGGTCAAATGCCGCCGGTGCGTCGACTCGGCGACTTCGCCAATGTCACCGCATCGCTGGATCCATCGACTCCGGTCGCGTATTGGGACGCCAGCGACGTGATCATTCAAGCGAATCTCGACCCGCTGTGGCAAACGGTTTGCAACGATCCGGAAAAGATCTGTGGCGTCCGCGAACCGCGTGGGTATCCCCACAATGCCGCCGTGGTTGGCTGGACGCGGACGATTCATGATCCCGCGATGCGTCGTCGCGCATTCGACTTGCTTTCGACGCGGCCGTTTCTCAACAGCGGCTTCAGCGCGGGAACGGCCGGAGCAATGAATCGCTACTTCACCGAAGCAACGCGAATGAGGACTTCATCGGCGCTTCGCGGGACAACGGACTGGGGCGACCAGACGGCGTTCAATCTGTATTGCCACAGCAACCCTGATCGATGGAAAGAAGTCGCCGAAGGTTGGAACTTCTGCGTTCACGACCGTCGCGTCGGCGAAGTGAAGGTCGCGCCGGACGGCCGCGTCACTTGTCAAAGCGGAACACCGATTCACGTCGCGCACGGCAACGCTCGATCGTTGGCCAAGTTAGCGATCGTTCGCTAGACGAGCATTTTTGCGGCGGCGTCGCAACCAAAGCAGTGCGACCGCGCCGCCGATCGCTAAACCAGTTGTCGGTTCAGGCACCGCGGTGACACGAACAACGGCGCCACCGGACGCGACGGGGACACTGTTGAAAATATCGGGACCGAGCGTGAAGGCCAAGAACGGCGCCGGGTCCAGCGAAACGTTGTAGTCACCGCTAGCGTTGGCAGCGACATTGAATCGCGAGCGGCCCAACAGAATCGAGTTCTGGGGTGCCGGAATGAACACCGGAATCGCGGACAACCCGTCGTTGGCAATGTCACCAATCGATCCGACCTCAAGCGAGTTGTCGATTAGATCAACCATCGCGAAATCCAAAAAGCCAGGCGTGAACTCAAAATCACCTGGCTCGGCATGGGTCAGACCGGCCGAGAACTCATCGGTGCTGATGCTAAACATAAAGCTGCCGAGGCCTTCGGTGTTCAGGTTGGTCATGCCGCCTGTCTGCGTCAAATAGTATTCCAGTTCGATCTGAGACCCCGGCGTTGCCGCAATCGTCGAAATTCCCGCCACGCCTGACTGACCGACCTGCAACACAAAAGCCGCCTGCGATCGAGCCGCGACCCCGACGAACAGCAAGCCAAATGCGAGCAACGATAGAGTGAATCGAGTGATGGTCAGTCGCATCGTATGCATTGGAGGTTGAAGGATAAAGAATTCGTGCAAAACCACGCCATCCAGAGTGTAGTCGGCAACGCCGATTTTTGCCAAGCAACCGCCAAAGCAAGTCGAAAAAATCGGTAGTGCTCGACACCTGTTCAACAACATCCACGGTCGAATCACGTCGGTGGCGAGAATGGCATGGACCTACCGTACCTGAATCGAAACTGCAGAAATTCCGCTCCCGAAATCTTTCCATCACCGTTGTAGTCGAACGCACCAACATAACCTTGCGTCCCAACGGCTTTGCCATAGGTTCCCCTAAAAGCGAGAAAATCGGTAAAATTCAATGTTCGATCTCCGTTGACATCCCCGTAGAAGCGGAAAAACTTCTGAGACGCCTCGTTGCCAAACTTGAACTCGTTGCCGGCAACTCCGTTTCGATTTGCATCGAGGCCGTGGACTGTTACGCTCGTGACCCTCGTCGGATGGATAATCAATTCGTAGTTTCCGTCGTTGAGCGAGCCTGACACGGTCTGATTTCCCGAGAACGACAAATTAACGACCGTTGTTGCGCCGTTGGTGATCGGCGTCGGGAACGTGTAGGCGACGGTTGCGCCGGTGGCACGATTGCGAATCGTGAACGCATCGGACGCGACGGATACCGTTCCATCAAACTTCACCGCCACCGTTCGCACGGTCGAACGCTGCTCATCGCCTTGATTGATCACGACGCCGCCAATGGTTGCGACTTCGACTAAATCATTGACGCCCAACACGAGTACTTTTTCGTAGCTCCTGTTGCTCACATCGGTCGTCCGCACGCGAATCTCGTAAGACGCTTTCGATTCAAAGTCGACGATCTGCCCTTGCTTCAAGTACAGTCGATCATCAGTTACGACGAATCGCGAATTGTCATCGCTGCCGGTTCCACCGACCAGCGAGAAGGTATGTGTATCGCCGGGCGTTGGATCGACTGCGGCGAGTGTCGCGAACACGTAGTCCGCCGTCGCGGTGCTGGTGTTCTCGTTGATCGACGAAGTGCTGGGAACAACATCTCGGGGTCCAGGCCATGGCGCCACGAAGCCATTCAAATTCAGTCCCGACAGCGCGCTGCTCTTATCGTTGTAGCGACCACCGTAAGCGTAAATGCGAAACTCAATCGGATCACCCGTGTAGAAACCATCGAACGGCATCGAGAACGAAAAGTCGTGCCGGATCGGGTTGGCCCGCGTGGAGTTGTAGTCGAAGGAACTAAGGAACTCGGTTTCATAAAGCACAGCATCATTCGCGGTGAATCCACCGAGGCTCGACATGACCGCGAACTGCTTCGCCGAATGCTCCTGCCAGCGAGCAATCGCGAACGAAAATGCGGCGCCACTGAGATCCAACCATTTCGTCGGATCACTGGGATCGGCGCCGACAGTGAACGAAAAATATTCATTTTCGTTGATCGCGTCGTTCAGTGTCGAAAGGTCTTGCGGGAACTGTCCGATGTACTCGATCCAATTGGGTGCATCGGTGGGAACAACCGGGGTAAATCCGGTGAACGGGACCGTTCCGATGCCCTGTGGCACGGCTTTGCCGAGGGTCACGCCGCTGTACTGGACATCGGGCGCCGTATAACCATTAGTCCAAACAAAATTCGCGGGGGTCGCCCCACTAAAATCTGCCGTCACCAAATTTTGGGCCGCTTGTTGTCGCGAAAGTGAAATTTTTACTTCATCCGAACTTGTCGCCATGTCATTGTCGGTGACGACCAACGTCAACGTGGTCAGTCCGATAGAGACGTCCAGCGTTAACTGGTGATCGCTTCCCACAAGCTGACCGTTAACAAACCATTGATACGACAAAATCTGTCCATCGAAATCTCGCGACTTCTTGGCATCGAACGAAAATGTTTCTTGTCCATCGCCATCATCGATCATCGTTATATCGTTTCCGGCGCGGGCATGGGGCAGCAGGTTGGTCGCTGGATTCTCCTCCGCCCAATCGAGAACTGCGCGCAACTTATGAGCTTCACTGACGGGTTGATCTTGATTTTCTTGCAGCCCCCACGAACCGAATCGACCGGGTTGATAGACGTTGGTGAAGTTGCTGTGCAGGACGACTCCGCCGTCGCGCAGGATACTGAGATATTGCTGGTAGACTCCATACATGCGCTCATCAGCATTTGCCGCGACCAACTTATCAGTCAACGTCTGGATGCTGGCATTGGTTCCGTTCGCGACGAGGTGCTGTCCACCTTCGTAAGTGATCAACCACAGACCGTATTTGTCCGCGACAGCCTTGTGACGACTGACTTCCTTCGTAACAGTGTTCACCAAATCGGGGCTGGCCAATGTCGCTTGCAGACGATCCAGGATGGTGTCGGTCGTGATCGTGTCGACTTCGTTGTTGGTCACGATGTCATCGGCGATCGAACCTCCGAAGTACGCGCCGATGGCGATCGCATCCGGCATGATCGCGAACGGATTCAAAGCTGGATTGGTTAGCGCCTCCATTCGACCTTCGATGACGCCGATATTGGCGGACTGTGTTGCCAGTACTTTCACCAACCGATCAGAAGCTGCGTTCGGGTACGGAGCTTCCTCATTCCCTTCAACTTCTTGAAAGACACGCTCGAATGTTTTCCAAATTTCGGCGGATCTTTTTGCATGGAACTTCTGGCCGGCTTGGAACGGGTTGGTATCGAAGCCAAGAAGCATGCCCTGTTCTTGGATGTACCCACTCTGCTGAAACGCACCATTCCAAGTTTCGTTACTGTACTCAACAAAAACCTTTAGCTCCGAATGAAGGTTTTGATACAAGTGTGTCGCCAATTGCGTGACAAAATCGTCGTCCGCTTTTGCCGGTATGGTGATCCAAGCGTTTTGGCCCGTCTGATTTGCCAATTGCACGATGTGCTCGATCGCAACGCCCGCGCTGGTGGCTTGCGTGAAATCGTTCGGCTGAGTGCGATCAATCCAGCGCACGATATCATTGTTATTTGTCGATAACCAATCCATGAACCGGAGATTGCCGTAGACCCCTAGATCGTCCGTGTAGCTGCTCTTGAATGGCAAACTGGCGGTGTCGGCCGAGTCCGTTGGTGGCAATAGTTGAAGGTTGCGAATCGGGTCATCCTCATCGCTGACGGTGAAGTAGACGAACAGCATGCCGTTGCCGCCTCCGCCCTGGGCATCGTGAATCTCGAGTTCGTATTCGTTGGTAACGCCATCAAGATTGATTTCGATACCGGCCTGGAAAGGTGTCGATGGATTGAGCAAGCCGAAATTACCGATGATGTTGAGCGTTCCTTTGCCTTCGGCGAACAGTGTGTAAATTCCCGCGCCACGGACGGGGATAACGGTGTGAAAGACCTGATCTTCCGTCGCGCCGCCAGGACTGTACGGTGAAAACAGAGGCCATCCGTTGGTGTCGACGAAGCCGGCGACGGAGAACCCGGTGTTGTAGACCCCGGTGTTGTAGGTCTTTGTCAAATCGACGTTTGCCGTCTCCCACTCGCGGCTTTGCTTGAAGGCATCGGCAAAAGCCGACGCTGAGTAATCACGAATCTCCGATAGATTGGTTCCCAGCGACAATGAGCCGGCGAGCAGTTTCCTGGTTTCAAGCGATTGAAAATGGGGCCGCCGCGAGCGGCGGTTATGGGACGATCGACTTGATTTGTTTGTGAAGAATCGCATTGAAAACTCGAAGATGTGTCAGAGCCAACGTGAGCTCAATGAATTGTTTGCCTACGCAACGTAGTGCCGCGAAACTCTCAGTCGCGACATCTCATCCCAGTAACCGGTCGCCGTCGTGAAGCCCCCCCAAAACAGCTAGGCGGTGCATGTTATGGACAATGGGTTGAGTTTACTAGCTAACGAAGTAGCGAAATCGTTGCCCGTTAGCGGTCAAACCATTCGCCACGCTTTTCAATTTCGGCGTTCGCGGATAGCCTTCCCGCATGGCATCCACTGTCGCGACGACCGCGCACACACTCGCCGATTTGCCCGGTCTGTTGGACCGGTCAGCCGGCATCGGCGCGCGATTGCAGAAGGCGAGTCCGCGCGAGACAGTCGCCTTCTCGGGCGTTTGGGGTTCCATTCGCGGATTGTTTGCGGCGGCGATTTCCCTCCACCGGCCGCACGTTCTGATGTTGCTGCCACAAGCCGCTGACGCGGATATCGTGGCCGGCGATGCGATGGCGTTCGGTTTGGTGGACGCCATTGCGATGCCATTGTCGGCCGCCGATGTGTCAGCTTCTTCGATCCGCGACGACGATTACGCCGACCGTTTGCAAGCGTTGCAACAGCTCATTGCGCGAAAAGAAAATTCTGAAAAACCGCTGCTCGTGACTGCGTTCGTCGGCGGCGCGATGCAATTGGTGCCGACGCCCCAGAAGTTGAAGGACTCCACTCGCAAGATTTCCGTCGGTGACGAAGTCGACGCCGAAGAGATTCGTCGTTGGTTGGCCGAAGCGGGTTTTGCAGCGACGACGGCGGTGGCGTTGCCGGGTGAGTTCGCGACGCGCGGCGGCTTGCTCGATATCTATTCGGCCGACCAATCATTGCCGATTCGCATCGAGTGGTTCGGCGACGAAGTCGAGTCGATCCGCAAGTTTGATCCCGGCAGCCAACGCAGCATCGAATCGATGTCGCACGTCGAGATCGCAGCCGTCGGCGTCAGCCCCGAAGAACTGTCGTCCGAAGCAGGCGCGTTCTGTTCGATCGCCGAATACTTGCCCGACGATGCGATCGTGATCGTCGTCGATCCCCAAGACTGCAAAAAGTCGGCGGACGATTTGATCCGAAGAACCAGCGACGATGCAAACTTGATCAGCTTCGACGAGCTGATGAAGTCTCTCGGCCGACACACGATCATCACCGCAACGATGTTGGCCGAAGGACCCGCTAAGAAGATCGTTGACTTGGAAACGAGTACGGCCGATGCGTTCGCATCATCACTCGATGAAACCCGCGCGAAGATTGACACCGTTGCGGCCGGGTACGAAGTCGTGTTGGTCGGTGACACACCGGCCGATGGCGAGCGTCTGACGGAACTGTTGCATGATACGAAGGCGACTCGCGAAGGCCGTTTGCATTTGGCGGTTGCGGAGCTGTCCGGCGGATTCCGTTTGGTCGGCGCGAAGGTGTTGGTGCTGACGGGCGCCGAACTGTTCCATCGCAGTCCAGTTCGGCGCGGTCGTTCGCGATCTCGCGGCAAACCGATCAATAGCTTGCTACAGTTGGAATCGGGCGATCTGGTCGTTCACCTTTCCTACGGCATCGGTCTGTATCGCGGTTTGACGCAGATTGAAAAGAACGGCCAACATCTCGAGCATCTGACGATCGAGTTCGACGAGGGCTCGAAGATCTACGTGCCAGCTTCGCGGATCGGACTGATCCAGCGCTACGTCGGCGGCACGTCGCGGCAACCGAGGCTGGCCAAGATCGGCGGTCAAGCTTGGAAGACACAGCGGAAGGCGGCCGAGTCGGCGGTCACGGACATGGCCGGCGAATTGCTGGACATGCAGGCACAGCGAACGACGAAGCTGGGGATCTCGTTCGATCGCGACAATGAATGGCAGCGGCAGTTCGACGCCAGTTTTCCGTATATGGAAACGCCCGACCAATTGACCGCGATTGATTCGCTAAAAGTTGACATGGAATCGACGCGACCGATGGACCGACTGATCTGCGGCGACGTCGGCTACGGAAAAACTGAAGTCGCCATGCGGGCCGCATTCAAAGCTGTGACCAGCGGATTTCAGGTTGCGGTGCTCGTTCCGACAACAGTTTTGGCGGAACAGCATTTCCATAACTTCAAAGAACGGATGGCGGAGTTTCCGGTCGAGATTCGTAAGCTGTCGCGTTTCGCCAGCAAGTCGGAACAGAAACAAACCGTCAAAGATTTGCGAAGTGGCGTAGTCGATATCGTCGTCGGCACGCATCGACTGGCCAGCCAAGATGTCGACTTCAGCAACCTCGGGCTGGTCGTCGTCGACGAAGAACAACGCTTCGGCGTCGCAGTCAAAGAGAAACTCAAAACGCTGCATTCCAACGTCGATGTGCTGACACTATCCGCAACACCGATCCCACGAACGCTACACATGGCGCTGGTCGGAGTGCGAGACATCAGCAATCTGGAGACGCCGCCCGCCGAACGTCGGTCGATCGAAACGAAGGTCGTGCGTTGGGACGACAACTTGATTCGTACTGCAATCATTCGCGAACTCAATCGCGGCGGCCAGATCTTTTTCGTTCACAATCGCATCGGCGACATGCCGCAGCTTGTCGAGAAGCTAAAGTCCATCGTGCCGGAAGTTCGCATCGGCATCGGTCACGGACAAATGGGCGAAGGCGAGTTGGAACAAGTGATGGTCGACTTCATCGAGCACAAGTTCGACATGCTGGTCAGCACGACGATCGTCGAAAGCGGTTTGGACATCCCGAACGCCAACACGATGTTTATCGATGACGGCGATAAATACGGACTGAGCGAACTGCACCAACTGCGCGGTCGCGTCGGTCGATACAAGCATCAAGCGTATTGCTACTTGATCGTCGCCAAGCACAAACACTTGTCACCAGAATCATCGAAGCGACTTCGGGCGATCGAAGAGTTCAGTCAGATGGGCGCGGGCTTCGCGATCTCGATGCGAGACTTGGAAATCCGCGGCGCTGGCAATCTGCTGGGCAGTCAACAATCCGGACACATCGCGACGATCGGATACGAGCTGTATTGTTCGTTGTTGGAGGATGCGGTTCGGACGTTGCAGAAGTTGCCGCCGAAGCTGTCCGCCGATGTCGACATCGATTTGCCGGTCGAAGCATACTTGCCGGACGATTACGTGCCAGATCTGCGTCATAAGATCGATCTGTACCGCCGGATCGCGAAGATCAATGACGCGCGGCACATCGACGAAATTCGCGACGAGTTGCTGGATCGATTCGGCGAGCCGCCTGAGTCGGCTAAGCGGATGCTGGAGTTGGCGGAGCTGCGGATGGACGCGGCGGCTTGGCAGATCGCGGCGATCACGACCAACGATCGCTTCATCGTGTTGCATTACACGAATCGCCGCCGCATCGAACAGCTTCAAAAGAACACGCCGATTCCCATTCGAATCGTCGATCACAACAAAGCATACATTCCCACAAAAGCTTACAACATGAATGTCGACGCGGCAGGAACCAGTTGGTTGCAACTGGCCCGATCCGCATTGCACCTCGGTTAATTGAAAGAACCAACATGAAACTTCATTTCGCTCTGACAACATTGCTGCTGTCATCATCGCTCTCTACCGTGTCCGCCGATTGGCCCAGCTTCCTCGGCGGCGCCAGTCGCGATTCGATCGCGAACTACTCGCCACCGATCGAGTGGTCGGCCGATTCGCACGTCGCTTGGTCAGTCACCACCGCGGGGCACGGTCAGTCAAGTCCCGTCGCGATCGGCGACCAGATCTACATCACGTCGATCGACGGGCCGATGAAAGAAACCAACATCATTGCCAGTTACTCGCTGGCCGATGGCAGTAAGAAGTGGGAAAAATCATTCGACAGTTCGCTGCAAGCAAAGAATGATGTCTACACCAGCCGCGCGGCGCCGACACCGGCGGCCGATGATGCGGGTGTCTACGCGTTCTTTGAGAGCGGCAATCTGATCGCTCTTTCGCCCAACGGCGACGTTCGCTGGCAACGAGATTTGATCGCCGACTATGGGAAATACGAAGGCCGATTCGGTTTGGGTGGATCCTTGGCCCAAAACGACAAGCATTTGTTCGTGTTGGCTGACAACGACGGCCCCGCCTACGTTGCCGCAATCGACAAGTCGACGGGCGAGACAGTTTGGAAGACCGATCGAACGCCTCGCATCGCCTGGTCTTCGCCGATGCTTATCCCCGTTGGCGAAAAGACTCATCTGGTGGTCTCGTCATCGGGAACCGTCGACGGATACGACGTCGACTCCGGTGCATTGCTTTGGTCCTATGACGAAGTCGGTGGAAACACGGTTGCGACACCGACAGCCGTCGACAACGGAACATTCTTGGTTGGCGCGTCGCCGGGACGCGACGGCGAGAACACCGAAGGTGCGAAGCAATCGAACTTGCTGATGAAAGTCAAGCTGATCGAAGGCGAGAACAAGTACGTGACTGAAGTTGTCTGGCGAAACACGTCCGCCACCAGCTCCTTCGCTTCACCGATCGTGTACCGGGGATATGCGTATTACACCAATCGCGCCGGAGTGGTTTATTGCATCGATGTGGCAACGGGCGAAACGGCGTACACGGCCAGACTGCCCGAGAGCAACTGGGCAACGCCGGTCGGAATTGGCGATCACGTCTTCATCTTTGGCAAAGACGGAACCACGATGGTGTTGGCGACGGGATCCGAAGAGAAGATTGTCGCGGAAAACAAGTTGTGGGGAAGCGTCGACGACGGCCAAGGCAACTTCGGTGGCGAAATTCAGTACGGAGTGATACCGCTTCCGGACGGGTTCATCATTCGGACGGGAACGAGGTTGATACGAATCAAGTAGGTTTGCCACGATCATGAACATTGACTACACCGACGAATTTGACGGCCTGATCTTTGATTGCGATGGCACGCTGAGTCATTCGATGCCTCTGCACTATATCGCGTGGCGTGAGACGATGGCGAAGTACGGAATCGCGTTCGCCGAAGATCGTTTTTACGCGATGGGTGGCATGCCGAGCGATAAGATCATCGCGGTTCTGTCGAGCGAGCAAGATGTAGCTGTCGATGCGGACGAAGCTGCGATCAAGAAAGAAGAAGCGTTTGCGGAGCTGATCCATCAACTTGAGTCGCTCGACATCGTCGTCGATATCGCTCGTCGCCATCACGGCAAACTACCGATGGCGGTCGCAAGCGGCGGGATTCGTCCGATCATCGATCGTCAACTCGACCAAATGGGTATCAAGGACCTATTCGACGCGATCGTGACGGCGGAAGACACGGCACGCCACAAGCCGGAGCCGGATGTATTCTTGAAGGCGGCTGAGTTGCTGGGCGTTGCACCGGAGAAGTGCTTGGTGTTCGAGGACTCACCGCTCGGGTTTCAGGCCGCCGAAGCTGCCGGAATGAAGTGGATCGACGTCAGGATCTGGCATCCGTAATCCCGCGACTCCGCGCGGGGAGTTCGTAACATTGTCCGCCAGCGGAGTCGCAGACCTACGGCCACTGCACATAGACGTCTGCCTTGATGCGGTGAAAGCCGTCGAGCAGCGGGTCGGTGCCGTAGTGATAGGCGTTGGCCGATGCGATCGAGTTTCCATCGCGATCGAATGCCTCCACGATCGCTCTTACGTACAAGTCCGGTCGGCCTTCTTGGTTGGTGCCCTCGATGTGATCGAGCACCCGCATCACAGTTTCCATGTCCGACTCGTCGAACTGCCACAATTCGCCGAGCACTCGATCGTCGCCCGGCATCATGGCCGGGTAGTCGTGGCGGCCGAAAAGAGCTCCTCGCGTCCACGCGGCGACGACCGAAATCGGCTCGGCCGGCCACATCTTTCCCCGACATTGGCCCCGTTTGAGCGTTCCATAGACGAAGACATGGGAGATCATGTTGGGTTTCGCGTGTGGGGTGTGATATGTCATGCTTAGCAGCAACGCATTCTCCGCCAATTCATCCGATCCGACCCGCCATGCCGCTCGACCCTGACTTCGCCGCCTCGCTCGCCTCGCACTCGATCGAACTGGATGAGACCGTTGCCGAACGATTGCAGCATTACGTGACGGTGATGTGGCGCATGAACGAGCAATTGAACCTGACGCGGCATACGACTTGGGAGCTGTTCGTCAGCCGCGATCTTCGTGATTGTTTGCAGTTGTCGCCGCTGTTGGTAGCCGGCGAGGAAGTGCTCGATTTGGGCAGCGGTAACGGTGTGCCAGGCATTCCGCTGGCGATTCTGAGGCCCGATATCGAAGTCTCGTTGGCCGAATCGGTCGCCAAGCGGGCCAAGGCTCTCAGCGAAATCGTCACGGAAATCGGTGTTCAGGTGACCGTCTACGGAGCACGGGGCGAAGATTTGCTGGACGATTTTCGCTTCACAACGGTCGTATCCAGAGCCGTCGGCAGCATCGCGAAATTCTGTCGCTGGATTGAACCGCACTGGAGCATGGTTGATCGATTGCTGCTGGTCAAAGGGCCCCGTTGGGTCGAGGAACGGGGCGAAGCACGCCATCTGGGCGCGTTGGCGAAGCTGCAGATGCGACGCGTTGCCGCCTATCCGCTCGGCGACGCCGAAAATTCTGAAGGCGTGATCTTGCAAATCTGGCCGAAGTCGTCGACACGATATCAGTAGCTTTGCCACGGCATGGCTGGGCTACTGACTTTCGCGGGTCGCTGTTTATACTTGTCGCGTCACACTTCTTATTGCCGCTCGTCGGCTTCAATACGCATCCACCATTGGCGAAATGTCGGACTACAACCTCACCCACCTCAAGCAGCTTGAAGCGGAAAGCATCCACATCATCCGCGAAGTGGCCGCCGAGTTTGACAACCCGGTCATGCTCTATTCGGTCGGCAAAGACTCGTCGGTCATGGTTCGCCTCGCCGAGAAAGCGTTCTATCCGGCAAAGCCGCCATTTCCGTTGATGCACGTGGACACGACTTGGAAGGTCCGCGAGATGATCGCGTTCCGCGAGAACCTCATCCGCAAGGAACTCGGCTGGGAATTGCTAGTGCACATCAACGAAGAAGGCGTCAAGCAAGGCATGGGTCCGTTCACTCATGGCAGCCAAGTCCACACCGAAATTATGAAGACCGACGCGCTCAAACAGGCGCTCAACCAGCACCGGTTCGACGCCGCGTTCGGCGGCGCACATCGAGACGAAGAAAAATCGCGTGCCAAGGAACGAGTCTACTCTTTTCGTGATAAGAACCACACCTGGGATCCGAAGAACCAGCGCCCTGAGTTGTGGAACATCTACAACGGCAAGGTTCATAAAGGGGAGAGCATTCGAGTGTTTCCGCTCTCGAATTGGACCGAGCTCGACGTGTGGCAATACATCCACCTGGAAAAAATCCCCATCGTACCGCTCTATTTCGCAGCAAAGCGACCGGTTGTGAACTACGAAGGCGCGCTGATCATGGTGGACGACGACCGCATGCCTGCGGAACTGGCCGCGACGGCGGTGGAGAAAGTCGTCCGCTTCCGCACACTAGGTTGCTATCCGCTCACCGGTGCTGTTGAAAGTACCGCCACAACGTTGCCCGAAATCATCCAGGAAATGCTCCTGGCTACAACTAGCGAACGCCAAGGCCGCACCATCGACCACGACGAATCCGGCAGTATGGAAGAGAAAAAGAGAAAAGGATATTTTTGATTGTATGTCTCACGCAGCGCCGCATAGAGAAGACGTCTTGCTCGAAATCTCTGCGTGATTTGTTTCAAATTGCACGAGCAAAGAAGATTGAATTCCCATGAGTCATCAGTCTGAATTAATCGCCACCGACATCGACGCCTACTTGAAGCAGCACGAGCACAAAGAGCTGTTGCGTTTCTTGACTTGTGGCTCGGTCGATGATGGCAAATCAACGCTCATTGGGCGGCTACTTTACGACTCGAAGATGATTTACGAAGACCAACTCGCCGCGATCGAGAAAGATTCGGTGACGGTTGGCACTACTGGCGGGAAGTTTGATCCCGCGTTGCTGACCGATGGGCTCAAGGCCGAGCGTGAGCAGGGTATCACGATCGACGTGGCGTACCGCTATTTCTCGACTGCGAAGCGTAAATTCATCATCGCTGACACCCCCGGTCATGAGCAATACACTCGCAATATGGCTACTGGCGCGAGTACGTGCGACTTGGCGATCATTCTGATCGACGCTCGGCATGGGGTCATGACACAGACCAAGCGGCACTCGTTCATCGTTTCGCTGTTGGGCATCAAGCACGTGATCATCGCTATCAACAAGATGGACCTGGTCGACTACTCTGAAGAGACATTCGAGAAAATTCAACAAGACTATCGCGAGTTCGCCACGCGGCTCGATATGAAAGACTTGCATTTCATCCCGATCTCCGCGCTCGACGGTGACAATCTCGTCGACCACAGTGAGAACATGCCCTGGTACGAGGGATCGACGTTGATGCACATGCTGGAGAACGTGCATATCGCATCGGATCGCAATCTCATCGACTTCCGCTACCCAGTCCAGTACGTCAATCGCCCGCATCTCGATTTCCGTGGTTTCTGCGGCACGATTGCCTCGGGGCGTATTAGCAAGGGCGATGAGGTGATGGTACTGCCATCGCGTAAGACCAGCCGTGTCGAATCGATTGTGACTTACGACGGTGAATTGGAAGAAGCATTCGCTCCGCTCTCGGTGACGCTCACGCTTGAAGATGAAATCGACGTCAGCCGCGGCGACATGCTCGTCCGTCCCGATAACGTACCGAAGATGAGCGACTCGTTTGATGCGACCATTGTCTGGATGGCCGAGGACCCGCTCGTCCCCGGCAA
>JBGSLZ010000072.1:0-12738 GCA_041740415.1 Rubripirellula sp.
CGATGCGTTAGCAGAAATTTACAGCCCAGAACTTTACACAGCCGTTCAAGAATTAAAGATCGCAAATCAGATCTCCAACAGTAATCTCGGCAAGATCGCAAGAGAGAAAGTGCGACTGCTCGGTATCGACGACCAGGAAATCGATTCGATGCTGCGAACTGGCGACGGCAAATACCGCGTCATCGTTCGTTCTCCTGCGACCGGTTTCATCATTCAGAAGATGGTCCAGCAGGGCTCGACGGTCACGCCGGGTCAGATGCTTTTTGAAGTCGCCGACCTTGCCGCAGTTTGGATCGAGGCCGACGTGTATGAGCGCGACCTGAGCATGATTCAAACGGGGCAAGAAATCGAGGCGACTGTCGAAGCCTATCCCAACCAAAAGTTCACAGGCACCGTCAGCCTGATTTATCCCGAGCTTGATCCGGTCACTCGCACCAACCGCGTTCGTTTTGATGTCGACAACAGCGAACGGTTGTTGCGTGCGGGCATGTATGCCAACGTGACGCTATCGACTCCCGTGCAAAAGACAAAACCGTTTGAAGCAATATTGGTTTCCACAAAAACGGTCCCTGAGAATGCCGAAGCCGCGATCGCCAAGCAAGCCGTCTGTCCCGTCACCGGTGCCAAACTCGGCAGCATGGGTGATCCCGTTGCGGTGCAAGCAGACGGTCAAACCGTGTACCTATGTTGCGCCGGCTGCGAAATCGCCATTGCTAAGGAACCTAAAAAATATGTGTCACGAATCCGCACGGTTTCCGACACTGACGTACTGTCGGTTCCTGAAACAGCGGTGATCGATACCGGTGACCAAAAGATCGTTTACGTCGAACGAGAAGAAGGCGTCTACGAAGGCGTGCTGGTCGAGCTGGGTCCGAAATCGAATGGTTACTACGCAGTCATATCTGGCTTGTTGCCCGGCGACCAAGTGGCCGCTGCGGGGGCGTTCTTAATCGATGCCGAAACGCGATTGAATCCAGCCGCATCGGCGAGCTATTTCGGTGCGAGTGGTGGACCTACCAGCGGTGGCCAATCGAGCAGCGACGGCGCGAGCAGTGAAGCGACGATGACTCCGAGTGCAACCAGCCCAATGCCAATGAACAACGATCAAGCCGCGATCGAGGCTTCGACCTCGCGATTGGCACAAGACGAACTGGCCGAGATTGCCAAGCTCACACCCGAAGACCAGAAGCTCGCAAAGCTGCAAGTGCTCTGTCCGATCACGATGGAACCGCTTGGCTCGATGGGTAAACCTCTGAAGGTCATAGTGGGCGACGATGCTGTCTTCGTTTGCTGCAAAGCCTGTATCAACGGAGTGAAGAAGAACGCCGCCAAGATGCTAGAACAAGCCCGTCGCTGGCGCGAGAAGAACCAGCAAGACGGGTCGAAGTAGTCGCATGATTGAACGCATCGTCGAGTATTCGATCCGCAATCCATTGATTGTCCTGTTCATCTCGGTCGGCGTCGCCGTTTGGGGACTGCACGCGACAATCAATACGCCTGTCGACGCGATCCCCGACTTGTCCGAGAACCAAGTCATCGTATTCGCGGATTGGCCCGGTCGCAGTCCGAAAGAAATCGAAGACCAAGTCACCTACCCGCTGTCCGTTAACCTGCAAGGGCTCGCAGGCGTGAAGGCGATTCGTGCAACCAGCGAATTCGGCTTCTCGATGTTGAATATCATCTTTGAAGAAGGTGTCGACTTTTATTTCGCCAGGCAACGAGTCCTCGAGAAGCTGTCGGTTGCCGCGACTTTCCTGCCCGGTGACGTCGAGCCTTACTTGGCTCCCGATACTACCGCGCTCGGTCAAATCTACTGGTACACCGTCGAAGGCGACGGCTACGACATCGGGCGATTGCGAGCGATCCAAGATTGGTATGTGCGTTATCAACTTTACAGTGTTCCCGGCGTGGCTGAAGTCGCCTCAGTCGGCGGCTTTCCGATCGAATATCAAGTCGATGTTGATCCGAACAAGCTCCGATCCTATGGGGTGACGCTTGGAGAACTTTACTCATCCATCGCTCGCTCCAACTCATCAGTCGGTGGTCGAGTCGTCCAAAAAGGAAATTCGGAGTATCTGGTCCGCAGCACGGGCTGGATTGGATCCTTGGCTGATGTCGAACAGACGGTAATCAAATCGATCGACGGTACGCCGATTCATGTCCGCGAAGTAGCCACCGTTCAATTCGGTTCCAGCCAACGACGCAATGTGCTGGAAAAGAACGGCAGCGAAGCCGTCGGCGGCGTCGTGCTGATGCGGTTCGGCGAAAACCCGCTTGTCGTCACGGATCGAATCAAAGCGAAAATCGAACAGTTGCAATCAGGACTCCCTGACGGCGTTCGCATCGTGCCGTTCTACGACCGCACCGAGTTAATACACAACGCCGTCGAAACGGTCAGCGGTGCGCTCATCGAAGAATGCTTGGTCGCCAGCGCCGTTATCTTTTTGGTGATGTGGCATTTTCGCAGTGCGCTGATCATTTGCATCATGCTGCCGATGTCGGTCCTGATCTCGTTCATTTTGATGCGGCAAGTTGGCATCTCGTCCAACATCATGTCGCTCTCCGGTATCGCCATCTCGATCGGTGTGTTGGTCGATGCGGCCATCGTGATGGTGGATCAAGGGGCCCACACGCTGCATGAAAAGTTCGGTAGTGACAAAGTTACCGGTGACACGCGAGCGTTGCTTACGCCGGCGTTGCGAACAGTCGGGCGACCGATTTTCTTCTCGCTCGCCATCATGATTCTGAGCTTCATTCCCGTCTTCGCAATGACGGGAATGGAAGGCAAGATGTTTCATCCCTTGGCCTATACGAAATCATTCGCACTGATCGGCGTTTCCGTTCTGGCAATCACGCTCGTTCCCGCGATCATCCCCTGGATGTTGCGAGGACGGATTCGCCATGAGTCGGATAGTTGGCTGGTGCGCCGCATGATCGAAATCTACCGACCGGTTTTGAACTATGTCATGGATCATCCTTGGCCGGTTGTCTGGACAGTTTCAACGATTTGCATTCTGGGTTCGATTCCCACTGGCTCAAGACCTGTATTTTTTGTCGCGTTGACATTGGCACTCGGCATGGCCGCTTGGTCGGTGTGGGATAAGCAATCACCTGTTCGTCAGTATTTAAAATTGGCTGCGATGTTGGGCAGCCTGATCGTGGTGGCGCTGATCGGCAAGCAAACGATGATCCCGCTGGGACGCGAGTTCATGCCGCCGCTGAACGAGGGTTCGATCCTTGATATGCCGGTGACGATCCCGCGTGCATCGGTGACGGAAGTGGCTGCCGATTTGAAAGCTCGCGATGCTGAAATTCGTGCCTTCCCTGAAGTTGAATTGGTCGTCGGAAAGGCAGGCCGCGCCGAGACTCCGACCGACCCAGCTCCGTTGGACATGGTCGAGACGGTCATCAACCTGCGAGATCGCAAGCTGTGGCCCAAGCGAGAATTGCGCTACGACGATGCACTGCGGCAAGTCGGCCGTGTGGTTGAAGCGGTGCAGAGTGCGGGTTATGTCGCTTCATCGATCGACCACGAGACTCGCAGCCAATTGACTGGCGATGTCACGATGCTGGTTTTGGAAGACTTCGACGCCATGATGCGGCTGATGATCTTGCAGGAGCAAAATCTTTACGAGGAACAACTTGCTCCGGTATTGCTCAAGGCAACGATTGATAAGAGTCTTGAGTTGATGCGAGCGAACGGTAGTCTCGATGTGAGCGCCATGCCGCTCACAGAAGTTCCGATCTCAGATGCAGACAAACTGGCAAAGCAATTGACGCGGTACGCTGATGTCGCGATCGTTCAAAAGATTCTCCTGCAAGTCCGCGAGCAATTGACGAAGCAGGGCCGACTTGCCGAAGGTGTCGATCCGAGCATGCTCAAACCTGGCTTCGTTCGCGGCGTCATTCAATCGACGGGCGAACTGCTTGGTGGATCGCGACCAAGATTTGAGACGGTCGTGCTCGATCACGTTCGGGTGGTGCGAGATGAGCGATGGGCGACATTCATTAAAGAACTGAATTGGCGGTTACACGATGCCGCTGTGCCGATGGTCAATCAGTTTTCGATCGACCATATCCGCACCAAGCTGTCGGAAACGGACGAGTGGATCAAGCCCGCCGACGATAACGCGATATCGCAACTGAAGGAATCTCTCGAACAGCCGCTTGCTGACGAGTTGTTTCTTTGGCAAAAAGATAAATCGACGCTGCTCAATGAGCTCGATAGCGTCGTGCGAATGCCCGGCTGGGGGAACATTTGGACTCAGCCGATCATCAATCGTATCGACATGCTTGCCACCGGTGTCAACACGATGTTGGGCGTGCGCGTCTTCGGTGACGACATCAACAAGATTTCCGAGAAGAGCATCGAGATCGCGGCCGTGCTGAAAAAGCTTCGCGGTGCGGTTGACGTATCAGCGGACCAGGTCGTCGGCGAAGGCTATCTTGAAATCGATATTGATCGCGAGCGTGCGGCTCGCTTTGGAGTCAACATCGGCGACATTCAAGACACGATCGAAACGGCCTTGGGCGGTCGCGTCATCACGATGACTGTCGAAGGCCGTGAGCGATTCCCAGTTCGCATTCGTTATGCGAGAGCTTTTCGCGACGATGAACAGTCGGTCAAGGATTTGCTCGTCGCCGCGTCCAGTGGCGGCAGCGGAATGACCGGCAGCATGACGGGTTCATCGGCCCAAACGACAACGATATCCAACAAAGCGCCTCTGCAAATTCCGTTGTCGCAACTTGCTGACATTCGCATTGTTCAAGGACCGTCGATGATCCGCAGCGAGAACGGTCTGCTGCGATCGTATGTCCGATTGAATGTTCGTGAGCGCGACATCATTGGGTTCGTCGAAGAAGCCCAAGCGACGGTCAGCTCATCCGTTGCAATGCCAGCGGGAATGTACATCGAGTGGACCGGGCAATTTGAACATGAACTCCGCGCTAGACGCACGTTATCGATCATTGTTCCCGCCGTTGTGTTGACGATCTTCGTCTTGTTGTTCGTCGTTTATCACGATTTGGCGGATACGTTGATCGTGATGTGTTTGACGGTTCCTGGTGCGATCTTCGGCGGCATCCTGTTTCAGTACCTTTTTGGCTACAACTTCAGCGTCGCGGTCTGGGTAGGGTTCATCGCCTGTTTTGGACTGGCCACCGAAGGCGGGCTAGTGATCTTGGTCTACTTGCGTGAAGCGATCGAGAAGCGGGGTGGGTTGGAGAATCTGACGTTGCCGGAAGTTCGCGAAGCCGTCATGGAAGGAGCCGTACATCGACTTCGTCCCAAGCTGATGACCGAGTTGACAACCATGATCGGACTTGCACCGATGCTTTGGGCCAGCGGTACGGGTTCAGAGATCATGCAACCGATGGCCGCGCCAGTGCTGGGTGGCATCTTGGTTGCCGATGAAGTGATTGACCTGCTGCTGCCAGTCTTGTTCTACCGCGTCCGCGCCGCCCGTTGGCGAAAGATTCATGGCGACGAGGGCGAACGCTCGATGCCAACTTCCTCCGACGAGGATGGAAAGCACCAGGAATTAGTTTTGGAAAATGCGTGAAGGATCGTAAGTTCAGCAGCATCTAATGGCTAGACGTAGTCTGTTTCAGTTCGCTCCATCAAGAAGGTTTCTCAAAATGACGTGGAATTGCCCACTAAAAGTTTACAGTGGATCGGCAGATGTCAGACTTCTCTGCGGATGCCGTCGCTGCGTCGCAGCCGATGTGTTGTGCCAAGCACTCCTACTGCTGCGTCGTGAAGGCGGCTTGTCGTGGCGATCGTGCTGCCACGGAAGTGGTCGCGGAATCGCAGGCCAACAACGTCGCGCAGCCGACATGCTGTGGAAAGCACGCCTATTGCTGTGTGGTCAAAGCAGCGTGCTGCAGTGGCCGTGAGTCCGCCGAAGCGACCTTGACGGAAGTTGCCGTTTCAGTGGCTCAGGCAACTTGTTGTGCCAAACATGCCTACTGCTGTGTGGTCAAGTCGGCGTGCTGCGGAAAGAGTTCCGAGCAGGCGGTCGAAGAATCGATTGATTCAATCGGCAAATCACTTAGAGATCAGTTGAATGAAATTCAGCCGAGCGGGCAGAAATGTTCGCTCGGCTGTCTTTTTATGGAGTCGTGTTCGATGTCGCAGCCAACTCTTCCATCAGTTGACTGGCCCGAGCCTGCTTGTGAGCGTCCATGCTCTCTCTCCATCTTGCCAAAGCGTTTGTAAATTCAATCCCGAAGCCGGGATTCGACCGCCACATTCTGACAATTCGAGTGCCAAACGCAAACCGCGATACGCACCCAATGCATCTGGTAATTTGCTTTCATCTTGTTGCCAACTGCACTTTGCAGTACCCTCTATGTGATGAAAAGTCCATTCCTCGCCCTGTTGCTGATCGTCAATCTGTTGACGTGTCCAGTGCGTTGTCTTTCGTGCGAAGCGAAAGTTACGACGGGTGAGGAATGTGCGCCAGCGGCTTGTTCTTGCTGCCCGCATGATTCTGAGGTTCCGGTTTCTCAAGTGCCGGAGCCATGTGGCGGTGATTGCGGTTGCCAAAACTGTATCTGCGAAGGTGCGGTGGTTGAGGCCGCAGTTGAGTTGCCGGACTTGGTGGAGTATTTCGTTGCCTGGGTGCAACCGCAAATGCTCATCAGCCACGCCGGTGTTAGTTCAAGTTCTTTCTTTCAGCGACGTTTTGCTGTCCCTGCTGGACAATTTCTGTGCGGTCGCGATGCGCGTATTGCGTATCAATCCTGGTTGATCTGAACCAGTAGTAACACCGAGGTAATTGGCTCGCTTTCCGACTCTGGTCGTGCGAGTTTCTCGGTCGCCCCATTCTGAATTTTAGTTCGTTTTTCGTTGCTTGGTGTTGTGCGCGATGTTCGTGCGTAGGCAAGCGATGACTTTCCGTGGTGCTTTCCAAAAATGAGTATTGATATGTCGAGTCTGTTGCGAAGCACCAGCTTAGTTGCTGGTCTGATGATGATTGCTGTTTCTGTCTTCACCCATTCACACGCAGCGGCCACAGATGTTGGGAAATCGAACATCGTGATGATGGTCGGCGAGATGTGTGGCGGTTGCGTGAAGAAGATCACCAAGCGTTTTGAGGATGTCGAAGGCGTTGCGAAGGTGGAGTGCAGCATCGAGAAGCAATCCGTCACGCTGATCCCTAAGTCGGGCGTTCAGCTCAGCCCGAAGGGTGTTTGGGAAATCATGGAGAGCATCGCCAAGACGCCGACCAAGATGATCACGCCCGACGGCACGTTCACTTCCAAGCCCAAGGCTTAGAAGAAACAAGGGAGTGAGGAGTGGGGAGTCCAGAGATGGGAGACAGGAGGGGCACTCCCAGCTCCCAGCTCCCATCCCCGTCTTCCAAATCCCAATCACCAATCGGAAGTCATCAATCAAATGCTTCTCCCCTGGGAATACGGTGTTCGCAATCTAGCTCGACGGCCAGTGCGGACGGCATTGACGCTCGTTGCCTTGGCAACGGTCGTGATGCTGGTGTTCGTCGTAGTGGGATTCATTCGTGGGCTGGAACAATCACTTGCGGTCAGCGGCGATGAAAACGTGGTTCTTGTGTATTCAGTGAACTCAGAAGAGAACATCGAAAACTCGTCGATCGAGGCGCGAACGCCCTCTCTGTTGACCTCAAGTTTGGAGGGCAGCGTCAAAAGATTCGGAGTCACTCATGTATCGCCCGAGTTGTATTTGGGAACGCGAGTCAAGACGACAGACGGCGACGGTGGTTTGGGATTGGTGCGCGGTGTCAAGTTTGCAGCTCCGCTTGTTCGTCGCGGCGTTAAAATGATCGACGGCAAGTGGCCACGCGACGGAGAAGTGATCGTCGGTCGATTGGCTGCGGCAAAGTTGGGCAGTAAAGACGAAGCGATGGCGATCGGAGAAAGCGTCGAGTTTGAAGGACGCACTTGGAAGATCAGCGGTCGGTTCGCGGCTGGCGGTGCGGCTTACGAATCAGAAATTTGGTGTCGATTGGAAAACTTTCAGACGGCCACCAAGCGACAAGACTTGAGCTTGGTCGCGATGTTGTTGTCTCCGGCGAGTTCGCCAGCGGAGGTGCAGTTGTTTTGCAAAGAACGCACTGATTTGGAACTGCGAGCGATTCGCGAGACTGACTACTACGCCTCGCTGCAACAGCACTACAAACCTGTCCGCATGTTGGCTTGGTTCGTAGTGTTGTTGGTTTCGGCGGCAGGGATTTTTGCTGGTCTGAACATGATGTACGGCGCTGTAGCCGGACGGATTCGTGAAATTGCGACGTTGCAAGCGATCGGTTATCGCCGCCGCGCGATCCTGATCAGCTTGATTCAAGAAGGCGTGCTGTTGGCGGCGGCAGGTTCACTGCTTTCCGGCGTGATCGCATTGACGATGCTCAACGGCATGGCAGTGCGGTTCACGATGGGTGCGTTCACGTTGAGGATCGATAGCGTTGCAATCTTGATCGGTTGCGGCGTTGGTTTGATGTTGGGCGTCTTGGGCGCGTTGCCCCCGGCGTTGAAAGCGTTGCGAGCTGAAGTCGCAACGAGTCTGAAAGCGGTATGAATGGATTGAAGATTGTCGATTTGAGATTGAAGTTTTGACACTGTCACTTTGGGAGATGATGATGAGAATGAGTTTACTACTAATTGGTTTGGTGTTCGTCGTTGCTGGTTGCAAAGATAGTTCGACAGCTACGACGAACGACGGAGCAGCGAGTTCGCAATACGTCACAGCTACTGAACCTGCAGGCGCGGTTCCTGTCGGTGAAGCTCTCGAGTCGATTGAAGATGGCGATGAAGTTACGCTGGTCGGCGTGATTGGCGGTTCGAGCAAGCCGTTCGTCGAAGGGCTTGCTGCGTTCACGGTTGTCGATCCAAAAGTACCGTATTGCGCCGCCGATGAAGGTTGTCCAACGCCGTGGGATTACTGCTGCACGCAGGATCAAGTCAAAGGCAACATGGCGACGGTAAAGATCGTCGATAACGCCGGAAAACCTGTCTCGCAAGACGCTCGGGGCCTTCTGAATGTTAAAGAGCTATCGACCGTTGTTGTCCAGGGCAAAGCGTCTCGTGACGACCAAGCCAATCTGACTGTCGCAGCCAGTAAAGTCTTTATAAGACCGGGCAAGTAACATGGCGAACGCTCCGCTCGATCTCAGCCAGCTCGCGCTCGATCGCTCGCCTCGCGGTGACGCGGCGAACACTAAACCGCGTCGCAAGCGATGGGTGACGCGTTACGCATTGCCGATCGGTATCTTGCTAGGCTTTTTGGCGTTGTTGGGAGCGGCGGCGGGGCGGCGACTGATGCCTCAGAAATCAGTCACCGTTTTGCCAGTGATCGTCAAACGTGCCGAAACGCAACAAGCGGGTGCGTCACTGTTTCAATCGCCGGGTTGGATCGAACCCAGGCCAACAGCGATCAGCGTCCCCGCGCTGACGCCCGGAATCATCGAGGAACTACTCGTCGTCGAAGGTCAGAGGCTATCTAAGAACGAGCCAATTGCCCGCCTGATCGCCATCGACGCGGAGTTGGCGTTGGAACAATCGCAGGCAACACTCGCGATTCGCGAAGGTGAACTCAATCGAGCGATCGCCGAGCGAAATGGGGCCACGATGCGATTGGCAAATCCCGTGCATCTTCAAGTGCCACTGGCCGACGCGCAGAGTGATCTCGCCAAAGGAAAGACCGAACTCGCGAAATTGCCATTCTTGATCGAGGCGAGTGAAGCGAACTTGAAGTTTGCACTAGGGAGCTTGGAAGGCAAGCAGTCTGCCGGAGACGCGATTTCCGAACGTATCGTGCAACAAGCCCAAAGTGAGCACGCGACTGCTCGTGCGACGCTCGAAGAACTACGACAGCGTCAGCCGAACTTGCAGAATGAAGTTGCCGCTATGCAAGCTAAGGTTGACGCACTGCAACAGCAGCTTGAGTTGTTGATCGAAGAAAATCGCCAACTGCAAGAAGCCGAAGCCAAGGTTCAATCCGCGACAGCGCTGCGTGACGAAGCCCGATCGAAAGTACGTCAAAGCGAATTGGCGACTGAGCGGAATGTGATCCGAGCGCCGATGGACGGTCGCGTGCTTCGACTCGTCGCCGCACCGGGAACTCGCGTCATGGGTATGGAAGCGGCGGCAGGCCAAAGTTCCAGCACCGTGATTGAGATGTACGACCCGAATCGCCTGCAAGTCCGCGCCGACGTTCGACTCGAAGACATCCCGATGGTCACGCGCGGGCAACCGGTCGAGATTGAAACGGCATCGACGAGCGGCGTTATCAAAGGTCGTGTGCTACAAACCACGAGTTCCGCGAACATCCAAAAGAACACCTTGGAAGTGAAGGTGGAATTGATTGATCCGCCGCCAAACGTCAGTCCCGAAATGCTCGTCACGGCAACCTTTTTGGCTCCGGTAGTGGAGCAGTCAGACAGTGATACAACCGAATTAGAACGCATGTTTGTGCCGACTCAGCTTGTTGTTTCGGGTGACTCCGGATCATTCGTGTGGGTTGTCGACTCAGACGAATTGGCGAAACAGCGTTCGGTCGAGGTGGGAAGCCCAATCACCGGTGGGCTTTTAGAAATCAAGGCAGGATTAAATGTGACGGACAAACTCATTGCCGGCGGGTCGGAAGGACTGAAGCAAGGTAGTCCCGTGAAAGTTTCTGGCGACGATCAAACGATAGGTTTTTGAGACGGGAGTGAGGAGTGAGGAGTGAGGAGTGAGGAGTGAGGAGAAGAAAAGACGCAAAGCAATTCTCTCCCGTCTCCTTACTCCTCACTCCTCACTCCTCACTCTCTTTTTACGAAGGGAAAAACATGGCATTAGTTGAACTACGCGGCGTATCAAAAAGTTTTCGCAAAGGCGATGAAACCATCACGCCCTTGGACAACATCGATCTTGATATCGAATCCGGCGAATTCGTTTCGCTGATGGGTCCGAGTGGAACTGGCAAAAGCACGCTGCTCAATCTCGTTAGCGGCATCGATCGAGCGGACTCGGGAACCATTGTCGTTGATGGAACTGAAGTGACGAGTCTATCGCGCAGCAAACTGGCCGACTGGCGAGCAGCAAACCTCGGCTACATCTTTCAAACTCACAATTTGATTCCAGTGTTGACCGCATATGAGAACGTCGAACTTCCGACGTTGCTTTTGAAACTGTCATCGTCGCAACGCCGTCAGCGCGTTGAACTGGCTTTAGAAGCAGTCGGGTTGAGCGATCGGGCAGATCATTATCCGCGACAACTATCTGGGGGACAGGAGCAACGCGTCGGCATCGCTCGCGCCATCGTCGCACACCCCAAAGTTGTCGTCGCGGACGAACCCACTGGAAGCCTGGACGCTGAAACCAGCGAACAGGTCCAAGTCTTGCTTCAACGGCTCAACAAGGAACTCGACATCACGATGTTGATGGTCACGCACGACAGCGATGTAGCAAGTATCGCATCGAGAAAGCTGACGCTCGATCGAGGGCGTTTTTTGAGTGAGGAGTGAGGAGTGAGGAGCGTTGATAGAATTGTGTTTTTTGAGGGGTCATTACGTTGAACGTCATTAAGAGCCATCGCGATTTGTTGGTTTATCAAAAGTCTTTCTCTGCTGCGGGAGAAGTTTTTCAAGCCTCGAGATCGTTTCCGCGCGAGGAGATGTATTCGTTAACGGATCAGGTCCGTCGTTCGTCGCGAAGCGTGTCCGCCAATCTTGCGGAAGCATGGCGGAAACGCCGATACGAAAAGCATTTTCTCAGCACATTGAACATTGCCGAAGCGGAAGCGGCAGAAACACAGACGTGGATCGATTTTGCGGTACACCACGAGTACTTGACTAGCGAGATTGGTACAGCATTGAACGAGCGGTACGAAGAAGTGCTGCGCATGCTCGTAGCCATGATTACCCACCCCGAAAAATGGGTGCTTTAGTCTTCCTCACTCCCTTCTCCTCACTCCTCACTAATAATGACCCGCTACGTTCTCAAAACAATCTGGCGACACCGCACGCGGACTTTACTGACCGTCACCGGTGCGGCGGTGGCGATGTTCGTGTTTTGCTTCGTCGGTTCAGTCCAGGAAGGTTTGCATCGGTTGACCACTGGGTCAGACGCCGATCGCAGCTTGATCGTGTTCCAAGAGAATCGATTTTGCCCGACGACCAGCCGTTTGCCCGAAGACTATTCGCAGATGATCAGAGAACTCCCCGGCGTTCGCGATGTGATGCCGATTCAAGTTTGGACAAACAACTGCCGAGCGAGCCTCGATATCGTCGTGTTCAACGGAGCCGATCCCGAACAGATTCAAAAGTCGCGACCGATCATATTAACGAGCGGCAATTGGCAGCAGTTCACATCACAGCGTGACGCCGCGATCGTCGGTCGCAATGTCGCTCAGCGTCGTGGCCTCAAGGCGGGCGATCAGTTTTCCATCGGTGACATTTCGGTGAAGGTCGCAGGCATCTTTGAATCAAACGTTCCATCCGAGGAAAATCTGATTTATACGAGTCTCGCGTTCCTGCAATACACTCGCGGACTCGATGCAGCGGGGTTGGTCACACAGCATGAAGTCTTCCTGACCGACGACGCCGACGCTGATCGCGTCGCCACCGAAATCGATGTCAAATTACGAGCCGGTTCCGTCGCCACAAAAACGCGACGCAAAGGTGCGTTCCAAGCCAGCACGCTTTCCGATTTGGTCGACTTAATAGGCTTTGCCCACTGGCTCGGCTACGCCTGTGTCGGGTTGGTGTTATCGCTCGTCGC
>JBGSLZ010000073.1:0-4293 GCA_041740415.1 Rubripirellula sp.
CCTGCTCCGCTTTTTGACGTAGCAGATCCAGATCGTCGCCGTAGATTTTGATTCCTACTTGTGCCTTGACGCCCGAAATCATGTGCGAGATCAAGTGCGCGATCGGCTGCTCGACGGCTGTGACAATTCCTGGAATCTCATTCATCGACTCGCGAATCTCCGCCAACTGTTCTTCACGCGAACGAGGCGAGTTGGGGTCGAGTTCAATGATCATCTCGGACATATTCACGCCCTCGGCGTGTTCATCCAACTCAGCTCGTCCGGTACGCCGAGCAAATCGCTGAACGTCGTCGATCTTCTTAAGCGATTCCTCGACCGTTTGAGCAATCGTATTCGACGCAGTCAGTGAGGTTCCAGGAGGAAGCACGACGTTGAGTTGGATCGTGCCTTCGTTGAACGGTGGCAGAAAGTCTTTCTCAAGTCGCGAGACGAAGATCGCCGCGATCGCCACCATCAACAGCGTGACGCCCAGATTGAATCGAGGGAACGTCAAGCTGAACCGGATCACTTTGTCCGCAACCCATTTCAACCCGCGTAACACGAATCCGTCTTGCTCGTGTCCACTACCTTTGCTCAGTCCCAGCAGCCAATACGAAAGCACGGGCGTCACGGTCAATGAAACGATCAGTGATGAGAGAATCGAAACGATGTACGCAACTCCGAGCGGTGCGAACAACTTGCCTTCCATGCCACCGAGTGCAAACAGCGGAAGAAACACAAGAATGACGATCATCGTGCCGAACACGATACTGCGACGGACTTCGATACTGGCTCGATAAACGACTAGCAAGGGATTGAGCGGATTACCGGCAGCTCGATTCTCCTTCAATCGCCGGAAGATGTTTTCGACATCGACGATCGCGTCGTCGACTAACTCACCCATCGCCACGGCGATACCGCCCAACGTCATGGTGTTGATCGAAAGGCCGAAAACAGAGAACACGATCGCGGTCATCGCCAGCGACAATGGGATCGCCGTGAGCGTGATGAATGTCGTTCGCAGGTTTAGTAGAAAAAGGAACAAAATCACGACGACCAAGATACCGCCATCACGCAGCGCTTCGACGACATTCTCAATTGCGCGATCAATGAACGATTTTTGTGAGTAAACGGTCGATAACTGAGTCCCAGGCGGGAGCGTTGGCTTGAGTTCCTCAATTGCTTTCATCACTTCATTGGTGACGCCACGAGTGTCTGCGCCAGGTTGCTTGTTGATGGTTAAAACAACTGCAGGACCACCGGACCAATCCATTGGAGATTGAAGATTGCCGATTGCAGATTGTGAATCGGATGCTTCAGAATCTTCAATCTTTAATCTACGATCTTTATTTCTTACAAACGCCGAGCTGTCGCCGCGTTTGACTTGCGCTCCTTCGACGACGTTTGCGACTTGAGATAGCAAGACTGGGCGGCTGTCGCGGATCGTGACGGGCACCTTCTTTAGGTCTTCAATGGATTGAAGTCGACCGAGCGAACGCACCAGCAATTCGCTTGGACCTTGCCGATCGAGGTAACCGCCCGTGCCGTTTTCATTGCTTGATGCGACCGCTGATTCAACTTCTTCAAGCGTCACACCGAATCGCAACATCGCGTCGGGATCGACCAAAACTTGAAACTGTTTCCGCTGGCCACCCATCGTGAAGACTTGGGAGACACCGGGGATCGTCAACAATCGTTGTCGAACGACCCAGTCCGCCGTCGTGCGCAATTCCATCGTGTCAGTATTAGGATCATCACTCCACATCCCTAGCATCAGGATTTGACCCATGATCGACGAGATCGGAGCGAGCTGGGGTGCAATCCCTTTGGGCAGACGATCTTGGACCATCTGCATTCGCTCAGCGACGATTTGCCGGTCGGTGTAAACATCGGTGCCGTAAGCGAATTCGACATAGATCACCGAAATGCCGACGCCCGACGAACTGCGAACCGCTTCGACACCGTTGGCACCATTCATCGTCGTTTCGATCGGAAACGTGATGAGCGATTCGACTTCTTCGGGAGCCATGCCAGGCGCTTCGGTCATGATGACCACACGCGGGCGGTTAAGATCCGGGAACACGTCGATTGGCATCACCATCGTTTGCCATGTTCCATAGCCAATCAGGAACAGAGCGATCGCGATGACGAGCATCCGTTGCTGGAGCGCGAATCGTATGACGGAGTTTAGCATTGGAGATTGTTGATTGGAGATTGCAGATTGTTGTTAAGAATCTTTTTGGCTGGTAGTCTTGCGGGACGCGATCATTATCGCTGTGATTTGATTCGCTTCGTCCAGCAGGTCGTCGATGCGCGACTTCGGCAATAACTCACCTTCGATGATTAGTTCGAGCCGACAACATGTCTCATCCTCTTCTTCAATGACCGTTTGCAGTTTGGAAGGGAACTCACCCGGCTGCACCGCGTCTTCGTAGCGAGCGATCTCGCGGTTCTCAACTTCCAACTCGCTAATCGCTTTTAAGTAGGCCGTTTGTGTCTCGACCAAGTCTTCGTAGGTCAACCGAACCTCGAACAGCAATTCACCCGACATCACCGCTTCGCCAGTCACGGCATGGACATGAGTGACAACATCGTTGAGCGGCGAGGACACCAAAGGCCCAGCCATTTGCATAGCCCAAGCCAACGGCCTGGGAATGTCGAAATTTTTTTTGTCAGAGGCTGAAAGCGCGGTCGTTTGCAAAACACGTTGCGCTAAACAAACAATCGGGCCGTTGGCCCTAGTGATTCATGCGGCATCCGTGACACAGGCCGATGGCCTGGGCTAGGTAAACGAATGGACCTTCGCTCCGAATGAAGAACGACTGGAGAAACCAATCGTCTAAGCAGCGAGCAAGCGGCTCAAATCTGCCAAGATTGCAGCGTGGCGCAGCGCTGCGATGAAGATCGTGCAAGGGCACAAATCGTTCGATCCGACGAGCGAATGAATCTTTGAAGACTCAGCACCGTGGCGGACGCCGCATTGTCGTACACCAATGGCTCAACCGCATGGTCGAAATCGAAGTCGAATGACTTCATGTTCGTCGGGACGAAGTTACAACGCGCCTCATCGCACTGATGAGAATGCTCGTGCGAACACGCACAACAGGCGGCTTCAATCGATGGAAGCTTTGAGTCGTGGTCGACAATTGCATGGTCGTCATGCTCGTGATGGGAGTGGGAGCAATGGCCGTCATAGTCAAGCGATGACTCGCACTCCGCCGCGACTTGTTCTCCGCAACAATCGCTCCCCATCGCGTGCGAATGATGCAAGCAGCAACCAAGCACCGCGTGGGCGGTGAACGCAATCAGCGTCAATCGTTGGATGAAGTAAGCAATCACGGCAACAACCACTTTTAAAAGACGAAACGAGACCCCGTATTATCCCCAATCCCTATAATCGGGTCAATGTCGGTTCGTCTTCAGCAATAGTGCGATCATCGTAGCGAAATGGTGAAGTGAATCGACCACAACGGTGTTATTCCAGCGAACCAATCACTTCCTGATTTGCACGTGTACCAAGTGCACGCCAGATTTTAAGATCGATCGAACCGGTGATGAAGTGTCCAGAACCATCGACAAAACCCGTTTGAACACCGCCGATATGGTGGCTGCGAGACGTGACCGCAGCGTAGGTCGGCATGGTGATCGTTTTGCCTTCGCGCGAGGAATTGAAATCCACATCAAAGGGTGCTCCTCCGGACGTAAAGATCACTTTGTGGTTGGGTCCAAATGTTGTGGTAAATCCCGTTTGATGACACCTTGAGTCGGTCCACTCGGTGTGACCTGAATCCGGCTTAAAGCTGCCCCCATATGCCAACACATCCGCTGCCGATGCGGGGGCGACAACGCCAAGCGCGGCTGGGTTGAGTCCATCGCGCAAATAGGGCGTGAATGCCTTCACTTCGGCAAACGCTAACGTATTGCTGGTACCATCCAAAACGTCCTTGAATCCCGTCTTGCTATTCGGAAAAACGAGGCCGCTGCCGGTTTTTTTGCTGACCGGATCATAAACAAACCACTCGCCCATGTTGACGGCGTAGTTGAGCGGATAATGCGCGAAGTTTGGGTCCGCTGCGGAGGGATCAGGGCGAATCGTGTCAAGCGTTTCGCTGGGGCAAAGATACGTCGGAACACGGACTCGTGCGACCTGGCCCTGCGCGCTGTACGGCAACGACCAATTGATCAAATCGGTTAAACCCGCCTGCTCAAGTTGCGGCAGGATTCTTGCTTGCAACGACCATGTGTCACTAGGCTGCAAGTCCTTGTAAAGTCCGCCGGTCGGAAATCGATTGAACGATCCGTGGTAATTGTGCA
>JBGSLZ010000074.1:0-72032 GCA_041740415.1 Rubripirellula sp.
GGGCACTCTGGATTGCCGAACCCAAAGCTGCGCAGCCCGTGTCTCTTTTTTACATCACAGGCACTTCAGACCCCATCAACCCGCTGGAAGGTGGCGCTCCGAAAATGGCATCCGGCTCCAGCTTTACCGGTGTTCCGGAAAAAGCCAAACCGCCCGTGCGAGAGATGGTTGAGGCGTGGGTGAAGCTACTCGGCTGCGAGCTGGAAGCGAAGACACTGGACAGCAGCATCGAAGGCATCACCACTGTCGTCCACTCCGGAGGACGCGATGGCACGGAAGTCATCTTCACCACCATCGAAGGACACGGCCACATCTGGCCTGGAGGCAAAAGTCCTCTGCCCGAATTCATCCTCGGCAAGGCCACGAGCCGCCTCAATGCCACCGATGCCGTCTGGGAGTTTTTCCAAGCCCATCCGCAACCGAACCTGAGCCCATGAAAACAAGATTCCATCGCTCCATCATACTCCTGCTCCTTGCCTTCTCCTGTGGCCATCTCTCCGCGCAAAACGCTGCATTTTCTGAGCGATTCAAGCAACTCAACAAACACGGCGACGGCAAACTCACCGCCGGAGAAGCCCACCCTCGCTTTTTGGGGGCTCGAGAGGTACTGACAACGCTGTGCGAAATCTGAAGCTTTGTCGAATTCTGCAAACAGCTGCTGACTCATAGCCCATCTCGTTTAGAATCCTTCGCGGTGATGGAAAGTGGTGCAGCTTACGTCGAAGGACGTCGAAATGTGCCACGAGCCGGTGGGTGTGCGCACACTCACCGGCTTTAATTTTAACTCTGCATTGTTGGTCCATGACGATTGCGAAAACAGGGGTAGTCTGGGGGAGGGCCATGCCGTTGATTATTACGGAAAGACTCGCGATCTTCGTTGGAGCTGACGGTCAACTGACTTACCGCTGTCTGCTCACACCAATCAAATCACGCAGAAGTAGGATATTCGGATGATGTTGACTCGACGTCGTTCAATTGATAGTCAAGACCTCGAGTCCAGTACCTGAACTGGATTCGTCGCCTGTTACCGGGGCGGGTGATTCGACAATTCTTCTTGTCTGGCTTCATGCTCCCCCCACTGCGACACGCCCCGGTTTCCATTTTGAGGTGAAAGTCTCGACTACTCAAACGAGCGGTCGCTCAATCGTTCGCTAACGACGAACTCAGGGTACAGCGAATGACGTCACGTGATCAGATCTGTCGGTATGATCGCTCGGCGATTAGCCGTGACAGCCTTCTTTCCACTGCGGTAAGTTCGAGAAGCACCGACGCTTCCTTCGTCACATTGGGCCGTATTTGCTCGCAGGCATCTTTTAGTGCACTGGCGAAGCCACCGTTCGCCACGCGTCGGCTCAATTGTGGAACTTCCACACCCTGGCGAAGGTGATCGCCAGTAAGGCGACCAGCAATCAGTAATAACGCCCAATCTTGGAGCTTTCGTTTTTCGCTGCCTACTGGTTCATCCTGTGAAGGCATTGGTATCGATTCGAGTTCTATCATCTGAGCGAAGCCTCGGTACCGATACTCTGTGTCTGAAAAAGTTTTCCCGTCGACCTGGGCAACACATCTTCATAAATACCACGCAGAATCTTCACTGATTCTAACGGACTACTGTAGGAGCTGGTCGAGCACTTTTCAAGGTCGCCGAAAGAATGCAGGTCGCGTTGTCGGTTTGCGAGCAAGGAGACTGATCGAAAGGTTCTTTTAATTTAATTGTCGAATCCGTCGGCATGGTTTACCGTTGGTCTCGGTGCCGACGTGGTCCGGCAAATGCTACCCGAGTACCCAGCGCCTCCACCTTGGGAGCAGAACGAACCCGAGTTCTTTGATACAACTGGTTCGATATTCGCTATCCGTGATGTCTTCTTGAAACGCAAGCTCCGTGAAGTGGAGAAAGATGAATTGTCGCTTGGTCGCTACGATGTTCTCAGAGTCTCGCTAAATGACTTCGTAACAGTCACCGCTCACTAGATGCGAAATGGACGAGTATCTGATCGGTGGAGTGGTGGTCGTTTACTCGACGATGATGAATACGCAGTTCCGTAACGCTCGATGAGTTTAAGCAACGTCACGGAGAGTACGTCAGGAACAACGATGGCTTGTTGTTTGCCGATGGAGCCAGCATCGACTGGAAGAGTGCGAATTGTTGACGGTCTAGAGACCATCAACCTGTTTCTTGAACCGGTCTCGATTTACAGAGTTAAACCGGAACAGCACACCTCAAGCACCCACGGACTGTGATGACCAGTACCGTGCCGAAAGCCAGGTCGTGACGGGATTACCTGGACGACAAAACCCCGAAGGTATCTCCGAGGGTATCACGGCCTCAAAAGGCCCAAAAGGTATCACCGACCAGCTGTCGTAACTTGTTTGCTGCAAAGTACTTAAAAATGGACGATACAGAACTCGAATCTGTGACCTCCACGATGTCAACGTGGCGCTCTAACCAACTGAGCTAATCGTCCTTCATGGATCTAACCGGCGTTCCGATCTTGAATCGGCCGGCCAGAGCTTGAATCGGCGGGAAGGCGCCGTCGGATGAGACCGGTAGCCCGACCCTCCGATTGCGTAGTTTGCGTTGCACTTATCGATGCGTCAAGACGGTTCTGGGTAGCCTTTGCCCTCGCGAGCCGGTGATTCGGTAAATCTTCCCTTTTCCTCAAATTCGCTGTTGACGCTTCCCACCCGCCCGTCGGATACTCTTCCAATTGGCCTTGACAGCCTCATGACTCGGGTGACGTTTGTACCGAGTCAATACGCTGTCATGCCGTTCCTGTTTCCGGGTGCCCCGCAAGGTTCCCGGCATCATTCACTACCATTTGCGCTGGTACGCCCCCCAGCCGGAGAAGACAGCTTTTAGTGGCATTGGCACGAAAAAACACTCAGCCCGAGAGTCGCGACAGCGTTCGTATTAACAACAACATCCGAATCACGCCCATCAGGGTCGTCAGCGAGGAAGGAGAGCAACTCGGAATCATTTCCACCGACGACGCTCTTCAACGCGCACGCGATGCAGGTTTAGACCTGGTTGAAGTCGCGCCAGGCGAACGACCGCCTGTTTGCCGAATCATGGACTACGGCAAATACAAGTACGACAAGAACAAGAAGAAGAACACCGGACAGTCGCACACCAAGACGAAAGAAATTCGTCTGCGTCCTAAGACGGGTGACGAAGACATTCGCACCAAGGTTCGGCAAGCCGAAAAGTTCCTTGAACACAAGGACAAGGTCCAAGTCAGCGTACTCTTCCGCGGTCGGGAAATGGCCCACATCGAGGAGGGACGCAAAGTAATGGAAATGGTCATCGAGACGCTCAGCACGGTCGGCAAAGTCGAAACGTCGCCTCAGCAACACGGTCGACGCATGATTTGCATGATCGCCCCGAAGTAGAAAAAGACGCCAGGTTTAAGTCTCCAGGATCAAAAAGTCGATGCCGATACTGGACGAGATCTGCACGTCGATGGCGGCGATCGCTCCGCTCAAGTTGGCGGAATCGTGGGACAACGTGGGTCTGTTGGTCGGTGACCGGGCGGTCCATATCAGCCGCGTGATGACGTGTTTGACGGTGTCACCGGACTTGGTCGACGAAGCGATCGCGAATCGCGTCGACTTGATTGTCGTGCATCATCCGTTGCCGTTCAAACCGATCTCGAAAATTACGACTGATTCCGTCACCGGACAGATGCTGTGGCGTTTGATTGGCGCAAAGATCGCGGTTTACAGCGCTCATACCGCTTTCGATTCGGCCGCCGGCGGCATCAATCAACTGTGGGCCCAGGACTTGGGCCTGAGTTCGATCGAGCCGCTGATTCCCAACGAGCATGTAAACGCGTCGGAATCGATGATTGTCGGTGCTGGTCGATGCGGTCGCTTGGCGAAGCCAATGACATTGGCTGACTTGGCAACCCGCGCCGCCGAAATTTGCGACTCCCGCTCTGTCGAGATCGTTGGTAGCTCGGATTGCCGAGTAGCCAAGGTCGCATCGGCTTGCGGCAGCGGCGGAAGTTTCGTTTCGGCCGCGAAACGGCGAGGTTGCGATGCCTTGGTGAGCGGTGAAGCAACCTACCACCAAGCAATCGAGGCCCGTTCAATAGGTCTGGGATTGATACTGGTGGGGCATTTTTCTAGCGAGCGGTTCGCGATGGACCGATTGGCAGCCCGACTGAGTGACGAGTTTGCCGAATTGGCGGTTTTCACCAGCAAAGTCGAATCCGATCCGCTTTCACGGCCAGCCTGACGACTGGGATGTTGCGGCGGACATCGAGAAACATTGACCATCATCTAAATGTCAATCGAATCGGGTCGGCGGCACAAGGATTGCTTTCCCGGTACAGTCCCCTGATGACCGAGCCTTTCCGGCGGTGAATCTTCGAGAAACAGAGCGATGACCACAAACCAACCAACGATCAACGCCTCGGTATCGGCCAAGCCGCAACGATGGCTGGCCGCGCTGCCTGTTTTCAATGAAGTCAAGTACGTCGATGGGGTTTTGGATGAGGTCGTTCGTTACGCATCGGACATTTTGGTCGTAAACGATGGGTCCAGCGACGGGACGGCCGATGTATTGGCCGCGCGTTCGGACATCCGAACCATTCGGCATTCAAAGAATCGCGGCTATGGAGCCGCCCTGATGACGGCGTTCGATCATGCGATCGCCGAGGGTTTTGACGGCGTCGTGACGCTGGACTGCGATGGCCAGCACCAACCCAAACGAATTCCCGAGTTCATCGACGCTGCTTCGGACGCGGACATCGTTTCAGGGAGTCGGTATTTGAAGGTTTACGAAGGCGACGATGCGCCACCGGAAGAACGATTGTTCATCAATAGGCGAATCACTCGCGAGTTGAATCAGCGGTTGGGGTTCAAATTGACGGACGCATTTTGCGGTTTCAAAGCCTACCGAACGTCCGCTCTACGCCAACTGACGATCACGGACGAGGGCTACGCGATGCCGTTGCAACTGTGGGTCGAAGCGGCGACGTCTGGCCTGCGCGTGATCGAAATCCCTGTGCCTCTGATCTACCTTGACTTAGAAAGATCTTTTGGCGGGTCGCTTGACCATGCCGAAACCCGACTTCGTTACTATCACCGAGTTCTTGACGATGCGTTCGCGGTCTCAGCGACCAGTGGCAGGAACTTTCCAGCGCGTGACGCCGAGTTGTCTGTTTGAACCGATACCGTCAATATCGCGCGCCGGATGAGCACGGCGAATCACTGATCGATCCGAAACTTTCGGATGTCGGCCGTTTGATCCTTTCGAACGGTGATGTGTTCCGTGGCCACGGTGAATGGTGGGATTCGCTGAGGCGACGTGCGAGGGAAGTAATGCTCAGCGATGCCCTGCGTTACACGTCTTCTTATCGTGATACGTCGTGGGTCGATCAACATCACCCGGGACCTATCGTGATGGCGGGTCACCAACCATCGATCTTTCACGCCGGAGTGTGGTTTAAGAATTTTGCGTTGGATCGGATCGCGCGTCAGACTGGTGGCATCGCGGTCAACCTTGTCATTGACAACGACGTCGCGCCGGGATGTTCAGTGCGAGTTCCCAGCATCCGACCTCGCGACATCGACGCGGTGATTGACGGCCCGCATCGTGAAGCGGTTCCCTATGACGAGGCGGGCGGAGGCGTGCCGTACGAACAAACCACCGTTCATCGACGCGACATCTTTGATTCGTTTGACAAGCGACTTTGCGAAGCGGTCGCCGGCATCGTCGACGATCCCTGTGTTACGCAACTTTGGACGCATGCCAAGTCGGCAATCGAACGATGCGGTGTCGCGGGATGTGCGCTCGCACAGGCGAGGCATGGTCTCGAAGGCGAACTAGGCTTACAGACGCTCGAAATCCCCTTCGGAGTGATTTGCCGGACCACGGCGTTTGCCGAATTCGTGCTGGCGATCCTAACCGAACTGCCCCGCTTTCATCGTTGTTACAACGATTCGGCGGACCAGTATCGTCTTTATCACGGCATTCGCAGCACTGCACATCCAGTGCCGAATCTGTCTCGCGATGGCGACTGGTTCGAGGCACCGCTTTGGATCTATGGCAACGATTCGCCCGAGCGTAAAGCGGCTTGGGTAAGATTGTCAGATGACGTGCTGAGCATCAGCGATCGATCCGGACGCGAATTGCGGATTGACATTCGGCATTCGAAACTGGCGGCGGAGCAACTGGCCAATCTAGTCTCGCCGAATTTCAAACTGCGGCCACGGGCCTTGGTCACAACGATGTACGCGAGGCTGGTGTTGAGCGATCTGTTTCTACACGGCATCGGCGGCGGTAAGTACGACCAACTGGGCGACGAAATTTGCCGAGGATTTTTTGCAATCTCGCCACCAAAGTTCATGGTGATTTCCGCGACGATCAAATTGCCAGGATGGGACGAGGCCGACTACGAAAAGCGGATCCGCGACCTAACCCGCCGCTTGCGAGACATCGACTATCAACCAGAACGGTTTGCCGACGAAGCCACCTTGGATGAGTCATTGATGAAACGCAAAACCGAACTGCTCTCGGCCGGTCTACCAACATTGAGTGAGACGGGTATGAACGCCAAAAAGGATTGGCACGATGAAATCACGAGAATCAATTCTCAATTGGCGATGCAACTCGAACCGCTAAGAAAACAAACGCGATTCGAGTTGATCGATGCGGAACGAAAGAATGGGGCTCAACGACTGATGGCCAGCCGCGAGCATCCATTCTGCGTGTTTCCGATTGAGTACTTGAAAACAACCTTCCAACGCCTGCTAGCCTGATCGACTCGACATGGAGGGGTACGGCTATCGATTGCCGACTAAGATTTGTCCGACGAATAGCCAGACGAACGTGAAGGCTAAGCCGAGGGCAGTGTGAACAGCGTCGACATTCATGATGGGCACTCATACAGAGAGAACGGGATTGTGTTTGGCCCGTTCCATGGCCCGATCACGTGCTCGGCTCCGAATTGAGCCGTCGTGGTCGCTTGATTGCACGCCTATCCCGGCGCACATCATTCGTTATCGGCATCTCGACACCCCATCTAGGAAGAAAATTCGTTGGCTGAAACAATCTTCGCAGTCCACATATCTTGCCAGTCGAGCCACCAACAGACACTTTCATTGCGAGGGAGATCTTTGTGCCAAATTTCTGGTTACTGAAATCCGAGCCGTCGACGTATTCGATCGACGATCTCGCTGCGGATGAAAAACAGACGACATCTTGGGAAGGCGTTCGCAACTACCAAGCGCGTAATTTTCTTCGTGACGACTTCCAGATCGGGGATCGTGTACTTTTTTATCACTCCGCCTGTTCCGAACCGGCGGTCGTCGGTACCGCGACGGTAGTTCGTGCGGGCTATCCCGATGACCAAGCATTTGATCGACGCAGCAAATATTTCGACGAAAAGAGTAAGCCTGAGAATCCGACGTGGTACATGGTCGACATCAAGCTGGACCGGAAGTTCGACACGCCGATCACGTTGAATTCGCTTCGCGAGCGACCCGGGTTGAAGGAAATGGTATTGTTGCAAAAAGGAAGCCGACTGAGCGTTCAGCCGGTCAAGAAGAAAGAATTTGACGCGGTACTCAAGTTAGCTGAAGTTTGAACTGGGAGTTCGCTGTGATTAGCTCTGAACAACTCAACGATCGTTTCGGTGTCGAAGGCTTGCGTTTCGGCATTGGCAAAGGCGGATTGTTGAAAGCGGACATTGATACAGATGCTTGCACCGGAGAAATCTACCTTCACGGCGCTCACGTGACGCAGTTTCAACCGATCGGTCACCAGCCTGTGCTTTGGGTTAGCGAAAAGTCACTGTTCACGCCCGGCAAAGCGATCCGTGGCGGTGTCCCGATCTGCTTTCCCTGGTTCGGCGGCTTGGCGAGTGATCCGACAGCACCGGGGCATGGATGGGCCAGGCTGCGACAGTGGGACATTGATTCCGTGCAAGTCAATCCAACGGCCGGCGTGTCCGTCACGATGACGACTGAAATCGACGCATTCCGCTTGCTGTACGAAGTCACGTTCGGACTTGCGCTGACGATGTCGTTGACCGTGACATTGTCGGACAACTCGGTGGTGTCGGCGTCCTTCGAGGAGGCATTGCACACGTACTTATCAGTCGGCAATATTGGCTTGGTCTCGATTTCAGGGCTCGAATCCGCCAAGTACATCGACAAGGTGGACAAAGGGTCGACGAAGCTTGCGGGCGAAGCAACGATTCGATTTGATGGTGAATGCGACCGCGTCTATCTCGATACCGGTACGACTTGTCGGCTGATTGATCCCGAAAAGAACCGAATGATTGAGGTCGCCAAGTCCGGTTCCCGCAACACCGTCGTGTGGAATCCTTGGATTGAGAAGAGTAGTCGAATGTCGGACTTCGGTGACGACGAGTGGCCAAAAATGGTCTGCATCGAAACCGCCAATGTGGGTGCGACCGCGATTGAATTGATGCCTGGACAAAGCCATGCAATGTCGACGGTCATTAGCGTTTTCGATGGTGCGCAGCAATTGTAGTGGAATTCGACAGAATTCCTGTTCGGCTAAAACAATCGGTTCAAACCGTTGAGTGCTGCGACTCGATAGGCTTCTGCCATCGTCGGATAGTTGAAAGTCGTTTCTACAAAGTACTTGACCGTGTTGTTGGGTGGCGGCTGAACCATGATCGCTTGTCCGATATGGACGATTTCAGAAGCATTCGCGCCGAAACAGTGAACGCCGAGTATTTCGAGCGTTTCCCGATGGAACAAAAGCTTCAACATCCCGGTGGTTTGGTCGGTAATCTGGGCGCGGGCGAGGCTTCGAAATTGAGCTTGGCCGACTTCGTAAGGAATGCACGAATCCGTCAATTCCCGCTCGGTCTTGCCGACACTGCTGATTTCGGGACTGGTGTAGATGCCCGTCGGGATGTCGTGCAGACGCAAATTGCCGTCGACTTGACCAAGGATGTGCATGCCGGCGGCGCGACCTTGGGTGTACGCGGCGCTGGCAAGTGACGGAACACCGATGACATCGCCGACCGCGTAGATGTGCGGCACGACCGTTTGAAAGTGATCGTCGACTTCGATTTGACCGCGATTATTGGCGACGACATCGACGTGTTGAAGGCCTAAGTCATCGGTGTTACCACTGCGACCGTTGGCCCACAGAAACACGTCGGATTTTACCCTCTTTCCGCTCTTGAGCCGCAGTACAACGCCATCATCTTCGCCAACAATCGACTCCATCGATTCGTTGTGTCGGATGACAACACCTTGATCGCGGAGATGATAAGAAATTGCGTCGATAATTTCGTCGTCAAGGAACTCGAGTAACTTTTCGCGGGTGTTGATCAGATTGATCTTCATCCCGAGATTACGAAACATCGACGCATACTCGACGCCGATCACACCGGCGCCATACACACACATCGACGAAGGACGGTGATCCAACGATAAAACAGTATCGCTGTCAAAAATTCTCGGGTGGGTAAAGTCGACGCCTGGCGGACGGAAGGGCCTCGAACCAGTTGCGATCACAACGAACTTTGCTCGGATCGGTTCATCGCCATCAATGGAAATGGAGTGATCGTCGACGAATCTCGCCTGCCCGCGATGAATGGGGACATCGTTTCGATCGTAAAACGACTGCCGCATGGTAACTTGGCGACCGATGATCGCTTGAGTGCCCCGTTTGAGTTGCTCTAATGTCGGCGTGGTCGTGATTCCCATTTCGCGGAGCGCGGGATTTTTTAACGCGTTCATCGTCGACGTGATTGCATAGCGAAGGGCCTTGCTGGGAATCGTTCCCCAATGCGTGCAACCGCCGCCGATCTGTCGGTATGTTTCCGCGACTCCGACTCGCATACCCTCCTTCGCGCACTGCATCGCAGCGCCCTCACCGCCTGGCCCGGTACCAATAACAAACAGGTCGTAGTCGTAACTCGAATCGTTCATAATGCCTCGCTCTACTATTCGTACCGTTTACTTGGAATTGCTCAACGATGTTGATTGCCTGTATCCAAACCGACGTCGTCTTCGCGGACCTTTCCGCCAATTTAACGCGAGTTCTCAACGCACTGAAAAAGGCCGGTGAGTCGAAGGCCGATCTGGTGGTGTTCCCTGAATGCGTTCTATGTGGATACTCATTCGACAGTCGCCAGGAAGCCCTTCAGCACGCGATCTCCATTGACAGCCCGATCTTAACCGCTATTGCCGGCGCCGCTCGGCAGCATCATTTGAACGTGGTGCTGGGGTTTCTTGAAGTCGATGGTGACCGATTGTTCAATTCGTCAGCATTGATCGGCTCTAACGGCGTGATCGGCACTTCTGGCGCGGAGAGTACCTATGGAGTGATCGGGCACTATCGCAAAGTACATTTGCCTCATTTGGGAGTTGATCGATTTGTCGATCGAGGCGATTTTCCTTATCGAGTCGTCGACTCCGGCGGAACCAAGATCGGATTGGCGATCTGTTATGACTGTTCATTTCCCGAACCGATGAGGGTGCTCGGACTCGAAGGTGCCGACGTGATTGCTTTGTCAACCAACTGGCCGATCGGCGCCGTACGAACCGCCGAGATTGTGCCTCCCGCTCGCAGCATGGAGAACCACTTGTTCTTCGTCGCCGCAAATCGGGTCGGCACCGAGCGTGGCTTTGAGTTTTGTGGGCGCAGTTCAATCTGTGGTCCTGATGGCATCGTGTTAGCCGCCAGCAACGACAATCAGGAAACAATTTTGTTCGCGAAAATCGATCCCGAACAGGCGAGAAACAAACGCATCGAACGAACCCCAGGCAAGCATGTCATTCATCGAATGAATGACCGGCGACCTGAGTTCTACGAACGAATTGCCAGGCCAAACTGACCTCCATCCAAATTGTGGCTACCGTCATTTGACACCAAGCAAATTTGCGATGCGATTACGAATGTTCATGGCGTGGTGCATTAGACCGATCGACGTTAGATCGTCCAAAGTTATTGATTTTGGGTATTCGTCACGAATGATCTGCGAGATTGATTCATGTAGCGACGGACGCCACCGACACTTTCCATTCATCTGACGAATCTTTGCAAGCGGCATCGGAACCCTTAAGCGAAGACAGGCGGGACCTCCACCGCCGGACATGCTTTGACCCAACTCCACAAACTCGATTCTCGAAAAAAATCCGTCGGTCATCCATTGGTTGACCAGCGTCTTTGCCGTCGGATGAACTTGCACTTGAGCCGGACAAATCAAGATCGGTGGTGCTGCCGATCGAGTGGGCAAAACGATCTGACTATTGAACAGGTAAGTTGAGATCGCATCCTTCATCGAGAGAATTTTTCTTGGTACTTCGATGCGAGTCAATTGACAATCGGCTTGCCGCGAGAACTGTTGTTCGAGTCGGTTCATGGAATCGTCGGAATCATAAAACGCATCCTGGTGATGGATCAACGAACCGCAGTGACTCATCGCGACCACGTCGTTGTGAAATGCACCCGCGTCGATCGCATCGGGATTCTGTTTCACCAAGCAAACTCGATCATCGGACAGACGGTGCAACCGTGAAATTGTTTCGCAGGACGCGCGAGTCTGACGCGCCGTGAACGTGCGAGGGCTCGGGTCTTGATCGCCATAAACGAATACTTCGAGCGAGCGAGCGGGATCATCGCCAAAAAGACGCATGTGATTGGCCGCGCCTTCGTCCCGCATCGGCTTACCACCGGACAGCGGCCCGAGGATCATAACATCGGGCGGCATCAGACTGCGCAGATCGCTGAGCGTCGTCAGTGGTTCAATCGATCGATGCAAACTCGAACTCAGATTGGCGATCGTGATGATTGGCGCGTCATCGAGAATGGTAGCCGTCGCAGCGTTCGCCATCCACATCGCCGAGCAGCTCATTGCGGCTGAAAGAATGTCCGGCGATTTCTCGCGGGCTTGATCGAGAGCGGATTGATCATCACCGCAGAAGCCCATCGAACGCAAAAAAGTAAGGTCAGGTCGAAGTTGAGGAGGAAGAATGAATTGCTCCACGCCCGATTCGGCAACAAGCCGCATCTTTTCGAGGCCTTGCAGGGCGGCAGCAGCCGGGTCTGCCGCACGACCGGCGTGATGCTGCGAAGCCAAATTGCCGACACCGAGTCCACCGAAATGGTGCGTCGGCCCGACCAGCCGATCGATTTGAATTTCGGTCCAACTCAATTGGCGACGCTCCATGGATCCGTCGTCGACATTGTCGACTGCTGCAGTGATGCGATGGGATCGCTGCAGAAATCGATCGCGTGATATCCGGCGGGGCGGTGGTTGCCGCTGGCGCCGAGGCCACCAAAGGGCATCACTCCAGCCGCACCGGTCGTCGGGCCGTTCCAATTGACAATGCCCGTGCCCACCTGAACAGCAAAATGTTCAAACATCTCGCGAGTTCCTCCCAATAACGATGCCGCCAAGCCGTAAGGTGTTCGTGATGCGACTTTAATGGCACCGTCGAAATCGCACGCCCGCGCTAGCACCAACATCGGTCCGAACCACTCCATTTCACCGATTTCGTGCAGTGCATCATCGCTGATTCCCTCAGCGTCCAAAATCGTCGGTGAGACAAGACTCTCGCATCGTTGGTCGACTTTCCATGGTATCAAAGGATTGCACCCGAGTTCGACCAATCGTTGGTAGGTCTGATGAAGCCGTGCTGCCGCAGTTGCGGAAATCAGGGGACCGATACTCGACGAGCGACTGTCGTTGGGTAGCCCTACCGGCAGACTATCAGTAGCATCGATCAACGCGGCAATGACTTGGTCACTTGCGTTTTCTTTGACAAAAATGGCCCGCCGAGCGCACGTGCATCGCTGACCGGACGAAACGAATGCCGAAAACGAAATGCACTTGGCGGCAGATTGTGGATCAACTGTATCGGCGACAACAATCGGGTTGTTGCCACCCATTTCCAATGCCAACAAGACTTCGGGGCGACCCGCAAGTTGTCGATGGATCGATTGTCCGGCAGAACGGCTACCGGTAAAGAAGACGGCTCCGACTTCGGGACAGTCGATTGCCGCCACAGCAACATCGACTCCACCGACAATCATTTGAAATAGGTCGTCTGGCAATCCAATGGTCTTCCAAGCGTCGGCTATCCAGGCGCCGACCGCCGTGGCCTGTTCGCTGGGCTTGAAAACAATTGAATTGCCCGCAAGCAGCGCCGGTATGATCTGCCCGCCCGGTAAGTGCAACGGAAAATTGAACGGGCCCAATACCAGTGCGACACCGATCGGCCGAAACCGAACGTAACGCTCAACGATCGATCGATCGGCGTCGACCCAGTGGTCGGCGCGGCGATCCACCATCGCCGAAATGGACAGCTCGACTTTCGCGATCGCGGCGGACACTTCGCCTGCGGCGTCCCAGCCCAATTTGCCGATTTCACGCGAAATCAAGTCAGCGATTTCGTCCCGACGCTCAAAAAGATACTTCCCATATCGCCGAACCAAATCGATCCGAACATCGGCCGGATTCCGTCGCCACAGGGCGGCGGCAGCGCTGGATCGCTCGAAAATCGTCGTTAATTCCGTGCGGGAAGTCGATCGGGTGCTGAAAATCCGATTACCGGTGACGGCCTCGTAACTCGAAAAATTCGTGGACATTTTTTCTTTTCCGCCGCGACGCATGGTGAAAACGTGACCTAGGTTCTTTGTAGATGAGTCGCTCGGACGAACTCAATCAACAATATCCCTATCTCAGAGTTTACGAACATGAAACGAAATAAGAAAAGCGGTTTTTCGCTATTGGAAGTCATCGCCGCCGTTGTGATTTTGGCCGTTGTTGCCGCCGCGACTGTTGCCACGGTTGCGCCAATGCGTGCCAAGAGCGAAGACAAACTGAAAGATCAAGAAGTAGCCACGCTCAACGCAATGGCACAAACCTATTTCTTGGAACTCGGTCGCTATCCGGCCAGTGTGGTTGCGCTCGGAACTGGTGGATACCTGCCCTACACGACAACGGCCGAACGTCAGCGCGTCACCGCGATGCGAACGAAGTACAGCTACGTTGCTGCAACCGGCGTGTTCACCAAGATCTAATGACCGGCTTAACTGCTGTTCAAAGTCTGCTGTTAATCAACGTTAGCCGCTGTTAGAAGTTTGATAGAGAATTGTTTTGACTCCGATGGTCCGCTCGGGGGCGACGGTGACCGTTTTCGGCCGCCCTCGTACTCGACGGACCTTTCGTCATTTTGCTTTGATGGTCGCGATCATGTCTTTACACTTTCCAAGTCGCTGTCAGTTGCAACGCCATCCGATCGGTGCAGGTCGCCGATTGGGCGTGACGTTGGTCGAAACGATCATGGTCGTCACGTTGCTCGCGGCCGCTGCGATTGCGGGCGGGTTCATGCTTGACGGACAGTGGCTCAGCCGACGAAGCGCGACCGATGTAACAATCGAAGTGTCTGAAGCCCTTCGTACCGCTCGTAACACAGCGATGATGAATCAGACAGTGGTTAGCGTGCGTCATGATCAAATTCGTGGCCGAGAGATTTTATCGATTATCGAACAAGCAGGCCCGATGCGAATGGGCAAACGATGGGAGATCGATTTGGGTGATAAGCCCGCCATCAGCGGCGCACCTACCGAGATCTTCTTCAAACCGATCGGTTCGGCCGACCGCGCGCTGGAATGGAAAATCGTCGACGGCTCGACCGCCGGGTTGGTATTGGTAACACCGGTTGATGGCAATGTCACTCACAAACTTCCGTAATATGAATCGATATCCAAAACCTCGTCGCGGTGCGACACTAATCGACGTGGCCATCGGCTCGATGTTATTGACATTGTTGTTGATTCCATCGTTTCAATGGATCGGCCATTCTCAGTCGATCAATCGTCGATTGGAAGATCGTGACGCGATGTTGTTCGAGGCTGAACAACTAATCGAGACCTTTCGCGTCAAAATGTCTTATCGCGATGCGTTCGACGATGTGTACAGTCGCTCGATCGACGATTTGACCAAGATCCAGACCCCTGGTGGAGCCATTTTTTTGGCCCGCTATCAAATCGGGCCTGACACGACCGTGGGCAAGTCAGAACTGCTCAACATCAATGTCGCGATCTGGCGCGACACCATTTCCAACGGAAGCCTCGATTTGACGGAGACCAGCGAATCGATGCACACACAAGTGGCCGCGCCATGAAACGTCGCAATCAATCTCAATCGATCAATGTCGTCGCATTTCGACGTGGCATCAGCTTGATCGAAGTCATCGCGTGTACGGCAATCGTCGCGGTCATGATCGTGCCGGTCGCCGGAGTCATTCGCGCGTCGGGACGGGCGATCGAGCGGTCGTCTGAAATGAATGCCGAAGCCAAGCTGCGCACGGGCGTTCGTTGGATTCGTGACGCGATTCGGGACGGTTCCATTCTGGATATCGGCTCTCAGTACATCACTTTGCTGCTTTCGACTGGACAAAAAGTCGAGCTGGTTTTGGATTCCAATCAGTTGATTCTCAGCGATGGCCGAAGCAGAACGGTCATCCTGGAAAACATTGAACGATTCGAGACCTCGCCCCATTTGCAATCAGAATCACCGTACGCTCCGATCGGCCTATCGATGCGGATCTTGGGTGTTGATCCGAAGACAAAACAAACCTTCGATATTCAGTCGATGATTTCCATGCCGGCGGGAGTCTGAACCGTGTTTTCAATCAAGTTTCCGAAAGTTCCGATCACCAAACATCGACTGACCATGCATCGACGTTCATCTCGACGCCGCGGATCGGCGCTCTTGCTATGCACTTTGGCGGCCGCGGTCTTGTCGATGGCAACAATCGCCATTGTCCGCAGCAACCAGCGAAGTATTTCGAGAATTGACGCAACGCGAAGCTCGCTACAAGGTCGCGCAACCGCGGAAGGATTAGCACAGCGAACGATCGCCATCTTGAAGATCGACCCAACTTTTTCGGGCGAAGTGAAAGACAAACAAATGAAGGATTCAGTTGCCTGGGTCGATGTTCGACAGATTTCCAAAACAACTTCGTCTGTCGAGGTTTACCTGTACAAAGGATCGAAGACGCCGATCATCCGCCGCATCATCGACGTGGAGTCGCTCGTGAAATAGCGTTAGTGAGGAGAGGGCCAATCATCGGAGACCTCCACTCGCTTAGGCACGACACTCCTGAGAGGCATTGGGATCTACACAAGTTTACCTCCCTGAGGGAAGGTGAATTCAGACGGGCCGGACTCGTGTAGATACCAATGCCTCGGAGGAGGGTGAATTCATCAACTGCACGACCTGCTTAGGTCAGAATCTCTCGCACGATTTTGCCTTCGACATCTGTTAGACGAAATTCACGGCCTTGATACCGAAAAGTTAAACGCTCGTGGTCCATGCCCAAAAGATGCAGGATCGTCGCGTTTAAGTCGTGTACATGGACACCGTTTTCGACAATGTCCATTCCAAAGTCGTCGGTGGCCCCGTGACTGACGCCACCGCGAACTCCGCCGCCCGCCAACCAAACGGTAAAAGCGTCCTTGTGATGGTCGCGCCCGGGCAACCCTTTGCCCTTGTCTGAATTGCCTTGACTCAGTGGCGTGCGACCAAACTCCGATCCCCATACGATCAATGTTTCATCGAGCATGCCCCGCTGCTTTAAGTCCGCGATCAAAGCTGCCATCGGTTGGTCGACATCGCGACATTTCGCAGGCAGCCGCTCTTTTAATCCGCCGTGATGATCCCAGTCGGAATCATAAAGTTCGATCATCCTGACTCCACGCTCGACAAGCCGACGAGCGAGCAGGCAGTTGTTCGCAAAGGAAGCTATACCGGGCGTTGCTCCGTAGGCGGCAATCGTTTCGGACGATTCGTCACCGATGTCCATCAAGTCGGGCACCGACGCTTGCATGCGAAACGCCATCTCGTATTGAGCAATCCGCGTAACGATTTCTGGGTCACCGGTTTCCGAAAAATGCCGCCGATTCAAATCGCCGAGCGTGTCCAGAACTTCGCGGCGAGCGGATTGGCTGTGTCCGTCCGGGCTCGAAAGAAATAGCACGGGATCACCAGCGGATCGAAACTGTATCCCTTGATAAACACTCGGCAAGAAACCGGTCGACCACAAGCTTGTTCCCGCTCCACCGGCCGGCCCGCTCAACAGCACGACATACGCTGGCAAATCTCGGTTCTCGCTGCCGAGACCATACGTCACCCAGGATCCAAGACTCGGCCGTCCCCCGCGACCAAAACCGCTGTGCAAAAACATTTGTGCCGGTGCGTGATTGATCTCGTCGGTATGCATCGAGCGGATGATCGCGATGTCATCGGCAACCTCCGATAGATGCGGCAACAGAGTCGACATGTTTTGTCCTGACTCGCCGTGTCGCGAGAACTTCCACGGTGATGCGGCCAGCGTCGAGGTCTTGCCGATGAAGGCAAAATCGCGACCCGCGGTTACCTCCGGCGGACAAGGCTTGCCGTTCCATTTTTCGAGCGTCGGCTTCTCGTCGAACAAATCGAGTTGGGACGGAGCACCGATCATGTGCAAATAGATCACCGACTTTGCACGCGGCGCAAAATGTGGCGGACGAACAGCGTGCGGATCATTGTCACGGGACTCTGACCCAAACGCCGAATCAGCGGAAAGCAGAGACGAGAGTGCGAACGATCCCAAGCCGAGTCCACTCAATTGAGTGAACAAACGCCGATCCAATGTTGGTAGTTGTCGATTCATGACGACTATTCCTTGGTAATGGTCTCGTGAAGATTCAGCATCACTGTCGCGGCACCGAACCACGCAACGAATTCATCTTTGCCCACGCCGGCCGGAAGCTCGACATCGGATGTCAATCGGTCGGCCCGCTGCCGTAATTCGTCCGGTGCGTTCTTGAATGCGTCGAGTTGCGAATGGATCAAACGAACCATCGCTGCCACGTCCTTCGGTTCGGGTTGATGCGTTATGCATCGCCGTAGTTCATCGATGACCGTCGATTCAAGCGATTGATTCTTTGCCACTTGTGAAGCACGCATTGCGATCGCTTTCGCCGCTTCCACATAAACTGGGTCATTCAATAACGTGAGCGCTTGCAGAGGTGTATTGCTGCGCGACCGCTGGACCGTGCAGGCAAAACGACTATCCGCGTCGAAGTTCACAAAGCTGGGGTACGGAGCGCCTCGCTTGATCACCACGTACACGCCACGACGATACTTTTCATCACCGGGACTGACAACGTAATCGTACTTTTGGCCTCCGACCTTCGTCCACAATCCGTCCGGCTGATACGGATGCACGGGCGGACCGAACGACTTTGGCGATATCAAACCGGCGATGGTCAATGCGTTGTCGCGAATCATTTCCGCGTCGAGTCGGACTCGCGGACCCCGGGCCAAGAAACGATTCGGATCGTCAAGCTGGAGAACTTCCGACGATGTCGCCGAAGACTGCTGGTATGTTTCGGACGTGACGATTGTCTTCAACAATCGCTTCAGCGACCATCCATTCTCGATGAACTCGATGGCCAACCAATCGAGCAGTGCGGGATGCGTCGGTCGATCTCCTTTGATGCCAAAGTCTTCGGGAGTTCGAACCAATCCGGCTCCAAAGAGTTCCGCCCAATATCGGTTTACGGTCACGCGGGCGACCAGTGGATTCGAGGGGTCAACGAGCCAATGCGCGAGGTCAAGTCGATTCAAAGCTTCATTGGAATCGTGAGCTTCGGTTGGGTGCAGAAACTCAGGCGTACCCGGCGTCACCTTCTCGCCAGGAGAACGATAATCGCCACGGTTGAAAACGAATGACTCGCGCGGCGTCTTGAGTTCAACCATGACCTGAGTCGTTTCCGCAGCCAAATCGCGGAGTTGACGGTCGACCGCTTCGATTCTCCTAGTTATCGATCCGATCGCGGGATCAACGGTCGCGCGATAGTCGACAATCGAACCCGTTTGCTTCTTTGTCCAACTGTCGGGCTCGCTCTCGAGAAGAGCCGCGATCTCTTTCGGGACCGCCTTCGCATCAAGATTTCCCGAGACGGCGGACAACCGAAAACATCCAATCGTTCTTGCGCCGCCAAACCGCTGGTCGATCGTGAACCGCAGCGTCACACCGCCGGAAGCATCCAGCGGTTGCGACAACACAAATGTTGCCCAGTGAGGTCTTGAAAACTGAGGCGAGATCGCCCAACCGCTCTTGGCTACGCCATCGACCGCACCCGTTACTTGATAGCCCGCTTGGGAGAAATCCGCATTAGCGGTTGCGAATTCGAGCGGCTCCGTCAAATCGTCCTGCTGCATTCGTGAAACGGAGAATTCATTCAAAACGAAATTGGTCCGTTTCTCATCTCCGCGTCCCGGTCCCGACCCGGGTAGCGAGGGATCGGTGAGAACGTCCAGCCGAAACGCTCGCACGTCGGCTGCGTTCAAGGTTGCTGTCACGAGATAGGTGTCGGTCACCGGAGGATCGCTGCCGACCAACAAAACCGCTCCATCGTCACGGATCGTAAAGGAGTCGGTATTGCCCGCCGACGAGAAGTCGATGACTTCCATCGGATGCGACTGTGACGACTTGGCAATGACGGCGCGGGCTTCGACAACCCAGTCGTTCAGGTCGTGTTTGAGATCTTCGCGGCGAGCATCCCTTTGTGCGACCATCTTCGCACGCATTTGGTTGAGTGATCGGCGTTCTCGATCACGGGTTTCGTCGGCGATGTTTATTGAGGCACCGATGAACGCAATCGAGCTGGGAGACTTGGGGATCTTTCGGTCCGCTTCGATCTTTGTGTTGTTAAAAAAGGCAAGTAGTCGGTAGTAATCTTTAGTCGAGAACGGATCAAATTTGTGGTCGTGACATTGTGCGCACTCGAGAGTCGATCCGAGCCAAACGGTGGCCGTTGTATTGACGCGATCCAACACTTGTTCGATGCGAGTCTCCTCAGGCAACGAGCCCGCTTCGACATTGGTGGGACTACAGCGATGAAAGCCCGTTGCAATGATTTGATTTTGAGTGGCACTGGGCAACAAATCACCTGCAATTTGTTCGATCGTAAACTGATCGAAAGGCATGTCGTCGTTCAATGCACGAATCACCCAATCGCGGTATGCCCAAGTGTCGCGAAAATCATCGCGCTGAAAGCCATGTGAATCAGCGTAACGAGCCAAGTCCAACCACGGCCGCGCCCAACGCTCGCCGAATTGAGGCCGTGAAAGCAGATCATCAATCACATGCTCCAGTGCGTCCGCGGATCGATCTGCTTCAAACCTGTGAATCTCATCGAGTGTGGGAGGCAACCCAATCAAGTCCAGATAAAGACGGCGCAGCAAAACACTTCGGTTGGCTTGCGGCGAAGGTGAAAGATCGATCGCGTCGAGCTTTGCTTTTACGAAGCAGTCGATCGGATGGGCGGACCAACGTGCATCGTCAATCTTCGGTACTTCGCTACGCACCGGCGCGATATAGGACCAATGTCGGGGCGGAACAAAGTCATCTGGCCAATCGGCGCCCGACGCGATCCATGCCCTTATCGAAGCAACTTCGCTTTTGGAAAGCGGGTCGCCAATAACCGGCATCACCTGCTCATGATTTCGAGGCAACTCAATTCGCCGAACCAGTTCACTTTCATTCGGAGACCGCAATTCGACTACGCCGGAGTCCAATAAATCCGATTTGACGTCGAGCCGAAGTCCGCCTTCTTGCTTGTCTTCACCGTGACATTCAAAGCAAGACCGTTGGAAGACTGAATAGACATCGCGTTCAAAATCAACTGTCTCGCCTTGAAGCGAATCCTCAACGCAACCGAACCCGGCGATCGCTAGAACAAAAGGTAGCATGCTCCGAAAAATCGCGACTCGACGGAGCGAGATATTCTGGGAATACATGGTCAATCCAAACACAAACATTTACGAACCAATGATGGTCTGCCCTGCGGAGTTCCATCGCGTCGATTCTATTCTAAGGAGTTGCACGGCGCCGCAAAACCAAGATCGCCTTAAACAGCGATAAAAATCCGTCTCGTAAATCAGTAGGTCCAGTCAGTACCGACGTAGAAGTTGACTCCCGGTTGCAACACGTTCACACCGTTGAACGAGCGGAAGTCGAGATGCTCGCGATAAGCTTTGTTGGTGAAGTTTTCGACGCCGGCGACGATCAACAATCCATCCAAGCTTGTTGGCTGATAGGTACTTCGCAAGTCCCATGTTGTAAAACCTGCCGTCGGCGTCTCCAGCAAACTGGACGCCACACGATCTTGATGATTGACGACGCGTGCTGACAAAACCAAGTTCCACTGCGGTATCGCACTCGGGTCATTCAACTTGGCACCGACCTGCATCTCAACCGGCGAGATACCGGGCAGCGGCTCGGAATCCGCACCCGTGATCCCGCTAAAAAAGCCACGGTCCAAGTTATCGACTTGCTGTGATGGATTTAACGCCGAACCATTCGTGGTCGCGAAATTTCCGTTTCGTGTTCGGTCACGGCCATCAACCCCGCGCAGCGTCATGAACGGACTGACCATTGACTTGGGAAACAATTCCAAAAACGCTTCGCCACCAGTCAAAGTGGCCAAGTCGGTGTTCACGTACCGCAGGCTCGTTTGTTGAATTTCGCCACTAGGCGGTCCACGGACGACGCTCGTATTCTCAAACGTGATGTAGTCCATTGCCCAAGCATGAAACCCTCGCACGCCCGCGCGAAGAACGTCCCGCAAGAGCGATGGGAGAAGATGATCGCCGACATGAAACCCTCGCACGCCCGCGCGAAGAACGTCGCCGTTGTAGTCGAGCGTTAAGTCGAACTGAATCAGTTTTTCTTCGTCCAGACGTGGGTCGCCCGTCACATTGTTCAGTCCGTTTTGGAGCAACAACAAGAATGGCTGCGCCGCATACAACTCAGTCAAAGTCGGTGGCCGCTGGGCAAACCCTAGCGACGCCGTCCCGACCAGCTTGTCAGTCCATTGCCGCTCCAGCGAAGCGTAAAGGCTCCACAGGACTCGATCCGTTTGATATTCGTCCGTACCGACAATTTCGGCATAAGACGCGGGGAAGGTGTCCAAGCCAACGGCATTCAGCTTTGCCGGATCATCGACAATGTCGGTTTGGACGAAGTCGACTCGACCGCCGGTTCGAAACGTCCAATGCTGCAGAAAGTCTTCTTCGTATTCGCCAAACAGCCCCGGATTGACTGAAAACGAACGCGGAATGGGTGAGTTCTGATCGGTAAATGGAATCGGTAGGCCTAACGATGTGCCGCTGGCGATTTCGTTGAGCTCTTGCTTGATGAAACGCAAATCGTGCCCTGCCGTAAACCGAAAATCTTCGCTCGGTTTCCACGTCAGCCCTTGCCGATATCCGGTCGACAACGAATCAACATCGGTATTCCCTACGTAGCTGATGCGATCGAGAAGCGGGAATTGATCCCGCTTAGCAGGATTTTGAGCGTCCCCCTCGAATCGAGTTCGGTTGTACCAAACTTCCGTCGCCATCCGATCCGAAACGAACGGGTTCTCGTCGATGTACGCGACTTCGTAGGCGTCCGTCACAAGGAAATCAATATCGAACACATAGCCGGGAAATTCCACATCGGTCTGGTCGAGTCGCAACAATGAAAGTTCGATCGATCGACCGTCGCCGAAGTCATGCCCCGCCGCGATCGTTAGCTCCCGAGATTCGTAACCAGCGGCCACGGTGGAGCCGTCGCCCGCGCGGTAATCGTCGCCGGTGCGATGGGAATAGTTTGTCCGGATACCACCGTGTTCACCCGCGACGCCGATACTCTGCTGCCCCAAAAACTGATTGCCGTTACTGTTGAAATCCACCGCCGATCGACCCAGCCAATCCACTCCGCAATGCCCGCAAGCGTTCCTCTTCGGATAAGCCTTGCGCAAGTTTCGCCAGGTCATTGTCAGCAAATGATTTGGTTGAATCGTCTATACTGGCTGCTGAAGGCGCATCCAGCGTTTCGGTGATACTTTCCGCCGCAGGTTCTGTTCCATCTATCTGAATCGAGCATGTAGGATCGTCGAGAAACGTGCGATATTGCTCGGGATTGTACAGTTTCGAGTACGCATCGACCTCAGCGACGTTGAACGCAAGTTGCGCCGCTCGAACCGCCAAAATTCCCAGAGAAGCGTAGTCTTCGGGTTTACATTCAAGCCCAAGACTCCGCCGATAGGCAACATCCAGTTGGACCAAAGGCAACAACAGATCATCGCGTTGGGAAGTGTCGATACGATTCAGGAACATCGGCAGTTGTGGCGGAGCACCACCGGCCTGCCAAGCGGCTTCAAAATCGTCACGAACTTTATCGATTTCGCGGCTGTTATCCATAGCTAATGCTGCTCGCGAACAAAGGACCTGCGATTACTTGCCCGTTGACTCTTCGGCTCGTTGCATGGCTTCGAGGGACAGCTTGAGTTGGTAACGAGCGCGACTTAGCCGGCTTCGCACGGTGCCGATTGAGATCTCTAAAACCTCAGCGATGTCTTCGTACGATTGTTCATCCATTTCTCGCAGCACTAAGATGCTGCGATGCTCGTCGGACAACGTGCTCATCGCTTCGCGAACCATCGCCACTCGCTCGCGCCGAAGCATGGGTTCATCAACGGCATCGTCATCACCCGCTATTTCAAGCCCATTGGTCTCACGGCAATGATCCAGCGATATCCGAGCACGTTTGCGACGTCGACGCGACAACGCGCTGTTGAACGCGATGCGGTAGAGCCACGTAAAAAACTGGCTGTTCCGCTGAAACGTATCCAACTTCATGAAGGCTCGAATGAACGCTTCCTGAACAACTTCCTCGGCCTCATCGGGCGACCCCGTGACTTGCAACATGGATGCAAAGAGTCGGTCCTGACAGAGTTCAACCAACGACGTGAACGCATCGCGATCACCGTCGAGTGCCCGATCAATCAGTTGAGACTCTTCCGCCACGCCAGTCTTCCATCGGGAACGAACCCACGGGTATGCCTTTTGCTTGCGGCATTTAGTTTATCAGCCCAGTCATTCAAATACCGCTGACAGTCGATTGTTTCTGTTGCCTTCGGTGCCAAATCGTTCCGCCAACGCCAATTCATTTGCGCCGCCCGGCTTGCAAGACGCAGAAGTCAAGCCCAGAACTAGTTCAAATCGCCGGTTCCCGGAGCGCCGCTGAGATGACGCTGGAGATACGTTGCCCGCTGGACATTGCGGTCGGAAGAACCAAGCAAACGGCCGTGGAGTTTCTGCAGATGGGCCGGTTGGGTGTGGATGAATAGTTTGTTGATGGTGCCGACGGCGACGTCGTTGATGAGCCCAAGGTTCACGCCCATTCGCACCTTTGATAGGTAGTGCATGGTCTCTTCGCTGCTGATTTTCTTGGCGGTACTGAGTATCCCAAGTGCCCGGCTGACATCGTCGTGCAGATCCTTCTCACCCTGGCGAACGAGGAAATCTCTGGCTTTTCGCTCGTATTCGATGATCCGAGGAACGACGTTCTCGCCAACCAGGGCGACCAAGTCCTCTTCACTGTGACCGAGCGTGATCTGGTTGCTGACTTGGTAGAAGTCGCCGGTGTATTGCGATCCTTCGCCGTACAGACCTCGAACGGTGACGTTGATCCGCTGCATGCTGCGGAACACCTTTTCGATCTGCTGCGTGATCACCAGCGCCGGTAGGTGCAACATGACGCTGACTCTGAGTCCGGTGCCGACGTTGGTCGGACAAGCGGTCAGATAACCGTATTTCGGGTGGTAGGCATACAGAATCGTGCCTTCGAGCTTGTCATCCAACGAGTTGATGCGATCCCAAGCCGACTTCAAATCGAGTCCGCTGTGCATGACTTGGATACGAAGATGATCTTCTTCGTTGATCATCACGCTGTACTGTTCATGGGGATCGATGGCGACGGCGCGAGAACCATCGGCGTCGGCAATTTCGCGGCTGATCAATTGGCGCTCGACCAAGAACTGGCGATCGATTTCCGACAATTGCTCGATGTCGACATAGCGAATGTCCTCCCAGCCTTCGATCGATTCCATTCGGGCGCGGACGGTTCGTTCGATGCTGATCCGATCTTCATCGCTGCATCGTCGAATGAAGGGAAAGTCCGCTAGATTGCGCGCCAAACGAATTCGGCTGCTGATGACGATGTCCGACTCGGGGCCGGTGCCGCGAAGCCATTCACCGGAGCTGTTTGCGAGTTCGCTGAAATCTGTATTGCGTTTCACTTCGCGGATTCTCCCGTTCCCGACTCTTCGATCCGTCGAAGTTCGTCGCGAATCTCGGATGCCCGCTCGTAATCTTCGCGATCAATCGCCTCTTCCATCTCACGTCGCAGTTGAATCATGATTGCTTGGGAATCGGCTGAGGCAGCGGCCCGGCGGGGGCGTTTGCCACGGTGTTCCAGAGAGTCGTGGATGTTGGAAAGCAAGGGAGTCAGGTCGGACTCGAAGTGCGTGTAATCATAGGGGCACCCGAGCCGACCGGTGTTGCGGAACTCGAAGAAGCTGATCCCGCAAACGGGACATTCTTTCTGGTCGAGTTCCGCCAGCTCTTTTTTGGTCTGGCCGAGATTCAACTGCTTGGCCAACGCTCCGGCGATTGAAACCGCGGGGCTTGATGTGTCTTTTTGAAGAAACCCGCGAGCATGCTCTTCACACAAGTGCATCACCTGGGGACCGGAAGGCTCGGTCAGTTCGGTGATGTGGAAGGTCGCAGGCTTTTCGCAGTATTGACATTTCATGATAAGTTCCGTCGTCGCCGGTTCCGCTGTCAGTCCATTGTACAGCCCTCGCACCGCATTATTACTTGTCCGCCACTTGGCCGGGCAAACTTGTCCATGCGTGATCGGTGGTTTTGTTCAGTCAGGTGCGGCGACCAAGCCTCGATTCTATCGCTGGCAATGTTACTGTCAACGAAGGCGGTGCGTGTCCCCTACACGAAGGCCGGTCCGGGCGGGACACTTGAGAAGCTCGATTGTTCACATTCCGGTTTCAAACGCCCTTTTCCTACGATCCGCTTCGATGCACACGCCCGATGAAACCCGTTTCGCCGGTCTCGCGGTGGAGCATGACTTTGTTCCCGTCTACCGTCGCTTGCTCAGCGATACGCTGACACCGGTGACGGCATTCGGGTTGTTGGATGATGGCGGACCGGCGTGTTTGTTCGAGAGCGTGATCGGTGGTGAGAAGGTCGGTCGCTACAGCTTTCTGGCGTCGGATCCGGAACGCCGATTCGTGGCACGAGGCAACCTCGTCGAGCATTCCAAAACGGACGGTTCGGAAACTCAATCGCACCAATCAGCGAACCCGCTGGATGACTTTCGCAACCATTTTCATTTCTCCGTCGCCAAGCTCGACGGATTGCCGCCGTTCGTCGGCGGAGCGATCGGATACGCGGCTTACGATGTCGTCCGTTACGTCGAGTGCTTGCCCGACGCCCCGGCCGACGATCGCCAGATTCCCGACTTGGACTTTGGTTTCTATCACACGCTGTGCGTGTTCGATCATGTCGACAAAACCATCACCGTGGTATCGCTGGCCGATTGTCGCGGAGTCACCGCAGCGAGTCAGTCGGCCGGCGCTTTCGAGGCAGCGTGCCGGCGAGTTGATCGCACCATTGCCAAACTGACGGTTGCCAATAGCAATCAAGCACCCGTCGAATGGTGCCCCGACGTATGGCAGAAAGCAACGGCCGATCGGCCACTTGAAGTCACTTCCAATTTCACCAAAGAATCGTTCGAGTCGGCGGTGCGGACTTGCGTCGAATACATCCGCGCCGGCGATATCTTTCAAGTCGTCCCGAGTCAGCGATGGTCGGTCAAGACGGATGTCGATCCGTTCGAGATCTATCGATCTTTGCGGGTCGTAAATCCCAGCCCGTTCATGTTCTATGTCCGTACGCCGGACTGTGTGCTGGTGGGATGTTCGCCAGAAATCATGTGTCGCGTCGCCGATCGAACCGTCACCGTACGTCCGCTGGCGGGTACCCGGCGCCGAGGCAAAGATGCGAAAGAAGATCGATTGCTCGAGCAAGAGTTGCTGGGTGATCCGAAGGAACGCGCCGAACACGTCATGCTGGTCGACCTCGGGCGCAACGACATCGGCCGAATCGCCGAGTTCGGTTCGGTGGAACTGACTGAAATCATGGTCGTCGAACGTTACAGCCACGTGATGCACATCAGTAGCGAAGTCCAAGGGCGACTGCGTGACGGACTCGATGCTTTCGATGCGCTAAAGGCTTGTTTGCCGGCCGGCACGGTGTCGGGCGCGCCGAAAGTTCGCGCGATGCAAGTCATTGACTCGATCGAACCACATCGACGCGGACCTTACGGCGGTGCAGTTGGCTACATCGATTACCGGGGCAACATGGACACTTGCATCGCGCTGCGAACGATGGTTGTCAAAGACGGCACCGTCTATGTGCAAGCCGGATGCGGAGTCGTCGCGGATAGCGATCCGTCGGCGGAATATGAGGAAACGGTCAACAAGGCACGCGCGATGATCTCTGCCATCGAGCTAACGGTCGCTCGCGTCCGCAAGTAAAAGACTCGATCGCGATGTGAATTCGATCCGCTTTGCCAATCAGTTCAATCAAAGCGACGATTCCAGCCGCCGTTGATCTCGAGCGTTTGTCCGGTCACAAACGAGTTCGCAGGGTCCGCGACGAAACAGACCGCGCGAGCGATGTCAGCGGGGTCGCCCCATCGATTCATCAACGATTGTTTCTCGGCGCGATCGTTCCAATACGGGCTAGTGGTTTCGCCCCACGATGTCCGAATCCATCCGGGCGCGACGGTGTTGACGCGGACGTGCGGCGCAAGCGTTTGCGCGAGACTACTTGCGAAAGATGTCACCGCTGCTTTGACGGCTGCGAACATTTGCCCCGCGTCGCCTTCCATACCGCGGGCCGATTGATCCCAGCCCATGAATACCATCGACGGTGGCAATGAGTTCCCGCCGACGTGTTTTGCAAATGCGACGAGACGATCCGCCACGTCTCGCGACAGACCAATCGTGCCGATCACATCGACTTCCATCATCAGACGCAGCTTTTCGTCGAAGCCGAGTTTCCCGATGTCACCAGTGAGCACATCGGCGCCGGCGTTGTTGACCCAAGTCTGAATCGGTCCGATCGCTTCAAACGCTTGTTCCACCAGTTGTTTACGATCATCGAAAATCCCGATATCGGCGGCGATCGTGACTGCGGAAGCACCGATGTCCCGGATCTCCGTCGCGGTGTGTTCGGCGCCGGCCGCGTTTTTTCGATAGTGGACGACGATTCGATCGGCACCGGCCCGAGCCAAACTGATCGCGATTTCGCGACCGATTCCACTCGACGCGCCGGTGACAACGGCTGCGGTCCCTTCAAACGGCAATCGCAATGGGTGTTCCTAACAATGCAAAGGGGTGTGGCCATATCGGTGCATTGTAAATCAAACGCTTCGTCGCGTTTTCGCCCTTACCCTTGTCGTTTTCAGGGTCGTCGGACTAATCTGCACCGTCAATTCGGCGACGGATGGGCCGCGGAGAAATCCAATCCGGACAAAAACGGGCAATCTTGGTGCCATTGCGACCATCCCGCGAGCGCCGCGGTTTCCGCGTCGCTTGGATTGAGCGAGAATACAGACAAACGACCGGTCGACGAATCACCTGCTCCTACGGCTTTCCTGGGCGGGTTCCAATACTTGAGAAGAAACAACGATGTCCGAATCCGAAACCGTTGCCAAAGCCGAAGTCGCGCAAAATTTGGGCGAACTTCAAAGATCCGCCGATGTCGATGTCGACGCGGCGGAAACTCAGGAATGGCTTAGCTCGCTCGATTATGTACTCAAGAGCAAGGGCCCCGATCGCGTCAAATTCTTGATCGACCAGCTTCGCGATCGGGCCGCCGAGGAAGGCGTTCCTTTGTCGTCGGACACTTCGACGCCCTACGTCAACACGATCCCCAAGCACGAGCAACCACCGTATCCCGGCAACCGCGAACTCGAACGACGGATCAAGTCGATCATTCGTTGGAATGCGATGGCGATGGTCGTCCGCGCGAACAAACGGGGCGGCGGCGTCGGCGGCCACATCAGCACGTTTGCTTCGAGTGCGACTCTGTACGAGGTCGCCTTCAATCACTTTTTCCACGGCCGGGGCGAAGATGGTTACTCGGGCGACTCGATTTACTTCCAAGGCCACGCGTCGCCGGGAATGTATTCGCGAGCGTTCGTCGAAGGACGCTTGAGTGAAGCGAAGCTGGAAAATTTTCGTCGCGAACTGGAAGACGGCGGCGGGCTGAGCAGTTACCCGCACCCCTGGTTGATGCCCGATTTTTGGGAATATCCAACGGTCTCGATGGGTCTTGGTCCGATCATGGCGATCTATCAAGCCCGTTTCAATGAATACCTCAACGACCGCGGACTCAAAGACACCAAAGGTCAGAGAGTTTGGGCATTCTTGGGTGACGGCGAATGTGACGAACCGGAAACGCTCGGAGCGATCGGATTGGCGTCACGCGAAAAGCTCGACAACTTGACCTTCGTCGTCAACTGCAATCTCCAGCGACTCGATGGCCCCGTTCGCGGCAACGGCAAGATCATTCAAGAACTCGAATCGATCTTCCACGGTGCCGGCTGGAATGTGATCAAAGTCATTTGGGGCGGCGAGTGGGACGAGCTTCTGGCGCGTGATCGGACGGGCGCGCTTGCCAAGCGGATGAATGAAGTCGTGGACGGACAGTATCAAAAATACACGTCGATGCCGGGCAGTTATGTTCGCGAACACTTCTTCGGTAAGTACCCGGAAACACTGGAATTGGTGAAGCATCTATCGGACGAACAACTGCAAAAAATTCGTCGCGGCGGTCACGATCCGGAAAAGGTCTATGCCGCTTACAAGCGTGCGACGGAATTCAACAACGGCAAACCGACGGTAATCCTGGCGAAGACGATCAAAGGCTACGGGCTGGGCGAAGCGGGTGAGGGTCGCAACGTCGCGCACAACCAGAAGAAGCTCAATGAAGCCGAGTTATTGGAGTTCCGCACACGATTTGGAATTCCGATCAGCGACGCCGAAGTTGGCAACGCGCCGTTCTACAAACCACCGGCAGGCAGCACCGAAATCAAGTACTTGAAGTCGCGACGCGAGGCGCTTGGCGGATCGATGCCGAGCCGTCCGACCGAACATCCGAAACTAGAGATTCCCTCGCTCGAAGAATTCGGCAAGCTGATCTCCAAACTCGAAGACAAGAGCATCTCGACCACGTTCGCGTGCGTTCAGACGTTGATCGCGATGTGCCGCAACAAGAAAATCGGCAAAAACGTCGTACCGATCGTGCCTGACGAATCGCGGACGTTTGGTATGGAAGGCATGTTCCGCGAGTTCGGAATCTACGCCCACGCAGGGCAACTTTACGAGCCGGCCGACTCGGGAATCGTCTCCTATTACAAGGAAGCTCAAGACGGACAGATTCTCGAAGAGGGAATCACCGAATGCGGTTCGATGAGCAGCTTCTGTGCGGCCGGCACCGCCTACAGTTGCCACGGTGTCAACATGATTCCGTTTTACATTTACTACAGCATGTTCGGTTTCCAGCGTGTCGGCGATTCGATATGGGCCGCCGCCGATATGCGAGCCAAGGGATTCTTGGTCGGCGGAACGGCGGGGCGCACGACGCTCAACGGCGAAGGGCTTCAGCACCAAGACGGACATAGCCTGCTCAACGCGATCGCGTTTCCAACGGTGCGTGCCTACGATCCCGCGTTCGCTTACGAGGTCGTTGTGATCGTGCAAGAAGGTTTGCAGCGCATGTTCGTCGACAACGAACAGTGCATCTACTACATCACTGCCGAGAACGAAGAGTACGTGCATCCGGCGATGCCGGAAGGATGCGCCGAAGGCATCATCAAGGGTATGTACAAGTTCAAGAGCCAAGATGTCGACGGTGCAAAGGCGCGTGTGCAGTTGTTCGGCAGTGGCGCGATCCTGAACCTTGTCTTGACCGCACAAACCATGCTTGCCGAGAAGTACAACATCGCCAGCGATGTGTGGAGTGTGACCAGCTACACACAACTGCGTCGCGAAGCGGGTGCCTGCGAGCGTTGGAATCGCCTGCATCCGACCGAAACGCCACGTAAGAGCTATTTGGAAGAGACACTCGAGGGCGTCGAGGGTCCATTCATCTCGGCCAGCGATTACGTTCGCGCACTCGGGGAGCAACTGACTCCTTGGATTCCCGGCGACTACTTTGTGCTGGGCACCGACGGTATGGGCCGCAGCGAGACGCGTAAAGCACTTCGCCGGCACTTCGAGGTCGACGCAGAATCGATCACCATCGCGACGCTGTACCGCTTGGCGAAAGCCGGAACATTCACGATGTCCGATGTCGCCCAGGCGATCACGGATCTCAATTACAATCCGGACAAAATCGACCCTTACTTCGCATAGCGGACGCTCCGCAATCACCACGGCTTTACTGAAAACTGACCACCGAACACTGAAACCAGAAGACTCTTTTCCCATGACCGAAGTCAAACTTCCCGAACTCGGCGACGGCATCGAATCCGGCGATGTCCTCGAAATATTCGTTTCAGTCGGCGATGTGATCAAAGCTGGCGATAGCATCGTCGAAATGGAAACGGACAAGGCAACGGTTCCCGTTCCCTCATCCGTCGGTGGAAAGGTGACGAAAATCTCGGTGAAGGAAGGCGATACGGTATCGATCGGCGGTGTGTTGCTGGAGGTCGAAGCGGCCGCAGGCGCGGATACGTCGAAACCCGAGTCGCCCCCACCAAAACCTGCTGAAACGGCGGCTGCGGCGCCGGCTGCGGCACCAGAACCAGTAACCGAGGCACCGAAAGCAGAAGCGCCCAAGCCAGTGGCACCACCGCCGCAACCGGCGGCACCGCCGGTCGGTTCGACTCAACCGGTGCGACCGGTCGAAGTAGCGCCTGTGCCAGTCGCGCCAATGTCGTCCGGTTCTGGCGTGATTCCGGCCGGACCCGCGGTCCGACGATTTGCTCGCGAAGTGGGCGTCGATTTGACGAATGTTTCGGGTACCGGTGACGCCGGCCGCATCAGTCGCGACGATATCCTGTCGGTCGTTCGTGCGACCGGTAAGTCGGCCCGCGCGGGAAGCGGACAACCAACCGCCCAGGTGACCGGAACGAGTAGCGCCGAGCCTGCGGCGCCCCTTCCTGGTACGGCGGATCGTGACGACTACGGGCCGATCCGTGTCGAACGGATGAGCAAGATTCGTAAGACGATCGCGCGACAGATGCACGCTAGTTGGTCGACCGTTCCCCGCGTCACCAATTTCGACGATGCCGACATCACCGATTTGGAACGGCTTCGCCAAACTAGCAAAGACGATTACGCGGCTCAGGGATTGAAGCTGACGACGATGCCTTTCTTGATCAAAGCCGTTGCCACCGCGCTGCGTCATCACCCTGCGCTCAATGCGATGATCGATGAAGCGAATGAGCAGATCATTTACAAGGACTACGTGAACGTCGGCGTCGCGGTGGATACCGATTCCGGATTGGTCGTTCCCGTGATGACCGAGACGGATCGCATGGGCGTCCCGGCAATCACGCGTTCATTGGCCGAGATGGCGGGCAAGGTCCGCAGTGGTAAATTCGCTGTCAAAGATTTGCGAGGCGGAACGTTCACGATCAGCAACCTTGGCGCGATCGGTGGTCAGTACTCCACGCCGATCGTGAATATCCCGGAGGTCGCGATTCTGCTAGTTGGTCGCAGCCGCAAAATGCCAGTCGTGATGCCCGACGACTCGATCAAGCCGCGCCTGATGATGCCGCTGAGTCTGTCCTACGATCACCGTTTGGTGGACGGGGGAACGGCCGCCAGATTCCTCAATGATGTGATCGGATACTTGGAAGCCCCGAGTCGACTGCTGTTGGCACTTTAGCCGCGAAGGCTGGTAGCGCGTAGGCCATGCAGAGTGAAGCGATGCATCGCAGCGCGCCGGAAAAATGCCAGGCATCGCACCGCTCTGCATGGCCTACACGTTGCTTCACACAAACGCGAAACGCCGGGGTCACGAGTGTGACACCGGCGTTTGCGATTTTCGGCTAGACGACTTCGCGACTAAGCGCTTTTGGTCGTTGGCATTTGGAATAACTTGTTCTTACCCGAAACAACATTCTCGTCGATCGTGTACAGTGTTCCCTCGGGCTGCTCGGGCAGGTCATACATGATGTCGAGCATCACTTCTTCCAAAATCCCTCGCAATCCACGAGCCCCGACGCCCTTCTGCAACGCTTTCCGGGCGACGAAGTGAAGTGCTTCTTTGGTGAACTTCAACTCACAGTTTTCCATTTGGAAAAGTGCTTCATACTGCTTGATCAACGAATTTTTGGGCTCAGTCATGACGTTGACCAAGCCTTCCTCGTCGAGCGGTTGCAGATAACTGACCACCGGCAAACGTCCGACCAACTCAGGAATCAACCCGAATTGCATGATGTCTTCGGTTTGCACTTGAGCCAACAAGTCGGAAGTCGTTTGCTCGTTGCGAATGCTGTCACCGCCGCCGAATCCGAGCGTTTTGTGCCCGAGTCGTTTGCGGATGATTTCTTCGATACCGACGAACGTACCGCCGACGATGAACAAGATGTTGCTGGTATCCATCTGGATGTACTGTTGCTCCGGATGCTTTCGACCACCTTGCGGCGGAACATTGGCAACGGTGCCTTCGAGCATCTTCAGCAAGCTCTGCTGAACGCCTTCACCCGATACGTCGCGAGTGATCGAAACATTGGCGCTTGTTTTGCCAATCTTGTCGACTTCATCGATGTAAAGGATCCCGCGCTGAGCTGCTTCGACATCGAAGTCGGCCGCGTGCAACAGTTTGAGCAACAAGTTTTCAACGTCTTCGCCGACGTATCCCGCTTCGGTCAGCGTTGTCGCATCACCGATCGCAAAGGGTACGTTCAACATGCGTGCAAGCGAACGAGCGAGCAATGTTTTTCCGCTACCGGTCGGTCCGGCCAACAGAATGTTGCTCTTCTCGATCTCCACTTCACTGCCACCTTCCCAGACACTGGTGAGGCGTTTGTAGTGATTGTGAACAGCCACGGCCAACACGCGTTTAGCGCTGCCTTGACCGATCACATATTGATCAAGATGCTCGACAATACTGCGAGGAGTCGGAATGTCGTTGAAGAGCGACTTGGTCGGTCCACGACGACGAGTTTCCTGATCCAAAATTGACTGACAAAGCTCGATGCATTCGGAACAGATGTAAACATCACCTGGTCCTTCAACGAGCGGCCCCACGTCACGATAACTCTTTCGACAAAAAGAACAGAAAGCGTTCTTCTTGCTGGTGGAGGTTCCGCGGCGGGAGGGAGGGGTTTCTTTCGAGGGCATACGCGACTCCTGTTGGTGCGACGGGCGAGCCGAACGTCGGAACAATAATTGTATCCGACGATCGACGCACAAATCGCGCGTCAAACGGTTTCGGGCCACGGCTCGAATGCTTTCCCGACGTCACGGCGATGTTCCCTCGCCGCGAACACGTTGTTCACGGATTGGGATTCCGCCCCGAAATCGGGATGGGTCATCCGTATCCTCGAAAGCTCGAGCCTACTGTGGTAAAAAAATTCAAAAACGATTTATAGTTTCCGAATGCATGCCCGCATGGAATTGGGAGGGCTTACAGGCGGAGGGTTGTCCTTCAAACATTTCGCTCGAGGTGATGTGCCGGGGAAGTCGAACTTGGGAGTCGTTGGAAGACACGTTGCTTGAAAGTGTCAGCCTAGGTTGTTCGTTGATGAGTCGTCCGGGGAGGTCGAATCATCGTTGGCAATCGGTTCGTCGAAACGCCGCTGGTTTCTATTTTGTATTGTTCGGAATTCTGAGTCGCTGATGTCACCTTTGCGATGCATTTCTCGCAAGTTTGCGAGGGCCTCGGAGGTGATCTCATGGTCGTTAGCCACATAGTCGCGATAGCTTGCCACGAGATAAAATGCGGTTGCGATTAGGATGCACAGGATCACTACGGCAGTTGCAGCTTGCACTACAGGTGAAGAAAAAATATCAGGCATAACCCTCACCTTGGCCTCGTCTGCTGGACTGCCCGCGACAACCGAATGATAGGAGTGTCCAGTCGGTAGAGTCCAGCAATTTTGATCGTGAGATAGGACTTTTCCCAGTTTCACGGAAGTTGCCGGCGTTTCACGGATCAAAAATCGCGATCGCCTCGCGTGCCGGTTCCAGCCCCCATTCGCTGTGCCCTTCGATTCTGACGATACCCGGGCCGGCAAAGCCGCTCCGCCGCAATGTTCCGACGATTCGATGCAAGGCAACGTCGCCCGCGCCGATTCTCTGGTCCCCCGCAATCCCGGATCGCTTGTCGCACAAATAAACACACTTGAGGGCTTCGAGATTTCGCATCAGTCGATCGCTGACGGGTAACTCACCGGCGGCCAACATCTCGCCGATATCCGCCGCCAATCCGATCGGCAAATCGCCCAGCCAGCGCTGCAGTCGTTCAAAGTGAACGACGGACCCGATCAGATCGCCGGCGCGAGGTCGTATCGCCAGAGCGGTTTTGCATCCAGCCGTCGCCGCATCGATTTGATGGAGCTGATCGGTCAGACGTTCCAATTGCTCCTCATCGCTGAAGAAATCCGAAATTTCGCCCGCGCCGCTGGCAAACGTCACCAACGAGGCACCGATCTCATCCGCGATTCCAATCCACCTCTCGATCCACCGCCGGGCACTCTCGTTGATTGGATCGTCCGCCGAAGTCAACGATGGCCCGAGCCGAGTGAATGGGTCGCGGAGGTACATCGCGTCCAAATCGATGACCAACCGAATGCCCGTTCGGGATATCGCATCGGTCAAACGCACGATCTGGGTACTGAAGTTCGGCAAGTCGGGATGAAACATACCCGCGTGCGGCCGTATCGCCACGCTCGAGTATCCCAGGTGCGCCAGTTCATTGATCGACGTGACAAGGTCATGCAGCAACAATCCGGCGGTATGGTATCCCGCGATCATCAAGTCACTCGAAATCGAGCGGCCAGCAAAATCGATGGCACCACCAAACTGAAGATCGCCATTCCCCAAACCGGCCCGGCGCCCAGGAATGCGTACGCAGCTGAAAACGGAATGATCGACAGGATGCCGACTCGGATCGCCATTTGGATCTTCGCCGGCGACGGATCGCGAACTGCTCGAAAACCACGAACGATGACGGGGAACGCGATCATGCCGATCATCAATGGAAATAAATCAGTCGGCGACGCTTTCCAGTCCACAGCCATCCCCCGTGCTAATTGCGGTGCGAGCGCAAGCATCAGGCAGCCGAAAAAAGTCACCATCAAACCGGTCGGCAAATTGTGAGATGGGCCACCCACTGCTTCGTGACGCGCCATCGTGGTCAGACCCATCACGTAGACGCCAAATCCGATCGCGATTCCGAACAAGTATTTGGGGAACACGGGCTCGCCGATCGCAAACACGAAACACGGCGACGCGCCCAGCAAGAAACTCAGCACGCGGCAAAGTCCCATCGTCGGCGGCGCGGCGGGCGTCTTTTTGAGCGGACCGTCGTAGGCAACGATGGCGACCGCCAGCAACGCCGAGATGGCCGCCGGAAACCATGTCACCGGATACTCGCCGCCTGGCGCGTATCCCGAAACCGCACCCAATACGACACCGACAAACAATAAACTCCAGCCGGCCGTTCGGGCATTCGGCAGTGTGATGTGGCCAGCCGCCAGTGGTCGATTGGAACGCTGGGCCTTGTCTTGTTCAACATCGAACACGTCGTTCAAGATCATGCCGGCCCAATACAGGGCCACGCCAGCGCATAAGACCAATGCGAATCGGGCGATCGGTTGCGGTCCATGCGCGACGAGCAAAAATGCGGCGCCGACATCCGCAATCACCGTGAAGACATTTGGCAAGCGAACGAGCTGTGCCCAATGGTGGAATCGGGAGTGAGTCGTCGCGGAAGAGGCGGAAGACACGGTTTCGATCGACGGTACGAGGATAGGAGTGAGGCTCGCTAGTGTAGCCGAATCATCGCTCCGTCATCGATCCGCCGTCAACGATCAGGCCTGCCCCAACTCAGCGAAGCAGTTGACGTCGTTCGCGATCGGTCAGCCGTACACCGTACATTTCCAAGTAACGATCGGTCTCGTTCACGAAAATAACATTGGTGTCTTGGTTCTCGAATCGGAACTGTTCCAGCGGCGGCGGCTGAATCGGGCGAACCGAGTACAACTCGATGAGCGCGATCAGCGGGCCGTTGGGCGAGATGGGCGCCGAATCCGGTTCATCATCGGACTTTTTGGCGGTCGTGATCGGGTCACCTCGGAACTCGATATGAATGGGCAGCCACTGGCCGAAGCCTGTTTCCGGATTGTTCTTCGCCGCGACCGCGATTCGAATTCGCGTCGGATAGAGTTCCGGCCAACGATTTGAATTCGACTCGGCCAAGACTTCGCTGCGACGCGATTGCTTGAGCTCCGCCGATATCACCCAAACCGATTCGCCTTTAAGTTTATAGCTGGCGGCCGTCAGCACGTGATCGCGTTGGATCGTGGTCAGCATCTCGGCCCACGCGCCGACGCGCAATCGCGGCGAGATCGATGTCGTCTCGCCGGTCGCCTGAACCCACTCGTCCAGTCGTCCGACATCGACGCGGCGAAGCGAAACTTCGCTGGCGATTTCGGTTCGCGTCCAGGCCAATCGACCGTCGCTGATTTGTTGAAAGCGATGTTTGCCGTCGCCGTCGAACATTGTCATGTGCAGATTGAATCGCCCGCTGCCACCACCGGCCTGTTCGTAGTTTCCGACGCCGACGACTTCGCGTCCGGTGGTCCAAACGGTTTCGCGAACCTTCGCGTCAAAGGCGGGTCCATCGACGAGATATTGCAACACTTGCCCCAACAGCGCCGTGGCTTGGGGTTGCGAGCGAGCATCTTCGATCGGTGCCGCAGGTACGGCATCAGGCGCAGACTCATCGGCCAGCATATTCGACGGCGCAAAAACTCCGATCGCAATGCAGATCGCTATGAGGAAGTGTTTCACGGCGCGGAAACGCGGATTGGGCTTGTGAGGATCAATCTTCATGTGCCGGTTATGGCGGTTTTCTCAAAGATGCGGCCTGTAACGTGCCGATGAGCAATAACGGAGTCGGTACGACCGCACTTCACGAAGCCCGACGGCTCGAGGCGGATCGTAGGTTCTCCGAACCATGCAAGTCCAGCCAGAAAACAACCACGACTGTCTTGCCAAGGCCGTCGCTCCAGCATCCACGTGCAAGAAACCCAAGGAACGGGGGGAAACGATGAAACGAATCGTCACTCAAATGTCGCTACTGGCGGCCACGGCGGTGATCGCCACCGGGTGTGTGCCGGTTCGACACAACCTGCCACCCGAGCAACGGATGCTCGAGCCCGGCCCGGGCGTCGGTGGCCCTGGCCCCGGCGTGATGGGCGCGCCGCCCTACGGAAACATGATGGGGGGACCCGGAATGATGGGCGGCCCGATGATGGGTGGCCCGATGATGGGTGGTCCCGGATGTTCGGGGCCAATGAACGGACCGATGCCTCCGGGCGCGATCGGTGCCGCTGGACCTGATGTGATGCGTAGCGCGCCTTATCCGACCGGACCGATGGACACATCGGCGTCGATCAACACCGGCGACGTCGGGCTGGTCAACTACTCGTGCGGCAACGAGGGCTGCAACTGCGGCGGCGGTCCGGGCGGATGTTTGGGCGGCGGCCAAGGCAGCATGATTCCGCCCGGCGGCGGTTACGCGATGGGCGGCCCAGCGATGTCCGCTCCGTCAACCGTGCAAGTCACGCTCGGTCAACCCGACGGGATGTATGTGCGTTACGACGCAACCGGTGGTGGGCTGTTCGACAGCGAACCGTTGGTTGTTCCGGCACGCCAGAACTTCCCGCAAGGTGGACTGTATCGCTTGAAGCTGACCAACATTCCATCGCGTGAAGGCGTTGAGCTGTATCCGACCGTCGAGCTGGCTTATGCCAACCCACGCACCGGAGCTTACTTGGCGCACAACTCGGTACCGCTTCAATTCACCGAAGAGGACTTCGACCAAGTCTTGACGGGCAACTTTGTCACGAAGGTGATCTATCTGCCCGATCCAGATTTCCAGGGTCCGGCACTGGCTGGCATCGATACGCTGGTCAGCACGCGACTCGATCCGGGTATCGACCCGATCGTGGAAGCGGATCGTCGGGGATCGATTTTGGCGATCATTCGCTTGGGCGATAAAGATATTGAGATGACGGGAGCTGGTGGAATCGGCGGGGGGCTGTCGATGGGTGGCATGTACGCACCGGCGATCGCCGGATTACCGTCCCCGTTTGCTCCGGCGATGACCGACGGTTGCGGCGGACCCGGCATGGGTGGCGCCGGTTGTGTCGCAACGCCGGTTTCGCTGCCCGGCAACATCGCCGGCTACAACGCACCGCAATACGGCATGCCGATCACTGGCACGCCGATCGGATTGCCAGGACCGCCTCACATTCCGCTCGGACATCCAGCCGGCTTGAAGAAGCACGTCATCAAGAACCATACGCCGATGCACATTCCGCAACCGGTTGAGAAGGTCAAGATGAATGTTCGGATGCAACCAGGATACAGCTACCCCAACCCGGTTAGCCGTGTTCACATCACCGAACAGAACATCAACCCAGGTGTGCCTTACGGTCGTGGACTTTATCAGCACCCGAGTCAAGCCGCCGATCCGAACTGCAACCAGTAGTCGATTGATCGCTGACGACAAAACGAAACGCGGCGAGATTTCAATGAACTCGCCGCGTTTCTTTGGTAAGGATCGTGCGGAAAATAAGGGTCAGACACTTTTTTCCGCTCATTGATAACACATTCTCAATTGGCGAAACGAGTCGCTTCGATGCATCACTCATTCCGAACGAACGTGTGGGCTGGTTTCGCTCTGATGATCGCGGCCGCCACTGGCACCGCGGCTGATCCGTCGACGTACTTGCCGTCGGGCGGTGGCCATCGCATTCTCTCGGCCGACCTGCCACCAGGCTATGTCGGCGCTGCTCGCAACGCGGGACGCACGCTTTGCCCCGGATACTTTCAGCCTGTCGCGATCATCGGCCCCGAAGGCGTTCGATTCTCACTGGCTCAAAACGGCTCGTTCGTTGACGCTCAGCATATTCTGCAAGCTGGATTGTTGGTCGGCGGTGTTTATCGATTTCAGATTTCGCGCATCCCAGGATACGAAGGCGCCGAACTTTTTCCGACGATCGAGTTGATCGATCGAACGTTCCCGCCGCCGGGACTCGCGACGCGGCATCCGATCTTGATCCAGCTAGATGAAGCCGACTTGATCGCGGCGCTGCGAGGTCAAATGGTCACGCGGGTCGTCTATTTGGAAGACCCCGAAACGGCCACGCCGATGGAACAGACGGCCGATTCGAATCGTCCGATGGAAATCGCTGAATACCAAGATGCGCTCGAAGTCGCGGATCGTTTCGGTCGACCGCTGGCGATTGTGAGAATCGGCTCGGTCGCGCCGCCGCCACAACCCGAACTGCTGCCACAGTTCTTCTTCGGCTACCCGGCTTGGGCTCCCATCTACGCTCCCGAAACGACGACTCAGCAATGAAAAAACTCGCCAACCTCAGCATCGCAATCGTCGCGACATCGTCACTCGTCGCAGCGGGCTGCGGCATGACACCGGGCGCCAAACAAGTGGCCAAGACTCGGCCGGTCATGACTGATCCGATCGCCGCACGACCCGTCGCCGTACAGGCCGATCAAGTCTCACATGTCGGCTACATCACCGATGGCGAACAATGTGGCGACGGCGCATCATGCGGTAGCGGCAGCCCAAGTGCCGGCGCGACGACGACCATCGGCAATTGCGGTTGTCGAGCGTGCGGCAACGGCGACTGCAACGTGACGCCGCACGGTTACGCGTTGCCCTACATCCCCTGTCCACCCGGGTTTGATCCCCAAGAGTACTTGTGTGACGGCGGCGACCAAAAACCCGCCGCCTTCGTTCGACGCGACGACACGGTCGGCGGCCTCGACCCAGAAGACACCATCGTCCACTACACCACGGACGCCGGCGACATCGAAACCACGGCCAGCAACCGAGTCTGTGTGTACGCGCCTCGCTTCGCATCGGTACGCAAGGTCACCGGCGCGGTAGCAGGCGGTCACGCGATCGGTCTGGCAACGGTCGATCGACCGGTCGGCACCAATCGCTTCGAGATCAACGAAGGCGGGGTCGTGATCGGCGAAACTGTCGAACTCGGTCACGCCGATGTCGCTCGTCGGATCGACGCGATGCGGGAACGCAATCGAGGTGTGCCGATCGAGAGCGTGCTGCAACCGATCCAAAAAGTCGATGTCATGGCGGCATTGGTCGGAATCAACCTCGATCAACTCAGCGAGCTTCGCGAAGAAGACAAGGCCGTCGTTGAGCGACTTGCGTTGGCGGCGATCGCATGGACGATCGACGAATCAGTCGACGTGGCGATTGCGGACGTGAAACCGCCGACGTTGACGCGAGACCAATCGGTCGAAGGGTTAACGGTTTACGAGTTCCCCGACGCGGGCCGTTTGCAAATCCTGAAGTTGGCTGATCGCGCCGACGCCAAACCGGGTGAGCTCGTTACGTTCGCGATCCGCGTCGAAAATGTTGGCGACTCGCCGGTCGACAGAGTCACGTTGACCGACAACTTGACCACCCGTCTCGAATACGTTGACGAAAGTCAAACGTGCAGCGGCGGCGCCGATTTCAAGACTCAGCCCAATCAAGCCGATTCGTTGCAATTGATATGGGAATTGACCGACAAGCTTCGCGTCGGCGAAAGCGTGACCGTGCGATTCCAATGCAAGGTGCGATAGAACGGAACGATCGAGCGAAGAAGAGGACCGTTTCTCTCTCGCGAACCGCGGCGTGATCGATGACAATCGTTTCTTCGTTGTTGCCATGCAACCAGGAGAAACGGTATGCGGTCGATTGGTTTCGCTCTATTGATTTTTTTTATCTGCGGATGTCGAACCGAGTACCGTGAAGATCTCGACTATTCGTATGCCGTTGAACAATCGTGGCAGATCGAAGAACTGAACTTCGGCGAGATCGTTCAGTTCGAGTCGGTCCAGTGGCATCCCGACGACAGCCACAAACTGCGAACTCTGATCGTCGACGACAAGATCGCTGCTGGTCGTGATGTGCTGGAGCTCGGTACCGGCACTGGGCTAGTTTCAGTCGTGTGTTTGCAAAACGACGCCGACATGGTTGTCGCGATCGACACCAATCCGGCTGCGGTCGCCTGCGCGAAGTACAACGCAGCGACGTTGGTTCCGGAGAGCAAGTTGGATGTTCGATTGGCCTGGTCATCATCAGGTGATTTCGACGCGGTCGAAGCGGGCGAGAAATTTGATCTGGTTCTCGCGACGGTCGAAGTGTCGGACGATTTCACGCACTCCTTGGCGGAACACTTGAATCCCGGCGGCAAGTGTTTGCTGTTAACCAAGAGTCTCGCGACGGTTGCGCGGCTGAAAGGTCTCCAATCGGAAGACGGATTCGCGGTGGTCCTGCTTGACGATCGACCCATGGAATCGCTGGTTGACCCGATTCTTCCCGGCATCTTGATTGAGATCAAGCCGCCGCTGAAGTGACGACCGATTCGCTGTTCGCAAGGCATCGATTTTGCACGCAATCTTTCTCGCTGTGTCAAGTCGTCTTAGGTTCCCATAAAAAGTCGTTGGTATTTACCTTGCGAACGGTGCCGCAGCGTCACTACCATGAAGGTACCTCCATGACGACATTCATTCAATTTTTATTTGACCGGGCAACATGCCGGTCGAGTCATGAAGCCTACTCAAAGTCGGGAACCCTGCACGATGATTCACTACATTTGTGATCGTTGTAAGCGTCAGATCGACATCGCGGAACAGACTCGATACATCGTTCATATCGAGATTCAATCGGCAACCGATGAACCGATCGGCGAATTGACGAGTTCGGACATGGATGATGATCTCGATCAGCTTACCGAGCTGCATGAGTTCTTAGAAAGCTTGCACGATGAATCACTCGATGAGGAATCTCAGTTGAGCCATCGGGGTCGCTATGACCTTTGCCCCGATTGTCATCACCAATTCTTGAAGAACCCGCTCGGACGCGACTCGCTGCTCGCCTTTGGTTTCAGCAACAACTGAAAGTTCACATTGACATCGGATCACTTCGTCGGCGGTTTTGCGACGACGATTCGTTCGGTGGGTTCGTGATCGGATCTGCCCAGTGATGCGAATGCGTCGCGTGAATCGGCATAGTCAAGCGCCGCTATCCGAACCGGCATCGGTAACTTCGTGATCTGCTTGTCCAAGTGAGGATCGGCGGAGCCCCAGAGCAAACGCCCGAGCCATTGATCGTCGGAGCGATTCGGTTCCAAATCAAGCTTCACGGCAACTTGACGGAGCATCGACGATAACGAACGCGATGATGTCGGCGTGTACGCGCCGCTCGCCGATTTTCGAAGCGAGAATTCGGCTTCGGCGAGTTCGGCTGCGCGAGCCGCCGCGACTTGGTCACCGCCACGGTAGGCGGCGACAACAAAGTTCGCCGCGCCGATGGTTTGAATTTCGTGGTCGAGGCCGCCAAATGTTTTTCGATCCGCCTGGGCGATGACCGAAACATCCAGCAAGCTGCCCCGCCACGTCGAAGGAACTGCAAACGTGACGACGAACACTTTCTCGCCTTCAAGGACTTGTTGCGATGTCCACCGAAGCTTGAAGTAGACACCGCGACCGCGGTTGATCGTACCGGCGGCGGTTACAGCTTGAACGGGCGCGTGTCGTTGATACTCGACGCAATCGGTTTTCTTGTTGCCGTTGTCCGCGCCCACTTTGCCACGCGCGATGCTCGCATAAGATCCGTCCATCGAAATGCCGAATGACTGAGTCTTTTCGTCGGTCTGTTTGATCTGGATTGGCGTGGCGAGATCGCTGGCGGTTTCGGTTCGCGGTGCGTAATCGGCGATCGAGAGTTCACCATCACGGGCTTGGCAGCGGACAATGCATTGGTCGAACGTCGGCGGTGTGGGCGACAACAATATCGACGACAATCGCAACTCGACGGTAACAATCGATCGATCACCGGGCGTTTGCTCGCTAGGCCACGCCGGGGCAACGGGCGGCAGATCGAACTGAATCAAATGCTCGTTGTCAGCATTTGCGATTTGGGGGATCGAAACAATCCATACCGACATGAATAGCCAAACAGGAAGTTTTGGTGCGTTGGGCATGTTCATTCTTCTTTCCAACGGGGACAGCATCATTGATTGACCGGGTCATCCGTGTCAGACCAATTTCCATCGTGGAAAGGTTCGAGCGACGATCGGCTCGACGAAGCAACGGTAGGCAGCTTGACTCCGTTGGGCAAATGCCGCGACCGTGAAATCACATTCGCGAGGTCGGTTCAGCCATCGGTGACGCTGCGTGAAACTTTGTCGGTCTCGATAGCCAGCGAGTCAATCACGTGAAACGATTTTTCGAGAACGAAGTCGCTCCCACACGACCGTCGATTTGGACATTTTCGCAACCGGTGATACTGGCCACGACTCAATTGAACAGAGCGCTAGCGAATGAAGCCGGATCGAACTTCGCAAGGTCTTCAAGTCCCTCACCCAACCCGACAAACTTTACCGGCAGCTTAAATTGCTCGCGGATGGGAAGAATGACGCCGCCTTTCGCGGAACCATCCAATTTCGCCAGCACGATGCCGGTGCATCCGGCGGCTTCGCTGAATCCTCTTGCTTGGCTGATCGCGTTTTGTCCGGCGGTTGCGTCCAATACCAACAACACTTCGTGCGGCGCCGCCTCAATCTTCTTACCGATGACACGACGGATCTTATCGAGTTGTTGCATCAAATTGGTTTGGGTTTGCAATCGACCGGCCGTGTCAATGATTGCAACATCAGCGCCGATCTCGATCGCCTTTTCGACCGTCTGATAGGCAACGCTGGCGGGATCGGCTTCGTGTTTGCCGATCACAATTTCGCAGCCGATACGGCCCGCCCAAACGGTCAACTGCTCAACCGCGGCGGCGCGGAACGTATCACCGGCACCCAACACGACTTTGCGACCAGTGCTGTTGAGATGATACGCGAGCTTGCCGATCGAAGTGGTTTTGCCGCTGCCATTGACGCCGACGACCAATATCACCGTCGGCCCAGAATCGGCGAATCGAACATCGCTGGATTCTTGCGATAGTAACGAACGCGTTTGTTCGGAGATCGAGGCGAGGATATCTTCCAGATGAACGACGCGAGCGCGAAATCGTTTGCCAATGTCATCGCGAACCGCTTCGGAAGGGCCGACACCCATGTCCGTGCGAATCAATCGAGCAAATAGGTCATCGAGAAATTCGTCATCGACCAGTCGGCCTTCGCTTTTGAACAAGTCTCGGATATCGGTGTTGAGCGTCTGTCGTGTTTTGGTCAGCGCGTTTCGCATCTTGGCGAACACGCCGCCTGATTTCGCCGGGGCGCTCTCGTCGCTGGAATCGGCCGCTTCACGATCGAGAACCGACTGCGCCGAGGGGTCCGCAGGAGCCGCGGTTTCGGGAGCAAACGATACGGGAACAGCCGTTTCGGGTGGCGGCGGTGGTGAGTCGGATTTCTTGGAACGCCAAAACGCCATGGAAGCAATCGTATCGAGCGGGAGAAAACGGGGGCAAATTCAAGCAGGAAACTCACGAATTGCGGAGTCTGACGCATCGACGACGAATTCGGTAGGGCTGAACGGGCAATTGCGGGTTGGCAATTGCGCCGGGCGATCATGCGGCAGCAAACTTCAGCCAATCGCTACAGATTAAGAATTAGGCCGATTTTACGCAAAGAGACTTGGTTTCCCAATGAGATCTTGCAGACAAACGAGCACTGCTTTCCCGATACGAAATGGCAGAGCATCGTCGGACCGATTCCGCGCATGTTCGGCGAGAAACGGCGGCATCTCGCTAAACAAGCTCCGATGAATACCGTTGATGACAAGCTTGGTTCGGGAAGTCGAATGCCAAAGATTGGCGGAAGACAGTGTACTCGGAAGACCGGCCGCGAGAGTGTTCTCGCGGCGCCGACGATTTTACCGTCGATCGGAACCATGCTAGCCGTGCACTTGCACGTCCACCCAAAACGGAATTACTGGGGAGTTAATAAAGCAAATGAAGCTTAGCAAATTGGCGCTGGTCGCTGCACTTGCCTGCGGAACTTACGCGGGGAACGTGTTCGCTGATCAGTCGAATAACGACATTCAATTGGTTTCTTGCATCGGCGACAAGGCTTGCGATTGTGGCGAGCCTGCCTGCGGTTGCGAAGCGGCGATGCCGTCGTGCGACTCGGGTTGTGCTGCTGGCTGCGATGGCGGCTGTGATGGCGGATGCGATTCGAGTGGTTGTGGCGTTGGTAGCTGCCTGAGCGGCCTGACCGGCGACTGCTGCCTGGGCGACCCGTACACCCTGTTCGGCGAGCATAACGGCTGGACCGCTGGTGGTTGGGTTTCGCTCGGATACCACAGCGCAGCGCTGCCGATTTTCAACGATCGTCCCGACGAACTGAACTTGCACCAAGCATGGCTATACGCCGAAAAGGTTGCCGACGGCAGCTGCGGCGTTGGCTTCGGTGGTCGTATCGATTACCTGTACGGTATCGATGCACAGAACACGCAAGCTTTCGGGATCGGCAACGATCACTGGGATAACGGTTTCGACAACGGCGGACCGAACGGCTACGGCCACGCAATCCCACAGTTGTACGGTGAAGTCGCTTACGGAGACTTGTCGGTTAAACTGGGTCACTTCTACACCATCATCGGATGGGAAGTGGTCGGAGCGACCGGTAACTTCTTCTACAGCCACGCTTACACGTTCAACTACAGCGAGCCGTTCACCCATACCGGTGCATTGGCGACCTACAAAGCCAGTGACGACCTCACCGTTTGGGGTGGTTACACCATGGGCTACGACAGCGGTTTCGAGGACAACGGCGACAACTTCTTGGGCGGTTTCTCGCTCGGGTTGACTGACAAGTTGACTTTGATATACGCAACGACGATCGGCGTATTCGATGACGACGTTCTGGACAACAACGCTGGTATTCGTGAGCAAGGTTACATGCACTCGATCGTGGCAACCTACGCCTTGACCGATAGCATTCAGTACATCATTCAAAACGATATCCGATCGACCGAAACGAACGATTTCGGAATTGGCAATCAGCAAGTATTCGATTCGTTCGGGATCAACCAGTACTTGATCAAAACGATCAGCGATTGCTGGGCCGTCGGTGGTCGCTTCGAATATTGGAATGTTGAAAGTGCCGCAATTGCGGGTGGAATCCCGAATGCCGGTGACAGCGACATTTACGCTCTGACACTGGGTGCGAACTACAAGCCCCATGCCAACGTGGTTGTACGTCCTGAAATTCGCTGGGACTGGGACGATGATCAATACATCGGCCTGGAAGACGGCGACGATCAAACGACCTTCGGTGTTGACACTGTCATCACTTTCTAAGGTCTGTTGAGTCGAATCGGCAAAGAAGTTTGTTTGTGAGGGGCAGAGCGATTCTCCCCGACGTTCACAGCCACCTCGGCCGAACGAATTTCGAGCTACAAAATCAAGCCCGGCTGTTCTTGAAAAAGGACAGCCGGGTTTTTTTATGCGCCGATCGAACCGCGCGGACTCCCGCATCTCAATCGCAAACTCCGCCTGATCGTCAAAGTTTAACGCCGCCTGTTAATTCACGTAGTTCTGGTTGTCTGGGTTTTTCCGGAAGGTTGGATTTTTCCGGAAAATACTGCCGATAGCTCCCTTAGCGACCCGGCGCGGATCACGCACAACGCCGGACTGAAAAAATATTGGATGGGAGTCCAGGACGAATGAGACTTAGCAAATTGGCATTCCTCGCCGCCGTCTGCAGCGGTGCGGTCATAAGCAACAACCTCGCTCGGACGGCTTGGGGCCAAGCACCCAACTCCGCGGCCAACGGAGTTTCACAAGTCAGCTACTGTGACTGTGGGATTCCCGATTGCGGCTGCGAAATGACAACGCCTTCATGCGGTTGTGAGGGCGGATGCGATGGCAGTTGCGGCAACTCTGGCGGCGAGGTCGAGTACTGCAATGATGGTTGCGGCAGTGGTTTGTTCGACACCGGCTGCGGCGATAGATGCGGCGACGGATGTGATCTAGGCGATCCATTTGAGCTGCTCGGCGAGTGCTGCGGATTTCACATGGGTGGCTGGGTTCAACTGGGATACCACAACAAAGCCTTGCCTGCTTTCAACACGTACCCCGATCATTACCAACTACAGCAAGCATGGTTGTTCGCTGAGAAGACGCTCGACACCAGCAATGGTTTCGACTTCGGCGGTCGGATGGATTACATCTACGGAACCGACGGCCCGAACACGCAAGCTTTCGGCACGGATCCGGACGGATGGGACAATCCTTGGGACAATGGTGGCCAGTATGGGCACGCGATACCGCAACTTTACGGCGAAGTCGGCTACGGTGATTTGTCCGTCAAGTTCGGTCACTTCTTCACGATCATTGGCTACGAAGTGGTCGGCGCTACCGGCAATTTTTTCTACAGCCACGCGTACACATTCAACTTCAGCGAACCATTCACCCACACGGGTGCATTGTTGACCTACAACATGACCGATGACATCGACTTGTTCGGTGGTTACACGATGGGTTGGGACAGCGGATTCGAAGACAACGGCGACGCTTTCATCGGTGGTAGCTCGGTCCAATTGACGGATGACATCAGCATCACATCGACTCTCGTGGGCGGACGATTCGGTGATGCCAACGGATCGGGCGAGCGGGGCATCATGTCCTCAACGGTCGCACAAATTCAGTTGACACAGAAACTCGCGTACGTCTTCCAATCCGATTTACTCGATACCGAAAACGCGATCGGTGAAACGGTCCGCGATACGTTTGGTATCAACCAGTACCTCATCCGATCGTTCGGCGATTGCGTTCAAATTGGTGGCCGCTTCGAGTGGTGGCAAGTGCAAGCCGACAGTCAAGGGTTCTATGGCAGCGGTGCGCCGGCCGGTCTGAACACGATTGCCAGCGGCGACTACGACATTTACGCATTGACATTAGGAATGAATGTGAAACCACACGCCAACGTCACCATTCGACCGGAAATTCGCTGGGACTGGGTCGAAGGCAGTACGGACAACCTCGCGATCGCAGATTTTTCGCTGCTCGAGGACAACTCCGACAAACAAACGACGTTTGGCATCGATACGATCATCACGTTTTAGAAGCTCGTCGCAAACCGCAACCGCGACCGATCGATAGCTCGCTCTTGAATCAATCAAGAGCGAGCTTTTTTCGTTTCGGGGATTTGCCTGCAAAGCAGGCGACGGCCGCCGAATTGCCTTGAACACTGGCACAACATCCCGGACAAGTATCAAATTCGCATAAGAGCGAAAAAAAACAATTTCCCTAAAGCGTTCCCATCTAACCACTTACAGGCGGTATTTGCGAACCGCCGGAACGCTTGGCCTCGATCTTGCTCTGCCGGATAACCCGAGCGAGCAGAAGCATCAAATTCGTCACTCATTCGGCTCACGAGCATATCGGTTGATGGCCCGGGCAGGAGTTGATGGTGGGAAACCTCGATGTGCTCGCAATGAGCGGAAGCTTGGCTGAGTCGCCAGGCCGCTTTTTCCGGTTTGTACCCACAAATAGAAGGTGTATTAGGAATGGTTCAATGGTTGCGAGCTCCCATGCTCACTTGTTTGGTCCTAGCAGGGATCGTCGGCGTCAACATGATGATGGCGTCGCCCACATTTGCGCAGGATGACGCGGCAGCGGTGGTTGAGGCGGCTGTCGAAACGGTTGAGTACAACGATGCGGATTATCAGTACACAATCAACACGCTGATCATGTTCATTTGCGCCGTGCTGGTGCTGTTCATGCAGGCCGGTTTTGCAATGGTCGAAGTCGGCCTGAACTCGGCGAAAAACACGATCAACATCCTCGCGAAAAACGTGATGGATTTGGCCATCGGTGTGATCCTGTATTTGTTAGTTGGCTTTGCGCTGATGTATCCGGGTGCTCCCGAAGACGGTGTTTATCCTGATTCTTGGGTGATGCCCGGCTATGTGGGTGCTTTCTCGTCCTTCGTCACGTTGGATGATCCAGCCGAGCCAGGATCTTACAGCTCGCCAGCCGACTTCTTGTTCCAGGTCGCATTCGCCGCGACAGCCGCGACGATTGTTTCCGGTTCGGTTGCCGGCCGAATGAAATTCAGTGCCTATTTGATCTACAGCGCTTTGCTGACCGGTCTGATCTATCCGATCAGCGGATCGTGGAAGTGGGGCGGTGGCTTCCTCAACGAATGGGGCTTCCAAGACTTTGCCGGCAGCGTTCTCGTACACACCGTGGGCGGTTTCGCCGGTCTTGCCGGCGCAATCGTCCTCGGCCCTCGGATTGGCCGATACACCAGCGATGGACGCAGTGTTCCGATTCCGGGACACAACATCGCGTTTGCGGCGCTGGGTGTATTTATCCTGTGGGTGGGGTGGTACGGGTTCAACCCCGGCAGCCAGCTAACCTACGCCGGTGGTGCAAATGCTTTCGCCACAACTTACATCGGATTGACCACGACTTTGGCCGCGGCCGCTGGTGCGGTTTCAGCCCTGGTTCTGGCTTGGGTATTGTTCAGCAAGCCCGACCTAACGATGGCCCTCAATGGTGTGCTTGGCGGCTTGGTTGCCATCACAGCTAACTGTGATCGCGTTTCGCAAGTTGAGTCGTTGATCATCGGTGCGATCGGCGGTGCATTGGTTGTGGCTGGCGTGATCCTGTTGGACAAGCTGAAAATCGACGATCCGGTCGGTGCTTGGCCCGTTCACGGTTTGTGCGGCGTTTGGGGCGGAGTAGCCACGGGAATCTTCGGCGACGTGCCTGACGGTTTCGAAGGCTCGTTCCTGGGTGTTCAATGTCTCTCGACTCTGATTGTTGCCGCCTGGGCATTCTTCACGATGCTGGCGTTGTTCCTAGGTCTCAAGGCTGTCGGCATGCTAAGAGTTTCGCCGGAAGAAGAGCAGGCTGGTTTGGACATTTCCGAGCACGGCATGCACGCGTACCCATCGGACGCCGTGTCCGCTGGTGCTATTCACTAACGGGTGCTACGGCCTGGGCCCCGTCGTCGTTGGATTCCTTGACCAGCGATTGATGGGGCGACAGGTGAATTTCAATTCGGGGAATCCAGGAGACTTCTTGGCTCTTGCCTGGGCCAGAAGGTCCCAGCCCGGGTGGGCGTCCGCCTCGCTTGCCCGGGTCTGGGCTTTTTTCCAGACTCGCCAATTGGTCTTCTAGAGTGGAGCCGGCTCCTATTTCGGAGCCGGCTCTTTTTTTGTGTATAACATGCCATGTATAAAATCGCACCGCATTCAAAGCTCCCCGCACGCCTTCAATAAACACCCGTGAAATTCGTCATCGCTATCATTCAGCCAGGCAAGCTCGAGTCCGTTAAAGCAGCGCTGAGCAAGGTCGAGGTCGTTCGCTTGACGGTGCTGGAATGCCAAGGGTTCGGTCGACAAAAGGGCAAGACCGGCCCTCACCTTGGCCACGACTCGAGCGTCAACCTGCTTCGCAAAGTGCAACTGCAGATCGCGGTCAATGAGGAGTTCGTTCAGCCCACGATCGATGCGATCATCGCCGGCGGGCGAAGCGGTGAAGAAGGTCGAATCGGCGACGGAAAGATTTTTGTCCTTCCCATGGACGACTGCATCCGCATCCGAACCGGTGAAACCGGCAGCGAAGCGATTTAGATAGCCACACAACACTGAAAGAAAAGTTGCAATGCCCATTTCCGCCCAACGCGTCCTGATCCTGACCGGCGAGATCTACGAAGACCTTGAACTCTGGTATCCCAAGCTGCGACTCGAAGAAGCGGGTGCGACCGTTGTTGTGGCTGGCCCCGATGCGAAGACTCATTATAACGGCAAACACGGTTATCCCTGCACCAGCGATGTCGCCTTCGCCGATGTCAACGCGGACGATTTTGACGTACTTGTCGTTCCCGGCGGATTCATGCCTGACAAACTCCGCCGCGACAAAACGGTTTTGGATCTCGTCCGCGCGTTCGATGTCGCCAAGAAGCCAATCGCGGCGATCTGTCATGGTGGTTGGATTCCAATTTCGGCGGGAGTCTACAAGAACGTGCGGGTCACCGGATCGCCCGGAATCCGTGACGACTTGGTCAATGCCGGTGCGATTTACGAAGATGCCGAAGTCGTCGTTGATGGACATCATGTGTCGAGTCGCCGACCGGACGACCTGCCCGCGTTCTGTCGCGAGCTGCTCGCATTGATGGCCCGCTAGAATGGTTCATGATGAGCCATCTCAAGATTTATAAAGCAAACGTCTCGCTACCCGTCTCCATTACCGAAGCCTTTGCCTACCACGAACGACCCGGTGCTCTTGCCAGGCTGATCCCTCCATGGGAGTCAGCCGAGCTGGAACATTCCGACCGCAGTTTGCAGGTCGGCAGTCGAGTGGTGATGAAGACGAAGATTTTCGGACTTCCGTTTCGCTGGGTCGCCGAGCACACCCAATACGATCCGCCGCGGTTGTTCGCGGATACTCAGGTTTCGGGCCCCTTTGCATCCTGGGATCACCGGCACGAGTTTGCCGATGAAGGCCAGACATCGCGTTTGACCGATTCGATTGAGTATCGGCTGCCACTCGGCTCGATCGGCCGCACCTTCGGCGAAGGAAAGGCGCGAAGCACGATTGAAGCCATGTTTGCCTACCGACACCGGCTGACGCGAGACGATTTGCAATTGCACGCGGATCGCCCGTTTGAACCAATGACGGTCGCGATTTCGGGCAGCTCGGGTCTTGTCGGCAGCCAACTCGGCGCGCTGATGACGCTACTGGGACACCAAACGCGGTCGATCGTTCGTTCACCCAGCAACGAGGCACGCGACATCGCCGCCTGGACATCGGATGATGAAGCGGCAAAGCTCGGCGCGACCGACGCGGTGGTCCACCTCGCCGGCAAATCGATCGCCGAACAACGCTGGACGGATGATGTCAAACAGCAAATCCGCGAAAGTCGCGTTATCAAGACGCGCCAACTTTGCGAGTCGCTCTCGCGATTGCCGCGCAAACCAAAGGTTCTGGTGTGTGCCTCAGCTACCGGCATCTACGGTCATCGTGGCGACGAAGTATTGACGGAGGAATCGTCGGTATCTCAATCATTCTTGGCCGATGTCGTCCACGAATGGGAACAAGCTTGCCAGCCGGCCGTGGATGCCGGCATTCGTGTCGTTCACGCTCGGTTCGGAATCATCTTGTCACCCCAGGGCGGCGCACTGCAAAAAGCGCTGCTCCCGGCGAAATTCGCCGGCGGTTCACTCGGCAGTGGTGATCAATGGTGGAGTTGGATCGCGTTGGACGATGCGATCGGCGCGATCTACCACGCGATCACCGACCCATCGATCAGCGGCCCAGTCAACATCGTATCGCCGACGCCGATCACGAATGCCGAATTCGCGAAAACGCTCGGACGAGTCTTGCACCGACCCGCGCTGATACCCGCGCCCGCGTTCGTACTTCGTTTGGCGCTCGGCGAAATGGCGGATGCTTTATTGCTGGCGAGTGCGCGAGCGCTGCCGACTCGTTTGACCGCCGCTGGCTATCGTTTCCGATTCAACGACCTCGAAGAATTTCTACGGTACACGCTCGGACGTCAAAAACTCAAGTCAATCGAATGAACGCGAACTTAGTCTTTGCAGTCAACGTGCTGGCGACTTGGTACATGGTCGGTCTGATTTGGATGGTTCAAGTCGTCCACTACAATTTGCTCAATCGTGTCGGCGAGACTGAATTTGCTCGTTACGAAGCTGATCACAATCGGTTGATCACTCCGATCGTTGCGGTCCCAATGTTGATCGAGATCGCTTCAGCGTGCATGTTGCTCGCCGCGTCACCGATGCAGTTCCCTCGCTGGGCGGCGTGGTTGGGCTTGGCGATGGTGGTGGCGATTTGGTTGTCCACGGCGCTGCTGCAGGTCCCCTGTCACGCGCGACTCGCATCGGGTTTCGACGCGGCAACGTACGCGAGACTGGTCAACACAAACTGGTTACGCACGATACTTTGGACCGCGCGTGGCGCGTTGATGGGCTACTACTTAGCGAAGTTGATTCGGATCTGACCACATCAAAGGTACATTCCGACGAATCCGTCGGACGCATCGCTTTGTTGTTGAATCGCCTGAATTCGTTCTTCCGTTTTCTTCAAATCACCCGCGTCGATGTATCGATCGAATTCGACCATCAGCGCGTTCCTGACGCTTTCGGATAAGAAGTCCACCATCGATTCGTTCAGCCAATCGCAAGTCTCAGCCTTGAGCGAAACGCGAACATCGATCGCTTTAGTCCGACGATCTTGTTCGCCGGTCATCACGGTTCCCTCGAACGAGAATACGATCTTTCCTCGCGCGGGATCGTTCGTCAAATGGTACGTGCAAACGCCGCGATGGAGGTAATAAGTGTTATGAGTACCGTGCGTCGACATTGCCTCCTTCACACGCAGGACAAATTGCTCATATGCCGGCGAAGCATCAACCGGAACATCCAGCCGAGTGACGCTCCTCAACGGCAGGCAATCGAACTCAACCTCAACCCAACTGCCCACCATGATCTCATCTTCCTTTCACTGAACCTGTAACGAACCATTCACTGCTTACTGGTTCATCGTCACAGCACTCGTGTTTTGTTCGATCGAACGATGAATTCGTTGCAGTCGTTGTTCAAGTTCGAGGTTTTCGCGGTGCAGCCTCGCCATTTCGACGCGAGTTTCTTCGACGCGTTGTTGCATCTGTTTCGCATAATCGGTGATCGCTTCTTTCTCAATGCGAAATTGACGAAAGTCTTGCTCCAACTTGACTTTGATGTCTTGGTTGGCGACCAACATACCGTTGCTCTTTGCGATTGCCTCATCAAGAACCGTTTTCGCCAACATCAGTTCTTCGCGGCGGTTCTCAAGTTCCGCTAATCTCAGTCGGATGTGTCGCAGTACGAAGCGATAATCGTTGAGCGGACGCAGATAGTACCGATCCAGAGGCTTCGCGATGCCCTCATCAATTAGTTCATCAGCGACATCCTCCTTCAACACCAGCACGTCCTCTTTCTTGAATCGAACTTGCCCGTCTTCGCCGCCCAGTTGCAACCGACCATCAACGGCACGTCCCGTTGCGTCAAAGAATCCGCTCTCCAACGCACCTTGCTTATCGGGGCTGTCGACTTCGATTGCGTGATTCTTGAGAAATTCCACTTTCGTCCAACGACTCAGAGGCGGATCATCTTGCGTCGCCCGACTGCCATCGCGAAGGTAATTTTGTAGCGATTCCGGGGACACCGATTTGCCAAAAATTTTCTTGACCAATTCCTCGTCGACGCGACCGAGATAATTCTCGGGGCTGCTGACACTACCTTCGGCAACGAACGGTTCATGGCCGTCCAGCGGCAACAGTTCGTAGACAGACCAGCTTCGCGCTTGTCCGCTACTGATCGCTTGCGTTTGAGCGGGTTCGAGCGGTCCGGTCGGTACCAGCGTGACTTCCGTTGGCGAACTTGCCGTGACGCGAAACTCGCCTAGATAGAAACGGGGTACAGGGATCTGCAAATCCGCGTCTGGCAGTTCGCCGAACCCGTAGACGACCAATTCCACTGGTATCAAAGGGCGATCCGGCTCGGCAGCGGCGCCCCCGGCCGGCGGTTCGCTGGGAACTCCGGCAACTTCATCGGCGGCGTCTACCTTGGCGAGTGTGATCTGATTGTCGGCAAAATTTCGAAGCTGCAAACTTCGCCAATGCCGTCCCGACTCGATGTTCAGCTTGAATAGGTTTTGTGACAACCGGCGCATCCCTTCTCCGGCCGACGGGTCTGCCGGGTCGCCGTCCTTGAGCACCTTCTGCTGGGCAATAACCTTCGCAGCATCGACCTCGAGTTTTTCGTGTACTTGGTGCCACGCGGCACGACTCTTCAGCACGCCGGCGGTGGGAAACAAGAACGCGATCCCCAACAGCATCGTGATGCAGACGGGGACGATCTGATACCAACGCCAATTCGACGCGGCTTTCCAGACCAACACGAAGAAGCCGATCACAAGGACGACCAACAGACCGATAATGACGAACTTCATGGTCTTGTTTGATCACACCCGCGGTCGCGGACACCCAAAAGTGCGGAAAAGGGGCAAAAAGTGCCTCCACGAATAGTAAGTTGAGCAATTTGCAGCGTCAAGGTTTTCTCCGCTCCTATCGCCTCATTGTGGCAATTGTCGGCGGTTTCCCCGGCTTGCGACAAGCTTTCTCCAGCTTGGTCCCATCACAATCCCGGTTTCTGGTCCGGGTCGTCAAGATCGTGACAATCGTTACGACCGGTCGTCGGCAGGAATTACCGACACGAACAACCTCGTTGGTGATGTATCGCGTGGGCCAAATCACCGATTTCGATTCCTGGGGTGCGGTTCGTCCGTTCTGTGACGACTATCCCCAAGACAACGGCTTCCCGGCTCTCAACGATTGAACTGCCCAATGACCCGCATCGGCAACACACTCATCATGATCGTGCTGGTGCTGGCACCGTCACCGGGCTGTCATCGCCAGTTCTATCGAAAGCAGGCCGATTGTGAAGCCCACCAATTGATCGCCGAAAAAACGTCTCATGTTGCTAGGCCGCCGGACGCCGCTGTTCGCATCGAGGTGGATCGTCGCAGCCGAATGTTCAACCCCTTTGATTTGGACTTTCAACCGATGCCGTTGGATGACCCGGCATCCTATCGGTACATGCAATGCGTCGATGGTCGACGTGGCTACCCGATGTGGGAAGCGGCCGGTTTCACCAACACATCGGAAAGCCCCGATTGGTGGCAGTTCCTACCGCTGGACGACGATGGCGTGCTGGTGCTCAACCTCGAGAACGCCGTCCGCATCGCGCTGCTGCATTCGCCCGAATACCAACAACAGGTCGAGCAACTGTATCTTTCGGCGCTGCAAGTTAGCGCCGAGCGATTCCAATTTGACACTCAATTTTTCGGCGGCGCCCAGACATTCCTGACGGCCGACGGACGCAATCGTCGCGGTGCCGGCGGTGAGAGCAGTACGCGGTTCGAGGTCGGCACGAATAGCAACGGCCCTCGCGGGCTAGCGCTGCAACGCAGTTTCGCGACCGGCGGTGAATTGGTTGCCGGAGTCGCCAACAGCATCGTCTGGGAATTGAGTGGGCCGAATTCGCAAAGCGCCACAACCGTCTTCGACTTCACGCTCCTGCAACCGTTGCTGCGCGGCGCGGGCCGCGATCGTGTCCTTGAAAATCTGACTTTTTCTGAACGCGCGTTGCTCGCCAACGTACGTTCGTTCGAACGCTATCGCCGCAGCTTTTATTTGAACATAACCGTCGGCCGCGCTACCGAAAGCACACTTCGCAGCGGTGGGTTCACCGCCGCCGGGCTGAGCAATTCAATCGCGACGGTTAACGGTTCTGGCTTCAGCGCCAACGCGGGTGGTTACTTGGGACTGCTGCAAACCGAACTGCAAATACGCAACCTGCAAGAGAACATCGCTCGCCAAACTGAATTCCTGTTAGTGCTCGAAGACACCCTCATCGAACAACTCACAAAGATCCCTGAGGAAGGCGAAGCCGACGCGATCGTGAGTCAACGGTTGCAAATCGCTCAAGCAAGGTCGAGTCTGCTGACCTCGCAAAGCCAATTGATCAACAACCAAGCAACCTATCAACGATCGGTCGACACCTTTCTGCGTTCGTTGGGACTGCCGCCGTACATTTGCGCGAAGCTCAACGACCCCATTTTGGATCAGTTTGAGTTGATCGATCGAACACTGCTCATGCGTCGAGAAGAACTGAGCGAGCTTCGATCCAAAGTCGGTGTATTGAATGTTGCGATCTTGGAGCGTCGAAAATTCAGCATCGACCAAACAACGGACCTGCCGGGCTCGACGTTGGAATGGAGCGAAGAACTCGCAGATACGTTGAAATCGCTAAGCGAAGAACTTAAACCGCTAGCTGAGTTCAATGAAACACTGATCGATGACGATTGGGCCACGGTGGCCGACGATATCGCCGCGTTCACCGAGTCGCTATCAAAACGCGAAAAACAAAACGAAGATCTTTTGAAGGTCTACCGCACTGAGCAGCAAAGCATTTGCGGACTATTGAATGTTTCGGATATCGACGAGTCCATTTTCCAGATCGACGAACTCAAAGCGCTCACACCTCAGTTGAAACAAGCTTACGATCAACTTGGCGAACGATTCAAATCGTACAACGAAAAAATTGCAGACCTTCAAGCTACGCTGCAGCAGTTGCTCGACGATGACGGGAGCGATCTCGAACCAACCGAATTCGCCCGTGTGATTCGTGAAGATTTGATTCTCGAGTCGCAAAGCTTGCTGTCGGATCTCGGCGACGACGTGTTGGCCTTGCAGTTGATTCAGGCGCGAGCGCGAACCGAACGAGTCTTGCTGCCACCGGTCGATATCAAGCAGGATGATGCGTTTGAAATCGCTCGGCGAAATCGTCGCGACCTCGCCAACGCGCGGGCGGCTCTCGTCGATACGTGGCGTGCGATCACCGTTACAGCCAACGACTTGGAGGGTAGCCTCGATCTCGTGTTCAGCGGCGATGTTCAGAATGTGGGCGACAACCCGCTCGACCTACGCTCGAGTACGGGACGATTGCGCGTCGGTTTGCAGTGGGACGCGCCGATCACGCGATTGCTTGAACGCAACGCCTATCGAACCAGCCTGATTCGATACGAACAGGCCAAACGAAACTACTACGGCTTGGAAGACAGCATTTGGCAACTGCTTCGAGCCGAAATTCGCCAACTTCAAGCCAACCGTTTGACGTTCGAGTTAGGACGTCAATCCGTCCGAATCGCGGCATCCCAAATCGAACTCAATGCCGACATCCGCGCCATCAACGATGCAAGAGGCAGACCTGCGGGACCAACCGCTGCGCGTGACTCGATCAGCGCGCTCAACGATCTACTGAATGCACAGAACGGATTGCTGAGCATCTTCGTCAACTACGAAGTCGTTCGCCGTGGTCTCGACTTTGATCTCGGAACCATGGAAATCACGCCCGAAGGTCTATGGATTGAGCCAGGTGAATTGTCGCCCGAGTATTTGCTCACGCTGCCCGGAGTCACTGCCGGCGGAATGCTCAACGGTCAGTGCAACGAATGTTGTTTGCCATACAACCCGTTACCCATGGAACCGTCGTTCAAGAATTTTCTGCAACGTGATGAAGCGCAGGTCATCGAGGAAGATTTGATCGAAACGGATTCGGTTAAGGCAAATCCGCCATTCGATTCGGACAACTCCACGACACCCTATTCAAAGCCAGTGCGGGTCGAAGTCTTGCCTTCGGATTTGACGTTCGCGAGTCCCGGTTGAACACAGGTGTGATTATTGGGCGGGTGCTTCTGCGTTCAGCCGAGGCCAGGCCGGATTACCAGCAACAGAAGTCCGTATTTTCCACAAGCTGCCGCCCGCCGTTACGAACAGCGTCTTCAGGTCGTCGCCACCGAAACCACAATTCGTCGTTTCGTCGCGAGGAATGCGAACGTACTCCAATAAATCCCCGTCGGCCGAAAACACGTAGATCCCGGCGGTCGGTGGATCGGCCGTTTCTTGCGGAAGGTGCGGATGGTTGAGCCCAGCGGCGACGTAAAGGCGTCCAGCCACGTCCAACTTCATCCCGTCGGGACCCCGTGTCGTATTCCAGTCGTAGATCAACTCTTTGCTGGTGCTGTCGACGACACCGTTCTCAAGCAATTCGAATCGCCATAACTTCCTCGCTCCGCCGACGCCATTGTTGTTGTCACCGACAAACAGGTATCGATCATCCTGTGACACGACCAAACCATTGGGGCGATCGACCTCGTGAGCGATGATTCGAGTGACTGCCCCGTCCGTATCGATTCGGTAGACACCCTCGATGGTCTTCCCATCTTCGTCGAGGATCTCCATGCCCTCTCGATCACCATATTGCGGATCGGAGAAGTAGATGCGATCACGTGAATCGATCGTCAAATCGTTCGGCTGATTGAATCGTTTCCCGTCAAAAGTCTCAGCTAGAACTGTAACGGATCCATCCGACTCAATCCGACTGACGCGGCGCCGGACGGGCTCGCAAATGACAAGCCTGCCTCGGCGATCAAACATCAAGCCGTTAGAACCTGCATTGTGTCGAAAGACAGTCGTCGCTCCGTCCTGATCGCGTCGATTGATGTTTCCTTCGCCGCTGGTCAACAACCCAAGTTCAGAATGCCAAGCGGGGCCTTCGCCTGCCCCTTGTTCTTGCAATAACTCGGGTTCAGAAACAAAAACACGAACGGGATCGAGCAAAATGGTTGGTTCATCCGCATGCGATCCCGTTCCGAGGAACGATATCGCTAATGCCAGCACAAACTTCAACGCACGCATGTTTGATCCACCGTTTGAAAGGACCGCGACGCCATCAATCGATCGGGAATTCTTCGATCGGTTCATAGAGCGGCAGGTAACGATAGTACACTTCCAGGGTCAAGGCGCACATCGCTGTTGTGTAGAGTCGACCGCCGACATCGCCGTACTTGTCTTCGAAGTGCCAACTGCCGCTTTCGTGTCCCGTATGTACTTGCGTCTTGACTAAGTGATCTCGCAATTTCTGATTCCAGGTGTCCCAATCGCGGTGACGACTGTGATGAAGTGCCAAGGTTGCGTAGTAGTCGTGGTAGATGTTGTTGAGCGTTGGGCCTCGCTGAGCCATATCGCTCAGTGCGATCATCATCGGTGTGTAATCCGGCGTCTCTCCCAGGTACAGCAACAACGTCAGGGCAATCGCCGTCGTGGTTGGTTCGCCCGGTGGTCCTTTGTAACCAAACCAAAACTTGCGTTCCTTCGACGTGGTGAATAGGAACTCTTTGGCCTGCTCGAGTGTCCTTGTCTGTAAATCCACGCGGCTTCGTTTGGCCGCGATCAGTGACAACACTTGCCATCCGGTCACGGTCGTGTCCCCGGGACTGTTGGGATAGTACCCCCACGATCCGCCGAAGTGTTGGGCGATGCAACTGAACTGGCTCCCTTTTTCGACCAATTCATACAAGTCGGATTCGCGTTCCTTTCCTCGTTCGGTGGTCATCGACAACGCTTCGCCGAGCGCCATCAGCGCAATGCCATGACCATACATGCTGCCCTTTTGCCAGTCGTAGCCGGCGTCGGTTTCCGCCGCGACGCTTCGCAAAAAATAGATACCTCGACGTACTGTTTGCGCGTAGGGACTACCGTCAAGATGAGTGTGACCGGCACCCAAGAACGCGAGCAATGCCAAGCCGGTGGCCGCCGTCGATGGTGCCGGACTGTCGCCGCCCTTGGTGCTATGGCTGCATTGGCCGTTGCAAGGATCCAGTTTCAGGTTGAACGACCAACTTCCATCGTTCCGCTGATGCGCGGCCAAGTAACGCAGCGCCTCGTCGACGGCCTGTTCGCTCGCCTCGCTGGCGCCGTACTTTTTGCCCAACTCGATGCGGCGCTCTGGCGCTCGTCCGGAGAGTCCGCCACCGGGCAACCTTGTCAGCGACGAAGTTTGACCGCCAGAATGATTCAATATGACGGCCGGTAGCTCGGCAAACTCGTCCTCGGATTTGACAACGGCCGACTCAACCGCCAACTGAATCGCCGATGGTTCGCTCGCGGCCAAATGAACATCGATCGGCTCGTCGGCGTTCGCACCGGATCGCTGGACTTCGGACGCAGAAACTTCGTGAATCGTTTCCAGCCTGACGACACTGGCCGTATCACCGATCCTCGCTGTGACGCCGACGCCACTGCGAAACGGAATCGTGTAAGTGACCAACGCTAACGTGATGAGCGCCAGCGTATGAATGATTGTGCTGATCAGAAACGGAACCAATGGAGAACGCTGATGACGCGGGTTGTCGTCTTTTCGCGGCTGCGGTTCAGCCTTGGCGGCCGGCGGCGGTCCCGCGTCTTTCCACCTTCCGACAACGCGCGACGTCAGCATCGGCACGGCCGACGATGCGGACGCCGTGCCGGTCGTAAGGGTGATATCGGTCATATCGACTTCGCTGGACAATTGAGAGCTCTCCGAACTCTCGACTATAGCTCGCCGCATGTGTGCATGACCGATTTCGCCGCCGCGAATCCGGCGAGTGTCTAGGACGCCATTGCACCGACCGGCATGTCGGCCAATTGATAGGCGCGTGATCGGAACAGAAAGTCGATGATGTTGCCCTCGTGCGGCTGCAACCAGTTCAGCCGATTGGTCGGGATCGGGCCGATATTGACGCGGTCGATCTCGACGCACGAGCCGGCCGCGGCAATTAACTTCGGATCAGCGGTCAGCACCGTGCCCACCAGCGTCGGACCGATGCGTTTGAGCATTTCGGATTGAGGACATTCGACGACGCTGGTGAATGGGAACATGTACTCCTTGGCGGCGACGCCTCGATCCGGTGAATCAGCGTGAACCACCATCGGCCGCAAATAGGCACAGTGATCGCGCTCGATCAACTTCTCTCCATACTCGGCTGTCATGTCCGTCACGCCTGACTCAGCCAAGTCCTGTTTCACCATTGCATACGTGCCCGTCGCCATCGCGGGCACCGTGAACGCGGCCAGCTGGGCGTCTGGATCATTGGGCGGCAATACGTCGACGGGGCCGATGCGCTTGGCGATTGCCGTTGCGATTTCCTTTGTGTGGCGACTCGCCCATATACCACTGCAGTTGATGCAGCTTCGGCCGGAATTGCTGAGCACACTTTCGACCATGATGTCGAGGAAACATTCCCAATCATCAACAACATCATCGCCGATCAAGATCTTCGAGAAGCCCGGACCGTGAGCCTGCACGCGAGGATTTCCCGCGTGCTGGGCAACCGTTTGAGCGCTACCAAAGATCATGCTTCGTGGCGCCTTGGTCATAATCGCGCCGCCCGCGTCATGGCCTCCGGGATAGAGCCCGAATGCCTCGGACGGCACGCCTGCCGCGATGAACGCCGATACCATTCGATACGGAGTCCACGGTTCTTGCGAACCCGGCTTGAGCGCCAATCCGATCTGCAGCGGGATCGCCGGCAGCCACAACGTATGAACGCCTGGAGAATTGTTCGGCAATACCGCACCGAGAATCGGCGTCTGCGCTTGATAGCTGACCACGACGCCTCTGCTTTCCTCGCCGTATCCGCGAGACAGAATCGACAGATCCAATCCGCGAGTCAGACAATTCAGAATTTGGTCCATGTGGCTGAGCACGAAGCTGTTCTTCGCCATGTTCGATCGACACATGTGCTCGGGAAGTCCGGTGCTCGCCGATTGTTGGTGGACAAAATCGTCGACCGACTGCTGTGAATCGCCGACCTGCAAATCGGATGACTCGAACAACACCGCAGCCTGCTTGCACTTCTGCAACAAATCATCCGTGGACAATTGCAACAATGCTTCGCGGGCCAAATGCGCATTCCGCATGTCGCGCCCGACGACACCACCGCCGACGTTTCCAATTTTTGCAATCGGCTCACCGGTGTCAAAGTGAACGACATTGGTGAAATCGAGTGACTCGTATGGCTTGCCCCAACGGAGCGGACTCAGAGTAATCATGTCAATTGGTTATCGAATTGGTTGTTCGCCCAACCGGAGGCGCCGGCGTGGGTGCTGTCAAAAAATCTCAGCCGGCGCCTCCGGCTGCGCGTTCAACCAATCCAGGATCGAACCAATGGACGAATCTCTAGTACACACCAACGGTTGTCGCACCGGCGAGTTCGTGAAATGGTCGCACCCCGCTGACCCCTTCCCATGGATACAAATCAAAGGGTGCCTCTCGCTCGCCTTCGTCCCGTTCCATGAACCCCGGTACGAAAAATTCATCGGTTAACGTGTAAAGTTTGACACGTCCGGTTGCCCCGATATCGACGGGCTGGTCGTAATTGTCAAACGACACCACTTCTGTAACCGCACGAGGCTGCGGAGCGTAATACGAAATCTTGTATCCATCGGCCGCCGAAATCGGCTTACTGCACGCCAAGCCCATCAACGTATTTCCGTAGGTCGGCGTCATGTAAATCCCGCCCTCGTCCGCCGGGCCACCAAGCATCTCTTCAACGCAAAATCGGGTCCACTGAGGCGTGAACTCGGTGCCACCGGAAAAGATCCCGGTAATTCCCAACTCCTGCAAACTGGTACCGCGCTCATCGAGTGCTTCGCCAAGCGATTCAAGCAATTTTGGCGTCGCAAACATGCACTTCACATCGTGACCGGCCGTCAACACCGTGACCGCTTGATCGATGCAATGCTTTTTGTATTCCTCGAGATGTTCCATCCAACCTTTCTTGATCAGCTTCACAACCCAGCGCGGGTCCAAGTCGATGCAGAAACAAATTCCGCCTCGGTATTGCGCCAAGTGTTCAACGGCCAAACGCAGCCGTCGCGGACCACTGGGGCCGAGCATCAACCAGTTCGATCCGCGTGGGAAATACTTATCCGGTAACGTGTCGCTGAACAACTCGTAGTCCGTCCAGTGATCTTCGATCACCACGCGGCTCTTCGGGATGCCGGTCGTACCTCCGGTCTCAAAAACGTATGTCGGTTTACCCGCGTGGCCCTTGGGTACCCAACGACTCAGCGGTCCGCCACGCAACCAATCGTCCTCGAACAGGGGAAACTTCTTTAGGTCGTCGAAGCCCTTCACATCCGTCAGAGGATTGAACTTGAGCTCGGCCATTTTTGCCAGCCAAAACGGACTTCCCGTTTCGGCGCTGAAATGCCAATGCACAGTTTTGAGTGTGTGTTCGTTGAGACGGTCTTTTGCCTCGGCTGCTTTCTTAGCAACTTCACCACTGATCGAAGATTCCAAAGTACTCATTCCTGCCTCTTGATTGGCCTGCCTCTTGATTGGCCTGCCTCGTGATTGGATCGCAACTGAATCTTTCGCATGCTCATCGCGATGCCAGCATATCAGGAAAATCGCCGAACATGATGGAACACGGGAGTTGCAATTCATTATCCGAAAGTGGGAAGTCGAAGAACCGAGTTTACCTGCCGCCAAACAACGAAAAAAGCCGCTAACCCGAAGGGCGCGGCTCGTTCGATCACGCGAGTTTTCTCGCTGCCTAGTTCGGTTGATTGGTACTAGGAACAAATGGCGCAACGATCGCATTGTTGTCATCGTCCTGAGTAACGGCGAACACTGCACCTAAGGCTCCCAACGCAGCCAAACCGCCGATTCCGCCGAAGCCACCACCTCCAAAACCGCCGCCGCCGCCGCCGTATCCACCGCCACCGCCGTAGCCACCACCGGAAACGTAACCCCCGCCAGCCAAAGGTGTACCGAAGCCGTCCATCACGACCTCGCCCTCAAGCACTTCACCGGGGACACCACATCCGCAGCCGGCATCGACAATCGATTCCGACACAATGACTTCCTCGACAACCTGCACCTCTTCAACGCAGGTCACAACTTCGGGACACGGCGCAACTTGGATCGCGAACTCTTCGCAACAGCACTGGCCATGTCCAAAGTGATGTCCGAATCCAACCAACTGAATTCCATCGGCGCCGACACGAGAGGCAGACGCAGTCGCGGCCTCACGCGTAACCAACTCAAAGCCAATCAATCCGATCCCATCAGGACCAATTGCCATTACCGAGTAGTTACCAGCCGCTATGTTAACGAAATTGAAGTGGCCTTGTTCATCCGTCAAAGTGCGGTCGATTTCCATCCCGCCTTTGAACAGGAACACATTCGTCAACTGCGCATCCGACAAGACATTCCGTTTGGCACCCGCGACGTGAATTCGGCCTTTCATACCGCCATCGGTTTGAATGACACGAAACAGATCCTGGCTGCTAATGCGATCTTTCAACTGAACGAGATCGGCATCCGCGATCGACGCATCACTGCGAGTTCCGCTGACCGGCAGGTAACGAATCAACGCGGTATTCACCACGGTGTAATCAACATTGGCAACCGCAATCTCTGCTTCCGTGGGCAACTCGACATCTGCCGAAACCGAGGAATCAACAATGTGCATTGCACAACACGCGAACATGCCGTCGGCGCGAGCGGTCAACGCATAGACGCCGCTTGTAATGCCACTGATTTTGAAAATGCCCTTTTCGTCTGTGACCACTCGGACGACTTCACCGTTGTGAGCCTTCACAGCAACAGTGACTTTTGCGAGCGCCTTTGCTTGGCCACCCTCGGAGGGTAGAAATACCCGACCCGTGAGTTCACCGCTGCTGTTCGCTCGGACCCACTGATTCACGGTCAAATGATTGACAATTTCCAGCGCAGATTCGTCAGCGGCCATCGCGAACGACGAAACGAATGACCCGATCACTAACAGGGAAAACATCGCGAACAAACGCTTCATGGTGTTACCTCAATTGCGGAACTTGCGGCCGGACAATGCCAGACGAGCCGCTTGCGGATGTGAAAATGGGCAAGCAGCAGCGATGATATTATGTGAAGCTGAGTCGGATTACAACGGGTTTGCCGGTATTATTAGTTGGATTAGCTGCGAATTACTCGCCCCAGTTTCGCGACGTACAACCACTCTGTCGGTAAAGTGACGCAATAGCCGTTCGTGCCGACCGATATCAGCCCTCTTTGGACGGATGCTGTGCAACAGAACCCTTTTGCTCCGACGGCACCGATTGGCAACGAAGTCGCAGTCTGCGGCGACGCGCGACTGATTCGGTCAAGCTTTCTGTACCGTGTGATCGAATTGCGAACGCCGTTTCCTTGCCGATTCAGCTATTCTGGGTGGTGGTTTGTCCAGCGAATCTGGATCAACGACATACTGGTTTGGACCAAAGTGAGCTGGCTGAACCTTTCGCGGAAGATCGAATTCAAACTGCCAAGCCACATCGATTCTGCTGAGACGGCGATCCGAATCGAGATACTGTTCCGCCCTGGCTTGATCATCCGTCGGTTTCGAGTTTGGTTCGATGGGCAGTTGAAATTCGATCAATTGAGCTAAGAAAAGGAAGGGTCTCCAACCTACTTTTCGAGTCAAGTAACTGCAGTCTCACGGAACTGGATCGTCAATGTCGATAATCGTGCCGAGCGGACCAGCATTCAAGATCAACGTATTCCCCAACATGATTTGCTTCCCCCAGTCGCTGTGGATGTGACCACAGACGACCAATCTGGGCTGCCGGCTGTCGACGGCTTTGCGAATCGATCGGCTGCCGCGAATTCGAGCACTGGTATCATGGTCGACAGTGTCCAGCGGCGGTGAATGGACGACCAATATTCCGCCGCGCGGACATCCGCTCAACATCAATTCGGCATCTTCCTCATCAAAGTCGTAGCTCCAGTCACCGAACGGCGTCACCGGGATTCCACCGCCCACGCCCCAAAACTCGAAACCTTGGATCGATAGACCCGAGCCATGAAGCACGACCGCAGATTGCCAACACTTCGCCGCTTCGCGTAGATCATCGACGGTTTCGCCGTTACCGGGAACGAGCACTGCCGGTATCTCGATCGCTCGCAAAACATTCAACGTGTCTTCAAGCCCTTGATGGCGATTGGCAAAGTCGCCAGCGCCGATCACCACGTCGACTTCACGAGACGCTTCGACCAACCTGGCTGCCGCGTCACGATCACGATGCAGATCGCTGAAACAAAGAATTTTCAAGATGGTTACCTGAAGCAACTGCGAAGTTAAATTTGTTGGCCCACGACTGGAGTGAGGTGGTGACCGGTTTCCGGGCGCGACTGGGGCTTAGTTTTGGTCTTGGTGTGTGGATTCAAATTGGGTAGGCGTTTGGTAACCAAGACTCGAGTGTTTTCGGTCTAGGTTGGAGTAGCTAAAGTAACCTCCGAGCTCGCGGTCTGCCATTCGTTCGTTACGCCGACGACTTCATCATTTTTGTGAAGTCCGAAGCGGCCGCTCACCGCGTCTTCAGATCGGTTGAGCGTTACTTGCAGCGTACACTCAAATTGATCGTCAACCGCGAGAAGAGCTGCGTCCGCCGAGCGGACTCAGTGGAGTTCGTGGGCTACGATATTCGTGGCTATGGCGGCAAAGTCTGTGTGAGTGAAAAGAAACTTCGCCATTTCAAACAACGAGCCAGCGAGCTGCTTGCCCGCAAGGGTGGTCGCTCGATGGCACGTCGGATGGCGGAGTTCACTCAGTACGCACGTGGTTGGATCGGCTACTTTGCATTGGAACAGCGAAAGAGTGCTTTCACGAGCTTGGACAAGTGGCTTCGCCGCCGCGTCCGCGCTTGTTACTGGAAATCTTGGCGCTTGCCGCGCACCCGGATACGAAAGTTGAAAGCAATCGGAATTTCGCACGACGATGCGATGGCGTTCGGCAACGGTCGCAAAGCAGTCTGGCGTCTTTCAATGACGTCCGGAGTGCAACGTGCGTTGTCGAACGCATGGCTCAAAGTCAACGGACTGGTTAGCCTCGAAGAGAGATGGAACGAGCTTGCTCCGCTAAGACGAAACGCCTAGTGCGGATCCGCATGCTAGGTGGTGCGGGAGGGTCCCGGAGCAATCCGGGCCCTATCCCGATCCGACGTTCAGCCGCGTAATCGACTTCGCACCCGATGCGACAATGCGGGCGGTGCTTGCTCTGAACCGCTATCACGGGTTGCGAATTCCAAGCGAGATTCGCACGCTGACTTGGGCGGACGTGGATTTAAGCCCCCACGATCCTTATTTGAAGATCACCGCGACGAAAACTGAACATCATGTTGACCGTGGTATTCGCACCGCTCCGATCCTTCCAGTGCTTAGACCGTACTTGGAAGATCTGGCAAGCATTGTCAAGCCCGGAGTCGAGACACGGCTTTCAGATCCCGTGTTCTCAAGATTCGTAGACGAAAGTGATGCGGCCATCCGATCCGTTACGCTGAAGGTTTTGAAGCGGGCCAAGATCCAGCCTTGGCCAAACGTGTTCAGCAACGGCAGGAAGTCTGCAATCACCGACCTGCTTGCGGCAGGACACGCGGTGGCGGATGTGGCTGACAGGGTGGGAAACTCGCCATCGGTGATCTGGGAGTTCTACGCTATTTCTACAGCGGAAGCGCGACGTCGTGCGGCGACAGTCGGAATCGTTAGAAACGTGGCCCAATCCCCAGCAATGGGACCACATAAGGGACCAAATCAGATCCAATCTGGTTTCGTCCAGCCGGATCAAGATTGCCAAAAAATGGCGAAAACCACGTCTTTTATCGACTCAGGCCGGTCATAGATGACCGGCCAGTGGGCGCTGAGGGACTCGAACGTCGCTCAAAAACAACGTGTTTTGCCGAGCGAAACGAAGTGGACCGGCTCATGGGACCGCGAATGGGACCACGCGAACGCAGAACTGCCGTTGCTACGGGACGCCTTGGATGACCCCGGCAACAATACGCACTTGGCATCATCGCCGGCAGGTCACTCAGAATCGTCCATGCCGCAGGGACTTGAATGCACTGCGTCGCCGGCGATGTCATCGACAACGAACAATCGAAGCGATGCGAAATCGATTTAGAATTTGGAACGGCTTCGACGTGGCCTCATAGCCCACGCTTGAGAGACTCGGCGATGGTACCGCGGAACCTTTTTCGATACCCAAGTGTCTAAAGAGACGAGCCATTTAATTTGGCTGCTATTAGAGCGATAGCGAACAGCCATTCACTCAGTCACGGTTCACCGGTTAGTGGCTTGTCACGAAAACCGTGCCAAGCCATTTTCCCCATGCGTCAGACTCTGTCCGGCCAACACGCTGGTGTGCTTGCAACTCACCAAGACGGTCGAAACGGGCACACGAGAAGTGATCGAAAAGATATCTCGCCGAAACAATGCGCTGTGCTGACTGCTGCCGACGAATTTCGCGTGCATGGTCCGGCGAGTCCGGGCAAGTTTTTGAAAGATCGCAGTAAGTCATCCCGGCGATCACCCGTTGCCGCACCGGTGCACTTGGCGAAGTGCATTGTCGCTGCGATAGCTCTGGTCGTCACCACTGGGTCAGGGGAAGCTATGGCGATCGTCACTGCCCGGCTTGCGGGCACGAGAAGAAGCAAGTTCGGATCGAAAAACAGCGTTCTCGCTTGATGCCGGTACATCACTTCCTGGTCTCCAACACGGTCCCCAGTGAACTGGGATCTGCGTTACCAGCCAGCACTGAAGACTGCCGGCGCGAAGGCTATCGAAGTATGTTCGATGCCAGTAGCCAAAGCATCGGTGATGTAGGCGCGGCTACAAAGTCGCTACCAGGCTGCCAACTTGGCTTCTTTGGCGTCCTGCACACTTGTGGTTGTGATCCGCTGGTCTATCACTCACACCTTCGCTACGTCGTGCCCGGCAGTGGGGTGAAAACCCCGTCGAGTCAGCTGACCAAACGTGTCATTGACCGAACCTACACTGCCGCCAACGCAATCAGGGAGGATCGGAATGCAGAAGTTCGCAGTGGATCGCGGCACGATGGGCGGGGTCGCTAAAGTGGTGGATCGGGACAACTGGCGGTCGTGGACGACCACGAAGCGGCTAGAATTTGACGAGCCTGTTAGCCGAACACGGACAATGGTCACGTTTCGGCGTGGGCGCTGGTTGCTGAGGGTGAAGATCCTCGATGTGCGGATGCACAACGGTTACCGATGGGTGAACATGAAGTGAGGTCGAACAGTGTGCAATCGCTACAACATCAAGACGAACCTCAAGTCAATCGCATCCGAACTTACTGCCCAGCCAGCATTCGAGTTTGAGTACCCTGGCGAAATCGCACCGATGGAAAGTTGCTGTTGGCTGCCGCGATCTTCTCCGTGACGAAGTCCGAACAAGACGATTCAGTGTTGTCGATGAGCCTGATCATGCGGCCGGCGTTGCCGACGGTGATCGAGCACGGGCACCATCGGTCACCGTTTTTCATCCATCTGGATGGCATCGATGAACGGATGGACCGGTCTTCGCGTCCACCGGTGCAGTCGCTTAAAGTTTTGCGTCAGTACGCGGACGAACCGGAGTTGGAAACAAGTGTTGCCCGTGAGATGGTGGTTTCGTGGACCAACCGTAAAGACGCAAACCTAAAGAAACGCGACGAGCAACTTGCCGACATCGAGGCGACGGGGCCGCTGGGTATCCCGGACTGATTTAGCGTCCGTCACTGTAGGTGGGCGAAGCAGCAGAGTCCCGTCAGACCGGTCGCCTTTTTCCTGCGACATGGCCAACGAGAAAGATCATCGGAACTCCCCTTTGAAGAGACTAAATGCGAACTTAGCCAGTGCAGGATTCGGTTCGAGGAGTGAGTCGGAAGAACGAATCAGCGAAGTGTCAACGAAGGAAATGAAAAACAACTGAAAGTTGCGCGACTAAAGGGGAAAGTCAACTCTGCGGGTCAACCGTTTCACGAGCATCGCGGCTTAACGCGAGCTCGATAAATCGGCTCGCTTGCCGCTAATCGTCACTGGCGCTTGACAAGCAAGCGTAAAGCGACGGGATGGTTACCCACCTTATGGGACGGTCGCTATTCAAGCCGCGTAGAGGGCAACGGAGCGATGATTTGTCGAACCGAAAGCTCCGCGTCGTATTGCCCACCGACAAAAGTCCATCGACCAGAATCGTCGCGTTTAAGGAATATCATGTAGTCGTTTGCAGCGTTTCCAATTCCAGCAAATCCGTGTCCGCTGACGCTGCGATGTGGCTCGGTGTCGAACCACGCGAGCAAGGGCCCATTTGCAATTCGTCGTCCGAATGCAGGGTATTTGTAGTGGCAAATCTCGAAGGTAGGTTCATCGTAGGTACCTTTCAAGACAGCGAGCACGTCAAAGTTCGTAAAGACTGGCGTTTGTCTAGCGACAATTGGTTTTCCCTATCCGCGACAATTAGATTTCCCCTGTTGAGTTGAATTGGTTCTGGGTTTCACGGCTGTGCGTTTCCCAGGCCAGCGACAATTAGAATTCCTCAGCTTGGGGTTTACTTGCATCATCACATCTCCTGCTTTCTAAGGAGATGGCGATGCCCACGGATGGACAAGTTCTTGAACTCAGGCGATGGCTGGCCGCAGGCAAGTCGCTCGCCGCTTCTGCCAGGATGGCTTCGATGG
>JBGSLZ010000075.1:0-28207 GCA_041740415.1 Rubripirellula sp.
TCGCGGAGAATATGCAGATCTAGATACTCTCCGCGAACGGAGTCGCGGAGCCACAGGTGAACCGCCACGGAAAACATCATGAATCGATATCGAATGCAGTTCGCGCCGCAGGTCTGGACGCCGGCGCTGAGTCCCTCGATCGTTCATTGGCTGCGCTTGATGCGCGAGCGACAATGCGATCGTGAAGTTCGCATCGCGACGATCAACGTCAGCGGCGAAGGCATCGTTCGCCAGCATCTCGATGCCGGCCATGGCGTGATGATCATGCCCAACCATTCCTCGCACGCCGATCCCTACGTCATCTATTCAGCCGCCGATCGGATCGGCACTCCGCTGCATTTGATGGCAACGTGGCATGTCTTTCATGACAAGTCGAAGCTCGTGCGCTGGCTGCTGCGCAAGCACGGTTGCTTCAGTGTCGATCGCGAAGCCAACGACATCGGCGCGTTCAAGCTGGCCACCGGACTGTTGCAAGACAAGCCGCAGCCGCTGGTGATCTTCCCCGAAGGTGAGATCTATCACTGCAACGATCGCGTTACACCGTTTCGCGAAGGAGCGGCCGCAATCGCCGTCACCGCCGCCCGCAAATCGACTCGCCCGATCGTCTGTATCCCCTGTGCGATCGCCTATCGCTTCGTCGACGACCCCAAACCGTCGCTCGTCGAGACGATGGGGCAACTCGAAGAAGCAATCCTGTGGCGTCGACAGACCGCGCGGCCGCTGGAGGAACGGATCTACCGATTCGCCGAAGCCCTGTTGGCGGTGAAGGAGTTGGAGTATTTGGGCGAGACGAGGAGCGGACGATTGCCGGATCGCATTCGTTTTCTCGGCGACTTCATACTCGACGGCGTGGAAGCTCGGCACGCACTGCCCGGCGGCGATCGATCGATTCCCGAACGGGTGAAGTCGGCGCGCAAGGCCATCATCGAAAAACTGTCGGCCGAAGGTATCACTGCCGAAGCGAAAACAATACTCGAAGACGACTTGGAAGATTTGTTCTTGGTCGTTCAGTCGTTCAGTTATCCGGGCGACTACGTCGTCGACAAACCGTCGATCGAGCGGATGGCGGAAACGATCGACAAGTTCGAGGAAGACGTGTTGCAGAAATTCACGGCCTCGATCAAGGCCAGGCGAGAAGCCAGCGTCCGATTCGGCGAAGCGGTCGAAGTCATCGGCGACAAAAAGATCAAAGGGCAAACAAGCACGATCACAACCGAGATCGAAAACCGCGTCCAAGTAATGCTCGGCGGTTCTCCATAGTGCCTCTGCGACTCCGTTCGCGGAGAATCGACCGCTTCGCAGCTCGCTCCCTCTACCGAATCATGATTCATGCCTGACCTGATTGCTCCCTTCCGAACGCTGACAGATTCGCTTTCGCGCGAGCTTACCGAGGCGATTGAGCAGGCGAAGCTGCCCGGATTGGGTGCGGGGCCGAGCGATGTCGCTTTGACGACGTTGCTGAACAAGGATTCGAGTCTGTTCACCGGCGATGACGTTACTCCGGGCACACGATCGCGATGGATGGCGGGACTGTGGTTATTGGCGGGCAACTTGGACCGCAGCCACCGGATCAGCCAAGATGACGAGTCGGCCGCCGGATCGTTTTGGCACGGGATCATGCACCGCCGCGAAGGCGATTTCTCGAACGCCAAATACTGGTTCCGCCGAGTCGGCAGGCACGCGGCAATGGACCAGATGGCAATCGACGATCCCGACCGATATCCCGACCCGTACGTCTTTGTCGACAAGGTGGAGCTGGCAGTACGCGCACAAGACACTGCTCCCGAGCTCGTGTCGACTCAGTGGATCGAGTGGCAGCGACTGATGGTATCGTCTAAATTGTAGAACGATTGTCCCAATCGTTTTAGCAGAATAACCCCCGAACGATTCAGACAATCGTTCTACTCTGTTGCTGAAGGCGTGAACTCTTGAAACGAGGCATTTTTACGATCGTTGTTTTTTCGCTTTCGATTGCGCCGATGAATACGAGTCAAGCCGACGATGTCACGCTCCGATCGGATGAGTACGTGCTCGTCGTACCCGATGATTGGGAAGTCATCGACGAAGCGAAGACGATTTTCACGGTTCGGGCTCCGAAGGACGACGAAAACGATACGTTCTCTGAGAACATTCGTGTTCTTCGTCACCCCGCCGGTCGCGCCTACAGCGTGTCGGAAGTGCTGCGTCGGCAAAAGAGCGACACCGGTCGATTCAAGTTGATTGGTGAAGGTACAGTCGAGGACACGAAAGTTCCAATGGTCTGGATGGCGATCACGCCGAAATCGCCACGAGACGATGGCGACAAGCTGGTCAAGATCGACTTCATCACTACCAAGGGCACCGACATCCTGGTTTTGACGGCAATGGCGGACCCTGGTGTCTGGGACGCCTACATGCCCAAGTTCAAAAAGATCGCCGCAACCTTTGCCCCAGTTTCTGAAAAAAAATAGCTGCTAGATCATTTGATCCCTACGGTGGTCTGCGGGATGCCAGGTCTCGCTTCACCATGCATGGCCCACGCCGATTAACGAACGTAAGATTCCATTTTCTCGAGTAGGTTCAGATAGCGATCTTGTTGGACGCGAATTCGTGGCGATGGACTTTCAATCTGTTTGAGCGCTCGCCTGAGTTCCAATAGCAGCGGCTTGCTGAGCGTCCGTTCGAGTTCGCGACCTCGCATGTCCACGTACGCGAGCGTGACCAGGTGCGCGATCGGATTGGTGGGTTCGATGTTCTTCGTCGCCAAGTCAAAGCCGCGTTGGACATGCGCCATCGCGAGCGGCCTACCGCCGGTCTGATCCGAGATGCCGGCCGCTTTGAAATGCCAATCACATCGAATTCGATACGAGTCCGCGCGGATCGTTAAACTCGGCGGCGTCTCCGTCGACCCCGCACTGATTTCGTTCATCCAGTCCCTTGCCGCCCGTTCGGCTTGCGTGAACCTGGGGTCACCCAAACTGACCAGCGTGTCCACCCAAATCGCTTGCAGCTTCAACAGCGCCAGATTGGTGTAGTCGAGCGAATCGGATCGGCGCATCGCGATCGCTTCGTCGATCGATCGCACCGCTTCATCGATCAGGTTGAACGCATTGTTTAGATCGACCTTGTACCCGCGATGGGCCGACAGGATGCACGCTTTGCCGAGTATCGCCAGGGACTCTTCTCGAACCGCCGTGTCGGCGGCAATACCGACCGCGCGACGCGCGTCGGCCAGCGATTTGTCGAACAGCGGCGAAGCGTCACCGAATTCCAACATCGACGCCTTGTCCGCCACTGCCCTGGCCCGATAGTTGAGCGCCATCGCAAGATCGCTATCCGTCGGCGCTGGACCATCAAAATCAATCAAGCTGTCAAGTGCGGCAATCGATTCGTCGAATGCCGATGCCGACGAAGAGAGATCGGTCAGCGAATTGGCTCGTTCGTTTGCAATCAATCCGTCGATCATGACGCAGCGCGGCGTGGACCCCAACCGCTTCGCCTCGCCCCGATACCTTTCGAGACGCGCCAGCACGACCGAGGGCGGCGAATTCGATTGCCCTTCGTAGTAGTTACGCAGATGACTGATCGCAGCTTCGCGAAACAATTCGGATCGCCGATTCCGTTCTCCCGATCGGCTGCCGGCAAACGCGGCCGCAAACTCGACATCATCCAGCCAATCCGTAACGGTGTCATAGCTGCGTCGGCTCAGGCGATCGGAGCCCAGCGAAACAAACGTCTCACAAAATCTGGCGGCGAATGCTTCGTCCAAACCGATGGGCAACGATGCCCGATCGAGCGGGAACTTCCAATTCGCTGGTTTGAACGCGACCATGGCGGGGCGAAAGCATCGCGAAAACAATTGTCCGTCGGGCTCGACCGATTTCTGCTTCGTACCATCGACGGGAAACGGTTCGGGCGGCGACTGAGCCAGGCATCCCAGGATCAATCGTGCCGGCCAAGACGTGAATTCCTCGCTGGTCGTGTTGAGTGTGCCCGTCAATATGGCGAGGTTCGACAGATCGAAAACGGCGCGGCCGAACTGAGGCGACGATGTTTCAATCTTGCCGCCAGTGATCTCGAAATCGCGGAGCAGTTTTGCTGCCGACACGTAGTCTTCCGAAGCAATCGCGAACAGAAAATTCTCTTGTCGCAGTTTCGAATTGATTTGACGTTCACCCTTTCCCAGCTCGCTGATGACATCGAGCACGCCACTTGCACTGTCCACATTCGACGCATAACGAACTCGCGAAGTATCCGTGTCGGACACGCCGGACGCTTCGATCAACCAGTCCAACAGCAATGACGCAACCCGATGTCGATCGTCGGCCGCGGTCGCGCGCATCATCGCGACGTCCGTGGCGACCGACTGCCAACATTGAAACGACGATCGATAGTCGCCTCGCTGGAACGCGTTCAAGCCGGTCCCGAGCAGAAATGTTCCTCGCAACGAAGTAGGCAGACTGCTTGGCACGCGCGTCGGAATCGGATCGAGGGTCAGCGTACTGGGCTCGGCCACCAACCACAACGACGCCGACGCGATGTCGGACCACGGTCGCTCACCCATCATTCGACGCGAAACCCAGGCGACCGACGCGTCGTAAACATGACTATCGCTTTGTCGGTATCGACGCTGCAGCAACTCAGTCAGATACATTCCCAGATCGGGATTCAGCGCACTCTGTTTGGCTGCGTCATCGCCGGCGACGCGAACGGCACGCAGCATGTCGTCATCGGCGAGCCGTTCGTTCCACTTCGGATCCCGGTACAGCGATTGCCAACTCGCAACCAGCGCCGACGCTGCCGCGAAACTGGCGGGTTCATGAGCGTAACTATCACCGGCGAACAACGATCGAACCATCGCGACCGGCTGAGACGGGAAAGCGCCACGATCGGTTTCCATCAGTTGCGTACCGATCGACAACTGTGCCAGCGCGATACGACCGGCCAGCGATCGATCGTTCGGATCAGCCTCCGACTTCAAACGACGCGATAGTTCCAGCGCGCTGCGAAGATTGTCCGTAAAGCCTCGCGCGAGTTTGTTGTCGGGCGAGTCCGCGCGGGCCACGATCTGTTCGATATCGCCGATCAACGAAGCGATTTCTTTCTTGAGGTCAACCGGCGCGGGCGGCTCGGGCTCGGGCTGCGTCGGCACGGGCTGCGTCGGCTCGGGCTGCGTCGGCTCTGGCTGAATCGGCTCAGGTTCCATCGGCTCAGGTTCCATCGGCTCGATCTGAGTCGGCTCCGGTTCCAGTATCTCAGGTTCCGTTATCTCCGGTTCAAGTTCCGTTATTTCGATCTCGGGAACCACGTCGACGCTGGCGTCTGGCAACCGCATCTTGGACAGCGGACCCTTGCGAAGGATCGTTTGCCAAACGAACGCGCCACCGATCAAGATCGCCAGCGTCGCCAGAATCGCGAAAACTTTGGCAAGCGATCGTTGCGATCTACCTGTTCCGGAACGCTCAGCGCGTGAGCCACGATTGGGCCGGCCGAGGGGCGCATCGCCAAGCGACTGACCCAGCGCCGTTACAAATGCTTGGCAGCTCGCGTATCGGTTGTCGGCATTGATCAATGTTGCTTTCTCGAGCACGGCTCGTTCACGTTCCGGGACAAACGACAGATCCAAGTGCCCGCTCGCCTTGTCGCGCAAGATCGCCGAATGCGTGAGCGTCTGAAACGGCAATCGCGCGGTTCGCAAGTGATAGTAGGTGACGGCCAGCGAATACTGATCAAGCGTCTTGCTGTACGTTCGTTCGAACAACATTTCCGGCGCGCCATAAGCTGGCGTGCCGAACGCGATCGACGTCATGCGAACATTGAAAACTTGCCGCGCGAGTCCGAAATCGCAAACCTGGGCCTGACCGCCAACCAGCAGTATGTTTTGCGGCTTCAAATCGCAATGAAAGATCTTGTGTTTGAGATTCAACTCGTCGATCGCGGACGCTGCCGCCGTCAAATACGCCAGCAGCTCTTTGGAATCGATACCGCCCGGCTCACACGCCTCCGTCTCACCGCACTTCGACAACCCGTTCTCGAATCGAACTTCATTCATTCGATCGAACAGCGTGCAGTCGCCCAGGCCCATCGCGATCACCATCTGCGCCGGCACCGCTTGATTCTTAGCCGGATCCAGTTCGCCGATCGGCAAGTCGATCGTCGAATCTTTGTAGATCGTTTCGTATCGCTGCGATTCGTCCTCGAGAATTGCGTCGGTGTCTTCGGTGCTCAGCAGCCGACCGCTGCGATCAAGGAACCAAACGCCGAAGATGGGGCAAAGATTCGGGTGCTTGACCCGGTGAACCACTCTTAGCGCGATCAGCTCACGGGTGCTGACGACGGACTGAAGATTCGACACGATCTTGATCGCCACCGTCACGCCGCCCGACGCGCGAGCTACCCAAACTTCACCCGACGATCCAGCACCCAACCGTCGAACCAGTTTGTAGCCCGGAACAAGTTCGTCACCATGTTTCGGAACATTCGACATTCGTGGTTCTCTTCGTTCTCTCTGAGTCAAAACAACGGTCGTCGTAGCTCGATGATTTGTGTTCCCTCGTTTGCGGAATTCAGATTGTAGGTCCGACTCCAAAGTTTGGTCAGACCGTCGTAGTCAGTTTGCCAAAAATCGTTGCCATGCACGCTCTGATCGAGCAATCGACCGTCGACGAATAGCTCATTGTCCGTTGGCGAACTCAATCCGGTGAACGTGATCGGGACATAACCAAGACCACCCGCAAGCGTCAACTTCGCTTCATCATCGACCGTTTCAATGCGAACATCGGGATGCGTATGTTGCAGATTTCCGAGCGATGCCTGAACCTGGCGATCATTCTTGGTCGCTTCGCGAAAGATCATCGGCCACGAGTTTTCATGTTGCTTCAGCGCCGATCGAAGTGCCTGGTCAGGTCCGTAGTACTGGCGAGCATATTGTGGCATGACGATGTGCTCGATCGTGGCGTCGACGAAATCACCTGGTTGCAACCGCGTGGTCGCCGGCGGTGGAAGGATGTCGAGCGTTGACGAGTCATGCCCGCGCGCTCGCACTCCGCGTTCCGCAACCCACGGCGCCGCGTCCCGACCGCCCAGACGCGCGCGCCACGATCGAATCACCAGCCCGCGATTCGCCCACGCTTCCTGTTCGCCTTTATCCGAACGCGACACGCCGTCGTGCAGCGACATCCATGGCACGCGTCCGGTGCAGGCAAACGGCTGCGTTCGATAAGTATTACCGCCCCACTGTGTCGACCATTCTTTTATCAACCCCGTCTCGTCGCCGATCGCCATCTTTCGTTCGCCGGTGTAGCTGTAGGTATCGGCGCCGACTTGAAAGATCACCAGCCTCGCGAAGTCCGTCGCTTCGGTGACTGACATTCGCAATCGGTACGTCGCGCGAACGATGTCGTCGGTTCGTGCCAGACTGACCGTCGACGAATGTTGGATGCTCGTTCCGAAGCGACCGTCGAACGTCACTTCGGTGAAGCATGGTCCTTGCCGGTGTTCGGTTGTCTTCATCGCCGCGTGATGAATGCGATCGCCGTTCGAATCGAACATGCGAAACCAGTCGCCGCCGCCGACGTTGCACGTCCATCGCCACTTCTTGGCATCGTCTGTCGCGCGGACCATCATCGGTCGCACATCGGTGATGCCACAATCGGCTTGCACCTGATCCGACTCGTAACAAATGCTTTCGCCCCAAGCTCCCAACGCGGTCTGATCCCATCGTTGATTGCTTCCCCAACCGATCAGGCAAAGTTGAGCGTGTGAGGCAGCGGGAACGCCGCCCCAATGTCCATACACGATCGACAATTCCAACTCGACTCGTGCGCCCGCCGGTAGAGGAACTCGCGAGATCCCATGAAACCAAAGTCCGCGATACACGCCGGCTGCCTCGTCCGTGTGCCAATTTTTACTGAGCTGAACCGGGATGCCGGTTGGCCGACCGCTCGTGTCGCGAAGCACCGCGGAGACGCCCGTGACAGGCGATCCGATCGGTTGCCGGATGCCGCTTGACGTCTTCTCGAACATCAACCGCGCGGTCTGTTCACGATCAGTCGGGTTCGACAGAACGAGTTTGATTCGCTCCATCGAGTTATTCTGATTCGCTTCGGCATCAGTGGACACGTCGCCGGGCAGAATCGGTGCGACGCCGTCTAAGTTGATTCGATGCCAACCGAGCGACGCGTCGTACTGGGTCGGTTGTTCATGGCCGCTCGCGATATCAACCACGCCGACGTTCACTTCGCTCGTCAAAGTTTCTTTTGTGAACGCAACAGGATCAATGACCAGCGACACTTCGTTCCATCGTCCCTCATCCGATTTACCATCGTCGGACAAATTGATCGAGTTCGAGAGCAGTCCGTTGGGTCCGCGGAGTTCGATCGCGAGTGTCGCCGACTTCCAGGCTGTTTGCGATTTCGCGGTTTGGGTCGGCGCGGTATTCGGACGAGCGGCCAAGATCAGCGCCAGACGATCCGACCAAGCCGCTGTCTCGAATCGCGCGTCGACGCCGAGTTGATCGCCATCGTCCGTCGCGAAAACCAGATCGGTGACATCGGCACGTTGAAAGAATCGTCCCGACTCGATCAGTCGCGGACCGCCGTGCGTGGACCACTTCCCACCGGCCGTGCATCGATAAACTTTGCCACCGACATCGATGCGAAGATTCAGTTGGGCCGCGGGCAAAGTCTTTACATCTTTGTCGCCGTCGAGCGACCCAAAGTGCGGAATCTGCATCGACTGCGTATCGAGCACGAACCCGTAAGTTTCCGATTGCACGCATCGGTGCCAAGGAATATCCGTCCCATGCGACGGGAACCCGGATTGCCACCACATGGTCGTGCGATCGGCCTGGCGAGGCATGATTGCAATCGGGCTGATCGCGACCGGATCAACCGCCACCGATCGGCTGACACCCCATCCGAGCGATAGAAGGCAGAACACTAGTCGCATGGGTACAGTCATTTTGACGCAGGAGCCTGTCAAAGAATCGGGGACTCACCCTCGACGTTTGGACTAAATGGATCACAATAGTGTACCGCGCGGCTTCGCTGCGTCCCCGCCTCCCGCCCGTACCCTCCTCCCCTCGGCGACGTTTTGACATGAAGTTCTTGGTCAACGCCCTTGTCCGACTGTTCATTCCCGCCGTTATCCTGGTCGCCGGTGTCTATGGTTATGCGACCTTGTCCGTCGAGCCGGAAAAGAAAATAAGCGAGCCGGCCCAGGAGCAAGTGCTGCGGAGCCGTGTTCAGCCGCTCAACGCGAGCCGATACGCCGTCAAAATCGAAACCAACGGTATCGTCGGCCCACACAACCGGGTCACGATTAGCGCCGAAGTCACCGGAACGATCCAGAAAACCGAATCGGCGTTCGAGGTCGGGTCGTTTTTCAAGGCCGGCGACTTGCTGTTGGAAATGGACAGTCGCGACTATCAAACCGCGCTCGCCGTCGCCCGCGAACAACACCAACTCGCCAACTCAAATTTAGAGCTCGCCAAAACCGCTCACGATCGCATCGAAGAACTCGCCCGACGGAACAGCGCATCGGTTTCCGAGTCCGACTCAACGCTGGCGGCTTTGATGCAAGCCAAGTCACAAGTTGAGATCACCGCGTCGGCGATCGATCAAGCCGACCGAGATCTGGCGCGAACAAAAATTTACGCGCCGTTCGACGGCCGCGTCGCGATGAAAATGATCGGTGTTGGACAATTGGTCAGCCCCGGCACCGTGCTCGGCGATGTCTTCGCAGTCGATTACGCGGAAGTTCGTTTGCCGATCGCCGGTCGCGAGCTGCGGCATTTGAAGTTGCCCGAAATGGAAGGCGACGCGCCGGTCGAAGTCGAACTTCGCGATGCCATCGACGGCGCATCAGGCGCGATTTGGCAAGCGAAAATTGTTCGCACCGAAGGCACGTTGGACCCGGATTCGTTGGAACTGTTCGCGATCGCCCGCATCGACGATCCGTTCGCGTTGCATTCTGAGCACAGCATTCTGCGAATCGGCCAGCCCGTGGTTGCGACCGTTCGTGGCGAGACTCTCAGCGACGTGATCGTGATTCCCCGCAACTCGGTTCGGCGACTCGATCAAGTCTACTTGATCGACCAAGAAAAGTTGACGCTGCGGACTCTCACGATCGATCCGCTTTGGTCCGATGCCGAAAACGTCATCATTCGCAACGGCCCGATCCACGACGGCGAGCTGCTCGCCACCACGATGCTAGTATATGCACCGGAGGGAAGTTTGGTGCAGATCATCCCCGAGGACACGTCACCCGTTTCGTTGGCCGGCCAGCCCCCTGAGCTGGAAGCGACGCCGTGATTCGCTGGTTCACGATCAACGGGATCGCCGCGAACTTCTTGATGGTGGCAGTTATCGTCGCCGGCAGTTACGTCGCAATCAACCACGTGCCGCTGGAGGTCACGCCGGCGCTGAGCTGGAACACGGTGATGATCGACATGGAGTATCGCGGCGGGACGGCGAAGGATGTCGAACGCGCAATCCTGATCCCTGTCGAAGCGGCACTCGAAGGCGTCGACGGCATCGATTCGCTCAACGCCGACGGTTTTCGCGGCGGTGCAAGGTTCTTTTTGCGAGCCTCGCGAGGCAAGGATCTGCGGAACTTGATGGACGATGTCAAGTCGCGGATCGATACGATCACGACGTTCCCCGCCGAGACCGAACCGCCGCGCGTGACGATTCCCGAATCGGCAAACTTTTTCGATATCCTGCAAATCGCTGTGATGGGCCAGTTGTCGCCGCACGACATGCGCCGCGTCGCGCGGCGGGTCCAGCAAGACTTGCTGGAGATGCCAGGGATCAGCCGCGTTGACATCGAAGGCGATAAAGAATCAGAAGTCTCGATCGAAGCGAACGTCGAAAAGCTGCTCGCCTACAATCTGACGTTCCAAGAACTGGCCGACGCGATCCGCGGCTTCTCACTGGATCTGCCCGCCGGCGCGATCGACAGCGACAGCGGCACGTTCATCGTTCGCACCCGCGGGCAAGCCTACTCGGCGGAAGAATTCGAGAACATCCCGATCCGATCCGCCGCCGGCTCGGAAATTCGTCTCGGGGAAGTTGCGACGATTCGAGACGGCTTCGTCGAAGGCGACCAGAAACTGTTCTTCAACGGCAAGCCGGCGCTGTTCGTACCAGTGATGCGAGTCGGCGGTGAAAGTGCGCTGGGGATTTCCAACGACGTTCGCGAGTATGTTCGTACGGCGAAAACGCGATTTCCCGAAGGCATCGAGCTGGAGATCTGGGACGACGAATCATTGGCGATTCGGCATCGGCTGAGCACGTTGGGTTGGTCGCTGTTTCAAGGCGGCTGCTTCGTGCTCCTGATCCTCGGCTTGTTCATCCGACCGATGCTCGCGTTTTGGATCGTGATCGGAATTCCGTTCAGCTTTGCCGGCGCGGCACTGTTCATGCCCTGGTTCGACTTGACCGCCAATGTTATGAGTCTGTTCGGGTTCATCATCGTGACGGGCATCGTCGTGGATGATGCGATCGTCACCGGCGAAAACGTGTACTCCAAAATCATGGAAGGCGTCGACCCGCTCGAGGCGGCTGTGGAAGGCACGCGCGAAGTCGCAACGCCGGTCACCTTCGGCGCGCTCACAACGATGGTCGCATTCCTTCCGCTGATGTTCTTCGACGGAACGTGGGGCGATTACGCCCGACAAGTCCCACCCGTTGTCGCGCCCGTGTTGTTGTTCTCGTTGATCGAATCGAAGCTGATTCTCCCGGCGCACCTGAAACATTTGCGCCGCAAAACTGGTCGCGGTCTGTTCGCCAGATTCCAAACGGCGATCGCGTCAGGCTTGGAACGATTCATCGTCGCGATCTATCAGCCGACGTTGGGTTTGGCGGTGAAAAATCGTTACGCCGTGATCACCGCGTTCGTCTCGCTAGCGCTATTGATGGCAGGTTACTGCGTCGGCGGTCGGATGGGTTTTGTCGCGTTTCCCAGCGTCGACAACACCAAGATCAGCGCGATGTTGGATTTACCCGATGACACGCCGCTGGAAGTCACCGAGCGATATGTGGATCGAATTTCAACGGCGCTAAATCAACTAGCTGATGAGTACGTTGATCCGGGAACGGGCAAATCGTTGGTGCAGAACATCGTCCGCTTGTCCGGTGCCCGCCGACCCGGATCGGAATTCGATAAGTCGATGGGCTACATGGCATTCGAGGTCATGCCGCCCGAACAACGCACCGTGCCGGGGCCGAAAAACAGCGATTTGGCGACCCGCTGGAGCGAGTTGGTGGGCGAGATCCCCGAGGCTCGGCGGTTCGAAACGCGATCGGAATCGTCGATCGTTCGCGACAGCGAATATGACGACGAAGACTTGAACATCGAGCTCCGCGGACCTTCGTCACCGGAAAAACGCGAGGTCGCCCGCGAGATCAAAACGATGCTGGACGGCTACGGCGAGTTGAAAGATCAATGGGCCAACATCACCGAGGGACAAGACGAACTAGAAATCAGTTTGAAACCGCGCGCGGCCGAATTGGGGCTGACCCAGTCGGCGTTGGCCAGCCAGATTCGGCAAGCGTTCTTCGGCGAAGAGGCCCAGCGATTGCAACGAGGCATCGACGACATTCGTGTGATGGTTCGATTGCCACTGGAGGCACGTCGGTCGCTGCACACGCTCGATCGATTGAAGATTCGTACGCCGCGAGGCGCCGAAGTGCCGCTGGAAACCGTCGCCGAAATCAACCTGGTAAAGGCACCCTCCAACATCGAGCGCAACGATCGCGCGGAGATCATTCGGTTGGGCGCTCAACCGGTCGACGAAACAGTCGATGTCATCGGCATCTCCAAAGAAATGGCGCCGAAGCTGACTTCGCTGTGCGTCAAGAACGGATTGTCGTACCAGTATCTCGGTTACGTCGCCGAAGCGGAAAAAACGAAACGACAAACGATCATCGGTTCGACGTTGTTGTTTCTGACTCTGTTCGGGCTGCTCGCGATCGCGCTGAAGTCGTTGATCCAGCCGATCTACGTTTTGTTGGCAGTACCGTTCGCGATCATCGGTGCCTTGGTCGGACATATTTTGCTGGATCTGACGCCGTCGTACCTTTCGATATTCGGGATGTTGGCGCTGGCGGGCATCGCGGTCAACGATACGTTGGTGATGGTCGACTACATCAACCGGCGCACGGCGACGGGCGTGTCGTTGATGGACGCGGCGCTGGAAGCGGGTGGGAAACGGTTTCGCCCGATCTTCTTGACGTCGATCACAACCTTCGTCGGATTGTGTCCCTTGATGATGGACAAATCCATTCAGGCGCAGTTCTTGATTCCGATGGCGGTCTCGTTGGCATTCGGAGTTCTGTTCGCAACCGCGATCACGCTGTATTTGGTCCCCTGCGCCGTTTTGACCGGCGCCGACTTGGCAAGATTGGGCAAAGCGTCCGCAAAATGGTACATGTCACCGATGATCAAGAAAGCCGCCTCGCCAAGCGACTTAGCCTAGACCTCGCACTGCGGGTTAGTGCCCACATCGAGTCTGAAGGCAGAACGTTACCGATCAGCGGGCGGCGAGGGTCGACTCAGCCATTGCCAAAACGCCCACGTCGCCGCTCCGTTGCATCGGATGGTTCCGCGATTCTTAAGCTATCTGGACAACGACGCAATAGTCGCTCAAAAAAGATTGAAAAAAATCCGCCTCGCCGCAAGCGATACCTAATCGCCTCCAGCAGCAAAGGCCAGCACGAGGTAATTGCGACGATGAAAACACCCTGCCAACAGAACCAGTACATGTAGCCAACGTACAACTGCGGCCATGGGTGTCGACCCATGACTCGATTTGGAGGCCAAAATATCTCTGTTTCTCGGTAGAGCCATGATGCGGACTGTCCTAGCAAAACAGCGAGGCCGAAACACATTGGGAGCAATACCACTCGCCATCGTACCGGTGCACTATTCGCGGAGGTCCAAGCGACTGAGTTCATCGCAGCGACAATTGCCAAAAATATCAGCCAAAGATTAAGTGGAACGCTTATTTGCGTTGGAGGATGAGGGTGCCATTGAGAGAAAGTGAAATAGTTTCGAACTGGGGGCATTAGGAAAAATGCAACCACGAGCGTAGCGCACAACAGATCCGCAAGTGAAAATCGCCAACGATCAGCTTTGCGCTCGCCAGGCGACGGATGCATGACGGTCGTCAAACCAATTATCGTGAGTGATTGAATGAGGAAGAAAAAGAACAAGTATTCAAATGATGTTCCATACAACGGGCGAGGCATAGAATATGCCACGGCTATCGCAACGAGAAATGCTGACAAAAGCTTCGCAGAAAAGCTGAAGCTTCGACCGCAGATCGCAACCATTAGTACGCCGGCGAGTGCCGTCGCGATAGCAAGAAGCCGGTTACACGGATCAGTCTCGGTTATAGTTGACAAGTCAAATACATAGACTGGTAAGCCTCCAACCGGATCCACTGTTCGCAAGAAGCGCGACACCCCTCTTTGTTGGAGTATGACCGGGCCTAAACTGCAAACGAGAAAAATGCAGATCGCCAATCCTACAACAGCGGCAATCACTGCCCAACGATTCCGACGATTAGGTGGATCTGACAATTGATTGCGGTTCATGGAATTGGAATTTTTCGTGAGGTCTAATGTAAAGCAACGCCCGTTGCCGTCCAGTGGGGAGGTTTTTCGCATTGCTGCAAAGATGGAAGCCAGTTGTTGATTGCCTACCAAAGTGAATCGATATCTACCTTGAGTTCTTCACTTCCAACTTTGCCACAAAGCGAAGATACTATCCGTCAATGTGTCCGGTTTCCCATCAGTCGAGGCTGTTTCGTCTGCTAAATTCGCTGGGTTCATTTTCCATTTCCCGTTGAACCAAGAAAATCAAAACTAATAATCGTTGGAGCATCCGATGACCACCTCACGCTTGTTTTCGTTTGTTGGTGGAACTTCCGGCGTATGGAAAGTTCGCAGCCTGTTGCGGGTCGCGGGTGAGAGTCTTCCCGCCGTTGATTTTCTCGACGTGCGATCAAACGACCAAACGGCGACCGACGGTCTCTGGACTCTTCGCGGCATCACGAGCAACGAGCGCTACGTGACTCGGTCGGAAAAAACGCAGCTCGTCGAAAAACAGGAAGCGCTCGGGCGGCCCGATGCAACCTACGCGGCACTCATTCCGATTCGCAAGTCACCGGCATGGTGGATGCTGACCCAAGAAGAACGCCGCGAGATATTTGAAACGCAGTCGCATCACACAGCGGTCGGACTCGAGTATCTGCCCGCGATCGCACGTCGACTGCATCATTGCCGCGACTTGAGCGAATCGGAACCGTTCGATTTCTTGACGTGGTTCGAGTACGCTCCGCAGGACGAACCCGCGTTCGAGCAATTGCTGGTCAAGCTTCGCTCGTCGATCGAGTGGACCTACGTCGACCGCGAAGTCGACATACGTTTACAACGCGCTTCGAATCGCTCGGCTTAGCTTCGAGCGAGAAACGAGTCTCGCCTTTGGCTTAACGAAAGTAGCGGTTTTACGGTTTTACGGTTATTCGCTGAGCGCAAGGCGACAATAAAAAACCGGACGATCTTTAAATCAAAAAATAAACCGCGATGTTGGCGAAGCCGATGACGGCGCCCCACACGGTGATCAGCTTTGCTAAGCGGATTCGTTTGCGACGATTCGGATCTTGATATGCCGATGTGGGCAGACGGATCAGTCGCCAAATCATGTAGATCGTCGAAATCGGCGGGAACAACATCGTCGCCGCGATCGAGGCGACGAGCGTGCGACGAACTTGCTCGTCCAATTCATCCCGAGTGTTCACGCTTCCGGATTGAGTCGAGTCCGGACGCTTCATTTCACCATCGGATTCCGATATCGTTGGCGGGCGGTAAGGGTTGCCGTCTTCTTTGCCGATGCCGGTTGTCGGCGACTGGTTTTGCAAATCACCGAAGCGTTCTGATCCCGACAACGGTTCGTGATCGTACTTGGAAGTGCGAGCGTCGTCGGCGCTACGCGGTTTCTCGCACGACCAACACAACTCGAAACTTGATTCGTTGACCTCTTCGCACCGACCACAGATCCAATCGCCGGCTTCTCGTCGTTGCCGTTCATCCTCGAGCAAAGTCTCGACGGCCCGCTGGTGATCTTCGACCGCGACCTCGATGCGAACTCCGCGATCCGTCCCCGCACCACCGAGGCTCAGCGCCGTCGCCATGTCGGTACCCGTCACGAACGCGCGGATGTCGGCTGCGGCCAACCGATCACGAATGATCTCCGCCTCAAAGGTATCCGAGCATTGTCGAAGCAGTGTGTTCGTTGTTGACATTGTTCCCGTCCTACGGTCGTGCCCACGTTTGGCCCTTCTTGTAAAGCTGGGCCCGGCCGACCGTCACTGGTGCTACGCTCCCCGCAATCACCCGATCGAGCGTTAGCTTGGTTCCTGTTGCAAGATCGCGACGATTGACTAAGCAACGCTACTGACTGTTTGCCGTCACGCCGGCCCAATCGTCGGTGCGGAATGGTGTCAGCGGCAGATCGTCGAGGTTGTACAAATTGCAGATCGGATTGTCGGCCCAGCCGTATCGAACGGATGCAGGCGTCGCGACCGAATCGGACCAGACTTCGATGCGTCCGTCTTGCATCAGCTTCGCTTGGGCGTTGACGAATTTCTTGTCGTCGCCGGCGATCGTGAATCCTCGCAGCTCTTGCACGTCGAACGGACGCCAACCCTTGCCGACGAAATCGAAGCTCAACACCGCCTTGTTGCCGCTGGATTCCATCGACTTGTATTGCGGGCTGTGGAAGGGAATTTGCAGTCCGTAATCGTTCGCGAGCGCCCAGCGTGCCAAACGCATTCCGACGTCGACTTTGTTGCGTGGGTGAATGTCTTTGCCTTCACCGATGTCAATGATGACGGCTTGGCCGGTGTGAGACAACTTCGACATCGTCATCGTTTGCGCTTCACGAAGTTCGGCCCAATTGCTGTCGGCCGGTTCTGATTTCTCGGCCATAAAGTCCGCCAGTTGAACCCAATAGAACGGAAATTCACCTTGGCCCCACTCATTACGCCACGTCGAGATCATCAGCGGAAACAGCTCACGATACTGGTACGCTCGTCCCGCATTCGTTTCACCTTGATACCAGATCGCGCCGCGAATTCCGTAACCCATGTGCGACTTCAGAACACCGTTGTAAATGTTTCCGGGTCGGGCGTTTCCTCGCATCTGATTCGTCAGATTCGCGAGCTGCCCGTTTTCTTCTTTGGTGCGATCCGACTTTGCCGTCAACTCGTCGAATCGCTTTTCCATATCTGTCCAGCGGTTCATCATCGGCGCGAATTGTTCGTCGGCGGCAAGCGTCTCGCGATTGATCCACGCTTCGCAAGCTGAACCACCCCAAGCGTTATTGATCATGCCGATCGGAACGCCCAATGTTTGATGGAGTTGTCGTGCGAAGAAGTATCCGACTGCCGAAAAACTGCCGACGGTGTCCGGCGTGCAGACCATCCACTTGCGATCATCGTGACTCCAGACTGGCTCCTGAGTTCCGACTTGCGGAAAGTTGATCATCCGAATTTGCGGATACTTGGCGCTGGCGGCTTCGAGTGCAAAGTTGGTCGAATTGTTGACGGACCATTGCATGTTCGATTGGCCCGAACAGATCCAAACTTCGCCGATCAAAACGTCGGTCAATTGTATTTTGTTCTTTCCGGCGACGACCAGTTCTTTCGCATCGCCGACAGACATCGGTTCGAGTTTGACTTTCCACATTCCGTCCGCATCAGCGGTCGTGATATGCTTTTGCGAATCGATCGTCACGGTGATGGATTCACCAGGACTCGCTTTGCCCCAAACGGGATTTGCTTGGTCGCGCTGAAGTACCATGGAGTTGCTGAAGACGTTCGGAAGCGTCACGTCGGCGGTCGCGAACTGACAAAGCAATGCGATGGACAGGAAAGTGGCAGATCGAGAGATCAAACGAAGCATGCGAGAAGTCCTCGGTGGGATGGGGTTGGGTGAGAAAAGAAGACCCGTTCGGCGGGAGTCACTATCTTACCTGGACGAAGATCGGAAGTGTTGTGAACTCGCAAATTGTAGGTCATGCACAGTGGAGCGACACATGTCACGTTGGCGGCAGTGCAGTGCCAGGCATCGCGTCGCTCTGCTTGGCCTAGGGCAGTTGGCACAACTCCGTTAGCACGCCGTTGCTGCTTTTGGGATGAATGAATGCGATTTGCATTTGATGCGCACCCGGTCGAGGCGTTTCGTCAATCATGGTGATCCCTCCGCGCTGGAGTTCTTTGATCCGTGATTGCAGATCGTCGACCGTAAATGCGATGTGATGCAGTCCTTCGCCACGCTTTTCAATGAACTTGGCAATCGGACTTTCGGAATCCGTTGGCTCCAACAGCTCCAGTCGCACCTCATTCAACTTGTAAAACGCGACACGGACCTTCTGACTCGGCACCTCTTCGACGCCTTCATACTCAGCTCCGAGCGTATCGCCATAGAACGATTGTTGGTCGGCCAACGATCGGACGGCGATGCCAATATGATTGAGCGATTTAACGGGCGTCATCTTGACTCCGCGCCGGAAACATCAATAGGCCGACGAACAGCCGGGCTTTTGTAAACATCATCAGCATTCCAGTACTCACGCTAAACTTTTGAACGCGCTAGGACTTGAACCGACACGATTTTCAAGCCTGGTAGCGCACATTCTAACATGGCTGAGACGCCCCGTTGCGACAAACGGATGCCAAACATCTCGCTGGCATCCCGAACTCGACTCCCGCAGCGAAACTAAGCGTCTCGCGAAGCGAACGTCGATGCGTCTATAATCAATACGATCGATTCTAACCCGCCCGAAGGACCAGCTCGTTGAAAACTGCGAAGACGTTGACTACCGACAATTTGGTCGTGATGAACCCGAACCCAACGATGATTCACGAGCTCGCGCCGTACAAGACGCTCAGCTCCGAAGAACTCAATGCGCGGATATCGGCGGTTCGAGACCAGCTCGGCGAATCGCTGCTGATCTTGGGGCATCACTACCAGCAAGATGAAGTCATCGCGCAGACCGACTTGCGAGGCGACTCGTACAAGTTGTCCGAGATGGCCGCGGCAAGCAAGACGTGTCGCACGATCGTGTTCTGCGGCGTCCACTTCATGGCCGAGACCGCGGACATCTTGGCGAACCGTCCCGAAAAATTAGCTCAGCGCGACGGTGCGAAAGTCACCGTGATCCTGCCCGACATGGCCGCCGGTTGCTCGATGGCCGACATGGCCGGCATCGCGCAAGTCGAAGCCGCCTGGGCCGACATGGCGGACGTCATCGATACCGAAAAAGTCATCCCCGTCACGTACATCAACAGCGCCGCCAGCTTGAAAGCGTTCTGCGGTCGGCACGGCGGGATCGTTTGCACCAGCAGCAACGCGGCAGCCGTTTTGGATTGGGCGTTCGAGCGAGGTGAGCGAGTCTTCTTCTTTCCCGATCAACACCTCGGTCGCAACACGGCGCTGAAGATGGGCATCACGGAAGAACAAATGCCGGTCTGGGACCCGTACGAAATGGAGATGGGTGGCAACTCCGATGAGTCGATTGGTAACAGCAAGGTGATCTTGTGGAAGGGTCACTGCAGCGTTCACCAAATGTTCCGCGCCGAACACGTGCATCAGTTCCGAAAGCAACACGAAGGGATCCAAATTCTGGTCCACCCCGAGTGCCCGCGCGAGGTCAACGACTTGGCCGACATCTCCGGCAGCACCGGCAAGATCATCGACGTGGTTCGCAAAGCCGCACCCGGAACGAAGTGGGCGATCGGTACCGAATTGCATTTGGTCAATCGACTCAAGGCTGAACACCCGGAACAGGAAATTCATTTTCTCAGTCCCGTGCTGTGCATGTGCGCAACGATGTATCGAATCGACCTGCCGCACCTGTGCTGGACGCTCGAGAACTTGCGAGACGGAGCGATCGTCAACGAAATCAAAGTCGACGAAGAAACGACCAAGTGGAGCCTGATCGCGCTGGAACGAATGTTGGCGGTGAAGTGATTTCTTAGCAGAGGAAAACGTTTGAGGACAATCGTTTTACAATCTTCGGTGTGTTCGCATCCAGACTTGCTTCGCGGATCATGATGGCTTCCAATTGATGGTTGTGTCCTCGGTCGCTCGCTTGCCCCCCACGTTGTTGAGAGTTGCTCATGTCCACTGCCACCGCATCACCGATCCCCAAGTCACTCCAATCTTTTCTGTCGTCGCCCAAGAAAATGTTGATCGGTGGACGCTGGGTGGCGGCGAAGAGCGGCAAGAATTTCGACGTGTTTGATCCGGCGACCGACCAAGTGATTGCTCAGGTCGCCGAAGGCGATGCGGCCGATGTGGAGCTCGCGGTCGCGGCGGCGCGAAAGGCGTTCGATTCGGGACCGTGGTCGAAGATGACGCCGTCCCAACGTGGTCAGTTGGTGTGGAAGATCGGTGATCTGATTGAGCAGAACGCTGATGAACTCGCTGCACTCGAAACGCTCGACAACGGCAAACCGTTTGGCGTCGCCAAGGCCGCCGACGTGGCGCTGGCCGCTGATATGTTTCGGTACATGGCCGGTTGGGCGACCAAGATCGAAGGCAACACGATTCCGATCAGCGTCCCGTACGCGCCGGGCACATCGTTTCATGCGTTCACCTTGAAGGAACCCGTTGGCGTCGTCGGCCAAATCATTCCGTGGAACTTTCCGCTGTTGATGGCGGCGTGGAAGTTGGGTCCGGCCCTGGCAACCGGATGCACGGTGGTGCTGAAGCCGGCTGAGCAGACGCCATTGTCGGCGCTGCGGTTGGGTGAGCTGATTCAAGAGGCCGGTATTCCCGATGGCGTTGTCAACATCATCACGGGTTTCGGTGAAACCGCCGGCGCGGCGATCGCATCGCATGATGATGTCGACAAGGTCGCGTTCACTGGTTCGACCGAAGTTGGCAAGCTGATCATCAAAGCCGCAACGGGCAACTTGAAGAAGGTGACGCTGGAGCTGGGTGGCAAGAGTCCGAACATTGTTTATGACGACGCTGATTTGGATACCGCGATCGCCGGCGCCGCCGACGCGATCTTCTTCAATCAAGGCCAAGTTTGCAGCGCTGGTTCGCGACTATTCATACAGAAGGGAATCTATGACGAAGTGGTCGCGGGTGTCAGCGAGATCGCCAACAACTTGAAAGTCGGCAGCGGCTTCGATGCTTCGACTCAGATGGGACCGTTGGTTTCGCGCGAGCAGTTCGATCGTGTTTCGGGGTACTTGAAAGCCGGCATTGCTTCGGGCGCCGAAGCGACTGCGGGCGGCAAGTCGCTCGACCGGCCCGGCTACTTTGTTCAGCCGACCGTTCTGAAGAACGCGACAGCCGAAATGTCCGTCGTCCGCGAAGAAATCTTCGGCCCCGTTGTTGCCGCGATGCCGTTTTCCAACGATTCGGAATTGGTCAGCCAAGCCAACAATTCGGCTTACGGTTTGGCGGCCGGAATTTGGACTCGCGACATTTCGAAGGCTCACAAGTTGGCGAAGTCGGTCAAAGCGGGCACGGTGTGGATCAATTGCTACAGCATCTTCGACGCGGCGATGCCGTTCGGCGGCTACAAGCAATCCGGTTGGGGCCGCGAAATGGGCCACGCCGCGCTGGAAAACTATCTGCAAACCAAATCCGTTTGCGTCAATTTGTAGAACGATTGTCACAATCGCTTTGGGATGTCCGGTGAGTCTGATGATGCGGTACCTTGGTCGGGCTGACCGGAATTCGATTGCTTTCGTCGTGCTTCTGTTGGCCACGTTCGTCTGCTCGCCCGCATGCGCAGAAAAAGTGTGGGTCGCGGTCGGGTACGGTGGTCGCCGGATGGTGTCGAACGACGCAATCCATTGGACGATCACGGACGAGTGGTTTCAACCAGGTGGCGATGACTCCAACAACTTGATGAGTCTCGTTCATGCCAACGGAAAGTTCGTTGCGGTCGGTGGTGGTGGTGGCGGTAAAACCGGCGGAGGTCACGTGTTGGTGTCCGCCGATGGTCGCAAGTGGCGAGAAACATGGGAGGCACCCGTCCGCATCAACCCGATCGTATTCGGCAACGATCGTTTCTTAGTCGGCGGTCCCGATCAACAACTGTATTTGTCCGATGATGCGGAAGCGTGGACTGGCGGCGCGAAGCTGACCGATCGACGGTGCACTCATTTTCGCCAAGCCGCGTTCGGCAATGGTGTGTTTGTGGTCACCGGCAATCATGGCGGCGACAGCGAAGCTTGGATCTGCGTGACGAAAGACGGAAAGTCGATTTTGAATGTCGAGTTCGACATCGCCAACATTCGTGATATTCATTTCGCGAACGGCAAGTTTGTCGTCGTCGGCAAAGGAGTTCGATTGGTTTCCGCGGACGGTGTGAAGTGGACTTCGACATCGTTGCCGACGGATGAAGCGTTGACGTGGGTGTCGGATCGGAACGGTTCATGGATCTGCGGCGGTCCCGAGCATGTGTACGACTCGGTCGACGGTGAAGTTTGGCAGGCGATCGACATGCGGCCGCGAGGTGATGTCGTCTGGTCGGATGGACAGCGAATGATCTGTACCGGCTGGCCAGGCAAGATGTCCTTCAGCGGCGACGCGGGCAAGACATGGCAGCCCGGCAATGAGCTAACCGCAAACGGAATCAACGCTGTTGTCTCGGCAACGTTGGAGGCTGCAGCCGATCAGCCTGCACTCGATCAGCCTGCACTCGATCAGTCCAGTGTCGATAAGGCCAGTGTCGATCAGGCCAGTGTCGATCAGTCCGATGTCGATAAGGCCAGTGTCGATAAGGCTCGCGTTGAAGTCCGGCACGATCGACGGTTGAACTTAGTCGTCATCATGGCGGATGATTTGGGCTACGGCGACTTGAGCTGTTACGGCAGCACGGTCCATCAGACGCCAAACATTGATAGGTTGGCGGAAGAAGGCGTTCGTTTCACCGACTTCTACGTCACTACATCCGTGTGCACGCCGACTCGCGCGGCGTTCTTGACTGGACGTTTTCCGAGACGCTGCCATAGTCCTGGTGTGCTCTGGCCGACGACGACGGATCAGTCACTTCCCGACGACGAAATCACGATCGGCGAATTGCTACAAGACGCGGGATACGCGACGCACCTGAGCGGAAAGTGGCATCTCGGTCATGGCAAGCCAGAGCATTTACCGCCCGCGCATGGTTTCGATCATTGGTACGGCATGCCCTATCCGAACGATATGACCGAAGGTCACCCGCAACGGTTGCATCGCAAAGAGACGTGGCCGCCGATGCCGATGATGCGAGACAGCGAGATCGTGGAACAACCCGTCGATGTGAATTGGTTGACTCAGCAATACACCGCGGACGCGATCGACTTCCTATCGAACCATCATCAGCAGCCTTTCTTTTTGTTTCTCGCCCATGCGATGCCGCACGCGATCATCGGTGCTTCGCCCGATTTTGTGGGCAAATCGAAAAACGGCATGTACGGTGACGCAGTTCAGGAAGTGGACTGGAGCACTGGTGAGATCATGCGGACATTGCGTTCGTTCGGATTGGAAAAGAACACACTGGTCGTGTTCACCAGCGACAACGGGGCGACGCATCATATGGCTCATGAGCCCGAAGAAGTTCAGCGATGGTACTGTGCCGACATGACCAGCGGCAGCAACGCACCGCTGCGCGGCGGCAAGCAGGCGACGTTCGAGGGCGGCGTCCGTGTGCCGGGAATTTTTCGTCTGCCCAATACGGTGCGCGCCGGTGTCGTCGATCCAACACCTTCGATCATCACGGATATCTTTCCGACGATGCTCGATTATTTGGGACTTCCGCTGCCGAAGGATCGTGTGCTCGATGGTCGCACGATTCGTTCAGTACTTGAAGGTAGCGGCGGACGCGAACCGAATGACTTCATGTTTGGCGGACAAGAAGTCACCGGCATTCGTTCTGGAAACTGGAAACTACAGCTTCCGATTCAACCTCGTTGGATGCTTCCGCCGCTTGAGAGCGAGCAGCCGATGCTATTTGATCTGGCGAACGATATTAGCGAACGTCACAACGTCGCCGCCGCAAATCCTGTAGTCGTTAAGCAATTGCTCTCAAAAATCAAAGCCTTTGAGTTTGATTGTGATTCAACAACGCGTAATCAATGATTGAAACATTGGTGGTGGATCTTGTTAAAGATCCTTGGGTGCTGGGATCTTGAACAAGATCCACTACTCCAATGAATTCAGTTCTAACCCGAGGATCTGGCTGGGAACGATGGTACGGCAGCGGAAGAACATCGTTTTGATTGGCATCGGACACACCAATGTTTACGTTTTGCGCGAATGGGCGCGTGATCCGATTCCGGGTTGCACGTTGACTTGCGTTAGTACGTTTCCAACGGCGACGTATTCGGGAATGTTGCCGGGGACGCTGGCGATGCAGTTCGCCGATGACGAAATGCGAATTGATTTGGAATCCTTAGCCGATCGTGCCGGCGCTGCGTTGATCTTGGCCGATGTGAACGGACTCGACTTGCAAACCGGTGAGATTCATTTTAGCGATCATGAATCGATCGCCTTCGATTTTCTGTCGATCGGAGTCGGGTCGATGCCGTCGGGTTGGCAGCAGCACTCGCATTCAACAATGTTGGTGCCCGTCAAACCGATGCAAACGCTTTTGCGACGCTTGGACGATCATCTGAAAGCCACTCAAAAACCTCAACATCCTCATCGCGTTGCGATCGTGGGCGGTGGGGCCGCGGGCATCGAGATCGCTTGTTGTTTGCAGCAGAAGTTTCGCGAAGAAAATCCCGATTGCGGATCGTCGATCGAGATTTTTACCGCGGGCGATCACGCCGCCGATGGGATGAGCGATCGCAGTGTCCGACGAATCGAAAAAATTCTTGCGACTCGCGGGATCGCTGTTCGCGCGGGTGAACGAGTGATCGAAGTCGGCGACACCTCCATCGTGACCGAAGATGGTCAACGTCAACAATTCGACTGTGTGATTTGGGCGACCGGTGCGGCGCCGCCGACTGTCTTGGCAAAATTGGGGCTGGAAACGGACGATCACGGGTTCATTGCGACGAGCGATACGCTTCAAACGCTTTCGGATTCACGCATCTTTGCCGTCGGTGACGCTGGCACGATTGTCGCATCGCCTTCGCCAAAAGCCGGCGTTTACGCGGTTCGGCAAGGTCCGATCTTGTGGCACAACCTTCGCGCGATGGTCCAGCGGCGTCCGCTAAAAAAGTTTGCGCCGCAAAGCGACTTTCTAAAGATTCTCAACACGGGCGACGGGAAAGCGTTGTTGCAATACGGATGGCTGACCGCACATGCACGCTGGTGTTGGACGTTGAAAACTTGGATCGACAAGCGTTTCGTGCGCGAATTTCAAGAGTAGTTTGATGTCCGGTGGAACCGGACCTATTTTTGTCCGGTGGAACCGGACCTTCTAATCGGGCGTATCCAGGTACGGGTCTTGGCCGATTTCTCGTTGCATCTTTTTGCGTTCTTTTTCATGGTGCATCAGCACCATTCGGTCGCGGAAGTGCCTGCGTTCGACGACTCGTTGGGCCCTGCGAAAGAGTTTCGCTAGCCGGTCGACCGCGCCACCGGTCAGCTCGCCTTGCGCCTTCAATCGATCCGACTTCTTGACCCCCAAGCCGCTCTTGAGGATGTCATCGTCGAGCGAAAGATACTGTCGATATGAACCCTTATCGCCCTGACGTCCGCAACGACCGATCAATTGACGGTCGATCCGCGCGGCGTCGTGCAGTTCGGTGCAGATCACGTGCATGCCGCCAAGTCCCTCGACGCCATCGGACAGCTTGATGTCGGTTCCCCGACCGGCCATGTTCGTGGCCACCGTCACGCGTCCATGTCCACCGGCGGCAGCAACAATCTCGGCTTCCTTTTCGACGTTGTTGGCGTTGAGCACTTGATGTTCGATCGCGAGTTCGGTGAGCATCTTCGACAAGATCACGCTCTTGTCGATCGAACGGGTTCCGATCAGGATCGGTCGACCGATCGCGTTGATCTCTTGGATTTCTTTGACGATCGCAACGAACTTGCGGTCCATCGTGCCGAACACGCGATCGGCCATTCTTTGGCGACGGGGCGGCTTGTTGGTCGGCACGCGCAGCACCGGTGTGCGATAGATCCGCCGCAGTTCGCTGGCGCTGGTCGCAGCCGTTCCCGTCATGCCGGCCAAGTGAGGATAACGCAAGAACAAATCTTGGACCGTGATCCGCGCGGCTTGACCCGTTGGCACGCTGATCTCGATCCTTTCTTTCGATTCGATCGCTTGGTGAATCCCGTCACGCCACTTACGTCCTTCCGCCAAGCGGCCCGTGAATTCATCCACGATCACGATCTCATCAACGCCTTTTTCGCCGGGCCTGACAACGTATTGGCGATCCAAAATGAATTCACGATGCACCTTGATCGCTCGTTCGGTGTACTCGTACAAATCCACCAGCCCCATCGTGCGGACGAGATCATTCTTGGGCAACGCGCGAACTTTTTGACGACCCTTGGACGACAGTTCGTACTGTTTCGTGTCCGGATGGATCGTGAAGTGATCGTTCAGTTCGTACTGCGTCGCGGTATCGGATGCCCATCGATAGGTCTCGACGATTTGGTCGCGAACCGTGTCTTCGATGCTGCCGATGATCAGCGGCGTGCGGGCTTCATCGATCAGAATGCTGTCGGCCTCGTCGACCAAACAGAAGTGCATGCCTCGCATCACAATCTCGTCGCCGCCGCCACCGAAACCGCCGCCGCCGTCACCGAGCATTTCTGTTTGCAATCGGTTTTGGGCGCGCAGCAATAGTCGGTCACGCAAAAAGTCGAACCCGAATTCTTTCGCTGTGCCGTAAGTGATCGCGGCCGCATACGACTTGCGACGCGAAGTTTGATCGTCGGGTGTTTGAATGGTGCCGACGTCGACGCCGAGCATGTCAAAAAGAGGTCGCATCCAGTCGGCGTCACGTTTGGCTAAGTAGTCATTGACGGTCGCTAAGTGCGCGCCCTTGCCGGTCAGCGAATGCAGGTACAACGGCAACGTCGCGGTCAACGTCTTGCCTTCGCCCGTTTGCATTTCGGCGATGTGACCTTCGTACAGGGCAACGCCACCGATGATCTGGACATCGTAGTGCCGCATCGACAATGCGCGGCGGCCGGCTTCGCGGACCAACGCGTACGCTTCGGGCAACAGCAATGACAACTTCTCACCCGCCATCGCTCGGTAACGAATCGCGAGTGATCGTTTGCGAAGTTCGGTATCGGGTTCTTTCATCAGGACTGGTTCGAGCGCGTTGACCAGCGACAGTTGCCGCTTCCAACGAACCATCCGCGGACGGAAACCTTGTCGCGAAAAAATCGAGAGCGTTCGCCCGGTGTCATTGCCCCTTCTTACAGATGCTTCGCCCTCGGATGACGAAGCGTCCGGAGCGGGGGTGGGCGGCGGAGAATCCTCAACGGACATCGATACTACTTCGTGGAAAACGCTGAAAAGATTGACGAAAATGAGGCTCTGGAAAGCTCCAAATTGACTTCATCGGCCGTGAAACATGCATTCTACAGCATCGTCGTGGGATGCTAGGCAAAGGTTGACGCTTTCGCATGTCAAGCGAGGCAATTTGGCGACCCTCTTCCGCCTCTGACGAAGGTGCTGCATCTAACGGTGATTTCGGTCGATCGTCTTATACCAGTCAATCAGTGTTCCCGGACTGTACGAGACGTTCAATGAAAACGAATTTTAGAAGGCTAGTTCTGACGGCTATGTTGCTCTCAGGTTCTAGCATTGCGATGGCAGACAATGGCAGCTCGATTGTGGGCGATCTTCCCGGATACGGCGAAGACGCTTACTTCGACGACGACGCGGCTTATGCCGACGACGCGGCTTATGCCGACGACCAAGCTTACCAAGACTCTGATAACCAGGGTCAAGTCGCACCCGTCGCTCACGCCGAACGTTCGGTCATGAGACAGGCGCCGCGACGCCAATCAACACCGGCACATGCAACCGCATACGCCCCAGTCTCCGCTTCTCAAATGCAAACTGCGTCGTTCCACGGCGGCGGCGATTGCGGATGCGGCAACCAGAGCTGTGGCGGCGGATGTGGCGCCGAAATGACGATGGATGCGTGCGATTGCGGCAGCATGAGCTGTGGCGGATCGTGCGGATCGAAGCGAAAAATTTGCGGCGTCTTCGACGACTGCAACGGTGCTTGGGG
>JBGSLZ010000076.1:0-263864 GCA_041740415.1 Rubripirellula sp.
CACGGCTACTGGAACGAAGCGGTTGAGCTGTATCTCGACGCCGAATCGATGGCACCCAAAAAGCCGAAGCTCGATGTTCAACTCGCCCCTGCACTGGCTGGGGCCGGTCGATATCCCGAGTCGATCGAGCGATATCGCCGCCTAGTCAAAGTCAATGCCAAGGACGCCGAGCTTGCAAACAACTTTGCCTTCACGCTGATGGAATCCGGCGATCCAGTAGCTGCTGAAAACGAGTTTCACCGAGCATTAACACTCGATCCGAAATCCGAAAATGCGGCGGTCAACTTAGGTTTACTCGTTGCACGACAGCAACGTTACGACGAAGCGTTGGCTGTCTTGATTCCAGCAATCGGCGAAGCCGCCGCGTACCACAATTTAGGCGTTCTCGCCATTGAAGTAGGCGACGAGAAGACCGCGAAGAAGCACTTTGAAGTTGCTGCTTCGCTACCCAGTGCTCCCAAAGCGACACAAGAATTCATCGCCGCAATTTCAAACCCAACCACGTTGACCACTCGCTAAGGCCAATGAAGAATCGATGGGACAACGAACGACGAAAGCTCAGCGGCGATCGTTGGAACCACTCAATCGACGACGCTCGCGTACTTGCGAAACAACGCGATCAGTTCTTCAAGCTTTTGATCACGATCAGCAGACTTGCCATTCTCCATCGCTTCGGCGACACACGTTTTGAGATGGTTCTCCAAAACGATTTTCCCGACCTTCCCGAGTGCTCCCGTTACCGCTAGAAGTTGCATCAGGATTTCGACGCAGTACGCATCGTCGTCAATCATCTGGCGAACGGCTTCGACTTTTCCGGCAACCAATGGCTTAGCTGAAACGGCCTCGGTACACTCACCCTACAAGCGACCGGCGATTTCCTTCACGGAAACAGGATCAATGGCTGAAACTCACGTCCACGACAAACGCATCGAGTTGAAGTACATGCTCGATGCCAAACTATCGACCGAAGTTCGGGCGTGGGCGCGAGAACACTTGGGTGTCGATGCTCATTGCAACGACTCACTCGGCGACAGCTATGACGTCAACACGTTGTACCTCGACACACCCGAGTTGGACTTGTACTACCGCACTGGCAATATCGGTAAAGCAAAACATCGCATTCGCCGCTACGGTGACGAACTGACTTTGTGGGTCGAAACCAAACGCAAGAAGGCCAACGTCGTCAATAAGAACCGGACGGCGACAAGCGAAGATGAAGTGATCTCTCGTCTATCGAATTTAACTGATCAAACGCCGTGGTGTGGCGATTGGTTCGCGGCTCGAATCATCGAGCGTCGCATGCAACCCACGGTGCAAGTTCACTATCGCCGCTTCGCACGAACATCCACACTCGGCGGAGAAAGCCTGCGGCTGACGATTGACAGTCAACTGCAAGCGCGTCCCGACGATGGTTGGAATGTGGTGTCAACATCCGAAAATGCCAACCGTGAACGTATCAACGCAACTGACGCGGAAATTCTCGAACTGAAATTCCACAACCAGATGCCACATCTGTTCAAAGAACTCTTACGAACATTCGCGATCCCAGCAACAGGATTCTCAAAGTTCCGAACCGCGATTGACGCCTGGGAATTGGCCACCGTGACTCCGGAATGTCCCGCGACGACCGCTGTGAACGTCCTTGAGGAGTGTTTGACGAATGACTGATTGGCTGACCAATGGGGTCGGAGAAATGTCGGCCTGGAATTGCCCAGGGTTATCAAGCAGCTGAGCGGAAATTGTCTTGTTCGTATTCTCAAACACGATCGGGACGAAGATGCAAAACGTAATCGCTGCGGTTCGGACGTATGTCATTGCAAATTTCATTTTCGACAAAAATTTGATCCGTCCGTCTCGGTTCGGAGTGTCCGACAACTACCGTCGCTGCATCTGACGATCATCCGGTGTGCGACCGAGGACGATATCGAAGTTGCATGCGAACTCACCGATCTTTGAGTCCTGCACAGGCTTGAAGTCACCCATGATCAGTTCTTGATCAACAAGATCACCCGCGCTGCCGAATACACCGTCGCGAGCATTGCCTTCGTAGCCGCGAATCATCAGTTGCGTTGTCAACACGTCACGATCGTTCTGTTTGATCTTGATATGGATATGCGGAGCTGGCCGTCCGGGATACGGCACCGGTTTGATCGTGCGAAAACGATATTCGCCTGTCGAACTCGTCTCGAACTTACCAAAACCTTGGAAGTGCTGATCTTGTTGCTTCTTCTTCGGGCCGCTGTCGCGAGTGTGCAGATAGACCGCGTTGGCATCACACTGCCAAATCTCGATCGTCGCGCCACGCACCGGCGATCCGGATGGCGTCAAAATTCGCCCGGTCAAATGGGTGATCTCGCCAACCGCAGGCGTGGTGCTGTCCTTGATCAGGATCAAATCGTTGTCCTGATCCAACGGCAAATGGTCGGGGTAGAACGGCCCCTCCGTCAACCCGGGCGTCGACATCAACTCCTCGGCAAACAACCCACGGGTGGTGAAAAAGGAATTTGCTACGGCGGCAACGCCGGTGGCGACCAACAACGAACGTCGTGAATGATTCGGAGTTGATTGAGTGCGTGACATTTGACTGAAGTCCTAAGTGAGAAAAGGCAATCCGACCGAGCGACGATCGCCCGCCAATCAACGGTTGCTATGGATGATGAAATCCGCCGCGCGAAGTTGAAACAATTGGACTCCAACCAAATCCCGCTCGCAACCGCAATCCAGACTGACCCGAACTGGAGCGGTCCAGCGACCAAGGTTTCCTGCTAAGTCCATCGCCGCAACCACTTTTCCAGAATCAAGAGATTCCAAAGTCGATAGCCGTGATTCTGCTGGTTCGATTCGTGGGATCGGACGAGTTCCGCGATTGATTCTCGACGAAATATCGACGCAATCTTCGCGTCGTTGGACAAAAGTGTGTCATGCACCATCGGTTTGAGTTCGCTTCGGAACCAGGCCGCGATGGGAATCCCAAAACCCATCTTCTTGCGAGCGAAAATTGAGGCGGGAATGAGCGAACCGAACGTGTCTTGCAAAATCAGCTTGCCCCGTCGACCGCGAAATTTCGTCGAGATGGGCAACGACGCCGCAAACTCGACCACGCGGTAATCAAGCATCGGCTGCCGGACCTCCAAGCCATGAGCCATCGAAGCAATATCGACTTTTGTGCAAAGATCACACGGCAGATATGACAGTATGTCGGCAGTGCTGGCACGCGTGACGACGTCTCGACCCTCGCTACGGGCCCAAACCGAATCCAGAAAATCGAAAGGATCGGCATCCGGCAGAGAAGCCAAGAATTCATCGGTGTACATCGACGCACGGAGGGACTCGGGAAATATCTGCAACCAATTCAGATAGCGTCGCGCCGTTGGTTGACCGATCGCTTCCAAGAATCTCTTGCCCCGTCGTATGATTGAACGGCGGCGGTTGGAATCGGGGAGTCGCTGGATGAGTTTGATGCCAGGAATTCTTTGGACGGGGAACAATCGTTGGAGCCTTTGGCTAAGCCATAGGGCGCGATATCGTTCGTAACCGGCAAACAACTCGTCGCCTCCGTCACCCGACAAGGCCACCGTCACTTCTTTCTTCGTCAGTTCCGAGAGATACCAAGTCGGCACCGCCGATGAATCACCAAACGGTTCGTCGTAATGCCAAACCAATTTCTCGATCACGTCGACGCCACTGGGCATGACTTCAAAGCGAGTGTGCTGAGTTCCGAGGTGATTGGCGACTTGGGCCGCATAAGCGGTTTCGTCAAAGTCGGCCACGGGAAAACCGATGCTGAATGTTCGAACGGGTTGACTCGATTGCGATTGGGCAATGGCGGTGATCAATGAAGAGTCGATGCCGCCTGATAAAAACGATCCTAACGGGACATCGCTTTGCATTCGCAAACGAACGGAGTCCGTCAATAATTCTCGAAGTCGTTCTTGTGCTTCACCGGCTGTGATCGGTCGCTCGACGCTCGGGTCAAAATCCCAATACCGCGTCGTCGTGACCTCGCCGTTTTCGTAAATCAAGAAATGGCCCGGTGCGAGTTTGCGAACTCCCTTCCAAATCGTGCCAGGGTGGGGAATGTATTGATAGGTCAGGAACTCGTCGACGGCGGCCGGGTCGATCTCGGTACAGACGTCGGGTACAGCGGCGAGGCACTTCAATTCGCTACCGAACACCAGCCGATCATTCTTGACGGCGTAATACAACGGCTTTTGGCCGATCCGGTCACGTGCCAGCACCAATCGGTTTCTCGTCGCGTCCCAAATCGCGATCGCGAACATGCCATTGAGTTGGGCGAAGCAATCGGTGCCGAGATCCTCGTACAAATGCACGATCGATTCGCCGTCGCCGTGTGTCTTGAACGTGTGCCCGGTTCCTTGCAGTCTCCGGCGCAACGTTTGAAAATTGAAGATCTCGCCGTTGAAGACCAATCGTATCGAACCGTCTTCGCTGGACAGTGGTTGGCGGGCACCTTCAAGGTCGATGATGCTGAGCCTACGAAAACCCAAGCCCACGCCGATTCGATTGCCGTACGCGTCGCGGTGTTCGGGGTCGTACCAAGTTTGCGAGTCGTCCGGGCCGCGGTGAGCAATTGTGTCCGTCATGCGGGTCAATAAAATTTGCGAAACTGCTTGGCGATCATCTCGCCAAACGGCTCCGGTGATTCCGCACATTCATACTTCCTGGTCGATCGAGTTGGCCCGCGTTTGGGACGGGCAAGTAAGGCGAGAGAATTGCAATGTCAATGCGTCGTGTGATGCTGTTTCACCATGACGACCTCGGTTCCGCCGGCGCGAAAAATAACGTCATCCATGAAGCTTGTCATCAACATGGTTCCGCGACACTGTTCCAACTCGAACGACTCGGGTGTTCCCGGGGACGGCGTCATTCGGGCCATCGTGCCATTTCCCATGTGCATCACGGAGATGCGAGTGTCATCATGATCGATCGAAGCTTTCAACGTCACTTTTCGATCGTCGTACATCGGCATTGCGGCACGCTTCTTGATCTCTTCCAAACCAAGATTCTCGTCGTCGAGCAGGTGTGCGAAGATGGGTTCGTCGTCACGAATTTCAAGGCTGCCAAAACAAACCGCGTTGAACAGTGCGCACCCCACAGCCGTGCCAACTCGCATGCGACCGATCGGGTCCAAGTTGCCACTGGCGGCCAGCGTCTGAACCACATACAAAACGGCCGGCTCAATTGCGGAGAGGTCTAAGTCGATCGTCAAAATGAACTCTGGCCGATGAAGTTGACCGGCAAAATCGAAGTAGGTTGCGTCATGCTGAGACTGGCGAATCGTTTGACCGACGACACGAACAAGCAGTTTATTGAGTGAATTCTTGGGGACAAAATTCACTGCCCCCTGCGCTAACGCATCAACGGCTAGCGATTCGCTGCCTCGCGCCGTCACAACGACCGTCGGCAATTGAGGAAAGTCGGCGGTCATCGCTTGAATCAATTCCAACCCGTTCAGTTCGGGCATCCGAAGGTCGGTAACGACCAAGTCGGGGACTCGATGACCAAGTGTCGCCAGCGCTAGTCGACCATTTTCGACACATTCAACCTGGTGACCATCGGACTCCAGAATCGACCGTATCAATGCCGCATGGGTAAAACTATCTTCTGCCAATAGAATTGACGACATGATGTTGCTTTTTCTTGAATGTCTCCGCCAACTATGATTTCCAACCTTCGTTTTAACCCATTCCGAACCGCTCAGGGTGCTCGTTCGATGCAGAATCAACCCACGCTCCCAATCACCGCTTGCCGGAACGCTTTACGACACGGTCGAATGCTGATTTCAGCAATCTTCACGGTGATGGGACTGATGTCGGCAATCGGGGTCGCGGCTTTTGCCGATGGACCGGACGACAATCGTGCGGATCAAGTCCGCCCGATCCCGCCGCCGGGAATCGAGTTGGACGGGAAGACTCGCGACCAGCTTCTCGTACGGTGCAAATCCATTCGCGATGAGTGGGAATCCATGCTCAATCAAAAGGACATTCCGCAACGTCAATCGTTGACTTGCGAAGTGCTTGTCTTTCCTCGCGCCGTCGAGATGGCGATCGAATTTGGTCAGTTTGCGACGCGGAACGAGACACAAGATGCATCCAATTTGTTGGACGAAGCCTTTCGACGAATGAAGGTCGTCCAGAATGGTGGCGAGTGGGCGGATGTCGTCGGTCTGTCGGGCAGCAATTCTCAGCGGCTGATCGTCGGCGGTTATCCGTCGAAGATTGATGGCTCTTACCAACCCTATGGACTTGTTGTTCCAGCCGGCATGTTGCCCAATGATCGGCGACCACGTCGCTTGGACGTTTGGTTTCACGGTCGTGGCGAGACGCTCAGCGAAGTCGCGTTCTTATCCAAACAGCGATACTCGGCGGGTGAGAACGCGCCGTCGGATACATTCGTACTGCATCCTTATGGCCGGTATTGCAATGCGTTTCGATTCGCCGGCGAAGTGGATGTTCATGAATCACTCGATTACATCGAATCACGATTGCCGATTGATTCCGATCTCATCAGCGTCCGAGGATTCTCGATGGGCGGCGCGGCGTGCTGGCAATTCGCCACTCATCATGCCGATCGTTGGTTTGCCGCCAATCCCGGCGCGGGCTTTTCCGAGACACCGGAGTTCTTGAGTTTCTTTCAAGGCGAAGATGCTCGTGTTGCAGCGCCCGACTATCAACAGAAACTTTGGCAACTCTACGACTGTCCGCCGTGGGCTGCAAATTTGAAACAGTGTCCTACTGTTGTCTATAGCGGCGAGATCGATCGCCAGAAGCAGGCCGCCGATGTCATGGAGACCGCGATGCGCGATGTCGGAATTGATATGGTTCACGTGATCGGTCCCGACACGGCTCACAAGATTCATCCTCAATCGAAGATCGAAATTGAATCGAAGATGGCGGCGCTTGCTCGAACCGCATCGGCGGCAACTCCCCAAAAAGTCGAGTTCACCACAGTGTCACTGCGTTACCACAAGATGCATTGGATCGATGTTCAGGGTCTCGGCGAACACTGGAAACCGGCATCGGTGGAAGCGGAAATAAACGCTGCGTCGCGGATTAGGGTATCGACCCAAAACGTGACACATCTCAACATCTCGTTTGATGCCGGGCAATGGCCAGGCGCCGCATCGGGTCCGATCAAGATCGAGATCGACGGCACCACGATCATCGGGCCAATCATTCGATCCGATCGATCGTGGTACGTGGCGATGGAACGTGTTGGGCAAGAATGGAAGGCGACGAGCAAAAATGACGTTGAGCTGAGAAAGCGGCCTGGCTTGCAGGGCCCCATCGACGACGCGCTGATGGAATCGTTCGTGTTTGTATTGCCGAGTAAAAAATCGGCCGACAAAGAGGTACAACAGTGGGTCGAAACGGAATCACAACACGCGATGACGCATTGGCGAAAGCAGTTTCGCGGGGATGTTCGTCAAACGCTCGATCGAGATCTGACGGATCAGCAAATCGCTTCGTCGAACTTGTTGTTATTCGGCGATCCCGAATCGAACGAAGTCATTGCCCGCATTGCTGATCGCTTGCCTGCGAAGTGGACCGACGATGCCGTCAAGCTCGGCGGTCAAGAAGTGCCGAGGATGGGACACGTGCCGATCTTTGTTTTTCCGAATCCGCTCAACCGAAATCGCTACGTCGTCATCAACAGCGGATTCACGTATCGTGAATACGACTATCTCAACAACGCCCGACAAACGCCAAAATTGCCCGATTGGGCGCTAGTCGATATTCACGAAGGACCGACTTCCCGGTCGCCTGGGATCATCAAGGCGGCCGGCTTCTTCGACGAGAGGTGGCAGAAGTAAGCGATATCATCGGATCAAGCCGAAACCGCCATGTCGTCCACCGTGGCGTTTGTCGCGATCACGGCGTAGCCCGTCTCGGGTTGGCGAACCACATTGGCGGAACCGGATTGATCGGGACGATAAGCCAGTTCTTCCAAGACCTCGGCACGAATGTTGACGAAGTCTGCCAGCGATGTCGCACCCGGGGCGCGATCGCCGGTGCCCGATAGAGTTTTGCGAATCGTACCAAGTCGTTCGATCGCTTCGGCCGCAACACGGTTTGCAACGGCGCGGCGTTTGGGATCCGACAGTTCCGCTAATGCGGCGATGCGAGCCTCGACGTACGCGAAGTCGGGGCTCAAAGTGGATCGATCGCTGTGACCGTTGATGACACCTGAAACTTCGCCGAGCGAAACATTCTCGCCGCGGGCGATTTTTACGTTGCTGGGTGCATCAATCCCCAACTCAATCCTTGATTTTCTCAGACCGATGACACGAACGACTATGCCCAATGAGGGGAACTCGACGGACTCGCCCGACTTTCGCGACAACACCAACATGCTCAAACTCCATTTCCGATGACTTGGTATCAATGATTCGCCGAAGAGTGTAACGGCTTTCACGAAAATACACAAGCGTACATTACTGCATGGTTGTATCTCGTTCGTTCGGAGCGAATTCGGCGTCGATTATCGTTTATCTCCAGCCTTTTTCACCGTTTTCACCTTTCGCACTTTCGCGGCGGCTTGGGGTGGCACAAGATCGTCATCGGGCTGGTCCCACAATCGATAGGGGTCATTCAATCGCCGCATTTCGCTCAGTAGCAGCGATTCCATTTCTTTCAACTTGTCCGCATGCTTGAGGTCATGCGCTAAGTTGTTTTGGTTTGCTGTGGGTTCGATGCCGGTCAGGGCGACAACTGTTTCGACATGATGCTCGGCCAAGAATTCGTTCGGATTCTCGGCTAGATTGAATAACTGAGTCTCATGAATTTGCCCATCGAGGGTGTCGTACTTGATCAGTTTCCAATCGCCTTTTTTGACTGCGCGAATTCCGGGCTTGGTACCTCCGCAGTACGCCCCGTACAGGACTTCTCGGATCGTACCTCGCTGGCCCTCGAGCACCGGTTTGTAGCTGACGCCTTCGTTCGTTTCGGGCGCGTCGATCCCGGCCAAGTCGCACAGCGTCGCCAGGGTGTCGAGCAGGTAGACGTTGCCTTCGGCGCGAGTGCCCGGCTTGATTCCTGGGCCGCGAACGATCAGCGGAACTCGCCATGTGTGTTGATACAAATTTTGCTTGCCTTGCAACCCGTGACGACCGATCGCCATGCCGTGATCGGACGTGTAAACGACATAAGTATTGTCGAGCTCTCCCATCGCTTCGAGCTTGTCGAGTACCTTGGCAAGTTGCACGTCAATGTTCTCGCTGCACGCAAATTCGCGGCCCAGTTCGTTGCGGATCGTCTGCTCGTCGCGCCGTCGCCACACACCGCTGACGTCGACTTCATCTCGCAGACCGGGGTGACCGTGATGAAACGGATGAGATGGCAAGTAATTCGGTGGCAGCGCCGGTTGTTTTGAGTTCGCCGTTGGCAGTGTATTTGGGTCGGTGTGGTTGGTCGCACCGTATTTCGCGAGCAACTCGGGTGTTCCATCGCGAGTGTCGTGCGGATGCGAAAAGCCGAAGTAGATCAAGAACGGATCCTGGTCGTTGGTCGACCGACGCTCGCTGAGGTATTCGAGCACTTGTTTTCCGTGCCACGCGCTGCCCGATTCTTCGGTTCCGCCTCGCTTGCTGGCGTCATGCCGAACGGTGAACTGGCGATTGGCACCGTCATAGCTGTTGCCGACTTTGCAGGTTCGCATGGTGTCGAAACCGGCGCGATTGAAGACCGCGGCCATCGTTTGCTGTTCCAAGTTCGGCGGACACAATTCGTTGGCGTTCGGCGCGATCGGCAAGTGCCAGACAGTCCGTCCGCTCATTACCATGTGCCGCGAGGGTGTGCAAACGGCACCCGAGAACGAACCCATGTGATAGGCACCATCGAAGGTCATCCCCTCTCGCGATAAGCGGTCGATCGTCGGCGTCTCGAGAATTGAATTCGGGTTGTACGTTTTCAAATCAAACGGTGACTGATCGTCGACAATCACGAACAAAATGTTGGGCTGTTTCGAGTGGCCGGTCAGACTCAATGACGCGATTAACAATACGATCAGTTGACGAGCAAGCATTCGAAACTCTGAAAAATGAGTGCATAAAGGAAATCGGCGCCGCGCCGGAATCAACCGGGAGGCCACGTCAGACGGCGTCCGCCCATCACGTGAAAGTGCAAGTGGGGGACCTCTTGGCCTCCATCTTCGCCACAATTTGCGATCAAGCGATAACCGCCGACCAACCCTTCGCTGGTGGCGACTTGGGCAGCCACCACAACACATCGACCAACGATCGATTGATCCTCGTCGGTTAGGTCGGCCAGCGAAACAATCTCCTTCTTTGGAATCACCAAAAAGTGAATCGGAGCCTTGGGATTGATGTCACGAAACGCCAAGCAGAGTTCATCCTCGTGTAGGATCTCGGCGGGAATCTCGCGATCAATGATTTTAGTAAAGATCGATGGCATGGGGTACTTGGCAAAGTATTTGGTTTTCGCGGGACTTAATTCTAGCCGAAGCGGGAACCTTCGTCAGCTTACGCGTGTCGAGCCAGTTGGAAACGCGTGTTTCCAGATGTAAAACAACTTGCGAGTGATTGGAAGAGATCGAGAACGTGGAAGAATTCAACGGATGGATGTTGGCCGGCGGTGCGGCTGCGGCGACCATTTTGGCGACCGGATGGAGCCACGTCAAAAATCTGTACAACCAAATCGCCGGTCGCGTCGTGGTGCGAATCACCACCAGCGGATACCAGGCTGACGCCATTCTCTTGTATCTCAAGCACCATTACACGGCATCGCGTTTCGGGCCTCGAGCGTACATCGGATGGAAATTATTCGTACGCCCCCGCGCTCGCGTGCAACTGGTTTCGATGGAAGTCGCGCCACCATCGGGGCGATTGTATTGGCGCGGTTGGCAACCGATTTGGGTGGCCAAGAGCAAGGATGGGCTCGGCGATATGGAAGAAGGCCTGCAAGCTGCCGACTACGACTACCAAACGATCGCGATCACATTTCCGCGAGGCATGATCGACCCGGACAAATTGATCAGCGAGGCGACGGAGTTCTTCAACGACCAAGTTCGTGACTATGAATCCACCGGTGGTCGGCGCCATTCGATTCGATTCATTCACGGCACCGCCGGCAACACCGCGACGATTCAGATGAAGGGCAAGGGCGGCGGCAGTTGTCCCACCAGCAGCAGTGACATTCGCGCCTGCTTGGGTCATCGCCCGCTCGGTTGGGACTTTGCCGATTTTGGTTCCGATCCTGACAGCGAAGTCTCGCAGATCGACCGCTTAGCGCTCGATTCGGTTTCGATGGAATTGGTTCGCGAAGCCGAGCGTTGGCGAGAAACCGAGCAGTGGCATTACGAGCGAGGCTTGCCATGGCGTCGCGGCTACTTGCTGCACGGCGAACCGGGAACCGGCAAAACGGCGCTCGCACGGGCGCTGGCCGAAGATCTGGATTTGCCCGTTTTCGTTTACGATTTGGCGTCGCTCAAGAACGACGAACTATTGAAGTCATGGAATCAAATGCTCGCCGAGGTTCCCTGCATGGCATTGATGGAAGACATCGACGCCGTCTTCGACGGACGTAAGAACATCGCGGTGCAAAGCGGTCCCGGTTTAACATTCGATTGCTTGCTGAACTGTTTAGACGGTGTCCAGCGGGCCGACGGGTTGATGGTGATGATCACGACCAACCATCTCGAACGAATCGATCCGGCGATCGGTCAACCCGGCGCGATCGGATCGCGCCCGGGACGAGTCGATCGTGTCGTTTCGATGGGCCGCATGAACGAGGCCGGGCGACAAAAATTGGCAGCGAGAATCTTGTGTGATTGGCCGCAGTGGATTGACGACATGTGCCACGCCGGTCGCGATGACACACCGGCTCAATTCCAAGAGCGATGTGGTCGGCTGGCGCTGAAGCTTCACTACGGCGAACTCGGTCGTGATGAACGAACAAACGTCGATGCGGAGAACGACGAACCTGTCGCGTGCGTTGACGACCCTCGCTTCGACGATGTAGGAAGCCATTAGAGTAGAACGATTGTCCCCAATCGTTTGGGATGGAGCCTGTGTACTGCCCAGACGAATAGGACAATCGTTTTACACTCGGCGAATCAGTCATCCAATAATCGAGAATCGAATCAGGTCGGAGATATCAACATCGCTCGACGGTTGTGGCCTATAGTGACACGGCAGTCATTTGTTAGGCGGGGAATCCGATGTCAGTTTTTGAGTTTTTCAGTCGAGGCACTCGTTCCTCTGGTTCTCAGCAATTTCGCTGTTTTCCGCGTCGCAAGCAGCCAAGAATCGAATGCTTGGAAGATCGTCGCTTGCTCGCCGTCAGTCAGCTTGTTGCCGATCTGACGGACACTGGCATTGCTTGGATTGACGATGACCAACGTGCGGTCGCGGTCGGCGATGAGTTTTACTTTTTCAATGACAGGGAAAAAGATCGCTCGCCCCTATCCGTCATTCCGGCGGGATCCACGATCTCAGAACCGTTGGACGGTTCAATCATCGGCCCGTACCATCCGGAACCGTTGGATCTCACGGTCGTTGGGACCAAGATTCTTTTCGCCACCGAAGGCAACGGATTGTTGGGTGTGATTGATACTCTCGATCGCTCCATCCGCTACCAAACCGATGGGGTGAGAGTTCATTTAAGCTACGACGTAGAAAGTACGATCGTCGAAATGAACGGTCGCGGATACTACTTTAAGGAGCTTGCCGCGGGAAGTCTTGAGCTATGGTCGAGTGACGGTACCGACGAGGGTACGGAACTGATCAAAAAGATCGACGCAGGGACGGACGCTGACATTCATCTGCGGGCATCCGACAATCAATTGTTCTTTTTCATCTATTCCACTGGGCAGCGGTTCTTGTGGACGAGTGATGGTTCCACCGATGGCACAAAGATGGTCAAAGAGTTTGGCGTCAACGGCGTCATCGGCTCTAAACCCGAGAATATCGTCACTCATCGCGACAGGCTGTTCTTTCGCTCGAACGACGCGATGCTTTGGACGAGTGATGGAACCGAACAGGGAACCCAAGTAGTCACGGATCGGATTTTGGGATCAGCACGCATCGGTATCGAATTTGCGAGACCTTTTGGAAACAACCTACTGTTCGTACGGGACGAGACTGAGGGAAAACAGTGGTGGATCAGCGACGGGACGATCGAGGGAACTACCGGCTTGCCGATCCCACCGCCGAATTCGTTGGTTGCTTGGGATGTGACCGACGACGGGGTACTCTTCTATTCCACATTACGCACAGGTTCAACGGCGAGTGACTTGTTGCGATCCGATGGCACGATCGCCGGCACTTCGGTGGTCACGATCCCGCTGCTTGCCAGCGTCGGCATATTGAGCGTCAAAGCCGCCGGCAATCGCGTTCTGGTGAACAGTTTTAGCGCCATTGATCAATGGTTGTTCTTAACCGATGGAAGTGATGCAGGCACTTCGATTCTCAATCATTCCGGCACCGGAGCCTTTGTTCGCGACCGACCAATCAATGGTGTTGATCGGTTATTGATACAGACCAACGTTCAGGGCCTATCCGTAGATGAGCTAGTGATCGCGACGGACGACGAACTACAAATTGTCCGAGCAACGCCTGCCGGTTCACGTCCGCGGAACCTTCAAGTCATCGGCGACAAGATGGTGTTCATTGCCGATGACAATTTCAATCGTGCTCAGCTTTGGGCGATCAGCGCCGCCGGAGAAACGCCTATAAAGCTGAGTGATTTCTTAGGTAGAATTGTCCGCGTCGATCCGCTGGACGAAAAACCCGTTGGGGATCACTGGACTGCCTACTATCGCGTATTTGACGGCGAAGGCCTTTATCAATTGTGGATCACCGACGGGACCGTTGCGGGAACGCACGTGGTCGCCAACCCAGACGGTTCATTGGTTCAGACATCCTCTACCGCACAGCCCGTGCAAATTCGTGACCAGCTCTTGTTCCACGTCGGGCAAGTCACTTGGATTACGGACGGAACGTCGAGCGGAACGAGACCACTCGCTGAGCTTCCGGGGGTTTTGTTTCGCAATCCGAGTGATTTCGTCGTTGCGGGTTCCAGGACTTATTTCGTCGCCGATACGAACGATGACGGACGAAAGTGGCACGTCACCGAAAGTGATTTTTCCGAAGCAATCAGTTTCGGAAGCATCGTTTCGGAAATTGGGCAATCAATCGCATGGGGGAACCGACTGGTTTATATCCTCACGCGAGGCGGCAATCGTGGCGACATCGGTCGCGTCTGGATAACCGATGGCAGTGACGAGGGAACCCACGCACTGACGGGTCCAAACTCGCGGGAGCGGATTTTATATCCAAACCTCACAATCGCCGCGGATCGATTGTTCTTTACCGAACTCGTGCGTGACGTTGGCAACGTCTTCCACCTGCGAGTCTCCGATGGAGTTTCCCCAACGCCTCAAACGGTTTTTTCGTCTTCACCCGACCTCGAATTATATGACGATCTGTTGGCAACGGACGAACTTAAGTTCTTTTCGGTAAGGCGAAACTTGGTCGACGGTACTCATCAACGAGAACTATGGAAATCCGACGGGACTGTCGAGGGAACCCGGCAAGTCGACCTCGGGCCAGACATCACGATTCCTAATCGCAGACATTTCGCTGAATATGATGGCCGACTCTACTTCGCTGGATCCACAGCCGAAACAGGCGTCGAACTATTCGTCACGGACGGCACCGCTGGGGGAACGCAGTTGGTCGCCAATCACGTCTTGGGTTCGGACAACATCTATCCATGGTCGGGAGCTGCGTATTCGGCGTCTTCGACTCCCCAATCATTGGTTGTTTTCCAAGATCGCCTGTACTACACCGCGGAGAGCACATCGATTGGTCGCGAGCTCTACTCAATCCAAGCAATCGCTCCGTCGATCACCTCGATCATCATCAACGATGGTGAACGCCAACGTTCGCAACTGAGAAGTGTCGAGATTCGATTCGATTCCATCGTGCAAGTCGATTCCCTTGCGATCGCGATACGCAATCTGGGTGGCAACAGTGACATCGAATTTCAGTGGGAAGTAAGTTCGGATTCGACCGGTACGAGGATGACGGGTCGTCCGGCCGAAGGTGAAATCCTGCCCGATGGATTCTATGAAGTCATCGTCGATGGTTCCCTGATTCAATCAACCGGCAGAATGCTTTCACAAAATGTCTTGACATTTGATTCCTCCAACGTCGACCGACTCTTTCAACACTATGGCGACATCGACGGCGATGGCTTGGTTGGACTACGCGACTTTTTCGTTTTTCGATCGAGCTACGGAACGGACAAGGGAGTCGAGCATGGCTTGGACTATGACAAGGACGGAATCATCGGACTGATCGACTTCGTTAAATTTCGACGCAACTATGGCAAGTCGCTCGAAGCTCGTGCGAAGTGACGAAACACGAACTCGTCGGTAGCCGGGTCTTCCTTGATCGAGTACAAGGAAGTGAATGAATACGACCGTAGAATGTCAAAACGCCCAACGCGACCGAAGCCGTTTGGGTTGGTCGTTGCTTCTGCTGGTGATGCTCGGTTTCCTCACACTCCGATTGCCGGCGATGTTTCTTCAGGCGGGCGGGCAAGACGAAGAATACTACGCGATTCCTGGACTGACCATCCTGGAAAATGGCGTGCCCCGGTTGCCCCACGCGCCGGCGCGAAACCCCGAATCCGTGTACATTTTCGGCGAGCAGTGTTTGTTTTCAGAACCGCCACTCTACTTCTACTTACAAGCGTTCTTTTATGCGATCTTGCCTGATTGTTACGGAACCGCGCGGCTGGCGTCTGCGATCGCGGGCTGCGGTCTGCTGGCGAGCATGTATGTGATCGCATGCCGGTTGAAAGTCAGTTTGGCTGCGGCGATCTTCAGTATTTCTCTGTTCTCGTTCTCTCGCTGGTATTTCTTTTCCGCGATCGCGGCGCGTCCCGACATGCTGTGTGCGATGTTCGGTTTAGCTGCCGTTGTGTTTGCGTTCCGGTGGACTGAAACCAAAACTTCCTTCAACTTGATCGTCACCGGCGGATTGATTGGTCTGGGCGGATTGACCCACATGTACGCCATTGCCTACGCGATACCGATCGGAATTTGGATCATCGTGTCGGCTCGGGGACGTCAGCGTTTGATGGCCCCCGCGATCGTAACCGGGATTGCGATCGCGATGCTATTGCTTTGGTTGCCGCTGATACTTTCTTACCCTGACATCTTTCGACAACAGTTCATCACTCAGGTTTTCCATGGCACGGGCGGTTCAATGCTGGGACGCATCGCGTGGCCTTGGCGATCGATCAGTTATCACGTCCACATGTTGTGGGGTCATCTCGGCGCTTGGCAATTCTTGCTTGCGATCAGTGGCTGGACGGCATGCGGATGGTGGGGTTGGAAGAATCAGGACAGATCGCTGCGGACGATTTGGTGGTTGACCACTGCATCTTTTTGGCTGATTTGCGCGCTCGTCGGCCCTCATCATCCCGTATTTGGTTACTGGACGTTTTCGTCGGCGATGATGTTTGTCGGTATCGGGATCATCATCGATCGCATGTTGGCGGGATTTTCCGACCGCGCACGCAAGACGATGGCGGCGAAGTTGGCCGTCGCAGTGTGCCTGTTCGTTTCATTCATTCCTGGCTCCGGCATTCGCACGTTCTCGACGCATGTCGCGCATTTCGGCGACGTCAATTACAACGCTCCTCGATTCGCGAACGAGTTGATATCGCAACTGCCCGCCCAAGCCCGCTTTGCCGTCGATACGCAATTTGCGTTAGATTTCTTGGTCGCGGGTCGCAACACTCTGATCGCGGAAACATTTCCGCTGTACTTCCGTGTCGACCAGTTTCCGATCGACTATTTGATCGTCAGCCGGCACGGGATGGACACCAAGATCGTCGATAGCTTCGATGTTGAGTTGCTTTGGACTCGCGGCGTGCGAGATGATCTGCTGGCGTGCTATGTCGAAGTCTATCGCGTCAAATCGTCTCCAACTTTGGAATTGAAAACGAGAGCCGACGATGGCTTATAAGTCAAAGAAAGTGGTTGTCGTGATGCCGGCTTACAATGCGGCAAAAACCATCGAGCAGACTTACGCCGAAATCGATGGGGAACTCGTCGATGAGATTGTTCTGGTCGATGACGCCAGCAGCGACGACACCGCTGAAGTCGCCAAGCGATTGGGAATGCACGTGCTAAAGCATCCTCGGAATCGTGGTTACGGTGGCAATCAAAAAACTTGCTACGCTGCGGCGATCGCATTGGGCGCCGACATTGTGGTGATGGTTCATCCCGACTATCAGTACACGCCCAAGTTGTTGCCGGCGATGGTTTCATTGATCGGAAGCGATCTCTTCGATTGCGTGATCGGCAGTCGCATCCTCGGTGGCAAGGCTCGTCAAAGTGGGATGCCGATTTGGAAGTATGTCGCCAATCGATTTTTGACGCTGACGCAGAACCTGCTGATCGGTTCCAAGCTGACGGAGTTTCACACGGGATACCGCGCGTTCTCGCGAGAATTGTTGCTGGCGTTGCCATTGGAAGAGAACTCGGACGATTTCGTATTCGACAATCAGATGCTGTCTCAAGCGATCTTTTTTGATTTTCGCATCGGTGAAGTTTCGTGCCCGACGAAGTACTTTGCCGAAGCTTCGTCGATCAACTTCAAACGCTCCTGCGTCTACGGAACTGGTTGCCTAAAAACGGCGATCGTATTCCGGCTGGTCCGATGGCGACTGATTCGGTCAAAGTTGTTTCAAGCCGATGGCAGGCGGTTGGACACCGTCGCAGCGAACGATCATTCTGTGGTCGGATGAGGATGGATCGGTGTCAACTCGAGCGACCACGCCATTGCTTGCGACGCATCGGAAAGTCCCGTAGACCGAAGCTTTTCTGCAATCGTGACCATCGGTCCGGTTTGCAGAACCATCGGCAGTGCTTCGACGCGATCTTGCCACTGTTGGTAGGACTGTTTGACTTGCGGCGGCGTGGCAGTTCGCCAAAGCACACACTGGGCCAGCGATGCGATCGTCGGTCGTGAAGAATCAGCGGCGAGTGTCTTCAAAATCTCCGTCGCTTGACTTCGTTCCTTTGACGACAATAACCAGCTCGCGGCGACCAAGCGTGTGGCCGACGACGGATCGTCGATCCGGTCGGTTGCCGAAGCGATCTCGTCGGTCGACGACTGACGATTGTCCCATGCGATCGGCAGCCAGCTTAGGACCATCAGCGGCAGTTCGCGGCGATCAAGTTGCGAGACCAGCTCGAGCGAGATCTTGCCTCGCGAACTTTTCCGAGCGGCGTTCGCAGCCATCATGGTTAGCCATTGCTGACGCCACACCGGCGGACGTTCCTGCAACACTGCTGGCAGCGACTTCAAGCACTCCGAGTACCGGTTCTCATCGAAATGCTCGATCGCTTCGGCTTGCAGAACAGTGACATCGCCAAGCTCGATCCAAATTACGCGCATGGACGCGAGCATCATTTCGTCATCGTCGGATTGAATGACCATGCGAAGTTGTTTGTCGTCCATGTCGACGATGCGACCCTCCACAATCTCGATGGCTCGCGGATACCAATCACTTTGAGTGGATGTCGGTGACGCTGGTTCTAACCAAACGCGATCGAGCGATTGGGCGCCGGCAATGCTGACCGAGAATATGAATGCTATCAGCACTGAGAAACGTAGCGAGATCATGGTGAGCCCGCCTTCAGCTGACGCAGATCGACGTACTGATATTGTCCATGGTTCATCGCCGCCAAGTCGCGCAGGAAACTGTCCAGCGGTGCGACCGAATCCGTTCCGAACTCGATCGCGTGAATGGTCGTTCCAGCCTGCTCGGCGCGGACTTGGATGTCGCGAAGTTCTGCTGAATTGAGTCTGGGAATCCGAGCGTCGGTTAAAAAGAAGATGACATCGGGAGCAAGCCGCAGCGCCATCTTCAAAGCGGTTTCGTGTTCGGTGCCGCCGAAGGCAGTGATTGCGTTGACGTAATGTTCGGCAGACGTGACGCTCGGGGCGTCGCCGGTCATCATTTGCACCGGCATTCCCGACATGCGAAACGGCGTCGGCTTGTCATTGTAAAAGATCAACTGGAACCGTTGCTTGTCGGTCAGCGTTCGCAGACTACGTATCAACTCCGCCTTGGCCGCGCGCAGGGGTTTGCCGCCGAATCCGTTCATGCTGTCGCTGCGGTCGAACACATAGACGAATCGCGAACCGCTGCCCGAGACGCCGAAGACCATCGTGGTTGCCGTTCCCGAATCGCCCGATGAAGCCTTGCCGTTACCACTGCCCAATGCGTCTCCATCAAGGTTCGTTTCTCCGGTGATTCCAGTTGCTGAGCCGGGTGACGGTGTCGATTCCATCGATCGCAGTACTCCGCTGAGATCGATTGGCGGCGACAAATCGACGGGCGGTGCTGCGAGCGTCGAGGACGACGACGCCTGTTCGGAGGTCTGTGGTTGCACGACCGGTTGAGCTTCGGCCGGTTCGGCGTAGCGATCGCGGTCGGGCAAGCGATGAACGATGGCGATACCGACGGGTCGATCCGCCGCATCGCCGGTTCCGCTCGGATTTTGTTTCAATAGAAGCCCGATCAGGGTCAAAACAATGACGTGGAAGACCAGCGACATCAGCAGGGGCGGCCAGGTCGGCGGCGCCACGTCGATGATCGGCGGATCGTCCGGCACGTCAGATTCGCTGCTTGGAGTCACTGTTGGAGCGGTCATGGCGAATGGGTGACGACGTGAAAACAAGCGTAATATTGACGAGACGACAAAAATGATGCTGGCAAGACGCTTCTCAGAAGGGCGTCGGGCAGATAGTTTATGGCTGACTACATTTTAGACCTTGCTCGTTCCCACGGGGACGAAAACCCGGAGAAAGCCGTCGTGACAACCGCTCGTTATCTGTTTACCAGTGAATCGGTCAGCATGGGACACCCCGACAAGCTGGCCGACCGAATTTCCGACGGCATCTTGGACGCATTGTTGGCCGAAGATCCCAACAGCCGCGTCGCTTGCGAAACGATGGTTACGACCGGGATCGCAATCATCGCAGGCGAGATCTCTACCAAAGCCAAAATCAACTATGCTGATGTCGTTCGTGGTGTGATCAATGAAGTCGGATACACCGATGACAAAATGGGCATCAACGGCAACACATGTTCGGTGATGGTTTCGTTGGATACTCAAAGTCCCGACATCGCGCAAGGCGTGAACTCCGACGACGCGACCGGCAAGGATATCGGTGCCGGCGATCAGGGCTTGATGTTTGGTTATGCGTGCAAGGATACGCCGGAATTGATGCCGCTGCCGATCTCGCTTTCCCATCGCATCATCAACCGATTGACCGAAGCTCGTTTCAACAAAGAAGTTGATTGGCTGCGACCGGACAACAAGGCTCAGGTCACAGTCGAGTATGAAGGCAACACGCCGGTTCGCGTCGACACCGTCGTCGTCAGCGCCCAACACAGCCCAGACGTAACCAACGATGAAATCAAAAAGTTCATCATCAACAAGATCATTCTGCCGCTGTTGCCGGCGAACTTGGTCAAGGGTGACATCAAGTATCACATCAATCCGACAGGTAAATTCGTCGTCGGCGGTCCGCACGGAGATTGTGGTTTGACAGGACGCAAGATAATCGTCGACACCTATGGCGGATGGGGACGTCACGGCGGCGGAGCGTTCAGCGGCAAGGACAGTACCAAGGTCGACCGCAGCGCCGCTTACATGGCGCGCTACGTCGCCAAGAACATCGTTGCATCCGGTTTGGCCGAGCGATGTGAAGTTCAATTGGCATACGCGATCGGTGTTACCGAGCCTGTCAGTGTTCACGTCGACACCGAGGGCACCGGCAAGATTGACGACGGCCAACTGTGCGAATTGGTGCGAGAGCATTTCCCGCTGACTCCGGCCGGCATCATCAATCACTTGAAGCTGCGTCGTCCGATTTTCAAAGAAACCAGCGCCGGCGGCCACTTCGGTCGCGAGGGTGACGGCTTCACGTGGGAAAAGACGGACAAGGCAAAAGCATTGGCTGCTGCCGCCGAATCCACTGCATCTGCTTAGGTCCGACTTCGATGTACGGGAATGACGATCGGTGATACTCGTTTGGGCGACCGATCCGCATCTCGATCACGTCGGCGTCGAAGCGTGGCAGACATGGATCGATCGGATCGTATCCGAGTCGCCGGGTGCGTTGCTGATCACGGGCGACATTTCCGAAGGCGATGATGTCGTCGTGCAATTGCGTCGGATCGCTGTGGCGTTGAATTTTCCGGTGTACTTCGTTCTCGGCAATCACGACTTCTATCACAACTCGATCGCCCGCACCCGCCGCCATGTCATCAATGCGTGTCGCGAAGACCGACGGCTCAACTACCTCACCGATTGCGGTGCGATGGAGTTGGCGGACGGAATCTTTCTAGTCGGCGAGGACGGCTGGGGAGACGCGACGGTCGGCGATTTCGATGCTTCACCGATTCGCCTCAATGACTTCGCGTTGATCGAAGATTTCAGCATGCTCCCCAAGGAATGTTGGAAGGATCAGCTAGGAAATCTTGGCCGAGAATCCGCACAGCGGCTCGAGTCGAAACTAAACTCATTGCCCGATCGGGCGATAGAAGCGGTCGTGTTGACGCATGTGCCACCGTTCCGCGAAGCGTGTTGGTACGAAGGCCACACGACTGACGACCTTTGGGCACCGTTCTTCGTGTGCGGCGAAGTTGGTAAGGTGCTGGGGGCGTTTTGCGATGCTCGGCCCAACGTCAACGTCAGCGTGTTGTGCGGGCACACGCATCACGACGGCGTCGTGCGGGTTGCCGACAATCTCGTCGTCCACACGGGCGCCGCGACCTATGGCCGGCCAGACATCGAAGCCATCATCGCCATCGAAAATGCAATCATCCGCATTGCTTGAGATCGTGCGGAAAATATGTGTCTGACCCCAATTGTGCGAAGCATCCGAAGGGCCGGTTCCCGCCAATTCGGGTCAGACACTTTTTTTCCGCCCATGGCTTAGCACTCTCGTCCCGGCTGGGTCGGCGAACGCAACGCTGGGTTTACAGCTTTGCAAAAGTTCGCCCCGGGACGTGAGCACTAAACACTGTCGACGCGATTAACGTCGGTTCGATGTCGGCTGGGCAGCCAGTTGAATGTGTCCGTACAGAGTTTGCACGCCACGAACCAAGTAGAACTTCGCTTTGGGACCGCGTTGCATGTCGGGATGTTCGAGGATCCCCGCGAGATCTTTCATTGACGCCGTTTGCCAGCCGTGAATCCCTAAGAGCACATCGCCCACCGTGATGCCTTGTTGGTCCGCGGCTGACCCGGGGCGTACGGCAGAAATGTAGAGTCCGCCGCGATAAGGCGTCTTCATTCGCTGGTTCAATCGACGCATCGTCGCTTCGCTGACAGGCTTGGCTTGGATTCCAAGTGCGCTCCAAGCCAGATCGGTAACTGATTGCGATTCACCCGAACGCGTCATCTCACCGACGACGGCCATCTCGAATCTTTCGCCCGATCGTTCGATGCTCAATTGCAACGGTGTGCCGGGGGCGGAGTCCAACAGCGCGAGTGCAAAGTCCAGTCGGTTACCGATTGGTTGCGAGCCTACGCGGACTACACGGTCGCCTGGCTTCAATCCCTCTCGTTCGGCCGGACTGCTGGCGGAGACATTCGCGATGGTAGCACCGTCACCATCTCGCGATCCGTCGCCGGCTCGCATGCCCGTCACCAGACGGCTCTCGTTGTGTTGCTCGATCATGTCCGTGACGACTTCGATCACTTGGTCGATCGGAATCGCAAATGCGATCTGCTGGGCACCGACACGAACGGCGACGTTCACGCCGATCATTTCGCCGGCAATGTTAAGCAGCGGTCCACCCGAGTTGCCCGGGTTGATCCCAGCACTGATTTGAATCAAGTCGTGATATTCTTGAGTATCATTGACGGGCACGTCGCGATGCAGCGCGCTGATGATCCCCTGCGTGCTGGTGTGGACGTATCCATAAGCGTTTCCGATCGCGATCACGCTCTCGCCGATCATCAGATCGCTGCTGATTCCGCGCGGGATGGTCGGCAGCGGTTCTGACACATTGACTTTGATCAGAGCCAAGTCATTGCGAATGCGAGCCGAGACCAATTCCGCGGTCGTGGTCTCACCGTTGCTCAACGTGACTTGGATGTCTTGAACATCTTCGACGACGTGATAGTTGGTGATCACGTAGCCGCGCGGGTCGATGACGACGCCGGTGCCCATGCCATTGACTTGGCGAAACGAATCCGGCCCCTCGGCGCCAGCCATTCCGGCGGCGGTTGCTCGCACCGTTTTTTGGCCGTGAATGTTGACCACTGCGGGCGAGACTCGCCGAATCGCGAGAACCGTCGGTGTCTCCCGTAAATCGGAAACTCGTCGCGAGGGCGATTGACCGGCCGACGAGTCTGCCATCACGAACGAGCCCGCTATCGCAGCGGCAGTCATGATACAGATCGCGGCGCGGGACGCTTGGTTTTTCAGTCGCATTAGTTCCCGTACCCGAATCGTTCGGATGCAAACATCAGGCGGACATCACAGTCCATCCGCCTTCTCCATGGCCGGTATCACCGGCATGAGTGTTTGCATCGGAACAATCCGACGCTCGGCTTGATCGGCGTGGGGTTACGCCGCAAGGTTTACCGTCCTTAACACGGGCTTCCCCCATTTGTCGCAGACACAACCGCCGTTCGATCGGGGAACAATTGCAACCTGGAAATTAATCGCAGATTCAGTGGCCTGTCGCATCGTCGCGTGAACCGAAAACGGGTCGAGTTGGCACTGGATGGTATCTTGGCCAGGGAATTTCCGGCGGCTTGGGTTGACCTTGATCGTCAAGCTCCGAGTCGAACGGATCCACCTCAAGTGGTCCGCCGCCGACGCAAACTTCTTCGCCGGTGATGTACGGCTCAGTGGCGTCTACGTTGTGCCCAGTACGCCAGTCTCCGAGCACTCCACCCTCATCGGATGGGTCGTGAAACCGCTGACTGGGAACATTGAGCGCGACGCATCCTGTTTGGCAAATCAGAAAAGCCAAACAGGCGATCGCAAATGGTCGCGTTTGAAAGTGGGATACCAGCATGGATTGACTGGAGGCCGCGCGATCGCCTTGGCAACCGACTGACCCCGCGCCTGATCGAGTATCCCCCCACGACAGACCGTTACTCCTATGTGAATCGGACGTAACAGACTCAAACTTTAGAAAATAATACGTTGCCGTTACAGACTTTGCATCAGTCGGCCATCGCGTTAAGCACTTTCTCGGCCGCCGCGATCGTTTGGTCGATCATTGCCTCCGTATGAGTGCGGCTAAAGAAGAGCGACTCGAACTGGCTGCATGGCATGTAAATTCCCTCGCCGATCAATCCCCAAAAATAGCGACCAAATGCGGCCCGGTCACACCGACCGGCGTCTGCCCAGCAATGCACAGGATCAGGATTGAAGAACAGCGTCACCATGCTGCCGACATGCCCGACCGTATGCGGAATTCCCGCGTTCGTTGCTGCCCGATCAAGCCCCGACGCCAACCGCTCGCCCAGCGATTCAAGATACTCATAGGGCGGATCGTCTTTCAGGATTCGCAGCGTGGTGCTGCCGGCAGCGACGGCTACCGGGTTACCGCTGAGCGTGCCCGCTTGAAACACTTTTCCAGCCGGGAGCACCTGGTTCATGATGTCTGCCCGACCGCCGTACGCGCCCAGCGGCATTCCGCCGCCGACGATTTTTCCCAGCGTGGTCATATCGGGTGTGATGCCGTATCGTTCCTGAGCACCACCCAGTGCCAAGCGGAAACCGGTCATGACTTCGTCGAAGATTAAGATCGCACCATCTGCACTCGTCTGCTCTCGCAAGCACTTCAAGAATTCCATTGTCGCCGACACGCAACCCATGTTTCCGACGACCGGTTCTAAGATCACGGCCGCGATCTGACCGGGAAACTGCTTGAAAGTATCGGTGAGTCCCTGGCAATCGTTGAAGGACAAGACGATGGTGTCGCCGCTGGCGCCCGGTGTGACGCCCGGCGAATCGGGGACTCCGAGCGTCGCGGCCGCGCTTCCGGCGGCAACCAATAAACTGTCGACATGACCGTGGTAGTTTCCCGAGAACTTGATGATCTTGTGACGACCAGTTGCCCCGCGAGCGACACGAATCGCGCTCATCGTTGCTTCCGTGCCGCTGTTGACCAGACGCACCTTCTCAACGCTGGGCACAGCCTCGATGATTTGTTCGGCCAACTCGGATTCAGCTTCCGTCGGCGCGCCGAAGCTTGTGCCTCGTTGGGCCGCCCGAGTGATGGCTTCGATGACTTCGGGATGCGCGTGACCCAAGATCATCGGTCCCCACGACCCGATGTAGTCGAGGTAGCGGCGACCATCGATGTCGTACAAGTACGGTCCTTCGGCGCGGTCCATGAACAGCGGCGTACCACCGACGGCGCCGAACGCGCGAGCCGGGCTGTTGACGCCGCCCGGCATCAATTTGCAAGCGCGCGTGAATGCTTCGCCGCTCTTCATTCCGATATCTTGGGTGAATGCCGTGGACAATGGTTTCTCTCGAATATGAACTAAACGCGAAAACGATACTTCAGGCTAAATCCAAAGTTCCAGTACTGGTTCCGAACTTCGTCTCCTCGACGCCCATCCGGTCCATCATCGCCAAGTACAAGTTGCACAACGGCGTCCGCTCCGGCGAAGTCAACCGACGACCGGTGCGGATGGTTCCGCCGCCGCGACCGGCCAAGATCAAGGGCAAGTCTTCGGTTTCATGTTTGTTGCCGTCACGCAGCGTCGACCCGAACATGATCATGGAATTATCCAAAAGCGTCGAGTCGCCTTCCTTGAGTTCCTTCATCCGTCCAAGCAAGTAGGCGAGCTGTTCGATATGCCAAGTTCCGATCTTTTCATACTGGGCCAATTGTTCGGGCTCGTCGCGGTGATGCGAGATCCCATGGAAAGACCCGCGAACACCATCGATGAATGAAAAATCGCGACCGGTTTGCGCGTTGCCAAACATGAACGTCGAAATTCGGGTCGTATCAGTCCAAAACGCCAGCACCATGATGTCGAGCATCAATCTGACATGCTCGACATGTGTCGCGGGAACGCCGACGCTCGGTCGCTTCACATCGAACCGCCCTTCGTTGATCCAGCGACGTTGTGGCTTCATCGAAGACTCGATCCGACGCTCGACGGAGCGTACCGATTCGAGATACTCGTCCAACTTCGTCCGGTCTTGATGACCAAGCTTGCGATGCAGATCCTTTGCGTCCTGTTGAACTGCATCGAGCACGCTGATGTCATCACCGAGTAGTGATTTTCGAACCGCAGGAGTATCCGGATTCAGTCCCGACATCACCGGGCCAGCCGATCCGCCGCGAAACAGACGATCGAAAGCAAGCTGCGGAATGATCTCTTTCGTCACCGGCGTGTGCGGGTCGCGCCAGGCGATGTGCGAACCATATATCCGAGTGAAACCGCCGCCGACATTGTCGACACCGGTATAGGCTGCATCGACGCCAAGCTCGAAACTGGGCAGCGGCGTCCGGCTGCCGATCTTGGCCGCCAGATACTGGTCCGCCGAAACGCCCCCTGTATCGATGTCTCGGCCGGAAGTTCGCAACACGTATCCGCCCGACAGAAATGCGGGAACCTTGGGCCAGTGCCCGTTGCGGGTGTTCAAGTTCGGATTATGCAGATTCTCGAGCAAAACGAAATCATCTTTGACGTTCGCCAGCGGGCGCAACATCGGCGACAACTCGTATTCTTCCGTGCCACCCTTGTCGTTTTCATTGGCGAGTTCCGGTTTCCATTTCTTTGGATTGACGCCGTTGGGCATGAACATGAAGGCTGTCCGCACCGGCGGTCCATCCAACTGACCCGAATCGGTTTTTTGTTCTGACGCTGTCGCTTCCAACCACGGCAGCGCCATCGATACCGCACCGGACGCTCCCGCACCGCGAAGCAACGACCGACGCGACAAACCCCTGCTAAAACACCTTTGCTTACTCATCGATTTCTTTCTGAAGCGGGTCGCCTTGTCGGTATTGAAACGGGATCGATTGGACGATCCCCATCACCAGTGATTCTATCTTGTAATTGTTTTCCGCGAGTCGCTGAGTCAACGTCTGCACGGTGCAGCCGTCTTCATCTTCAAGTGTTCGACCCAGCGCGAAACCGAGCATTCGGTGGCTGATCTGGCGGCCAAAGTCATCTTTTCGCGCCAACAAAACCCGGCGTAGTTCGATCGGGCCGTCGAATGTTTCTCCGCTGGGCAGTTTGCCAGTTGCGTCGATCTCATTCTTCCCGCCTTCGCCTTCGGTCTTTCGCCAGCGACCAAGGACATCAAAATTTTCAAGTGCGAAGCCGATCGGGTCGATCAAGTCGTGACATGCCGCACAAGTCGGGTTCTCGCGATGCTTTTCGAGTCTCTGGCGAACCGTATTATCGCCCACCTCCTTCTCACCACCACGCAGCGCCGGGACATCGGGCGGCGGAGCCGGCAACCTCGCACCAAAGATCGTCTCCAATACCCAACCGCCGCGAAGCACGGGACTGGTCCTTTGCGAATAACTGGTCAGCATGTGTACGGCGCCCATTCCCAACACACCTGGACGAGGCGAATCGGTCACCTTCACCGGCTCAAACAACTCGTTGTTCTTAGGCAACGGCGAAATGCCATAGTGTTTGGCCAGGCGCCGATTTACGACCACGTAGTCGCAATCAAGCCAATCCGTGACCGGTCGATTTTCTCGCAGCATGTACTGCATCGTCTCGCTGACTTGGCGACCCAAATCGGTTACCAACTCGGACGTGTAAACGGGACGAAAGTGTTCGGTATCAGGTATCACGGTCTTGCCAACCGCAACGGTTCCCAACCACTGGCCCGCGAACGCATCGGCGAATCGAATGCTACGATCGTCCGCCAGCATCCGATGGACTTGGCCATCGAGCACATTGGGAAGATGAAGCCGATCGCTCTGCGCCAGTTCCAATAGCTCGCCATCGGGCAAGCTATGCCAAAGAAACAGCGAAAGACGCGACGCCAATTCCAGATCACTGATGCGGTGTATGCCAGGCTCGGAATGGCTGACTTCGCCGACGAACAAAAAACGAGGCGACACGAGAATCGCCTTCAGTGGCAGCTTGATCGCTTGATTGAAAGACTCGCCACGCTCGTGACCGCGATCAAACAAGTTCATCAGCGATTCACGCTGACCGTCACCGACATTTCCTCGCCAAGCCGAACGAGCGAAAGACGCGAGGATCGTTTGAGCCGCCGCCCTGTCATCGGAACCAATCAGGTCGCTTGCTGCCGCGAATATTCTTTTTGTCGCTGCTTCGGTTTCCTTCCGACGATCTTTATCGACGGGGTTTTGCTTCAAACGGATCGACGCGATGGCGATCGATGGCATTCCGATCGGAACGGCCAGTTCAATCCGATGCAGTCCTCGCGTCAGATGAATCTGTGACTTCAGTTCGTCAGAAGATTTGCTGCTCGTGAGTGTATGCCGTTCGACCTCGATACCATCGATGCGCAGCACGAGCATCGAATTAGTGTCGCCGGAACTCGCTGCATTGATCGTCAGTACAAAATCGGCATCCGAATCGATTTGAAGATCGCGACTGACCTTTGCACCGGAGTCAAGCCGGAATTGATTCGCTTGTTCATTTGACCCGACATCCGTGAGCTCGAATCTCGCAGACGGATCGCGCCGCGTCAATTGAAAAGTTCGATCGATGGGTTCGGTAAAAACGATTCGATCGACGACCTGCGCTGCCACTTCGAGGTAGCGTTCCATCAGCAACGGAGGCAGGAACAGAGTCTCGCCGTTATTGTCAAAACCTTCGCCGCCGCTTCCGTCGGCGGGAAATGTTTCGACAAAGTCAAATGTGACGCCGGTCAAGTCTTTGATTGCGTAGGTGTACTGGTCTCGATTGAGTCGTCGGGGAACCGGACGTCCGGCAAAATCCGATCCGTCGCAAGCTGTCGCGTCCAGGTGCGTGCGAATCCACGTCGCCATCTCGAGACGCTCGGCTTCGGTCGGCTGATCCGCGTCGCCGGGTGGCATGGTGCGGTTGACGATCTGCTCGGCCACGCCGGACCACATACTGCGGTGCGAGGCGACTTCATCCGATGTCATGTCGCGTAGGAATTTGACCGGATCTTCTTCGTCTTCGGGATCGTGACATTCGCCGCAGTACCGAACCATCAACGGTCGAATTTGGTCGCCATATTTTGACGCCGTGGGCGAAGCGGGATCAGCCGCCGATCCGGGACCAGCAACAGCGACGAATGCACAGAAAAATGCGATGGCGAAACGAGTTCGCATGACGAACGGTGGGCAGGAGTGGTGAGGCCGGCACTGGATGCCGGGTGAGGCGGGATCGACAGTCTATACCAAAGAATGCCGGCGACCAAATCTGCTCGGCATAGCTCGCCGCTTTGGCAATATAAGCCCGTTCCCCGCCCATGATGGCTCATGGGCTTTCCCCAGTAAAAAAAACGGCGGTGCGTTGAATGCGAACCGCCGTTTACAATTTTTTCTAAAGATGGATCGAAACATGATTCGATCCGTCGTTTGCCACTACTTCAGCGTCAATGTGCCGAAGCGAGATGTGTTTTCCCACGAGTCGTTTTCGGGATGGCTCCATTTCGCGACCGAAACTCGTTCTCCGCTGCCATCATCATTGTTGACTTGCAGTTCTATGCCTAACTGATCACCAGCCTTCAACGGCGCTTCCTCCATCGAGACGGACATCTCGACGACGTAACCCGAGTCAGTTTTTTTCGCGATCGCTTTCACATTTACGCTATCGAATCCAGGACCCTGTCCCGTGACTTGACTCTCGAAGTTTACGCGGAACTGAGCGTCATCCGACTGATACTTTTCTGTAGCCTCGTGGTTGCGATCGACAAACAACTCAACCGAATCGTGCGCCCAAACATCCGATGAGCTCGCCGATAACTTTGGATCAGAGACTTGCCACAGAACGTAAAGATGATCGGCATCCCAAAGCGTACTGACTTTAGCAGTCGCCAACGCATCTTTTTCAATGGTCAGCATCGAATCAATGGATTGTTTGACGTCGATGACCGACGCGGTCTTCCAAACGTCGTCAATTTCACCATCGATTTTGGGTGTCCCCTGCACTGCAGTTGCCTGAACGCCCGATTCTGCTTTCGACTCATCCTTCGCCGCGGATTCCACTTTGGCGGCATCGTCGTCGGCGCCACTGCCGATCTGGGGTGAGAAAAGAACGAACGACATCCATCCAACAAACATTACCACTCGAAACATTTCAGATACCTTCAAACGAGACAAGATCTGCGACCATTAACGCCACCGATTGTAAGGCACATCGATGTTTGGGTGGGTACCGACGCAAAAGTAGAAAGTATGCGTGGCCACCCCACCAATCGACCCGGCCGGTACAAATGCCCCTACGGAGATGCGATCGCCATGCTACCAGGTAGAATGAATCGACAATCTGACCCCAGCTATAGCCGATTGAAACCAATGAGTAATCCGATGCGACGTGCATACCCGAACTTCGCAGCGCTACTCTTCGCGCTTACGCCAGCTTACGTGCTCGCCGACGAACAAGTCGATTTCGGACGCGACGTTCTGCCAATCCTGTCGGAGAATTGTTATCAGTGTCACGGCCCAGACGAGCACGAGCGGAAAGCGGGACTGAGACTCGATACTGCGGAGGGTGCGCACGAAGACTTGGGCGGCTATGCGGCGGTGACGCCCGGCAACTTAGAGAAGAGTGAAATCGCCGTCCGAATCGACTCGGACGATGAAGATCTCGTGATGCCCCCACCTGACTCGAGGTTTTCGCTAAATGATGGTCAGCGAGAGACTCTCCGGCGATGGATCACTGAAGGTGGCCAGTACCAAAAGCATTGGGCATTTGTTTCGCCGCAGAAGTCGGAAGCAGTCGGCATTGATGAACTGGTCGATACCAAACTAGCCGAACATGACTTGAAGCGATCGCCACTGGCTGATTCGGCAATGTTATGTCGCCGCTTGTATCTCGACTTGGTCGGATTGCCTCCATCGCCCCAGCAAATCGACTCGTTCGCGACTTTCGATGCGAAGAACCGTCAAGAAGCAGTCCAGCAACTCGTCACCGAACTGCTCAACTCCGACGCTTACGCGGAGAAATGGGCGAGGCATTGGTTGGACGTTGCCCGATACTCGGATTCGAACGGTTTTGAAAAAGATATGCCTCGCGAGCAGTGGGCGTGGCGAGATTGGGTGATCAACGCGATCGCCAACGACAAACCTTATGACGATTTTGTTGTCGAGCAGATCGCCGGTGACCTGCTTCCCAACCCGACTCAAGACCAATTGGTGGCGACAGGTTTTTTGCGAAACGGGATGGTCAATGAAGAGGGCGCGATCGTCAACGAGCAGTTCCGCATCGAAGGGATCGTTGACCGAATGGACTGCATCGGAAAATCAGTGTTGGGACTAACGCTTCAGTGTGCCCAATGCCATACGCATAAATTTGATCCACTGACCCACGACGAATACTTCGGTCTGTTCGCGTTCTTGAACGACACCTACGAAGCGAAGTCGTGGGTCTACAACTCTGATCAACTGAAGAAGATCGAGTCAACTCGAACAAGCGTTCGCGAGATCGAAGATCGCATCAAACAAGATCAACCAGACTGGCGGGATCGATTGAACGAGTGGGCGGAAGGCAAGCGAGAACAGGATTCGCATTGGCACGTCGCCGAACCGATCGAGTGCGTTTGGATCGGCGGACTGAATCATCCGGAAGTGGCAGCGGATAACAGCATCCTGGTACTCGGCCACCCGACAACGACTGGTAAGATGTATGTGACAGCTAAGCCCGATGTGAAGTCGATCACCGCGTTTCGTATCGAAGCACTTCGGCACGGCGACCAACCCTTTGGCGGTCCCGGACGCAGCTATCGTGGAACCTTTGCGATTTCGGAAGTTCAAGCCTGGGTGCGAGAAACGGGTAATTCACAACCCGGCAATGACGACAAGAAGTTGGCTGAAAGCGACGGCCAATGGAAAAAAATTAAGATCGATAGTGCAGTCGCAGACTTTTCCGAACCAAAGCGAACTATCGAGGATCTCTTTCGAGTCCGTGACAGCAAGACGGATGAGAACCGATCAATCGGACCTGCCGCTTTCATGATCGATGGCGATGTTTTGACCGCGTGGCGAGGTGATCGCGGCCCGCTGCTGAGACATACGGAATCCGTCGCAATGCTCAAGCTTGCCGAACCGCTGCCAATCGGCGAAGGAACTGAAATCAAGATCGAGCTGACTCAGGATCACGGCGGAAACGGCGGCGTTGCCAATCTGCAACTCGGGCGTTTCCGAATCGGGTATACCGATGCAACGGAGCCCTCCATCGCACCGCACGATCACGGGGCAACGCTCGCACTCAGCTCGCCAAATTCGTCGGATGAATCGAAGTTGTTTCGAGCTTGGCGAACGAGCGTCACTGAACTCGCGGATGCGAACCAGCGAATTGCCGAACTTGAATCTCAGTACCCCGAAGCGGAGACGAGCATTCTCCATCTCGCTCAAACATCGTCGCCATGGCAACGCGAAACTCATTTGTTGCATCGCGGTGAGTGGGACAAGCCGAAGCAACCCATTGATGCCCATACGCCGGAAACACTGCACGAACTACCGATCGACAATCCCACTCGCCTCGATTTCGCGCGTTGGTTGGTGGACGAAAAAAATCCGCTTGCCGCACGGGTTCAAGTCAACCGCGTTTGGCAAGCCATCTTTGGCAGCGGTCTGGTCGTCACGTCCGAAGACTTTGGAAAGCGAACGGAGCAACCCGAGTATCAATCCGTTTTGGATTGGTTGGCGGTTGAATTCATGCAGCATGACTGGAGCCTGAAACATTTGATCCGGCGAATCGTCATGAGCGAAACCTATCAACAGTCATCCCTCGTGACGGATCGTTTGCTGGAGATTGATCCTGAGAACCACTTGCTCGCCCGAGGAGCCCGTTTTCGAGCCGAAGCAGAAGTGGTTCGAGACATTGCGCTCACAGCGGCCGGATTGATTCATCATCAGGTGGGTGGCCCAAGCGTGTTTCCGCCCGTTCCGCAAAGTTTGTTGGACTACAACTTTTTCAAGGTTGATTACTGGGAACCAGCCGAACCACCTCAGCGTTATCGTCGGTCGATCTACCTGTTCCGCAAACGCTCGATGCCCGATCCCGTGATGACGACGTTCGATGCGCCGAATGCCGATGCCGCGTGCGCTCGCCGGGTTCGTTCCAATACGCCACTCGCCGCGCTCGTCTCGCTGAACGAACCTGTGTTCGTCGAAGCCGCCCAAGCGATGGCGGTGCGCGTGCTTCGCGAAGGTGGAGATTCCGAGAAATCGAGAATTGACTATGCCTATCGTTTGACGACCGGACGGCATGCTCGCGACACCGAGATGGACACGCTGCTAAAGATGCTGCAATCCAACCGTAGCCGATTGGCGGATGGCTGGCTTTCGATCGACCACGTGGGATTTCGCGATCCTGAGAACCGACCCGAACTGCCCGATGGCGTCACCCCGCAGGATGTCGCTGCTTGGGCGATGGCCTCGCGCGTGCTGCTGAACCTCGATGAAACCATGACAAGGAACTGAATCAATGGATCGTGAAATTCAAATCGCCAAGGCCCAGTTGCTGCGTCGTCGATGGTTTTTGAAAGAATGCGGCGTCGGGATGGCGGGTCTCGCGTTGACGTCACTGCTTTCGCAAGAAACTTCGGCCGCCGTGACAACTCGACCGCTCGCTCCCAAGATTCCGCACTTTGCCCCCAAAGCGAAACGAGTCGTTTACATGTTCCAAGCCGGGGCACCGAGCCAGTTGGAACTGTTCGACAACAAACCGGAATTGTCCAAACGCAACGGACAACTGCCGCCGGCCGACCTATTGAAAGACTACCGAGCCGCATTCATCGATCCGAACTCGGCGTTATTGGGTTCGAAGTACAAGTTCGCAAAACACGGCCAGTGTGCGATGGAACTGAGCGAATTGCTTCCGCACACCGCAAAGATCGCTGACGACATTTGTTTGATCCGCAGCATGCAAACCGACGCCGTCAATCATGCGCCGGCCCAAATATTGATGAATACGGGATCCCAACAATTCGGGCGTCCGAGTTTTGGTGCTTGGACTCTGTACGGACTCGGCTGCGAAAGCGAAGACTTACCCGGGTACGTCGTTTTGACCAGCGCGAAGGGAACCAGCGGAGGCGCATCCAACTACGGTTCTGGTTTTTTACCCACCGTTTACGGAGCCGTTCCCTTCCGAGGCACGGGCGATCCAATTCTGTATTTGTCGAATCCGGCCGGTTACGATGCCCAGGCCCAGCGGGATTCGCTCGACGTTCTCAATCAGCTCAATCAAGTTACGCTCGACGAGATCGCTGATCCACAAACGGCCGCTCGTATTCAGAGTTACGAAACGGCGTATCGGTTGCAATCGAGTGCACCGGAGTTGATGGACCTATCGGGTGAGTCACAAGAAGTGCTCGATGCTTACAACATTCAAGACGTGAACGTCTCGAACTTTGCCCGCAACTGTTTGTTGTCACGTCGCTTGCTCGAACGTGGTGTGCGGTTCGTGCAATTGTTTCATGAGGCTTGGGACCAGCACAACAATTTGACCAAGGCGATCCATGGCAATTGCCGCGACACGGATCAACCTGCGGCTGCGCTGGTCCATGACCTAAAGCGATTGGGAATGTTGGACGACACGCTGGTGATTTGGGCGGGCGAGTTCGGACGGACGCCGATGGTTCAGGGCGGCGATGACGGTCGCGACCACCACAATCGCAGCTTCAGCGTTTGGCTTGCAGGCGGCGGGGTCAAACCGGGTTACGTTCACGGATCAACCGACGAACTCGGATTCAACGTGACCGAAAATCCCGTTCACGTTCACGACCTGAATGCGACGCTGCTGCACTTACTGGGGTTTGATCACGAACGGCTTACCCACCGCTTCCAAGGCCGCGACTTCCGTTTAACGGATGTTCACGGCAAGGTCGTCGAAGCAATCATTGCGTAAGTGTAGTAAGCGTAGGCCATGCAGAGTGAAACGATGCATGGCATGTTTCTGGCGGTGCTGAGCCATGCATCGCTTCATTCTGCATGGCCTACTCGCGACTCGCCTACTCGTCTACCAAGCTCGGGCGTTTTCATACGCCGTGATCTTTTCCTCGTGCAGCAGAGTTTGCGCGATGTCATCGAGTCCGTTGAGCATGTTGTGACGGCGGCTGGAGTCGACCTCAAACTGACGATCGAAACCCTTCATGTCGGTGATCGTTTGGTCTTCTAAGTTCACCGTCAACTGATAGGGCGAGTTGGCTGACGCCCGTTCGAACAACTCATCAATGTCTGATTCCGGAAGTGTTATCGGCAACACGCCGTTCTTGAAACAGTTGTTGAAAAAGATGTCGGCAAATGAGGGTGCGATCACGGCGCGGAAACCGTAATCGTCGAGCGCCCAAACAGCATGCTCACGAGAACTGCCGCTGCCGAAGTTTTGGCGAGCAATAAGAATCGAGGCGCCTTTGACGTTGATTCGATTGAGTTCAAATTCTGGATTGGGCGTTTTTCCGTCGTCCATGAAACGCCAATCAAAGAACAAGAACTCACCGAAACCGGTTCGTTCGATTCGCTTCAAGAACTGTTTGGGGATGATCTGATCAGTGTCGACGTTGGCGCGGTCCATCGTCGCGACGACGCCGGTGTGGATGGTGAAATTTTGCATGGGAATAGGTTACAGCTATCAGGTTACAGGTGTCAGGAATTAGAAAGAAAAATGGTTGGGTGAATGATCGGTTCGTTTTCTGAAACCTGATACCTGTCACCTGAAACCTGTTGCCTTCTTCACAGATACTTCCAATGTCGGATATCGACGAAGTGTCCTTTAACGGCAGCCGCAGCGGCCATGGCGGGGCTGACCAAGTGGGTTCGTCCGCCTTTGCCTTGACGGCCTTCGAAGTTTCGATTGCTGGTGCTGGCGCATCGCTCGCCGGGCTCGAGTTTGTCTGGGTTCATCGCCAAACACATGCTGCATCCGGCTTCACGCCAATCGAAACCCGCTTCCACGAAGATTTTATCGAGACCTTCTTTTTCAGCTTGCAGTTTGACTTGGCCGCTGCCGGGGACGACCATCGCGCTAACGCTTGACGACACGTGGTGGCCTTTGACGACCGCCGCGGCTGCTCGCAAGTCTTCGATTCGGGCGTTGGTACACGAACCGATGAAGACACGATTGAGCGTCACGTCTTCGATCGGCGTGCCGGCTTTGAGTCCCATGTATTCGAGCGCGCTGGCGGTCGATTTCTGTTCGGTCGCATCGCTGAATTCGGCTGGGTCGGGCACGTTGTCGGTGACGCTGCGGACCTGTCCTGGATTGGTACCCCACGTTACCTGCGGCTGGATGTCTTCGCCTCGATAGACTTTGGAGACATCGTATTTCGCACCAGCGTCCGTGGGCAACTGCGTCCAACGAGCGACGGCGGCATCGAAATCTTTGGGAGATTCGGGAAGCCCTCGCAGATAGTCAAAGGTGGTTTGATCGGGTGCGATCATGCCCGCCCGCGCGCCGGCTTCGATCGACATGTTGCAGACAGTCATGCGTTCTTCCATCGACAGAGCGCGGACACACTCACCGGTGTACTCAATGACGTATCCGGTACCGCCGGCTGTTCCAAGCTTGCCGATCAAGTACAGGATCATGTCTTTGGCGGTGACGCCGCGCGGCAGCTTGCCGTCGACTCTCAGCTCCATTGTCTTCGGCTTGAACTGCAACAGAGTCTGTGTGGCCAAAACGTGCTCGACTTCGCTGGTCCCGATCCCGAACGCCAACGATCCGAAGGCGCCGTGCGTGGCCGTGTGCGAATCGCCGCAAACGATCGTCATGCCGGGCTGGGTGTAGCCGTTCTCGGGGCCGATGACGTGAACGATTCCTTGGCGAACATCGTCAATGTCGAACAGAGTGACGCCGAACTCTTTGCAGTTCTCGCGGAGTGTTTGAATCTGTTTGCGACTGATCGGATCGGCGATGGGCAGACTGCGGTCGCTGGTGGGAACATTGTGATCGGGCGTCGCGATCGTTCGTTCGGGCCGGCGGACGGGGCGCTTGTTGATCCGCAGACCCTCGAACGCTTGGGGGCTGGTCACTTCGTGGACCAAGTGCAAATCGATGTAGATGATGGCCGGCCCCGATTCGGGGGCATCGACGACGTGTTGTTCCCAGATTTTGTCGAGCATGGTCCGCGAGGCGGACGTGGCGGCTGCGGTCATGTAAAAACGCTGCGAAGGTCGGAAGAGGAGATGGAAGAAACCGTTGATCTACCCGTCACTGTCAACTGTCTCTGGCGGACTGTCAACGGCTAAGCCCGAGCCGCCATGTCAATCGACACCGTCAATCGGGACGCGAGCCGGCGCGAAAGGTTCGCCGCGAAAGCCGATTCAAACGCGGTAGTACGATCGGTACCAATCGACGAAAATTCGGACGCCCTGCTGAATCGTAGTGGAGGGCCGGAATCCGACAGCCGATTCGAGGGCTTCGATGTCGGCAAATGTCGCCGGGACATCACCGGGCTGCATCGGCATCAAATTCTTCTTGGCCTTCATTCCCAGGGCGTCTTCAATGACTTCAATGAAGTGGCTCAGTTCGACCGGTTGGTTATTTCCGATGTTGTAAACACGATACGGCGAAGAACTTGTCGAAGGGCTGGGGTTGACCGAATCCCAGTTCGGGTCGGGGGCCGCGATCTGCTCGCTCGTGCGATCCACGCCTTCGACAATGTCATCAATGTAGGTGAAGTCACGTCGCATCTGGCCTTGATTGAAAACATCGATCGGACGGCCTTCGATGATCGCCTTGGTAAACAGAAACAACGCCATGTCGGGACGCCCCCACGGTCCATACACGGTGAAGAAGCGAAGTCCGGTCGTGGGCAGTCCGTAAAGATGGCTGTAAGTATGCGCCATCAACTCATTGGCCTTCTTGGTCGCCGCATACAGGCTCAGCGGATGGTCAACGCGAGCAGACGTTGCGAAAGGCATTTGCGTTCCACCGCCGTACACACTGCTGCTGCTGGCGTAAGTCAGATGGGGAATCTTGGAATGCCGGCAAGCTTCCAAGATGTTGATGAAGCCGACCAAGTTGCTGTCGGTATAGGCTCGCGGATTCTCCAGCGAGTAACGCACGCCTGCTTGAGCGGCCAAGTGAATCACGCGGTGAAAATCATGCTTGGCGAACAAGTCGTCGACCGCGGCCTGGTCGACCAAGTCGGCTTCGACGAAGGTGAAGCCGTTGCGAGAATGTAGCCGCGCCAATCGATCTCGTTTGAGCGCGACGCTGTAGTAGTCGTTGACGTTATCGAAGCCAACGACTTCAACGCCGCGCGCCAGCAGTCGCTCGCAAAGGTGATACCCGATGAACCCGGCGGCGCCGGTGACTAGATATGTGCTCATGACCGGCCCGGTTGTAACCGATTCAAACCGGTTCTTCGATTAGGTGATCGTCAAGCGAATCAAACGTGCCGGGAACGATCTTGGTGACATTGACCTTCGTGCGACGAAGCTCTTCAATCTCAGCGGCCATTTGAGAAATCAAATTCGCGATCTCTGACCCGGCCGCATCACCCAGATTGATCATCAGGGCTTTTCTCGCGTTGTAGGTTAAACCGTGTTGTTTCATCTTGTTGTCTTTCGAGTGGAAAGGACTTTCGTTTCTGATCGCGTCGTCATGATGGACAGTTTTGCCCTTACTCGACGGTGACGCTCTTCGCCAGATTTCTCGGTTTGTCGACATCACAGCCACGCAGGAGGGCGATGTGATACGACAACAATTGCAACGGCACAACCGTGACGATCGGCTGCAAAAATTCCTGCACCGAAGGAACGCGGATAACGTCGTCTGCAATTGCTTCGATGTGGGGATCGTCCTGGCTTGCGATGGCGATGATCGGCCCGCCCCGCGCCTTCACCTCTTCCATATTAGCCATCACTTTATCGTGAGTGGTTCCGTGAGGCACAATAAAGACACTGGGTGTCATTTTGTCAACCAATGCGATCGGGCCGTGCTTCATTTCGGCCGCTGGGTAGCCCTCGGCGTGGATGTAGCTGATTTCCTTGAGTTTCAACGCTCCTTCGAGCGCGGTCGGAAAGTTGTATTGCCGACCGAGATACAGCACGTTGGTCGCATCGCAATACTTCTTGGCCACGTCGCGAACCTGTTCGTCGCAGGTCAGCGCTTGCTGAACGGCCGCGGGCAGTCGGCGAAGTTCTTCGATCAACCGTCGGCCGCCTTCATAGCTCATGTGCCGCGTTCGTCCGAAATACAGCGCCAACATCGCCAGCACGCAGCACTGCGACGTGTATGCCTTGGTGCTGGCCACACCGATTTCGGGACCGGCGTGCAAGTACACGCCGCCGTCGGCGGCCTGCGCGATCGAGCTGGCGACGACGTTGCAGATCGCCAGCGTGCGATGGCCCTTGCGTTTTGTTTCCCGCAGCGCCGCCAACGTGTCCGCCGTCTCGCCGCTTTGCGTGATACCAAAAACCAGCGTGTTGTTTTCCATCGGCGGGTTGCGATAGCGGAGCTCGCTGGCGTATTCGACGCTGACGGGTATCCTCGCCAATTCTTCGATCAAGTATTCGCCGACCAACGCGGAATGCCAGCTCGTGCCGCAACCGGTTAACACAATCCGTTCGACGCTGCGTAGTTGTTGCGGCGTCAGATTGAGTCCACCAAATACTGCCGTCGCGTCTTGATCGTCGAGCCTTCCTCGCATCGCGTTGCGAATCGATTCGGGTTGCTCGTAGATCTCTTTGAGCATGTAGTGATCGAAGCCTTCAAGGCTGACGTCGCCGGTATCGACTTCCAGCGGACGGATGTCGACGCGGACTTTGCCCGAGTCTCGGTGCAGCACCGAGAAACCTTCGGGTGTCAACACGGCGACTTGATGGTCGGCCAAGTAAACGATTCGATCTGTTCGTCCGGCCAGCGGTGACGAATCGCTGGCGATGAAATATTCACCCTTGCCGACGCCGATCACCAGCGGGCTGCCGAAGCGAGCGGCGATCATCAGATTGGGCATGTCTCGGAAAACGATTGCCAATCCGTACGTACCACGCAATCTGGCCAACGACGATTTGACGGCATTGAGATATCGCAGGTTCGGTTGACCGGCGTTCTCCGGTGCATGCTTTAGATTTTCCGCGATCAGGTGCGCGACGACTTCACTGTCGGTCTCGGACTTGAACAGATAGCCCTTCGCGATCAGCTCTTCTTTGAGGATCTGGTAGTTCTCAATGACTCCGTTGTGAACGAGCGTGACTTCGCCGTCACCACCTTGATGTGGGTGCGCGTTCGGCTCGGTGGCCGGCCCGTGTGTGGCCCAACGGGTGTGACCGATACCCAGCTTGCCATCGACCGGATTGGCGCCGATGCGTTCGACGAGCGAATCGATTCGACCGACGCTCCGCGTGACCGAAATGGAATCGCCTCCGTGGATCGCGATACCCGAGCTGTCGTAGCCGCGGTACTCCAGACGCCGCAGGCCATCAATCAGAAAGGGGCACGCTTCATCGCCGCCGACGTAACCGACAATCCCACACATAATCTTCCCGTTTTGGTTTCGCCACGAATCGGCACTCTATCTCAACATTTTATGATAGGTCACGAAATGGGCTGGCAACGATCGGAATCGCCAAAAGTCAGCCTGACGCGGCGACACCTTAGACAAGTGCGTTCATCGAGGGAAGCGATCGTCGCCACTTAGGCGGCTCTGCGAACCGTCGTTCCGCTCGGTGCGTGCGCTTGCCAAGTATCACCATTGCGGTAAATCAGTTTTGTATCGGCGCGAGAAACCCTGGCAATCAAACCCAGGACGGATGTCGTTTGCCACTGATCAGTCGGCGTCGAAATCAAGATCAGATCGACTGCGCCGATGGTGTGGGCGACTCGAGTCAAACCACGTTCAATCGGCTCCGGAAACACTTGCGGGCGAATGGCTGCACCACGCAGGGTTTGATGAAACTGTTTCAGCGTCGTTGTCCCGCCACCCATCTCGAATTGATCGATCACGATGTAGCGAATTGGTGATGCCGCCTGTGTTTTGGCCGATTCTGTGGAGTCCAACGCGGTGGCAGGAAGATTTTTTGCCAACGTTTCGAGCACCGCGATAGCCCGCGAGCCGTCGTCGACGCCGATTTCAAGCACCGATTTGACGCACATCGGCTTGATCAGTTTGCAGAGCCCGGCGTGAGGGCTCGCCGATCCAAAAATGCCAAAGGTCCGCGCCGACTTGGGCGGAGTGACAGCCTGCGGTGAAACGGCGACGCGCGATGGAACAGCGACAGCGGGAACGGCCGCAGATTTACTTTTCGCCTGACCAGCCACGCTAGGGCCGGCTGGTTGCGGTTTTACGTCGGACGAGGGTGTTGGCGCGGTCTGTTCGGCTTGAGAGCGACCCCGAATGGAATTCCAGAGTTTCAAGAGCGACATCGGACGAAGCCTCGGTGGCAGAAGAGCAGGCGCGAATGTGACGACTTATCCAATTATTTCGGCACGCCCCCGCCGGGATATCAACTGGTTCCATTCTGGTTCCGGTTATGCAGGCCATGCGCGAGTGTACGACCTAGGCTCCCTGTGGCGTCGTAACAAATTCGCATCGATGCGGTGATGCTCCAAACCAATCCCATGGCCCATCGGAGCTTTCGCATGGCACTCCAACCCGGCACAAAACCAATGTTTCACGATGGCTTGGAAGCGTCGCCTGCGCGGTTGGAACCCTGCGAGCCCCGACTGGCACTTTCCGCTTCGATGACGGGCGAGCTGCTGCTCGATGCGCTGGGCGTCACGACCCCCGATAGTTTCTCGATCGAGATTCAGTCTCAAACGCCTCAATCGGCTTTGGGCGATACGATCGCCGCAGGAGTCCATGACGATGTCGCCCCGAATCTGATTTCGCAAGCGGCCGACCTGCGAGCCACGCAATCGCTTGCGGGCGCCGGACAGACCGTCGCGGTGATCGACAGCGGCGTGGCTTGGGACCATGTCGCACTGGGCGGCGGCTTCGGCCCCGGATACCGAGTCGTCGGTGGCTGGGACTTCGCCGAAAACGATGCCAACCCGTACGACGACGGACCTGCCGGTTTTCATGGCACTCACATCGCGGGTTTGTTGGCCGGCAGTACCAGAGACTTCACCGGAGTCGCGCCGGGCGCCGACATCGTGGCACTGCGTGTCTTCGACGACGCCGGTTCGGGGCAATTGAAATGGATCGAATCGGCGTTGCAGTGGGTTCACGCAAACAAAGACGCTTTTGACTCACCGATCACGACGGTAAACTTGTCCATCGGAGCCGCCTTGTCGGACGCCAATCGATCGGTCGCGATGGCGATGCTAGAAGACGAGCTGGCGATTCTGCGTCAGGATAACATTCTGGTCTTCGCAGCCTCGGGTAACTTCTTCGACGGCGGCGCGGGCAACGATGGAGTGCTCTACCCCGCGTCAAGCTCGTACGTGATTCCCGTTGCCTCCATTGATGATGGCGGCGAGCTGAGCAGTTTCGCCCAGCGTGAAGCGGGTATCTTCGCGACTCCTGGACGATCGATCGTTAGCTCGGTACCCGATCACGTCTTCGGTTGGGATGGCAAGGTCGACGACTTCGCGTCGCTCGATGGTACGAGCATGGCGACGCCGCAAGTCGCCGGCGCGTCCATGTTGGTTCGCCAAGCGATGTTCGACGAAGGATTGACACCGACCGGCGATGACGTGCTGGCCAGGATGCGAGAAACATCCATCGAACGCATCGATCCGATCACCGGAATCAGCTATCGAACGCTTGATCTGCGAGCTGCCATCGGTAAAACCAATGCGGCCGAAACCGTCCACCCGATGGACCGCTTCACCGGCTCCAGCGACAACGAACAAGTTGAACTCGATCTGCGAAACGGAATTCATTTGCGCGTCGGCGGTGTCTCGTACTCGCTCGCTTCACCAACTGACAACGGCCCGATCGTGATCGATGTCGGTGGCGGTGTCGACGATTTGTTGGTCCGTGGCAGCGGGGCGGCCGAACGCTTGATTCTGCACGCGGACTCGGCGCAAGCCAGCTCGCTCTCAACCAACTCATTCAACATCGAACTGCGTGGTTTCGAGCATGTGAGCTTTGATGGCGGCGGCGGTTCCGACCGGGCGTCGCTGTTCGATTCGATCGGCTCGGACACGCTGCAATCGCAACCCGGTCTAGCGACACTTCGCGGCACCGGTTTCCAATTCGACGTGATCGGAGTTCCACGGGTCTATGTCCACGCCACAGGCGGCGGAAACGACATCGCGTTCTTGCAGGACAGCGAGGGCGACGACGCGCTGTCGGTCCGACCACAATTCACCAGCTTGCAAAGTCCCGACTCGTTCCAACTGGCCTACGGTTTCGAACGAGTCTACGCCTACGCGACGGCGGGCGGATTCGACACCGCGGAAATCTTCGACTCGGAGGGCGACGACACGATGAGCGTCTCCAGTGGCCGATCGATCATCACCGGGCCGGGCTATCATGTCAGCGCCACCGGGTTTGAGTCCACGACCGGACATGCGAACGCGGGAGGCAACGACATCGCTCGAATTTACGCTGACGAATCGAATTCGCGATGGGAAACGACCGCCGATCGCGTCCAGTGGACCGGCCCCGATGGCGCCGTGCGTATCGCGCGAGGTTTCGAGCGAAACGAAGCCTTCGAGCAATTTGAGCCGATCGAACTGACGACCGCCTCTTTGGTCAGCGGGTCAAACCAATGGTGGCAAGACGACGCTAAGACGCGAGCCGCCCGCGACGCCGATGCGGCAAGGCAAGTCTTCGCCGCCCTCGGCGCAATCGATTGACGTAGCGCTTTCCTAGTGGGGCCGGTCGGTTAAGCTGACTGTTTGGATCGTGCGGAAAACAAGTGTCTGACCCCACTTGAGCGAAGCACCCGAAGGGCCGGTTCCCGGCAATTGGGGTCAGACACTTTTTCCGCTCATTGTTTGGCTCCGGTCTCACCGAATGAAAGGCATCCGCAAGTGAAAGTTGGCAGCGGCGGCGGGTTTCGCGCGATTCTTTACTCTTTCAAAAAAGGTCGAGAAGCTGGCGGCATCTGGAAGTTCTACAAGGCACTTCGCTCACGCAATTCTTGCAAGACTTGCGCGCTCGGCATGGGCGGCCAAAAGGGCGGCATGGTCAATGAGGCCGGCCACTTTCCCGAAGTCTGCAAGAAGAGCATGCAGGCGATGGCGGCCGACATGCAGCCTGGCATCGATCCCAATTTCTGGAAGCAAAACTCGATCGCCGATCTGCAAAAACTTTCGCCACGTCAACTCGAATCGCTCGGACGACTGATCCACCCCATCCGTTATCGACAATGCGAAACGCATTACGAAGTCATCACCTGGCAAGAAGCATTCGACTCGATCACCGCGAAGCTCAAGTTGATGCAACCCGACGAAACGTTTTGGTATTTTAGCGGTCGCAGCAGCAACGAAGCGGGATTCCTTTTGCAGTTGCTCGCGCGAGTCTATGGCACCAACAACGTCAACAACTGTAGCTTTTACTGTCATCAAGCCAGCGGCGTTGGCCTGCAATCGAGCGTCGGCAGCAGCACGGCAACGATCGAGTTGGAAGATCTCGACAAGTCCGACTGCGTGTTCTTGATCGGCGGCAATCCCGCCAGCAACCATCCACGGTTGATGACGACGCTGATGAAGATTCGCCGTCGTGGCGGCAAAGTCATTGTCATCAATCCGGTTCGCGAGACGGGCTTGGTTCGCTTTCGTGTGCCCAGCGATCCGATATCGCTGATGTTGGGAACAAAGATCGCCAGCCATTATTACCAACCGCACATCGGCGGCGACTTGGCGATGTTGTGGGGAATCGCCAAGGCGGTCCAACAAATCGGCGCGATGGATGATGCGTTTCTGCGCGATCACTGCGGCGGAAGTCAGGAATGGCTCGCCGCGCTCGATCGTTTGACGTGGCAAGAGATCGAGAACAAGTCGGGCGTCGCGCGGGGTGAGATCGAAGAGATCGCCGGCGTGTATGCGAAGTCACAAAGTGTCGTATTTTCTTGGACCATGGGCATCACACATCATGCCAACGGCGTCGAGAATGTCCAAGCGATCGCAAACTTGGCGATGTGCCGTGGCATGCTCGGTCGACCCGGATCTGGCTTGATGCCGATCCGCGGCCACAGCAACGTGCAAGGGATCGGCAGCGTCGGTGTGACTCCGAAACTGAAGACTCAGATCTTTGAATCACTGCAATCAAAATTCGGCGTCAATCTTCCAACGACCGTCGGCATGGACACGCTGGAGTGCATGGAATCGGCGGATCGTGGGGAAGCAAAGGTTGCTTTTTGTTTGGGCGGAAACTTGTACGGATCGAATCCCGATTCAATGTTCGCGGCGCAGGCGATGTCACGTCTGGAGATGAACGTGATGCTCAACACGACCATGAACACCGGTCACGCGCACGGCTTGGCGAGGGAAACGATCGTGCTGCCAGTTCTGGCTCGCGATGAAGAACCGGAACCGACGACACAAGAATCGATGTTCAACTATGTTCGACTCAGCGACGGTGGTCCGCGTCGGCTGCCGGGACCGCGCAGCGAAGTCGATATCATCGCATCGATCGGCGAGCGATTGCTGCCCGAGGCCGTTGGGATCGACTGGCAAGCGATGAAGCATACCGACACCATTCGCGATTGGATCGCGGCAGTCGTGCCGGGCTACGAAAAGATCGGCGAGATCGGAAAGACCAAAGTAGAGTTTCAGATCGAAGGTCGCACCTTCCACCAACCAAAATTTGGAACATCGGACGGACGAGCGGTCATGCACTTACATCAGTTGCCCGAACTCAAGGGCCGTGGTCAAGACGAGGTGCGGATGATGACCGTTCGCAGCGAAGGGCAGTTCAACACGGTCGTCTACGAAGAAGGCGATCTGTATCGCAACCAAGAGCGTCGAGACATCATCTTGATGCACCCTGATGACTTGCAGCGTTTCGGATTGGTCCACGATCAACGTGTCACGATCAAGAGTGATACCGGTTCGATGGCGAACATTTTGGCGCGAGGTTACAGCGAAATCCGCCCCGGCAACGCTTTGATGTACTACCCGGAATCCAACGTGCTGGTGTCGCGACTGGTCGATCCCAACAGCAAGACCCCGGCTTTCAAGAACGTGGTCGTCCGGATCGAAAAATAGCGTGGACACGCGGTCAATGATCTTGCTATAGGCCAAGCTTCGCTACCGATTCGCCACGGAAGGCGGGTTGGTCCGAAATGCCTACCGCTGGGATCGACCCATGACCGCCGTGTTCAATTTGCCGTTCGTTTCCGCCATTTTCTTCATTCTGGCGGGCATCCTGATCGGGCACTTACTGTGGTTTCACGACCGCAGCGGTGACTATGAGAAAATCGACGGCCTCGAAAATCGCTACTTCAAAGCCCGCGGATCGGCTAGACAGCGTAAACGGGAGTTCGTGAAACTGCAAAAAGACAATCAATCGGCGGAATTTGATCTTCAGTTGCTTCGCGAGCAACACGAAAAGTTAACTTTGCAGAACGAAAACCATCGTTCCGCGGCACTGCAGGCCGGTGACGAATTGGCCCGGCTCCGCGGCGAGCGTGATGTGTCGGACGAACAATTCAGCAACGAACAGAAACGATCGCAAACGATGGTCGCCCAGTTGCAAGAAGCGTTGCAATTGAAAACGACGGCCGAGCGAGAACTCGAATCGCAGTCGGCGTCGTTCACTCAACTGCAATCGAGTCACCAGGAACTCGAAACCGAGATCGAGAATCTGCGAACTCGGCTGGAACGTAACGACAGCTCATCGTCCAACCACATACAAGTCATCGACTCGCTGAAGCAACAGATCGGCGAGCACGGACAGACAATCGTGAGAACGGAACAAGCCCGATCGCGTGCCCAAGCAGAGATCGAACTGCTTCGAACGGAACTGAATTCGTATGCCGATGCAACCGATTCGGGCAAGCAAATGGTCACGGCCTTGCGAAACCAAGTCACGGATCACGAAGAAACGATCAAACGGTATGAGCAGACGCAGATTGCGCTAGAGACCGAGATCGAACAGTTGTCGGCAACGCTCGACGCACAGGCCTCGGCTTCGGATCAATCAACAACCGAACATGCCCAGACGATTGCCGAGTTGAAGAAAGAAATCGCATCGCTTGAATCAGCCAAAGTGGCGTCCGAGCAACGGCTTCAAGCAACGCAGTCCGATTTGGTGGCGCGATGCGAAGACCTCGATGGGATCCGCGAAGAACGTGATTCCCTTCGCGTTAAGATCGCCGAGTTAAAAGATCGACTCAGCGAGGTTGGCATCGAAATGGAACTTGCCGCCAGCATGAAGATCGAGAGAGATGAGTTAGCGTCGGATCTGCAATCCGCAGCCAACTCGCTGGCCGAGCAGCGTGAGATGTTGGACGCCCGCGAGCGCGAGCTTGGACAATTGAAGACGCAGTCTGCCGCGATGTCGCAGCAGCTTCAGGCGACCACCGACCAGATCGGGGAACTGACGCATGAGAAAGCAACGCTGTCCGCCGGTGCGGCCGAGCGAGACGAGTTCATCGCCACATTGAAGGCTCAGGTAGACGAGTTGGCACCGTTGAAATCCGAACTCTCGGAAATTGCGGTGCTGTTGGGCGAGCAAAAGGTCACCAATCAAAAACGTGTCGATCAAATCGAATCTCAGAAGGTCGCGATCGTTAAACTGCAAAGCGAATTGCAGGATCATCAATCGCTACGAAACGAACTCGATCAAACACTCGCGCTGCTCAACGAGCAACGTCAAGAGACGGCGCAGTTGACCCAACAATCGCAGTCCCAAACAACGACCGTAGCGGACCTGAGCGAGCAACTCGAGAAAAAATCCGAACAGCACGACAGGGCGTTGGTTGAAATCGCCAAGATCAATCAAACGCTCGACGCCCAGCGTTCGAACATCACGCGGTTGGCGGCGCAGGCCAAAGCGGTCGAAGAACTGCGACCACAGAACAAAGAACTCCAAGACCGAATCAACGAACTGCTGCCTCACTTGAAGCGTGTCAGTGCTGAACACGAGGATTCGTTAGAAGCCAACGCGAAGGCGCTCGATCGAATTCGCGATCTGGAGAACCAATTGCACGAAACCGCTGTGAAGATGCGAGAGCTGCGCCGCGAAAGGGGTTCGATCGCCGGTCTAGACAACCGCGACGAAGGAACGCAATTTCGCCGCGCGGCCTGATCGGCTGGGCATCACAAACGCAAGATCGACTTTCGACAGGGCTACAAGCAAGGCAGTTGTGATCAGATCGTTGCCTACCACAAACCGGCCTACCGGTCGGTTCATTTACCAGTGTTGATTCGCCCGCCAGATAGAGCAACGGTCTTGCTGCAAATTCATCCAATCGGTTTCGGTTTAGTTTTGGAATGTGAGGTATCGAATTCCGGTCTTCCATTCTTCACCGAGTTCGACGAAAACTGCGGCGTCGAGACCATGCACTTCGAACATCAGTGCCTTACCTGCCGGGACATCATAGATTTACAAGTTGCCAATTCGCATCTTTTGGACCGAGCTACAACTTGATCAGACTGCCGCACTGTTCGCTCGTTCTTGCAGCTTCGAAGATCTTGACGGCGCGGTACGCGTCGTCGAGATCGCTCATGCTTCTTAGCAAGCTTGTGACGCTGCGATAGAACTGGGAAAGCAATTGCTCACCGACGGGCGATTCTGTGTCGAGAGTTTCCATGTTTCGACCGGCATTGTCGAACCACACGAGCGTCGTGGGTAAGTCGATGAACGCGACACCCCGTTCGCAGCAAATCTGCATGGCTGACGGCGGCCGAAAGCCGGCGGCTTCGTGCCACGTTGAACGAATGTAACTGCCGCAACTGATTTGCGCCGTCACGCTCGGACAACCCGTTGCTTCGGGAAATGCCAAACTCATGCACCGATAATCGGAGGTGTTCATCGATTGATGGTCCACCGACCAGACGCTTTCCGGTTCACGACCGACCACGTAGCGACACCAATCGATCAACTCGATCAATTCGCGTCGCGATGCTTCCGGTGCATCGCTTGGTAACGACCCGTCGGGGGCCTGCAGTCGACGATGGCAAAAAATCAACTTCGGAGCGCCCAGGCGAGTTGCTATCAACTCTTTGAGTCGCAACGTGGCGGGCGCGAACCGACGTGGAAACTCAACCATGAACGCGACACCGGACTCGTCGACCGCGGATCGGACTTCGGCATCCTTGGCAGGATCGAACTCAAGGTCACCGGCCCAGTAGATCGCCTTGCCTGCCTCGCATGCCGCGATCACTGGCAACCATCCCAGCCAATTTCGTTGCAGCATGAGAACGGCATCGATATCGGGACGAGAAACAAGGGCTCGGTATCCGTCGACGACATCGGCTTGGAACTCGGCAGCGACGTTTTCAGCAAGCTTGGCGACGGTGCTGAAGACTGCTCGCACATCGAATCGGTCGTGAAGCACACGCAGCGCCGGTCGATGGCGGGTTTGCCAAGCGTCGCCTTGGCCGATCAGTCCGATCCGTAATTTCATGATGCTGGGGTGCCAATCCGGAAGAAAAACGACGCCTGGTGGAAATTCGATGCGGTCATTGTGTCGGAAATTCGCTTGTGACGCTGCAAACGTTGAAAAAAAGATCTCACCGGACTCGCTCCGCTGATGGGGGTGCAGCAGTTTGCCGCACCCTTTTTGGCACGCCTCAAGTCGTTGCTTTGCGTGAAGTTAGGAAGTTTTGGGCCGTGGGGGGTGAGAGGGGTGCAAGCAGATTTCGCTGATTCCTGTCAACACCAATTTGGCGAAAAGTGATCGGAAGTACTTGTGAGGTCAATTTCGACCCATATACTCCGCCCAGTTTGAACGGGGCGGTGGATTCGGCAAGGTCGGCTTAATCCCTAAGGTTTCACCATCCAGAACTTTTCACTTGAGGGAACAACCCAATGGTCATGTTACTTTTGGCCGTCTTGCTTTCGGGCGTGACGAGCGAAGAACAGATGCAGCAGAAGTACTCGGACGCCTACAAGAATTCAGTCGACGAGAAGAAACCGTTGATGGTCATTGTCGGAGCGCCTTGGTGTCCGGCCTGCAACGTGCTCAAGGATACCACCATCAAGCAGATGGCTCAGACGGGCGAACTCGATGCGGTCAGCTTGGCCGTGATCAACAAGGACGATGACCCGGAATTGGTCAATCAATTGACCGACGGCGACAAGATGCTTCCTCAAATCATCGTGTTCACTCAGGACAACGGTCGTTGGGAGCGACGCAAGTTGTTGGGTTATCAACCGAAGCAGCCTGTTCGATCGTTGATCCGCAGAGCACTGGGTGGCTGATCGGGCTTTCGGGTGGTCTGTTATTCGGCACAGATTCGCTATCTTGTGGGCTGGCTGAATCGTCAGGTTCGGCGACAACCCACCCAGCACTGAGAGATCGCTCGCCGATGACCTTCCCGGACGACTTGAGTCATTTGATTCGCACCGACGAACCGCTCGGACCGCTGGTGTGGCTTGGAATCGGCGGTCCGGCTCACTATTTTGCACAGCCGGTCGAGGAAAACGAGGTCGAACGATTGTTGGCGGCGGCCAGTGCGGTCGGCATGCCAGTGCGGATCTTGGGCGATGGCAGCAATGTTCTGGTGCGTGAAGCGGGCGTGGACGGATTGGTCATCTCGCTTTCCGCAGCAGCGACCAGCGGAATGTCGATCGACGGGACCATGATGACCGCTGGTGCGGGAACGAGGCTTTCGCATGCTGTCATCAAAGCCGTGGGTGCTGGACTTTCGGGACTTGAGCACCTGGTCGGTATTCCCGGCAGCGTCGGCGGCGCGGTCGTCGGCAACGCTTCGAGCGGCGGTCGAGATTTGGGATCAGTCGTCCATAGCGTCACGGTTCTTGAAAAAAGCGGCAAGCGATCGACGCTGTCACAGGAAGACGCGGGATTCTCGCACCGCAAATCCTCGCTTGGTGGGTTGGTCGTGCTGAGCGTAACATTCGCGCTGGAGTCGCGCGACATACCGTCGCTGACCAAGCGGATGCAGAAGATTTGGATCGGTCGAAACGCTTCGAGGCCCACCGAGGAACGTCGCATCGCGATGCCATTTGTCGACCCCGACGGAATGCCGATTCGTGATTTGATCCAATCGGTCGGCTTGGCAGGACTGCACGAAGGCAATGTTTCGCTTGATTCGAGCCAGCCGCATTACATGATTGCCCATACCGGCGCGACCAGCGAAGAATGCTTACGTTTGATCGAACGTGTCCGAGAGCAAGTTTTGATGCGGACCGGGATCGACTTGCAGTTGAACCTTCAAATCTGGTAAGTCTGGCGATGTCGCGACGCGAAGTCCGACGGCGATGACGACAACCAACTTCACCTTCATTGACTCGAGTTTCACAACACTCGGTCGGCGAACGACGGCGAGGGCGTGCCCGTGGCGATGCGATCGCCCCAACCCGAACAAACGCGGCCGATCCGTGATCTGCTGCGCCGACTCATCAAGGCTCCGACAGCGCTTGCCATCCTGTGGCCGGCACTGCTGATCATTGGTGGCTACATTGCTTGGCATCGCTGGGGTTCGGTCCACGTCGCCCAGAATTTTTATGGCGTCGACCCCACCAAGATCCTGATCAGCGATCCGCCGGAGCATGTCCGAACGAACATCGTCAAGAGCGTTTATCGTGACCGGGCGATGGAGGGCTTGTCATTGATGGATACCCAGGCAGCGGCGAAGATCGCTTCAGCATTTTCGATGCATCCTTGGGTCCGCGAAGTCGTGAGCGTTCGAAAGCTGCCCGATGGCGTTGTCGATGTTCGCATGGAATATCGGCGCCCGGTCGCGATGGTGCAAGTCTTTCGCACGGTCGGCGGAGTTCGCGATAAGTTCTTTTTCCCTATCGATGGCAATGGCGTGTTATTGCCGACGGGCGAATTCACTCGCACGGAAACAATGAAGTTCGTTCACATCGATGTTCCGGGCGCCGATTCGACCAATGCCGAGGGAATGCCGTTCGGTGACGCGCGAATCGAGGCCGCCGCACGATTGGCAGAATTGCTAGCCCCGATCCACGAGGCCGCCGGGATCCGAAGCATCACCGTTACGGGAGATTCGCGGCAACTGCAGGTACCGCAGTTGGAATTGACCACGCAGAATGACACGCGTCACTTTTGGGGCAGCCCGCCCGGAATGGAACTACCCGGCGAGCCAACGGCCGAGATGAAGTTGTTGACGTTGTTGGCGATTGATCGATCGATGTCAACGGATCTCCGCGTCGCGAGAATGCCCGCGAAAGAGCGTTAGCGATCCGCGATCTCAAACGCAACGATTCTAATTCTTCTCGGCAATGATGGCGCCGTACTGCATCGCCCCGCTGCGGTAGGCTTCCAGCAGTGCCTCGAAACCGTCGATGAAGTCGACTTGTTCGCGATCGAGAACTTTCGCCAAGTGCCGGACGCCGAATCGCTCGACACGCTGCTTGCAGATCTCCCATGTCTTCATCACTCGATCGGTCCAAACTTCGTCGTGCGTGATCGTCATTCCCGCGTCGGTCATCCAGTCGCGGTAGTCCTCGCGGGTTGCCAACGACGGGCAAACGAAACGCGTGCAGACTTCTTCGACCAATTCACGATGACCGGGTCGGCTGGTGTCTTCGCCCTCGAACCAGACGCAAATCGCCATCCGACCGCCCGGGCGCAGCCAGTTCGCGGCGCGATCAAAGAAGGCGGGTTTATCGAACAGATGTTCGGTGCATTCGACGCTCCACATTACGTCGAAGCTTTCATTGTCGAGTTCGACTTTTTCGGCATCGGCCGCAAGGAACCGCGTTTTTCCGCCCACCCCATGGAACTTCGATGAAGTGGCGGCCCAGCGGCGCTGGACGGGGCTGAGCGTGACGCCGGTGACATCACAGCCGATTCGCTTTGCCAAGCGAATCGATGATCCACCCATCCCACAGCCGATGTCGACGACCTTGTCCGACGGTTCGATCGCGGCCAATTCGGCCAGCGTATCGGTCAGTTGACATTGGGCGACATAAGGCGATTCGTCGCCGTTCCACAGTCCGTGGTGAATGTGGGGTCCCCACAGCAATCGGTAGAACAGCGTCCCGAGTTGATAGTGGCTTCGAATGGAAGTCTTTTCGATTCCTTCAACGGAAATCATGGCTGGTCCGATCGTTCAAAAATTTGCAGGGTCGAAGGTGACATTGCTTCGATAAAAATTGGTGTGAATCAGATCCGGTCGTGTGCCAGGAAGCCGATGATGGCGCCGATCAGCAAACTGATCGGGACGGCGATCGCAAGCGCGATAGCGATGGGCATGACGCGGCTGGGTCGACGGACCGGTGGCGACTCGAGATCGAAACCGACCGGGATCGAATTCCCCGACCCCTCATGAGCCGCGTCGGAGCCTAAGAATAACACTCCACTTCCCGAATGATTGGCGCCCGACAGTTGGGGTGAATCGGGAAGCTCGCGGATTTGTGATGGTTCCATCGGTGGCGGTGGCGGTGTCCACTGCCGGCGCTCGGCGTGCGGATCGATGGGCCGATGCGAAATTGCCGAAGCGGCGCTGGCCCACGGTTCCAAACGCTCGGCAACCTCGGTGGCGGATTGAATCCGGCGCGACGGAGCCTTCTCCATCATGTCGGCGATCGTATCAACAAAGTCTTCGGAAAGATCCGGCGTCAAGTTGCGAGGATGCCAGGGCGTCTCTTCACAGTGTCGGCGGCATTTCGATCGCGTGTCGCCACCGGGAAACGGGACCTTGCCCGTGACGGTGTAGTACAACGTGCAACCGAGACCGTAGATATCCGAAAGCGGTCCAACCGACATCGGTTCGCGAATCTGTTCCGGCGACAGATAATCGGCGGTCCCTACGATCTTTCCGGCACGCGGGTCGTCCTCCAAACCCATGCTCCAGGCAGCCAAGCCGATATCGGAAAGTTTCGCGTGACCATCGGGCGTGACCAAGATATTGCCCGGCTTGATATCGCGGTGGATCAGCCCGATATCGTGCGCGTACTGCAATCCCATTGCGATTTGCGAAATGATTAGCGCTGCCTCGTTCATCGGCAATGGCCCGCGGCTGCGGATGAGCCGGCGCAGATCGGTGCCGGGCACATACTCGGTCACCAAATAATGCACCTTGCCGTCTTGTCCGGCGTCGAAGGCGCGGACGACGTAGGGACTATCGAGTCCGGCTTGAACTCGGATCTCGCGACGAAAACTGTCGCGTGACTCGTGCGTCGACTTCTCGCGTGGCAAGACTTTGACCGCGCATTCACGCCCCATCACTTGATGGACGGCCTTGAAGACACGCCCCATGCCGCCTTGTCCGATGAAGTCGGTGATCAGATAGGGGCCGAGCGTTAACTTGGTACGTCCCTGACGGAGCTGGTTTGCTTGGTATTCCGTTAGGACGCCGCCGCTGACCAACGCGCGGGCGACGGCTTGGGGCTCTCGGGTACCCGCGATCTCGACCGCCCTGGAGTACTTCGCCGCATCGACGAGCCCGCTGCGAATGGCGGCTTCCTCAAACGTCGGCGGTGTTGGCGAATCGTCGATGACTGTTACTTCTCTCTATTCAAACACGACGAGAACGTCGACGACCGCGTGAGCTGCCATCGATACTCGAACTTGATCGCCACTACTTTTTAGCGGATCGGCACCGATGTCGTCGCGGGCATTCGCCACGAACGCTGTTTTTACGTTCCGAAAGAATCGCAAAGTCGCGGTGCACGGCGTCGGCCGCGTCTGAACGACGCGCACCATGGCGGCGAGCGATCCGTCGTCTCGTCGAAAAACATCGAAGGCGCCGATCGAAACATCCTTGGGCGCGCAGTGAAGGATCCAGCCGATCGGGTTGGACTTTTCAGTATCGTCGATCGCGACTTGCACCGGAGGCGCGATGATCGACTTTGCCGTGGCGATCGGATTGGTCACGTCAAACCCGTAGTGGACCGAAAAGACGCCGCTGGTTTCGCCCTTGACGCGAATGATCGTGTCAAAAAATCGTTCGTCGACACGTCGGTGAAAAGCTAGCCCTGATGTCCCGATCATCGTTTGACGTTCAGCCTCGTCGATCACCAATCCCAACGGTGATACCAAACGGCGGCTGCCGGCGCGATGAACTTTATCGCGAATCAAAACGCGACAAATCGATGCATCGGAGGACACTGCGGCTCGCAATCCGACATAGCTTTGCCACGGGTCATCGCCGATCGGGACCGTCGGAATCACGTCGCCGTCCAAGTTGATCGTTCGGCTGCCGCGACGAAGGGAGTACTTCAACTTGAACGTGGCCAATGTCTTATCGTTCGTGTCGGTAACTCGTCCTATTGTTTCAATGACGCCGATCGCCATGCTACTTTCGATGACGCGGACTTTGTCGCACACCATTCGGGTTTCAGATTTGGCGTCTGGTCGAACTTTGTCATCCGCATTCATCCCCAACGCAACCAGCCGCATCGAGAACCGATTGCCTCGTGTCGAACCGCTGTAGACGGACGAAATACCGCCTGATTCGGGCTGAATGGTCGCCTCGAGAAATTCGTTTTGCAAACGCCCGCCCTGAGCGATGGAGGTTGGGTTGCCCAACCACTTGTTTCGCACCCACGAGCGGATTGAAGACTTGCCGGCATGATCGCCGCCGCGGGCCGGTCGTATCATCACAAATCCGAATGCCGGGACATCGGCGGTCACCAAGGTTCCTCCCGAGACCGACGAAGCGCCGTAGACGTGATCGGCCGATGCCACTTTGCTGGCCAACAACGCGGAATCGCGAACGCCGATCGAATGGGGATTGACCAGCAACCTTGCCGCACTCTTCGACCCGCCCTTTGCCTCGACCCTCGAACTGATCGCGGCGGCAAACGACTCGGGTGCATTGGCATGTTCACCCACTTCGCCGGAAACCAAATCGGTCATCGCGTTCAACATCGCGTCACGCTCGGCGACGACTCCGACGCGAAATTCGCTAGCGATCGAAGTCAGCGGGTCGGCAACGCCGCGTGCGACAAGGTCGGTCAACAAATTTCCTGAATCGGGTGATGTGGCCGAACCGGTGCCGTGGTGATAGGGATGTTCGCCGTCGACAAAGTACCGATCGAGTTTCCAAAAGCGGCCCAGCGAAACACTCCATGAACCGATTCGGCGGAGGTCGTGGAAGCTATCGCAACCTTGCCCCGGCCAATGCACCAGCAGCGCCGTGGCAACTTCCCCGCTATCGATCGCTTCACCCAACATCGCTCCGATGGCCAGAAAGGATACGTCGCTGGCCGCATCGATCGGCTTGGCGGTGAGCGCTTCGATCTCGCTGCCGCCGGCCTGCAGAATCACCTTCGATTCGTTGCCGAACCCGGTTCCGCCGGTGAAGTCGATGGGGATCATCCCGACGTAGCCCAAGCCGGCGATGGTCGCGGTCATGTCGGAAGGCGTCGAACCCGACAAGCGCCCGTAAACCGGCGGCGCGATACCGATCGCGTCGACAACGGCGCGATGAGCGGACTTGAACGCATCTTGGGCTTGAACGAGTGTCATCGCGTCTAGGTGATAATCCGAATTGGGTCCGCCGGAAGCCCAACCGATTTTCAAGTCGCGGAGTTGTTCCCTCAATTGGACGGCAGCGGCGTCGTTCGACCTGGCAAGCTCGGCCACCGCGCCATCGTCGAGCAATAGGCTCGAGGGTGTCGGCCGGACGCCCGATTCGAGGTTTTCAAGCGGCGCATATTTGTCCTGACATCGGGACCACTCTTCGACCAAGCGAGGAATGGTCGACTGGGTCACCAAGGTCAAATCGATCAGATGGGGATCGGATGTGAAGTAGTGATCGCGTTCCTCGGCCAGCGCATCGAAAACGTCGTGCAGTGCCGCGGTGGCCGAGTCCGCATCACCGTCGAGGAACGCCTTCGCAGCGTCGACGATGCGGGTTTGCAAGTGAATCTCATCGAGATTGCTGGTGTAACGAAGACGCCGCGTCATGATTTGAATCTGGAGCGATGCGAAACCGGCGGCGAAGAAATCTTCGATCCCGATTTGCCTCGCCGGAAGCTGTCCTTCGGACGCAGGGCCCTGTCCGTCGGCAGCGGGCTTTGAAAGCGGCTGACAAGGTTCCAGCCCGAGGGCAGCGATCATCTCGTCGCGAGACCCGCCGGTGATCCAGTGGCACTGGTCATCGGCGACCGCGCGGGCCTGATATCCCGTGGGGATTTTCGGCAAGCTGGGACTGGGGACCACCAGGATTCGACGGCCGATCGGCTCGGGCGGCGAATCGGCCCGGTACCAGGCCGGGGTTTGCTCGGTTCGGGCCAGCAAACGCGGGTGCCAGAGCACCGTCCAAGCCGCCAACAGGCTGCGGGCGTCGGCGTCGGTTAGCTTGGCGGGAAAGTCTTCCAGCGTCGAAGCTGGAATCAGCACGCAACATTCGTCAAAGACTGGCGGCATAGGAAAGTTAAAGTTTGACTTAGGGTTGCGAAGATCGATAGAATGACAAATGCGTTAGAGCCGTTTTTATCGCTGGACGCAACTTTTCGACCTTATCCCAATTTTTTGTCGGTTCGTTTCAGCGATTCGAACGAATGGTTGGTTCGCGTGCTGCGGGCGCCGTCACAGTCGGCCCTGGCGGGTACAAGAATCGGCTACGAATTTGATCTTCTGGCACCGCAGACGTGAATTCGCAGTAAACTGGCGTTTTTAACGATTCAACCGAGCCGACTCAACCAAGATACTCGGGGCCGTCTGATTGTAACGACGATCTTCCACGTGGTCTCAGTCGCACGGCTAACCTAGCCGCTTTTTCGCAACAAGTTTTTCGAGCCTTCGCAACTCAACTCTCTACGCATTTTCAACACACTCATGGCAAGAAGCAGTTCAAGCGTTTGGGGTATCGAGGTCGGGCAAACGGCCCTCAAGGCGCTGCGTTGTTCGTTGGTCGATGGCGAACCGGTCGCCGACGCATTCGACTATATCGAGTACCCGAAGATCCTCAGCCAGCCCGAAGCGGTGGCGGAGGAACTGATCGCCGATGCGTTGGCGCAATTGCTCGAACGCAATGACGCGATCACCGAAAAGGTTTGCATCAGCGTTCCCGGCCAAAGCGGTCTGGCAAAATTCTTCAAGCCGCCGCCAGTTGAAGTGAAGAAGGTTGCTGATATCGTTCGCTATGAAGCGCGTCAGCAAATTCCGTTCGATTTGGCCGACGTCGTTTGGGATTTCCAAATGATGCCCGGCAGCATGGTCGAAGAAGGCTACGCGTTGGAGAGCGAAGTTGGTCTGTTCGCGATGAAGCGAGAGCAGGCATACCGCCAATTAGCTCCCTTTGATGCCGCTAACATCGAAGTCGACCAAGTGCAGTTGGCGCCGCTCGCGCTCTACAACATGATCGCGTTTGACCGGATGCACGAACGGATCGACGCGGACATGTACGACGCCGACAATCCGCCGGCTTCGAGCGTGCTGCTATCGATCGGCACCGACTCGAGCGATTTGATCGTCACCAACGGATTTCGGATCTGGCAACGCAGCATGCCCATCGGGGGCAACCACTTCACACGCCAGTTGACCAAAGACCTGAAGATGACGTTCGCCAAGGCGGAACATCTCAAGCGTAACGCGCGCGAAGCGGTTGATCCGAAGCTGATCTTTCAAACGATGCGACCGGTCTTCAACGATCTCGTCACCGAAGTGCAACGTTCGATCGGCTTCTTCCGCAGCATCGATCGGAAAGCCGAGATTGCCGAACTGATCGTGACGGGCAATACCGTCAAGATGCCCGGCTTGGCTGCCTACTTGGGTAAGAACCTGGGCTTCGAGGTCCACGTGCTCGACCGCTTCAACCGTCTGGGCGGCGAAGACGTGCTGTCGATTCCGATGTTCCGCGACAACATTCCCACCTTCGCGGTCTGTTATGGATTGTGCTTGCAAGGATTGGGAGTCTCGCAGGTTCATGCCAGTTTGGTGCCTCGCGAGATTTTGACCGAGCGAATGATTCGGGCCAAAAAGCCGTGGACGATCGCCGGCGTGGCCGCGCTGATGATCGGCATGACCGCACACTATGCGCTGACCGAACGATCATGGGCGACCACTCATGACGACCTGTGGAAGAACTCACAGGGGGAAGTCACACAGATGAAGCAATATTCGGACACCCAAATCAGTACCGATGGCGACTTGAACAGCAAGCTGACATACCTAAACGAAATGGGTAAAGAAGTTTCCGGTAATAGCGAAAGCCGGCTCAAATGGCTCGAGATCATCAAAGTGATCAACGATACCATTCCGCGAGTCGACTTCCCCAACGGCAAAGTGCTCGGCCCCAAAGAATTGCCGTACATGGATCGCAAAGATATCCATGTGACGCAAATGGAAACCAAGTACTACGACGACTTGGCGACTTGGTTTACCGAACAGGTTGCGACGCGCTATCGCTTGGAACTGCGAAGCTGGGCACGAATCACGGGGAATCCGGTTCCCGAAGGACTCAATGAAGACACCGGCCCGACCGGCCCCGGTTGGGTGATCCAGATGAATTGTTACCACTATTACAACAGTCCGGAACGGATCGGTTTCGAAGGCAGTAATCACGTACGGAATTTGATGACGACGGCGTTCATCAAGAACACGGTTAAATTGCCGGTCGGTTATGACGCCCAGGGCGAACGGAAGTTCGATGTGTTCACACTACCCGAGATGGGACTTACCTATCCGTTGCTGTTGGATGACAACGAAGCGAAACCGATCCTGATTCCCAACCCCGACTATGACCCCGAGGCCATGATCGCGGGCCAGATGGGAAGAGCGCCTGGTCAACCCATCGCGGCTACACCGGCCGAGGGCGAAGAAAAAATCGAACCTCCCACGCTGCAAGTTCGCAAACTGGAATTTATCTACCAAGTCGTCTGGCAAGAAAAAGCGTTGAGCGAGCGACTCGAAGCCAAAGAAGAGGCTCGTAAGAAGGCTGAGGAAGAGGCTGCCGGCCTGGCCGCCGACGAATCCGTCGCGGTACTACCCTGATGTCAAACCCGATTTCGCCCAGAGTATCGTTGTTTCACCCGTCCTGTTTCTAACTCCTGATCACCGACTATTACCATGGATCAAATCAAAGCTCAACTCGCGATTGCGATCAAATACGGATTTTGGATCGGCTCGGTGGTTGTACTGCTAGGATCACTTGGCATCTGGTACATGACGACATCAAAATTGGCGGTTGAATCGGCTAGCCAGACAACGAAGATCAATCAGTCGATCAGCACGGTGAAGAGTGTCGAAGATGAACTGAGCAAGCACGCAAACGACTTGTCGCATGCAGAAATGAACAAGTTGATCGCCGTCCGACAAGAACAAGTGTTGCAATCTTGGAAGACGCTCTTCGATCGTCAGCGAGGAATTCTGACGTGGCCCGAAGCCGATTTGACGAAAAACTTCGTCGACGAATTTCGCGACCTGATTCCGATCGAACGCTTTGTCAGTTTTCCGACCGATGAAGCGGACGAGAAAGAAACGACGCTGCTGGTGACTTATCAGCGTTACATCAAGAACGCGCTGCCGGACATCGCCAAGATCGCGAGTGCCGAGTGGACCGCCGACTTTGAAAACTCCGGCGCCGGGATGATGGGGATGGGCTCCAGTGGAATGGATCAGTTCGGCGGGACGATGGGGGTCCCCGATGTCGATATCCGCGGCGTTAAGGATGGTCCGTTGGTCAAATGGTCACCGGAAAGTCAATCAACGCTCTTGACTGACTTGTTTCCGTGGCGTGCCGGAAAGCGAAGACCGACGACATTGGAAGTTTATTACTCGCAAGAAAATCTTTGGGTTCTCAAACAACTGTTGCAGATCATTGCGAAAGTCAACGGTGAGGCGAAACAAGCCTACCAAGCGAAGATTCACGAAATCAGCAAAATCGGTATTGGCAGTTCGGTCAATTTCAAGTCTGGCAACATCTCGGCGCCAGGAGCCGGAATGATGATGGGTGGAATGGACCCAAACATGATGGGCGGAACGGATTACGGGTCGATGATGGGCGGTATGGATGGCGAAATGTCGGGAAGCATGGACCCGAACATGATGGGTGTGACCATCGACCCCGCCGACAATCGATATGTCAACGAAGCCCTTGAACCGATCGCGGGATCTGCCCTTCGCGAAGCACTCACTAGCAACAAACCGGCCGATGTCGGTTTGGCAATTGCCAAGCGTGTCCCCGTTATGCTGTCCCTGAAAATGGATCAACGCGCCGTTCCAGAGCTGTTGGCTGCCTGCGGCAGCGCACCGCTGATGGTTGAAGTAAAGCAAGTGCGACTATTGCCACCCGGTGAAAGCAATTCACAGAGCGACATGAGCGGAGGAATGAGCGATATGAGCGGTGGAATGGACATGGGTATGGGAGGCGGAATGGGAGCACCAACATTGAGCACAGGGCCTGTAGTCGAATTCCCCTTGGACATGTCGGTTGAGGTCTACGGCCTGATCAATATTTACAACCCACCGGACCCTATCAAGTTGGGTCTCGATCAAGTGACCAAAGACAATGTTGACGAGTTGCTCGATGATGCGCCGAAGGCAACCACGGTCATCGATGAACTGCCAACGCCAACTCCGCCCGCACCTGCGGTGGCTCCCGACGCCGGCGTGCCGGCAACCGATGTGCCGGCAACGACGCCACCAGCGGCTGCACCGGAGAACACGACCCCCGCGGACGCTGCTGCGGCGCAACCGGCACCGGTCGGTGCCGTCCCATGACTCGCTAGCCCATTTGCTCATAACTCGATCCAATCAAATTTCAACGCTTCAAACTCACAGGTAGTCAGCCATGGACGCCGACAAGATCAAGAACTTCTTCATTCTGCACTTCGAGAAAATGATTCTCGTGCTGATTTTGGGAGGTTCGGTATTTTTGATTTATCGAGGGCTACAGTTACCCGACTTCTTGGCGACCCATCAGCCAGAGAAGTTGGCCACCGATGCTTCTCGCGTCAAACTTGCGATCGACGAAAATCACAACGAGGAGATCATTCCCGAGCGAGTTCCGACGTTCGATATTCTCAAGCAAACCAAGATCCTCGACGCGCCTGTTGATTCGGTCGCTTACAAGCTAGGAAAAACCTTCGAGGCCCAGAACGAGAACTCGATTGTCCGTCGTCAGGACGTAGTGCTCCTGCCTCCGCTCGAACTGATAACGCAAGGCGTCCTAACGACGCTCGCTATCAAAGGAAACAAGACGGATGCTGACGGCTACGCTTTAGCAAAGCTGGATCCAGCGGACGAAGTGGAAAAGGTTGAACAGCCTAGGCAACGAAGCCAGCGGCGGCGACCGCCGCGGGGTGGGATGGGGATGGGGATGGAAATGGAAATGCAGATGCAAATGGAGATGGAAGCTCAAATGTCGATGATGAGCGGGGGGCCGATGGGCGCGACTGGTCCCACCACGGTCGTACCGGTTCGAAAATTTGATACTGAATTTGATTTCGGATTGCGGCCGGTGATGGGCCAGGACAAATTTTATCCAAAGCCGTCCATCGGTTGGTTCATCGCGGGTACCGCGTTGCTACCCCACCGTCAAGTCTACGAAGCCTATGAGTTGGCTCTCAAAGACGCCGACGCCTACGATCCGCGCCGCGACACACCGCTGTATTACAACTTCGAAGTTGCGCGTGCCGATGTAACCGACAAACCGGTCGGGCAGTTGGTCGACGCGGACTGGGTCAAAGTTTGGGATCTGAAGCGTTACGCGGAATTGGCGGCGGGATATTGGTCAGGTTTCGCACCCGAGATTGTTCCGGCGGACTATCGGGACGATCAAATGACCGTTTGGATTCCACCAGTCTTACTAGATGACTATCGTCCGTTCTCGATCCACCCGAAGATCCCGATGTTGTCGCAGCAGGAACTGACAGCAAAAAAACTCAGCGCCGAAACGAAAGCCAAAGATGCCGAAGTTACCGAGTTTGAGTTCGACACGGACAACAACATCGCGCTGACCACACCAGGTGCGGCATCGAACTACGGCGGCGGACAAGGGTCCATGGACGGTTACGGCATGGATGCGATGGATATGATGGGTGGCGGCGGCATGATGATGTACGGTCGAGGCAAGATCGAAGCCGATCCGGTCGAGCACAAGCTGATGCGATTTTATGACTTCGCGGGGTCGGGGATCTTCAAGTCGGCTCCCGTCCCCGGTCACACCTATGTTTATCGAATGCGATATTCAGTCGTTGACCCGAACTTCCCCGCCAGCCAGATCATGCAACCCAAGACCAGTTCGTTGTCGCCGGAGGTTGCCAGTCGCGTGTCGGAAAAAATGGCTGACGCGGTCAAGAATAAGAAACGAGATTTTCAATTTTGGAGCGAATGGAGTGCGCCTTCCGAACCATCCAGCTTACCCACATTTGAAAAATACGTGATGGGTCCGGTGCAACCTGGTTCAGTTTCGACATGGTCCGTCGGTGGACGCCCCGTCGAGTATTCCCGTGACACGCCCAAAGCCAAGGTCGTTGTCTCGCAATTCATGGCGAAGTACGGTGTCAAAGTCCCGATGGCGTTTGAGATCACCGAAGGCAGCGTGCTCAGCAAAAAGGCCGAGACGGCAGATGTTGTCGACCCGATTTCGCTGGACATCAGGAAGATTCCCGATCCTGAGTTCGTCAGTTCAACCACCGTGGTCGATTTGGATGGTGGCAGGCCGTTACAAATCACCGAAGGATTGACCGAACCGGGTGTGATGCTGCTCTACGACCAATCCGGCCAACTTCGCGTCAGCGATGAGATCGAAGATCTTGAATCCTACCGCATCCAATCGTTTGCGGAAGAAAAGGGTGAGTGATTTCCTGGGTTGATGTTAGGATCGTGCGGAAAATAAGTGTCTGACCCTATTTATGCGAAGCACCCGAAGGGCCGGTTCCCGGCAAATGGGTTCAGACACGTTTTTCCGCTCACTGCTTAAACCACACCTTCACCTTGAATCGCTCGTCGAACTTTCCGAACGATTCGTAGATCGTGAGTTCTGCGACTGATTATCACTGAGCAGATCGGATCGCCAGGATGGATTAGCGAATTCTCATTTGGCAAGTCGACGACCTCGATTCCCGAAGCCAAGAATGGTTGTAGGCAGTGTTCACGAAACCTCATCGTGTGCCTCGCGAAAATTACCTGCTTGAAGTGCTGGAATTTTTCGCAATCAGCCTGTTGGGAAATGAGCGGTTGATGGAGCGTCGCCACGCGACTCGCAAACGCATGCCTCAATAGAGACCAATTGCCATCAACGATTCCCTTCTGGATATAGCAACGCTCGATCAATTCGCTCGAACCGCTCCAGCGAGGATTAATCTCAAGTAGCCACGGCTCACCGACTCGGTCAATGATAAAGTCGACATTGCAAAGTCCTTCAAGACCCGTCACGGCATGGACTTCGTTACCGATACGGACCAGCGAATCAATGATCGACGGCGAACATGGTACTGGGCCGAGCGAACCGCTGTAGACGAACGGCATGCGCCGCAGTCCCCTTCCGAAGCTGTGAAAGATCGACCGGCACGCACCGAGGAACTCCGTGTGATGGGCGCGGATCAATAACGTGGCGCCGAAGTTGCGACCTCCAATCCATCGCTGTAACTTGCATTGCTCTTCATCGTGGTTAGCAATGAGCGGAAAAAAAGTGTCTGACCCCATTTGCCGGAAACCGGCCCTTCGGGTGCTTCGCACAAATGGGGTCAGACACTTATTTTCCGCCCGATCCTTAGAGGGTTGCCGATTGACATTGCTTGAATGTTCATACCACCGAATGCCGATTCCACCTGAACCATCGTTCGGCTTGACAAGCCAACGACCCCTGAGGTTTTCCAACAGCGGTCCACTGCGGATGTCGATCGTTTCGGGATAGGAGAATCCGGACAGCTTCGCGAAATGTTCGAGCAATTTGACATCGGCTAACTGGGATTGCTGTGTCAACGTGGGAAAGAGTCGGTCAACGGTTGCCCCCAAGTGGGACAACCGAGCGGCGACGCTCGACAAACCACTGACCTGGATCACCGGAGTCGCCGGATGCTGTTCCCAAACCTTCGCGACGGCGCCGACATCATCGAGTCGTGCAAACTGGTCACACACAGCTCGAGTATCGGCATCCCCAAACAGGTCGATTCCGATGACCCGATATCCGCCGCGAACTGCGGACTGAGCAGCGGATCGGATCGACGATCCAACCAGAATGATGTCGCTTTGGCCAGCGGACTGGGCACCTCGTGGGCGATCGCCGCTTCGATCGGATTGGGCGGGTGCTTGCATCGGCGCCGGGGTTTGCTACTTTTTCGAGATAAGTTTGGCTGCCGAACCGCCAATTTATGGCTGAAACTGGTGCTCTCGATAGCGTACCGAGATTCTATCGGCGTATCCCCCTATTCCTAAGTCCCTAATAGAGGCAGTACCTAAGATGCAGTTCTACGTTGGTGAAGCTCTGGTCGGCGATGGTAACGAAGTCGCACACATCGACCTGATGATCGGCAGCAAAAATGGCCCGGTCGGTACCGCGTTCGCAAACGCGCTGGCCACCCAAAGCGAAGGCCACACGAACTTGATGGCCGTGTTGGCACCGAATGTCGCCGTCAAACCGTCGACCGTCATGGTAACCAAGGTCACCATGAAAGGCATGAAGCAAGTCATTCAAATGTTCGGCCCGGCACAAGCTGCCGTTGCCAAAGCCGTCGCCGACGCCGTCGCCGAGGGAATTATTCCGAAAGATCAAGCAGAAGACTTGGTTTGCGTGTGTGGCGTGTTCATTCACCCGGCCGCCGAGGATGACGAAAAGATCTATCAGTACAACTATGAAGCGGTCAAACAATCGCTCGTCAACGCCATGGGCGGAAAGCCTAGCGCCGATGAGATGATCGCTCAAAAGGAATCGGCGGCTCACCCGTTCAAAGGTTTCTAGCCCTTGGGGGTATCGCGTCATGACCAAGAAGATCCTGATTCAATTCGACATCGATTCGCAACCCAGTTCGTTCGATTCCGTTGTCGCAATTGATTCAGGAGTGGATCATTTGCTGCGATACCAATCGGTTCAATCAACCAACGTCACATCGTTGGTTCATGGGGCCATGTTCACTCGCGGCGGAGACGACTTAAAAAACACCGCCATCTTTATCGGCGGCAGTGATGTCGGCGCCGCGGAGAAACTGTTGCAAACGTGTCGCGACGCATTTTTTGGACCGGTTCGAGTTTCGTTGATGCTCGACCCGGCCGGTTGCAATACAACCGCTTCCGCCGCCGTAGTGGCGGCGGGTCGGCATGTTGAATTGAAGGGCGCGAAATCGGTTGTGCTCGGCGGAACCGGTCCCGTCGGACGTCGGGTGGCCCAACTGTTGGCGATTGATGGCGCCGATGTCGTCTTGACCAGCCGCTCGCTCGACCGAGCCGAATCGGCCGCCAATGACATCCGCGCAAAGGTTCCACAGGCCAAGATCACACCCGCCGCCGCAGGTTCACGTTCTCAAACAACGGAAGTTCTCGACGGCGCAACGATCGTGATCGCGTGCGGCGCCGCGGGGATTGAGTTGGCGGATGAACCAACAATGCGAGGCATCGAAACGCTCAAGGTGGCGATCGATTTGAACGCAGTACCGCCATCGGGAATCGAAGGCATCTCGGTCACCGACAAAGCCAAGTCGTATGGTCACGGCGTCGGCTACGGTGCGATCGGAGTCGGCGGGCTCAAAATGAAAACGCACCGCGCGGCTATCCAATCACTCTTCACGTCGAACGACAAAGTGCTCGACGCAGTAGAAATCTACGCGATCGCAAAGAGCATCGGCTAGATCGCGATGGATCGAGATTCTTTTCCACGGTTCGTTTGAGCGACTTCGTTTTCTTCCTCGTGACGAATTTTGAAGTCCGCGTACCGCGACCGCCCGACTTGCAAGAGCGTTTACGATTTCATCTGACTCCACAGCGAAAGCATCTCAATTAAGTGCTCAACGGCCCCGACCATTTCTTCGAGACATGCAAATTCGGTGACTGCGTGAATGTTGTGCTGACCACTGGAAAGATTCGGTGTCGGCAGTCCCTTTTCGGTGAGCTGGCTTCCATCAGTTCCGCCGCGGATGATCATTTTCTCTGGTATTCGTCCCAGTCGCTTGAAAGCTGTCTCGGCAATCGCAACCGCTTCGGGCAGTTCGGCAAGTCCCTCACGCAAGTTACGGTACTGACGTCGAACGGAGACATCTACCTTCAATCCTGGCGTCCGCTCGGCGACAACTTTGGCGCTCGCTCGAATTCGATCGGCATAGTCGAGCAAATCATCCGCCTCGAACGACCGGAGGATCAACTCAACCGTCGCTTCACCGACACCGCCCTGAATTGTGTGCGGATGAATGAAACCTTCTCGATCGTCGGTGGTTTCTGGCGTGCATCTGTCGCGTGGCAGAGACGCCACAAAATCGCTTGCCGCGCGCAATGCGTTGACCATGCGGCCCTTCCCGATTGAGGGATGAATGTTGTGCCCGACGAATCGTACCGTCGCCGCATCGGCTGAGAACGTTTCGACATCAATCACGTCGGCGCCGCCGCCATCGATCGTGTACGCAACCGTTGCGTCAAGCTTCCCTAAATCGATTTTGTCGGTTCCTCGTCCGATTTCTTCGTCGCAGGTGAACAAGACCCGCACTGGACCGTGCAACCGATGCGGATGCTCGATCAAGGTTTGAATCAACTCCATGATGATCGCTACGCCGGCTTTATCATCGCCGCCGAGTAGGGTTCGACCGTCGGTCGTGATCAATGTCTTTCCCAACATGTTGACGAGGCTTGGCGACGTCGCCGGCGAAATCACATTGCCTGCGATCAGATCAATGTCGCCGCCGGAGTAGCTTTCGATCAACTGCGGATCGACGTTGTCGCCGGGCGCTTCAGGTGAGGTGTCCAAATGCGCAACGAGGGCGATTGTTGGACTCGTCCCGCCATCGGTAGCGGGAAGGGTCGCCCAAACGAGACCGTTTTCGTCTTGGAACGCATCCTCGATCGACATCGCGGCAAGCTCGTCTCGCAAAATTCTGCCCAATTCCAGTTGGCCGGTTGAGCTCGGATAGTCGCGCGAACTCGGATTGGCCGTCGTTTGAACTCGAACGTATTTCAAAAAACGATCTAGCAACCGAGCATGGTCGATCGTCGGGCCGGTCAATTTCTGTTGAGTCATGATTTCTTTCGTCCGAAACTTTCAATCGATGTCGTCGTTGGCGGTACATTATTTCACAGAACTTCGATTGCAGATACCGGAAAGAAATCGCAAATGGCCGAGCAAGTTTCTCATTTAATATTCGACGTTGAAAGTGTTGCCGATGGCGAACTCGTTTCGAAGGTCCGATATCCCGGATCGAATTACACGCCCGACGAGGCGATCGCGACTTACCAAGACGAATTGATGGAAACCAGCGGGACGACTTTCATTCCCTACACGTTTCAGATACCTGTCGCGGTGGTGGTCGCAAAAGTCGCGATCGATTTTCGATTGATCGACGTTGTATCGCTTGACGAACCCGAATTTCGCCCCCATGTGATCACTCAAAATTTCTGGCGCGGATGGGAAGTCTACAAATATCCGACCTGGGTCACGTTCAACGGTCGCTCGTTCGATGTCCCGCTGATGGAATTGGCCGCCTATCGCTACGGCATCTCCTTGCCCAAGTGGTTTCGAGGCGAGGGCTACAAGTCGCCGCGGAATCGCTACAACACTTCCGCCCACCTAGATCTCCAGGACGTGCTTACCAATTTTGGCGCTGCGCGTTGCAACGGCGGACTTAACCTTGTTTCTCAAATGCTCGGGAAGCCCGGAAAGATGGACCTTAGGGGCGACCAAGTCCAACAGCATCACGACGAAGGGAATAAGAAAGCGATCAGCGACTATTGCCGATGCGACGTGCTTGATACCTATTTCGTTTTCTTGCGAACTCGCGTCTTGTGCGGCCACATCAGCCTCGAGCAAGAAATTGAGTTAGTTGCTGACGCGAAAACGTGGATCGAGCAACGAGCGGACGACTGTGAAGCGTACCAGGCTTACCTCGGGCACTGGTCTGATTGGAAAAATCCGTGGATTTCCGCCGACGAATCCGAACCAACGGCACCCGTGAAACTCGAGGCAGATTAGTCTTTACCCAGGCGAAGCTGACTTTGTAGTGTGCGGATTGTGGTTTCCGAGCCCGACCTTTCTCTGTTTTGTAGACAGCCGAAAGAAACGGTACTTCCCTCACGCCTGAGAACAATGGCTGGACAAGGATGTCTTTGCCAACCGTCGCCAACGCTGCACCTTTCAGCGGTACAGTGGCGATATCTTTGCATGCTCACGATGCTGACCACGATTTCTTTCGCGACAATGGCCAGCCGCGAGGCGGTCGGCGACGATTTCATTCAGATTCGCACGTCAACATCACCGCCAGTCGTCGAACCCGGAAAGCCATTAAACATTTCGGTTAGCGTGAAATCGCTTTCCGATCATGCTTCGATGGATGTGGTTCTGCGTTACTCGCTCAACGGCGCAGGTCAAAGTCATCCCGTTGTTACCGGGCAAAAGACAATCAAGTTGGACTCATCCGGAAATTCGGAACCGGTCACGATCGATGATGTCATGCCATCGCAGGAGGGCGTTTTTGAATTTCGATGCGTGTTGGAAGCGGACCAGCAAAATGTGTGGACTCGGTTTCGTCGACGCGACCAGCCGATTGCAGAAAGCCAGCAGCACCTAATCTCACTTGGAGATACCGCCAAAGCAATCGAAAGCTCGTCAATGGATTGGACGACGGTCTCCGTCATCCGACCGTCCGAGTCATCATGGTCTGTCGATCAGTGGTTGCCAAAGAGAGCCACTCGGTTGATGCCGGGCGCCATTGGAAAGTCCGGAGAATTGACGAACGGAAAGTCGGCCGATGAGTTGACGTCCATGATCGATCCCCAGAATGTTTTCCAAGCGAGTTTGCCAATCGCGAAACCACACCATCCCCACAGAATCACCATCCGGTATCCAGCTCTGATGGCTGGGCAGTTACGCGTTGACGCGGCGTCCGGAGAGAACCGAGGTGGGCTGCCCACTTCCTTCGTGATGACTCGTGATGATCGAGCCATTGTCGCTGAGGGAATTTCCAATGCTCCCAATAGCGAAATCACCGCGACTCATTGGGCGACCCATTCGTTCATCTATTACCCCAGCGGGGACGACCGGATTTGGCTGACCAATTTAAGCGACGACCAGAAAGTAGGCTTCGAATCCATTCGTATCGAGGCAGGCCCCGAACGGCTGAGTTTTGCATCGACCGAAGTCGCGCGACGCCGTGATGTTCCGCTACGGATCAGCAACCAAAATTGGGTCGAATCGATGACGTTGGATCTCGACCATTCCGGTTTACTCGATCAATTCAGTGGTTCAACGTCGGCGCTTTACAAAACTTGGACCGCTGCCGAACGACTATCTAATCATGCCTTGGCGAATGGAACGAACGGCATTGCGATTCCACTATCTGAACCGGAACAATTGGACATCCCGATTCGTGTATTCCGTCGGCGTGGATTGCGTGTTTGGATCGCCGTCGACGACATGTCCGACGAATCCAACTCACGAGTAAAGGAAGTTGTTCGCCGACACCAGAACGACGGAGTCATTGCCGGCTTGATCGTGCGAGTTGGAGCATTAAACGCTTTGGAAACTGTTGAACATTCGGAAAACCTTTTTTCAGAACTCCAGCGATCAATTCCGGATGACCTACACTTGTTGGTTGAATCCGAAGAAACTGCAACGACACGCGATGGCACTGTCAACGTAAAGCAATTTGTCCGCCCATCGCACGAACGACTGTCATCGAGGACTGACTTTCAGCACGCGTTGGAGACCGCATCCATCGCGACCTCGGGAACAAATATTGCGGCGGTTGTTGGTCAGACTGATGCGTTTGGCGACCCGGTTGTCTTATGCCATCAACTGGTTATGGATGCATGTCGGATCATTGATCAATTGGATCCTTCAGTATTGCTAATTGAAATTCCGTTGACCACATCGTCGCTCAATCCAAAACTGGCGAACACACTTCACGCCTATGCGTCAATGCCGGATCATTCTCGTCAGATTGAATCGGCTGACCAAAGTCATAGCTTCGTTCGATTGCGTTCAATGGAAAGCGATGGCAAGACCTACTTGGCGCTGTTCAACACCGCGCCTTGGGAAAGTGTCGTTGACTTCATGTCATCGGACGGAAGCCATTGGGAAACGGTCACCAGAAGTGGTGCGGCACAGACGGCCACCAACACTCCCGTGAAAGATGGTTCTTCACCGGGCACGATGATAACTCTGCAACCGATCTCTGGAGGACGCTTCCGAATTCCGCTATCGGCCGGATCGGTGACGTTGTTGCGATCAAGTGATGCCAACAAGGGTGTCGAGTCGTGGATGGCTTCAATCGGCGGATCGTCTGAGGCGAACGACAATGTCAAAAAACGGATCACCTCAATCGTCGAGCGGATTGGTGTCTTAGCCGACCCCCAGCCTTATCCTGGATTGATCAACGGTGGATTCGAGCAATTTGGCGGCATCGGCTTGGTCGGTTGGATGCACGCACAACACCCACGTGACTGCGTGGTCATCGACAAGAATGAATGTGTGGAAGGACGACAGGCAGTGATGCTGACCACGGATGCGACGGTATCGGCCCGCACATGGCTCGTCAGTGAAACCATTTTGCCGCCGCGAACGGGACGATTGGCGGTCTCGATGGCTTGTCGCGGGGAAGTAAAGAGCAGTGATTCGACCCATAAATTGCGGGTGTCGATCGAAGCCACCGACGGTGGAACTCCGATCCGGCACAGCCAGGAATTCGCGGTTCCCTGCAACGGGAAATGGGGTGCTCGGGGGATCGTTCTCGAAGCTGATATGATCAATCCGAGAACGACCGAGTCATTACGAGTGACGATCGACAGTTTGTCACCGGGACGTGTTTGGATCGATGACATTCAGATCCACGATTATTTTCCGACGGCGAAGGAGCGGGGCGAGTTTCAAACACAGACATTTTTGGCTGTTCAAGGATTGCAACGAGGCAACTTGACTCAGTCCGCCCGTCTGCTGAACAATCCTTGGTCAAACTTCTTACTACTCACACCCACTGCCATGGCTGAAACGGTACCAGCGACGACACCGACGCCGGATCAGGTTCCAGGCGTTGCCGATCGAATGAAAAGCTGGTTACCTCGCCCTTTGAGATTTTAGTTCCTGTCTCACCTTTCTACGTTGGATCGAGATGCGAAGTTGGATCAAAAGTACTGTTCTTCTACTTTCGACGATCGCTGTTTTCGGTGGTATCTCCACCTACTGGGCGATCCGACAATCGAAATTCGTTCCTGAATTTTACGCACAGGCAACGAAGATTCATTCGACATCCAATGCCGAGGCACGTCGTCGTCTGGAAGCCGAAGTCGAGCAGTTGCAGAACAGTGCAGCCAAACTTGGATCGTGGCGGGCCGCTTTCAGTGACGAGCAAATCAATGCGTGGCTGATGGATGAGTTGCCTAAGAAATTCCCACGGCTCGCCGCACTCGGGGCCAGCGAACCCCGCGTCATGATCCAAGATGATCGCGTCCTGGCCGCTGTTCGCTATTCGCACGGACGATTCGATACGATCATTTCGTGTGAGTTTGTCGTCGCCTTGACCGAAGAGCCCAACATGTTGGCGTTTCGCGTTCAAAATTTGCGAGCCGGTGCGCTGCCATTGCCGCTGAATCAGTTTCTTTCCGGCATCACCAAAGAAGCTTCGCGTGGTGATCTCGACATTCGGTGGGACATGACCGAAGCAGGGCCGATCGCGCTTGTGACCGTACCCAGCGAAGATCCTCGCTACGTGCTCAGTCCCGTCGTCGTTGAATCGGTGCTGTTGTATGACGGTGCATTGCTGTTATCGGGGCACACGGGTGAACTTGCGCACCAAGTTTTCAAGCCGCGTGGCGAAGTGCATCAATTCGTCTCGTACCGACCCGGCGACCAGCGGATCGACCAACCGGCGCGTTGGACTTCTTCAGGCAAGTCGGACCGAAGCAGAATTCGCTGAAATTCCACTTCGGCATAATCACCGCGAAGGCGATCGCACCGAACTCGCGCCGTGAATCGATTCGTCGATTCTTCATCCGTAATGAATTCGCCGCCGAATAAACGTGCGACGCTTCCTCGTCCGTTTGGAATCAAACCTTCGTAGTCGAGGTAGCAAAGTCGGTGATCGGCTAGCATCGAACAAGGCAGCGTAATGCAGACCTGCCAATCTAGGATGATCGGCGAAGCCCATGTGCGCAGAGTATCGCCTGACTGAAACATCCAGTCAAAATGATCTTCACGCTCGGTCGTCGCACCGCCGTCGAACCGATGGTGAAGCACGACAAAGCGTCGAGTCGGTGGTTTCATCGAATCGGAACCGGCGAGTTTGAGTGGAGTGGTTATTTGGCAAGCTGATCGTATTTCTGTCGCCAAGTTTCATCTAAACCCGGCATCGTCAAAAGTATGTACTCGGCACGACGTCTCGCTTCATCGCTTCGATTGGTTTGAAGCATCAGCTCAATTCCGTCGATCTTTGCTTCGTGCCATGCCAAAGTTCCACGGGCTGAGCCTGTGGCGATGCGATCGAACAACTCGATGGCCTTTCCACGTGCTCGATCATCCGTCGACGACGCCAACAATTGGGCCGCCCGCTCGATCGGTTGGATCGATGAAGAGTCGGAAGCGATAAAGTTTTGGAGAAGATCAATCGCCTCTTCAGTTCTTTCTAACCACAGCAACCGTTCCGCACGACCATCTATGTCAACATCTCCGGATCGCCCTTGTTGGATCTCATGCCATCGCTCCAGCAAAGCGGCTATCCCTGCCCTGCTGGCTGGATTCGACCTTGCGTCGATCATCAGACGACGACGCAAGCATCGCATCATGCGTTCAGAAATCGTTATCGGTGGCTCGGGGAACGGATCGCCAAATGCGCCTGTCCGACGAGCCACAGTGATCGCGACAAAGAATCTGTACTCCGCATCGGATGCTTCGACAGGCAAGTCCGTAAGTCGATCGCGAGCCGCAAGCGTCGCGATCGCTCGACGGTAGCCGGCTTCGACGGCGGGCTGTCGTTCAATCGCCGCAAATGCCAAGTAGAATCTTCGAGATACTTCCTCAGCTGTCCTTTCGTCGCATTTCAAGAACGCTTCCTGCCAAAGTTCAAACGAGACGGAGAATCCATCGGTCGTCAATGTGCCGACAGCTCTTGTCGCAGACTCGGCCGCGCCGACAAGATCACCTTCGCTATCCAAAATTTTTGTCAACCATGATCGTGCCGATGTGGCTGTCGCATTCGTGGGCCACTGATCGATGTTCAACCGCAGTGCGTTCTTGATCTGCTCGCGACGTTGATCGTTTTCCGGCGAGTCAGTCAATTGCCAGCGCAATAGAATCGACTGAAGATGGATCGCCGCTGCGTTGTCCGCGTCCGCGTTGTTGATGGCGGTGGTCTCGAGAATTTCGGCAGCCCGATTCGTTTGACCTAGATGTTTCCACAGGGCGGCGGCTTCGATCGCATGACGAATGCCGCGAGTCGGATTGGTATCGGATGTAGCTGCGGCCGTCAGCAATTCAGCGGCCCGACCAGACTCACCGCGCCGCAACCAATCACGCCCTTGGGCGGCAATCAGTGACGCATCGACGACTGTTTCTCCGTCGGACGATCGCAATTTTGATAGTGCCATCACTTCAGCGCGTCGCGTCGCGTAGGGTCCATTTCGATGACCAATCAATTCGATCCAACGACTGATCGAATCCGTGTCGGATGATTTTTCCGCCAACAAATAAGCGAGTCTCGCGAGATCCATTTCTACCGAGATCGACGCTCGTTCGGGATCATCGCCGAAGAACTGATGGAGCACATGTTCTGCGTCTTTCAAAGCGTCGGCGGCGAGATCAATACGCACACGCAACGACAGCATCGCAGGCGAGAGCGGCCGTGTACCCGTCGATTGAACAAGCAAATCGTACTGATCGCTCGCCTGCTGGGACTGACCGGCGCGCAACACGGCCTCGATCTTCAATCGCGTGATCTCGATACGTGCCTGCGAATCGTTTGGAAGCTTTGTCAAAGCTTGTTCCGCCGCGCGTTCCGCCGCGGTTGCAGCGGCAATGACATCTCCATGCGATGCGGGCGAGCTACCGCTGAATGATTCGGTCTGCAACAACGCAAGCGAGACTGACTCGACAAGCAATTCTCGTTCGAGTCGAATCAAGTCAGAAATCATCGGCTGCGAAGCCAATTCGCGATCGGTCTGTAACCGCGATCTCGTGTCGGCAACCTCATCGGCGAGTTCTCGCGTTGCTTCGCCCGCGCGGACGACACTGGCGAGTGCTGTGTCGTCCAACGATCGACCGCTCGATGCGACCGCGGAAGCCAAAATTGCAAATCTCGCCGCCGCTCGCTGCACGGCAATCGATTGAGCATTCAAAAATATTCGGCGCGGATGATCGGGAATCGAGGACAGAAAACTCGCGACCGGTTCCGTCGCCAACGCAATCGCTCGATCGTCAAAGGTCGCTTGCGTCATCTGCCGTGCGGTAAGAATTTGCGAGATCGTTATGGCCCGTTTGGCGTCTCGTTCACCTGTTCGTTCTAAATCGGTTGAGGTTGTCGGACGACACACTTGCAGTGCATCGTCAAAACGTCCGAGCCGAATGAGCGTCTCGATCAAATCGGATTCACAATCGTCGGTTGAACGGACAACAGGACTGGCCGGCAATTGCAACTGTGCATACGCCGCATCGGACGGAAACATTGTCAATGCAAGAAGGATTAGGCCGACGCGGGTCATGGAACTGAATCCGCTGCGAATAAGACTCGGTCGGCACCTGCCGCGCGTGCGGCGTCATAAACCTTGACCGCGAAATTCATCGTGACTTCATCATCGGGGTCGATGATCACGGGCGGCTGAACTCCGATTGCAATGATCGCTTGGAGCGTCGACTTCAACACTCGAACATCCGCGACGAATTCACCGTTGAACTCAATCATGGGGGTGGCGTCGCGAATCATCAGCCGAACAACAATCTCGTCGAACGGTTCGACGGATTCAGCCTCGCTTTGAATTTCGCTGCGACCATCCGGGGGCTGAGCAATTGCACTGGGAAGATCAAACTCCGGTATCTCGAAGCTGCTCGTCCAGACAAAAAAGACTAACAGCAAAAAGACGACGTCGATCATTGGCGTCATCGACAACTCCATTCGGTCGCGGCGATCGGCAAAGGGCGTCTTCATCAGAGAGCGGGTTCCTCTCGAACCGCTATCGCCGCATCAGTCACACCGGACAACGCGGCCTCTCGCAAAATCGGTTCGACGAACCGGTACTGAACATTTCCCTCGCAACGAATACGGATCGCCGCATCCTCGCCCGTACGATCGAGCAGGTCCGCGAAGATGAGTGAAAGACCTGAATCGGCGACGACATTGCCGGCGATCAAGATTTGGGCTTTCGTGTCGACGCTGATTGTCAGGGGAGCTTTCTCGGGATTCACCGGATCGAAACTTGACGCGACGGGCAGATCGAGCGGAAGGTGGTTCTCTTGTCGGGCCAAGTGGCTGGACACCAAGAAGAAGATGATCAGCAAAAACACAACGTCGATCATCGGTGTCATGTTGGCACCTACGGGTGTTCGACGATTGGATGCTTGCGCGACTTTCATTTGTTCATGGTACCTCACAAGGCACTCGGATTCCGATACCCTAGTGCGATGGCAGACAGCGTAACCTTTCTGAAAAATTTCCTGCGGAACCCCACTCAGGTTGGTGCGATCGCACCGAGCAGCGCTGGTTTGGTGGAAGCCATGGTTCAGTGGATCGACTGGGACAAAGCAAGATCGATCGTCGAGTTTGGACCGGGCACCGGCGTCTTTACCGAGGCGATATCGAGTCGCAAGCACATTGACGCGAAGTTTTTCGCAATCGAGCGTTCGCCAGAACTCGCCGATCGGACCCGCCAACGCTGTCCAAACGTCACCGTCTATGAGGACAGTGTCGCCAACGTCGTTGAGCTTTGCCGGCGAGAATCAATCGAACAGGTGGACGCCATCGTTTGCGGTTTGCCTTGGGCCTCGTTTTCGGACTCACTGCAAACGGAAATCATGGACGCGATGATGAAAGTGCTCGCGCCGGATGGACAGTTCGCGACGTTTGCCTATTGGCAGGGAGTCATCTTGCCGGCCGGCATGCGATTTTCAAGACGTCTTAACGAACGGTTCGGTTGCATTGAGAAAAGTCACACGGTTTGGCGCAACTTGCCGCCGGCTTTCGTCTACCGTTGCTTGAGATAAGATCGACCGCGGTCATCTAGCGCCCGATGATTTGTTGATAACTCCAAACGCAAATCGCCGCCGCGCCGCCGATCAAAAACAGCGTGTAGATCGTTACGATGATCGACCAGAAGATGCGTTCGGTCGAAGTGAAGTTTTTGTTGGTCCACAACAGGGGAATGCCCAGGAATCCGGTCACCGCGAACAGGATTGCTAGGACGGCCCATTTGTTGTCCAAGAACTTGGCGGGCGGTTCGACAAGGCGAGCTTCGATCGGCGAATTGAATTGTTCGTCATCCATCACTGTTCATCCGAGTTTTGGTTGAGCTGAGCATCGGGTCGTTGGGCATCGCCAGCCAGCATGGATTGAGCTTTTTCGACCAGCGGGGCTACGTTGTCGTTGTTGGCGTAGAGTTCGACAATGCTGTACCAAATCTTTCGGGCAGCAACGACTTTACCTGATCGCATCAGTTGATCCGCTTCAGCAAGTTTAGCCTGAATCATTCGCGTCGCTTCATCCGCGTCAGCACCCTCATACTCGATCCGCGAGATTTGTCGTCGCGCCAGGTTGACGAAAGGTCGATACTGGGGCTCGTCGGCCAATAGCGTTTGCATCGAACGGTACCGATCCAGCGCTGTGGCGGCGTCACCGAAGCGTTCGTATTGGTTGGCTTCCGCGTACAAACGCTCCGCTTCATTCTGTAGCGGCAGATTGCGTTTCATCTTGACTTCCAAAGCGTGCTCGGCCTGCAACATATCGACGCGATCGATTTGTTCTTTGACCCAATCGATATGTCGACCGCTGGGATACTTTTGCAACATCGGCTCCAAGTAAGCCGTCTTTGCCTGGTTCATGGCGTTGCGAGATTGCTGAGTCAGTAAGTCCTCGGCGCGACTTCGCATTTGGTCTTCGTTGAGCGGCCAGATCATGTAGACGAACAGCGCGGCGACGGCCAGCAGTCCGGTGCAGAGGATGATCGGGCGATCGTGCCATGGCGGTGATTCGACTTTCTCGTCATCAACGCCGATCGCGTCTCGACCGAGCAATTCGCGAGCAACGTCGCGGTCGCGTTGATCTGTTACGGCCAACGCGCTAAATCCCGACGAGGCATGTTCGGCGACGCCGGATCGCGACATGGCACGTCGTCGAACCTCGGCGAGCGCCAACACAACCGCGCCCGCATTGGGTGGACGCGCCGACGGATCTTTCTGAAGCAATTGCATGACCAGTTTGTCGAGCCACACCGGGCAATCCATCACCAAAGTCGCTGGCGACGCCGGCCGGCCGGCAATCACCGATTGAGTCACTTCTTCGATTGTCTGACCATCGGCGGGCGGTCGTCCGGTCAGAGCCAAGTACAGTATCGCGCCGAATTCATATAAATCGGTCGATGATGAAATCGCGTTGGACGAATCGACTGACTCGGGGGCTCGCAACGCGATTTCCGCGAACGTCGGCGGTCGATTGGTGCGAAACGGAGTTGTCTGTCGATCGACACGCACATCGATCAGCACGGGACTGAGCCCCGCGAACATGATTTTGTCCGGCTCCAATCTCCCATGCACCATGTTCTTGGCGTGCAAATAGGCGAGCGCATCGGCTATCGGCTCGGCCAACTCGAGCACTGATTCCCACGACAAGCGGGTTCGCCGTTCGAGCAACGACGAGAGCGTATCGCCTTCGATCAACTCGTGCGCGAGATACGCATCGGTTTCCTCGAATCCACCACCAAAACAGCGAGCAATCGCGGGATGTTGAATCTTCTTGAGTTGTTCCCATTCGGCTGCAAAGATCGCTCGCGCTTCGGGAGTCCCACCGAACGGAATGGCAAAGACTTTGACCGCCACCGATTTCTTGAGTTGGACATGAATCGCACGCCATACGCAACTTTGGGATGGATGATCGCCGAGCTTGGATTCGATCGCCAAGGGTCCGAGACGGCTGCGTGGCATGAGATGCGACAACATCACTGAAGGAAAGACTTAAACAGTCAGTATAGACGAGCGAAGTCGATCGATCATCGCCCATCAATCTCACTGACTTACCTAATCGCGGGTTACGCCCAGCTGATCTTCTAGGTCAGCGAAGAAACCTGCTTTATCCGACTCGTACCGAGTAACATCGCCTTCGCAGTTTCGCCAGCTGGCCACCTTCGATTCTTCCCAATCCATCGCTACCTCAGGATGGCCGCGAAAATGGTCACGAATGCCGATCGTTCGTTTCAAAATACTCGACGCTTCGAGTGCCAGCAAAATCCGATGAGTCGGTTCGGGAACGTCCGGATGAATGTTTCGTGGCTTGATCAACGTGATGGCCCCTGCGGCCCAGTCGGGTGATTGCTCGCGCCGAAAATTCAATCCTTCGATTAGCATCGCCGCCGCCTCCATGCCTTCGGCTGCTTGAACGGTCGCGATCACGTCAATGGTCGGTCGCGCTATCAGACCAGATATCGCGGTGCTGCCGATGTGCTGAGCATCGGTCACCCATCCTTCGCAGCACATCAGAATGCTGCTGCGAGTCTGCTGAAACTCCTGCCTCCACCGTGGGTCATAGTGCATCAAGCGGACGGTTTCGGTGGGCATGGGAGTCGTCCTTGGTTGGCAAACAAAAAACCGAATTCGACGCGAAGGCCGAACTCGGTTCATTGTTTCAAGATCGTCAAGACAGATCTAGTTGCTGGTCAACATGGCCACCCTTGAGTCGCTAATCTTTGCTCGCAGCGAGTCGACATAGGCAGCGTCCGCATCGCAAAGTCGTTCGTTCGGCACGGTACACGTGCGACCGTTGGTCTTCAGCAAACGCACGTGATCGCCATTGATTTCGATCAACTTACCTTCGATGTGGAAACGACCAGTGTTGTCGATCCAGGTGCGAGAATGAGCTTGAGCAAGTGGATCGACCGAACGAATGACGCTCGACACGACTTGCAGCGATTCACGCTTAGCGACCGGCGCCGGAAGTTCCTCGAACGATTCGACTTGATCAGTCGCCTCGGTGGATCCAAACAGGTCCTCGATTGATGTTTCGGTCGATTGGGCGGGAGCTGGACTGCTGAACAAGTCTTCGATCGAGTCTGTTTTCGCTTCCTCAATTGGCTCGCTTGCTTTGTCTCCGAACAAATCGTTCAGTGGATCGGTGGCTGGTTCCGCTTCGGCAGGTGCTGCCGCTGGTTGTTCACCGCCGAATATGTCGTCTTCGGTTGGCGCGGCATCTTGTGCCGCCGGTGGCTCAACAGCCGGAGCATCGCTGCCGAACAAATCGTCAACCGATGGTGTCTTGGCCGGCGGTGTATCTTCGGATGGCGGATTACCGAACAGGTCATCCATCGGAGCGTCGGCCGGAGCAGCATCAGTCGGAGCAGCATCAGCAGGAGGATTGCCGAACAAGTCGTCAGCGGGCGCCTCGGCCGGTGCAGCTTTGGTTGGGCCATCGCCGAACAAATCATCGGCCGCCTCGGCCGGGGCCGCGTCATTCATCGGAGCGCCAAACGGATCTTCGGTCGGCGCGGCGGGTTCAGCCGGCGCGGCCTCGGGAGTACCGAAAAGATCGTCCGATTCCGCCGGCATTTTGGGTTCCACTTGCGCCGGAGCTTCGTCAGCAGGGGCCTCCTCCGCCGACGACTTCTCAGCAGGCGCCTTCTCCGCCGACGACTTCTCCGCCGGAGCCACTTCCTTTTTGGGTTCGACTTTCTTTGTGGTGTCGGTGGACGGCGCGACAACCTTCGCATCTGAAGGCGACTGGATCGGCGCCGACCCAATGACGCTCGAACTGAATGGCTCCTCCATCGGTGCCGACTCGATGATCGTTCCTTCCATTACTGCACCTTCATGAATCATGGGAGACTCGATGACCTGTCCCTCCATCGGCATGGAATTGTCAACAGGCATACCCATCTGAACAGGCATTCCCATTTCCATTGACGATGAACCACAGCAATCCGAGGTCGACGATTCAACCGTGGGATATTCAACGACCGCTGCGGGACAGCACTCCATCACTGGCGCGGGGCAGCACTCCATCACTGGCGCGGGACAGCACTCAACAGCCGTCGCGGGACAAACCGGCGGGCTGCACTTGGTGGCGTGCTTGCACTTCATGCGTTGCAGCAGCCATCCAGCCGAAACAGGACTGGCGCCCAACATCACGGTCAGCGTGGCAACCAGTGAATACTGGAACAATTGTCGAATCGTGCGATTCATAGTTTTGAGTGGACTCCTCCGCAGTCGGGCTGCGGAATGCTGTTGGGCGCTGGCGGAATTTGCCGGGCGCCATGATCGGGTGGGAAACGTCCTCGAGATCTCTGCTCGCTTGGACTCCCATGCTAGTTATGAGAAAATGCAGCGGCAAGCCGCGAAAGACAGCTAAAATACGATACTTGGGTTGCGAGATCCGGTTTTGACGATCATTGGCGTGAAATTCGGGTGCCATAAAACGTCGAAATCCGTCAAACTCCCTGTACGGGCTAGAAAAGTTGTGAACAAAAGATCAGGTAGAGCCACTTTTCCGCATTCACGCCCAATTCGGCTTTCGTCCCAAAATTCGTAAGGCATCCGCCATCCTATGATTCGCCTTCTTCAAGGCCTGTTTTCATCGATGAGTCTGGAACGGAAGTGTCTTTTGTTCTTTGGCTCGGCATTGATGGTTTTAATGTTCGGCGCGTTTCTGGTCGTCGAAATGCTTGGCCAAAAACTGGTCAAGAATACGACACGAACTCGGGCCCGCGATTTCTATGCAGCCGAAGTTTTGCGACTTCACACCGATGCGATATGGTCCGCGGATCAATCACCCGATCAAGTCGCTTCGAAACGTGAAGTGCTCTCCGAACTACGCAATCTGCTTCTCGATGACGAATACGAAATGCTCGAATCGAGCATCGACTTTCAAATCTTATCGCTCGACGAGAAAGTCAAATACGAAAACTTGTCGGCCGACCGGAAGCCGCAAGACGCCGGCGAAAAGATCCGACTGCAAGAACTCGAAGAGTCCTTTCGAAGCCGACTTGCCCATCGCATCGCTGTTGACCGTCCGGATGTTTCGACGCCGATGGATTTGGCCGAGAACGAACCGATGAGCCAAATCGGTCCTAGCCTTATCAACATTGTCGAACCGGTCTACGACGAGGTCGGTCCAGTCGATGGACGCTATGTCTACTACACACCGATCTTCTTCACACATGAATGCATGCAGTGCCATTCGATGCCCGGAAATTTCTCGCTCGACAATAGCAAAGATGCCAATCAGCTTGCGATGCAGTATCCCTTTCGCGTGATGAAAGTGACCATGCCTTACGAGCAGACCCACCAACAAACGACAACCATTCGTGCGATCGTCGTATCCCTTTGCATGCTGATCATCGCGGTCACCCTGTTCGTGCTTCATGCCATCGTTCGGCACTTGGTACTGTATCCGATGTATCACCTGCGCGACGTCAGCGACGCCATCACGCACGGCGATACGAACCAGCGAGCGGTCATCGAAACCGAAGACGAGTTCCGAGAACTAGCGGACGCGTTCAACCGAATGCTTCGCCACCTGACCGAAACGCAGGACCAGATTCAAGAAGTCAATAAAGAGCTCGACGCTCGTGTCGATCAACTTGCACATTTGAACCTGCAACTCTACGAAGCCAATCGCCTCAAGAGCGACTTCTTGGCCAACATGAGTCACGAGCTGCGAACGCCGCTCAACAGCATCATCGGTTTCTCGGAAGTACTGCAAGGCATCGAGTCACTCAATGACAAACAGCGCCGTTATGCGTCCAACATACAAAAGAGCGGACGGCTGTTGCTGGAGATGATCAACGACATATTGGATTTGGCGAAAGTCGAAGCGGGCAAGATGGAGGTCAAACGAAGCGACTTCGATCTCTCGCGATTGGTTTCAGCGCAGTGTGACATGATCCATTCGTTGAGCGAAGATAAGAACATCTCGCTGTCGATCAATGTTCCTGATGGTCTGCCGCCCGTGCATCAAGACCCGAATAAGCTCGGGCAAATCATCAATAACTTGCTGAGCAACGCGATCAAATTCACGCCCGAAGGTGGCATGATCACCGTCTCGGTCACCGACCTTCAAAACAGCCGATTCAGGCTGGAAGTCACCGACACAGGCGTCGGAATTGCCGAAGAGGATCAGCCGATCATCTTCGAAAAATTCCGCCAAAGCGCCAAAGTGCTCGACGGCGAAGGGCTCACTCGCGAATTCGCCGGAACGGGGCTGGGCTTATCGATCGTCAAAGAGCTCGCCAAACTTCTCGGTGGCGAGATTGACTTTGAAAGCGAACTTGGTCGGGGAAGTTCTTTCTGGGTTACCCTGCCTTGGCGACTGACCGACCGCCGCACGATCGAAGCGACAATGCCAGCCGAAGTCGCCTAACTAAGGATCAAGCAGGAAGTAAGTGTCGCCTTTCGCTCCGCGAAAGTCGCGTTCTTTTTCGGAGCGAAAGGCGACAATAAAAAGCCGAACGATCCTAAATCTGCTTCCAGACACCGCTTTTGGCGCTTTCAAGAACCGCTTCGCAAACTCGCTGCGTCTCCAATGCGTCCCGGAAACTCGGGTGCATCGGTTCGCCACTTTCGATGGACTTGATGAAATCCGCGACTTGATGGACGAAGGTGTGTTCGTATCCGATTTGAAGACCGGGCACCCACCACTTATCCATGTACGGCTGGTCGCCGCCGTGATCGGAAACGTGAATCGAACGCCATCCGCGCAGTCGACCTTCGTCGCTGTTGTCGAAGTATTGCAGTCGGTGCAGGTCATGCAGATCCCATCGCAGCGATGCGTCGTGACCATTGATCTCAAGTGTATAGAGCGCTTTGTGCCCGCGCGCGTATCGCGTCGACTCGAACAACCCCAACGACCCGTTTTGGAAGTGACAAAGGAACGCACAAGCGTCATCGATGGTTACCGGCTCGACTTTGCCTGTCAGATTGTGCATCCGCTCCTTGACGAAGGTTTCCGTCATCGCGGTAACATCCTTGATCGAACCGTTCAACCAAATCGCGGTATCGATGCAGTGCGCCAGCAGGTCTCCCGTCACTCCTGAACCGGCTGCCGCAGCGTCCAGTCGCCACAGTGCCGCGCCGCCTTGGGGCAAATCTTCGTTGATCGTCCAATCTTGCAAAAAGTTGGCGCGATAGTGATAGATCTTGCCGAGCTTGCCTTCATCGATCAATTGTTTCGCCATCGTCACGGCCGGTACGCGGCGATAGTTGTACCAGACCGTATTGGCGACACCGGCCTTTTCAACCGCCTCGCACATTTTCTCGCCCTCGGCCGGGGTGAGCGCCAATGGCTTTTCACAAAGAATCATCTTGCCAGCCTCTGCCGCGGCAATCGCGATCTCGGCGTGCGAGTTGTTCGGTGTGCAAATATCAACGGCGTCGATGTCGGCTCGCTCGACGATCTTTCGCCAATCGGTTTCGACCGATTCGTATTGCCATTGGTCGGCGAAAGCTTTCAGCTTTTCGGGGCTGCGACCACAGACGGCTTTCAATACCGGACGATGTTGAAGTTCTGGAAAAAAGTCGTTGACTCGCTTGTAGCCATTGCTATGGGTGCGGCCCATGAAGCCGTAACCGATCAAGCCGATATTGAGAGGTTTGAGTGCCATGAAGTTCAATGCTCGTCACTGTTGTGTTGCGAAACATCCCAATACTTCGTCCACGCTTCGTGCACGTAAGGATGTAAATCATTTCCAAAGGAGGCAGGTAGCTGGTTGATTCGGATTAGCTGAATGACATCGTCAAAATCTCGGGGCCGATCAACCGCGGTCATTCCCGATGCAAGTTTCAATTCGATGATGCGAGGCAATGCCAAATAGGGTAAGCCATCTTTCGCGTCGAATTCCACGACTGAGGGAACAGAAGGATCAGGAAAGCAGATCGGTTTTGGTTTGCCGTCACCGGGAAAGTCACCAGCGATCCGTACATCGACGGGGATATAATGAAAGGTATCTCGAAACCCTTTTGACCCCTCAAACTTCTCGAGCCAGCCACGCCCAAGATGCTCTTGCTTGAACTTATTCAAGTCGTCACGTCGAATCGGAATGTCCACATCCGCGGTGGCTCTCAGATGACCGTAGTGGTTGACCGCGAGCGCACCCGATATCGCAAACGGTAAATTCAACTCTCGCATTGTTGTCGACAACCGGGCGACTGTCCTAAAAATCGGGGCGTCACCCATAAGGAATTCGTCGACTAAGCGGATGCGGGAACGATCATCAGAAATCATGATCTTCAGTCTACTCGTTCCATCCATGGGCGTCTTGGACGGATAGCATCGCCGAGAGAATGCTGTTCCACGTATCGGGCTTGGTCATCACTTCGTTCGGGAACATGCAGCCGTCCCAACAGATGTGTCGGCATGTCGTCAATACATCGCCGTGCTCATCGCGCAACCAGTGTCCGGCATCGGCCGCGATGTCGAGCTTGCCGTTGGGATCGTTGGGCAAACAATGTCGGCCCGTCTTGTCATGACTGCCCGTGCCGTGGACGGTCGCATCGTTTTGTGCGACATGAAAATCGATCGTCCAAGGTCTCAGCGCGTGCGTCAGTTCCTTCAACGCCGCCGACTTCTTCGCTTTATCACTCCAGTCAAAGTCCTGTGGCAGAATCGCGTTGTCAGGTGCGTTGTAGCCGAGCAAATACAACAGCGTGTGCGCCATGTCAGCTTGGAATCCGAGTCGTTCGGGATGCCCAACTCGCTGGAGCAAGTCGACCATTGTTCGCCAACTCTGCATCCCGCCCCAACAGATTTCGCCTTCGGCGGCCAGTCGCTCGTCGTATTCTTCCGCGATATCGCAGGCGGCCTTCAACGTGTCGGCGATCTTCGATTGATTGTTGGTGGGATCTTCCATCCACTCGTTAACCGATGTCGCCGTGTCCAGCCGGACCACGCCGTAGGGTCGAACACCCAGCTCGCGAAGTTTCTTCGCGATCGTGCAGCCTTTGCGAACTTGCGTCAAAAACGCTTCGACTTGGTCGGGATCACCTGCCGCCGAGCCACCGCCGGTCGGCTCCCAGACGGGCGCCACGACGCTGCCGATGACCAAACCTCGACTGCGAACTCGATCGGCGAGCGATTCAAGTTCCGAATCCGTCGCATCGATCGAGACATGGGGATCGAACAGGAAGATGTCGACGCCGTCAAACTTACGTCCGTCCACTTCCGCAGCCGCCGTCATGTCGAGCATGTCATCGAGCGGAATGCAAGGATCGTTTCCCTCGCCACCTTTTCCGACGACGCCCGGCCACGCCGCGTTATGGAGTTTCGGAAACTGATTGGGATGCGAAGTCATGGCGATTCATGGTGGTTGGAGGAAAAGACGGGACACTGATTTTCCGCACGATCGTTAGCTGCCCGCCTTGGGCAGATTCGCGTGGGCATCGGGACCAAAGTATCGTAAACCTACCAGAGGCTCGGTGCCGAGATTTTCAATTTCGACTCCCGCGGTCGCCGCAGTGTGCGAGATGAAGACTTCGTCACTCGTGTTTTCGCCAAATCGGATCATCGCCGGCGTCTGCAGATCGAGAGCACCGATACGTCCGCGACCCTGAACCGTGATCCAACTGCTCGCCGCCGAATCCTTCAACATGCATTTTGCACCGGGCTGGATCGTTAACTCTTTTGCGCTGAAGAGTTGTTGGCCGTCAACGGTTCCGTAAACGATCCAAAGATCCTCGTATCCGTCACCGCTGCGATTGTTATCAAGAACCGGCTCGAGGTAGTTGCTGTTCTTGAAATGGGTGTCGACGTTCTTGTCCCAGTCGAGTTGTCCGACGATGAAGTCAAGGTCTTGATGCTTTTCCTCAGGCATGTCCTTGACCAATAACGACCACGGCACATAGCGACCTTCGACGATGGATTGGTACATGCCGAAGACATCGCTGCCCCATTGCGGTTCATAAGTGCAAAGTGATCCCGGCGCGTGCAACACGCCCGGCGGAATCAGCCAACCCGTTCCCCGCTTCAATCGATACGCGCGACTGAGGTCGAGTATCCCGTTGTCACCCTCGTTCCAATTTTCCAAACAACGCCGGACATCCTCGGGTTGCGTTCCCGGTTCCAATCCCATGAAGGTGTATGCGAAGTTGTTGTCGACGTTGTTGAGCTGGGGCGGGAAGTAGTAACTTTCGGGCTTGCCTTCTTGACCGACCAACTTCGCATCCTCGAAGCTCTGGTGCATGTGGTGCGGTATCGGCCCCATGTTGTCAAAGAATTTCGAGTAGACCGGCCAGCGGCTGTAGCGATCAAAAATCTTTTTGCCGACCAAATCGGCGCCCCGTTCGGCAACCGCATCTCGCAGTAAGAACTTCTTACCGTCGTGAATACAGAAACTCAGTCCCTCGTGCCAAACGCGACCTTCATTGGCGGCTTCGGTTGTGCTGCCGAACCATCGTTCATCGATTCCTCCACGGTCAGCGCCGAACCGATAGTAGTCGCCGGGATGCAACTTGATTCGTCGCCCCGGATGCAAAAACGAACGGGGCACCCACGTCGGCGTCAGCCTCAGCAGACCGCCGCCGGCATCCATCGCGGCATCCAGCACAGCGGCAACGCTGTCACCTTTGGTCAGGCCTTCATCGAGTTTGATATTGCTCATCGTTGCGGTTGGCTTTGGTACGAAAGGGAAGATCACAGTAGCGAAATAATCGCCATTGGGTAGAGTTCGGCGGTGAAGAATGTTTTATTGGCTGTTCACGCATCCGACAAGAACGCTGTCGTTTTTATGCTCAAGTCGGTTGCCGACGAGTGTGATTGAAATCCCTTCCTTTTCCAACAACCTGCCCATTCATGCCCACTGAAACCGCTTCCGCTCGCTCTTGTCGCGAAACTTACGAATCAATTGCTTGGGCCGAGGAATCGCCGCTTTCGATGACAGTTGAAACCCGAATGGGCGTGCTTCGCACCCGACATGGGCGGTTCGTCGGCGGCTTGGCCGATCAGATCGAAGTGATTGAAGTCGACACCGGGAAGGTTCGTGCCGTCATCTTGCCGACCCGGGGAATGTCGATTTGGCAATTGACGGCCGGCACGATCTCCTATCGCTGGGACTCGCCCGTATCGGGTCCGGTCCATCCTTCGTCGGTGCCGATTTACGATCCGAGCGGGATCGGATGGCTGGAAGGCTTCGATGAGTTTGTCGTTCGCTGCGGCTTGGAAAGCAACGGCGCACCCGAGCATGATTCCAACGGCAATCTGATTCATCCGTTGCATGGTCGCATCGGCAATCTGCCGGCGAGTTCCTTGTCGATCGATTTCGACGTAGCGTCGGGACGATTGGATGTCATCGGTGAAGTCTTAGAGTCGCGGCTATTTGTGAAGCGACTGCGTTTGAAAAGTCGAATACGATTCAATGCTGGCAGCCCCGATGTCGAGTTGCTTGACGATGTCACCAACGATCTATCGACTCCCACGACGATACAGCTTTTGTATCACATCAACGTCGGCTCACCGGTTCTCGGCGACGGAGCGACAATCGATGCGCCCATCGAATCGCTCGCACCTAAGGATTCGTTATCGGCAAGCGAAATCGGCCAATGGAATCAGTTCGAAGCTCCACAAACTGGATATGCCGAACGGGTTTACTTTGCAACACTTCAGGCCAATGAAAATCATCTAACGACAGTGATGCTGAAGTCAGCAGACGAAAGTACTGGGCTCGCAGTAACATTCAACACTCAAAACCTATCTCGGTTTGTCTTATGGAAGAACACCGCTGCCGAAAGCGACGGCTATGTCACTGGCTTGGAACCAGCAACCAACTTTCCCAATGTCCGTTCTTACGAACAGTCGCAAGGAAGAGTGCTTGCCATCGAGCCCGATCAAACCCATTCATTCCGCGTCAAGCTACATCCCTTGGTCGATGCTGAATCCGTGCGAACCATGGCGACGAAAATCGATGCACTCCGGATGCAAGAACTACCGGAGATCCACAATCAACCGCGTCCAGGTTGGTCGCCCGGCGCCTAGGTCGATCGCTTGAACCCTTGACCTACTTCACCGAAACGCCATCAATCTTGAAGATCGCAAAATGGCTCGCGCCCTTGGGACCTGCGCCGCCCGGATACTTGTAAGCATCGGTATCGACCTTGAATTTGCCTTCGACGGTTACCGGGCGAGTGACGAAGTCGGTCGTCTTGCCAGGCACCATTTCCACGATCACACAGTCGAACAACGCCGCACCTGGGCCGAAGCAACATTGCTGATTGTCTCGCACCAGCACAAATTGCTCGATCCCGGTTTCTTTGAACAAGGTCGCCGGCAAGATGTAGCCCCTCAGCTTGACTTTCTTGCCGTCAAGACTTTTGACATCTTCGGTTAGCATGCTGGCTGCAAACGATGCGTCTTTGGCGATATCAAACTTCAAATCGTCGAAGTTGATTTCACCTTTCGCTCTCGATGCGGCGCTGCTGCTTTGGTCGATCACCTTCGTGCCGTTTCCGACCGGATCTTCGGCAACGACCGTCGAAGCAACCAGGGCGATCAGAACGATGACTTGATGAACGAATCGCATTGCATGCTCTCGGGTGAGTAAATCGTCTTGGGACAACCGCAGTATAGCTGGGTTGTGCCACGTACCGACACATCAATCGCCCGCGCCGGTCCAGTACCGAAAAGCCCTCATCGTTTGCCGGGCAGCTTCATGCGGATCGGGGAATGGGAATGCCTCGGCGCACAGATATCCCGAATAATCAATCTTCCGCAGCGCGGCGATGATTGGGCCGAACGATAAATGACCGAGCCCGACCGGTCGGCGATTGCTATCGACGAAATGAATGTGTCCGACCCATTTTCCGCCCATCAGCAGTGCTTCGCCGATATCGGACTCTTCGATGTTCATGTGAAACAGGTCACACAGCAGTCGAACATTGTCCGTCGATAACGATTCCAACATCGATACACCATCGGCAACGGTACAGCACTGGCGAGTCTCGTACCGATTGAGCGGTTCATAAATCAGCGGCACGTTGTACTTCGCCGCCGCCGCACCACAATCCTCAAGTGCTTCGCAAAGATAACCGCGAGCCATGCTCGCATCGCCCGTATGACCGCTGGGGCCCTGCATCGAGCCGATGATCGCGGACGCACCAAAATTTCCGGCGCAATCAACAATCGATCGAATGAATTTCCGAGCGGCTTCGCGATTATCGGCCGCCGGATCGGCGAGTTGCAACTTGTGCTTGACCCAACCGGCGCCGGTACCGAGCGCCGCCAGTTTTACGCCGGCCGCGTCAAGCATTTTTTCGAGTTTGTCCACATCGATCGACTCGGGGCCGGGTGCGAAAATCTCGACAGCGTCATAGCCAAGTTCAGCGGCGAACGCGATCGATTTTTCAAGACCATCCCAGAGTACAAACGGGCCACCGCGGGCATCTTCAACCAGACTGATCGTGATGCATGACTTCATGTTGCGTAATCTCCAAACCCGTTACGAAGCGTCGTTGTTTTCCGGTCGTCCCTCGACGTAAACCCAGTTGTGAATCGGAGCCAAAATCGACTTGACCTCCGCGACGAGCTTTTCATCCATCGGTTCTTCGATCCAGTCGCACCACTGCGAGACTCGATCAGGGTTGGCGGATCCGGTAACACAACTCGCAAAAGACTTGTTAGCGATTGAATACTGGAGAGCCAGTTTCGCGATGTCGGTTCCCGCTGCCCGACAATGCTGTGCCGCCTTCGCCGCGACTTCGCGAACTTGAGGCGTTGCCTTGTGCCACTCAGGCAGCGGTGCGTCGGTCAACAACCGTGCCGAGAAGGGAGCCGCGTTGATCAGTCCGACGTTTTTTTCTTTGCAAGGTTCGATCAACGACAGCCCCATGTCGTTTTGCAACGTGTAGTGATTGTAGGTCAGCACCACGTCCAGATCGGTTCGCCGGATCATTTCCAAAAACATCTTCATCGGATAACCGCTGACGCCGATGTAACGAACCTTTCCCTTGGCAACCTGTTCGCGAAGCGCGGGAAGCGTTTCGTCAACGATCTGATTCAAGTCGACGAATTCAATGTCGTGACAGAACACGATATCAATGTGATCGATCCGCATCCGCTCCAGCGAAATATCGATGCTCTCGGCGACGCGACTTGCGCTAAAGTCAAAATGGCTAGGTGCAAATCGACCGAGCTTGGTACTCAACGTGTACGAGTCGCGTGGAATATCGGGTAGTACGCGACCTAGCATCAATTCACTCATCCCACGACCGTAGTAAGCGGCCGTGTCGATGTAGTTCATGCCGCGATCAAGTGCCACATGAATGGCTTGCAACGCATCACCGAGATCGATCTGACGGAACTCGGCACCGATCGACGACGCACCGAAACCAAGCACGGGCAATTCGAGATCCGTGCCCGCCAAACGACGTTTTTCCATGTTGAATATCTGAGGTGAAAAGTGGAACGGAACAGTTGGCGACGCGCGATGCCCCGTCGGCAGCTTAACAGACATCGCCGACGGTGATGAAGTACCGTAAGCTGACCAGGCCGCTTTACAAAAAAACCACGCCCGACCTTGTCGAGCGTGGTTTCATGGATTTTCGGTGTTTGTCGGTCGCTGTGGCTAAGCACCCAGTTCGATATCAATCTTTGCTTCGTCGGCAGCCTCACGCAGCTTCATCAGCGCGCGAGCTTCCAATTGACGAATGCGTTCTTTGGTCACACCCATTTCTTCGCCGACTTCCTTCAACGTCAACGGTTCGCTGCCGCGGCCAAGTCCGAATCGGGCCGAAATGATTTTCTGTTCGCGCTCATCCAATCGATTCAATATCTTCGATAGCTCTCTTTGACGCGTCTTCTGCACCGACTCTTCGACATACGGGTTGATGCGATCGTCTTGACGAGATACGAACATTTCCTCGGTCGTCGTGCGGAAACGGTCGCGATGCTTGAATTCGCTTGGAATCGTCCTCGCGTAATTCTTCATGATCGCCCATGAAGCGTAAGTGCTAAACTTGTTGCCTCGTGAGTAATCGAACTTCTCGGCCGCACGAATCAATGACATGTTGCCGTCGGAAACCAAACCAAAGAAGTCGTCGGTGCTGGCGACGTGACGTTTGGCGATCGAAACGACCAAACGCAAATTGCTTTGCACGATCTTATTCTTCACCAACACCGCCGCTTCGTAATAACGATCGATTTCATCCATGATCGCCGTCTTGTTCGATGCCGATTCATGCAGGCTATCACGAAGTCGACTAGCCTTGTGTTTGTAATAGTTCATTTGGCGGAACAGGTGGTATTCCTGTTCACGCGTCAACAGCGAGACATCGTAAAGCGACGCCAGATAGCTGGGCAAACCCGATGGCACGCGGACCTTCCGCGGTGCCGTTGCCGGTTCCGGCGCGGGACCAACAAATTCCGCTTCACGCGAAACATCGTCGAAATCTTCGTTGAAGATGTAGTCCAACGGAAGTTCGGCGATCTGATCCAATCGCATGTCCAACAGAATTCGTTGGATGCTGGTTCGAGCCCGATTGAATCGTTTGCACAACTGTGGCACCGATGCGCCATGTGAGTAAAGTTTGAAGATCGCGCGCTTGTCGTCTTCGGTCAACACGCCTCGATGATTAGGGAAGATCGTCAGCGATTGATGGAGCGAATCAAAGTTCTTCAATGTGTAGCGAATCGTCTCAGGACTACGGCCCATCTGAACGGCCAGTTGGCGTGTCACTTCCGATAGACTTGAACCGCCTTCAACCATTTGACGCGCTCGTTCGATCATCTCGCTCTTTTCATCGTCGGTCAGTTGGCTGAACCGTTCGCCTCGACGAATTTTATCTCGGTTGTTAGCGATGAAGCGTTCAACGCTGCTGTGCAAGAATCCGACGCGCTTGCGTCCACCAAACATGAATCGGCGACTGACCAATCCGGTCTCCCGCCAACGACTGATCGTCTTGGTCGAAACGCGAAACATTCGGCTGAGCGAGGCGACCGTGTGAACTTGTTCGGTAACCTCAACGACATCGACATCGGCCGAATCGCTCAAGTCCTCGATCAGCAGACGAAGATCGTGCTTCAGATCGACATCGGCGATGCTGTGCCGAGTCGCCTTTTCGGGGCGGTAATTGGTGATGCGAAAGCAGAGATAATCGAACGCATACGAGCGATCCGATTCGATCTCGCTATACAGTTTTTCAGCGAGCGAGGCTTGCTCGATCTTCTTCGCCTTGGGGGCGAATCGAGTGAGCTGGTCTCGCAATTCCTTGATCTTCGCGTCGCGATAGTCGTCGTGCATCGCCAATTCTCCGAGTGCTAGTAATTCAGTCGATTCCGTTTCCCTGCGACCCCGGCGGATCGCTCGACCTGCTTACTGTCTTGTTGTCCCGGGCATCGCTCGATCCGTTGAGCGATTTGTTTCAGGGTTGTGTTGAACTGATCGGATATTGCCGTGACACGTCTGGTCACGGCTACGATTGGCCGCCGAAATCTCGTCATTGGCCGCCGATTCGTCCTTTCACTGTGGTCGACTCCTTGTCGCCCACTCCATTGTCCACTACGCGTCAATATCATGCGCAGCTTTTTACCATGACCAGCCAACACTCCAGCAGGGTTCGCAGGAAACTCGGCACAAATCGTTTCAGCAATACGTACTCAAGATGAACGCGCTTGCCGAATCGCTGGTGCCGACGTTTGCAAAACCGCCCATGTCGACCAAGTGACCAACGGACTCTGTAGGAAATCCTGCGCCAAAAGTATTCGAATAATCGGCAGAACGTCCCAATGAGGCGTAAGTCCTTGCTGAGTCTACCCTTAGGTAGAACCTGGGATGCGGGGTGCCGATTCGACCCCCGACACCGAGCTTTGATCCGCTTGTAACGATTGCAACTGGTTACAAATCGAGGCGTCTTGAAATGAGATTTCAGCCGCAATCCGACGCTTCATACTGCCAAGTCGGACTAGTTGAAACTTGCCGCGGCGGATTCTGACAAATTTCCGGTAATCCGATTCAGGGTCGGAAGTCGATGAAACGACAGCCGATGTTCTTTGTTTCCAGTCTTCATGCGGTCACCGATGTCAAAGCAACTTCACTCCACCATGTCCGATCGCCGTCGCTTTTTGCTAGCCATGGGAGTCGTCGCATCGACCGCGCTTGAGTCGTCGTTGATCGCGCCGCGCGGAGCGAACGCTGCGGCACCGACGGTTGCGAGCAAACCGGTGCTGCTGCGACCTAGCAACGATCACAACCTGTTTCGCGTTCGCGTCGAATTGGAAGTCGAAGGGAACGTGAACGTCCCCAAGAACTCTTTGGTTTCAAAAAAGAGCGACCTGCAAATTCCGATCAAAAGCACTGCCACGCTGGATTACGAAGAGCGGTTCTTTCGTACCACCGACAGCACCAGGGTCACGCTGGCCCAGCGACACTATCACGAGGCCACGAGCGAGAGCACGCTCAATCGAACCGAGCAATCCAGCCGGCTTCGCGAATCCGTCCGCAGCGTGATCGTTCGCCGTGGCGATACGCCCGAGCTGATCTATTCGACTGACGACTATTTTCAACGCGATGAATTGGATTTATTGCGATTGCCCGCGTCGAGCATGGGGCTGGACGACCTGTTGCCGATCGAGGCCGTAACAGCCGGTGCGACCTACATCCCTACGACCGACGCGATGAAGTCGGTTCTCAGTTTGTCATCGGTCGAAGCGAGTGACGTGGTCGCGGACGTGGTTTCGATCACGGACGATGACGCAAAGATCACGTTTCAAGGGACCGTTGATGGATCGATCGATGGCGTCCCGACGACGGTTCGAACGGTCGGCAAACTGACATTCGATCGTCGCTCCGGTGTATGCATTTGGTTGGCGATGGCCGTTCATGAGACTCGCGAGATCGGCAAGGCGGAACCGGGATTCGACGTTGCCGCGACGATCAAACTGCTACGCAAGCCGCTTGATAAGCCTATCGCATTGTCGGCGACACCGCCGAAGCTGACCGCCACCGACCCCATCCCCCAAGATCGGTTGTACGTCGAATTGACGAGCAAAGAGTTGGGCGTGAGCGTGCTGATGGACCGCCGTTGGCGTGTGATGTCGGATGTGCCGGGCGCCGCGATGATGCGGATGATCGAAAACGACCGCAGCATTGCCCAGTGTGATTTTCGGCCGCTCGCATCGCTGCCGGCAGGAACCCAGTGGACCTTGGCGGCGTTTCAGCAAGACATCAAAAAGACGCTCGGCGAGCAGCTCGGACAATTTGTTTCGGCCGAGGAACGCGTCAGCGAAACCGGATTGCGTGCCCTTCGCGTAACGGCCAGCGGGGCCGTCGAAAATGTTCCGATCCAGTGGGTCGTGCTGCATCTGTCGGACGATTCTGGACGACGCATGTTGGCGACATTCACGATGGAAGCAAAAAATGCAGACGTGTTCGCCGGATCGGACCATCAACTGGGCGGATCGCTCAGACTGCTCGATCCCGCCGTCGTCCGGCGCGAGAGCGTCACCAAAACACAGACCGCGCCGCGCCCGCCTCGGATCGGGAAAGCTAGTTCGAGCGGTGATTCCAAAGGCGAAGTACAATCAGCGAGTGACCTGAAGCTTTAGCAATGAGCGGAAAAAAAGTGTCTAACCCCAATTGCCGGGAACCGGCCCTTCGGGTGCTTCGCACAATTGGGGTCAGACACTTTTTTTCCGCACGATCCTTAGTCACCCACGTGCCATAGCGATGCCCCTTAACGGTAACCCATGATGACCCTCGGACGATTTGCCCTGACGGCTCTGACCACGACGCTACTTGCGATCGGATTCGCCGGCCCGGCGTCCGCTCAGGACGATGTCCGCAAAGATCCTTCGTCGACTGAAGAAAGCCGATTCGCGCCGGGTGTCTTGACGGTCATTCCGCCCGCGCCCGAACCGGACGAGACGTTCGATGGACCGCAAACATTGCAGGAGCTGCTGGAATCTCATCCGGAAATTCAATTCGGCGGAGATACTCATCCGGACGGCGAACCGCATTTCGATCCGCGCAGCCGAACGCTGGTCGAAATGGCGAAGCAAGTGATCTTGCGCCGCGAGATTTACGCATTCGAGTTTGCCTTCAAACCGCTTCGTCACATCTATATCGATGTGCCTCGCTCCGATGGTCGGATGCAACGCAAGCTCATTTGGTACATGGTTTATCGCATCCGATATCGGGGCGGCGATCTGCGGCCGGCTGCGGACACCGTCGGCGGTGTTCCGATCTACAAACGAGTCGAAGAAATTCATTACGACGCCCGTCGCGTCTTTCCGATGCTGGTACTTCGTGACAACATCGGCAACAAGAGATACGTCGATCGAATCCTGCCGACGGCGACTGACAAAATCAAAGTCCGTGAACGGATCTCCGCACCGCTGTACAACTCCGTCGAGATCACTCGAGTCAAAGTTCCTTATTCAAGTGACGCGGCGGGAGACGGTGTGTGGGGAGTCGCGACGTGGGAGGATGTCGACCCGAATTTGGACTTTGTATCGGTCGAAGTTTTCGGCTTGACGAATGCTTTCCAGCAGGACGGCGAAGGCCCGGACTCGCCCTACCGACGCAAAGCGTTGCAACTGAATTTCTATCGACCTGGCGACACAACGAACCAGACGGACGATCTGATCCGATTCGGTGTGCCCGCGTTCGCGGATGAAAAAGAGCAAAAGTACATCTTGGATCAGTACGGATTGGATGAACGGCTCGATTACCGCTGGGTGTTCCGATAGGGGCGCTACGTCTCCGGTCGGTTTGCGGGTATTATAGAGCGACGTTTCGGCAGCGGCTGACCCACGGGTTAGCCGTTTCCCGTTTTGGCCCTGCCTTCTTTTCTTGATGATTTCTTTAGGCCGCTCCCATGTTCGTCGATCGAGTCCAAGTCGAATTTCAAGCCGGCAAGGGAGGCGATGGCTGTTCGAGCATGCGACGCGAGAAATACGTGGCTCGCGGTGGACCCGATGGAGGCGACGGTGGCCACGGCGCCGGGATCATTCTTGAAGCTCGCTTGGGGGTCAACAGTTTGGCAGCACTCGCGAACCGTCAATTTGTTCGCGCCGCCAACGGCGGACCCGGCGAAGGTTCGATGCGATACGGTCGTGGCTGCAAAGATGAAACGATTTACGTTCCACCGGGTACGACTGTCATCGATGCCGCAGGCGGTTTCGTGATCAAGGACTTGAAGCAACCGGGCGATTCGTTCTTTGTCGCGAGGGGCGGACGCGGCGGGCGAGGCAACTCGCATTTCAAGACATCCGCCGACCGCGCGCCGCGTCAATGCGAACCGGGTGCGGCCGGTGAAGTGCGCAAAGTCATCTTGGAACTCAAGTCGATCGCCGATGTCGGATTGGTCGGCAAACCCAACGCGGGCAAAAGCACGCTGCTCAGTCGCATCAGCAGCGCCAGGCCGGAGATCGCCGACTATCCCTTCACGACCAAACATCCCAACATCGGCATCGTCGATGTCGGTGAACGTTCATTCGTGATGGCCGATATTCCTGGCTTGATCGAAGGAGCGAGCGAAGGTTTGGGACTCGGTCACGAGTTTCTGCGGCACATCGAACGCGCGGGTCTACTGGTTCACCTAGTCGAACCATCGCCAGTTGACGCCACCGACCCGATCGAAAATTACAAAACCATCCGAGCCGAGTTGATTGAGTACGACAAGTCGCTCGGTGAGCGCGACGAAATCATCGTCGTCACTAAGAGCGAACTGGAAAATGCACACGAGGTCCGCGAAACGCTACGAAGCGTTTCCGGTCGCGACGTTTTTCTGATCAGCGCGGTCGTCGGTAAAGGGCTTCGCGAATTGGTTGAAGAGATTCTTCGCCGCGTGGAACTGCGACGCGTTGCCATGATCGACGCGGGCGAAGAAGTGACGTTGCTTCGCGAGTCGGACGTACGGCCGACCGCGACCGAAAAAGAAAAACGATCGCCGCCCCACTTGGCCGGTCCGACGTCCGACATGTCCGACGATCGACAAGCCAAGGACATTCCGTCGTGAAATCGGCCGCTTGCATCGTGGCCGTCGATGTCGGCAACACGGCGGTAAAGTTGGGCGTTCGACAAGGAGACGACATCGTCGATCACTCGATCGTGCTCAACCAGTCGAGCTGGCAGGCGAGCGTGATCGAGTGGGTTCATGAGCGGCTCGGATGCCAGGATGTTCAGTGGCGTATCGCCAGTGTTCACCGTCGGGCGGCGGAGCGGTTGGTGGATGCGGTGAAAGCCGCCACGCCGAACGCGTCGCTCGAACTTGTGACATTTCGCGATGTGCCGATGCCGACTTCGGTCGAGCACCCCGAGCGACTCGGAATCGATCGTTTGTTGAGCGCGTACGCAGCACGTCGCCGCTGGAACAGTCCGCTGATCGTCGTCGATGCGGGCTCGGCGGTGACGGTCGATTGGGTCGATCAAGACGGTGTTTTATGCGGCGGCGCGATTCTACCCGGTCTCGAACTGCAGGCCCGAGCCTTGGCCACCGGCACCGACGCATTGCCTAAGATCGATTGGTCATCGCCACACGTCGTGCAACTTCCCGCACGCAACACGGCGGAGGCAATCCACGGGGGAATTCTGGTCGGCGTCGCCGCTGCGATCGATGGACTTACCCAGCGTTATCTCGAAAATTGCGACGGGGAACCCGAAAGCGTCCAACTGGTTCTCACCGGTGGCGATGCTCAAGCACTTTCGGCTCACGTTCGTCATCCCCACCATCGACAAGCAAACTTGGTTTGCCGAGGATTGCTCGATTTGCCAAGATCGTGATTGATCTGCGAAACTTCGTCGTCATCGGCCAACATCACGTAAAATCGAATCATCATGGCGGCCCAAAAACTTTCAGACCTGTTACCCATCGACGACGCCAATGCGTCGCCGCATGCCTATGAAATTTTCTCTCTGGAGGCGGGTGAGCAAGATTCGGCAAAAATCGGCAAAGCGGTTCAAGCAACCGTCGATCGGCTGCGGTCGATCAAACCTGATTCCGAGCCCGCAGTTTGGCAGAAAGCGGCAAAGCTGGTTCAGGCAGCACGCGTGACGCTCGCGGACCCTGAAAAAAAATCCGCCTTGGATGCTCGGTTCGGCATCATTTCGTTCGACGAATCACCCGGCGAAACGCCAGCGAGAAAATCGGATCCGCTGGCCGGAATGTTGCCTCCCATCAACCCGATGGCGCCTGCTGCCCCGGTCACCCCAGCCAACCTGGTCGCGCCATCATCGCCGATCAGTGCGCCCAACTCGATTCCCGCCGGGATGTTTGGCACCGCCGAAGCGACTACGACTCCGGTTCAACCGTCAGCAACGCCAAGCACGCCGGCTGCGCCCGCACCTTTGATCCGAAATACACGTCCCGTCCAAATGCGACGTCGTCGTGGGTTGATGGGATCGCTGATGATGGCGACGTTCATGCTGGGGATGGTCGCCTTGATCGGCGCCCTCATTTACTTCTTGCTGTTCGGACCCGGTGCGATTGCGATCACCAGCAAAGACGGCGAATTCATCATCTCAACTGGGCCGGCGCCCGATTCGCAATCGCCGCAGATCTCCGATCCACGCGCGATCGACGAAAGCAACGTCGCAACAAAAAAGCCGCCGCGGACGCTCGACCCCGTGATGGGCGAGATGGCTGGCAGCATCGATCCGCCGCCACCAATGCCGATCGCCGAAGCAACGCAACTAATGGTTGCACCGGAGCCTGTGGAGCCGACACCCGATCCCGCGCCGCCGATGGCGCTGGAAACTCCGATGGAACCCGAAATCACCGACGCGATGGTGTCCGCCGCTGACGAGGCGATTGCCCGTGTCAGCCAAACCATTCGCGATGCGAAATGGGATCAGATGAAAACGGAAGCCGAATCGGTTACCGAGATGCCGATGAATCCCGATCAAAAAGCCATCGCCGACGGGCTGTTTCATCTCGCTGATTTGGCAATCTACTATCGCGTGGGCATTGGAAATGGCGTCCAAAAAACCAGCGCCGGTGACGCCATTGAAGTGACTGCGGGAGTTCGCATTTCGATGGTTGAACGGGGTGCCGATTTTGTTGTCATTCGCTTGGACGGTCGCAATCGTTCGTACAAGTTTGATGAACTGCCACCAGCGCTTGCTAACGCGCTCGCCGAGTTCACCATTGACGCGGGTCCGACGCGACAAGCCGCCCGCGCCGCTTATCAAGCGATCGTGCCGAACACAAATCAAGGTTATCGCGAGGAATCAATACGGATTTTTGGCGAACTCGACGGCCAAGTCCAAGATGCCGATACCACGCAAATGATCGCTGCCATCAAACATCTGTACCCCGCGACTCAGTGAGCAGAATGTCTCCGATTCGTCCGGCCTCAACCCTGCAAGAACTGATTCGTTTCGCCTCGGTAAGCTCATCGAGCAATGTCGCGGTAACCCAGCGAATCGCGGAATACCTCGACTCGCTCGGCTTTGTTATCGAGAGTACGGAGTATCGAGATCCCGCCGGCGAGCGAAAGCAGAATCTTGTCGCCCGACGTGATCCGGATTGTCGAGATCCTGACCAGCGTCATTCTGGCTCGATCGGCGGCTTGGCTTATTTCTGCCATACCGATGTCGTCCCGGTCACCCAGTGGACAGGGCCGGGCGATGGCGGATTCGCCGGAGTGATCGCGGACGATCGTGTTTATGGACGCGGCGCCTGCGACATGAAGGGGTCTCTGGTCAGCATGCTGGCGGCGGCCAGCCGAGTCCGATGCAAAGATCAAAAGGCAGCGTTGTGGATCGTTTGCACGGCTGATGAAGAGGTCGGCTTTGAGGGCGCGTCGCACGTCGTGAACCATTCGGCGGCGTATCGAGAAATCGTTGCCGCGCAGCCGTTATCGATCATCGGCGAGCCGACCGGGCTTCGCGTCGTCCACGCGCACAAAGGCATCGTCGGGTTCTCCGTCACCAGCACCGGCCGAGCGGCTCACAGCAGCACCGATGACGGAGTCAACGCCAACGATGCAATCGTCCCCGTGCTCGAGCTATTGCTGAAGATCGCCAGGCAAACGCGTTCCGATCAAGCTTTGCAGGATCAACGATTCGACCCGCCACACCTGTCATGGAATTTCGGTGTTAGCGATGGCTGCGCCGCAGTCAACATCACACCCGATCGTTCAGTCGCGTGGTGCAGTCTGCGAACCATGCCCGACATCAACGGCGAATCGCTGATCGGACAATTCGCAGAATTCGCGCAGTCGCATGGTCTGGAATTTCGACGCTTCAAAGGCGGGAAACCCGTTTGGATTGATCCAGATGCGCCGTGCATCGTCGAGCTTTGCAAGCTGGCCGGCGGAACCCCGATCACCGTTTGTTACGGCACCGATGCTGGCGAATTCACCGAGCTAAATCAACGAGTGATCTTGGGGCCCGGGCACATCGCCCAAGCGCACACGACGGACGAGTACATCAGTCTTGCGCAACTTGAACAGGGCGCCGACTTGTACGCCGATCTGATCCGTCGTTGGTGCCATTGACTACCAGTTTCAAACGAAACGGCGTTCGCGAAAGCGACTTTTTTTGACGCGTTGGTCAATCGCCGGATGTCGGCATACCTAACTGACGCATCTTTCGATACAGATTCGATCGATGAAGTCCCAATCGCGCGGCCGCGTCGGTCATGTTGCCATTGCTCGCGTCGATCGCCCGCTCGATATGCTCGATCTGGAAGACTCGCGTCGCGTCATTCAATTCGATCGGCATTTCCACTCGCGAGCCCGACGCGGGTCGGCTGGTGACCGATCCGCCGAGCGTCAAGTCGTCGACTTGGATCACGTCTTCGCTTGTCAAATAGCAAACTCGCTCGATCGTATTGCGAAGTTCGCGAATGTTGCCCGGCCATGGGTGCGCCGACATGGCGGCTTTGGCGGTCGGACTCCAGGTGGGAACTTGACGTCCGATCTGATAACAAAACTGTTTCAGAAAGTGATCGGCAAGCAAGAATACATCTTCACCACGCTGTGCCAGCGGCGGTAACGATAACGAAACGACGTTGAGCCTGAAGAACAAGTCTTCGCGAAAACGTCGTTGCGAGATCAATTCCTCGAGCGGTTGGTTGGTCGCGGCGATGACTCGGACATCGACATGAATCGGTTGTGATCCGCCGACACGAACGACCACCTTTTCTTCCAGAACACGCAACAGTTTTGATTGCCCGCCGGGGCTCATGTCGCCGACTTCGTCCAAGAACAACGTGCCGCCCGACGCCAATTCGAACTTTCCTATCCGAGTTTGATTGGCGTCCGTGAACGCACCTTTCTCGTGACCAAACAACTCGCTTTCGAGCAGCGTCTCGACCAGGGCGGCGCAGTTCACGGCTACAAAGGGTCCGCTGCGCCGATTGCTCTCGTAATGAATGTGCCTTGCCAAAACTTCCTTGCCGGTGCCGTTCTTCCCCAGCACTAAAACCGTCAAGTCTGTCTTGGCAACCTTGTCCGCCGTTTTGCGAACGGTCTCAATCGACGAGTGCGTCCCAACCAGCGGTGACGCGGACGCGGCATCGTTGACCAGCCGGTCTCGCGATTCGACCAGCCCGCGTCGAGTGCGAAGTGACTCGATCGCCACGGAAGCATGTGTCGCCAGATCGGCCAAGATCAAAACATCGAAGTCATCGAAGTCGCCATCGGTGCGATTGATCGCCTCAAACACGCCGATCAATTCTTCGCGGCGAAGCTCACTTCGTCCGCTCGACATCGGAACCGCGACCAACGATCGCGTTTCGAATGCGAGCGTTTGATCGACCTTGCGATTGACTCGCGACTCGTCATCGCTGCCCGCGTTCCAGATCTTCGGCTCGCCGCTGCGCAGCACTTCACCCACAACACCGGCGTCATCAGAAACCTCGAGCGGCTTGCCGGAGATCCCCAGCGAGGGGCGACCGATCAGTTTGCTGCGCCGACGGTCCCACAAGAAGATGCTCGCGCGTTCGCACTTGAGCAGCGCCGTCGCCGTGTCAGCAATCTTACGAAGCAGGGCATCGTCGTCGTCGAGTCGCTGCCACTCGGCAGCCGCCGCCAGAACGGCCGAAAGTTGTTCAATGCGGCGACGTTGCCGACTCTGATTTTCGATACGCCTCAGCGCCGCGGTCAACAATTCAGCCGCGCGGATCAAGCGATGCGCGCGATCGGGGTCGGTTGCGAGCGCACCTGATTCCGACTCGGGGAGCCCAATGATGAGCGCCGAAGGCAACGACGATTCGCCGCCAGCCGAGCGGAATCCTATCGGCGTGATGCACCAACCCGCCTCGATCCGCGTTGCGCTCGATCCATCACTGGCCCCGTCGATCACTTCGCCGATGATGTGTTCGGGGAAACCACCCTTCGCACCGACCCACGGATTGCAGTGCCATCCGCCTCGGCGCTGGGACACCACGCCGCCCACCTTGCTTCCCAGCGATCGCAGCCACTTGGGGAGCGAAGATTCGACAAACGCCGAATCCGAAAGATCCGAATCCCACGTCCGCGCCAGCTCGAGCGCTAGCCGTGTCTCGGATGAGTCGGAATCAGTCGAAATAGTAGACTCATTCAATGTGTTTGCCTTGAGATGATGATGGCGGGCTGACGCATCTGAGTCTCTGCTCACTTCGCGCGGATGTGGTTTTCGGATGGGAGATTCGGACGGATGCACAGCGGTATTGTGTGGTTCGGAGGATCTCGGTCGAGGGCAAATAGACGAACACGATGGGTTGGCGGTATGTTGGCGGCTTCGATGTTTTTGACGGACAACAGCAAATCAGGAGTCGCCAATCATGCAATTCAGCGGAAAAAAAGGACTGATCCTCGGGGTCGCCAACGACCATTCGATTGCCTGGGCGATCGCCAAGCAAATCATGGAAGCCGGAGGCGAATGCGGTTTTACCCACCTGCCGGATCGACCGGACGATGAAAGGCAACGCAACCGCCGACGGGTTTCGCAACTGACGGATCAATACGAGAACGCAAAATTTCTCGTACCCCTTGATGCGCAAAATGACGACAACATCCGCACCGTATTTGAGACGGCGGCCCAAGAGTTCGGGAAAATCGACTTTTTGCTGCATTCCATCGCCTTCGCCGATCGGAACGACCTCGCCCGGGACACGGTTTACACCTCCCGAGCCGGTTTCACGTTGGCGATGGACGTTAGCGTTTACACACTGATCGCCTGCACAGCAGCCGCCAAGGAAATCATGAACCCCGGCGGATCGATCGCCACGATGACCTATTTCGGCGGGGAAAAATGCGTCCCTGGCTACAACGTGATGGGGATATGCAAAGCCGCGCTGGACGCCACGGTTCGATATTTGGCTTACGACATGGGACCGCAAGGCGTTCGCGTCAATGCGTTGTCGGCCGGCCCGATCCGCACGCTCGCCGGACGTGCCGCCGGCGTCGAAGAAATGCTGACCCTGTACGAGCACATGGCGCCGCTGGGACGAAACGTCAGCCACGAAGAAGTCGGTCGCACGGGCGCTTTCTTACTCAGCGGCGACAGCGAAGGCATCACCGGCGAGATACTGCACGTGGACGGCGGCTACCACGCAATGGGCAGCCCCGGCCGATTGCTGGACAAGCTGAAACAATAGCAACATCCTCTTCGCATCAATTTCCTTCTCAACACAAGGCAAACCGCCATGGTCCGCACCGCAAGTACGATGTTACCGCTGGGCACCAGCGCTCCACACTTCTCGTTGCCCGATACCGACGGCCATGTCGTTTCGACTGATCAGTTTGCCGGTTCCAAAGCGTTGCTGGTGATGTTCATCTGCAATCATTGCCCCTACGTGAAGCACGTTGCGGATCAGCTCAAGACACTAACCGATGATTACATCGCAAACGGAGTGGCCGTCGTCGGCATCAACAGCAACGACGCAGACGTTTATCCCGATGACTCGCCGGCGGCGATGGCAACCGAGAAGGAACATCGCGGGTACAAGTTTCACTATCTGTTTGACACCGATCAACAGGTCGCGATGGCTTACTCAGCCGCATGCACGCCCGATTTTTTTCTGTTCGATTCGAATCGGAAGCTAGTCTATCGCGGTCAACTCGATTCTAGCCGACCGAAGACGGACATCCCGGTGACGGGCGAAGATCTTCGCGCCGCGATCGACGCGGTGCTCGCCGGCAACTCAGTTCCACAATCCCAGCGTCCATCGATCGGATGCAACATCAAGTGGAAGGTCGGTAACGAACCGCAGTACTTCATTCCGCAAGGCAGCGCGTGAGTCTGCCGTACCTGCATGAGTTGACGCTTCGGTTGGCTTTGGGCGCATCGGGACTCGACCCCGAACTTCGTCGCAAACACGTTGATTGGTTAACATCACGACAGCGTCCCGACGGTGGCTTCGCCGGACGTGAAGGTGACAGCGATCTGTACTACACCGCATTTGCAATCCGCGGACTTTGGATCGCCGGCGGAGTCGATGAACGCATCGGCAAACGTGTGGCTGAGTTTCTTCGCTCGCGACTTCACAGTCGCCAGTCGGTCATCGATTTGATTTCTCTCGTTTTCGCCGCCGCGATTTGCGAAATGGCGGTCGGTGAGATCGTCATATCCGACGACGACCATCACTGGCGAGACAATGTTGCCTCGCTTTTCGAGTCACTTCGCACGAGTGATGGCGGATTCGCGAAGACGCCCGAAGGCCGCGCCGGCAGCACCTATCAGACTTTCCTCACGGTGCTGTGCCACCAACTGATGGATGTCCCCATCACTGACTCGGATCGCGTCGAAAACTTTCTCGCGTCCCAACGACACGTCGATGGTGGTTACCTCGAAATCCGCGCCGCCAAACGACCCGGCATCAATCCGACTGCCGCCGCGATCGGGACGCTCAAAGCAATCGGAAAGCTCGACGCCACTGAGCACTCCGACACGAGTGAGTTTTTGTCGGAAATGCAGACGGACGAAGGTGGATTGTCGGCCAACACGCGAATCCCATTCGCCGATCTGCTGTCGTCGTTCACCGGGTTGCTGACGATTGCCGACTTGGGTGCGACATCGCGGGTCGATGTCGAACTCATCCGGCGTTATGCTCTGTCGATGCAGTCGCCCGGCGGAGGCTTCGTCGGATTCGCACTCGATCAAACAGCCGATGTCGAATACACGTTCTACGGTTTGGCGGCGTTATCATTATGCGAAACTCTGGGCAACTGATTTCATGAACGACGAATCATCGACTTCTTCTCTGTTGGTCGAGCACCTTGCCAAGTCGTTCCCGATGGCCGGTGATTCGCTTCGCGTATTGACCGACTTGAGTTTGAAACTGAAGGGTGGTGATTCATTAGCCATCGTGGGCCCGAGCGGCAGCGGCAAGAGCACGCTGCTTCAAATCCTCGGCACGCTCGATCGTCCCGATCAGGGTACGGTGCTGATCGATGGCGTCGATCCATTTTCGCTAACCGAAAACAAACTCGCCGCATTTCGCAATCAGAAGATCGGCTTCATATTTCAAGACCACCATTTACTTCCGCACCTGACGGTGATCGAAAACGTGTTGGTTCCGTCACTGGCATTTGGCAAGCCATCATCCGGGAACATTCATCACGCGAGGGAGTTAGTCGAGGCGGTCGGATTAGCCGGTCGACTCGGGCACTTGCCGTCCGAACTCTCTGGTGGCGAACGCGAGCGAGTCGCCATCGCCAGGGCGCTGCTGATGAAACCGGCCTTGATCCTCGCCGACGAACCGACCGGCAACCTTGACCGCGCGACTGCAGAAACAATTACGGATTTACTGCTGAAGCTACAAGCATCGGCCGGCGCGATTCTGATCACGGTCACGCACAGCGAATCACTGGCCGCGGCGATGTCGGATCGCAAGGAATTGCTCGACGGACGACTCGTTTGACCAAACGTGTCACGGACCTCCCCGAAGATGATTCCTGTCGAGACCAAGCAATTGGCGATCTCGACAGGAAACCCGAATCATCACTTCATGGAAGGTCTTCGCGATGTCAAAGTTTTACGCTCAGTCCGGTTCACGCTCGATCATCATCATTGCCGACGACGCAGTGGACGCAGCGAGCAAATTGGTCGATCAGGTGCTCGGCGACCACGTTTGGATTTACGGCGACGAAACCTTGAGCGAAGGCGATCGCCGCGCACACATCGCCGTCCAGTCGCTGTTGTCGCTAGGCAGCGAGATCAACGTCAGTGTTCGTGGTGAGTCGCGATCCGACGCGGGAGTCTTCTCGGTCGCCGAAATCGTCAACGACTGGCACCGCATGATGACCGGCCTCAGCCGAATTTTCGGCGAGATTTCGAGCGTCGATTCGATGTGACGAACGATGTCGTTCTTAAAACCGAATAGGATCGATAGCTCCGTGGAAACGGAAAAATCGATTTCGTCGGTATTTTCTTGCGACGCCATCGCGAACGCGGACAATTACAGAATGACCAATCAAATCACAAAACCGCTAATCGTTGGCGTCGGCGCATCGGCGGGCGGACTCGAAGCATTCCAAGATTGCCGCGCGAGTCCAGAAGCAAATTGGTGAAGCGATTCCACGGATCGCGGAATACCTTTTCAAGATTACTGGCCACAATTTCCAACACTACACGATCACAACCCTGACGCGTCGTATCCAACGCCGCATGCACGTCTTGAAAATCGCAACGGCCGGCGAATATCTGCTTCACTTGCAGGGCAATGAAGATGAAGCGAAGGCACTCTTCCGTGAATTGTTGATCGGCGTTACCGCGTTTTTTCGCGACCCCGAAGCTTTCGATGCGCTGACGACAACTGTGTTGCCGACTATTTTCGACGGCAAGGGCCCGGACGATATCGTGCGCATCTGGGTAGCCGGATGCAGCACGGGCGAAGAACCCTATTCGCTGGCGATGCTCTGTCGCGAACAAGCAGACAGGATGGAATCGCCCCCCGAGGTTCAAATCTTCGCGACGGACATCGACGAACGAGCACTGCAGATCGCCAGAGCAGGATCGTATCCAACTGGCATCGAGGATCATGTCAGCGCCGATCGACTCAAACGATTTTTCATCAAGCGAGGCAAACGCTACCAAGTCACAAAGGAAATCCGCGACCGCGTCCTGTTCTCGAAGCACAGCCTGATCAGCGATCCGCCATTCTCGCGGCAAGATTTGATCTCGTGCCGCAATTTGTTGATCCATCTTGGCGCCCACCTGCAAGAAAAACTGATCCCTTTGTTTCATTACGCCATGCGGCCATCGGGTTTTCTGTTTCTCGGTCCCAGCGAAACGATTTCATCTCACGGTGAACTCTTCAAGGCGCTCGATACCAAGTTCCGGATCTCACAGCGAAAAGGAACGGCGATGGGCTCGATCAGCACGCTGGCGATTCGACAAGGCGAAGTGAAACCCGTTCGGGCTGGCGATACTGAGCCCGATGCGGTGGTGAATTTGAATAGTTTACGTCAACGGATCTTGCTGGACGAGTTCGCGCCGAAGGCCGTCGTGATTGACCAATCCGGCCAAGTCCTCAACGCTTCCGATGGTATCTCGAAGTACTTGTCCGTCGCGGCCGGTGACTTTCAAAACAATGTCATCAAAATGGCTCGGTCCGGTTTGCGAATCGGCTTGCGCGCGGCCATGAATGAGGCAATAAAAACTCGCCGCAAGGTGACGCATGAGAACCTCTCCATTCGTGACGGTGATTATATTCAACGAGTCATGCTGACCGTTCAGCCGATGCCACAGTTGGGTGAAGATCGCGAGTTGATGCTGGTCGTCTTTCACGTTGTGGGCGAACCGATCCGCCGTGACGACGCCGACAGGAAACCGGAATCTCCTTCGACGGGTGATCTGGACGCGGACGCCATCGTAGCTCAATTGGAACGCGAGCTTGAAACGATGCGGACCGACTTGGAACGGACGCTGCAGGACATGGAGGCGACCAATGAAGAAATGAAGTCGTCCAACGAAGAATTGTTGTCGATGAACGAAGAATTTCAATCAGCGAACGAAGAGTTGGAGACGTCCAAAGAAGAGATTCGGGCGAGCGGCGATGCAACCGCACGCGCGAACGCGGACTTGCAGAACCTCCTTCGAAGCACTCGGATTGCCACCGTGTTCCTGGACGATCAGTTGAACATTCGTAGCTTCACGCCGGCGATCGGCGACATCTATCCGCTGATTACAACCGACGTTGGTCGACCTTTGGAGCGATTCGTGCCGTTGGTCGGATCGATGCCTCCATTGCCCGATCCAAAAACGGTCAGGCGTGACGAAATCGTTGAAGACGCGGTGCTAGCCAATTCGGGCAAATCTTACATCCGTCGCGTTTTGCCCTATCAATCGCATAACGGTGTGAGTGAAGGAATCGTCGTGACGTTTTCGGATGTGACGCAGTTGCACGAAAGCCAAGATCTCTTTCGATCACTCGTCGATGCGTCAGCGCAGATCGTGTGGGTGACAAACCCCGAAGGTCAAGTAACAGAAGATTCACCGACTTGGCGTGCATTCACCGGCCAGACCTTCGAGGAATGGCGAGGTGATGGATGGCTTGCAGCGATTCATCCCGATGATCGTCAACTCACCATGAAAGCCTGGAAGCAAGCGATCTCAATCAATAGCGAATTTGCATGCGAGTACCGCCTTCGTCATCACTCCGGCGGCTATCGCTGGACACAAGTCCGGTGCGTTGCAAGACGGTTTGATCAAGCAATGGGTTGGAATGAACATCGACATCGACGAGCGTCGTCGCGCCGAGATCGCTCTGGTCGACGCCAAGAAAAGGATCGACTTGTCACTGCAGGTCGCCGACGTGGCTCCGTGGAGTTGGGACATGCAAACAGGCGATCCGGTTTCAAATCCCACACTCAATCGGCTGTACGGATTTGATCAACATACGACGCCATCGCTAGCCGATTTTGTCGGGCGAGTGGACGAGCCCATTCGAGATCACATCTCGTCCGCGATCCAACATTCCATCAGCACTGGAAAAATCTACGACGAGGAATACCCCATCAAGTGGCCGAGCGGTGAAGTCCGTCACCTTCGCGCGCGGGGTCGAGTCCGCATCGCGGACGATGGCGTGGCAGACGACTTCTTTGGTGTCGTTGTCGACATCACCGAACGCAAACGTTGCGAAATGGATATGGCCGATCGCGCCGTGCATCTGAGGCGTGTTATCGACAATACAATAACTTCATCGCCGTCTTCGAACGTGACGAAACCGTCGTCGACGTGAATTTGCGCACGCTTCAAGCCACCGGGCTGGAACGTAACGCAATGATCGGGATCAAATGTTGGGACTTTGGCTGCGGGAGTTATGACCCCGCGGTCGCACAGAAAGTAAAAGCGTCGTTGTTGCAAAGTACCATTGGTAAACCCGTTCGTTTCGATAGCGAATATTCCACCGGTGATGGTTTGCGACGCATGGTGGATCTCAGCTTCAACGCCGTTCGCAACCCTGATGGTCATGTCATCTATGTCATCGGATCAGGCATCGAAATTACCGACCGGGTTCAAGCCGAAACGCAGAATAAGGAGACGGCGGCCCGCTTGGAATCGATGTGTGCATCGGCCATCGATGGCATTGTCACAATCGACACGCGCGGCGTCATCACATCCGCTAATCCAGCCGCCGTCGCACTCTTTGGATATTCCGCCAATGAAATGATTGGCCAGAAAGTCAATCTTTTGATGCCTGAGCCTTGGCAGCGTGAGCGTGATTCGTACCTATCAGCGTACCTGGAGACCGGCGAGGCGAGAATCATCGGCGAGGGACGCGAAGTGCGGGGGCGCCGCAAGAACGGGACCGAATTCGAGATGGAGTTGCAAGTCAGCGAGGCGAAATCACAGGGCGAACGGATTTTCGTTGGCACGGTTCGTGATATCACGGAGCACAAACGCTGGGAAACCGAAATCATCGACCGCGAGGCGCATTTGCGTCGAGTGATCAATAACCAAATCGGGCCGGTCGGTGTCATCGACCGCGATGGCATTCTGCTGGAGGTCGATGATCGTTCGTTGCAGATCGCTCAGACGCGTCGGGAAGTTGTCATTGGAAAAAATTTTGCTGATGCGCCATGGTGGAATTACGATCCGGCCGTGGCACAGCAGATGCGTGACGCGATGCAACGCGCCTTCGCCGGTGAAATCGTGCGTTACGATGTCTCGCTCTTTTCGCACGGAGACGATGGAGTCATGATCGACTTCATGATCGCTCCGGTTTTTGATGACGATGGCCAAATCAAATACTTGATCCCTTCGGGTGTCGACATTCGTGATCGATATGCCGCCGAAAATAGATTGAAGGAAAGTGAAAGCCGCTTTCGCTCCATGGCGAATGGTTTACCGCTGCTAGTTTGGGTACACGACCACGAGGGAAAGCAGGTTACGGTAAATCAAGCATTTTGCGACTTCTACAACGTCGCAGAGGAACAGATGCGGCACATGGCGTGGCAGAACCTCTCGCATCCGGATGATTTCAAAACCTACACCGAGGAGTTCGCGAGATGTGTGAAGGTCTAACGCCCGTTTCACGCCGAAGTTCGAGTCAGACGGGCGGATGGCCAATGGCGTTGGCTTGAATCTTGGGGCCAACCTCACTTTTCAAAACGTCAAACATACTTAGGATATATCGGTGCCAGCGCAGACGTTACCGAACGCAAGCGTATCGATTTTCATTCGCAGTTCATCGCTGAATTGCAAGCCGCATTGGACCCGCTGACATCGTCGGACCAAATCGCCGCAATCGCCACCGAAAAAGTATTTGCTTGGCTCCAGCCGGCGCGATGCAATCTGATTCAGTTTACGTCCGAGGGTCAAATCGCCGAGCTGTTCTATCAAAACACAAGGAAGAGACTGCCGAGAAGCATGGGGAGTCACCAGGTTTTCGACTTCGTCGACGAAGAAACCTTGGCGGAGGTTCGATCGGATCGTCCACTGTCAGTCCGCGATATACACGAGGGAATGCTTTCTGCCGAGGAAGCGAAACGCTATGCCGCTTTTGGAACTCGTGCATTTTTGGTGGTCCCGTATGTTACGGAAGGCGAGTTACGTTTCGCCTTATCGGTTGATGACGATCAGCCTTGAGAATGGCAGCCTCACGAGATCGAATTGTTGCGTGATGTGACCGAGCGATTGTATCTGCGACTGCAACGTGCGCGAGCCGAAGAGCAGTTGATTAGTTTGGCAACGCAATTGCACGATTCCAATGAGCGTCTGGGGCTCGCTACCTCGGCCGCGAAAATGGGGATGTTCGACTGGAATGTCGACAAAGACACGATCGTTTGGGACACCGCCCATTTGGAATTGACAGGATTGAAAGATTTGCCGCACACGGCCCACAACCTTCTTTCCCGGATCCACCCCAACGATGTCATTGCAAACAACGAGGCCATCGACCAAGCCCTTTATCACGGCGCGGGCTACAATGTCGGATTTCGTTTTTATCGCCCTGACGGTCAACTTCGATGGTTCGCGGCACGCGGACTTGTACTCACCCGAGCCGATGGTTGTCGCCACTTCATTGGCCTCAACTGGGACGTTACCGACAACAAAGTGATGGAACAATCACTTCAGAAAGCTCGCGAAAGCGCCGACGCCGCCAATGCATCCAAGAGTGAATTTGTGGCCAACATGTCACACGAAATTCGTACGCCGATGACTGCGATTTTTGGGTATGCCGATTTGCTACGAGACATTGTTGACCAAGACGACGCAAAACAGTATTTGCAAACCATCCGCCGAAACGGCGACTACCTGTTGGAGATCATCAACGACATTTTGGATTTGTCCAAAATTAAAGCTGGAAGGTTGGAAGTTGAAAGCGAGCGGTTTGACCCCGCCGAGTGATCGAAGATGTGCGAAGCATCATGGAGGTTCGTGCTGTCGAAGGCGGACTTTCGCTGGGCGTCGAATAAGATGGAAAGTTGCCAATGGCGATTCTTTCCGATGCCAAGCGATTGAAGCAGATTCTGATCAATCTCGTTGGCAACGCGATCAAGTTCACTCGCGAGGGTCGCGTTAATATTCGTGTTCACTACGGAACTTCCGCGGTTGGCAGGTCGGCGACAGACCAGGGTTCAGGAGAGAATGAAGACGACAGTCTTTCGAAAATGAAACACTTCCTACATTTCGATGTCATTGACACGGGCATCGGCATGACAGCCGACCAACAAGAGAGGCTGTTCAAGCCTTTCTCGCAGGGTGGCGCGAGTGTCACCCGCAACTTCGGCGGCACCGGATTGGGACTGGCAATCAGCCAACGTCTCGCCGAAATGCTCGGCGGAACCATCACTGCGAGCAGTACCGAAGGTGTTGGACGCACGTTCACGGTAAGCATCGAAACCGGAGAGATTACGGCATCGAATCTCATTAATTACAACAGCGAGGGGACCGCAAATGCAACCGAAATGCAAGCGGTCGATATTGAGCCGACGAAGCTTTCGTGCCATGTGTTGATTGTGGATGATCGACGCGACATCCGTTTCTTGGTCGACACATGTTGACGAAATCGGGCGCGACCGTGAATGAGTGCGTGGACGGTCTGAAAGCGGTTGAATACATCCGTCAATGCTTCAATTCGGTTGGCAGCATCGGCGCAATCAATGTATCGGATCGAAATGAGAACGAGGCCAACCAGACCGTCATGCCCGACCTGATTTTGCTTGACATGCAGATGCGAAACCTTGACGGTTGCCCAACGGCACAGCGGCTTCGCGAACTCGGTTTCACCAGCCCCATCATCGCCTTCACCGCCGACGCGATGCAGGGCGATATGAATAAGTGCTTGGAAGCAGGCTGTAACGACTGTCTGTCAAAACCGATCGACAAAACTGCCATGCTGAAAAAAATCGCCGAGCTGATGAAGTACGTCGATCAAGAGAAATGATGTGAGCAATTGTTCATTAGCTCGGACACGCTTTCCAGCCAACTCAAGAATTCAGAACAGCAATCATACTCTACGCGAGCTGTTGTTTTTGTGTTGCAAACAGTCCGTGAGTAGCATTGTAAAATTCTTCCAGAATCACCTTCGCGGCGGGTCTCAGTTCCACGAACGATGCCTGATCCGATCCCACGCTGTGGGCTCAGGTCGCGAAGCAGACCACAATGCGGTCACGGTCGCACCCAAAATGATCCCGACGACGAAGCTGGTAACAACCGACTCAGTTGGGCGGTTTGATATGCACTCGTCAGCACGCATATAGGCGAACCGTGCCGATTCACCTACCTGATGCACCGTTTCACTTGCAGCATTGGTCACGCGATCAACGATCGATTCCTGCGGAGCAAACTCACCTATGACCGATTCGACTTCGTCGTCACTCGCGTCAACACGCCCCTTGACGAACTTCACCAGTTCGCACACATCACCTTTGCAGTTCTGAAGTTCGCTCTGGTTGATATGCGGCCATTTCGAGGTGATCGCTTCACGAACGCGATCCCACGCAGACGCCTCAGAGTTTTTCGTTTCAATGGACATGTTTAATTCCTTTTGATTGTAGATTGGACAGTGGGGGAACATTACAAGCAAACCGCATTCCAATGTCACTTTTTAAGCGACGGTGGTCGTACGAGACCGATGACGCGGCTTTTGCGTAGTTCAACGCAATCCACTTGGTCGAATCGCAACCACCCTGAGTTAAATTTTTGCCAATGGCTTTTGCAATTCCGAAACGTAGTGACTTTCTCAACTGCTTGAGACTCTCGCCTGGTATTGTCGGTCAAACCATTGCGACCGTTGACGCACTCACACAACTGGCCCGCGACGACCCATCACCAACCCGATGATGAACAGAACGAGGAATACGAAGAATAAAATCTTCGCAATGCTAGCCGCCGTTCCGGCGACGACGCCAAACCCGAGCACACCAGCGATCAATGCAATAATCAAAAAAGTTAAAGCCCAGCCCAACATGGCAGTCTCCCGAAGTTGAAGGTTTTACTCTCGGCGGTATACTTCACTGCCGTGCTATTACCATTCCTGGGAGCGATTACCGTGCCAAAGTCGATCTTGACTCAACCGCGTGTCATATGGCCTCGTAAGATTGCAAATGAACGCGATCGTTCCAATTTTGAACCCGCGCCGTTGAACCGGAACCGTCCAACTTGAAACGAAAACGATCGCCACTGTCTAAGTGAAACCATTCCGATGTTTGGGCACAAAAAGTGCGATGCGTGAACTCCTGGCTTACTTGTTCAAGACACTTTCCGGAGACAAACGACAATGATTATCAAACTACTTCTAATTGCGCTCACCTTCTCGACCATGGGCGGTACTTGGGCGATGGCGGAAAACGAGGCAAACGATACAACGATTGAAAAATTGCAAGGACGTTGGCAGATTGTTTCAGGCGTGAATCAGGGTCGTGAACTCACAGAATCCGAGGTCAATGGAACGTACGTAACCGTTACCACGAACACGATCGTCACCTACGACCGAGATCAGCAGCAGCGTTTTCGGGCCGTGTTTCGAACCGATGACACTAAGAGCCCGATTCACATCACGATGACGCCGGTTGAAGTCAACGCTTCCACCGACAAGCTCAAGTCAGATGATGAACCGGCCCAACCCGTCGCGTTAGGCATCTTGAAGTTCTTGGGCGAAGACCAATGGATGCTCTGTTACGGACTGCCGGGTGCCGATAGGCCCCCCAAATTTGAGTCAGCCAAGGCCAGCAACAACATGTTGTTTACATTACGCAAAGACGAAGGTGACCCGGTGCCCGACTTGTCGATCACCAATCCGGCGAAATAGCTTCCCTGGCTGGAGCTTTATGATCGCTGAAGTGTCCCGAACTGCAGTCGTCATAAAGGGTCAAACTTCTTGGGGCATCCCTTTCAAGCTAGCATTTTTGCTGTGCAGGGAGCGTTTGTGTGCTGACATGTTGATAGCTGCCGGTTCGTTTCGCTTTTTGCTTTATTGAGACCGCGTGCTGATTTTCGATAGCGGCGAATCCGAACTTGCAATGCCATGCGTTTAAGTTACTCCGCCATTTCAGGGGGCTTGAGGTTTCCGTATCGCTCACGCCAGTCGGTAACCGGCATAGCAATCCTCATCCCTTGATCGGTCGATGAAACCTCCTCGGCCATATAGTAGGTACTCATCGAATCCGATGTCTCTTTTCCATGCACGACTTCCACGCTGGCACGCATCAGCGTCGGCACGTTGAAGCTGATCAATGCCAACGGGCAGGCAACGTCGCCGCCGGCGGAAATGCCAACGTGTTGATCTCACCGTTTAGACTCAGCGTCAACTCGCCAAACACACCTGCGATGCTCCATCACCATCGATCGCAATCGGCAACGGCCATTGCCGACTGTTCGGCGACGAGGGAAGCCTGTCGGTTGGGCTACGGGCATCTCGCGGGACGGACTTCACTTACTTCGCTGTCGCTCGTCGCTCCGCCGCCGCCTCGCAACTCGTTCGGTCGCCCACCGCTCCCAGCTTACGTCGCTGACGCTCGTCGCGGTCGTTACGTCGTTCGCTGAGCGGATGACGGTGTCCCGCTTACCGTCTTTACCGCCATCCCGCTGCACTTTGCCTCAGTTCGCTCGTGGCCCCTCGGCCATCGTGCCCTCGGCGGGCCACTCTTTCTCGGGCCCCCGGTTTCCACAGACTTCGCTTTGGTGCGGTCTCCGTTCCTTGTACCTCGCTTCGCTCGAGCTCGCGTTCGCTCGAGCTCGCGTTCGCTCGGACGTGCGTTCGCTCGGACGTGCCCGGTCACTCGCTGTCGCACGGCGGAACTCATGGTCGGAATCCCGCCGAAAGGTTCGGCTGGCATCTTAACCGCCGTGCAAGCCGTCGCTAACGCTCCGGTGCAAGGCGTTGCTGCTCGATGGAATTGCGGACTATCGCCCGTCACTTTCGTCCTTCGGACTTATCAAAGAGGCCTGACCCGTTTGCCGTTTGATTGTCTCTAAGACCGTCGCTGACCCGTTTGAGTGCCTCCGAACTCACACGACTGCACGAAGGCCTCGCCATTTACGATCCCGTTAAAATCGACCCACCGTCAACTTTTCGCGGGCAATTCCAAACTCCAAACGCCGACGTTTTCACCAGAGAGACCATCAATACTCCCAACGCCAGATCGGACTTCATCGGGGCAAGTTGGCTGTGGTATACTCGGATGCACCGGAAAGCGATCGAGAACTCTTTCATTGATTTCCTAATGCGTGCCAAGGGAACCGTAGCCCATGTTTCGAGCCTTGCTTTTTACTTGTCTTACGCTGCTGATTTGCCGCGGCCAATCTTTTGGCATGGAGCTTGTCACACCTCTGGAAGGTTCCGCCCAATTTCAGCTCAGTCATTTTCGACAAGAAACGGACCCCGGCGGTCAAGTAACGCTGGTTTTTGATTTTAAGCGAACCGCAGGCGACAAGTACGGAACCTACTTCGTCAAAGGCAAGTCGGCCAATGGGTACTTATCTGTTTCAGCCGTCATGCCTGGCAACCAGGCGTCGGGATCGATGACATTGAGATCGTTTGTTCCGACGCGCGGAACGCCGGAGCTGAACATCGAACTGTTCGTGACTCAGATGCATACGGTTGGCGAAAAGGCTTATGTCTATTCGATGGTTTCCAATCCGATCCGCATGGGCAATCCGGGCGACGTATCCAAACCTCGTCCATGGTCGACTCAAGAAACCGAAGGCTACGAAAAGTATTTGGCGATTAAGCCCAATTACATCAAGCGTTACGAAGTCACCGCAGACATACCCGCCGGATCGGTCAAAGTACCACTGCGTGCGAAATTGACCGACGGCACAAAATTGGCGGCGTGTTATCAATCCAAATGGTCGCCGATCACCACCCTTTCCGAAAACGCCGACGGGTCCGTTCACGTTCGTTGGGACAAGTGGGGTGAAACGTACGATTGCAATATGCTGCGCGACGAGTTGGTCATTACCAAAGCTTCACTGAGCCAACTGCAACAGCACCCCGAATCACACTTCCCCGAAGTTCCTCCGTCGCTTGCCAACGTGGCTACCGAATCAACCACCGAATCAGAAACTGATTCGGCAACGCAGAAACCTCGTAAGGACTATCCGGTTTCGATCGATACTCCCGCCGACTCGGTGTTTGTTCCTGACGACGCGAAACTTCCCAGCGGCACCGCGCTGCAGGCCTGTTACGCCGGGACGTGGAATCCGATCACGCATTTGTCCGACAACGACGACGGAACTTTGACGGTTCGCTGGGATGACTACGGGCCAGCGTTCGACTGCAGCATGCTTCGCGAACAATTGATCATCAAGAGTACAACGCTGCGCGCGGTGAAGGATTCGCCCCTCGCGGTGGTTGATTCATCGAATCCATTGCGAACGTGGACGGATGCAACGGGCAAATTCAAAGTCCAGGCGAAGTTGATTCGGCGAAACGAAACATCGGTGACGTTAGAAATCAATGCAGGCAAAGAAGTTACTCTGCCGCTGAACAAACTCAGCCAAGCGGACCAAGACTACCTGTCGAAAGATGCCGATAACTCGGTCAACCCGTTTGAGTGATCGTGGAGCGACGATGCGATTGAGGGTTGCGGAAGTGATGAATCGTCCAGTTTTTCTCCACCTTCCCGTTTTCCTATCGCGTAGCCCAAAGTGATTCTCGGCAAGGACAGCCAAGTACTGTTTTGCGACCTGTCTCAGCGGACCATGGTTTGACCGATGACGATGGGCACGTACCCGATCTCTTTGCCTTTCGGCGGGGTGACCAGTAACGCCGCGTCCAGTGACACTTTCTTGCCATGACCGGGTGGCGGCATGTACTCGCGGTCGATCGTCCAGTGCGTGTGAATCTGTTCCGCCATCGCTTGCAGCTTTTGCTTTTTTGCGGCGCTGTATTGATATTGCTGAAAACTGGGTTGATCCACGAATCGATACCACACGTAAGTGACGGTCGAACCATCGACCAGGTTCGCCGTTTGCGGTTCGGTAGTCGGGCCGGGCGTTTTCCATGCACCTTCGATGGGAGCCGAATACGAACGGCTTTGTTTTGCATTGGCAAATTCACTGGCCAGCAAGCCGGTCTCTGGTGGGACTTCGGACGCTTCAACGGCTACGCGACGCTCACCTTCGTGTCGGAAAAACTGTGGAAATTTCGCCAATCCTGATTCGCTTTCACTTGGCCACGTCAGCCCCCATGTCATGTCGTCGAAAACCTTGGTGTCGCAGCGCAGTTCGACGTCAGTGATTCGCTGGCCCGCTAGATCATATCGGGGGCTGCGGGTAGTCAATTTTGCGTGCCAAGCATTTTGCTGATCAAACCGAGATTCGCATGCTTGCCCGCCTTCACGCCACTGTTCGACACGATCGTAGAGAGCCGCCTTGGAATAGAACGTGACGTCTTGAACCAGCAGTGATCGACCTTGGGTGTCGACGGGGAATTGAAGTTTTGGAATCTTCGAATACGTCACGCCTTTCGAATCCGTGGCATCGAAACGCGGAACCGTGTTGATCTCAATCGCTCCGCCATTGGCGTCGCCTCCGCGACTGTCCAAACCGCGACCGAAGATGAATGAGTAGTCAAACAACTGACCAACCTTGCTCCAGGTTTCGGGGATGTAATAGCCCAACGGTCCATTGAAATTTTCGGCACTGACGAAACACGTCCACGATTGATCACCGGTCGGGGCGATTCCCTTTTCGGGATTGCCAGGAACCGCCGCCGTCAACGGCAATGCCATGTAGGTGTAACCAAAAAACTCGCCCATCGGGTTACCAGCAAATGGCAATCCGTCGGGCGGAATCAAGATCCGATTGCTGAGTTGGGCTACTCCGAGTCGATCATCGGGCAGAGGATCACCGCTGCGAAAAAAACCCCAACCGGGCGAACCCACTTCGTAGTCGTAGCACTGGGGCGTCGCGTTCATGCTGAACTTGGGCGGGCCGTAGCGGAATTGATTGCCTGCCCAGTATCCGACACCCCCTTCGACGGTTTGGAATACAGCTCCGTAAGTTGGAGCCCGCTCGGGCCAATGATCCCGAGCGTAAGTGCCTTTGGGAGCGAGAGGAGTAGTTTTATTGTCCGAATTGTCAGGCATGATCCACGTGGATGCCAATCCGATTTGAAAATTCGACAGCGGCCGATCAATCAGCGGCCACACCGCAGAATAGAAGCCGACGCCCGCCGCATAATCCGCCTTATTCGGCGGCATCGTCGATTCAAATCCGATGTATCCATGCAGTCCTTGGCCGTGCAGCGTCACGGCCTTATCGTCAGTTTGAGCATGGGCAAACGCCAGCGGCAATGTGGCCAATAAGATGCATGCGACCGAAACGAAATTGTTTTTCAAGAGTCTTACTTTTTATTTATGCGTTGTCATATTTCGTGGTGGCCGACATCGCGATTATAGCAGCACAGCACACAACCTCATGGGCGATACTGCTTCATGCTCGCAACCCTGTTGTTCATGGTGATTGCACCCGTGGGCACATTTCTTGCAATCTCGCCAGAGATTGATCAAATCGAGTAGTGATTTGTCAGCGTTGAAGTGAGTACAAGGAATGAACGCCAAACAAATTTGGTTGATGACGAGCGATCTGTAACCTTGGATCAATCGCCTTTGTCGCGTTCATATGCTCGCGATTTTCAGACTCAAAATCTGAATCAGTCGAGTAGGGGAGGGTCGTTGGGGGACGGCCTCCCCCACGTCTTAGATCGCTTCAATGGGAGTTGAAAGCACAGCGAGCGTCCGGCAGCCTAGGATTCGGCCCCTCGATGAGCAAGCAAATGCGGGTAAGTACGGCGATTCTGAAACTTCCGCTATTGCTGAAACGATTTTCTGGCTGATAATCAAATGGTTCGTTTCCATCAACGCGATCTTTGTTTCTTACCTATGGCTCGTCCGTTTCGCACCGCCGATCGAAATCGCATCACTTGGGTGATGTGCTTGATCTGCGTTGCGATATTTGCGTTGGTTCCCGCGTCGCGGGCGTCGGATTTCACGGCGGTGACCAGCGTGTCCGCGATGGATACGACCACGGTGCCGGTATCCGACACGTCGGTCGATGAATCCACAGCCAAGTCGGTGCTGCAAATTTGCAGGACGCTGCCGCTGACCGGAGTCGCACCGACTGTAAGCCTCGATCCGGTGCGCTTCGCAAGTAGCGATTGGCTGCTTTCTTGGGGTTCGGTCTCTCACCGACCCACACTGTTTGATTGGCGGATTTCGCTGCGGCTGTAACGCCGACTTCTTCGGTCAATTCTTTTTGATCGTGATGCAACCACAAGCGTGAAGCGTCGGCGGGTTCCGCTGGCTTCGTCAATTCTTGCTGCGCGTCTGTCCCCCACGTTGTCGGTGGCGGGCCGCCATCGGAATTGAAATCTCGAATTTCAAAACATATTCCAAGAGACCGACCATGGACTACATCGCCAAATCTACTCAACCAAAAATTGCTTCGATCACTACCCTGGCCAAAGCCACTGCCAATGAAAACAAAAAGCCGTTGGACCCCAAGCTGCAACGTATTCGAGACGCTGCTGCGAAGGGTGACTACCAACGCGCCCTCGAGATGCTGGCGGCGGATTCTTACGATTTGGAAATACGCAATTGCCGCGCCGTATGCCTGATCCGATTGCAACGATTCGAGCAAGCTTACGGCGTCTTGCGACCGCTGATCGTCAATAGTGTCAGTCAAACCGTTCGCGCCGAAGCACCCGATCACATCAAGATCAACTTCGCGATCGCGTTGTTCTATGGCGGGCTGCCATCGGGCGCGATGGATGTGTTGCTTGAAACGAACCGAGAGGACGACCCGGCGGTGCAAAAGCTCCGCGAAGCCACGAAAGAGTGGGTTGCCGGGATGGGCTTCCTCCGTCGACTTGACTGGAAGGTCAACCGAATCGCTCCGAAAACTCAGCCGACGGTCCCTCAAGAAACCATGGGTCGGTTCAGTTGGGAAGTCGCATGACTCCAACGAAACAACCCGAGCGCCCACGAGGTTTCTTCGAGCGAGTCGCGCCAAAGGTCTTGTTGGTGTTCATGATCGCAACGCCCGTGCTGTTCTACTGCGCGGCGCGGTCGATCGGTACCAACTCGAACCGTCTGGCAGATTGGTTACCCGCCAATCTTGAGGAGACGCTCGCGCTCGAGCAATTCAACGCTTGGTTCGGTGATGGTCAGTTCGTCATCCTGAGCTGGGATGGGTGTCGCGTCGATACGTCCGCTGATCAATCGGACGTGTCGGATGACCCGAGGCTGGCACGTTTGGCAGACATCTTGGTTCGCAACTACCCACCGGTTCCTGACGAATTGGAGCTGATCGGACCGACAAATTTCGATGCGACGACCGAGTCATTCTCGCCTGCCGAGTTGTCGATTCTGAACGATCCACAACGAACGCGATACTTTCAAAAAGTCATCACGTCGCGTTCGCTGCTTGATACGTTAACGACCGCTCCGCTGAACCTTTCGCGATCCGAAGCGATCAAACGGTTGACCGGAACGGTGTTGGGCAGCGAGGGCCAAGCATGCTGCGTGATACTGTTGAAAGACTTTCCGACCGAGGAATTGCGAAACGCGATCGGTTTTCGCAAAGCCCGCTGGATCGATTCGGCATCTTCGCAAGGTCTTCTGTTTCGTGCTTTGGCAGCGTGCGACATTCCGCTGGACCGCGCCTACTTGGGTGGACCACCGATTGACAACTTGTCGATCAACGAGGAAGGCCAACGCACGCTCGTGCGACTCGGGTTTGCCGCCGGTGGGCTGGGGTTGCTGTTGGCGTGGTGGTCGTTACGAAGTGTCAGCTTGACCCTGATCGTTTTTTTGTGCGGCATCATCAGCACTTGTGGTGCGACGGCGGCGATATGGTTGACCGGTTGTCACGCCGATGCGATCGTGCTGGCGATGCCATCGCTGATCTACGTGCTGACGATCTCCGGCGCGATTCACTTGGTGAACTACTATCGCGAAGCCGTTCAGAAGAACGGCACCGCGGGCGCGGCGGGACGAGCGTTGGCGGCTGGTTACAAACCGGCTGCTCTGTGCAGCGTGACCACCGCGCTGGGATTGCTGTCACTGTTTGCCAGTGATCTGACACCGATCCGACGGTTTGGCATCTTTTCCGCGATCGGCATGATCCAGATGTTGATCGTTTTGTTCTTGTTGTTGCCGGCCGCGCTAGAAGTTTTCGGCCGACGCCGGGCGTTCGGGTTTCTGGCATCATCCGATCATGAACAGGCAAGCGGCAACGGTGCGATCGAGCGTTGGGCCGAGCGATGGGCGTATTGGGTGATCGGTCACTATCGCAGTATCGGAATCGCGGGACTGATCTTGATGATCGGATTGAGCTGCGGCATCGGTCGCGTGCATACGTCCGTTGATCTGCTGAAGCTCTTTGATGCTGAAACGCGGATTCTGGCCGACTACCACCATCTCGAGGACAGCATCGGCAACCTCGTCCCCCTGGAAGTACTGGTGCGATTCGATTCGGCGGCGATCGCTGTTCCTGGACAGAATCAAAAGCCAGTCGATGGCACCCTATCGATGCTCGATCGCGCGCAAGTGGTCGATGCGATTCGCGGCAAGGTTTATGCAAAGTTCGGGCATGAAGGCGAACAATTGATCTCGCCGCCACTGTCGGCAATCACGTTCCTACCGGCGTTACCGAAAGGCAATCGTGGCACGTCGGCGGTGATCCGCAATCGCGTTACCAATCAACGGCTCGAAGAGAGTCATGCGGCGCTCATCGACAGCGGATACTTGGCCGTCGATGCGGCGACTCGCGACGAATTGTGGCGGATCAGCCTGCGAGTCGCCGCGTTCAAGAACGTGGATTACGGGTTGTTCGCCGAAGAGGTCAAGTCGGTGGTTGATCCGTTCGTCGCGGAAGTGTCGGCCCGCGTCGCCACGCGGCTTCAAGCGGATTCGCCACCGATTGCGGCGATTCACACGGGTGCGATACCGATTGTGTACAAGGCCCAGCGAGAATTGCTGAACAGCTTGATTGAAAGCACGGTGTGGTCGTTCTTGACCATCACGCCGCTGTTGATGTGGGTGACACGCGGTGTGATGGCGGGTGCGGTGGCGATGTTGCCAAATCTGTTGCCCGTGCTGGCCGTGTTCGGTTCGATGGGCTGGCTAGGCATCAATGTGGATATCGGTTGCATGATGACATCGAGCATCGCGTTGGGCGTTGCCGTGGACGATACGATTCACTTCCTGTGCTGGTACCGACATGGTCAAGAAACATCGTCGACGCGAGACGGAGCGATCGCGTCAGCGTTCCGCAGTTGTTGCCGACCGACGTTGCAGGCCGCGGTGGTCAATGGGTTGGGCTTGTCGGTGTTCTTGCTCAGCACATTCGTGCCGACGAAGCAATTCGGATTGCTCATGTTGGTGATTCTGAGCTGCGGCGCAGTGGCAGAATTGGTTTTGCTGCCGGCACTACTGGCCAGCCCGCTCGGGCGAGCATTTGATATCAAGCGAATCTCTCCAGCCTCGACACCATCAACAACGAACATGAAACTTCACCGCCCGCGCGCTCGCGATCGGCATCCGCAATCACAAAAGGTATGAACGTTTTCGTGAACGACATCAAAATTTCCGGCGACGAACTTGGCTTGGATGGTATCCATGCCAGCGAGTTGCACTTTCGGCAACGTCGCCCCTTCCTGTGGGCATTCACGTTGTTCGGTCCCATCGCGATCAGTTTGTTAGCGCTCCTCGGATTGTTGTTTTACACCGGCTGGGGTTTTACGTCGCGATTGATCGCGACGACCGGATTGTCGGTTTGGCTGTTCGGCCGTTTCATGATTCTTGCGGGTGACGAAGGAACGCTGCATCAGTTTGATGGTGCGATGACCTCCCTGCAACTCTTTCTATTGATCACGTACTTAGACTTGATGATGGCGCTGGTGTTATCGTTTCATATCGGGCTGCTGTTCCGTTTGCCGGTGATCGGACCTCGTGCGGCGGCGTTGGTGACCGACGGGCAATTCATCTTGCACGCTCATCCGTGGATGCAACGCATGACGCTGCTAGGGTTGGTTGCGTTTGTCGGTTTTCCGTTGGCCGCGACGGGCAGCGTCGGTGGATCGATCTTCGGAAGACTGCTCGGGATGAGCCGAGTGATGACGTTTTGCGGAATCGCCGTCGGCAGCGTGATGGGTAACGGGATGATGTATTGGTTTTCTGATACCCTCGGACAGTGGGTCGACAAGGACCATTCCATGGTCAAGTACGGAGGCCTAGTCGTGATCTTGGCGATCGTGTTTTTTCTCGAGCGCCGCTACCAAACGCTGCGCCGAAAGTTTGCCTCGCAATCCGGTTCAAAGACCGAGTTAAAGAAAGTTGTTAACGCAACATAATGATTGATGTACTCGATAAGGCCCCGCTTCTATTTGGCTTTTTGAATCAAACGTTCGGTTCTCAAGATCTACTATTGGTATTGTTGCTCGTCTTCTTTGAAGGCGTGTTGTCCATCGACAACGCCATCGTGCTCGGATTGTTGGCCAAACGATTGCCTAAGTCGCAACAGAAGCGTGCGTTGACTTACGGATTGGTGGGCGCGTTCGCATTTCGGACTTTGGCGATCGTCACGGCCAGTTTTCTGCTCGAGTGGCGGATCGTCAAGCTGATCGGCGGCGGCTATCTGCTTTACATCGCCATCAAGCACCTCTTCTTTCAATCGCAAGAGGGCGAAAGCAATGAGGTCAGTATTGGACTTGAAGGCGATCTAGAACTTCGTGATTCGAAGACGGGCACGGAACTTTCTGACGATCAGCAAATGATCGAAATTCAAGAGCGACTGCCGGCGCCGATTCCGACGGAGACGCTCAAGGCGGGCAAGCATTTTTGGATGACGGTGTTGGTGATCGAGTTGACGGACATAGCTTTTGCCGTCGACTCAATCCTGGCCGCGATCGCGCTGGTGGGCAGCCCGCCAGCGGGTCATCCGGCCGAAGCACCCCATCCGAAACTGTGGGTCATCATTGTCGGTGGAATCCTTGGGATCGTGCTGATGCGAATCGCGGCGGTGATATTCATTCGATTGCTCGAACGGTTCCCGCGGTTCGAATCGGCGGCCTACCTCCTGATCATCGTGATTGCGACGAAGCTATTGGTTGACTGGGGATTCAACTCCGTGGAGCATCCGCATGTAATCGATTTTCACAGCATCTCCCGACCCGAGTTTTGGCTGTTTTGGATCGGGATGCTGGGAAGTCTCGCGTTCGGATTCTTGCCGAAGAAAAAGACGGATTCAAACAAGGACGTTTCAGAAGCGGGATCACTGCCGATCCAATGATGCCGGGCCGGAAAGGGGGCAGGCTTTTTGTTGATGCGCGTCAAAGATCCGATCCAGGTGACGGACCAATCGGGGATCGTCGCAGGCCGGCGTAGCTGATCGTTCAAATGGATTTTGGATCGCGGGCGGATTGACCTCGCTTCTGTTTTATTTAGGCAATCGCGAGACCGCGTTGAAGATGCGTCGTTTCGATCGTCAGGCGGGCTTGTCGGCGGTTTCGATCCATCGTATCAGTGTCCTTACCATCACGCCGGTTGCGCCGGCGTCGCGATGCGGCTTGGCACTGTCGGCGAACGCGGGACCGGCGATGTCGATGTGAACCCACGGTAATTCGCCAACGAAATTCTCCAAGAACTTCGCAGCGGTGATCGCGCCGCCCCAGCGTCCTTCGCCGACGTTCTTGATGTCGGCAACCTTGCTTTTGATCTTGTCATCGTAAAGATCAAACATCGGCAACTGCCAAACCGGCTCGCCTTCTTGTTCGGCCGCAGCTTCGATGGTCTTACACAATTTTGGATCGTTGGGCATCAGGCCCGCGACTTCATTGCCCAAGGCCACCATGCAAGCACCCGTCAACGTGGCCAAGTCGATCATAGCGCGGGGGTGATGCTGAATCGCAACATCAAGCGTGTCCGCCAACACCACGCGACCTTCGGCGTCCGTGTTCAAGATCTCGATCGTTTTGCCGCTTCGCGTTTCGATCACGTCGCCGAGCTTGTAGCTGCTGCCGCTGATCATGTTTTCGGCGAGTCCGCACAGACCGATCACGTTTTGCTTGACGCCGAGTTTCGCGATCGCTCGCATCACGCCGACGACGGTTGCGGCGCCGGCCATGTCGCACTTCATATCGACCATTCCGTCGCTTGGTTTGATCGAAAGACCACCGCTATCGAAGGTGACCCCTTTGCCGACGATTGCAATCGGCGATTCTTTTCCGCCGCCGTTGTGTTTGAGAATCACCAGTCGCGGCTTCGCGGTTGATCCAGCGCCGACCGCTAAGATCGCTCGGCAACCTTCGGCTTCCAGTCTTGCTTCGTCCCAAACCTCAATTTGCAGTCCCACTTCCTTGGCAATGCTCTGAGCCGCTGCGGCGAAGCTAGCAGGATAGATCATTGCGGGCGGTTCGTTGACCAACCGACGCGTGTGGTTGATCGAGGAACCGACGATCTCGCCACGCTCGATTGCCGATTCGCTGATGTTCGCGAAAACAAATTCGGAGGGAATCTTTGCACTCGGATCATTTTGGTAGATCGCCTGACCTTCGCATCCAAACAGGCATCCCGCCACAATCGCGTCGTGCATCTCGATCGGCATCGAATCAGCGATCGCAAAGACGATTTTTTCACGACTTCGATCCGACAATTTTCGAGTAGCCGCCGATGCCATATCGAACGCCGTTGATCGGGTCATTGGTTTCTTTCCCAGACCAACCACCAACACCATGGTCGGTCCAGTCTCAAGCGGTGACGCGAGCAGACTCATCTCACCCTGTTTGCCTCGCAGTTGGCCTTTTTCGATCAGACGGGCAACCCAACCTCCGGTCGCTTCATTCCACTGCGACATCGTCGGCGACAACGGCAAATCGTGTGCGAGTCCGACAACCAGCACATCGGCAACCTCCGCCAACGGATTCTCGGTCGAACTCAATTTCGGCGACGGAAGGGGCAGGCTTTCAAGCACGGGATTCGTTTTCAGTCGATTATTGAATAGAAATTTGGGACGCTCACCGGGGCGTTCCGTATTGGCGGTTAGTTTAGCGCTTGCTGGGCGGTTATCCTAGGCTCCGTTATCCGATCACTTCGCCATACGAACCCAATCCACCACCCGTGAATCACCGCAGCACCCGCGATGCCATCGACGATTTGCGTGCCAACGGGCGTTTGATCGAAGTCACTGACGCCGTCGATCCGCACCTTGAAATGGCTGAAATTCAGCGCCGCGTGTATGCGAGCGGTGGCCCCGCGTTGCTGTTCACCAACGTCATTGGCAGCAAGTTTCAAGCCGCATCGAACCTGTTCGCTTCGCTCGACCAAGCGAGATTTTTGTTTCGTGATACGCTTGAATCTGTGCGACGATTGATTGAGATCAAGCTGGACCCGTCCGCGCTTCCGAAGCATCCGTTTCGCTATGCGGGTGTACCATTGACGGCGCTGCGTATGCTGCCACGGTCAGTGCGCCGCGGTGCGGTGCAAGCGAATGAATGTCGGATCGCCGACGTGCCTCAACTCAAATGTTGGCCCGATGACGGCGGCGCGTTTATCACGTTACCGCAAGTGCTCAGCGATGACCCGACCTCTTTGGGAGCATCAACACAGAGCCGATTGATGCGAGTCAATATAGGCATGTATCGAATTCAATTGTCGGGCAATGATTATGTCGGCAACCGTGAGATCGGTTTGCATTACCAGATCCACCGTGGCATCGGAGTGCATCATCGCGCAGCCCTTGATCGCAATGAACCGCTGCGAGTTTGCGTGACGGTCGGCGGGTCACCCGCGATGTCGCTAGCCGCCGTGATGCCGCTGCCCGAAGGCCTAACCGAACTCACGTTCGGTGGAGCACTCGCCGGTAGGCGCATCCCGATGATTTGCGGTGAACACGCGCCCGTTTACGGCGATGCCGACTTCGCCTTTGTAGGAACGATAGATCCACAAGCGACAAAGCCCGAAGGCCCCTTCGGTGACCATCTTGGTTACTACAGCTTGCAGCATCCGTTTCCGCTGATGCAGGTTGAAAAGGTTTGGCACCGCGACGGCGCGATCTGGCCATTCACCGTCGTCGGTCGCCCGCCACAGGAGGATACGACGTTCGGGCAATTGATTCACGAACTGACTGACCCGATCATTCCATCAGTGATCCCCGGTGTGAAAGCAGTCCACGCCGTCGATGCAGCGGGAGTTCACCCGTTGTTGTTCGCCATCGGCAGCGAGCGTTACATGCCTTACTTGGAACGAGCTCAGCCGCAAGAATTGCTGACGCAAGCCAACGCGATCCTTGGCAACGGTCAATTATCGCTGGCGAAGTACTTATGGATCACGGATGACGCCGACAACTCGCTCGATATTCACGACAAGGCCGCATTCCTGACGCATGTGTTGGCACGAGTCGATTGGCGCCGCGATTTGCACTTTCAAACTCGCACGACGATCGATACGCTCGACTACAGCGGCAGTGGTTTCAATCAGGGCTCAAAAGTCGTGATCGCTGCGACGGGTAGCCCGATTCGATCTTTACCGGATGCTGTTCCTTCGGAGTTGTCCCTACCCGATGGATTTAAGAATCCGCGTGTCGTGATACCGGGAGTGCTCGCGATCGAAGCGCCACCCTGTCGAAGCGACGATGATCGCAACACGTTGGCCCGCTTCGTGGCATCCATCCAATCGCAATCGCCGCTGAATCTGTTTCCGCTGGTGACGCTGGTCGACGATAGTGACTTTGCTGCGCGCAATCTGCAAAATTGGTTGTGGGTCACGTTCACGCGAAGCAATCCTGCTTTCGACATCGACGGCGTCGTTGCATCGATCGAACAGAAGCATTGGGGCTGCTGTGGTTCGCTAGTGATCGACGCGCGAATCAAACCCCATCACGCGCCGCCGCTGATCGAAGATCCTGAAATCGTTGCCAAAGTTGACGCATGGGCCACTCGCGGCGGTGCGCTTGCGAAGTATCTTTAACCTCATGTCAAACCTATCCACCGTATTTGATTGTCCGTCGCCGGTCGCCCTGGTTACCGGCAGCGGTGCGCCGCGGGTCGGTCGTTCGATTGCCGTCCACTTGGCTGGCCTCGGTTGCCGACTGGCGCTGCACGCTAACACATCGGTCGAAAGCGCGGAAAGTCTCGCTGGAAAGTTGCGTCGTGAGTTTGAAATCGACGTGATCGTGACGCAGGGTTCGCTCGAAGACGATGCTGTTCCCAAACGACTCGTCGAGGAAACTTTTAAGCATTTCGGACGCATCGACATCTTGGTCAACAGCGCAGCGATTTGGTCGCCTAGCAAGCTTGCCGACATCACGCCGGACGAGATTCGACGTTACTTCGATATCAATGCGGTGGCTTCGTTTTTGTCCGCGCGGGAAGCGGGCCTGAGGATGGCCGGTCAGCCGCGCGGCGGTTCGATCATCAATCTTGGCGATTGGGCAACCGGTCGACCGTACCTTGATCACGCGGCCTATTTTCCCAGCAAGGGAGCGGTCGAGGTAATGACGCGTTCGCTGGCCGTCGAATTGGCTCATTTGAATCCTCGTATCCGCGTGAACTGCATTCTACCGGGACCGGTGCTTCTGGAGGATTCCGTGTCAGGGGAAAAGCGAAGCAAGATTGCGGCGAGCACGCTCGTTGGCCGAGTCGGTACGCCGGGGCACATTGCGCACGCGGTGCAATTCCTGTGTGAAAACGATTTCGTCACCGGTGTCTGCCTGCCCGTCGACGGAGGTAGAAGCATCTTCGCACCCGACGGAATGCAGGTCGGAATGAATACCGGCTGAGACCGATCGCGCTAAAGTGGATGCGTCGGGGGCCGAGAATGGATACGATTGATGCGTGGTGGTTTCCGAAAGCTTCGCCCTTCTCAATGTGAGCAATGAAATGTTTCGATCCTGCGTCTTCACGTGTGCCAGTGTCTTATTCCTCGCTTCATTTGTTTCCGAAGTCTCCGCAGTTCAGGGTCTCACGCCGGGGCCAGTGGAACTTCAGTCGATTGGCCCGATGACATTCGCCAGCGATGGTGTCTTGTTGGTAGGTGATCCGAAGGCCGCGACGGTGTACGCGATCGATATGAATTCGGACGCCGCCGACGCGAGTGCGAACGGATCGAGTATGCCGGCGATCAAGGACTTGAAAGCCGCGGTTGCTTCGGCGATATCGGCGCCCGCTTCCGAAGTCACGATCGGAGAATTAGCAGTTGACGAAGATTCGCAATCGATCGTGATTTCCGCGCAGAGTCGAGGACGCGTGAGCTTGTTGAAGGTCAACCACGACGGCAAAGTTGAATCGATCAATCTCGATAAGATCGCGCATGCGTCGAAGCAGCTTCCCAATCCTCCCGCCGACGAAGTCACCGGTGAAGGTCGTCGTCGCAAGAATCTTCGAATGGAATCGATCACCGACTTGGCGTTCTTCGACGGCAAGGTAATCGTATCGGGGGTTTCGGCAGGCGATTCGCCGTCGAGTGTGTCGGAGTTTCCGTTTCCCTTTTCCGACAACAGCGTCGTCACCAACGTCCAGATCTATCATGCCGCGCACGGTCGAGTCGAAGAACCGACGATTCGCACGTTTGTACCGATGATGATTGACGGCGAGCCGACGGTGCTTGCCGGATTCACGTGCACTCCATTGGTTCGTTTTCCGATCGATTCGCTCGACGGCAAAGAGACCGTTCGAGGAACCACCGTTGCAGAGCTAGGCAATTGGAACACTCCGATCGACCTGATCGCGTACGAGAAGGATGGCAAGTCGAACCTACTGATGAGCAACACGGCTCGCGGGCTGATGAAGATCAGCACCGAAAATATCCAGAATGCCGCAGGCCTCACCGAGCGAGTCGACAACGGCGGCACCGCTGGTCAATCGTTCCAAAAGATTGACAATTTGGACGGTGTGACCCAGATGGACAAGCTCTCGGCTTCGCAAGCGGTAGCAATCGTCGGCAAGCCCGAGGAAACTCAGCAATTGTTGGTCATTGATCTGCCATAGTTAGGGGATCGTGGCTTACAACATGCCATGCATCGCTCCACTCTGCATGGCCTACATGCGACTCGACTCGCCAACCGTGGCTAACGCCAAAACGGCTAATCGTTGAACCAAGTTTACTGCGTGTCGAACTGAATCGATTGCCCCTTGACCAAGCGATCGGACTCGATCGAAATCTTGGGGCGACCGCCGGCGCCGATGACTTCGAAGACCCGGCTGTCGTCGGGTGACAAGCCTTTCAGGCTTTCGCTTGATCGTTTCCCAGCAACGGCAATGTAGGCGTCGTGATACATCGGCGCTACGCCGCGATTGGAGACGGTGATTCGCCAATCGTTGCCGTTCGTCTGGCAGTCGGTGATTGCGATGCGGTATCCCGTTGCCATTCCGGATTCCGCAATCCGGTGCATCGATTGGAAACCCGGTTGATCATTGCCGATCATGAATGAGATATGAAACAACGCAGCCATTTCCTCGAACGATCGGCCGTTGGGACCACCGGCTGATAGTGCCAGCTTTTGGTCCTTCTTGTTGTAGTAACTCAGTTCGCCGACGGCGGGTGAGCGTTTCCATCGATCCGATCCGAAGAACTTCCAATTTGGCGCGTTCTCTTTCGCGTGCTGTTTGCATAAGAACGAGTCATCGAAGAGTCCGAAGTTGAGCGATTGCAATTCGGGATTTTGCTCGAACGGCGCGAACTCATCATCGGCGGCGTCAACGGAAATCATCCAAGGAGTTTGCTGAAACGTTCGGTTCATGTGGGTCAGAAACGTCGATTGAAATTCCATGGATGGGAACGTCTGACCCAACTTCCATGGCCCGTCATAGATATGGTATTCGGCCCAAAGCCCGAAACCTGTTTGAAGATAGGCGAGTCGTGAATCGTCGTCATATCGCTTTGCGAACTGGCTATAGAAATCCAGCATGAACTTCCCAATCGCTGGATGCGACCAGTCCACGAAGCCGGTCGGATTCCCTTCGCTTTCCGCAGCAACCTCTCGGTAATCCGGTAACGCTTTGATGTACTGCGGAACCGTCGTTTTCCGGCCGGGATAGACGAAGTAAAATCGCAGCACAGCTTGATGGCCGCGTGAGGCAATTGAGTCGAGCTGGTGTTCGACGCGCGACCAGTCGTACTGATCGGCGTCGGTAACGATTTCGTCGTAACCGACGTAGGAATATTCGAGCTGGATCGATTCGGTGTTGGCGTTCTCGTGATCACTCCACAGCACGATCCCGGTCCAGGGTTGGACCCGAGTGACATGACCTTCAATTTTGACCGTCGTCCACTGACCCGAGAGATCTTGTGCGGAACCGACGATCGAAATCGGCATCACGAGCAGAGCCAGGATGAATCGCACGATTGGTGGTTCTTTCGGAATTGACGTGAAACGCGTTCGGATGATATGAGCATAACCGTCAATTGAGAGGCATACAGCGATGATCGAATCATTCGACAATTTCGTCGTTCAACCGATTACCGACGTTGAAGCGTTCGGACGAGGCCCACTGCGTCACCAGGGAACGTATTTGACGGTCAGTTTTGCGTTTCCCCAGCACGCCGAGACCTGGCGTCGTGAACGCGGGCACTGGCGCGCCGCGATCGAACGGTTGGTGCAATCGGAGACCGAAGAACGCTCGCCAGTGGTCTGGATCACGGACAATTGGAGTTGCGGTTACTTTCACTGGATCGGCGATGCACTGCCCCGATTGGAACTCGCATCCCGATCGCACGATTTGTCGAAGCTGACGTTGCTGTTGCCGTACAAGTATCGAACGCAAAACTACATGCCCCAGAGTCTGCAGCCGTTTGGGTTGAAGGAAGTGAGGTTCCTGCGTCGCTTTGAACGAGTCCACTGCCGCGAAATGGTGCTCCCACCACACGTCAAATCGACCGGAGTGTTTGATGGGTCGATCATCGCCGATATGCGGCAACGATTCTTGAGCTATCTGAACCAAACGGCCTCGCCCGAACACGAAGCAATCGCAAACCACGGCGAGCGAATCTATATCAGCCGAACGAAGGCGCCGAAGCGACGTGTTCGTAACGAAGATGAAATCGTGCCGGTTCTACGGAATCATGGGTTCACAGTACTAACGGCCGAGTCGCATGACTGGGCGTATCAAACTAGAGTCGCTGCCGGCGCGAAATTCTTGGTATCCAATCACGGCGCGGGCCTGACCAACATGTTGATGATGGAGCCGGAATCACACGTGCTGGAGATCCTCGACGATGTGGGTCGGACGCCGGCGTGTTACCAATCATTGGCGGACGCTTCAAAACTTGATTACGCATCCATGACCGCCACTCGGGTCAATCGCAATCAAAGCGTCCATCACGGCGACGTTTGGGTCGATCCCGAGAAGCTCGATGCGGCCATCGACGTGATGATTCGTCGACATTGAAGTTATCGACAATCACGCGATGATCGGATTCACGACGTGGCCATGAACGTCTGTCAGGCGAAAACGTCGACCTTGATACTTGAACGTCAGTTGTTCGTGGTTGATGCCCAACAGATGCAATATCGTTGCATGAAAATCGTGCATGTGAACGCCATCGTTTAGCACGTTGTAGCTGAACTCGTCGGTTTCACCGTGCGTGTATCCCGGCTTCACGCCGCCGCCGGCCATCCACATGGTGAAGCATCGAGGATGATGGTCGCGTCCAAAATTGTTTCCTTCGAGCTTGCCTTGGCAATAGCTGGTGCGACCAAACTCGCCACCCCAAATCACCAACGTATCATCCAGCATGCCTCGGTTCTTGAGATCTTGCACGAGTCCCGCTGAGGCTTGATCAGTCATGCGGCATGAGTTCTTGATCTGTCCGGGCAAACTGTTGTGATGATCCCAACCGGGTTGATAGAGCTGGATGAATCGCACGCCACGCTCGGCCAATCGTCGAGCACGCAAGCAATTTGCCGCGAACGTGCCGGGCGTTTTGACGGCATCACCGTAGAGGGCCAGCGTCGCATCGGACTCTTCGGAAACATCCGTGACATCGGGAATGGATGCTTGCATGCGGAATGCCATTTCGTATTGAGCAATGCGAGTTTCCAACACCGGATCGCTCGTCGCTTCCAATTCGATTTGGTGCAATTGTTGCATTCGATCGAGTGCTTTGCGACGACTGTTGCGATCGATGCCTTGCGGACTGTTCAAATAAAGCACAGCATCAGCGCTCGATCGCAATTCGACGCCGTCGTACTTACCCGGCAGAAACCCGCTTCCCCACAGCGACGATGTCAGCGGCTGGCCACCCCGTTCGTTGGAGACCATGACGACGAAGGATGGTAGGTCTTCATTGTCAGAACCGAGTCCGTACGACAACCATGCTCCCATGCTCGGCCGACCTGGGAACTGCGATCCGGTCTGCATCATCATCACGCCGGGACCATGATTGATTGCTTCGGTATGGAGCGTTTTGACGAAGCACAAGTCATCGGCCACTTTGGCGGTGTGCGGCAACAGCTCGCTCAACCAAGCTCCGCTCTCGCCATGTCGGCTGAACTTGAATGGTGATCCGACCAGCGGCAAGCTCGCTTGGAAGCCGCTCATACCCGTCAGTCGTTGACCCTGCCGAACCGAGTCAGGCAGTTCCTCACCGTGATGTTTGTTCAACATCGGTTTGTAGTCGAACAAGTCCATCTGCGACGGCGCGCCCGACTGAAGCAAGAAAATCACTCGCTTCGCTTTCGGTGGAAAATGAACTCCCCGCGACGAACTTGAATCGTTGCCGGTCGTTACTCCGCACACCGTTTCCGGGTTCAGCAGACTCGCCAAAGCAATTCCGCCCAAGCCATGGCCGAACCGATTCAGAAGGTCTCGGCGGCTCATCGACTTGGGATTTTCGCTACCCGTACAAGCGGCACCCTGGCAGTTAATATTCGCGTTCATTTGTTCCGCACGCTTTCGTCAAGATTCATGATCGTGTTGACAAGAACAGTCGCTGCCGCGAGTCGCGTTGGTTGCCGGTCGCTCGATGCGACGAAATCGCCGGTTTCTAAAAATGCTTCCGCCTGCTTCGGATCAGCATCAAAGTGTTCGAGCTGTTCAGAAAAGAGTGATCGCAGGATTTCGAGTTCATGCTCGCTCGGTTGACGACTCGTCAACAACCGAAACGCTTCGTTGGCTATCGAGTCCACGTCGCGGTGTTGAGCGAGCAGTTTTTCCGCCAACGCTCGAGATGCTTCGATGAACTGCGGCGCGTTGAGCAACACCATTGCCTGAACGGGTGATGCAGTGGTCTCTCGACGCAGACGACAGACTTCGCGTTTGTTTGCATCCATCGCAATCATCACGGGCGCTGGTGATGTTCGCCGCCAAAACGTGTACAAGCTTCGTCGATAAAGGCCCTCGCCTTTGTCGACGGGCAGCGGCGTGTAAGCGAGTGCGACATCGTAAGGCTTCACCGGCGGGCCGCCGACCGTATCGACCAACAGTCCGCTGACCGCGAGCGCATTGTCTCGCACCATTTCAGCCGTCAAACGCTGGTCGGGACCTCGCGCCAACCAGATGTTCTCGGGGTCTCCGTCGCGAACGTCTTTGGCGACAACGGAATCTTGTCGATAGGTAGCGGACAGAGCCATCATTCGCAGCAAACGATGGACGTCCCAACCGTGATCGATGAAGTCGCGCGACAGCCAATCCAAGAGTTCCGGATGTGATGGCGGATCAGCTTGATTGCCAAAATCCTCGGGCGTGCGAACGAGTCCTTTGCCGAACATCAATTGCCAGTAACGGTTCACGGTAACCCTTGCGGTCAAAGGATGATCCGTCGATGTCAGCCAACGTGCCAATCCGAGACGGTTGCGTGGTTGATCGGCGGGAAAGGATGGAAGAAATGCCGGCGTCCCCGCGGTCACTTCTTCACCATGGCTGTCATAAAGCCCCCGCGTCAGCACATAGGTCGGTCGCGGTTTGGGTTCTTCACGCATCACCATGATTTCCGCCGTTGAATCCATGATGTCGGTCCATCGCGCGCGACGCTGCTTCAACGCATCCCGAGCATCCTTTGCCGGCTGATAAATCGCAGAGAAGAAATACTCACGAAGATTGGCTAGCTGAGTCGGATCGAGTTGCCTGCTCGTGAGAGCCATCGTTGTCGGCAATGTCTTCGCGTCATACAGATGGGCCACTTCCAATTCAGTCAGCTTCCGATCAAAAACGGCGAACTCATCTACCATTCCATCCTTGAATCCTCGGTCGCGATAGCGGGACCCGATCGCCAAGTCGTTGTACCCGCCGCGCCATTGTGTGATGTCGCGCGTCAAATGATCTTGCACGACTTTGGTATCGGCGGGTGAACCGTCGATGAAGATGCGCAGCCCCGCTGCTTTGCTCGAACCATCGTAGGTGACGGCGACGTGGTACCAGCGATCGGCTTCGAGCGGTTTGGTGGTTTCGATACCGATCGCGTCGCCTGGCCAAAAGTGCGACAGCTTCGCCGACAGCTTGTCGCCTTCTTTGGTCAGTTCGTATCCGATGCTGCCGGCATCATCCCAACCACGTGAACGTCGATAGATGACCGCTCGTTCGGTGACTTCGGGCGACTTGATCCACAGCGAAAACGAGAACGGATCATGGCGACGGAAATGCCCAACTTCGGGGATGACGACCGCATCGTCGCCGGTGAACTTGATCGCGCTGCCGAACCTGCCGGGCTGAACAACATTCTTCCGTAGAGAAATCGCCCGTTTCGCGTCTTCCACCGAACTCGCGAAGCTTTGCATCATAGACGTCTCGACTTGTTTGCCCTCTTCGTCGATGCACTCGTCTTTCACAGCATCACCTCTATCGTCAAACGAAAGGTGAGTCAACATGGACGTGATGTCGCTTGTCGGTTCGTGATCCGACAGCCACTTCGCAAACGCGTCATCGCCGTCCCGGTTGATCGATTTCAGTTTTACTTGAGCGGCTTCGATCTCGGCGGTAGCCGCGGTCAGTTCGGCCTGCTGAGTTTCCGTCGGCAAGGCAATCGCGGGCGTCGGCGCGACATCGGTGAAAAAAGAGATCAACCCGTTCTCGGCGATGTTCGCAAAGAACGCCGTCAGTTGGTAATACTCTTTCGTTTTGATCGGATCGAACTTGTGGTCATGGCATCGAGCGCACTCCATCGTCAATCCCATGAACGCGCCAGCGAAGGTATGAACCCGGTCGGAAACATACTCGACGCGGAACTCTTCAACCGCGACGCCGCCTTCTTTATTGTGGGAATGAAGTCGATTGAAAGTTGTTGCCAAAATTTGTTCGGTCGTAGGATGGGGCAGCAGGTCTCCGGCGAGTTGTTCGGTAACGAATTGGTCGTACGGCATGTTGTTGCGAAACGCGCGGACAACCCAGTCTCGGTACGGCCAAACGTAGCGTTCATCATCGCGCTGGTAACCAAATGAATCCGAATAGCGTGCGACGTCCAGCCATTCACTTGTCAATCGCTCGGCACAGGAATCACTGAACAGCAATCGATCGACGACACGTTCGTACGCTTCTCCCGATTGATCCGCAATGATCGCATCGATCTCGGCCAGCGTTGGAGGTAGACCGGTTAGATCAAACGTCACTCGTCGCAGCCATTTCTCGCGACTCAGTTCGCGGTTGGGCGACAATTGAGCTTTCTGGATGCCGTCAAGAATGAAAGCATCGATGTCGCTACTGCACCAACTGGAATCGTTCGCGTTGTCGGTCGTTGGCAACGGAACGTCAGCGGGGATGCGACGAAATCCCCAATGTTCCTCGAACTTCGCGCCGTGCAAGATCCATTGGTCGAGAATCTTTTTTTCACTCTCCGATAAGACTCGGTTGGAATCGGCGGGCGGCATCTGCGAATCGTCCGTCGCATGGATGCGAAGATGCAACTCGCTGATCCCCAAGTCACCGGGAACGATGCCCGCATAACCGCCCAGATCGGCGAGCGCGTTTTCACGACTGTCCAGGCGAAATTCCGAGTCCTGATTCTTTGCGTCCGGTCCGTGGCAGTGGTAGCAGCGGTCCGACAGAATCGGACGAACGTCTCGGTTGAACGAAATGTCGGCGCCGATAGCAACTATGCCCGAACAGAGCAACACATACGCCGGTGCAAAGTATTTGATGATGGGTGTGAACATGCCTGTCAGTTTAGACGAATGAATCGCGATTGGCTTGAAACAAGATTTTCGGTTTTGGTACGTTTGGACGATCGCGGTGAATGCACTGATCACCGCCACTGCGATTGTCAGGTGTCGGTACTGGACTATAGCGACTGTACCGATTTTTCGGCGCCGCGAAGCTGATCGCGTGGATTACCCTATCAGAACTTATAGTCTTGGTGGAACGAAACAGTTAATAGAATCGAAGGTAGCTTGGGTGCGGCGGGTAGCCGTCACAGCGAAATGAAAAAGGAATTTCCATCGATGGAAAGTTGTCGAGTGCTATCGGGTGGTTTGAAACGGTTGTTGTTCGGTCTGGCGATCATGGTAACGTGTGGCGTTGGAGTCGCGAAATCGCAAGATGACGGTTGTATCGACGGGGCGGGCTCTGTCGAGCCATCCCGTGCCGAGCACTGCGATGAACCAAGCTGCAATTCATTTGACGGGTTCGACAGAGATTGTCGCGCGAATCAGTCGCGTCAGCGTGGGACCGTTGGGTCGCTGTTTCGTTGGAGCGCTGCACCGTCGGCAGGTGAACTGGCTCAGCCTGATGAACCGCTGGTCACTGACCGACCCGACTTTACCGAAGCGAGCAGTGTTGTCGGTCTCGGTGTATTGCAAATCGAATCGGGCTACACCTACACTTATGACAATGAAGCAGGGGATCGCACGATCGGTCATTCGTATCCGGAATCGCTTTTCCGCTACGGCATACTCGCCAACTGGCTCGAGTTCCGATTGGCCATGAACTACGGCGACGAAAACTCCAACGGAATCAGCTCAGTCGGAGCAGATGACTTGTATCTGGGTTTCAAAATCGGATTGACGCCGCAAGAAGGCTTAAGGCCCGAGATGGCAATCATTCCTCAAATGACCGTTCCGACAGGAAGTAGCGAGCGCACCGATGGAAAAGTCTTAGCGGGACTGAACTGGTTGTACGGCTGGGACATCAACGACTTCTTTTCAACCGCCGGCAGTACCCAGTTCAACAAATCACTCGATCAGGTGACCGGCGAAAGTTACACACAGTGGGCCCAGTCTTGGACGATCGGTTACTCGCTGACGGAACGACTGGGCGGCTATACGGAGTACTACGGGTTTTATCCTAGTGGTGCCGAAACGCAGCAAGTCGAGCATTATTTCGACGGCGGTCTGACGTATCTGATCAACAACGACATCCAATACGACATCCGGGCCGGTAAAGGACTCAATGATGCCGCCGACGACTACTTTTTCGGAACAGGCTTAACCATTCGATTTCGTTAAGGATCGGCAAATCTCCGTCAGACACGTCGTTGCGATCGACGGCTAGGAACCGGACTCGTCGATGCCATAGGATCGCAGGCGATCTCGCAGCGTACCTCGGTGGATGCCGAGCATCTCGGCGGCCTTGGCTCGATTGCCACCAGTATGTTTCAACACGACTTCTAAAAGCGATGGCTCGACAGCGGCGAGAAAGTCGCTGTGGAGCGTTTCGGTGTTGGAGTTTTCCGAGATTTCAGTTTCAGTCCAAGCCGTGATGACTTTTTCGAGCGAGTGGTTTGGCGAGACGGATTCACCATTTCGGCCAGGTTTCGGCGCGGGGAAGTCGTCGATCGCAAGTTGTCGGCCTCGGGCGATGACGGCGGCGTGACCGACGGCGTTCTTGAGTTCGCGAACATTGCCGTGCCAAGGGTGGATTTGCAGTTCGGATAGCAGCGTGTCATCCAGGCTTGCGTCGTCGTAGTTCATCGCGGCGAGAAAGTGCTGACACAAAGGTGCGATGTCTTCAATGCGTTCGCGAAGTGGCGGCAAGTGGATTTGTACGCCGGTGAGACGATGAAACAAGTCTTCGCGGAACTCACCCGAACCGACTGCTTCGTGAAGATTACTGTTGGTCGCGGCGAGGATGCGCACATCGGCCGTTCGCGACCGGGTGTCACCGACTCGGCTGTATTCGCCTTGTTCCAAGACTCGCAACAACTTGACCTGTGTGCCAAGTGGAAGGTCGCCAATCTCGTCCAGCAGCACCGTGCCGCCTTCGGCCCGCTCGAACAAGCCCGCGCGATCTTCGCCCGCGCCCGTGAATGCGCCTTTAACGTGGCCGAACAACTCGCTTTCAATCAGATCAGGATTCATGGCAACTGGCGCGATCGGAATGTATGCTCCGTTAGCCCGACGACTGTGCCGATGTATCGCGGCGGCGACGAGTTCTTTTCCCGTTCCCGTTTCACCCGTGATGAGTACAGATAAGTCACTATCCGCGACCAACGCAATTTGCCGGAACACTTGCTGCATCCCCGGCGACGCGCCGACGAGGACGGTGTTGTCCGTCCGCATCGACTGTGTTGACTTGGGAACTGCCCGTTGTGCCGATTTTTGCAACGTGAGTCGGCAAGTCCGTAGGGCGTCTTCGAGCTTGAATGGTTTGGTCAGATAATCAGTCGCTCCGTTCTTCACTGCCGCGACGGCAGTTTCAAGATCGCCGAATGCGGTGATGATGACCACCGGCGCGTTGTCGGTGGCCTTCAAGAATTTTGGCAAAGCTGAAATGCCGTCTTCCTTGGGCAATCGGACATCCAGAATGACCATCGCGGGTCGATGCTTGATTGCCAGTCGCAACCCTTCTTCGGCGCTGGATGCCGTAACGACATCATGCCCTTCGCCGATCAGCATCTTTTCAAACGCCCAACAGATGGAGGGTTCGTCATCGACGACGAGGATCGTATGTTTGCTGCTCATGACGCTGTTTCTTGGTTCGCCACTGAGGCGTCAAATTCAAAAATCGTTCTTTCATTTTCGCGACGCCAACGAACTTCACCGCCGAGACGCTCGGCTGCTCGCCGAACGACGCAGAGCCCGAGTCCCATGCCTTCAGGTTTCGACGTGACGAACGGCTCAAAAAGCTCAGCCGCAATTGAATCGGGGATTCCATCGCCGTTGTCGGAAACGCTCAATCGAATGCGATCATCGTGTGTTCGTTTTAGGTCGACTCGCACTTCGTTTCCAGCTTGCATCGAGTTATGGACCAAGTTATTTGCGGCAGCGATCCAAGTTGGGCCGTCTTGAATCAACTGACCATTGACGGCGTCGTCCGCATTCCAATCGATGCGAATGCGCAAGTGCCTCGCGATCGGGGACAAGCTGCTGCGTACATCATCAAAACACAATCGTACTTCCGTCGGACGATCTTCGTCCTGTCGACCTGATGCGACCAGCAACAGGCGACGCACGTAGTCTTCGGAGACTTCGATTTGGTGGATCGCAATCCCAATCCCTTCGTCGTCCGCGGCGTCGCATTGCTTTGCATGCAGCTCCACCGCCATCCTTGCGCCGGTGAGACTATTGCGAAGCTGGTGGGCCATCCCGCCAGCGATCTGGTGCAGCAACTTTTCACTCTGTTGACGGTTGATCCGTCTCCATAGTTGGCTCAACTGTGCGGCCATCGAATCCACCGCTCCACCGAGTCGTCCGATTTCATCGTCGATGTCGTCAGAAACGGTCGACTCAAAGTCGCCGCCCGCGACTAGTTCGACTCGCCGTTGCAACTTGCCGACACGGCTGACCAAACGCGAGGACAGCGCGAGTGTGATGCTGGTGAGGGCCACGATTGTGGAGAGACCAGTGACCAAGGGTAGTATCGCGGCACGTCGGCGACTTGCATCGATTAGCTTGTTATCGAATAACACGTCGACTCGGGAAACACGATCCTGGCGCGATGATTGGTTCTTGATCGGGAAAGTAAAGACACGAAAGTTTTGCCGATTGTCGCTACCAAGTTTGATCGTGCTGTAAGTCACATCACCTGCTGAATTCATGCCAACGAGTTCGGATTGCGTCAGATCGGCGAGCGAATCCAGCACGATCGCGTTGAGCGGAAAGTTGGATTGCGCCAGCGACCGTTCAATCGCCGCGAATCGTTTTTCAAGATCATCCTGGGCCCAGCGGTCACCCAACCAAAACGAGGCGATCGCGACGGCCACAGCCGCCATCAGTGCCGTGGCGACCATGGGGGCGATGAGTCGAAATCGGAGCGAGCGAAACGTGGTTGTGTGCTGATTCACGAAATCATTCTATGAGAATCGCTGCGATGGAAAATACGCCGACGGCGATGGAAGGAGCACCGCAAATGATCGAAACGGCATCGGAGTTGATGGAAAAGCGATTGAATTTGGACGGATGTGGATTGGCACGGGTTCTGCGTAGAGGGGACCACGGACGGGTACTAACTGACTCGCGACGAAACCGATTGAACGAGGGAACTTCATGCCGAACAAACGTATTGCTTTTACACTCGTCGAATTGCTCGTCGTGATTGCGATCATATCCGTATTGGTGGGACTCTTGTTGCCCGCAGTCCAGGCCGCTCGCGAAGCCGCACGGCGAGTTCAATGCAGCAACCATCTCAAACAGATCGCGCTCGCCTGCCACAACTACCAGAGTGCCTTCAAGCGATTCCCTCCCTCGGCAATCATTGATCTGAGTGCAACGAGCACCGGCAACAATGGATCGTGGGGTGTTCACGGGCGCATTTTGCCGTTTCTGGAACAGGGCAGCGTTTACGACTCAATCGATTTGTCGCTCGCTTGGGACAACCAAGATTCGATCGATGGATTGAAGATTCCTGTTTACGCTTGCCCGAGTGATCCTGCAAGCGATCAGGTAAGGACGTTCAGCGACACTCGACCGTCGTTGTATCCGACATCCTACGGATTCAATTTTGGGCGTTGGTTTGTATTTGATCCTTCAAGCCTTAAACCTGGCGATGGCATGTTCGCCCCCAATCATTTTCTCGACTTCCGCGACTGCCTGGACGGAATTAGCCACACGCTGCTAACTGCCGAAGTCAAAGCTTGGACGCCATACAAGCGAAACGGTGGTCCCTCAGCCATATCCATTCCTGTAAGCCAAATTCAAGCAGAAGCAATCGTCGCGAGCGCACCGGATTTCAAGGACACCGGTCACACTGAATGGCCAGACGGACGAGTCCACCACACTGGTTTTACTGTAACACTGGTGCCTAACAGTAAGGTGATGATTACGAATGCGGGTCAAGTTCACGAACAAACAGATTTCAATTCGTGGCAGGAAGGAAAAAACGGAATAGCGGGTAGTCCAACTTATGCCATCGTTACGTCTCGCAGCTATCACACAGGCTTGGTCAACGTCGCAAAATTGGATGGCAGCGTATCATCGATCACCGAGTCCATTGACCGTGAAACCTGGCACGCCTTGGGCACACGCAGCGGTCGCGAAGTGATTCAAGGTGAATGGTAAGCCTTGAAAATCACGGTACTCTATTTTGTCGGAGCCGCAACATCATGGAGCGTCGCGCCTTGTTCTTCACTGAGGACCAAGATCGCATAGCGTGTCGCACCGTTGGCATCCTCTGCACTCAGGCTCGCATAGTCAAACCGACCTCGCGAATCGGTGTAGCCGTCCTTGAAAAACCGAACGCTGTCGTCGGAGTATTTCGCATAAACCTTTACGTAGGCAGCACTGATCGGTCGCTTTGTTTCAGAGTCGGTCGTTTGTAGCTGGCCGAATGCTTCTGAGACATACGTTGTCAAATTGCCGCCGTACGATAGCGTCGTCGCTCGCGAAGCACCCGAAACAACTTCGATCAATAAAGTTTGCCGTCGCAGCTTTTCATCGAGCTCGATGAATTGCGCGCCGGTATCTTCGGTGAACTTAAGCGGCTCATGGCGGGTCGGTCGCACCATTGCCATCGCTTTCAAATCGTCGCGAACAAATGGGGCCTTACTGAAGAGCAATTCCAAATCAACGCCGAAGTAGTTCAAGTCAGCCTCTGTCGCGCTGCGATGGTCAATCCGCAACCGGGTGCCTTCCATGCGAACCAATACTTCCGGTGTTTCTCTCGAGGCACTTGCCTGACGGGCCTCACGGTCGATCACAGCCAAGTCGCCTGAACCTTCAGAGATGGGGGCCTTCGCAACGTTCGTGTCATCCAAGGACACAAGTTTCTCGCCGGAATTCAAGTCACGTCGTTGGTTCAACTGATGCTGAAGCTCGGCGAACCTCGCATGCCAACGGGGGATTGAGTGATCGGCGTGTGTTTTGACAATCTTCTCGGCGCGATCAAATTCGCCCTGATGCATCGCCAAGTAGGCATCCATGTAGTCGTACTGCAAGTCTGTCTTGACCGACTCGCGATCGACCTTCTCGAATGCGTCCATCGCTTCCCCAATACGATTCTGGATCAGCAAGTAATGGGCAAGCGAAAGCAGTTCGTTTGGACTGATCGTCACTGAGTAGGCTAGGTTGCTCAAGAAGCTTCGGTACTGCGAAAGAAACGCGGGGTTCAAGATCTCATCAACTTCGGTCAAACGGTGAACGCGGGCCAGGACCAGCGGCGAGTACTCCAGCATCTCGTAGGCGCCGCCTTCGATCGGATCGACCTTCAGCAGCGAACTATTGAGCACCGGCCCGACGCGGCTGACCAGATCACCGCGAATTGACAAATACGTTCGCATCGCAGATTCGTCATGGTGCTTCATGGAGTACGCCCACAGTTCGGCGATCGGCAGTCGATTCTTCGCCAAAGCATCCAAAACGACGTGATAAACATCCGCCTCACCCATTCGGTGCGCGATCTGCATCCAATCGAGCTCATGCAAATTCGCATCGTCAAGAAACTTCCCGATCGCGGATGAATCTCCGGTGCGAGCGATGATTTCCCAGTTCATCTCGTTTGAGACGGTCGGTTCCTCGAGCACATTAAATTTCCGCTCGGGCGCACGAGCGAGCAGACTCTCGCCTTCGGCCACAGTCGCCGGGTAGTGTGCGAAGCTACCCGATTCAGGAAAGTAAAAATCGTAAGAGATCACACTTACGGCGAATGCATCGAGTGAGACGAGGCGACTGTCGAGCACCCCGTTGCCATTCAAAGGCAGAGTTCCGGTCGGCAATTGCCAAAGCACATCAACCGATCGCTTTTTGGCCGTTGGATTGGATAAAACGAGATGACCTCGGTAAGCCACACCCGCCAAGAACTCAACAACTTCGGTGCCTTCGGGATCATCGATCACCGTGAAGCGGCTACCGATCATGATCGCGATTGGCTTCTCCGTCGGTTTCAACTCTTGTAGCCGCTTCGTCACGATGGCGACTGGATGTGGCGGGACAAACAATGCTGTCTCCTCGCCGGGCAACACGATTTCGCTCGCCTTGGTCGGCAATCCGCAAAATGCTAAAGCGACCAACGCTGAATGACGACCATCGATCGGCCTGAGCAAATGCGACGACACGTCAATCCGATCAGTCGACCCGGCGGCTAGATCGGACCAAAAGGCGTTCGTTGCGATTAATGTCCCCGGTGAATCGATTTTTACTGTACGGACTCGGTCCCAATGGCTTTCGGCCCACTGACGCGTCGAATCAAGATCTCGGAAGAACGCCGTCTGCTTTCCCGACCTTTCACGAAGACTGAACATGTCATGGGTGCCGAGCCGTTTTGATAACATCGGCGAACGCCCCATTTGACTGGCCGCACCTGCCCTGCGTGAAGCACTGAGCGACTCACCTTCCTCGGTCACCGAGCCACTGAGTTCACCCATGGAAAAATGCAAACTTCGCGATTCCGGAGTTGCCGGCGCATTCTCGGCAAAATCAAATTCAACGGAGCCGTCCATGAACTCGTTACGCTTGAGCGCACTCTCGACACTCAGGCGAATCGAAGCGTAATCGATTTCCTGTTTGGCAACCAACTCACGAAACCCGCGTTGAATGGTTTCACGAATGGTGGGAACGCGAATCGCAAGCAAAGCTCGCTCGGCCGCATTCAAGCGGTTGTATCGCCACAGTTCGGTGTAGTCGTTCAAATTATCCTCGAGCAACCAGTGGTCGACGAATTGCTTCTCCTTCTTATTAGCAAGATAAGGTCGGATGACATCGTCGAAGAAGCTTCGGTCGTGGACCCACAAAAACAAATGCAGCTCGTGGCAAGCCAGTCGCGTGTAGGCATCAAGCTTCGCGGATTGGTCCAACGTGTCCCAACTTGAAAGCGGATCAAAATCGTTTAGTCGAGTGTCGCTTACCAGGGTTTTGTAGAGCTTCATCAGAGCGCCGACTGAATCGAGCACTTGAATTTGTGCCGACCCCAAATTCTTCAAATCAATCGGTCGATCTGGAGAAGCAACCACGACCGATCGTTGCATCGAAAAAGCAGTGTCGATTACTAGGGACTTTGCCAAACGAAGGTCGCGAAGTTCCCCAACGGCGAGCGGCGACGTGATCGTTTTTTGAACAATCGTCGCCGGGTCGCAGACGACGATTTGAACGATCGGCAGGCCGTCGATTGCGTCGCTGGGGATCAGCACGATACCGTCTTGATCAGGACGAAGGTTCGTCAGCACTAAGCCGGGATCAGCCAGAAAATCGAAGTCGGAAGCGATCCATACAACTGAATCGCTTTCGCGACTGGCATTGCTCCCCATCGCTCGACCGGGTGACGGTTTGGCCGAAGGAGGCATCGCTTCTCCTTCGAATTCCGATTGGCTGTCGTTGGTCGTTTCATCGGTTTCCCACGGATTCAAAATCAATCCTGGTTGAGGCAACATCACACCGGGAAACTTTCTTGCATAGCGGCGGCGCAGCACGTATTGATACTCGTCACCTAATCGCAGATCGCTGACATACCCCGACAGCGCGCGGGATATGCTGCGCCCGCCAAGGGTCGGCATTTTAAGTGCGAGTGATGCAGACGGATCTATCTGTTCGATGAACCGTTTGGCGATGATGTGGACTCGGGACAGTTCGGTATTGCCCGACAGCTTTATCTTCAGCCCGGACTCGTCACGTGTCACGTTGGCAATCGAGATCGGCGTCGCTGGCGAGATCGCTCGATACCGTGTCTGTCCGACTGCGACGTTATCGATGTTCGGCCCCTCAACGACTGAGATTTGCGTTTCGTCATTGGTTTGTCGATCAACCAATCGATAGTCACCCGGCGGCAACTGATCCATCAGCAAAAAACCGTCGCGAATCGATAGACGCTTGGATTCATCGGTAACGATTTGGCTCTCATTCGTAGAAAGCAGTCGAAATCGATCCGCCGCACGCTCGATTGAATCGATCCACGGCAACTCAATGGGCTCACCGAAAACCGCGTGAACTTCATCCGGCCAAGCAACTCGGTCTCCGTCGAGACTGTATTGATGTTGAATTCCCGATAGGACGGAATAGCGAATGTTGGTGATACGATTGAGCTTGCCCAAATCAACTCGGCCTCGGTCATCGGTTTGCAATGTGTGTTCAACGGGGCTGTTTCGATATTGCGTATCGAGGCTGACCTTGATGATTGCGGCGGGAACGAGTTCGCCGTTCCGACCTCGGACTTCGATGACAAACTTGTCGCCATCACGGGTCAAGAATGCATCATGAACCTGCACAGTGCTACGAATTCCGGCAACCTTCCAGCTATGGTCAGCGGACAGCGTTGCTTGCTTTCCATCGGAAATCCGAGCGACTTTGCCGGTGATCGTCGCAGACAATTCCGCCAAACGCGGCGGTACACGAATGGGAATGACGAGTTCGCCAGTTTGGGTCAACTCGAGATTTTTGAACTCGCGTGTCGACGAGATACCGTCCAGGTCTTTCCCGCTAATTCGTACTGAGACGCTTTTCAACACGGACGGATCGATGGGAACGTCGGTCATCATTAGCCGAAGACGAATCAATAGATCGGTTTGTCCGCCGGAACGCAGCAATGTCCGATCGATGTGCATCGCGGCTTTCAATTCATACTTCTCAGCCCAATGTAGGATCATCGTCGATTCGGCCAAGACTCCGTCGCTGAAGATGGCTTTGCGAGTCAAGGTTTGGGTACCGAGCGGAATGACGATGTGCCCATCGTCGTCAGCAGCGAAATCCGCAGAGAATTGCCGCGAACCGATCCACAACTTGGCCGTTTTGATCGGGGTTCTGTTTTCATCGATGACCGTGAATGTCATGCCATCGGCGGTCGTCGACTCGACGTGATCGATTGATCCGCGACGGATCATCGCGCGCGTGCGAATGCTCTTGCCGATCAGGTCAACAACCCACACCCCACGGCCCGCAAGCTGTGGCAGTGGGATCGATTCGCGATGTCGTCGGACAGCCGGTTGCGCGAATTTCAACGTGGTTTCATGCGAGGCAACTAAACCGTCAAGGTCGATATCCGTATCGAGTGGTTGATCGTGGGTGAGGTAATAGGCCGGCGTGTTGATTTCGTAGATGCGAAGTACGAGGTCATTAACGTTCTTGATGTCGATTGTCAAAGAGGTCGGTTCGTTCGGTGAAAATAGTGGTGGGTTCGTGGGCGACAATCGCAACTCGACCGAATCTCGAATCGCCTGTCGTTGTTCGTTACCCAGCATCGCGTACCAGCGATCTTGATCGCCGACACCACGCATCAGTTTGGTTTCCGCGAACACGCGGCGGAGGTATTCCGGTCTCAAAAACGCATCGAATTCTTTCGTCGATTCGGCGTTCTCGAGAAACTCCTCTAGGTGGGTTCGGACGACCGCTTGTTCGTCGCGGATCGGCGGCAGTAGCGCAGCGCCCATGAAGTCCGTATCGAGATTTGCGTGATGGCCTTCACGGGCGAGCCAGTTGGGGTTCACGATCGGACTGACGCGAGGCAATTGCAGATATCGCAAAAACAGTTCGCGATCAAATTCGCCGCGCGCGAGATTCGCTTCTAAGAGACGAAACGCCGACGCAGCTTTCATGCCGTTGTAGCTCGGCGGCAATGTTCGCAAGTAAGCTTCGACTCTTTTGAGGTACGCATGACGGGCAGCCGGTTGAGTTGCCATGTCCACGTCCGCGCCGGGACGCAGTCGAGCGAGAACGGCATGCACATACGCTTCATCATCAGCCACCTCGGGCACTTTCGCTACCACGAGTTCGAGTTCTGAAAGAGTTAACAGTCGGTGCGCCGACAAATCACCGAATCGCTTCTCGGGCGGACGTCGGCTATTGAGTTCTTTTATGACCAGATCTGCGAGACGATCGATTGACGGAGTTGTGACGCGATCGAGAAGTTGGGCCAACGTGATCAGGTACCCGGCGGACCGATCCGCAAGAAACTGCTCCGCCAAAAACGACAGCGATGGTGGGCCGAGTTCGTCGTTGCGGAGGAGTGCCTCTTTGATGATCGTTTCGTTGTTCAACAGTGTTGAATCCAACTCGCTGGGATAACGTCTCTGGTCACGAGTCGGCGGGGGAGCGTGATCCAACTGGATACCCAGGCGGCGAACCAAATGGTCGATGGTCCGCTGGGGTGAAAGCTCATACGTCAACAACCGTTGGCGGTCGGTCATCGCATCGATCGCTGGCGTCGATTGACCTTTGTGCGAATCAAGCCACTTCGCCAACGTTGCTTCGGCGAGCTTCAGCTTACCGGTCGTTTGATAGTGCAAACAGCGATAGAAGTGGTCATCGTCGCTGCCGGGTATCAGCTCGTCGAGCATTTCGGATCGATCAGCGGCCAGTGCAAACCGCTCCATCCATCCCACGGGTTCGGCGAACGCAATCGACGTGATGACGGAAAGCAGAAAACAAATGCCGGAAAGCGGACCAACACCAGTGAACCCATACACATTCACCATCGCAGGCACCCAAATCGAATGAGAGAAGAGACTGTTTTGGACAAGATTCTTTCGCGCATTGACGCGACAGGTCGAGTCTACGTAGTCAAACGACTGGTAGCCAAGTTTCTTAGGTAAGGATTCGAGAATCTGCCGATAAAACACGAATCAGTTGGTCCACCGAATCACCATCGTGAGCCGCCGATAGCGACAATCGCAGACGGGCGGTTCCGACGGGAACCGCGGGAGGCCGAATCGCCGGCACGTAAAAACCGGCGGCTGCCAGTCGGCTGGCGGCGGCAACGGCGTCGGAATCGTCACCGTAGATGAGCGGGATGATCGGGACCGAAGATTCAATTTCGCCGACGTTGATTGCAAGTTGCTCGCGAACACGACGGGCTAGGTTGTAAACTCGAGTGCGGCGCCGGGGTTCAACGCGAATCGATTCCAGCCCCGACAGGGCGGCGGCGACCGACCCGCGGGAAAGCGAGGTGCTGAAGATCAACGTCCGACATCGATTGACCAGGTAATCGATGACCGTTTGCGGTCCCGCCACAAATCCGCCTTGGCTGCCGATGGCTTTGCTGAGTGTACCGACGCGAATGGGTACCCGAGACTTGACGCCCAACGCTTCACACACGCCGCCGCCATTTTCACCCAACACGCCGGTTCCGTGCGCTTCGTCGACGATCAGATGCGATTGGTAATGGTCGGCCAATTCGCAAAGTTCGACCAAGGGTGCGACGTGTCCATCCATGCTGAAGACACCATCGGTTACGATCCACACTTCTCGATATCGATCACGTTTTTGCTTCAGCAACAGTTCAAGTGCGGAAGGATCGCAATGCGGATAGATCAGACGTTCGGATCGCGACAGTCGGCAACCGTCGATCAGCGAAGCATGGTTGAGTTGATCGCTTAGGATTAGGTCTCGCTCGCCTGGCAAGGTGGCGACGACGCCACTACAGGCCGCGTAACCGCTGGGGAAAACGACGGCGGCTTCGGTTTGTTCGAGCAATGCTATCTGATCGGCGAGTCGCTGATGTTGATCTGTCCAGCCGCTGACCAAGGCACTCGCGCCGCTGCCCACATTAAAATCGGTAGCCTCATTCTCGGCGGCCAAGCCGAGATAATCGTTGCTGCCGAAATTGACGAAGTGTTTTCCGCTTTCTACGAATGAAATTCCACGAGGTGCTCGGGGAATCAAGCGGCGCAGGCGACTGGATTGTTTGAGATCGTCGAGTTCATCGGCAAGAAAATCGAAGGAACGTGGCATGTTTAGATCTTGATGAACACGCGCCGGCGATAGAGCCACAATAGAACGTAAAACATGATTGCCAACGAAGCGGCGCCGATCATTTGAGACACGAAAGCGTCGCCGAAAATCGCAAACTTTCGTTCGCCAAAATGCCGCAGCAACAGCTCTTGAATGGGCTCTTCCAGCGTCCAACTCATCACATAAATCAAGATCGAATTGGCGCCGATCACCAAGAACGGAAACGCCCATCGTTGCCAACGAGCGACATCGCAAATCAAGTGCAGCACAGCCAACCATGCCATGCACCAACCGCCGCTATAAAGCGTGAACGACGGCGTCCAAATCCGCTTAACATTGGGACAAATGTCCAACCACGCGAGCAGCCAGCCCACACCGATTCCAATCACGATTGCGGAGACAAATCGCATCAAGCGATCGCGAAAGCCGAGTGGCTCGCGGAGCCAGACGCCCGCGATCAATCCGAAAATCATGGTCACCATCGTCGGCACGAATGACAAAGTTGAATAACCTCCTCCGTTGAACAAAAACGGCTGTTCACGGGGAAACAAATTCAAGAACCAGACATCTGTCCGCCATGACAGGTTGCTGTTCTTATTCCAGCGCGACGCAAACCCTTCATGATGATGGGGCCAGTCCGCAGGCACACCGACGGCGGGATAGTCGAAGTCGGATGGTGGTGCGGGCGAAAAGGCGAATGCGATCCAAAATAGAACCAAGATTCCGGCTGCCGATGCGTAGTGAACCCATCGAGGCGCCAATGCGATCAGGAACACAAAGAAGTAGCCGAGACCGATTTGCGTCAGCGTGTCCTCGAAGGTGAATCGTGTTTGTTCGTGACCGAGCGAACGTAAAACGATTCCGAGCGAGATCAGTACGAGCGAGCGTGACGCCGCATGCAGCAACAATCTTACCGACGATTGATCGTGCTTCATTCGACTGGCGATCGAGAACGGCATGGCGACGCCGACCAAGAATGTGAATCCCGGCTGGATCAGATCGTGTAGCGAGCAACCCTCCCAAGCCACGTGCGTGGTATGGAATTGCAGCCACTGGAGCATGCGGGACCCGGGAAAGCGACTTGCCAAACTGTCCAAGTGAAGCATTTCGGCCAACATCAAGAACATCACCATTCCGCGATACGCATCGATGCTTACTTTGCGGCTCGACGAGATCGCGGGGGCTTCATTTCTTGAACCGGCTTGAATCGGCTGGGCCTCGGGATCGTTGGTCATGGCGAGAGGGGGCGTGGCAGAGGAGGGACCAAAACGACTATCGTAACGAAGAAATAGGCTTCGCGTTTCAAACTACCCGCCAACAACTTTTCAACTGAGATTGTCGATTCATGACTTCCGAAGATCCAGCAATCATTCGGTTAGACGACTACTTGAAGTATGTCGGGTTCGTCGGAACCGGCGGGGAGGCGAAGGTTCGCATCCAGGCGGGCGAAGTCATGGTCAATGGCGAAGTCGAAACTCGTCGCCGAAAACAACTGTCGATCGGTGACCGAATTGAGTTAGCGGGCGAATCGGTCGAGGTCGAAGCGATGGAATGACAGTGTTTGGTTCAGCTCGGACGCAATGTTCGACGTCCAAATCCGCCGTTGACTCTGACGGTCGTAACGATTTGGCGTGGCTTGAATCTAAGACAAAGTAGTTGCAGCCAGTCTACCGATCTAAACGTATGAATGGTCGCCCCACTCGGGTTGGTCGCATCAGCTTTACTCGGATACACGTGAACTGTCCCCGTCGGTTCACACCAAAGGCGGAAGGAACTGCCAGTTATGAAAAGAATCGTACGAAACAGTCGACTCGTTTTTTCTGTCCTGGCGATGGGTGTGGTCGCGACTTCGGCTTCGGCTGATTGGCATACATTCTGGCACAATGCGAACGTCAGCTATCACCGTAACAACGCATGGCCGGACCCGTTCAATGAAGCCGATGCGATGCAAGTCGTTGCACCGTTCGAGATCATGAAACAGAACGGTTGGCGGATGCAAAACACACTCGGCCAAGAATTATTCCGTGAAGGTGACGGTGCTTTGTTGGCGGCCGGTAATCGCCGCGTCGAGTGGATTGCGACGCAAGCGCCGGTCGAGCGACGTGCTGTGTTCGTGATGCGTGGAAGCTCGCCTGCGGAAACAGAAGCTCGCGTGGCTTCGGTTCATCAAACACTGACCGGATTGAATTTGCAGGGCCAGATGCCGATGGTGATGGTGACGGACACCGAGCCGGCAACATCGTCGGGTGCGTGGGCGAACAAAATTAGCCGCGAATGGTTGGATCACTTGCCGCTGCCGCAATTGCCGCAAACCAGCGCCGCCGGGAATCAATCCGTTGCAACGCCGGGCCAATAACCCGACCGTCGGCGACCAAATCAGTGAAGAAATCAATTGAGCGACTTCGAGTTTCGAGGTCGCTCTTTTTTTGGCCAATTCGCAAATCAATTCAATTTGATCGCAGTCGAGTTCAAGTCGGCGGCAGCGATCGACCGATCCTTATAAACGGAACCATTCAAACAATCCGAAAAACCGACTTGATCAATCCCTCGCGGATTCGATCGCCGTCAGAGGAAAGCCAACGTGAAACCTGCGATCAATCAAGCTTCGATCAAAGCTCGTCACGCCATTCTCGCTTCGATTCTCGCTGGTACAACGGTCGTCTCGACGGGCTGTTCCAGTGGCGGTTTCCCGATGGCCAGGATGAATCCGTTCGCTCGATCCGCAGCCGCCGATACGGGTACTTCACCAACGGTACGCGAGTCGATTGCGTCGACAACGACTGGCGCGGGCAATCAAGTCAAAGCGGTTGCCGTCGGCACCAAAAACGCAGTCGGCCGAACGGCTACCGCGATGACCAGCGTGTTCCGTCGCAAAGCGGATGAAACAGCCGAGACGCTTGACGAGAACGACCCGCTGCGATTGGACAATCGTCCCGATAAGGTCGACCCGGAGGTGTTTGTCGCCAACGGTCAGCTCTGGGAGTCGACCGGTGATCTTAGCAAGGCGATGGAGAGCTATACCAAAGCGCTCGAAAGCTCGCCCAAGAATGGACCTGCGCTGACGGCGATGGCCCGCTTGCACTTTCGCCAGAACAATCTGCCCAAGGCTGCCGAGACGTTCCAGTTAGCGATCGCTCAAAATCCTCAAGATGCGGGGCTATACAACGACCTCGGCCTGACGCTCAGCAAGATGGGAAATCACACCGGTGCGGTTTCTGCGCTTGATCGCGCGTTGCAATTGGCACCCGGAACTTCACGTTATGCCAACAACTTGGCCAGCGTAAAGTTCGAGGCCGGTGACACTACATCCGCGATGCAAGTCTTGGCGGCAAACAACAAACCGGCAGTCGCCCACTTCAACATGGCGTACTTGCATTTCAAGAGCGGTCAGATGCCGCAAGCGAGAACCCAGCTAACCGAAGCGATGAAATTCGAATCGCAGGCGTCCGGTGACGTCGCCGTCGGAAGAGCGATCGAACGTTCGCGAGAGATGCTCGCGCAGATCAATGCGGGAAGCGGTTCAATCGCTCAGGCGGCGCCGCAAGCGGGGTATGTCGCGGGGCAGTACGTGTCGACGGCCGGCAAACCGATGGTCCAACAAACCAGTCAAGCAACCCCCAACGGATTGTCTTCGCCGAATGTCTCGACCGCGGCGTCGATGGGGCCGGCGATGTCATCCATCACACCACCGAAGCCGTTCACGACATCATCGACTTTGGCATCGGATCCCGCCCCAACGGGCGCACAACCTAGCTGGTCACAAGCTTGGAATCCGAATTGGCAACAAACGTCGCCGGCCACAGCGTCGACTGCGCCAGCAACAACGACTCCGGCGACGACGACCGCGACACAGGCTGCAGCCACGACACCGTCGACGCCGAAGCCGATTCGCCCCGCTTCGGCAACGCCTACACAGCCAACGCCAACCTCGACCAGCCCGTCATCGGGCGGATTCACGATGCCTCAGTAGGTTCGACGATCCGTTTTAGACTTGTTCAGGAAACGGAAGCGGTTGATCGTGAAGTTCGGCAAGGGCGTTGGACGCAGCGTGCTGTTCGGCATCTTTTTTGTTGCTGCCCCACGCCGGCGAAAACGGTCGCTCGCCGATCATCGCGGCGATCAAGAACGACTTGCGGTGGTCTGGGCCGGATTCGCGAACTAATCGATACACCGGAGTGTTGGCGAGTTCCCGCTGGGCGTACTGCTGCAGCGATGATTTGTAGTTTCCCGAACCCTGAGTTTCGACGGCGTGACGGACTTCTTCTGACAGCCATCGTTTCAGGCGCTCTCGGACGACCTCGTCACCGCCATCGAGGTAGACCGCGGCAATCACCGACTCGAACACGTCGCTCACCAATGACCGAGGAAAGCTTCGGTTGCGTGTCACGCCGCGACCGACGATCAGGCAACGGTCCAGTCCCAATTCGACGGCCACTTTCCCGCACGACCGCCGACTGACAACGGCCGACTTGATTTTGGTCAAATCGCCTTCGTTGTATTCGGGATAGTCTTCGTACAGCCAGCGACAAACGGTCAGTCCAAGAACCGCGTCGCCGAGGAATTCCAATCGCTCGTTGCTTGCTAGGCGATGAAGCGCACCGGAAGCATGGGTCAACGCGGCCAGCAGCAACGAAACATCTTTGAATTGGTAACCGATAATTTCCTGGCATTTCGCCAGCTTCGATTCTTGATCGGTGCCATCGATGATTCCCGTTCCGTCGACTAAGTGGATCGACGAGGCAGAGTCTGGCAACGGAGCTTCAGAAGAATTCACGATGTGACATACGCGGTCCGATTGCGGCCGCGCCAATAAAGTTCGGGACATTTGTCTTTTGTCACATGCCGGCGATCGGGTTGCGAAAAGCCCAACTGACCTTTCAAAACACGACCGCCGGTGAGCGACGCAAGACTAAGATTAGCAGCAAACCGGTTTCGCCACCAGATTCGTCGGCGAAGGGCTACTGCGGAAAGCTGATTCGATGCGGATCGAGCACGACGTGCTTGATTCGGCGACTTTTCCAGGTGTAAACGATATGAATTCTCCCGTCCGAAGATTGAATCATTTCAGGGTAGCTGAATTCCGCCTCCGCCTCTCGATCCAATTCACCTGCGGGTGTCCACGTCGACCCATCACGTGAGATCGCTAACGCAAGAACCGCTCGCGATCCCCACCCTGTTTTGGCCGAATCGAGAGGGTTGTAGACGAGCAATGATCGACCATCGACTAGATTCGCCGTTGCGATTCCCGAGTTCGGATTGGGAAGTTCGAGCGGTCGCATGCTTGACCATATTTTTCCGTCGTCCGACGAGACCGATGTCGTGATGACATCCTGCTGCGTCCGGCACAGCACTTGAACTTCACCGTTGGCATGCTGCAAAAACGAAGGTTGAATCGTGCTGAATTTTTTACCGTCATTGATCGGCCCGATGCGTTTCCATGATTCGCCCACGCATCCATCGATCAACGGCACCGATTCAAAATGCACTCGCCGACCATCGTGCTCCGTTGACGAACCGCATAGCAACGTCTGTCCGTCACCACCGTCACGGGTTCGGCGCAGAATTGGCTTGCATCGGACCGGTCCGATGATGCCTTCGGGTAATCGACGACGCTCGATGAACGTGCGCCCTCGGTCATAGCTGGTCATCATCTCGCCCCACCATTGACGCGGATTCGGACCGACTTTGAAGAACAGCAAAGTCGGCGCGTCGCCGGGTGGCTGAAACAGAACAGGATTCCAACACGGGTAACGCAGCCCATCGTGTTGCACGCCGTCAGCCACTTCAACAGGCGAAGTCCAATTCTTGCCATCGTGATAGCTGGTCCAGATACCGACATCGTCGTGACCTTCCTTGGATCCGCCAAACCAGGCTGTGACAAGGCCGCGTGAAGTTTCGCAGATCGTCGACGCATGACACTGGTCGAACGGCGCTTTGGTGAAGATGAATTCTTCCTCGACGATCGAGTTTGATTTCGGTGATGTCGGACTCGCCGGCTGTCGCGCCTCGATTTGGTCGCCCGCGAACTCGGCGCAATCGTCATGTCGGATGTGGTAGATCCGCCCGTTCTCGCTGCCGATCATCAGATCGGGTTTGCCGTCGTTGTCGAAGTCACATACGGCGGGGCTGCTGGTGTGGCCCGCAACATTGCGCTGCGTCAGATTGCCGACGCGCTTGAGCACAATTGCGTCGCCGCGATTCTCGCAATTGCGATACCAAAGCGCGTTCTCCGAATTGACGATGACATCGAGTCGCGAATCGCCATCCCAATCGGTCACGGCCAGCTTGATTCGCCCGGATGAGCCACAGGTGCCCGCATTGAGTTGAAGTGGACTGCCGTCCTCATCGACGAACACACGCTGGGCCGCCCCGCATGCTGAACGAAGCGTCAAGAATCCTTGTTGATCCAGCATGACCAGATCGAGCTTGTCGTCTTGATCAAAATCTGCGGCTGATCGTCGTCGCCAGCGTTCTCGATCAAGTAGACATATCCGTGCAGCGGACCGTTTCGCCAATGACCTTGATTGTCGTAGGCATGGTCCCAGCCGAATTCTGTCCAATCACCGCTTCCGACAATGATGTCGTGGTCTCCGTTGCCGTCGTAGTCGACGTAACGCCACATATTTGCTCGGGTTCGACCGCCCGCGGCATCGTTGGGATCGGGACGTGCATCAATCTTGACCGGCTTATCAAAATCAAACGTCCTTGTCGCTTCGCCGCGACGATACTCCTTGGCCGGCGTGAGTACGTGCGGTTCGCCATCGACCATACTCATCGTCATGAATTGATGGCCGGGTCCGATTCGAACACCTGGCTTGAAGATGGGCATCTTCTCACTCGCATCCTGCGACGGATTCTCAAAAAAGTAGGTTCCGTTGGACGGCTTGTCGGGGCATCCTACCAACAGGTCCATGTCTCCGTCGCCGTCATAATCCATTGGCAATGGAAACGCCCACAGACCGACACCCAAATCGACTACCAATCCCGGATGATTGTAGTCCAGCGGTTGCAGTTTCCACTAAGCATCTTCGGCAACCGCAATCGGGTGGAAACATGCCACAAACATCGTGGCTATTATTTGACTTCGGTGCTTAGCAATGAGCGGAAAAAAAGTGTCGGACCCCATTTGCCGAGAAACGGCCCTTCGGGTGCTTCGCACAAATGGGGTCAGACACTTATTTTCCTGACGATTCTTATTCATTCCAATGTCCATCTTTCGCAGTCCGAACTTGATCACTCTGAAATTTCGACAAGCCCCACCCCAATGAACACATCACCAGCGGCCCGACCACGATAACCAAGAACGGATGCAACGGTGATGCGATCGGCTCAAGCGATTTAGGCCAGTAGGTCGTTCGTGAAACGGCCATCCAAGCGATCACGACCATCGCGAAACCGAGGACACCCATCGCTCGTCGTTGATTGATCGTTGGCACCATCAATCCCAATAAGAACAAACCAACAATCGCCGACCCCAACACGGATGACAATAGCCACCAAACGTCGAGCACACTGTCGGTCATCCGCACCAGCATGAAAGCCATGGCGGTACCCAGAGATCCCCACACGATCGTCGATCCCCGGAGTATCCCAAGACGCTGAGCATCGTTCGATTCGGGGCTGACGAGTCGCTGATAAAAATCGCTCATCACTAGCGTTGCGGATGAATTGAGCGATGTCGAAACCGTACTCATTGCCGCCGCGAAAATAGCGGCGATCAACAGCCCCCGCGCTCCCTGCGGCAATTGCGAAGCAATGAAATGTGGGAACACGCGATCCGCCAAATCACCGGCAGACAATTCGTCTTTCGTTTGCGCCAGTTGCCCAGCGTAGTCCGGCGAATGCGCGGAGACGCCCGCTTGCATCAGTCGTTGCTCGGCGACGATCGTTCGCACTTCTTGAAGTTCCCCGGGGTGGCTCTCGTAGAACGCAAAGAGCGAAGAGCCGATCAATAAGAACAACGCGCTGACCGGAATGTAGAGCATCGCGCCGAGCCACACGCTCTTGGCTGCCTCGCGATCGGTCGGCGCGGCGATGTATCGCTGGATGTAGCTCTGGTCCACACCGAAATTGCGAAGGTTGTCGAAAACTCCGAAAGCCAACACGACCCAAATCGTGGGATTGGAGACATCAAGCATCGATGGGCTGCCCAGCGAGAACTTATCGCGGTCACCTGCAACAGCCAACACTTCTGAAACGCCGCCCGGCATCGCGGACAATAAGATTGCCAACGCGAGCACTGCACCTGCCAACAGGACGACTGCTTGAACGGCATCCGCCCAAACAACGGCAACGATTCCACCGATGAATGAGTAAGCCGTTACCACAAATCCGGTGACGAAAATGATGATATGGATGTCCCAACCAAACAAAACCGCCATCGGCAACGCCATCAGGTACATCACGACGCCGATTCTTGCCACCTGATACAGCAGATAGAAACAGCTCGCGTAGATCCGCGCCCACAGTCCGAATCGGGTTTCCAACCAAGCGTAGGCAGAAACTTGGCCGGATCGGCGGTACAGCGGAACGAATTATTTGACAGATATGAGCGCAGCGATGGGCAGAGCCAGCGAATACATGAAAGCATTCCAATTGGCGACAAACGCTTTCCCCGGTAACGCCAGATAACTGATGCTGCTTAAAAAGGTCGCAAAGATCGACATTCCCAGTAGCCATCCGGGCAATGTTCCACCACCGGCGGTAAACTCATCAACCGACCGGTTGCGACGCCAGAAGAACAGGCCCAACAGCATGATGCCGATGAAGTAGCCGACCAGCACGGCCCAATCGATTCCGGTGAAGAAGAGCGCCGCGATCATAGGAGGCCGACGCGAGCAAGGATCGCGGCAACCCGCTGACGTTCCGGTTCGAGAAAGCGATGAAAGGGATCGGCCGGTAGGTCGCTGCAGATACCGAGCAATGACAGTGCTGATTTCGTCGCCTTGATGTGACGAGATGCGTACTTGCCGATCCCGTAGATGTCTCCCAAAGCAATGATCTGTTCACGCATGCGAGCAACCATGTCGGCGTCGCCTTCGACCAAACCGCGGTAACAATTCACAAACAACTTTGGCGCGATGTTGGCGCCACCACACACGCCGCCGTCACCGCCAAACGCATGTGCCTCGGCTAGCTTTGCTTCGGGACCGATCAAGATCGACCAGTCCGGACGCTCCGACTTCAGCTTGCAAATATCAGCGAAGTACGCCAAGTCGTCGCTGCTGTCCTTCACGCCGATGATCGAATCGATCGACGAAAGTTTTCGCAGCGTTTCGATCTCGAACCATACCTTCGTCATGCCCGGCATGTTGTAAAGCATCAGCGGCAACGGAATCAGCGGCGCGATGTTCCGCACGTAAGATGTCAGCTCCGTTTGGCCGGCAGGAAAGTAATAGGGTGTCGTTAGAACGGCTGCGTCGGCGCCGCAATCCGCTGCATGTTTGGCGAGGTCAACGGTTTCGATGAACGCCGTGTCGGCGACGCCGACGAACACCGCAACACGACCGGCAACCATCCGCGTGGTCTGCGCAATCAGATCTCGCCGAATCCGGTAACTCAGGCTCGGTGCTTCGCCGGTGGTTCCAAGTATGAACACACCGGTGACCCCACCATCAATGACATGATCGAGTAACCGGTGTAGGCCTTCCAGATCCAATTGATCGCGAACGGTCAGGGGCGTGACCAGTGGCGGGACAATGCCTTTGATCTTAAGTGCTGGGATATCGATGGCGAGCCGTCTTTCATGGAGGGGAGATTTTCATTGGTACTGGCACGTCGTTTCCGGCATTAATGATCCGCTCGGCATTGTCGATCACCAGATAATGGCCGTGGTCCGACGTGACGATGACGGCGGTGTAATCGGCAGCATTATTTTCATCGATCCAATGCATCACTGACTCAAAGGCCGCATCGCCGCTGAAGACTGCGCCGATGCTGTTGTCGAGATTGTTGGCATGGTTGGCCCAGTCGACGTCGCCGGCTTCGACCAGCAACCAAAACCCGTCGACTGCCTGTTCCAAAACCAACAACGCTGCTTCTGTCATGTCTGCCAGAGTTGGGTTTTCGCTGATGTCGGCGGGCGAGTATTTTTCCGTACCTTTCGCATCAAACGTCGGATCGAATTTGCCGTCGGCGGTCTGAAACGGCAAGTGACCACCTTTGCCACCGAAGTAACCCAACAATCTCGTCCCGTCATCGGCCGCTTTCTGAGCCGCCTTCATCAGTACCTTTCGTCCCGACTTGCCCTTGGTCCGTTGGGCAACGATGTACTTACCGCCGTTTTCAATATTTACTTTGTTGATGTCGTCGGCGTGCATGTAAGTGTTGCCGCTGAGGTAGTTCTCGCCTTGCACCGTATCGGCTTTTTGGCGTTGACCCCATCCACCACCAATCAACACGTCGAGACCCTTGAGCGGCTGAGTCCGATGCGCCGACGATGGCAGACCGATCATGTCACGCGAGATGTCTTGATAGTCCAGTCGCGTCACGTTGTTGGCGTAAGCAGCGCCGGGCGTTGCGTGGCTGACGGGGACGCTGGTGACGACGCCGACGAGATAGTCTTGATTGTCCTGCAAGGTACGCGCGATCGGGACGACCTGAGTGCCGTCGACGGCGAAGTTGATTGCACCGTTGTACGTCTTGATACCACTGAACATGCTGGTTGCCGACGAAGAAGAATCGGTCACCGTGTGAGGACGTTCACGATCCAGACCGAGCAAGTAATTGCGACCGCTTTGTTCATCCCACGGTGTCAAGCCGCCTCGCTCGGGGTCGTATCCGCCAGTGACATTGGACTCGCCGCTGAGGACCGTTTGCGCATCAACGTCGTACTTTGCACCGCCGCTTCGAGCGCTCGTCACCATCAAACCAAAATCGGTCGGCATCGATCGCTCGTCCTGTATCGCGAGTCCTGTCCCACGTCCGCTGGTGTAGGCGTTTCGATGTTCGTGATAGAGGGCGGCTGCGCGAGTGGTTTGCCAGTCCATGCCATCGAACACGATGACAATGATGTTGATAAATCCCGCATCGAGGGCGATCTTTTGCAATCGGTAGATATCGGTCTGATCGAAGTACGTAGCCGTCGGATTGTGGGTCGCATCGGGCAGTTCGCCGTACAATTTTTCGAGCCGGCCCCGATCGGCGTAAGCGCTGCCTTCGTCACGGAGCGCATCCAACGTGATCCCGAACGTGTAGATCGGGATCAGCCGATTGCTGTGGTTCAACCAAGTGCTGAATTTGTCGGGCTGATTGCCCCAGTGTCCCCAATCGCATTTCTGTTCGCGAACCGCATCCGATTGCAACTGTCGCATTCGATCCTGCGTGGACGTCGATTCGGGGCCACCCTCCGCACTTTCGGCCGACGACGGTGTCGCCGACTGGGGCAGTGATTCCTGGGGAATTGCAACCGAATTCGCGGCGGCCAGGGATAACGCAACAAGGAAGAAAATGCGGAGCATGTTTGTCTGGGAGAGATGGAAAAATTTTCAGAAGCGGTCGAAGCCCGAGTCTACACAGTCATGTCGGGTCGATATTCTAATCGAACATGGGAAGTACAGACTTCCCGCCCCCCTTATGCAATCAACGGAAAAAAGTGTCGGACTCCAAGAAACTCAATGACATCCAGATGCGTGCCGACTGGATCGCCAAATTGATGGACGATGCGTTCGTCATTCCGATCATCAATGTGCGCGTCGGATGGGACAGTATCTTGGGTTTCATCCCGGGAATCGGCGACCTGACCGGTTTGATATCCCACGGATTCTTGATTCATCAGGCCGTTCGTGCTCGCGTCCGCAAGCGAACATACTTGATGATGCTTCTTTACGCTTTGATCGATTTTTTGATCGGAGCGATTCCCGTTCTGGGCGACATCTTCGACATTTTTTGGAAGAGCAATCGAAAGAGCGCCGAATTGATCCGTCGCGAGATCGCCCGAATGGCACCGCCCAACCAATGAGCGGAAAAAAGTGACTGAACCCATTTGGCGAGAGCCGGCCTTTCGGGTGCTTGGCACAATTGAGTTCAGCCAGTTATTTTCCGCACGATCCTAAACGAATAGACTGTTGGCATTGCCGATCCGAATTGTCCACGTGAAAAACTGACCCCATGCCTTTGGCCCAAGCTCAAGCCACCAGCCCGATGACGGGCACCGACGCCTCGCTGGGCGTTCCATCACCGCTGGAAAATTTATCACTGCAAGAAACGCTGCGGGTCATGGATGTTGCTCGCGAGATGCGGGAACGGCGCGAGACGGCGGAAGAGATGTTTCGCCGAGACGATTTGAGAGCGGGGCTACGGGCGAAACTGCTGCGCACGGCCCGGCTATCGGGCGATACGGTCACGGAAGCGGAAATCGATGCGGCGATCCGCCAGTATATGGACACGCTCCATGTCTACCACGATCCCGAACCGGGGATGAGCCGTTTTATGGCCCATTGTTGGATTTGGCGAAATCGAATCATGACCGGCGCCGCAGTCGCGGCGACACTGGTGGGTAGCGTTTGGTTTTTTTTCGCCTGATAAACTTTTTCGAGGTTCCGATTTCTGATGCCGATCTCCGGTCCTGTGGTCCACCAGCAATTGATGGACGCTTACACGCAAACTCAAGCTCGCCTCGAGAAGATTCGCGAAGGAACCGGTCAAGCCGAACAGCAACTCGGTCGGCTGGATGAAGATCGCGGCAACTCGCTGATCAAGTTGGCCGAATACTACTTGCCCGAACTGACACCGGACGCGATTCGACAAACCTGGGCGGAAGTGCAACCGGCGATCTCCCAAGTCTTCCGCCGAAAAGAGCAAGAAAGTCAGCGTCTCAGGAGCGAGCTGGCGGATGTGACGGATCGCCGCCGAGATCAAGACGCGACCTTGGTGACGATCACTCAGGAACTCGACAACGCCGTCGACTCGCAAGCGAGAGTCGCTAGCGATGTCGAGCAACGGCTTCGCGACGACGAATCGTTCGCGGGTCTTTCGGATCGGGCGGCAGTCGCGGAGGCGTCGCTGGAACGGGCGGAATCGAATCTGCACGAGATCGAACAGGACTCCGCGAGAAAGTTGCCGGCGTACCAGGACAGCTCGCTGTTCAAGTATTTGAACGAGCGTGGATTCGGCACGCCCGATTACTCGCACCGTGGCCTGACGCGGCGAATGGATCGCTGGGTTGCCAAGATGATCGACTACAACAAGGCGAAGCAGGGTTATGATTTTCTTCGCAAGACACCTGAGCAGATGAGAGCGATCATCGCGGAGGATCGTCAATCGCTCGATACGGTGATGGGCGAACTGGAACGACGTCGCGATCAAGTCGCCGCCGAGTTGGGTCTACCCGATATGATCCACGCGACTCAATCGATTCAGGTTCGACGTGACGAACAACTCAAGCTGATCGATGAATCGCTCAGGCAGAGCAACTTGACCCAATCGCGATTGACCGCGACCGACGATAGCCGCGGTGAATACTACCGCGAAGCGATTCAGATATTCCGCGACATGCTGCGGCAGATCGATTCGCGAGACCTGAAACGCCGCGCGCAGTCAACCATTGATTTAAGTGATGACCAAATCGTCGCTCAATTGGTCGACGTCGAAACCAAGATCGGCTCCATTTCACAGGCCGCCCAACAGCAACAAGTGAAGACGGTTAGGATGCAGTCGTTCTTGGAAGACTTGGGACGACTGATACAACAGTTTCGATCGGCTGGATTTGATTCTTCGCGATCGCAGTTTGTCGGAACGCTCGACATCATGTCGGAGCTCGACCGTGCGATCGAAGCGGGTCACACTGGAATGATGTGGAACGAAATCCGATCGGCCCAGCGATGGGGACCGACGGCGATGGAACAGATCACACGAGTCGCGACGCATCCGATGACTCAAGTGCTGATCAACGCCATGGCACACGCCGCTGCGGGGGCTTTGCAAGAACACGCGCGGCAGGCTGGTCGTCGCTGGGACCAGCAAGATCGAACCTGGGGCGGATCGAACAGCGGGCGCGGCGGCAGGTCCCGCTGGTAAACATCGGAACCGCATCGATTCGCTATTTGGCTTGATAGTTGAAGTAAGTCGGGTGTGCCCAGGTCGGCTGAATGTCCAAACGCCAACACACGGCCGCAGGCATTTGACCGTGCTCGGGCATTGGCGGTAATTCGCCCAACGGTGCCAAAAGATACGCCACATCCGGCAACGTAATCAACCGTGTCGACGTCGCTTCCATCGTGACAGCTTTGATCTCACCGCCGACTCCGGCATAATCGCCCATTGTCGCTGCGGATATCGCATTCACCGCATCAAACGTCAGGGGACGATGCGTGTCCGTCGTCAATAGCAATCGCCGTAGTTCGGCAGTTTCTGCTTCGGTCGGAATTGGTAAAACGACTGCCGCGTAATGCAATCCGTCAAACGGTACCATTCCCACTTTGGTCGTCGGCGACAGCCGCAGCATCTTGTCTTCGGATATGTACTTACCGACCAAACGCGATGACGTTTCATCGATCATCCAGTGAGACGGGTCGCTCAGCGACGACGGTGCGATCGTGGTGGCAGTGGAGAACGGTGTCGTTCCTTTGGGCCGAAGCTTGGGTGTGGGAACCGACTTCTCTATCAAAAGCGATCGCGCCGGCGGTAACGTTGCGAGTATCAGAGCTGCCTTTTCGGAGGCGTATAATTTGCGCCACGCGAGCGGCTCGGATACGGCTTTACGATAAGCCGCGATCTGGGCCGGATACGCTGGATCCTTGGCGACCAATTTGTCCAATGAAGCCCCGCAGGCTGTCACCCATTCGCGACCGCTGGTGCCCGATCCCATCCGGCGGTGCACGATGCTGAGATGCTCCATCAGATCCGAATGAAGTTGACGAACATTCTCGGTGGTGGTGGAAGCCGCGGCGGCATCGATCAACGAAATCACCGAGCTGGTCGCCGACGACTTGAGCGTTGACATCTCTTCTCCAAGCGAATCGGGTGATCCGCCGAAGGTTGCTTCAATCGCCTGGGCGCGGATGATACCCACCGAGGCAACCTCCCAAGACGAGACGATGTGATCCATTGCTTCGGCGGTGGACAGTGATTTGCCATCGGCAAGCGTTGCGGTCGTCCCTTGCTTGAACTGGTCAGTGATTTTCGCGGCGCTAGCGGGAAATGCTTTTGAAGCGGCAAGTTGTTTCTCGATCGCTCTTTTTACTTCGCCCAGGTATTGAACTGTCCTTGCTTTGCTAACTTCGCCGTCGCCCTTGGCTTGCACGTCGTAGAAGTTGGCTCGGAATGGCGGCGTCTCTTCGCTATAGAAAAAATTGAAATCGCTCATCAGTTCGATACCGATGGATTCAATCTGCTGGTTGAATCCCTCGTGATTGCCCGATGCCAATGTCTTTTCGGCCGACTGTAGTCCCTTGACGAGTTGTGGCACACCGCGGGTCAATTTGACCGTCAACTTCTGTCGCAGCTTTTGGCCTTCGTCCGTGCCGATGTACATGGATGAGAATCGGCTGATTGCCTGGCTGAGCCGTATCAACTGCGGTTCGACATCATAGCCAGCGGTCTCTCCCATCAACTTCAGATGTTTCGCATCGCGTATGCCTTTCCAAAGTTGACCTGCGGACGCGCGGAGTTCCTGGCCCGACAATTTTCGCGGGTCCGTTTGCTGTTCCTGCATCTTGTCGACGATCGTTTGGACTCGTCGGCAGACCGCGTAACAGCTCGCCGCCAATTCGGCGGCGCCGGCGATGGTGCCGTGCGTATCCAATGGCTCCATCGGCGCTCGGGTGCTGGGATTGGCCATGGCGGCCTGCGGGAACGGGCTCACGAACATCGCCAGCAATGCAACGCTGGTCCTTAAACTTTTTGCGTGAGATTTCAACTTTTGCTGCATCATGATCAATTGCCTCCGCCAATGACCGCGACCAAATCGCCGCCGAGTACCTGAATCGACTTGCCATCCGAACCGATCAATTCAACAGGCTCGATCGTTGCGGTGATCGTTTTCTCCTCGGCATTGATGCCGCTGAAGGTGACTGTCGCTGGTTTGCCATTGGCGGTGATCGCGATTGGCATCGTGCGAGAAACCCGCAGGTACATGTCGCACTGGATCTTCGTGCCGGCGAGCGACTCGACCGAACCGACGGCGGTGGTTCCGTGCAACAAGATCGACGGGTAGGTCTTGGTAGAATTGCCCGGATCGTAGCTTGTCACCTGCAGCACGCTCGGACGACCATCACCGATCGAGATCAGTTCCAAAGTTGCGCCAGTCGTCGGCGGCATCGCAGGCGTGGTCCGCAGTGTGACGGCGCCGGTTGCGGGAAGTTGCGCCTCGACCGCTTCCTTGGTTGATGAAGCCAACTCCTGCGTTTTTACCTTGGCGTCCTCGTAAGCCTGTTTCAGTTCGTCACGGGAACAACCCGAACTCAAAATCAGGACCAATACCGACGCGGCGACGAGCCAACACCGAAAATTAAAAAGGAACCAATGATCTTTCATCAATTCACCGCCATCGAAATCGAGATAAGGATCGTGCGGAGAATAAGTGTCTGACCCCATTTGTGCGAAGCACCCAACGGGCCGCTTCCCGGCAAATGGGGTCAGACACTTTTTTTCCGCTCTTTGCTAGTTCGTTGTTCTGGAATGAACGTCGTTAAGACCGTCATCCGAACACGCAATTTCGACAATCTTAATCAATTCGCTGGTGTCCCGTACGATTCAGCCGGCGAACAACCATCATCGCGGTCGATAAGGACCCCGCCAGCAGCAGCGGCGACGTGAACGTGAACATGATGAACACGATGTGAGACCCTCGCCCCGCATCGGCGACCCCGCCTGCCGATCCGCCTGTCGATCCGCCCGACGAACCCGTCAGCAACAGGTTCCATTCTTCCTGAATCGCCGGGACCTTGGCCGCATACAGCAGGCCTGCCGACATGACCGCGAAAATGACCATCATCAGCATCATGAATCCCAGGCTGATTTGCGGCGGTCGACGGCGAGGTTTGTTCGGCTGGTTCATTGATTTCAAGTGTACTGTCGCGACATCTCATTGCTAACCAAGCTGCCGAACTTGCCGTTGGTGCTCGTACAACACGATGCCGACCGTCGTTGCCAGATTGAGGCTGCGGACGTGCGGCGACGTCGGCAAGCTGAGTGACCTGGGATCAGCCGGATCGAGGATCGATGCCGGCAAACCGGACGTTTCGCGACCGAAGACGAGCACATCGTTCGGACGAAATTCGGCGTCCCACAGCGTCCGCTTCGCAAACCGCGACAAAAAGAAGAACCGTCGCGGCGATAGCTGGGCGACCAAATCGTCCCAGTCGGCTGCATCGCCCAAGTCGAGATGTTGCCAATAATCGAGGCCGGCGCGGCGTAGACGCGTGTCATCGATCTGGAACCCCGCCGGACGAACGATCCACAATTTGGCGCCGACTGCGACGCAGGTGCGACCGATGTTGCCAGTATTCTGCGGTATCTCGGGTTGATAAAGCACGACGTGGGCGGTGGTCATCGCGGGCAGGTGTTAAAGGTGTGGGAAATGAGAGTTGCAGGAAAATCAACCGACCCCGCGTCGTTTGCGCGTCGCACCTACAATACCAAATCCGATGTCTGTTATTATCAAGATCGTCTCGCAAACGAAGCGGACAATTCGCGACCATAGTTACCGACGATTGATCCCGACACCTGATACCCGATCCCTCTTCGCTCCATGCCGATCCAAGTTACGTGTCCGAAGTGTTTGAAACGCTTTCAAGTCAGCGAGAAGTTCGCGGGCAAATCGGGTGCCTGCCCGAACTGCAAGAATCCGATTCGCGTCCCCGATAAGTCGGAAGAAGTCGTCATCCACGCCCCCGACGACGGGGCACCCAAAGATCGCAGCGGTCAAAGCGTTCTCAAGCCATTGCTGCGAACCGAAACGGAAGTGACCCGCCGTGGGCTGCTGATCACAGGCGGCGCTGTTCTGACCGCGATCGCCGTTGCGATCGGGTTGCGTTTGGCTGCGATCGAAGGAATCGCGTTCGTCGCCGTGATCATCATCGGTGCGGTCGCCGTCGCGCCGCCTCTGGTGTGGGCAGGCTACACGTTTGTTCGAGATTCTGAATTGGCGCCGTACGTGGCTGATGAGCTTCGCAACCGGGTGCTGATTTGCTCGGCGATCTTCGCGTCGTTGTGGTTGATCTACGCATTCGTGCCGTCTTATGTCCTTGAGCTGGATTCAGCCTCGTCGATGGGGTTCATGTCGTTTGGGATCGTGTTTTGCGTCATGTTGGTCGCCGGCGCGTTCGCTTCGGTCGCGACTTTCGAGTTGGAATTCACCAGCGGCCTGGCGCACGCGGGTCTGTACTTGATCGGCACGCTACTGTTAGCGCTACTCAGTGGCGTAACGCTAGCGACCGGTGCACCGGTTCCATGACCGAGGTGATAAGCACTCATGCTGCCTGAATTGATGTCGCTGCACCAAACCGGTTCCCTGGTTCGCATTCCGCCGGCCCAGGACGTACCGTTGTCGCGCCGCGTCCGTCGCATCATCGACACGGCGCCGATGCGGCGGTTGTCGTCGATCAGCCAATTGGGGATGGTGTCACTGGTCTATCCCGGTGCCAACCATTCGCGTTTCGAACATTCGCTCGGCGTCTACGACAACGCGCTGCGAGTTCTGGCACGGTTTGCAAGCGATCCCGACGTCGCCAACATGGCCGACACCCGGCTCGCCGAATCGTTCCTGCTGGCAGCGCTGCTTCACGATGTCGGGCATTGGCCGTTTTGCCACCCCATCGAAGACATGCGATTGAAGGATTTGGGTGAGCATGAGACTCGCATCGCCGACTGGATCGAGCAATCGGAATTGTCGGATTGCTTGGCCCAAGACTGGTCCTGTGATTCCGCCGACCTGATATCGCTGTTGTGCCCGAAGAAAGATTCAGGCTCGACCGCAAACGCGGGTCAGCGATTCTTTGCCAGTTGTCTGAGCGGCCCGATCGACATCGACAAGCTCGATTATCTTCAACGAGACAGTCTGCATGCAGGCGTCCCGTATGGCCGAAATTTCGACGCGGGCCGGTTGATCGCCTCGATGTGCCGCAATCCCAACACGGGCTCGATCGCGATCGGCGACAAGGGCCGCACCGCAGCAGAAATGATGGTATTTTCACGCTATGTTATGTTCAGCGAGGTTTACTGGCATCATTCCGTTCGCGCGGCAACGGCAATGCTCCAACGCTGCGTCTTTCTGTTGGCGAACCGGCTCGATTTGGAATCAACATTGCGGATGACTGACGATATCTGGATCAATCACCTTCGACGCGCCGCAGCCGGCAGCGTCGTCGAAACGATCGCCGAAGGGCTCTTCGGCGCACGACGCCGTTTGTACAAACGGGCCGCAGAATTTAATATCATTGACGGCACGATGGTCCATCGTCGGCTGGCTCGCAAGCCTTACTGGTGGTTGGTGGCATTGTCCGAACGTTTGGCCGAGCTATTATCGCGGCGCACTGGTTTCGTCGTTCATGCGACCGACGTTCTGGTCGATGCGCCCCCGGTAAAGCTGGAGGTCGATATCAATATCGATGTCGTCGCCCGTGATGGTACCGTTCGACCCCTCGGCGATGTGTCACCCGTAACTTCAGCGTTGGCTCAGCAGCAGTTCGACAACCACGTCAAACGGGTGCGAGTGTTCCTGCGTGACGACCTTCGTGACGGAATCGCCAACGCGACCAACCCCTTCAATTGGAATGACTTAATGATGGAAACGATTCAATCGGTGGAAACAGAAATAGTATGAACAGCGACGCCAATCCAAACGACCACCGACCGAAGATAATGATTTCTGATTCGCCGCCCGGCGTGTCCGATCGCGTTTCTCGATTGATCGCCGATGCGTTATCCGAAAATCCCTCGCTTGTGATTGGACTCGCCACCGGCGGCAGCCCCGTCGGCACATACCGCCGACTCGTCAATTTGCATCGCACGCAAGGACTCGATTTTTCGCAGGCCACCACGTTCAATCTCGACGAGTATGTGGGGTTGGCCGAAGATCATCCGCAAAGCTTCCGTTGGTACATGCAACAAAACCTGTTTGAACATATTGAGATCGACCCCGTGCGGACGAACTTTCTCGATTCGATGGCGTCGGACATTGCCGAAACGGCCAGTCAATACGAACAAGCTATCACGGACGCCGGCGGAATCGATTTGCAATTGCTGGGCATCGGATCCAACGGACACATCGCGTTCAACGAACCAAGCTCACCCGTGGACTGCAGGACACGAGAGGTTCGATTGTCCGATCAAACGATCCAGTCGAACTCGCGGTTCTTTGATTCCATCGACGATGTTCCGAAATCGGCGATCACAATGGGTATCGGTACGATTCTCGAAGCACGTAAAATCGTGCTGCTCGCGACCGGCGAAAACAAAGCTAAGGCCGTCGCGGCCGCAGTCAACGGAACCATCTCATCCGATTGTCCCGCGTCGCTACTGAGAACTCATGGCGACGTGATTTTTGTCATCGATCGAGCCGCCGCATCACTTTTGTAAACCGCACGCGATTCAACTTCACACCTCGGCCAACTTATTGAGCATCGACTTGTCGGTGAGCGACGGTTGCATCGGATCAGCGCCGAGCGTACCGACCAGAGAGTCCTGGTAGTTCGCCGATGAAACATTGGCGATCTGGTCACGCACGAATTGCAGTCGATCTGAAAGCTCTGCGGCTTCGTGTTTTTCCTCTGCTGAAATTTCGCCTTCGGACAACTCTCCGATCATTTCCGTCAATCGTTGCTCAAACGCTTTCCAATGATCGAGGTCACGTTGGCACTTGGTTTGAAGACGGCGGCGATACCAGTCACTTTCGAGCATCGCATCACGGCTGAACAGATTGCGTATCGCGGGGTCGCTGATCGGTTTCCCTTCGAATTCGCCATAGGCCATGATGCAAAGCACCGCTTGCAATGGCGGGCAAGCCAATTCGTATCCGCCATCGGACATGTACTGAAGCGCCACCCGCTTTTGAGCTTCGGCGATGTGCAACACTCCATCGGCAAACGATGCCGGATCTTGCAATTCGGGCTTCAGCAATTCATCGGGAAACACTTTCGTCGGATTATCGAAAATGCGTCCCAAATAGGTGCGCACGAACTTTCGCGTGATCCGGTATCCGAGTCGGCTGCCGGGAATCGTTACTCCATCGACCTCATAGTCTGCGACCTTCTCGAGCATCTTCTTCTTAATCAGCGTCTTCGGGTCGCGTTCTTCCGGTCCCATTCGGCACCATACCTCTGGCACCAACAGAGAGATATCGTGACCGATCGCGTATTTGGGTCCGATGTGACCTGCGGGCGTGCTAAATCCTGCCAGCTCCGTCAAGATCATCGACACCACCATCGAATTCAAATCGATCGACGGCATCAAGGCATTGAATGGGCCTTTAGTGAGTGCGCCTTCGCTGCCCGCGCCCGTCGTGCTGGGGCTCTTCCCCGTCAACGAACAAACGTAATCCATCACCAACTCGGGCAGTTCTTGATAGTGCAGCGGTGAATAAACTGCGAGCGATCGAATGCCTTTCTCCGATTCGGGCGGATTGTTGCGACGACCACTCAACACCGATCCGACCGGCGCGTGGATCGGCGCATCGGCTGGCAATCGGCGATGCAACTGCATGCCGCGCATCGCCACATACGTGTCGCGAGCATTGACCATGTCGGGTCGGTTCTGCAGGTAACGCGGGTTGGTCGTGCGGGAACCGTCGGGCAGCAACCGAGGATCTGCGGTGCTGACGACAAAGCCATGCTCGCGCGCAGCCGCTTCGATCAACAAGTCCTTCATCGGCTCGGTGTACTTATCGAACTCGATTGCATCTTCAACCATCTCTCTTGCCACTTCAGCCGGCAATGCCTGGAAGTTGCTGATGAAATTGCCTGGCTGAGATAGATCCAATTCCGTTTGCTTATCGAGACCGCGATGAATCGCATCATCGGGACGTTGAAACAATCGAAATTCGCAATTCTCGACAAACTTATAACTTCCAGCGACCGGTACGCCCGCGCCGACTTGGTCGACCGCGCTTGCCGGCACGACCACGCTGCAACTGATATCGTCCTCGCGTTGGACCTTCGCCGCCGCGATGAAATCTTGACGCAGTTTGAACGTCCGCCATCGGTTGTCATCCAAACCAATTCGCAAGTAGGTTCCGACCAGCGACCGATCACCGAACTTCAACTCGTGACCGGGTGATCCGTTGACGATGTCGACGCTGAAATGACTCTTCCAATCATTCTCCATCCCCGGCTTGATGAACCGTTTGATGATCAGCGCGAGCGCGTAGACATGATCGGGAACCGTGGCCAACCAAGCCAAATACTCGGCGCTGTAGTTCGGCTGTGACGTCAGCAACTGAATCACGCTACCGAGGCTTCGATCGGGATCGAGAACGCTGCGACTCGGCCGGTCGGTGTAGATCGGTTTGTCGTCAGTATTCGGGTCCCAACGGTCTTGATAGTTTCGATTGAAAATCTCGTCGAGTTTAGCGAAATCCTTTTCATGGTCGGCAACAAAGATCGGGCCATACAACATATAGTCGCGAAGGCTCTTACTGATTTCGCTCTTCCCGCCACCGCTGACCGTGCAAGGCTTGTGACAGAAAATCCCCTCGCCGACCGTTCCGATCAACCGCCACGATGGCGCCGCGGGATGCTTTTCGAGTTGGATCTTGTAACCGCTCGGGGCGATGTAAATGTTTCGCGGTAACAGAGGGATTCGCTCCGACTTATCGCCCTTGACCCACTGGATGCACTTCTCGTTCAGCGTCGCTCGCGCCGATTCGGGAATGTAAATCACGGTCGGGTCGTTCTTGTCGATGCCGTAGCCCTCCGGTTGCACGTCGATGAACGACGAGTACATCGTTGCCATCTCATCGAAAGTGCTTCCGTTGAATCGACGGCTATTGACTTGGAAGTCTTCGCCCAACGAGTACGACGCAAACGCGAGCGCGCCGCCGGCGTGCTCTTCTTCCACGTTGCCCATCAAGTTGGCGGCAAAGCTGATCTGAGTTTTGACTTCCTTTTTGCAGTAGCCGTAGTAGTTGTCAGCAATCAACGTCACCATCACGCCGGATGCGTCACGGCATGTGATCTTAAACGCACCACCGTCGTTATATTTCTCGTCCGCGTCTTTCCAGCACATCTTGTCGCGACGTTGACGATCGGTCGCTTGATCGTACGACGGTAAGCCGAGTTCCTTTTTGGTCAACTTGATCAGATGCGTTGCCAAGATCACGCATCCGGTGTGGCCGCTCCAGCCGTGAACATCAAGGCTGGCATCGTTGGCCGCGATCAACGGGTCACCGGCGTTTCCAAAAATCGACTCGACGAAGTCGAGGTTGCTCACCAACGCGCCGGGTGCGAAGAAACGAACCTCCAACGACTTCGCTTCGCAATATCCAGGCACCGCCGGGCACACCATCGGCCTTAGCAGCAGCGAAACCCAAGTGTGAGCAAGGTGATTGGATCGCGATGAATACGGAAGTTCCATCAGCGAATCGGGCGGATTCATCGCCGCCCGAAAGAGATTGACAAACACATTCTTCGGCACGGCCCGCTTGTCACCCGGGATCGGTAATCCACCTTCGACGACGTGAAAAGTACCGGCCGTGGTGCGCCGATCCGCACTCGGATTATTGAGCACACCGTTGAGGCAGCGATGAGTTTCAACCAAGTCATTTTTATAACTGTCACCGCCAACCGGCAGGCTCAGTTCACGCGCCATGCCGTGTCGATCCAGCGTCAACGATCGGCTGGGCAACCTCAGCGGAGCGTCGCCGATTTCGTCTCGAAACATTGCTTTGAGGAACGACTCGAGCCGACTATCGACCGGCGCCCGGTGCTCGGTGAGCAGACGATTCTTTTCTTTCAAACTGTTCAGAATCCCCGCCGAAAACACAGCCATGGAATTCGCGGCGCTCGGCACATCCGGCGGCGACAGACCGGCCGACGCCATCTGGAACGCAATGTAACTTTGCAGCAGTTCCTGTTCGGCGGGGTCCGATGCCACTGTTCGGTCCCAACCTACCGAACGCTGCAATTGGGCTGAGTCTCGAACGAGAAATGGCATTGAATTCTCTCCGTGGTTGAACGACGAAAGACGAAAGATAAATGACTCTTCAACATAACAAAAGCGGCAGTCTGAATTGTCGCCAGGTCATGCTACAATCGCCCGCGACCAACCGAGCGTTGGATCGCCGTCCCCTAGATGGTTATCATTGGAACTCAAGCTACCTCTAAAGCTCGCCCACTTTTGCGAAAAGGCCCACCCCCGATGCGTTCCCCCTTGATGTCGTTGTTCGTCACGATCTTTGCGTTTGCACACTTGTGTCCCGCTTCGTGGGCCGGTGGCCTGGGCGTTACCCCCACCAGCGAGATCAAGCTTGCCGAGGGCTTCGCCGCCGAATTGGTTTACGAGGTGCCTGGTGACCAACAAGGGTCTTGGGTCAGTTTGACCGTGGATCCGAAGGGCCGACTGATCGCCTGCGACCAGTATGGCGGGCTGTATCGAATCGACGTTAGTGGTGAACAAGCGAAGGTCGAAAAGTTGACGATCGAGTTCGAAGGCGCGCAAGGATTGCTGTGCGCCTTCGGGTCGCTTTACGCCAACGTCAACTCAAGAGACTTTCCTTCCGGTGTTTGGCGATTGACCGATACCGACGGTGACGATCAGTACGACAAGAAAGAGCACATCATTCCGCTCAACGGCGGATCCGAGCACGGCCCGCATGCCATGATCTTGACGCCCGACGGCGAACGCATCGTGATGTGCGCGGGCAACAATACGAACCTTCCGGACAACGTCACTCGCAGTCGGGTTCCCCGGCATTGGGACGAAGATCACTTGCTCGGACGGATGCCCGACGCTCGCGGACACAACGCAGACCGACTCGGACCCGGCGGTTTTATTTTGTCGTTCAATTCTGACGCCAGCGACATCGAGCTGGTCGCGACAGGTTTCCGTAACGAGTATGACATCGCGTTCGATCGTGACGGCGAACTGTTTGCTTACGACGCCGATATGGAATGGGACGTTGGTACGCCGTGGTATCGCCCGACGAGAGTCAATCATGTGATCAGCGGCGCCGAATTCGGCTGGCGCAACGGCACCGGTAAATGGCCGGCCTACTACCCCGACTCGTTCGGCGCTGCCGTCAATATCGGCCCGGGATCACCTACCGGAATTTGCTTCGGATACGGAGCCAAGTTTCCGAAGAAGTACCAAAACACGCTCTTCATCTGCGACTGGAGCTACGGCAACATCCACGCGGTTCACTTGACACCCGATGGCAGTTCCTATACCGGCACTTACGAAACATTCGCCACCGCGGCTCCGTTGCCCGTCACCGACATTCTGGTTCATCCCGGTGACGGATTGATGTACTTCACGATTGGCGGTCGCGAAGCGCAAAGCGGTTTGTACCGAGTCAAGTATGTGGGGGAACCAACGGTTGCGTCGGAGACGAATTTGAAACAAGCTGCCGACGCCGATTCGGATGCGCAGCAACTTCGCGACGTTCGCCACCAACTCGAGGCGTTGCATTTGGGCGAGCCATCGGGAACGGCGTTGCCGTTCATTTTGGACAATCTGTCTCAAGCCGATCGCGCCACGCGTTTCGCCGCCAGGATTGCTCTCGAACATCAACCGGTTGAAAGTTGGCGCGAGCAGGTCGTCTCGCTCGCCAGTGGACAGGCTCGAATTTTGGGCGTCGTCGCGCTGGCTCGCTGCGGTGAAGAAGGCGAGAAAGCAGCAGCCCTCGAAGCGTTGACGGGGCTGATGTGGGACTCGCTTTCCGGAAGCGAACGGATCGATCTTTTGCGAGCCTACGGCCTGGTCGCCCTCCGATTGGGCGGCATCAACCCGATGCAGGGTGCGCCGATATTGGGTCAACTCGGCGATGAATTTCCCACCGGCAACAACGAAGTTGACCGCGAACTCGCGCAAGTGCTCGTGTACCTGGGATCGGGAAAGTCGACCGCCAAGATCGTTCACGAGATGGCTTCTTCGCCGAGCCAAGAAAATCAAATCCACTATGCGCTGATTTTGCGAGGGATGAAAAAGGGCTGGAACCCTGAACTTCATCGCCAATACTTCACGTGGTTCAGTGACATTCAGTCGGCTCGCGGCGGGATGTCGTTCGGCGGTTTCATCGACAACATCAAGAAAGAAGCAATCAAACGACTCCCCGACTCGATGCAGCAAGAACTTGCCGCGGTGATCAATCCGCTTAAGGCTTCGGAGTCAGAAACCACGCTTCCGCCACGACCTTTGGTCAAGCAGTGGACCGTCGATGATTTGCTGACGGCCGCAACCGATGACAGCCACGTACCGAACTTTGATCGCGGCAAAGAAATTTTTGCCGCGGCGCAGTGCTACAAGTGTCACCGCATGGGTTATCAGGGTGGCATCCTTGGTCCTGATTTGACGGCTGCTGGAGGTCGATTCAATCAACGCGACCTGCTGGTTTCGATGATCGAACCCAGTAAAGTGATTAGCGACCAATACGGCGCGACTCAGTTCTTGACCGATGACGGCCGCGTGATCATTGGGCGGATCGTCAACATGCACGGCAAGAACTTGGCCGTGATGACCAATATGCTCGATCCCGCGAACCAAACTCAGGTCAATCGTGACACGATCGAAGAAACTCGACCCGCTGAAACAAGCATGATGCCATCGGGGCTACTCGACACCTTCACGCAGGAAGAGATCGTCGACCTGATCGCCTACTTGCGAGCCGGCGGAAACGTCAGCCATTCGATCTACGGCGCAGCGGTGTCGGTCGAAGCGACTAAAAGCGATCCCTGGCTCGAATTTCCGGGCGGCGACGGACCTGGTGCCGGCAAACACATCGTGTTGGTTTCCGGCGATCACGAGTATCGCAGCGAAGAAGCGTTTCCACAGTTGGCAAAAATCCTCTCGCTGCACCACGGATTCAAATGCACGGTGCTGTTCGCGATCGATCCCGAAACAGGGCTCATCAACCCCGATCATGTCGCCAACATTCCTCGTCTGGAAACACTTGATTCAGCGGATCTGGTCGTTCTTGGCCTTCGATTTCGCAATCTGCCCGATGATCAGATGCAAATGATTTTGGACTATGTCGAAGCCGGACGACCGCTGATGGGCTTGCGAACTTCAACGCACCCGTTCGACATTCCGGCTGATCGAAACTTCGCCCGCTATACCTGGAACAATTCGGAAGGTGAGTTTGCGGGCGGCTTTGGCAAACGCGTATTTGGCGAAACTTGGGTCGCTCACCATGGCAATCACGGCAAAGAATCCACTCGTGGAATCGTGGCCGATGCCGATCACGCAATCACTCAAGGCATCAAGTCAGGTGACGTTTGGGGACCGACCGATGTCTATCGCGTTGAGTTGCCGTTGTCGGGCGACGGTCACGCAGTCGTGCTGGGACAGATACTTGCAGGGATGAGTCCCAACGATGAAACCGTGACCGACGATCGCAATGACCCGATGATGCCGATCGCATGGACACGAACGTACAACGGCGGACGTGTGTTCACGACGACGATGGGATCGGCAGACGATCTTCCCAGCGAGGGTGTTCGACGGATGCTGGCGAACGCTGCTTACTGGTGCCTCGGAATTGAGTCGAAGATCAAACCGGACTCCGACGTTTCGATCGTGGGTGATTACCGACCAACGCCCTTTGGTTTCAACAAGTTCATCGTCGGTCTTCGACCGAGCGACTATGACTTGAAAGATCCATCCGCCACGAAATAAGCGGATGATTGGACAAGCAAATCATCCGCCGATCAAAGCAAACGCTGCTCGCATTGCGTCGGCGGTCGTCGCGGTCGCGTCGGCATTGTTCATTGCGGCAAGCGGTTGATTGAACGGTTCTGCTCGCACAGGTCCGTCGTAACCGAGCGTGACCAGTTCGCTCAAAAATGTTTTCAGATCAATCACACCGGTCGCCATCGGCAGCTCACGACGATTGTCCAACTGTTGGTCAATCGCCAATCCCTTCGGCGCGTCGTTCAGATCACACGCGATGATGTCTTGATTGGTCAACGTGCGAATATCCTCCGCCGTTTCGTGAGCCGTGTACCAATGCCAACTGTCCAGAATGAAGCCGACATTGTCGAGTCCGATTTCTGCGATCAAATCCTTCGTTTCTGCCATCGAATGTAGGAACGGATAACGCTTGGATGTCCAAAGCGTTTTTGGCCCGACGTATTCCATTCCAAACCGCTGGCCGCAATCACCAAGAATGTTCGCGCACTGGCGTAGTCGATCCGCATGTTGCCGGAAGTTTTCAACGTAAGTCAGATCATCGTGACAAGGCATCAAGTAGGTACCGACTCGGGTCACTCCGGCATCCTGCATGGCCGACGCCAAGGCGGGCAGTTGTTTGAGATCGTTCTGGAAGGTCGTCTCGTCTTTGCGAAATTCGACCGGCAACCCGGCAGCGCCCCAAACCAGTCCTTTCTCGTGCATGCTTTTAGCCATTTCGGTGCGCTCATTCTCCGAAATTTTGCCGAGATAATTTGGTTCGGGGGTAACCGACTCGAATCCGTTCTTGATTGCCAACTCGATCGCTTCGCGTTGATCAGCGTCAACGCCGATTGAACCGCACCTCAACGCCATAGTGAACTTTCGCTGCTTTCCTTCGACTGCTGCGGCAAACTTCGGCATACCTAAACCGACGACCGCAATCGCGGAAGTTCGGAGCATCGAACGTCGATCAAAATTCATGGTTGGGCTTTCGAAGGTAACAGTGCAAGAATCGTCGATTGGTTGATCGGCTAAAGGCCCGTCATCGTTCCCGTGCTTGTCGCAAACTGATCAACTTCCAATCCAATGTTTTGCAATAATGAAACAAACAGATTGGGCAGCGGATAGTTCTTTTCACGATCAAACGCTAGGTGACCCGCATGGCGTAATCCGCCGCCGGCGACCAGCACGGGCATGTTACGGTTGTCATGATTGGAAGCGTTGCCCAAATTGCTGGTTAACAAAACGTGCGTGTTGTCCAACAGCGTTGAATCCGACTCTTGGTCTACGTTGAGATCTCGCACGAACTCGCCCCACTGGCCCACGATCGCGCGCTCGACCAGTGCAAGTTGTGCGAGCTTTTCTTCGTCTAAACCATGATGGCTGAGGTTGTGGTATCCCTCGTCAACACCTTCGATCGGGATCACGCCACCGGCACCGGGAATGTGCAGGCTGATGAAACGCGACGAGTCCGTTTGGAGCGCCAGCTTGATGATTTCGCACATCGTCTTTTGACGGCCGATAACATCGTTGGGGTTGTTGATATCGATCGGCGGACGGGCATCGACTTTCGGCTTGGGAAGCTTTGCCCACTTTTCGTTTTCTTCCATCCGCTTTTCCAGTTGCCGCACGCTGGTGAAGTACGCATCGAGTCGATCACGGTCTCCGGACCCAAGATCTCGCTGCAGCGACTTCGCATCCTCGCCGACGAGATCCATGATGCTGCGGCCCTGGCTGGCGAGCTTTGCGTTCTTTGATTGCTCACTTTGCGATTCATCAATGAAGAGTTTCGCGAACAATCGTGATGCGCTGTCTTCCGGCGGAATCATTGCGCCGCTTTCGGTGTAACAAGGACTCGTCGATCCGCTGGTACTCAATACCAATGAAGGGAACCGAGTCGAGTCGCCGAGATGCTTCGCCATCAACTGATCCACGGATATCGAGTTCGATCCGCTGCCGGATAAACCGATGGGCGACGCGCTAAGGATGCTGGCTTCGGCTCGGTGACCTCCTTTGACACCCGGATGGGATACTCCCGAAATCACTGTCAGTTTGTTCCGCAAATCCTGGATCGATTCGAGATACGGCGAGGCAACGTAGTCGGCGCCCGACTGCTTCGGAAATAGGTTTTCCGCGACCAAACCGAGTCCCAATGTCATCGCCACAAATCGTTTTGGCGCCGCCGTTGTTTCCGATGCGGCAAATGAAGGACGCATTGCGGTCAACCAAGGCAAGCTCATGGCAACACCGCTGCCCCGCAAAACCGTCCTGCGATCGAGTGCGTGCCGAAGATTGAAGTGAACTCGTTTCAAAGGCGACATTTCATTTGCTCAAAAATGTGGGGCTGGCCACGACCGCTTTCAACAGCGAGCGGATGCCGTAGTTTTCTACTTTGGTACGATCGACGATTGACTCGATGTCGTCTCGGTCTGCGAACTCGATTGCCCGCCCGGTACCGTATACCATCAATTGCGAAGCAAAGTTTCTCGCGACCGGTCGGATGTCCTTGCAGACAAGATCGCGAAACTCATCAAAATCACCGAACGCTCGACCATCCGCTAACACGAAGCTCGGGTCGACCGGCAATCCGCGACTTCGCTTTCCTTTGCTGACTTGCAAGTATTGATCGCGCCATCGACCCGCGGCATCGAAGTTCTCCAGCGCATAGCCGGGCGGATCAATGTGTCGATGACATGCGCTGCATGAATCATCCGACAGATGTTTCTGTAATTGTTCGCGGATGGTTCGGGCTCCACGGATATCGGGTTCTATGGCTGGCACGTTTTCCGGCGGCGGCGGAATCGTCACTCCCAAAATTCGTTCCGAGACCCACACCCCACGAAGAACGGGCGATGTGTTGGTTCCGTTCGCCGTCACCTTCAATACCGCGCCTTGGGCCAACAGCCCGCCACGATGCGAATCGGGGGTCAAGACAACTTTGCGAAGTTCATCACCCTCGACGCCATCAATGTCGTAGTACCTCGCTAGTCGGCTGTTCAAATAGGTGAAGTTCGATTTGATCAGCGACTTTGCCGGTGCATCATTCTTCAGCAAATGAAGTAGATACTGATGCGTTTCCTCGATCATCGCGTTTTGGACGACGATGTCAAAGTCGTGATAGAGCTTGGGGTCAGGTTCCGTAAAATCGATATCGGCCATGTCCAACCATTGGTCGGAAAAATCTCGTACGAAGTTCGCTCCGTGAAATCCACCGAGCAAACGATCAACCTCGGCATCGAGCACATTCGGATCTCTCAGCTTTCCGTCGCGAGCAAGTTGCGTCAAAGCCCAATCGGGCATGCTGCCGCACAGCATGTAGCTCAATCGCGTCGCGATAGCATAATCGTCGAGCTGACCAGCCGGCTCGACAAAGTACATGAATCGCGGCGAGCACAGTAACGCTCGATAGCTGGCGCGAAGCGTTTCAATGGGATCTTCATCTTCTCGGATCGATGTACTCGCCCAATCCAAAAACGGTCGCAATTCGTCCTCGGACACTGGCCTACGAAACGCACGTGAAGCAAACCGCTTGATTTGGCGTGCGACATCTTTGCCGGGGTCATCACTGGCGAGCCGAAGTTGGTTCGACTTCGGGTCAAGCACTATGTTCAAGTCACCAAACAGGTATCGGTGCGTACGGTCGATGTCCTCGGTCGACAAGATTCTTTCGATCACCATTGAATGCAGCGCGACGCCAGGAACGTGCTGCGGTTCTCCCTCACCGGAACCGACTTGTCCGCCGCGAAATTTTGCTTTCGCAAGTGTTTCGTCGCCGGGTCGGATCTCGACCATGTTGTTTTTTGGAATCCACGCCACATACGAATGCTCCGACGGTTGCGTCGTCGCCTCGAAAGATCCTATCCAAGGCAATTGCGGCGCGCCTGATTCGCAAAAGCCGCGACGAACGGAACACCAGACGCCGTGATCAGCCGGCTGATTGACGGCAGAGGTAGTGAACGTGATTCGATAAGTCCCGTCCGCCGGGACTCGGGTCGAAGTGATGCGACCGTAAAACACTAAACCAGAAGACCAAACAACGGCTTTGCCATCGATCATTTCAGGATCGCGGCATCGTTGCCGAGCATTCCTTCGGGCGAGGTCCGTTGCCGTGAACTCACGTCGATATGTCTGACTCGTTTCGGTGATGCGTTGAAAGGCCGCATCCAGAGCTGCGTCGACGACTTGAAGATGAGACTCCATTTGAAAATGTGAAATCGATTGGTGGTCCGCCAAACCTGTGAAGCCGTCGGTTCGCGGTTCTTGAGGCATTGCGTTCGCCAAAGGAACATCGATCCCAAACAAATCTTGCAGCGTTCGTTCGGTTTGATGATTCGTGAGTCGACGCGACCGAACCCGCCCGATCTGATCGAATGTTTGTTGCTGTGATGACTTCAACCAATCCGAAGTCTGATCCAGAAACGTCTTCACATCGTCTCGATCCAACGCATCGCTGTCCGGCGGCGGCATCTCATTTCGCTCGACACGATCAAACACGCGAACCCATCGATCCATCGTCTTCCGATCCGACAAGTCCGAACCGAGCATTGCAACGTCAAAACCGCCTTCACCGCCGACTCCATCGTGACAATCAATGCACTTGCCTTTGATAAAGCCATCAACTGATGACGGCAATTCAGCGCCGTCCGCCGAGACGGTGATCAACGTCAACCCTGACATCGCAACCACAACTCGGACGATGAACGATTTTGTAGCGTTGCGGGCGACTTGGAGAGAGCAAAACGACATAGCAGATCGATGCCGGAACGGAATCGTGAAATTGGCGAGGCGGGAACGACACGGGGATCACGAATCGTTGGGGCCACGCAGTATAGGCCAATCAGGGAGAATTAGAAATGATTCTTTTCCCCTCGTTGCTTACGGTGACAATCGTTCACGAATCCAAGAATCTATTCTTTTTTCGAGCAACGGCAACGGAATCGAACCCGCCTGAAGCACGCGGTCATGAAAGGATCGGATGTCGAACTTGTCGCCCAATTCTGATTCCGCTTTTCGTCGCAGTCGAGTGATGGCCAGCTCGCCTGTTTTGTAAGCCAGTGCCTGACCCGGCCAGCCGATATACCGATCGACTTCCGCGACGACGTTGTGTTCGCTCAACGCGGTATTTGATTTCAAGTATTCGATCGCCTGTTCACGTGACCAACCTTGTGCATGGATACCGGTATCGACGACCAACCGGCTGGCCCTCCAAGCTTCCATGCTCAGGCGTCCGAAATCCTGGTACGGATCTTGATAAAAGCCGATCTCCTTTCCCAGCCGTTCGCTATACAGCGCCCATCCTTCGATGAACGCGGTAAAATTGCTTTCGCGGCTGATTGGATGCAGTTCTGTCAACTCGGCTTGAAGTGCCAACTGCAAATGGTGACCGGGAACCGCTTCGTGCAGCGACAATGATTCCAACTCGAACAGTGGACGAGAGGAAAGATTGTACGTGTTGACATAGTAGAAGCCGGCGCGTTTTCCATCCGTCGATGGCGGCCAATAGTAAGCGGAAGTAGTTTGCGGCGCGATGTGCGCGGGGATTTCGCGGATGCCATAGGGGGTACGCGGCAGGCGACCAAATAAGTCTGGCAAACGCCCGTCGGCCGTCTTCAGAATCAATGCGACGTGCTGGAGAAGTTCCTCCGATGTCTTGGCATAAAACTTCGGATCGGTGCGCAAGTATTTGACGAACGTGTTCAAGTCACCATCAAATTCAGTGGCCTTCACAATGGATTCCATCTCTTGACGAATTCTCGCATTTTCTTGAATGCCTGTTTGATGCAACTCGTCCGGCGTCAGTTGCAGCGTGGTGAACCGGAGAATTCGATCGCGATAGAACTCACCGCCTCGCGGTAGCGCGGACGCGCCGATGGACCCGCGACAAGCCGGCACATACTCCTTCGTTAGAAATTCAGCGAACCGCTTGTACGATGGCACCACGCTCGTTCGGATCGCGTCGCGGATTTGATCGGCAATCCCATTCCAAATTTCATCGCCGAGGGACTCGCGAGTTTGCGTGGGAATGTTGGTCATCAACAACGATTCGTTCGGATCGTCCACGACGTGTGCAGACGCTTGTGCGACCGAATCTCGCATCACGACCGCGGGCTGAGTCAGACCAGACTTGATCCCCAGACGTAGTAAATCGATCTGCTGGCTGGTAAAGCGGTCAAAATCTCGCAATCGGGCGACATAGTTTTTGAAGTCGTTGGTTGTCTTCAGGTTCATCTCGCGCGAGAGTTCCGGAAACCCGATATGGAATCCTTCGCGATTGTTGATCGGCATCAGATGCGTTTGGAAGCGATGATCGGCCAACTGACCTTCCAATCGCAGCCTCAACAACTCTTGGTCGATTCGACGAAACTCCGTCAGCGAGTCGGCTTCGATCGCAACCAACTCAGCCAGAAACGCTGATCGTTTGGCGTCCCGCCTGTCGATCGCCTGGATGCTGTCGTCGCCCAAACGGTCTTGACCACGCGGGTCGCCGACGTTGGTGGCAAGCATCGGGTGCTCGGTCAGTTCGAAGTCCCAGACCTCGTCCAAGATGGACGTCAGTTTCTGATCAGCGTCCGTCGGGGTCGACTGCGCCGGCAACGACGCGTTCAACATCAGCACGCAGAACAGCAAAGCAGGGAATCTTGGCATCGTGGTTTGCAGAATGGAAGGAAAGTTCGAGTTTCATTGAGCCTGAGTTCCTCATGTTTGTGGGTCGAGCCCGCCACGAGGGATGTCGCAACAAAAATTGGACATGAAGACTTCGCGAATGTCCATCCTTTGAACGCATCGAGCATCGACAAATGATCGACGATCACTCACGCTCGCCGCTGGCCGAAATCGCGGCATGAGTGCCGGCGTCCCAACCAGCGGCCTTTCACAGACCAGCGGCGTATTGGTGAGCGGCGGGATCGAGGTCGACCCGCAATGTCAGTTCGATTCTGGCCTGGTCTTTCGGAAGCGTCTTGTATGCCGCCGGCCAAGCAATCATAGTTTTCGTTCGACCCAGACGCTGTAATGCGATGCCGACCCGAATCGAAAACAAAGTGAACGATATGTTGTGGCGACTTGAAATTTTGATGGCGTGCACGATCGTTGGGACCGCATGCTGCTGGTCGCAAGAGGCGACTGTAAAGAGTGGCACCTCCGGCATCGAAGAATCGGTTCGTAGCGAGGCAATCAAAAAATGGGAAACGGAGATAGTCTCGCTCGAGAAGCTCGATGCGACGCAATCACATCGCTCCGGCGAGATTCTGCTGATTGGAAGCAGCAGCATTCGATTGTGGAAAAATATTGATGTCGATATGGCTCCCTACCCTGTGATCCGTCGCGGGTATGGCGGAGCGAAGTACAGCGACCTTGCCGTCTTTTGTGAGCGACTGGTTCATCCTCACCATTATCGAGCCCTCGTCGTTTTTGTCGCCAATGACATCTCGGGTGACCCTGACGATCACACGCCCGAACAAGTGGAGCGATGGATTCGACACATCATTGATGTCTCGCAACGCCATCAACCCGAGGCACCGGTGCTATTGATCGAGGTCACGCCGACTAACAAGCGTCTCGAACATTGGCCCAGAATTCGCGAACTCAATGCCCGTATTCGAGAGATTGCGTTATCGACACCGATGGTATTCTTCGTCAACACAGCCGAACATTTTTTGGATCCGGCCGGCAAGCCTCGCGCCGAGTACTTCGTGGAAGACAAACTGCACCTCAACGACGCCGGGTACGGCGTTTGGTCGGATCTCATCCGGCGTCACCTGGACGAAGTATTCCGATTGCTCTCGCGATACAAACCGACCGGGATCAACTCCGCCGAAGTTGGGCCGTGATCGCGTAAGCATAGGGGTCATCTGTTTCACGCCTGAATGTAGCGTTCCACGGTGGCTATCTTCCAGATCCTCTGAATTTATTGAGATCGGATCGGCTATTCGGAGTTGTGACCGGCAGATTTCAATTCGTACACTCCGACCGTTACTGCCTATCGATCGGCATCACCAACTCGGAGGGAATCGACGCTTTTGGTCGGCAAGGAAGCCACGACTGAAACGCTCATTCGCAGACTTTGGCGGAATCCGTCATTTTCTGCGTTCACTGCTGCGCTGATGTTGACGCTATTTGTGGCGATCAGTTGCAATGGAGAACGGGCATTTTCACAGTCGATCGCGACCGAGGAATTGGACGACGAATCGATCAGTCACGATCCGATCAAGGTCAGCGGCAACAGCGTCGCGCGCTGGCAAATCGGAACCTCCGATGCGTCGCTGCTGCAAGGTGATTGTCGTCTGACTCATGGCGGCAGACAAATCACGGCCGATTCGATCTTGTTGGTCACCGATGGTAAAGCTGGTGATATCCGCTGTCGTGTGGTGGTCGCGGGCGCAATGCTGTCGACAGGCAAGTCATCCGATCCGATGACTTTCTCGGTGCGAACATTGATGGATCCACAGATTCAATCGCCGACTTTCCTTCGCAAGCCGACGGACGAGCCTGACTTATTACGATACCTTCCGCCGGACGATGTTCAGGCAAGTGAATTCAACCAAGGCAGCACACAGGTTGACTCTGTCCAGCAAGTCCAATTCACCGACCCGATCATCAGCCCGCCACAAGTCGGTCCCCGACCGATCACAATGGCGGACGGTGCGACGACCGGCGGGATGCAGTTTTTCCTGGGCGGGGGAACTCGCAGCGTCGAGATTTTGGCGCGTGGAGCATCGACGCCGCCACAATTTTCGACGATCGATCGACCCGAGATCAATGAAAGTGCGCTGATCTTTCGCGGCGGTGTGACGCTGCTGATTCGCGATGTCTCCGCCCAACTGCCCGATGGCCAGTTCATGGACTTGGGAACGATCTCGTTGTCGGCCGATCGAGTCGTGGGCTGGTTCCCGTTGCTGGCGAATCTGTTCAACGGATCGGCGGACTTCTCGCAAGCCGACGGCGAGTTGTACTTGGAAGGCGACATCGTCTTCAGGCAAGGTGAACGCATCATCTATGCCGACTCGATGTACTTCAACATCAGCAAAGAGGTCGGCATGATTTTGGATGCCGAGGCGATCACGACCGTACCGGACTATCAGGGCGTCGTACGGCTCAAGTCGAAAGTGTTGCAACAGATCAATCGCGGAAACTACCGCGCCTTCGATGCGGCGTTGACGACCAGCCGCATGGGCGTGCCGCGATACTGGTTGCAGAGTGAACAATTGCAATTGACCGATCGTCAACGACTGGTCGTTGATCCGGCGACCGGACGTCAGAGCGTCGAGCGAGATCCATTCGTCGAGAGCAGCAATAACTTCGTGTACGCCGGTGGAGTACCGATTCTGTATTGGCCGAACTTCTCCTCCAGCTTGCTGAAGCCGGGTTACTACGTCACCGGTGCAAGCATTGGTAACGACAGCAACTTCGGAACTCGAGCAATGGTTGACTTCGACTTGTTCCAGCTATTCGGCGTCGACAACCCGCCGCCGGGTGTCGATTGGGAATTGTCGACGGATTACCTGAGTGATCGCGGGCCGGCGCTGGGCACCGCACTCGACTATACGTTGCCAGGATTGTTGGGCGTGCCGGGCCCGGTCAAAGGCGAATTGGATGTATGGGGCATTTACGATACTGGCCGAGACAATCTGGGCAGTGATCGTCGCAATCTGGTTCCCGAAACCGAGACGCGCGGGCGTGCGTTGTTGCGACATCGCCATTATCTGCCCAACGATTTCGAGTTCATTGCCGAAGCGGGATACCTGAGCGATCGTAATTTCCTCGAACAGTACTTCGAGAACGAGTGGGATCAGGATGTCGATCACCGCAACGCCTTGCGACTGCGCAAATACTACTACGGAAACATGTTTGATTTGTCCGCCAACGTGCAGACAAACGACTTCTACACCGAGACCGAGCAGCTCCCTCAACTGGATCATTATCTGTTGGGCGGATCGTTGCTGGGCGACCGACTTAGCTATTCGGCGCACAACTCGGTGGGTTACCAGCGGCTCAACGTGGCCGACTTGCCCGAAGATCCCGCCGAAGCCGCTCTGTACTCGCCCCTGCCCGGCGAGATCGATAGCCGAGGCGTCGTGGCGACGACGCAGCATGAACTATCGCTGCCGGTCGCTTTGGGGGTCTTGAAGATCGTTCCCAGTATCGGTGGCGAAGCGTCCCATTATGGCGAAGCCGCTAACGGTGATTCGTTGACTCGTTTGGTTGGTCAAGCGGGCGTGCGGGCGACGCTGCCGATGTGGAGTGTTGACCCGTCGATTCAAAGCAGTTTGCTGAATGTTCGTGGCCTGGCGCACAAGGTTGAATGGACGGCCGAGTATTTGTACGCGGACAGCGACACGAACTTGGACGACGTTCCCTACTACGATCCGCTCGACGACAACGCGCAAGAACAGTTTCGACGCCGATTCATTACGCAAAACTACGGTGGCACATTGCCGGTTCGTTTTGACCCTCGCAACTACGCATTCCGTCAAGGATTCCAAGGACTGATCGCCAACCCCAGTGACGTAATCGTCGACGATCTGCAACAGTTTCGACTCGGTGTTCATCAGCGATGGCAGACCAAGCGTGGATTGCCGGGAATCGAAAGGATCGTGGATCTCTTTCAGTTTGACGTTGATCTGTTGATCTTCCCCGATGCGGATCGAGATAACTTTGGTGAAACCATCGGCCCGGCACTTTACGACATGCAGTACAACATCGGCGATCGCGTGACGTTGCTGAGCGATGGCTACTTTGACTTCTTTGATGATGGCCTGCGATCGATCAGCGGCGGTGTTCGTACCAGTCGGCCCGGTGTCGGCGATTTGTACGTCGGCCTGCTGTCTTTAGAAGGGCCGATTAGCAGTACTGTTTTGCGCAGCACGATCGACTATCGCTTGAACGAGAAGTGGATCGCGCAGGCAGGTACGACCTATGACTTTGGCGAAACCGGTAACGTCGGACAGTCGTTAGCACTGACGCGAATCGGCGAATCGGTGCTGTTGCGATTGGGCGTCGTCGTCGACTCGGGCCGTGATAACGTCGGCTTCCAGTTCGGCATTGAGCCGAGATTCTGGCCGAAACCAAAACTTGGGCGGATCGGTGGTCAGTTGATCCCACCGCCGGGCGTCGAAGGTCTCGAATGAGCGATCACCAGGGCGGTTGGGCTCGCAAGTTTGCCGCTGCGTTTGCTGGCCTGACGCATGCCGTGAAAACTCAATCCAGCTTTGCCGTTCATCTACCGATGGCCATCGCGGTGATTGCCGTTTCCGCCTGGTTGAGAATCGAGAGTTGGCGATGGGCAATGCTGATCGCTTCGATCTCGGTCGTCGTATCGGCCGAGCTGTTCAATTCATCGATCGAAGAATTGGTGAGAGTCTTACACCCGGGCCGCGACGAACGCATCGGCCGCGCGCTCGATATGGCTGCGGCGGGAGTGCTTGTGGTCTCGGTCGGTTCCGTCGCGATCGGATTGATCGCGTTGGGATCACCACTGCTGAATGTCGTGTTGGGGCGTTGACGTGGCGGGATTCGCCCGAATACCTGATCCCCGGGGAATTCGTCTCGACGGGTCTCCGTTAGACTACTCTACTGTCCGTATCGCCATTTCGAGCCTGGCGGACACTTCGAACTCATTTTTGTTTCTGATAACGCCGTTGGTATCATGCGTTTGCCATTTTCTCGTCATTTGTTTGCTCCACTTCTAGGCGTCGGGCTGGGACTCTTCGGACATCCATCCATCGCTTCGGCCGAGGAAGCCAATCCTAAGAAGGTCAAGATTGAGATCGAAGATGCGCAACTCTCGTTGATTCAAAACACGTTTGTCGCCGCGCCGATCGCCGGAGTTGTTTCGGAGGTGTTGGTTTCCGAAGGAGAGCTTGTCGAGGTCGGGCATCGCATGGTCCAGCTCGATGACCAACAAGTTCGCACCGAGTATGAAGCATCGCAGGCGGCTTTTGAGGCCGCGCGCATGGAGGCTGATAACGATGTCGATGCTCGCTATGCCAAACGAACTCTTGAAGTCCGCATTCGCGAGTTGGAACAAAGTCTGGAAGCAAACCAGGGTTTCGCCGGCGCCATCAGCGACACCGAAATCGCTAAGCAACAGTTGGTTGTCGATCAAGCACGGCTGGCGATCGAACAAGCCGAACACGAACTTCGCGTCGCGCAGGCCAACGCCACTGAAAAAGCCGCGGCGGCTAAGATCGGACTCGCGAGATTGACGCGGCACGCCGTTGAAGCTCCCGTCAGCGGTCAAATCGCTGAGGTCGCCGTCGAGCCGGGCGAATGGGTTGAGGCGGGCAAGCCGCTGGTCCGCGTGATTAAATTGAACCCGATCCGAGTTGAATGTTTCGTCGACGGTCAGCTCTATGGAAGTGAATTGGTTGGTCGATCAATCGCGTTCCATCCGTCGGTCACCGACGGCAATTCTGAACCCGGCAAACCGTTCGTCGGCAAAGTCACCTACGTGTCACCCGAACTGCACCCGGTCACCGGGCAAGCTCGATTGTGGGCCACGGTTGAGAACCCGGCTCAGCGGGCCCGCGCGGGAATGCGGGGCCGATTGACGATCAACCCGTAAATTCCGGCGGCTGAGTCACGGGTCAGACTGCCTGTCGCGTTCCCGCCCCGATACGCGCTCGGCCTGGGACCGTTTACAATCCGCACCTCGCGACACGATGCTCGCCCAACCCGCACCTCTTCTCGAACCGCCCGTTAGATCGCATGTCCACTCGCCGCCGCGCCCGCGAGATCGTACTGCAATTGCTGTACGAAGCGGACATCAACGATACCCGCGACGCCGACTCGGCCCGACGATTCATTCGTTCGCGGATGCAGGGTCGAAAGGCGCTGACCGAGTTCGCGAATGAGCTCTTTCAAGGCACGCTGGCGCATCGTGCCCAGATCGACGAACACCTCGCGAAACTCGCCACCAATTGGACTTTGCCGCGGATGCCGGTGATCGACCGAAATGTTTTACGGCTGGGCGGCTATGAGATTCTTTTTTCGGACACGCCTGGCCGAGTCGCTGTCAACGAATCCATTGTGCTGGCGAAAAGATATGGCGACAAAAACAGCCCACGATTCGTCAACGGCGTGCTTGATCGGCTGATGAAAGAAGTCGCCGGCAATGCCAGCAACTAAGTGAGGGGTGCTGTCCGGCGAAGCGGAGTTGACCCGGAGGCGGTCGGCTTGTTAATCGAAAGCTCATGAGCGCCCGTTTTGGGTGCCTCCGAATTTGGCCTCACGCTTTATCGATTTGCCGGTGTGTACAGGGAAGTCCCGCCGTTTGATTTGCTCCGCGATCATCTCGCTGGCGTTTACCGCTGCGCCGATTGGATGCAGCAACCGCGCACACCGCGACCTCTACCAACAACGTTTGGCGCTCGAATCACGCGTGCTGGAAGATCAGCTTTACGACGCCGACTACGAAAATCGCCGACTCCGCGACCAGTTGGAACAATACCAACGAAAAGTCTCGGAAGCCAAGATTTCGACGCCCTCGATCATGAAACCGCACGATTATCCGGGCGAGTTGGGACGACGTTCGACATCGCCCGAGGCGTCCATTCATGCCCCGATCGCCGATCCTGCGCCGAATCGACCCTCACCAATTCACTCAACACGTGACCTCGGTGAAGGACTCGAATCGGATGATTTTGATCTACCGATGTTCGACGACGGCGTACCGCTTGATCCGAACGAGTTGGCGGTTCCCGAACAACCAGCTCAGGAGCTTCCAGCGCCGATCACGTCAGCACCGAAGAAGCCGGCGACTCGACAACCCGCACCTGGACTGCCCGTGCCGCCCGGCAAGCGAGACACCGACGTGCCGCCGATTATCCCTGGCGATATTCTTCCGCCACCGCGAGACAGCGAAGATGCGCGACCGCCAGGTCAGATCCTGTTGCCAAACTTCAGCGGATCGAAGGCGGGAGTACCAGAAAAACTGAACATCCATCCGACGCTCTCGACTGGCCACCACACCGATGGCAAGCTCGACGGCGCGGTGATCGTGATCGGTGCCGTCGACGGCGACGGACGACCGGTCAACATCAGCGACTTCGACATTGATGCCGAGTTGTCCATCGTCGTTCTTGATCCGACCCGTTCGGGCGACGAGGCTCTCGTCGGACGTTGGGACTTCAATCGTCGCCAAGTTCAGACGCTCGTCCGCGACCATCCGGTGTCCGGATTTCATGTCCCGGTCGAATGGGCCGATGACGCGCCTGACGGCGACGGTGTCATCGTGCATGTCCGCTTGCGAGGCGACGACACCGACATGCGATGCGATAGCGAACTGAAATTCAACTCGTCTGGCCAACCGACGATCACCGATTGGACGCCTCGCGGTTCGAAGATGCGATAGCTCTGCTGCGGTCCTATTTCGCTATGCAGAACAAGTGCTTCTCACCGCGGATGAACAACTCGTCATTCGCAATCGCTGGCGTTGCATCCACGCCCTCACCGAGTGAGTTAACCGACACGACTTTCATTTGCGGTGCGTCGTCGATCACGACCACGGTTCCACTGCGCCCGGTCAAGTACACGTGCCCGCCCGCAGCGATCGGCGACGCATAGGTGCTGGTGATGTTGGGGATCCGAGCGGCGGTGTAATGGGGCCGACCGGTAGTAGCATCGACGCAAGAAAGCAGCCCGGTCTTTGCCTTGTAAAAATACAAGCGGTCGCCTGAGAGCAAAGGCGATGCGATGTCCGGCGTATCTCGGTCCACGGACCAAACGACGGACTGCGTGCCCTCGATATCCCCGCGACCGTCAGGCCGAAACGCGCCCAAGAACGAACCTCGAAAGCCGCTACCGACAAACACGAGCTTGTCATTGGCGACCGCCGAGGCGACGGGTCGTTGCGTTTGACCGCCGCATCGCCACAGCTCGGTGCCCGATTGCAAATCGTAAGCCCTCGCGTTTCTCTCACCATTCATGATGACTTGTTCTTTGCCGTTCCAACGAACCACCAACGGCGTTGCCCAGCAACTCGGTTCGTCGCGCGGCGTCTTCCAGATCGTGGCACCCGTCGATTTATCGAGTGCATACAGAAACGAATCGCCTTCGTGGTCCCACGGAACCAAGATCTTATTGCCCGCGATCGTGGGCGAGCTTCCTTCGCCGAATTCGTTTCGCGTGATCATGTCGCCAAAGTCGTCTCGCTTCCAAACCAGTTCGCCATCCATCGTGTACGCATACAACCCTCGCGAACCAAAATGAGCGTAAACATGAACGCCATCAGTACAGGGAGATGCCGAAGCAAAACCGTTGGTCTCATGAGTCGGTTGATGCGGCGTCGCCACCGTCGCCGTTTGCTTCCAACGAAGTTTTCCAGTTTGGCGATCGAAACAGAACGTCACGAACTCGAGTTCCGGCAATCGCCCCGAAGCCTTCCCGGTTGGAATGGCTGAGACCACGAAGACGCGATCGTCCCAAACTACCGGCGACCCGGAACCTGCGCCGGGAATCGCAACTTTCCACTTGACGTTCTCGGTTGCCGACCATTGCACCGGAGGATTTCCGTCGATGGCGACGCCATTGCCACCCGCTCCACGCCAGTGCGGCCAATTATCGGCGTGGACGGTGATCTGAAACGCAGCCAACAAAACCGCAGCGATCGCAAAACTTCGCATGAGCGTTCTTTCCAACAATGGGTGATCGAGTGGGATGACCGGCCCCGATTCTAACAACCTTGATCGACCCGCTCGACCTGACAGGTAAGAAAGCATCGCCAGGCACCCATGATTCCCAAATTTCAGGTCCCCCGAGACCACCGCTCGCTTTTTGACCTAAATTTCCACTAGGCGGACGCTCCAAGCTTTCGTTCTTGAATCGATCATTACGTTTGTATCAGTTGTCCTAGTCGTGTCGGCGGTCGAGTCGCCGGCAACCCGATTGAGGATCTTCGCTGCCCTACCGTTTTGCTGACGAGAGTTGATCCATGAACTATCGAACTAGCCTCCTCATCATCACGATTACAGCGTGCGGGTGCATCAACGCGGTGAGTTCGCGCGTCGCGGCGGCAACAACTTCCCAGTCGCCGACGATCGTCGCATCGCCCGCCGATCCTGCTGGCGTGCTGGGCAATGAATCATGCGTGAAGTGCCATGCTTCAGAAATCCAGGTTTGGAAACAAACGCCCCATAGCCGAACATTTGAAGAACTGCATCGCCGACCCGAAGCCCAGCAAATTGCATCGAAGCTAGGTATCAGCTCGATCAAAAACGATGGTCGCTGTGTTAACTGTCACTACACGCAGCAAGTCGATGCATCGGAGACCCCGCACGTGATCGCTGGCGTCTCTTGCGAATCGTGTCACGGCGCCGCGAAGAATTGGATCGACTCGCATCACAATTACGGCGGCGAGGGAATATCACGACTCAGCGAGTCACCGGCGCATCGCGAGCATCGGATCATGCAAAGCGTGGCTCTGGGGATGCGAAATCCCAACAACGTCTATTCGGTCGCGCAAAGCTGTTTACGATGCCACACCACCGCCGATGAGCAACTCGTCAACGTCGGTGGCCATTCCGCCGGTAGTTTAAATTTTGAGTTTGTCTCGTGGAGCCAAGGAACCATTCGTCACAACTTTGTCCGCACCGATGGTACGTCCAATGAAGTCAGCGACCCGTCTCGACTTCGCGTGATGTTCGTCGCCGGCATGATCGCCGAACTCGAATCAAGCCTCCGCGCCACGGCCGTGGCGACGGAAAAATTGACCTACGGAATCACCGTCGCAAAACGTGGCGCACGGGCTGGCGCAAGACTCAAAAGCGTCAGCGAAAAGATCGAATCACCCTTGCTTGACCAGATCATCGCGGTCTTCGATGGCGTTGCATTGAAGCTCAATAACGAGGCCGAACTGATCAGTGCTGCGGACCGAATCGCCCTGCTGGGGTATCAATTCGCCGACGTCACCGATGGCGATGCGCTCAAGAATCTGGACGGATTCATCCCCACCGGCGATCGATTCAAGTAGAGCCGGCACGCAGGATCACGCTGAAAACCAAGGTTTTTGCCATCTAAACGGCTACGCGGAGGAACCGTTTGTGTCGGCGGGCGGAACAATTCATACTTATTGTCTGATTTGTCGCCTTCCTCTCGCTCCTATTGCGGTGATCACTTGCCTAAGTTGCTCGTTCCGACAGCCGTTTTGCTCGGCTTCGCTATTGGACAATTGGTTTTTACAAGTTCGGCCGTAACGTACGCGGACGAGGTTACGGTCGTCGGCGCCGATGGGAAACCGCGAACCGTTCAGGTCCCACCGGGAGGCATGCCGGGGGCAAAACCACCGACTCCGGTCGACGCCAAGCCAGCCGAAGGCAAAGGTGACGAGAAAAAGCCGGACGCTGAAGCGAAGAAGGATGGCGAACCGCCGGCACCCAAAATCATCCGTCGTGATTCGACCTTGGACGATAAATCGAATCCGGATGAATTCAAAGCGATGGTCGGCGACGATGGTCGGGTCGCGTTTGCGTTTCGCAACCAACCATGGGTGGACTTGGTTCAGTGGCTTGCCGACATCTCGGATTTGCCGCTGGACTGGCTGGAACTTCCCGGTGATCGAGTCAATCTGCGTTCGCCTGGACGATACACGGTCGAAGAAACCCGCGATCTCTTCAATCGATACTTGCTCGCGCGTGGTTTCACCTTGCTGGAAATTGATGGCGGATTGACCGTCGCCAAGACGGAAAGCATCAATCCCGCAATCGTTCCTCGCGTCAGCCCAAGAGATTTGGAACGCCTTCCGATGCATTCATTTGTGCGCACCTCACTGGATGTCGGATGGCTTTCGGCGGAAAAACTTTCCGAAGAACTTAAACCGATGATTAGCAGCAATGGGAAGCTGACGGCGCTGACCACGACCAACCGCATCGAGGCGATGGACGCGGCTGTGAATTTGCGACAGGTTTCCGAATTGCTCGATCGTGAACTCGACAACGCGTCTCGCGAATCGCTTGCGCCCGAATTCAAATTGCGGCATCTTCCGGCTGAAGAAGCCAAGATAATGTTGGAGCAGTTCTTGGGTGTCGAAAAGAAGAAAGAGACGCCACTGACACCTCAGCAGATACAGATGCAGCAACAAATGCGTGGCCAAGAACAGGGTGCTCCGCCGCAGGAAAAGAAGATCGAAATCTCCATCGTCGCCAACCCTCGACAAAACTCAGTCATCATCCGCGCGCCCGCTGATCGTGTCGCCGTGGCAACCGAGTTTCTCAGTCGCGTCGACGTACCCCGCGACGGACTCTTCTCGCTGTCCGATGTTCAATCACGTGTCCAAGTGTTTCGGCTCGCCTCGCTCGATCCGGAAAAGCTAATCGAGATTGTTGGCGAGATGAATGTTCTCGAGCCCACCACCCGAGTTCGGGTCGACAAGGACAACAACGCACTGATCGTTTCCGGATCGGCGGCCGACCGATACATCATCAACTCGTTGATCGAGCGACTCGACGGCAGCGGCCGGAGCTTTGAAGTGCTGCCGCTTCGGCGACTCGATGCTGCCGAAGTGGCCGAGTCGATCGCGTTTTTGATGGGCCAGAAGGACGAGGATAAGGACAAAGACAACAATCGAAGGTCCTACTACAGCTACTTCGGCGGCGGAAACGATGATAAGGACGACAAGGAGAAAGACGAATTTCGTGTCACGGCAAATGTTCGTTACCGTCAAGTTCTGTTGTGGGCAAACGAGTCAGAGATGGCCGAGGTCCGTTCTCTGTTGATCAAATTGGGCGAACTTCCGCCACCGGGCGGAAACTCACAAACAGTCAGAATCCTCGACGCGTCCGCGACACCGGAAACATTCGAATATCTGCAACGGCTGCGTCAACAGTGGAGTCGCTTGTCTCCCAATCCGTTGGAACTGCCCGACGCGGATCATTTTTCGGATCCGAATGAAAGGCCCGAAGTTGAAGACGCCACCGACGATGTCGATGGGGCTCCGGAGAAACCGGTCGAGGATCAGGACGAAGAGCCGCAGAAAAAGCCGATCGACGACAGCTCCGTTGCGTCGGTGGATTTGATCAGCCAACAACAACTGACGACGGTGCAGGCTCCCGCCGGCAACGAACCAGTTACCAACGAACCAGCCGGAATCGAGCCAGTCGACGGCGACAGCGCCGACATTCGATCGGCGAAAGATTTTGATCGAATGTTTCGACCTCAACCCGAAAAGCGCCCGGCTCCGAGCGATGATGGTGAGGCTGCGTCGATTCGAGTCGAGCTGGATTCAAACGGGAATCTCGTTCTGATTAGCCCCGACACCGACGCGCTCGATCGGCTCGAGAACTTGATGTTGCAGATCACGCCGCCCAAGCGACCCTACCGCGTCTTTCACATACGACACGCATCGGCTTCCTGGATGCGGCTGAACTTGGAAGACTATTTCAAAGACATGGAAGACGACAAGAAGTCGGATGCCGATTCGTTCTACAGTTGGTATTGGGGGTCTGGCGACGATGGCGAGGACAAGGGGCCGTCGGGTCTGGGCAAGGGAGTCAAGTTGCGGTTCGTCGATGACTTGGATACCAACACGTTGGTCGTCAGCGGTGCCAGTGGTGAGCAACTTCAAACGATCGCTGAGTTGATCGAATTGTGGGATGTGGTTGAACCGGTCAACAAGCGTAAAGCTCGGATCACCCAATTGCTGAAAATCGAATTCGGCAAAGCCGACAAGATCGCCGAAACGGTCAAGGAAGCCTATCGGGATCTACTGAGCAGCAACGACAAATCGTTCGCGAAAGGTGGCGGCGGCGGCGAAAAGTCGGGCGGCGGCAAAGAGGACGTTGCAAAGAGCCGTGGCGGATCAGGCAGCGAATTGCAAAACACCGAGAGCGGTCGTGACGGAGGGGGTGCCGACTTTTCATTCAAAGGCAAGTTATCGCTCGGTATCGACGAGGTGGGCAATACGATCCTTGTTAGCGCCGAAGGCGAGCCGCTGTTGGAATTGGTCGCTGAGATGATCGATCAACTCGACCAGGCAGCCCGACCCCAAGGCGAAGTCAAAATCGTCGAGTTATCCGGTAACATCAATGGCGACCGGTTGAAGGCTGCGTTGAAGGCACTGGGAACCTCGTCGACGGAACAGCCGGCGCGAGACAGCTCGGATTCATCGAGCAACAACAAATCGCGACGTGGCGATCGCAACTGAACAAACCATGACGCAGGTGGCACTGTTGGATCTCGTGGTCCACGATCCTATACTAAAACGATCGTCGAATTGATCCGCACCAATTACATCCCATACGCCAAAGATGCCTCGTTCCATCTCGCATCGTTGGTCGAACGCCGTCAATAGGCGTCCCTGGTGGGTTTTATCAGCGTGGGTAGTGATCGCAGTCGTGCTTCGGTCTTTCGCTCCGGCATGGAACGATGTCGCGTACGACGGTGACTTTGATTACTTGCCATCGACGATGTCCAGTGTCGCAGGCGGTCGTTTACTCGATCAGGCGTTTCCCGGCGAACGTGCTCGCAGTCAGATTGTGCTTGTCTTGGGGCGACATGAAACGGCGCTATCGAAGAACGATCAAATCGTCGGACTCGATCTCTTGCGTCGTCTCTACCATCGGCTCGGCGAAGTCAGTTGGCAAAGGGCAATCAAATATGGTTACGCAGGTGGGACAGCCGACGAGGCAAGTCCGGAAACGCCCTGGTTGAACCTGTCGCTCGAGGCATTTGGTCATTCGATCGAAGCCGACGACCGGTTTTACGATCTGATCGCTGACTCCGTTCCCAGTGATGCACCGTCGCTTACAGAACCCAGAATGGCGATCGCGTACTGGGACCGGGGGAAACTGCTCGAATCACTCGACCGTTCGGAAGAGTCAGTTGGCAAGGACTTCGAAGCCGCGCTGGTGCTGATGCCCAATTTGCCGACCGCCGTTACCGCGATCGAAGATCGCGACTTGAAGGGTTGGCAGCCTTTGCTGGATGTCTTGTCATGGGACGACCGTGTGATCGGGTCGCGCATGCAAAAGCCGGGCGCGAGATTGGCGGTGCTGCAGTTATCAAGCGAGTTGGCTGCGACGAGCAACATCGCGACGATCGAGGCAGTGGAAGAACTGATCAATGACGTCAAGCATTACAGCGGCGGATACGCGGAACCGGGTCTGGAGTTGTTGATGACCGGGTCGGCCGCGATCGGGGGCGAGACGCTGGTCGCCGCCAGGGACGCGATCCGATACACCGAATGGATCACGGTCGCGATGATCGTGATGATCTTAGCCGGCGTTTACCGGGCGCCGTTGTTAGTCGCCATTCCGATGATCTCAATCGGCTTTGCCGTCGTCGTATCAACGTCTCTGGTTGCATTGTTGACGCGATGGTCGATCAACCAATCGATTCCCGGATTGGATTTGCGAATCTTCACCACCAGTCGCATCTTCATCGTCGTGATTCTATTCGGCGCCGGTACCGATTACTGTTTGTTTTTGATCGCGCGGTTGCGAGAAGAAGCGGCCAAGTCGCCGTGGCCGGTGGCCTGCCGCAATGCGTTGTCGGGTGTCATGGGCGCACTTTTTGGCAGCGCGATGACGACCGTCGTCGGACTCGGCATGCTTTGGATCGCAAGCTTTGGAAAGTTTCACTACACCGGGCCTGTGATTGCCATTTGTTTGCTGGTCGGTTTGTTCGTCTGTACCACATTGACGCCGGCATTGTTGCGGGCCCTCGGTCCGGTCGCGTTTTGGCCGTCGAAAGTAACGACTCAAACGCCAAAGTATTTGTCGCTCTTTGGAGACCCGAAAGGTGATTCCGCCTCCAATGGAATGTGGAGTTGGATCGCACTGATGCTGACGCGTCGCCCCATTAGCACGCTTGCGATGGGATTGCTGTTGCTGTCGGTTCCAGCCATCTACGGATTTTGGCACGAAGATTCAGTGACCTACGATTTCGGTAGGCAACTGAATCATTCCGCCGAGAGTCGGCGCGGTTTGCGCTTGCTGGCAGAACACTTTGACATCGGCGAAATCAATCCCGTCACGGTGTTGATTGTTCAAGAAGCGGCGACGGAGCGTAAAGAGTTCGAGAAACAGATCAAAACAATCGCCAAGCAAATTTACGGGTTAGATGGTGTGCTAACCGTGCGAACATCCGATGATCCGCTGGGCGATTTCCCGCCTGATCGCGACATGGGCCTTTTGACCAGCGACGCGTGGAAGCGCCGTGCGCTTCGTAATCATCGTGTCGCGCAGCGTTATTTTTTTTCGTCGCGGCCCGAATACCAAGATCGACTTGCACGATTGGATGTGGTCGTGGACGGCGACCCTTTTTCAATTGAGACATCTGAACGTGTTAGCGATATCGGACAGCACTTGTACCGGACTGCGCGTCAAACGGGCTCAGACATTCAGGATGCGGAGGTGTTGTTAGCCGGTACAACGCCATCCATCATCGACCTTCGCAGCGTCACGCTGCGTGACAATCGACGCATCAAAATCGCAGTCGTGCTCGCGGTCTTCGCCGTTCTAGTGCTGGTCATACGAAGGCTTATTTTGTGTATTTACCTGATCGTTACGGTGCTGGTCAGTTACTACGCGACGCTTGGATTGACGCTTCTTTTTTTCCGAGCGGCTTATGGAAGTGACTTCGTTGGACTCGACTGGAAGTTGCCGTTGTTTTTGTTTGTGATCCTGGTTGCCGTGGGCCAAGACTACAACGTCTATCTGGTGACGCGAATCGTCGAAGAACAACAACGACTCGGATGGCTGGCCGCGCTTCGCAGAGCGGTATCGCGAACGGGCGGAATCATCACTGCCTGTGGATTGGTGATGTCGGCTACTTTTTTCAGCATGACGGCGTCGGCTTGGTTGCCAACCATCCAGAACTTTTTCGGCTGGGCCGAAACCTCGAACGCTACTTCACTTCGCGGGATCGTTGAACTGGGTTTCGCGTTGGGACTCGGTGTGTTGATTGATACGTTTTACGTTCGCACAATTCTGGTCCCTAGCTTTGTTGCCGTGATCGGAAAGCGTGGCAACGCCTAACCAGATTTCAATCGCCGGCGCCGATGTCGTCGTTCAGCGATTCGACAATCAATTTAACTTCCGCTTCTTCGTGGTGCTCGAAGCTGTGTCGAAAACGATGAAAGTGAACCAAGAATCCGGCAACTTTTTCCGCGCGATCAGAGTCGACTTCATGGATCTGGTCGGCCAGTTCACGGCAGCGTTCAAAGATGGTGGCGTGCTCGCCACGTAACTGCTCGGCCATCAAGCTCAACTGAGGAGCCGTTTCGATCGCTTGCTCGAAGTAACCAAATGCCTCCTCGAGTGAAAAATGCAATGCCAACTGGTCTCTCAATTCGCCCATCAACAATACCATCTCCGGCCAATGATTCACCGCAATCTGCGGATGCTCCGTCAGCGGATAGATCCTGTCCAACAAGCTTTTGAGTTCGCGATTGTCATCCTTAATATCCTTTAAGAACGCGGCATTGATCGAGAGCCGTCGAGTTCGAGTCGCATGGGACCGAAACTCGGCCGATGTTTGGACGTGATCCATGAATCAATCCTCGGTTAGAGAGAAGACCCGTATTGTACCCGCCGGATCGACCGAAAGTGAATACGAATTCTGGTCAACAGTTGCCTACTGAAAACGGCATGACGCGACGCAGCGACTGCTCACCTGAACGTACCATCAGCAATCGGTCGACCCCCATCGCCACCCCCGCGCAAGCGGGCATTCCTGATCGCATGGCCTCGACGAGCGATGACTCGACAACGAGGGGCTCGCGGCCACCGACCACTCGCACTTCGTTCGTTTTTTGAGCGCGCTGGACGAGGATGTCCGCGTCCAACAGCTCATCGTATCCGTTGGCCAACTCAACTCCGTTGACGATCAACTCGAATCTCGCCGCACAGTTTGAATCATCTACCGATGGCCGGGCGAGCGCCGCCTGGGACAGCGGATAATTTTTTATGATCAGCGGTCGAACGCGGCCAAGCGTTGGTTGGATCAGGTGCGACAACAAGACATCCAGCATCCCATCACGATCATCACAAATGGAGGCCGCCAAACGATCATCGATTCGAGCTACTCGATCAGCTAAATTCTTCGTCGACTCGGCAATCGGATCAAAGCCAAGACTGTCTCGAAAAACATCGCGATAGTTCAAAACATCGTAGTTGTCGCTTTGCAACACCTGCGTCGCCAATTCACCCAACGTCTTGATACAGGATTCAAAATCCGCGCCAACATCATACCACTCCAGCATGGTGAACTCGACGTTGTGATGGTCACCCGATTCGCCGCTGCGAAAGACCGGACCGATGCTGTAGATCGACGGCGCACCCGCCGCCAACATTCGCTTCATCGCAAGTTCAGGAGAAGTTTGAAGGAATAGCTTTTCGGGTAGTGCTTCGGAAATTTTCAATTGAATCGAATCAACTTCGATCGGATCGATGTAAGCGTCAATCACACAGTCGCGAGAAAGGCATGGTGGTTGGACTTCAAAAAATCCTCGCTGATCAAAGAAAATTCGCAGTTCCCTGAGTAGTTCGGCGCGTTCCCGAATCAGATCGATTCGCGGTAGAGAGGATTGGTTCATTGTGATGGCAGGCCGAGTTGAAGACAAAACCGCGAGAAATGCTATGCTCGGGAGAATCCTCAAGATGCCTCCGCGACATCCGTTTGCCCATCCCCGTTTCATCGAATTTGCATGACCGATTCATCCAAGGACCGCTATGCACGTCAAATCCGGTTCGCGGCGATCGGCGAAGATGGTCACGCAAGAATCATCGCGTCACGGGTAGCGATTTTGGGATGCGGAGCGCTGGGCACCGTCGCCGCGGAGATCCTTGCCCGCGCGGGCGTTGCGAGTCTGAAACTGATCGACCGCGATGTGGTTGAATGGACGAACTTGCAACGTCAGTCGCTCTACACCGAAATCGATGCTTCCGAAGGTCGATCCAAGGCCGCCGCGGCCGCCGATCGACTCGCTGCCATTAACAGCGATCTGCCTATCGAAGCCATCGTCGCTGATGTGTCGGCGATCAACATTGGCGAAGTACTCGGTGATATGGACTTAGTGATCGATGGCGCGGACAATTTTGCGATTCGTTTTCTCTTGAACGATTGGTCGTTGAAGACCAATACACCGTGGGTTCACGGGGGCTGTGTGGGTGCCAGCGGACAAGTTCGATTGTTCACCGGTGAGGGTCGTCCCTGCTTTCGCTGCATCGTCCCCGAACCACCTCCCGCTGCTGCGGTGGACACCTGTGATACAGCCGGTGTGGTCGGATCGGCAACCCATCTGATCGCGAGCTTGCAGGCGACCGAAGCCCTGAAGTGGCTCTCGGGAGATCGCTCGTCGGTGCGAACATCGTTGCTGTCCGTTGACCTGTGGAGCAACCGAATTCGCGAAATCGAAATTCCTGCCGAGCTATCACTAACGTGCGTAGCTTGCGGAGGTGACTATGAATTCCTTGATGGCGAGCGCGGACTTGCCACGGAGAATGCGGCTGCATTATGCGGTCGAAACGCCGTTCAAATCAACCGATTTCGATCCGAGACGATCGATCTGAATTTGCTACAGTCGCGTTGGCAAGGAATGGGGCGAGTGCAAGCGACGCCCTACTTCATTCGATTGCACCTCGATGACGGATATAGCGTCACACTGTTTCGTGACGGCCGAGTCGTGGTCAACGGAACCGATCAGATCAGCGAAGCGAGAAGCATTTCGGATCGATACGTCGGTGGTTAAGTCGCCGTAGCCACATCATTCCTGCAAAATCGAGATTCGTGACGAAACGCCTTTCCTCAGGCGGGCTCTAGGGTAATGCCCAGCCTGTCACGAAATCGAAAGCCCAGAGAATGTCAAAACGTGTTTCCCACAGCGCACTCGATCCGTGGATTGGACCCGCGTTCAAACGTGTTTACCCGAAACTTGGCATCCCCAACTGCTTTCCGCCCGAAGGGATCGTGCTGATCGGACACATCAGCGCCATCGCGGGCGCGATCGGGTTCGCCTTTTCGACGAGCCACTGGTGGGGCGGCGTTTTGGCATCACTGGGAGTCGTCGGCAATCATTTCGCCGACTGCATCGACGGAACACACGCCAGACAAACCGGTCAATGCCGCAATGGTGGTGAGCTGCTGGATCATTTCACCGATCCGCTTTCATTCGCATACTGGTTGATTGGAGTCGGCGTCGCGATCGGCCGACTGGATTTGGCCTTGATCGCTGTAGTCTGTTTGTTTGCGATGGCAGTGCTAACGAACATCAAAGCGAAACTGATCGGTGAGTTCACGCTCGCAAGTTTTGGTCCGACCGAGTTCAAAACGCTGCTGATGTTTTTGGGTTTGGTGTTGGGGATAGTCTGCGCAACATCCACCATCGCAATTGACATCGCAAATTTTTTCTACATCGGACTGATTGCGAGCGGAGTGGTTCAACTGATGACGACGTTGTATTTCGCGGTTCACGAAGTCAATCAATGTGGCGGGCAACCAGATACTTCCGAGTGGATCGTCACCGCGTCTTGTGGAACGGCGCCACGGAAACAGACATCGGATTAACATGCAGAAACTCAAATCGGTGGTCTCGCGCGGTAAGATGCAGATCGCTGACGGAATGCAACGCCGACCAATTTGAGAATGCTCACTCAACGATTCCAGGCACAGAAATGGGCCCACGTCAGATCGCTTTAGGCCAAGGGCAATCTTGATAACGTCTTGCGAACATGATCGCGTTATTTTGATGAGGACGTGTGTCGGTGAAATACAACGCTCTGCTGGGCCAACAAAAAAACCGCGACCAGGATTCTGGCCGCGGTTCGTCGTTTCGGTCGAGGCGTATGGCTGTTAGGACTTTTTGCCCGCAGATGCTTTCTCGCCACCACCGGCGCCGGCTGCAACCGCTTCGTTAGCTTCGGCGAGCCCACGACTTTCGCCGGTGAATTCCAACCGGATCACTTTGCACTTGTTGCCGTCCGCGTCGATCATCTTTCCGGTTTCGTCATCGGACGTGACTAGTTTCTCGTCGACGCGATCGCCGGCTTCGTTCTCGATCACCCCGCTAACAACGATCGTGTCCATGCCCTCGAAGGCTCCTCGCAGCAACTCTTCGCTGAGCGGATCTTCGATGAACTGTTCGATCGCACGTCGAAGCGGTCGGGCACCGTAATCGAGGTTGCTGCCCTTCTTGATCAGCAATTCTTTCGACGCGTCGGTCAACAACAGATTCAAGCCTCGATCCATCAGACGTTCGCGAACCTTGGAAAGCTCGAAATCGATAACTCCCTTCAAGTCTTGCTTGGTCAAATGGCGGAAGATGATCGTGTCATCCAAACGGTTCAAAAACTCGGGTCGGAACACACGCTCGATTTGATCCATCACTCGCGTCTTCATCGATTCGTAACTGGCATCTTCGTCTGGCTTTTGGAAACCAAACGACGATTCGTTCTTGATCGCTTCGGCACCGGCATTAGTGGTCATAATAAGGATCGTGTTGCGGAAGTCGATGTTGCGCCCAAACGAATCGGTCAATCGACCTTCTTCCATTACTTGCAACAACATGTTGAAAACGTCTGGGTGAGCCTTTTCGATTTCGTCGAACAGCACGACCGCGTACGGACGCCGGCGAATCTTTTCGGTCAACTGACCGCCTTCTTCGTATCCGACGAATCCGGGGGGTGCGCCGATCAGTCGGCTGACGTTGTGCGTCTCCATGTACTCGGACATATCGATATGCACGAGTGCTTCGGAATCGCCGAACATGTACTCGGCGAGTGCTTTGGCCAGCAACGTCTTACCGACACCGGTCGGTCCGGCGAAGATGAAACTTCCCGTCGGACGCTTGGGATCTTTCAATCCGCTGCGGCTACGTCGGACGGCCTTGCTGATCGCGCTGACAGCCGCATCTTGGCTGACGACACGCTTGTGCAATTCTTCTTCCATCTTCATCAGACGCATCGAGTCTTCGGTCGACAAACGCGTCAACGGGATGCCGGTCATCTTGCTGACGACTTCGGCGATGATTTCTTCGTCAACGACGCCATCGGTTTGTTGACTCTTTTCTCGCCATTCCTGAGTGATCTGATCTTTCTTCTTACGAAGCTTCTCGGCCTGATCACGCAGGTTCGCGGCCTTCTCAAAATCTTGGTTCGCGACGGCGTCTTCCTTTTCCCTGTTGAGCTTTTCGACTTCTTCGTCGATCTCTTTTAAGTCCGGTGGACGCGTCATCGTGCGCAGTCGCACGCGGGCGCCAGCTTCATCGATCACGTCGATCGCTTTGTCGGGCAAGCAACGCGCGGTGATGTAGCGTTCGCTCATTTCGACAGCGGCAACAACGGCGTCGTCGGTGAATTGCACGCGGTGGTGCTCTTCGTAGCGACCGCGAAGACCCTTCAGGATGGCGATCGTTTCGACCTTGCCAGTCGGCTCGACGATGATTTCTTGGAAACGGCGAGCCAACGCGTTGTCCTTTTCGATGTATTTGCGGTACTCGTCCAGTGTCGTCGCACCGATGCACTGGATCTCACCGCGGGCGAGCGCCGGCTTGAGCACGTTCGCGGCGTCGATGGCACCTTCGGCGCCTCCGGCACCGACGAGCGTGTGCAATTCGTCGATGAACAGGATCGTATTCTTGACGCGACGGACTTCCGTCATGACCGCCTTGATCCGTTCTTCGAACTGACCGCGATACTTCGTACCGGCGACCATCATCGCCAAGTCGAGGACAACGATTCGCTTGTCCGCAAGAATTTCGGGCACGTCGCCTTCGATCACTTTTTGCGCAAAGCCTTCGACGATAGCGGTTTTTCCGACACCGGCTTCGCCCAACAGGACCGGATTGTTTTTGGTACGGCGGCAAAGGATTTGAATCGCACGTTCGATTTCACGTTCACGTCCGATGACGGGATCGAGTTCGCCTTTTTTCGCAAGTTCAGTCAAATCGCGCCCGAAGGAATCCAGCGCGGGCGTCTTGCTTTTGCCACTCTTGGATGACGAGCTTCCGCCATCGCTGCTTTCGCCCGTTCGTCCACCACGTTCGCCGACTTCAGCACCTTCGAGACCATGGCCGAGCAGATTGAGGACTTCCTCGCGAACATCTTCAAGCTTCAGACCCAAGTTCATCAGCACCTGAGCGGCAACGCCCTCCTGTTCTCGCAACAAACCGAGCAGAATGTGTTCGGTGCCGACGTAGCTGTGGTTCAAATTGCGAGCTTCTTCCATCGAGTACTCGATGACTTTCTTTGCCCTCGGCGTTTGCGGCAGCTTGCCGACGGTCACCATTTCGGGACCGCTCTGGACCAGCTTTTCGACCTCGAGTCGGATCTTTCGCAGATCGACTTCCAGGTTCTTTAGGACATTGGCGGCGACGCCGCTGCCTTCCTTGACCAACCCGAGGAGGATGTGTTCGGTGCCGATGTACTCGTGGTTAAAACGCTGGGCCTCTTGGTTGGCCAACTGCATGACCTTGCGAGCACGGTCAGTAAATCGTTCGTACATTTTATTATCTCTTTAACCCAGGTCTGCTTCGGCGGTAGGGAGGTAACGCTGGACGCTCGTGCGCAAGGTACGGATACGACTGCGCACATTCGCCTCAGGCTCGGTGCTGTCAATCTGGCGAATTTGCCCAAGCTCAACACTTAAAGCAAACCGCACGCCAGAAAGCTATCTGAACTTATTCTATCGGCTGTGGCAAAAACGGGGGATAGGAGCTTTCGGGAAGAAGGTCGCCGAAAGCCGCTTTTCAAAGATGACACGAAAAAAACTGCTGCGATTTTCTGGTCTTTCCCGCGTGATCGCGACCGGGAACATTCACGCGGCCAACCCAGCCGTTTCTGTCATTCCGGCAGCAGGCGACTCGCTCGACTCGGATGCGCTGGCGCGCGCGATCGCGTCGCGAAGTCGCTTGGTCTCGGCCCTTAGTTCCAAGAACCAACCATCGGCGACCTCCAATCGCGAAACTTCCTCGAGCAACCGCTCGGCCGACTCGAGTCGATCGGTGTGACGATAGACGCCAGCGAGCAACAGCAGCGATGGCGGATCGCGAGACTCAATTGCTAGCACGCCATTGAGCAGCTTTTCGGCTTCGCCGTACTTCGCCTGCAGGTAAGCAAGCCGCGCCTCAGGGAACCGATCGGGCTCTTTGCTTATCGAGCGGGGCGCCACGATGGTCGGCAATTCGCGTATGCCCCGCACCACCAGGAATCCCCAGGCGAGGACTCCGATCCAGAACCCCATCGACGCCAAGCCACCCGCAATCCACTCGGGATAGATGTACCGCGTCACCAACGCGATGTTCACCGCTAGTGCGAACGCGAGCGCGGCGGGCAACGCCGACAATCGACCTCGCCACCAAAGTTCGGCCAAACCAGGCCATAGACATGTTAGATAATGCCGCGCTTGCATGAGATATCTGTACGCCAGCGGTGAAACACGAATCAAGGTGTTTGTGGTGTCAGTTGCAAGACGTTCTCATCCGTTTGTGTCGCCGAAAATCGTGTGCGAGCAGAAAACGACGATCGTGAGTCAGATTTATTGGCGAGCTTTGGCGGGGAAACCGCCTTCGCTAGCCAAGGTGCGCCGACATAGCGAGCCTTCACTTCTGAGACAACTTCAGGCGTCAAAACAGCTTTCACGGTCGACTTATCATGGCACCCGTTCAGATCGATTCATCTGTATCGGGAACCGGCCACATGCATCACACCGATGATTTTACGATTCGCACGTTGGGTGAGTGTCGCGTCGAATCGCCATTGAAGTATTTGCTCGACTATCGCCAGCACTCAGTCAACTACGTGGAGGAATCCGATCGCATCCTGGTCGACAATACCGTTTCGTCCGTCACGTCTGGGCGAACGTCGGTCGATCAGTTGACCGGCCTGGAGCCCGCCGGCGCGCGACGCCAAATCTTCTTTCAACCAGCTCAGACTTCCGCTGGAATCGTCACTTGCGGCGGATTGTGTCCCGGACTCAACAACGTGATCCGATCGTTGGTCAATGAGCTGACGCGACGTTACGGCATCGCCAAGGTTTATGGTTTCAATAGCGGATACCAAGGTTTCATACCGCGATACAACCGTGCCATCGTCGAGCTAACGCCCGAAAGTGTTTCCGACATCCACGAACACGGCGGTACGATCCTGGGATCTTCTCGCGGTCAACAAAGTCCAAGCGAGATTGTCGATTGCCTTCAACGACTGGGCATCAATGTTCTGTTCGTCATCGGTGGTGACGGGACCATTCGAGGATCCATGTCGATCATTGAAGAGATCGATCGACGAGGTCTCAAGATTTCCGTCATCGGCATTCCGAAAACCATCGACAACGATATCATGTTTGCCGACCAAAGTTTCGGGTTTCAGACAGCACTGAGCGAAGGCACTCACGCAGTTCGCGCCGCACACGTCGAAGCTTGCGGAGCGCCGGGCGGTGTCGGCTTGGTCAAGTTGATGGGTCGGCACAGCGGCTTCATTTCATGCTACGCATCGCTCGCGGTGAGCGATGTGAACTTCGTGCTGATCCCCGAGGTGCCTTTTCAACTCGAAGGCGACAACGGATTGTTCGCGCTGCTCCGCCGTCGGCTCGACACCGCCGGGCACGCCGTCATCGTCGTCGCCGAAGGCGCTGGCCAACACTTGATGCAGGGAACCGATGCAACCGATGCATCGGGAAACAAAAAGCTCAACGACATTGGATTGTGGTTGAAGGATCGAATCTGCCAACACTTCGCTGACCAAAACAAAGAGCTGAACCTCAAGTACATCGATCCCAGTTATCAGATTCGCAGCGTGCCCGCGAATCCGTACGACAGCGTTTTCTGTGCTCGATTGGCGCACAATGCCGTTCATGCGGCGATGAGCGGTCGCACGGAAATGGTCGTCAGCCGATGGCACACACGATTCGTCCACGTGCCAATGTCGCTCGCGATTCGCCACCGTAATTGCGTCGACCCCAACGGTGATCTGTGGATGACGGTCTTGGAATCGACCGGTCAACCGCCGCGATTCGAGTGACAAAATCATTACGGGCGAAAGAGGGTTGCCATCTGCAAAATAAGAGTGGGCGAGGAAATCGCTGGCGACATTGGAGGCATCGATGATGTCCAGATTTGCCCACGTCAAAATCGTCGGCTCCCCGTCGCGAATTTCACCCGCGCGTTTCAACCGCCGTCACACCAACGCACCTGCTTGCACGCTGACGATCATTCGTTGGCGGCGTGTCGCGGATCTTTTTTTATTTGTTGATTCATCCATTGGAGCGACGCTTACAACTTCTGGTCTTGCATATAACTGTTCGCCAGCACCCTCGTAATGACTAAAGTGTCAGGAAGGTGATCACTTTCGTTTAAGGCACTCTCAAGCAATCCGCGGCCCTCCTTGGTGCGACCGATTTCAAGATAGCTTAGCCCGAGACGCACCCTACAAGACAACGTGTCGAGATGCTTCTCGCCCATGACCTCCGTGGCCAATGGCAGGGTGTCGTGATCCATTGCAATGGCTTCGTCAAGCTTGGCCAATCGATAAAAAACGATCGCTAAGTTTCCCCGCGTTTGAAGACTCCACGCGTCTCTTGGGTCGGTGCTTTGGCGACGTTGATAGACTGCGGTCAAAGTGTTTTCGGCTTCTTCGAGCCGGTCTTGACACATGTACGTAAAGCCCAACATGCTCATCGCCTCCAGCGTGGAAACGTCCTCGACGGACCTCAATCGACTCAGGCGTTCGACCAGGTCAACGAGCACCGGTTCCGCCTCGTCGTAGCGGCGTTGTTCAAGGTACACCTGCGCGAGGTCACGTCGGATTCCGCTGGTCGCAGGATGATCGGGGCCTCGTGTTCCGGCATTGCTGAGATTGATTTTCAGTCCCTCGTCAAGCAGCGGCAGCGACCGATCAAAAATGTCTGGATCTTCGTCGTGCCGACCTCGCTTGAGGTAGCAACTGCCCAAGTTGTGCAGCGCGTCGGCAATCCGTGGATGTTGTTCGGGAAGCGTTCGGCGACGTGTCGTTAAAACTTCTTGATGCAGTGTTTCAGCATCTTCAAACGTTCGAGCGACTCGTAGAGAGTTGCCAGGTTGCTGATGGTATCGAGCGTGTCTTGGTGGTCGTTACGTGCTATTGAGCGGGCACGCACAAGAGTCATCGTGTTGTGATCGAATCGTCGATGAGCTGGTTGCCAAGGACGTCATTATCGCTGATCGGCACTACTGCATCGTTGCATTCTTAGTCAAGATCGCTGTGGCCAGGGGCTTTTTCGTGATACGGCAGCATGGACGTTTGAAAGGTGTTTTAGCCGGAAAACGTAAACGCATTGGTCGCATTAGCACGGGCGTGGTCTACGAGCAGGAGATGAAACTCTCTGCCGATGATGATGCGATGACGGTTCGTCGAATCACGATCGCACTCGACAAGCCGACTCGTGATGGCGATGAGGAGATTCATGTGTTGACCAATCTCCCCAGCGACGTCGCTGCGACAGTAGTGGCTGACCTTTATCGCCATCGGTGGGAAGAAAAAACCGCGTTCAACGTGTTGCAAATGACGCTCACTTGCGAGCACCCTGGTGTTGGCCATCCCAAAGCAGCGACGTTCCTGTTCTGCATGTCCGTTCTGGCATTCAACCTTCGGCAAACGATCTTCGCAGTTTTGTACGCCACTCACGACGACGAAGCCGTTACCGAGACAAGTCACTTTCATGTTTCACAAAACGCGTCGGATAAAACGGAAGGCATGCTGATTGCGATCAACAAAGAAGAATGGGACGAGCTCATTCCGTCAACGACTCGCGGCCTTGCTTCGCTCCTCAAGAAAATTTCAGGTACGATTGACTTAGCTGAGTTTCGCAAATCAAGACGTGGTCCAAAAAAGAAACAACCTCACCGATCACGAAATGTTGCGTCGTCACATGGTTCAACCGCCAAACTCCTCGGCTTGGCAAACTGAACACACCCTTACAGCCCTGGGCTGGAAGCCTATCCCACATTTAAAGTCCAATACCAAACTTCCCTGTCTGAGTTACCCCATCATGAACATCCCAATGCGAAGTTTTTCACTTTGCTTGACGATGACTTTCCTTTACTGTTGCAAACCCGCCGCCGCAGATCTCTTACTGAGCTTTTCCAACGACAATGGAGGAATCTTTTCCGATAATTTTGATGTTCAAGTCGGCGACCGATCGACCATTGGCATCTATCTGCAGCAGACTGCTCCCGATACGGTTTTGACCGGCGATGGAATTGTCTCGTGGGGCTTCGATCTGACCCAAGCTGCGACGAGCTTGGGAACCATCTCAGGTCCAACCGTCAATCCCGACTTTGACGTTGTCAACCATAACGAGATGATGGCGTCGAGTTTTCAGTGGGAGTAAGGTGAATCAGCAGTCTTTGGTATCACCGGCAACGCAATTCTGTTGGGATCATTTCAGTTTGATTCAACGGTTGCGGGAGTCAGCGTGTTTACTGTCGCGGATCGTTTGATTGGTTCGGGGTTTGGCAACGCAAGCTGGCTTACGCCGTCGTTCAGCGTTTTGGATGAAGACATTTTTGGCACCGCTGCAGCCAACACGTTTCCGTTCTCGATCAACGCAGTGGCAGTTCCAGAGCCAAGCTCGTTCGTATTGGTGCTGGGTTGCATCGTGGGTATCGCGATTGGGCGCAGACGACGCAAATCCTAGCTTTGGCAAACCCTGTCGTCGGGCTGTCATGGCTCATTTGTTAGACTTGCAAAGTTCTTGTCGGCCTATCCCATGTAAAACCGGGACAGTTATGTGCCGCACGATCCCTAGCTGGTCGTCTGCAGGACACTGCACGAACCCGAATCAAAATCTCCCCGAAACCCGACACTCTGCAAAACAGATCGCCACCTGCCTCGAAAGAGGCGTGAGTTTGCTATTTTGACGTTTCCTCGGCGCTGCGGAGGGTTACCGAAATGCACTCACCAAAGGTTGAACCAAGGCATGAACCAGGGCGTTGTTCGCGGATCTTACTTGACGGACTTACTTGGCCAACCGGCGGCGCTGGCTTCGCTTCGCACCGAATTGGCCGCAAAACCGTTACCCGCTTCGGTTGTGAATGGGATTTCATCTCGCCACTTCAGACGAGTGTTGCTGACTGGGATGGGAAGTTCTTTACACTCGCTCTATCCGACGTTTCGGCGCATGGGCAAGATGCGAGTCGATGTTCAACACATCGAAACAGCTGAGCTGTTGACTGGTTTTGACGCGCTGTTTGATCGAGCAACACTGTTGATTGCGGTATCCCAATCTGGCGAGAGTGCCGAGATCGCTGAGTTGCTCAAGCGATCCGATCAGTTTGGTCACGTGATTGGTGTGACCAACGGACCCGCATCCACTTTGGCAAGAAAGGCAACAACGAAGATTCTGATCGCCGCCGGTTCCGAGACATCCGTTTCTTGCAAGACTTACGTGTGTACGTTGGCAGCGCTGCACTGGATGCAAACTCAGATCGAAGGCGGCGATGCCAGTGCCGCGATCAATGACATTCTTACAACCGAACAGGCCGTCGCGGATTACCTCGCAAACTGGAGTGATCACGTCCGGGATTGGATGCCTTGGGTGGATCATACGAAGGCGGTGTTCGTGACCGGGCGAGCTGATTCTTTGGCAACGGCGATGACGGGCGGTTTGATATTGAAAGAGGCGACCCGCCAGCCTGCCGAAGGAATGTCGTGCGCCGCGTTTCGTCACGGCCCGATGGAGATGGCCGACGAAAGCGTGCTAGTGGTGATCTTCGAGGGAGAGGGTGCTGATTCCGAATTGAACCGGCGACTCGCGGATGACATTCGCGCCGGCGGCGGGAAAGCGATGTTGGTTCGTCAGCAAAAATCGACGCTTGTTGAAATGCTAATCGCATCGGTACCAGTTCAACTTCGGCCCATCGCCGAAATCCTGCTCATTCAGATGCTGTCGCTCGCGATTGCGTCGCGTGACGGCATCGAAGCCGGTCGTTTCCAGCGTGCCTCAAAGATCACGATCATCGCATAGTGCGCAGTGTCGAAACGATGGTGCGTCTAAACTGATTTGAGGGTTAAGGAAAGTAGATTGCGCGATCACGAAACTCATACGATTGCTTGATCGCGCTGTCCAAACCGAGTTTGCCGGTCGTTCCCGATACCGCTCCGTTGTCGAAACAGAACACGACTTGAAGTTCACCCGCGGCGAGTATCGGATCGGTCACCTCGACGGAGAATGTTCCATCGGCTTCAACACGCGCGACGTAACTCTGTTGCCAGTATTCGGTCGGCGCGCGACTCGAACGATCAACCACGATTGCGGAATGCGCCGTCACGTCGGATTGCAGTTTGCCGCTTACCACAATGAAGCCTCGCTTTGGATCGAACGCCCATTTGGCTTGGGCGACTTCGATTTGTGGTCTTTGATTGCGCTGCTGCGTCGAACCACTCATCAATGGATGCTTCCACAGCATCGCCGCCGACGCTTCGCTCAGGAAAACGCGAGGCTCGGGCCGTTTGACGACCTTGTTCCACTCAAACTGGTTCGGGCCCATCAGCGTGTTGCCCCTGCGATCATTGGGACGCGGGCCAAGATGAGGAAGCCCCAGCGCGTGGCCCAGTTCATGAATGATTCCTTTCAAATGGTATTGCTGGTGAAACCCGTCAAGCATCGCGACATTCGTATCGATGTGTCCGGGCATCGTCGAGTAACGAGCAACGGAACTGCCGCCGTCGGCTGCGTTTCCTGATCCTCGGTAATCCGTGTATTCACGATCCGGGCCCAAATAAACATGAACCCACCAGACATGCAGGTGGCGGGGTATCGAGTATTTCGGAATTGCGATTTGATAGACCTCATTGACCAAGCTGGGACGGTCGTATTCTCCCGTGTCAACCTTCTTCGTTCCCCGAACCAGCAAGACCTCCGCCTTGCGATCGGCATCTCTGGAAAAAAGTGATGTCCGCGCCGGCGGATAGTTTTGCGTGACCATCCAGTACCCAAAAAAATTCTCGGTGTAGTCGATGATTTCGGTCATGCGTTCCACGTAACCGGGCGGTGGATCGACATCGGCTGGCGTGAACAGAACCAATTGGATTTTTGGCAAATCCGCTGGTTCATCAGCAAACGAGCGGCTGGCCACCGGGGTCGCGAGAAGCAACAAGCAAACGAATCGAAAAGACAATAATTTCATCATCGTGGATTTCTCGTGAAAGCCGATATTCATCACCTGTTGGTGTTGTGGCCCGGCAAGTCGAACGCGATTTCAAAGCTTGTAGCGAATTCTTAACCATGCTGGTTAAGATAGCAGAGATTGGTTTGCCCTTCTTGATTCAGGAATTCGGTCATGTTTCAGCGTTGGTTGCTCGCGTTTGTTGCGCTGTTAGTTGTTGGTGTTATGTCTCCGGTGATGGCGGCGGATCCCGTTGCTGTTTCATTAAAAGCGGGGAACGAACCCGGCAGCGCGGCGTCGGACCACGCGATCGTTCAGGCGCTGTTGAGAATTCCTGGCGCCAACATGAAGGATTTCGCCGATAAATCAGATGCAGTGCATCGGCACCTTCGACGTTTGGCGGAATCCGATCCGGCTGGTTACGTCAAGATCGCCATGCAATTGGGAGTGGCCGATGACCCGCAGGCTCTGATCACGATCATGACATCGCCGGATGCCGGCCAACCTTCGATCGATGCGGCAAGTCTGTTGGCCAAAACCGAACAGTTGTCCGTTGTGGGTGACCTGCTATCGGATCAAGACGATGCGAAAGCCATCCTCGCCATGACGGCGATCGGGTTTGCCGGCGGCGAGAAAGTAGCATCGATGTTGTTACCGGTGATGATGGATGAGTCGCGACATGCGACGGTTCGTTCGGCGGCTGCTGCCGCACTCGGTCGCGATTGGCACGGCCAACAACAACTGCTCAAGTTGGCTCGCGAGAATGATGTGCCGCCAACCGTCTTGTTCGAGGTCAGCAACGCATTGCTGGGATCTTGGACAGCGGAGATCGCCAAAGAAGCCGCGACGATCGGCAGCCTGCAAACTCCCGCGACAGGAACGGGCGAGACGTTCCCGCCTGTTAATGAATTGGCGAGGAAGAGCGGAGATCCTGAAGCGGGCAAGGTTGTCTACAACACCGTCGGAACCTGCAATAAGTGCCATAAGGTTTTGGGCGAAGGCAAAGAGGTCGGGCCGGACCTCTCGGAAATCGGCAGCAAGTTATCGCGGCTGGATATGTACGTCGCCATCTTGAATCCGAGCGCGGCGATCAGTCACAACTTTGAAACGTATGCGGTACTGACGGGTGACGGCCAATTGATCTCTGGGATTCTCGTCAACCAAAACGCCGAAGGCGTGACAATCAAAACGGCGGATGCGTTGGTCAAGACGATTGCTGACGAAGACATCGACGACTTGAAAAAGCAAGATGTCTCGCTGATGCCGGCTGATTTACAGAAGAACATGACGGTGCAGAATTTGGTCGATCTGGTCGACTACCTATCACTGTTGTTGAAGCCCGACGAGCAACGATTCAATGCGGTGGCGAGTCAACAGTCCGGCGAGCCGATCACGCGAGACGCCGACGGCGCGGTCGCGGGATTTGATATCGCATCCGGATTGACAGTACAACTGTTTGCATCGGAGCCGCAGATGCTGAGTCCGACCAGCATCGATGTCGATCATCTCGGTCGCGTTTGGGTATGTGAAGCCGTCAACTATCGTCACTTCCGCAACCCAAACAATGTTCCTCGCGAAGAGGGGGATCGGATCTTGGTGATGGAGGATACCGACGGTGACGGACGCGTCGACAAGACGACCGTGTTCTATCAAGGCACCGACATTGATTCGCCCCACGGCGTGTGTGTGCTGGGTGATCGCGTGATCGTTTCGGCTGGTGAAAATGTCTTGTCGTTTCGCGACACCGACGGCGATTTGAAAGCTGACGAAAAGAATCTGTTGTTCACGGGACTGTCCGGCGTCCAGCACGATCACGGCATCCACTCGTTCATGCCGGGCCCCGATGGCAAGCTGTATTTCAACTTCGGCAATGAAGGTAAACAGCTTCGAAACGCTAACGGTGAACCGGTCATTGATTTAGCGGGCAACGAGGTCAATGATCTTAGCCGTCCGTATCAGCAAGGCATGGTCTTTCGATGTGATCCCGACGGACAAAATGTGGAAACGCTCGGTTGGAACTTTCGTAACAATTGGGAAGTCTGCGTCGATTCGTTCGGCACGATGTGGCAATCGGACAACGACGACGATGGAAACCGAGGCACTCGAATCAACTATGTCATGGAGTACGGCAACTACGGTTATCGCAGCGAGAACTCGGGTGATTTTTGGCAGAGCGATCGCATCGGACTCGAAAACGAAGTCGGCTTGCGACATTGGCACTTGAACGATCCTGGCGTCGTGCCGAACCTGTTACAGACGGGCGCCGGATCACCGACCGGAATCATGGTCTATGAAGGCGACTTATTGCCGTCGAAGTATCGCAATCAAATCATTCACACCGACCCTGGTCCGAACATTGTGCGAGCCTATCCCGTGACAAACGCCGGCGCCGGATACACCGCTACCATCGCGAATATGGTCAAGGGTGTTCGCGACCAATGGTTCCGCCCGGTCGACGTTTGCACGGCGCCCGACGGATCGGTGATCATCGCGGACTGGTACGATCCCGGCGTCGGCGGACACCGCATGGGCGATGCCGACCACGGACGTTTGTTCCGAATGACGGTCGCGGGTCATGAAGACTACCGATCTGTCACGCCGGATTTCGCAACGCTTGCTGGCGCGAGCGAAGCGCTGGCCAGTCCGAATCAGTCGACGCGGTATTTGGCTGGTCAAGCGATACTGAAGTTTTGGGAGACGCAGTCGCCGAATGTCGATGACTACCTCAGTTCCGACAGGGTCGCCTCGTCCCGAATGCGGGCGCGCTGGTTGTGGCTGCTTTCAAAGACGCCGTCGGTTGCAAAACAAGCGATCGATCGAGGGCTCTCGGACGCCGACGCCGATTTGCGGATCACGGCGATTCGCGCGGCCCGGCAACTGTCCGCTGTCGATGATTTGGAGGTCGTTGCCAAGCTGATCGATGATCCATCACCTCAGGTTGGGCGAGAGCTTGCGATCGCGCTCCGTAGTATGACTTCTGATCGACCGGTAGCGTTGTGGACCACTTTGGCGACGAAGTATGACGGCGACCGCTGGTATCTGGAGGCACTCGGAATCGGCGCCGAGGGAAAATGGGATAGGTGTTTCGCTACTTGGCTTGAACAAGTCGGCGACGACTGGAACCGAGCGTACAATCGCGACATCGTTTGGCGGTCGCGCACACCGGCGGCTTGTGAATATCTGGCAAAACTGATTCTTCAGTCGGAAACTTCCGCCGAACAACAGCGTTACTTTCGTGCGCTCGATTTCTTCGACGATGGCGTCAGGCGTCCAGCACTCAAGCTGATTGTGACGAAATAGTCTCCACGTTCGATTTTTCGGGGATCAAAGTCGCGAAGCGATACGTCTAAAGAGGGCGGCAAACATTTTCCGGAAATTCGATCGCGAAACCCACGATCGCTGAGCACTGGGGCGAGACCATCCATGAGAACCATCGAATGAATCGGACTCGCAACCGACGAAGAAGCGATCCAAAACAGTTGCGGCGGCGGATGCGATTCGAGTCGCTCGAGTTTCGGCGAGTTTTGGCGTCCTTCGTCGTTACGACCAACCTTGATGTCGTCGACGGAGCAGATGGAGTGATCAGTTTGCGGGAAGCTGCAATCTCGGCGAACGAGTCAGCCGGTTCCGACGTGATTACCTTTGACGCGGTGACATTCGCTGTACCGTCATCGATCGAACTGACACTTGGTGCGATCGATTTGACTGAAGGAGTGGAGATTCAAGGTCCGGGACGAGACCAATTGTCGATCGACGGTCAATCGTTCTTTCGTGTCTTCGACATCACGTCGATCAGTGCCACCCGAACATTTGTGATTTCGGATTTGACCATCACCGGTGGACGTACGATCGGGGTCAACGAAGATGGCGGGGCGATTCGTCAAATCGGCGTCGGCGAACTGACGCTCGATGGTGTCGCAATCACAAACAGTCGCACGTTCGGAATTGATTCCGACGGCGGCGCAGTTTTTGCCGCCGGAACGGTCACGATTCTCGATTCGCTGCTGGCGGGCAACAGCACCGTCGGCAACGGAGCGGATGGTGGCGCGATTGCTGGATCCGGACTGATCACGATCACAAATTCCGAATTGATCGGAAATTTCACGAGTGGCGATACGGCGACGGGCGGCGCGATTCGATCGACGGCCAGTCTGTCCATCAACGGAAGCTCAATTACCGGCAATCGAACCGATGGAACCAATGCCGATGGCGGGGCCATCCACGCCAACAGCCGCATCAACCTTCAATCGTCTCGGATCACTGGTAACGAGACTCGCGGTGATGCGTCCGATGGCGGCGCGATCTCGGTCATTCAAGCCCTCACCAATTTTGGTGGTGGATTCACGATCGTCGATTCCGATATCCATGGCAACGCCACGCGAGGTGTGGGTTCACGCGGAGGTGGACTCTACGCCGATGATGCGAACGGATTGATTTCACACAGCTCTCTGACTGACAACATTACCGATGACGCCGACGGCGGCGGTGTTTTTACATCGCGGACGACGTTCACGATCGGGCAGAGCACGGTGTCCGGGAACCTCGCGATGGGCACCACCGCGGTTGGCGGAGGTATCGCGATTTTCGACGGATCGGCCACGGTCAACGGATCGACAGTCGCCGGCAATCGGACCGGCGCGGGCGGTGGAGGTGTCTATTTTGATTCCAACTCGGCCAATAGTCGGCTGAACATTTCCAACTCCATCGTCGCCACCAATCAAGTCACCGCAGGCAACGTCAACGCGGCGCCGGATGTCGCCTTCTTTCAAAACTCGCCCGTTTTGGAAGTTCGATCGAGTTTGGTCGGCAGCAACATCGGGTCGATGTTGACGGAATCTCAAGCCCCGGACGCCAACGGAAATTTGATTGGCGGCACAAACAGCTCTAGCATCATCGATCCGCGATTGGCCGACCTGATCGTGGCGGGCGGCACGCGAGTTCGTGCGTTGCTCAACGATTCACCCGCGATCAATCGTGGTGACGCATCGCTGTCGCCGAATGAGTCATTCGACCAGCGCGGTTCGCTGTTTGACCGTGTTGCCGATTCGGAAATCGACATGGGTTCGTTCGAGTTTCAATCGATTCCAGCATCGCGATTTGTCGTGACGACGTTGTCCGACGAATTGGACTTTGCCAACTCCGTTGTCTCGCTGCGAGAAGCGATCATCACCGCCAACGAATACCCCGGCGCGGATTCGATCTCGTTCAGCACGGACATCTTGACCGGCGATGACACGATATCGCTGACGTTGGGACAGTTGCTGATCACGGATTCGGTTTCCATCGTCGGTCCCGGCCGCAGTCAAATGCGAATCGACGCCCAGGGGCTTTCACGCGTCATCGAGGTGATTGGTGACGGTGACATCTTGATCGCGGATTTAGCGCTGGCCGGTGGTCGCAATCGCGGTGCGAACGAAGTGATCGTCAATTCAGACTCGACTCCGGTGACGAACCAAAATGGCGGCGCGATCCGATTCGCGGCGACCGGGACTCTAACGCTGCGCCGCCTTACCATCGCGGACAATCATATCTCGGGCATTTCAGCGACCGGAGGCGCAGTGTGGGCCGAGTCGGGATCGATGCTGATCGAAGATTCGGTGATTGAGAATAATTCCGGTGGCGGCGTTGCGGTCGTCGATGGTGAAGTCTCGGTCACTCGCAGCGCGATCATCAACAACGTGGGCGCCGGAATCACATTAGATCAATCGATTGCATCGATCATCAATACAACGATCGCGGGAAACAGTGGTGTTGACGGCGGTGGTGTGCGGGCGACGCGCCAAAGCGATGTGTCATTGGTCCAATCAACCATCGTTGGCAATTCGGCTCAGCGCGGTGGAGGTATCTACATCGAAAACGATTTGGCAGAAAAATTCCGCATCGCGAACTCGATCATCGCTGGCAACCAAGCGTCGATGTCGAATCCAGATCTCGCTCTGCCTTCGCAACTTGGTGGTGTCAGCATCTGGTTCTCATTGATCGGTGACAACGCCGGGACCGTAATCACGGAATCACAAACAGCCGGGCCGAGCGGTAATCTGGTCGGTTCATCTGGCGGGATGGGCGTCATCGATCCTCTGTTGGGACCGGTGTCGACGGTGAATGAAGGGGTTCCGTTTTTTGAACTTCAAACCGGCAGCCCCGCCATCGACTCGGCCAGCAATCCGCTCGCTGTCGATGTCGATGGCAATCCACTGAATTCCGATGTGCGAGGACTCCCGTTTGTAAGAGTTTCAGGCACCGTCGACATGGGAGCCGTTGAGACTCAAGGCTTGATCGCCGATGGTGATCGAGGGGATGCACCGGAATCGTATTCGACGAGGCTCCAGAATGATGGACCTCGCCACGCGCAGTCGAGTTTATTGCTCGGTACAACGATCGACTACGAGATCGATGGCCGTGCGAGCGCGAAGGCGGACGGTGACGGCGGGGATGAAGATGGAGTGCGTTTCGCCACTTCGTTGATCGCCGGTGTCGCGCCGACAACCGGAAGCGTTTTGGTCACGGCGTCGGCGGTTGGAATGTTGGATGCGTGGATCGACTTCAATCGCGACGGAGTGTTCGATCCGACAACCGAACATCTCGGCGGCGGCACATCGATCAGTGTGGTTGCCGGAGTCAATGTGATTCCATTCGTGATTCCTGCGGGTGCGGCCGCCGTGCCGACGTTTGCAAGGTTCCGACTGAGTTCTACAGGCGGATTGCTGCCAACTGGGCCAGCCACCGATGGCGAAGTCGAGGACTATTCCGTCACGTTGCTTTCGGGCGCCTCGACCAACGATGTTGACCTGTTCGTCACTGGCAGTCAGATCAGGCTGGTTCGCGAACTGGACGAGTTGGTTGTGATGCGACGGACCGTCGAAGTGTTCCGCGCCAAGATCGCGTCGATCGATCGATTGACGATCAATGGCGATGAGTTCAGCAACGTGTTGACGGTCGATCAAAGCGGTGGCGATGCGATACCGACCGGTGGATTGACGTTTGATGGTGGCGACCGAGTCGACACGCTGCGATGGATCGGCGGCGACGGAACTTTGGACCTGACTGCGACCGGAAATGTAAAACTTCTGAGTGTCGCTGCAATTGACTTGACCGATGCTGGGAAGCAGTCGATCGTGATCGATTCCGCTTCAGCGCGTGCGATCGATCCCGACAGTGACGGCATCATCATCACGGGTGAATCGAGTGACCGCATTTCGTTTCGCGACGGACAACTTTGGCGGATGAGGGCGCCTGAAGTATTTTTCGGACAAGCATTTTCGATAACGGCAATTTCCGAGACGTTCGTGCAAACCGACTTCGGCAGCGGTTGGCAGAACTTGGCCACACCGAGTGACATCAACAACAACGGCCAAGTTTCCGCAAACGATGCGCTGGTGATCATCAACGAACTCGGCCGTCGAGCCTATTCGAGTTCTCCCACTGGCACACTCGTGAACCCCGCAACCGTCAATCCATGGCCAGGATTCTATTACGACCAAAACGGCGACGGATTGGCGACGGCGCTAGACGCGCTTCGCGTGATCAATCAGCTCGCCCGAATTTCTAGTGGCGGCGAATCCGGTTCACCGGAATTCGAGTCCGTCGCGGTGATCGAAGTGTCTCACAAAACCAAGGCAGCCGAGTTCGATCGAGCCTATGCCGACGATCAGTTCCTCGGATCGCTGTTTTAATCACGAGCTGCCAGCGATTGAGTTCTGCCATTTGCTTTTACGGTAACATTGATCGGCTATCCCTCATCGCGGGAAATTCCCACTGACCGGAGTACCGATTTGTCTTGCAAAATTTTTACTGTTTTCATTCTGCTGATTTGCTTCTTCACTTCGCCCACCCCGGCGGACGACTGGCCTCAGTGGCGTGGCGTCCATCGCGATGGCGCGATCCACGAAACCGGTTTGATGGAAACATTGCCGGAGGGCAATCTGCCGCGAAAATGGACGGTCAAGCTGGGCGCCGGTTACAGTGGCCCGACGGTCGCGGATGGCCGAGTCTATGTCACCGATCGAGGCCCGGACGATCAAGACGAAGAAATCGAACGCATTCTATGTTTTGATGCCGAAACCGGTGCTGAGATATGGAAGCACGTGTATCCCGCGGTCTATGGCGACATCGGTTATCGTGCCGGTCCTCGCGCCTCGGTAACCGTCGATCAGGGCTTAGCGATTTCAGTCGGCGCGGCTGGCCATTTTTTTGCGTTGGATGCCAAGACCGGCGACATCAAATGGCAACATGACCTGCGTCAGGAATACGCGATCAAAATGCCGATCTGGGGCATCACGGCATCACCGCTGATTTACCACGACACCGTCATCCAAGTGGTCGCCGGCGCGGGTGATGCTTGCGTGGTCTCGTTCGACTTAGAAACTGGAAAGGAACGCTGGCGGGCGATCGACGAAAGGGCGGGTTACAGTTCGCCGGTTTTGATCGAGCAAGCTGGTGAAGACGTTGTTGTGGTTTGGACGGGTGAAAGTATCAGTGGCCTCGATCCCAAGACCGGTGCGGTCCATTGGGCAATCCCCATGTTGCCTCGCAATATGCCGATAGGCGTGCCGACGCCGGTCATTGCCGACGACTTGATTTTTGTCTCTTCGTTCTACGACGGTTCGATGTTGATTCGTTTCTCGAAAGACGAATTGTCGGCCGAAAAAGTATGGCACCGCGTTGGCATCGACGAAATCAATACCGACGCGCTGCACTGCATGATCAGCAACCCGATGATCAAGGGCGACCACATCTATGGCGCCGACAGCTACGGTCAACTCCGATGCTTGGACATCAAAACAGGTGACCGGATTTGGGAAGACTTGACGGCGGTGCCGAAAGCTCGTTGGGCGACGATCCATACGATCCATGATGGAGACCGTGAAATTATGCAGAACGATCAGGGCGAATTGATTTTCGCAAAGCTCGATCCGAACGGCTTTCACGAGTCGTCGCGAACGAAGCTACTCGCACCGACCCGCAAGCAATTGCCCAAACGGGGCGGGGTCACGTGGTCGCATCCCGCAATCGCGAATGGTCATATCTACGCACGCAGCGACGAAGAATTGATGTGCGCATCGCTGATGCAGTAGATTGCGTTTATCCGATCGATGGTGGTGCCGATGCTGAAACCAGCGACAGGTACAGCGCTTCGGCACGCATGCGTGGTTTCTTTGGTTTCATGATGTTGGCGGCGGCCTGGAGCAGATCACGACGACTGACCTGCCCGATCATTCGACCATCTTCCACGATGGGCAGTCGTCGATACGGCGAAATGAGAAACGTTTGCGCGATGCTCAGCAAGTCCATTTGCACAGGCGCGGTCAACGCGTGAGTGTCCATGAAATCGCCGACTCGCTTGGGAGCCGATGCCGCCTGAACCTTTTGGCTGGACGATGTCTTCGCTTGATTGGAGACTTCCATCGCCAAACGGTGTTCGGATTTCAACACGTCACGACGACTGACTTGGCCCGACAATTTTGATCCGTTCAATACGGGCAACCGACGATACGGTGTCGTTTGAAACTTACGGGCGACATCCAACAGCATGTCACCTTCGCCGATGATCCGATTGCGGTCGACGTTCATGTAAGCGCCTACGTTGGTGCCGGGCAACTGATCGTGGAGCGCCGACACGAGCACTCGCATGGCTGTCTTTTCGGAAAAGATCCCGGCAAAATTTCCGTCATCGTCGAGTACCGGAGCGCCCGAAATTCGTCGCGATAGGATGTGGTCGATCGCATCGAACACGCACATGTCCGGCGATAGCGTTACCAAGTCTCGCGTCATGAACTCGCGAACGGTGACGACGTGAAGTCCGACTTCGCTGGCTGCCTCGACCGCTTCAGTGAGCGCGGTGATCGAGCACTTCTCGCTGAAGACTCCCAAATATTTGCCCGTCTGATCGACCACAGGTGCGCCGGAAATGTTATCGCGGAGCATTCGTGCCACGCTGGTGTAAACATCATCGTCTGGCCTGAGCGTGACGAGATTTCGACGCATGATTTCCGCCGCTGTTAAGACAGTCGTCATAGAGCACCTTTGACAAGAGAGTTGCGAACTTCCCCGTTGGGAATCGATGCACCCGCGACGCGATTGAAAAGAGGGGCACCACCTATTCAAACTAGAGGTACCAAGTCGCGTCGTCAAACTTTTTACGGTGATTCGCTTGTGAAAGATATCGCAAAGTATCGGCGAATCACACAAGCGTAGGTCCCGTTCCACCGGCCTTTCACCTGAATTTAACGTCAAAGAATCTAGTTTCCTTGACGGACCAGAATGCTGGGGCCGTAAATTTCAGTCATTTTTTCGTCAGACTGCTGGACATTTTGGACGGCGGTCGAGGCCGTATTCACCGTCGACGAGTGTACCGAAGCAGCCGACATCGGACGTGACGACGGTGCCGATTGTCGGCTTGGCGTGTAGCTGCTGGTGTTCGACTGACTCATGTTCCCGCGGTAGCGACTGATCGGATTTCGAGCTTCCGCATGGCAAGCGAAAACGGTTGCGAACGCGACGGCAATCATCAAGCGGGACATCATCGTGACGGCTCAGGCTCGGGAGGGAATTTGCGAAGAATGACTTTCGATTTTTAACTGTTACATACAATTTGGGTTCACGCGGAAAAAATATCGACTTTGCGAACGGCTAACCGATCGGCCTACGATCGCGTACGATAACAGCCATGTCACACGACCCATTTTCTCAGTTCGAATCGTCGCGAGGTGGCTGGCTGATCCCCATCGCGCTGTTCATCGTTGGTGCGATCGGAACAACCATCGCCATCAACGCTGTCCATGACACAGCGGTTCCAAGGCCGCCCGCGATCATCCAGGAGCAACCCGCCTCGTGACCGATGCCAATCAAGCTGCGATCGCGGCGCTGCGAAGTGCCGTCGCGGTCGCCCCCGACAACATCGAACTGTCCAACCAGTTGACGCGGTTGCTGATCGATTTGATGCGTTACGAAGAAGCCGAGTCGAATGTGCGCACGTCGCTGGCGCGGCACGCGGGCAACATCACGCTGCAATTGTCGTTGGCCGACATCTATTTTCGACAGGGCAAGGACTCGCACGCGCTTGCGATCGTCGAAACGCTGACCAGCGGCAAGAATGCGGACGCCCGAGCGATGGTCATGCACGCCCGGTTGATGCAGCGGCGTGGTGATATTCGGGGTGCCGTTTCAACTTACCGCGACGCGGTCGATCGCGACGAAGATGTCGCTGATGTGGAATTGGAAAGTTTGCTCGGCATCACCGATTTTCGTAATCAAAACGGTGATGCCGAACCCGCCGGCGCGGCGTGGCAAGACGGCGATTTCGGCGATGATGACGAGGATGAACCCCGTTTCGAGATGCAGCGTCCGACCGAAGGATTTGAATCGGTCGGAGGAATGGAAACGGTCAAGCAAGAGATCCGGGTCAAAATCATTTATCCCATCGAGCACGCCGAAATGTTCGCGGCTTACGGCAAGAAGGTCGGCGGCGGCATTCTGCTTTACGGTCCTCCCGGATGTGGCAAAACTCACCTCGCCCGCGCGACCGCCGGTGAAGTGAAGAGCGAGTTCATGTCGATCGGTATCAATGACGTTCTGGATATGTGGATCGGCAACAGCGAAAAGAATCTGCACGCTCTGTTCGAACAGGCTCGTCGCAATAAACCGTGCGTGTTGTTCTTTGATGAAGTCGATGCGTTGGGCGCCAGTCGTAGCGACATGAAACGGAGCGGTGGCAGGCAGTTGATCAATCAGTTTTTGTCGGAACTCGATGGCGTCGAAGCGAACAACGATGGATTGCTGTGCTTGGCCGCGACCAACACACCATGGCATCTCGACACCGCGTTCCGTCGACCCGGACGATTCGACCGAGTGATCTTTGTGCCACCGCCCGACGCGGTTGCGCGGGGTGAGATCCTGCAAATCCAACTTGCCGGCAAACCCACCGACGATGTCGATGTTTCAAAAATTGCGGCAAAGACCGACGACTACTCCGGCGCCGACATCAAGGCCATCGTTGATCGGGCGATCGAAGCGAAATTGCACGAAGCGGTCAAAACAGGGCTGCCCAAACCGATCACGACCAAAGACTTGTTGGCCGCTACCAAGGAAGTTCGCCCGTCGACCCGTGAGTGGTTCTCGACCGCTCGCAACCACGCGCTCTACGCCAACGAAGGCGGGCTGTACGACGACATTCTGGACTACTTGAAAATCAAACGATGAGCGACCCATTCCAGCGGGTGCAAATGCTCGCGCAGACCGGCCGGATGGATTTGGCCGAACGCGATCTGCGACAAATGTTGGCGGAAGAGCCTCGCGACGCGACCGCGCACGCATTCCTGGCACTGATTCTGCTGTCCGACGACAAGCGCTGGATCGAAGCAACCGACGAAGCGAAAACCGCGGTCGGTATTGAACCCGATTCGTCTTTCACGCACTACTCGCACGCAACGTGCCTGGTGACGCGAAACCATTACGCCGAAGCCGAAGACGCGATCATGGAATCGCTGAGGCTGGACCCCTACGACGCCGATGCGTACGGAGTGCTTGCCCGTTCGCATATGGGACGCGATAAGTACCAATCGGCGCTCGATGCCGCGGAACAGGGTCTATCAATTGATCCCGAACATTTGCAGTGCGGTAACCTACGATCGATCTTGCTGGAACGCCTCGGACGCGGCGCCGAAGCGGTCGCCTCGTCCGCTGCGAACTTGGCTCGCGATCCCGATAACGCGATGTCGCATTCCGCGCACGGTTGGACGTTGCTGAACACCGGTCGTTACAAAGAAGCGCAGGTCGCGTTTCGCGAAGCGCTGCGTCTTGACCCGCACGACGAGATGGCGCGTAAGGGACTGATGCAAGCGATGAACAATCGCAGCTTCATTTTTCGCATGGTGCATCGTTTCTATGTCGCGATGAGCCGGCTGAATTCACGAGCCGCGTTCGGTCTGATTTTCGGCGCATGGCTGTTGATGCAAGTGCTCAGCCGGGTTGCCGATCGAGTGCCCGCGTTGGGACCGTTCATTCTGCCGTTGTTGGTTTGTTATGTGTTGTTCGTGGTGCTGACGTGGATCGCCAATCCGCTGTTCAACACAATTCTGCGGTTTCATCCGTTCGGCCAGCATTTGCTCAATCGAAACGAGCGTTGGGCGTCGAATTTGATCGCGCCCTGTTTGGGACTCGCCCTGTTCGGGTTCGTGGTGGGATGGAATGTTGACAGTTTTTTGCTCGGCATTCTAATGGCCGGCTATTGGATCGGCGCGGCCATCATGGTGGCGGCGGCATTCGCCATGCCCACGCATCAGCGGCGGATGTTGGTTGGCGCGGCCGGAATCTTGATCGCATCGGTTCCGATCTATGGAGTCGTGCGGACAGTTTTAGAGTCGTCGTTTGACCCATTCTTCGCCGGCTTCCAGGCGTACGGATACAGCTTGCTCGGCATCCAAATCGGCAGCCAACTGATCGCGGCGCAGCCCATCCGCCGCTAATTCCAGAACGTCTCGTCGCGCGTTTCAAATATTTGAAACGTCGATCATCCGACGTTGTCGTGAAAAGAGACAAGAGCCGAGGAATCGTGAAGAGGAAGAAGTAGAACAACAGTGCATACTTTCGAATGTTTAAAAACCGAAATGGTGTGAAGAGATTGGAAGAGACACAGTCGGTGAGTCAGATTTCCTCGTCGATGACTTCGCTGCTCGCGCGTGTACCCAGCGGACCCCACAAGCCGTAGGGACTTGGGCTGCCCTGAGGCGTTGGGCTTTTGATCGTGCCGCCGTAAGACCAAACTGGCGCGGCTGCGTGATAAGACCATTCCTGGGCGATCCAAATGTGCACTCAGCAATGGAGTCGCTCGGAATCGATATTGCGGACGACGCACAGAATCGTCCGACGACACTGGAGAATTGGCATTCGGCGTTGGCCAGTGGTGGTGACATCGACGCCGGACGACGCGTCTTTTACTCGAGTGCGGCAACTTGCAGCCGATACCACCAAGCGGGCGGATTGCGAGATGACGCCGGCAATGCGACGTTGGGCGTGAAGCTGCGAAACGTGTCCGAGTCGGTTGATCGGGACCAGAACATTCGCTCGATTTTGCGACCGTCGGAAAGGTTCGCGCCGCGGTATCAAGCGTGGACGGTCTTGACCGTGGACGGACGAAGCCACACCGGTCTGCAAATGGACCATAAGAATGGCGGCGCGATCGAAATGCTCTGCACCGACGGCTTCAAACGGAGATTCGAGGCGAACGAGATCGACGAGTATCGGGCAAGTGACAAGTCGGTGATGCCCGATGGACTCGAAACGTCGCTGACCCTGAGCGAACTTCGCGACCTGATCGCGTTTCTCGCCAGCAAGGAGTGACGGGATAGCGTTGTGCGATTGAATACATTTCGGTAGACAAGAAACGATCTTTGACGAAGATACGTCTTTGAGATCTTTGTTTTCTAGTCCTTGCCGAGAGACCGTGTTGACCAGTCCCAAGATGCCCAACGGCACGACGCGTGAGAATGTCCGCGTACGCGTTGGTGCTCGGATTGGAAAATACCGACTCGACAAACGAATCGGCTCGGGTGGCTTTGCCACCGTCTTCGCGGCGACGGACACGCTTCTGGGGATCAAGGTGGCGCTAAAGATTCCGTCGTTCGCGTTGGTTTCACCGACGCTGTTGGACGAGTTTCGTCGCGAGGTCCGGCTGACGATGAAGCTAGACCACCCCAATATCATGCCGATTCGAGATGCCTCGTTCATCGACGGGCACTTCGTGATCGTTTCGCCGCTGGCTGAAAAAACGCTCGACGACCGGCTGTCTAAACGGATGGCATTCGAGACCGCTTTCGACATGGTCGAGCAGCTGATCGGAGCCGTCGCGCATGCCCATGAACATGGCGTGATCCACTGTGACATCAAGCCCGAGAACATCTTGATGTTTGACGACAACCGGATTCGGCTCGCCGATTTTGGGATCGCCAAAGTGGCCCAGAAAACGATCAGCAGTAGCGGAACTGGCACCGTGGGCTACATGGCGCCGGAACAGGCGATGGGAAAACCGTCTGCCCGATCGGACGTTTTTTCGATCGGATTGATCGCATTTCGGATGTTTTCCGGGAAATGGCCCGAGTATCCGTTCACTTGGCCGATGCTTGGGGCGATCCGGCTGAGGCGACGGGCACACCCTGACTTGATCGCGATTATCCGCAAATCCCTCGAAATCCAACCCCGTCACAGGTATCGCGACGCGATTTTGATGCTAGCAGATTGGGAAAAAGTGCGTTTGAAGGCAATTCGTTTTGCGAGACGCTAACGGTTAGGGGCCTAGAATAATGTTGCTTGCCCGGATGTACCGTGGCAGGGTAAAGGTCAGACTGTTCCGCAGTTCAGGTCCCAAAATGGCCTCGAGACCTAACATTTCATCAAACGCGCCCACCATGCTCACCACCACCGCCCAACCATTGCAGCGTCTGTATGTCGAGTCCGACATGGACGTGGCTGAGATCGTTTGCGTCTCCGATGGCCACGTGGCAGCTTTGTGTCGGCGGTGCCCGGACAAACTCGAACCGAACGATGATTCGGCGGCGATGATCCAAACCATCTCGGGTGCCATTGTCATGGTAGTCGCCGACGGAGTGGGTGGTTGCCCCCTTGGTTACAAGGCATCCGCGATCGCGGTCGCTGCGATCATCGAAGGTGTCCAGAACGCTGAGCCGTTTTCGGATCTTCGCCCGGCGATCCTCGACGCGATCGAACGAGCCAACCACGAAATTCTCGATCTCGGCATCGGTGCGGCGACGACGTTGTCGGTAGTCGAAATTCAAGATCGCACCGCTCGGGCGTATCAGGTCGGCGACTCCATGACCATGATCATCGGTCAACGGGGATCGCTGAAGTGGAAATCAATGGCCCATTCGCCGGTCGGTTACGCGGTCGAATCGGGCATGCTCGACGAAACCGACGCGATGCACCACGACGAGCGTCACTATGTGTCGAACTTGGTCGGAACGCGCAGCATGCACATTGAAATCGGTCCGACTCGCGTGCTTGCGGCAAAGGATTCCGTCATCGTCGGCAGCGACGGCCTGTTTGATAACTTGCACATCGCTGAAGTGATCGAGCGAGCCAAAAGCGGCAAACCGGAGAAGCGAATTTCGGCATTGTCCGAACTGGCAATGCGTCGCATGATCGACCCCGAGCCGGGCCAACCGGGCAAACCCGACGACATGACCATGTTGATCTACACGCCCTGAGAACTCGCGCCGCGCGATCATTGATGATGCGCGCAGATCACGAAACGTGCGAGCTACTTTACGATCCGTACCGCCAACGTTTCAAATACGCGATCAAGTCTCGCATCTGCGATACATCGATCGAGCGTTGAAATCCTTCCGGCATCAGTGAACTGCTCGACGCTCGAAGATGCTCGATGTCATCACGTTCGATCCGACGTATCTGACCGCCCGCGATTCGCAAAGTGACCGCGTCACCCGATTCGTCGGCTAGCAACCCGCTGATCGCTTCACCACCAACGGTCAATAACTGATAAGACGCGTACGAAGCATCAATCGCGGCGCTCGGATCCAAGATCGCTGAAAGCAACGCTTCGGGCGTTTTCTCGCGACTATCGCTGATGTCCGGTCCCATCGCGTGCCCGACATCGGCGATGCGATGACAGTTTGCGCAGTGCTGCGCAAAAAGTGCCTTCCCGCTCGCAAGATCAGCGGTATCAAGTTGCATCGTCGACGATGAGTACTCACGCAATACCGCCATGACATCGCCAGGCGGCGCGAATGTTTCGCGACCGAGCTGAGCCAGTCGTGAATCCGAGTGACCGCGAAACCAGTCCATCGACGCGGGATCGACAAAGGTCCGCGCGATACCTTGATTGCTGATCTGGGTCAACAACCACATCCCGGTTTCGGAATCACGACGAATCGCGTCAACAATCGCCACGCGGTCCGACGGCGCAAGCGAGTCAACGTGTTCGAGTAGATAATGTTTTGCCCACTCGACATCACGTCGGAACAACCATCCGAAAGCGGCGGCGCGAACGGCAGCGGCGACTCGGCTATCCACTAGCCCGCGAAGTTCGGTCGGCAAGCTCACCAACTCACCCATCCATGCAATCGCATCCAACCGAGCGGCGACTGCGTGTTGATCGTCAACCGCGATGGCAATCGCGAGTGCGTCAATGACCCAAAATGTATCCTCAGTCTCGTCGCTGGGTATCGAATCGTGACGACGCCCGCGGGCAATGTTTCGGCTCCCTGTTTGCCAAGCCGCGGCCACTCGCATCACGAGCGATTGCATTTCGCGATCGACCCCCGAGATCGTCGAGCCGTCTTCTGTCTTCGCGAGAATCTTTCTTGTCCATCGAATCAAGATTCCCGCCGCGCGTTCGCGATCTTTGGCGGCTGCCCTCCGCATCCAGCCTTCCAGCACTTCCGTTGATGGTTGTTCGGTCGAACCAACCACATTGTCATCCAAGCTCGCTGACAACAATTCGAATGCGGATTCTGCTGGCACCGCCGTCAACAGTTTCTGCATCCATCGATCGTTGCCGTCGCGACCGGCCAACCGTGCGAGGCGACCGACCGTCACATCATCAACATCCGAAGAATCCGTTGACGCAACAAAAGTCTCCAGTGCGACGCGACGAACCGTCGGTGAATCGTCGCTGAACGCCGACATCAATTTGTCGCGGGAGAGAAGTGGCAGTCTATCGGGATCATTGTCCGCGCGAAGTCCGATCGCGAGTGCGCGAATGCGATCGTTGTCGCTGCTGGACAATGATTCGTGAAGTTCTTGAGTCATCAGTCCCCATCGGTTGAGCAGCAAAGCGACGCGCGACTTCGATGCGGTGGGCGTCGTGTGAGACGTAACGATTCTCGTGAGCGAACCGCTGGTAGCCTCATCGGGAACCGCGTCCGTCGAGTAATGTTGATACCAATAAGCCGACGCCAACGCACGCGGCAACGGATCGCGAGCAACGATCGCCTCGAGCGCCGCGGCATCGTCGACGATCGCCAATGGCTCAATTGCACCGGTGGCTTGATGAACCATCCAAATCCTACCCAGATCGTTTCCGGCGAACGTGTCGGGACGGTCCTTCAGTTCGGGCGGAGCCCAATGCGGATGTTCGATCACCGCCCGAGCCATGTCGATGACCAATATTCCGCCACCAACATCCGGCAACAAATCGACCGCTCGAAACCAGTCATCACCGCAGGCCAGCCATTCGGAATCAATCGACTCGCGCTCGCTTTTCCAAATGCCTTCTTTGATTCGCAACCGTTGACGTTGGACCAGCGATCCCGTCGGCTCACAAACGAGTAGCCATTCCGATCCGTGCTCGTCGTTCGTCCAGCCAGGCGCGAACACGCCGCAGGCCGCGCTGAACTGACCCGCATGCAGGTTGCTGGTTGTCCACGCTTCGCTGATCGGGTGAACCTCGGACTCGAAGCCCGCTCGACCGACATCCGAAAGCGCATCGCGAGGCGTCAAGAAGGGATCGTGATCAATCACCTCCGTGGAAATCACAGCCTCAATGGCGGGATTTCGATTGCTGCATCCGATCCGTCGATTGAAGTCATCGATCGTCAAACCATGTTGACTGTCACCCGACACCGTCCCCCAGTCTCCGCCGTTAGGATTAAAAACAAAGTCGCGGCCGCTGAGCTTTACTGGCGCCGTCTTCGACTTGAAACGAGGATCGACGGCATTGATTTCGCCGCCTCGCAATCCACCCGCAACGTAGACCCATCCGTCTGGACCCAGCGTCGGATGGTTGGCGCGTAATTGTTCGTTGTCGACGGTGAATCCCTCGAACCAGACTTCGCGCGCATCCGCTTGCCCGTCACCGTCGAGGTCTCGCAAGAACACGATTTGACCCGCCAGTGTGACGATCGCCCCGTCCCGCCAAGGCAGCACACCCGTCGCGAAATCGAGTCCGTGCGCAAATGTCTTCACGCTGCGAAAGCCGCCATTCGCATCTCGATTCGATAAGACGCGGATGCGCCCATTCCGCTGGATCTGATTCGGTCGCGGTTGCGGGTAGTCGGACATTTCGACGACCCATAGTCTTCCGTCGTAGCTCCACGCTGCGGAAACCGGATCGACCACATCAGGCTCGGCGGCTACCAATCGAACCTCAAAGCCCTGGCGAACTCTCAATTGCTTGGCGATGTCATCGGTCGAATGATTTTTCTGACTAGCGTCAGCGTCATGCGGACGATCGGTCAGCAGAGGCGGATCTGCGATGACAATTGACGCCAACATCAAAACCAGGGTGCTCGCGGAAACCAGCGTGTCGAGTTGGTACCAAGTTCTCACTTGTGTGGGCTTCACGGTTCGTCCGTCCTTCGGCTGCGTTTTGGGTCTAAGACATTTCAGAGGATAACTCACATAGTTCGCCTATCAGCATTTGATTGGAACGAGCGTGATCAGACCGGAAAAGCGAACCAAGGAGACGCGAATCAAATTAGGTGGCGCGAACGGCAAGAAACAGGGCTCATCCGACTAAAGCGTACTTCGTCTGATGAAGTGAGTAGAGCGTCAGTTCAAAATACTCACGATCACGGATGCCATAGAATTGCCGTTGGACCGTTTTGATTTTGTTGTTGGTGCCCTCCATCGGACCGGAGGAGATTCGATCCTTGAAATAGCTCAGCAGGCCGTCCTCCAGTCGTGTGAGTGTTTTTGCCATTGTGATCAGTGGTGATCGACCGGTCACCATCGCTCGCTTGCACCAAGATCGCAAAAACAACTGCGCGGGCCAGCGGAATGTGTGCTCCCAGAACTGACGCAATTCCTTTTTGAGATAATACGCTTTTGCCAACGGTTCGTTCAGCTCCAGCGCGGCTGCCAAGTGGGCCTCCTCGTCGCGTTCTGCATTGAGGTTCTCGGGGTTCTTCAGCAGCAACCAGCGAGTCCCTTTGAGTACCGCTTTCTCATCGGATGTCGTGTCGCGGTGCAACTCCCGACGCAACTGAGTTAACTTCTCATTGATCAGCTTCACCACATGAAAGCGGTCAAAGACGATGTCAGCTTGCGGAAGATTGGCTTCAACCGCACCGATGTATGCCGTGGACATGTCCATCGCAACCGCTTCGATCCGACACCGACGCCACCCCAAACGCTTCCAAAACGGCACCAACGATTCGGCCGATTTGCCTTCGCCCACGAAGATAATCGCTCCGCTGTCCAGATCCATGACCAGTGTCACGTATCGAAGTCCTTTGCCAACGCAGATCTCGTCGATGGCGATTCGCCGCACATCTTTCAAGGAAGGATTGGCAAATCGATCTCGCAGGTAATTCTTCTTGATTTCCTTGATCACGTCCCAGGAGATACCAAGGGTCATGGCAACATCCTTGATTGTCATGCATCGCGTCAGTTGCAATGCGTACTTGGCCCAAGCCTTGGTGAACGTTCGCCGCGGATCGGCGAAGCCAACCTTGATCTGCCGAACGACATCACAGTCGCGGCACTGCACACGCGGCAGTTGCGCGACGACCAGCGTTCGCTTGGCACCGGTTGGCGAAGCCAAGAATTCACGCTGCCCAGAGCCACGACGAACCACGTCGGCACTGCCACAGTTTGAGCAGCAGACGGTTTTCTCATGGGGGCGACATGGAACTTGATCGCACCATCGGCGAATTCGATCCGCGTTTGCTGGTAGCCACGAACTGCAAAAGCGTGATACAACAGGCTGGTGGACATGCATTCTCTTTCAAAGGATGACTTCAGAAATCTCCCTGAAAGATGGCATGTCCACACTTTCTCAAACACCCGGCAAACTATCCGAATTCATAGCACACGCGCACGCTCTAGGCGGATGAGCCCAAACTTCGCTCGTTCGTCGGTCATGTTCGAACTTGATGGAGTCGGTCTGTGACCCAGATCGAACTTTCCGGTTGCAGATCAGTTTTCGTTCATGGCCGCAAGTGCTGCTGAGCTATTCTCCGTTCGCGTACCGAATGAGCGTCGGCAGTGATCTCACCTTTGTTCCATCATTGAGCGTTAAAATTGGTTCCCATGATGGATTGGTAGCCAGGAAGGAGCTTGCATCCGACAACAACAGACCGATGAATGTTTCGGCCACAATGGTGCTGCCGACCGGCCCGAGTCTCTCGCCACCGCCCTTCACTTCGGCTTCCTTCAAAATGTAATACCACAGTGGCGATTCCGTATCGAAGCCTGCGGCTTGTACAACGGTCGCCTCTTGCCCGACGGCAAACTCGGTGGGATCAAGCACATCAGCACCCAATGCGCGCGCTACGTTTTGCCCGGACGGTAGTCCCAGTGATCGACCTCGACGGAGGTTACGAATTGCCAAGTTCGCGGGATCAAGGTTTGGCAACTGCGTTAGCGGTAGCGACAAGTAAGGATCCAGCTTTCGAGCAAAATTGGTTGCGTTGGGAGGATCGTTGACGAAACGGGGCCAGTCGATGATCCAAATATCTGGAATCGGTGCACTACCACCGCCGCCGGTGAACGTGAACAACTGGCCGAGCGTCGAAGTGGAAAAGGTCGCATTGAAGTCGTAGTCGGCTCGAACCATGGAATGCCCAAAACGGTAAGCAGCTACGCTAAATTCAATCGGCATGGAGGGGTTTTCCACGTCGTAGAGCTTTGGACCTTTCAATACGATTTGATCGAGTATGTTTTGGTCCAAAACTCGCCGCAGAAAATCGTTCACAACGATCCACTGATAATGCCAAGCCAGCGATCGACGTGCCGAATCGAATGGCGAATCGACGGCCCCCGATCCGGCTGCGATTGAATCGTGAAGTCGATTATGAGCTTTGATAAAGGCTAGTTGCAAATTGGCAACGATCAGGTTTTCGTCGTTTCGTGGATCACCGATAACGGCCAACCTATTCGACAGTCGCGGTAAATCGCGAGGCTGCCCTCCCGTCGTTTGCCCCACCAACAAACGTCCGGAGTTTCGCTCGTAAAGGTAAGGATTCGCGTCCGGCCCGGCGCCGTAGACTGAATCAAGTGCTAATGTGGGATCGCGCATGTTACGGCGCTGTCCGATATTCTCCAGGTTCTCGCTAAGCGGCGTGATGTCGAATGTGATGTCGTGGTCAACAAATTGACCAAAGTACGTGTAGATCGCGGGAATGCTCGATGGCGCCGCCGTGGCATCCTCGACCAGAGCGGCTCCCAGCTGATCGAGCGAACTGACCGAGGGAATGAAAGACGGAAGCGAATCGCCAAACAACCGCCCGAACGTCATAACCGGGTTGCCGCCTGAGACGGCTGTAGACTGGGTAGCGAGCGACTTGCTGGGACTTTCTGCAATGAACGTCTTTTCCGGCAAGGTCTCGAAAAGAGATCCATGATCCTGCGACTGAACCATTGAACTGGACCAAACAATGAACGCAAATCCAGTTGTGACGAATACCGTGCGCATCTTGTTGTTCTCTCTTTTTGGTTTTTGAGATAGGGGTACCGAACGTGGATTGAGTGCACCGACTGATTGACAACGTCGCGATACCTCTAACTTCGACGCCGGGTTCGGTTGCTTGTTTGCTTTTCCGTTGACCTTGACATTGGATCGTTTTCATTCGTCTTTGTTGAAAGCTTTCCTTGCCCAGATGTTTTTTGCGAATCTTGCTGAATGAAGTCAGCAAGCAACTTCCAATCATTGGTTGTGAAGTAGCCCAGAAACCATGACTTTGCCAAGCCATGCCGGATCGCTTTGAGCCGAATTTCCTTCATTCCCACATCGAGTTGATGGCGAATCTCGGCGGCCATCAGGTCAAAGGTGTCGCTTGATTGAGGTTGATCGCTACCTCGTTGCTCGAACATCGAGAGTACACCATGCACTCCAAACGCATTGTCAAATTCCGTGAAGTCCATGACGTTGCCGATACCGTCCCCACTCGTATCGAGATCCCTGGCAAGTTTCCCCCACTCGTTACTCATGCACTGAGCAAACGAGATGGTGGCGATATGCTCCCCACCTTGGAAGATCGAGCGTCGCATCTCGATCAACTCTGCAATGGTTTTGTCCATATCGCGGAACAGATCATTAAGAGTTCGGTCCTTCCCAGATTGTTTAGGGGCGGCGGTGTCAATGATCTCTGCAATACGTTTACACAGATCAATCAACTTTGTGCGCCCACCCACTTGAAACGCCGCATGAGGTCGGCCGCGATGCACTTCTTGGCACGCAACAGCGACGCAGGTTAAGTGAGCGGCCAAACGGGCAATGCGAACGTCGGATGCTACTCTGACGTTTTGCGATTCTTGACAAAGTGATTCCCAAAGAACACCACAAAGCGACTCATTGCTCAGTTCGAGAGAGTTGATGTCGTTGATGACTGCGGTCCGATAGGCACTGCGAAGGTCGGCATTGAGTTCGTATCGTTCCAACCAAGAATCAGCAAGATTGCGAGACGCCAAAGTGCCTTCGCGAAATGCACTCGCTTCGTTCAGAAAAGTGGGAAAGGCCAAATCGCCGCTGGTCCAAATAGCTTCGCCGAAAATGTCAACTTCGGTATAAGTGATCTCCTCGAAACAGGCCAGTCGGTACGAAGTGAGTAGACGATCATTGAGAACCTGAAACAGCGGTTGCGTGGCGGGTGAAGACCATGTTGATGCCGCCAGTGCTTGCCCGCCGTCAAGCTGTCGTCGAAAGTCGTCGACAATGTCTCTGTCATCTTGTTCGTTTTGCGGCGGTGCAGCCGTAGTCTTAGCGACGGTTGGCGGTTGGTTGTCGCTAGCTGCTAACCGCGACGGCCACTCGTCAAACCATGGATGCAGTTCGCTACAGAAACGTGAACCGATGTGATACCCGAGTGCGCGGTAGGCCGCGACCTGTTTTTCGTTGTAGAACTGATTGACCGTCGGTTCATCGGGGAACGACGGAAACAAATTGCGGATGTTCTTGATCTCGATCGGGTCCGCGTCGGTAATTGACATCTGGCAGTAGACCAACAAACCTTCGCGACGCATGGCGTTGGGATACCGTACCCTCATGCAGATGAACGGCTGATGCACCAGTCGAGTCTGGTTGTTGATTTCGAGGCGACCGAAGTCGATCGGGGCTTCGTGATCGAGATCTAAGAATCGAATTCCTTGTTCCGCGGAGGCTCGTTCGCACATGCGAGCCAGCGTTCCAAGTGAGTCGCCACCCACGTTAGCACCAGCGTCACTGACCACGATCAACTCGCAGCGGCGACGCAGCAATTCGCTGACGCCTAAGTAATCGACATATCCGCCATCGGCTATGTAAAACGATTGATTTTGATTGAAGTCCGATTCGTGATGTGTCTCTTTGAGCAGAAAAAGAGATCGGATTAGTCCTGGCGAACCGACCTGCCAATTCCAACACCGACAGAACACAATCGCGGTCGGCATCACAAGCAGCAGCGAATATCGGAGATCGAGGATGAAGGCACTCACCAAGAAGACAACGCCGCAGATCAGTCCACTGAAAATCAATGGTTGACGCGAAACCTTCGCCGGTCCCATTTTGGTTCGATCATTCCGCTGGACTCGTTGGCCGATGCCGGTATTGAAGAAATCAAGTATGAGAGTGAGCCACCGATTTTGGGTCATCAATGGCGTCACCGCCGCACCCGAAAGTGTGACCGCGTCGGCGAGTGTCAGGGAGGTGTCTTTTGGGTTACGAGAAAAGCTAATTTGTTCACTTGGAATCGGCGTTTCACCTTCCTCGAATGAGCCTGACGCGAGCGGACTGAAAACGAACGGCCTCGCCGCCACGCGGTAGCTGCCGTTGCACGACGACGGCTCCAGTGCCGCAGCAAGGATCAGCGGATAGGGAAGACCGTCTAAATGAGGCTTGATTTCACCGAGCGTTTTCGTGCCGCAGCGTTGTCGCGGTTTCCAACTCGATACCAAGAAGTTCAACGAGAGTTGTTTGCGGTAGAAATGGAATACCGTCGCGACGCGGTGCGGCCCGAGGCCACCGACGAGCCCGATGAAAGTCAGCATCGTCCAGCCCAACAACCAACGGACACGGGTCTGCTGGTCATAAGGCGGCACAACATATGTGCTGGCAATGTCGTGCTTCTGGACCACCGAAGGATAGAGAGCCTCGATCAGCAGACGGTTGGTGAGCGCGGGGCGGAGTGCAACTTCCAGCGGGCTTCCCGATTTCAGATTTGAACCACTCCGTTCCTTCAACGAATCTGGCAAAACAAGCATGTGTAACCGTGTCACCAATTCCTTCTGGTGAGATTCGTTCAACTCCAAGTTGGTTGCTTGAACGATTGCGGCGAGCATCCCCGATGCTTCGAACTTGCCTTCAGAACCGGGACCTTTTTCTTTCGGCTCGTCGGATTCCGCTTTCGGTTTTTCAATTGCCACCAAATCGGCGGCTTCCAGTTTCAACCTAGAGATCAAGAAACGCGTGAAGCCAATGGTTTGAAATTGTTGGTTGAATTCTTCCAAGAACTTCTCTCGTTGACGTTGACGCACCGAGAGATTTCCGACAACGGTCTTCAACTGATTGTGCGTCCAGTCTCCCGCGTTGACTTTCTGGGGCCTTGCGTTCGTAAAAGGTTCGACCGGATCGCAGACAACACAAAGCCAATACGCATAGGCAGCGCCCACGATTCGACCGGGCAACCACCAATCTTCATCATGATCGATCACAGAAGCTTGCTCCGCCAAAGCTTCGTCGCGCCCGCTCTTTGCCGTCTCAGTGTTCGTTCCTTCCGGATTGAGCCATCCGGCGAGGGATGCCCCCAGTTTGTAAAAGAGTTTCTCCGCGAGCGTATTCGCGTCCACCACGTCATTCGTTTTCGACTCTTTGTTTGTGCGGGATGAATGAGCCACATCCGGTGGCGGTGGCGTCGAGTGATCGATTCGGCTTAACTCGTCCGCACCGAACAGATTCAGACGCGATCGCACCAACGAGCCATGCCACTTCCCCTCCGTTTCAAGTTGACGACTTGGCTCCAACTGAAGTTCGTGTAAGCCATAAGGAAATGTTTGTTTGTCCGGGAACACGTTCCGATTGAAACTCCGTTGGAACGTTTCATTTTTTTCACGGATCATCGCGAGATGGCTCCAGTCGAGTACGTCACCGACGACCAAATGCGGATCACGATGCGTCGTGTACTCGCTTATATCCTCGCGTCCCATCCAGTGGACCATCGAGAAGGTCAAGAACATCACAACAATCGTTGTGACGGATTGCTGGAGATGACGCTGCCAACCCTTCGCTTCACTCCGCTCGGATCGAAACAGCCGATCGCGGCCCAGAAACACCATGATCTGGATGACTCCGGCCGCGATCGCAATGAACTGAACATAGTTGTTCATATAAACCGTGTCGGAACCGCCGCGCACGGACGACTTTCCGTTGCCCAAGTAGATAGCGATCGAGGCCAACAGCGCGAACAGAATTGTTAGCATCATGGTCGCACGAAACCGTCGATGCCATCGCTTGATCGCCTTTCGCTTCCCGTCGGAATACCACCAGGATGCAGTCGTTAGTAGGCACTCACCGACCACCATCAGAATGACAAAGAAAACGGCGGGCAAGAATGCGATCAATAGCTCGTCACCAAATTGGTTTAGTCCCAAAAATTGGATGTAGACTTCGCGAAATGTCACGTCATCGAAGGATCGCCAAAATAACGCGGCCAAGGTCGCGATGACGCCAAGCAAACCCAAATAGAAGCTAAGCGAAAAGAATAGCGACCAGAGGTACGCTGGGATGAACTCAAACGGTCGGCTCAGGTAACCGCCGATTCCCGCAAGTCGCGATGCGTCGACTTTGCCCGTTTCCGGTTCGCGCCCGAGTTGGGAACGTTTCTTATCATCGTGAAAACATCCTTTGGTATCGTTATCGCTCTGAGAGGCCAAGTGACCGGCGATGTAGCCTCCACCCGAGACGCTGCATAGAAAGTCGAAGTATCGCAGCAATCCACGGTGCGACAACGCTTGCAAGAACCCGTCGTTGAACAACGCGGAACGGATTCCACCGCCCGATAGTGCCAAGCCGGTCAGGTTTTCGGGTTCTTGATCACGCTCGGCGGCTGCGTCGGTCGAGAAGGCTCGTTTGCGCCGCTCGATGACGCATTTCCATTCGGCTTCCCGCCATGATTCGTTGGTTGGCGAAGCGTCGTCCTGGTTCGCTTTGCCCGATTGCGGTTCTTGCATATCAGGTCTCGGTCAAAAATTTGGTTCGCGAGAGAATGCCCCTCCCGCCGGTTGGTTTGATGATACCGATTCCTTTTCTTCAAAGTCGAATCGGCAAGATACTTTTCAGAGAAACTCTCACTGCTCGTTCTGCGATTCGGCAAAATAAAACGATCAGGGAGTTGACCACGGCAAAGCTCGCAATTCAGAACCATCGCATCAGGAGTCGTCCAGATCAGTGACCTTCGGATTCGCGGTAGCGCCTTTGATCTGCGAAATGGCATCCGTGATCAAGTCGACGTTATTGTCGAGCGATCCGTGGGTTTGGCGAATCGTTGTGGAGGTGCCGCTAGGTCCCTTCTTTGTGACAATATTCGTTTGCGTTTGGACGACGACATTTCCTTTCGGTATCAGAGAAAGCGTCTCGGTTTGCCACCGAGCCACATCGGGATTGACGCGGTCGCCGTCGCGACGGGATGTCGGAACGAACCAAAAATCCTCGGGCACTTTTGCCGAATCGGTTTCATGCAAAAACTCCATGCCAAGAATGGGCTCTTTGTGGTTGATTTCCAGAGCCCGCGAAACCAGATAGAGGAGCGACTTTTGATAGCGAGAAATGCTGTCACCGTGTTCTAAACTGTCGGACAGAACGTGCAAGTAGAAATTGGCTGGCGCGAGAACCCCTTTTTTAATCGCGCGACCATAGTGATCGTTTGCGAAGTCGGCTGTACATGCGGGGGCAAGCAGACGACACGAGTCCACGACCATGGAACGGGCTTGTAACCGGCGGAGCAAATGCCCAATGGGTAGCGACCCCGCCGAGTGTCCGATCAAATGAAGTTCCCCAGCACCAAGTTCATTGAACAGCTTTTCAATGGCTTGAGAAACCAAGTACAAACCGCGTTCCCGGGCGATCGAAGCCTCTGCGTTTTGTTTCATCTGGGTCCAGATTGGCTTGACCAGCAGGTTCTGACAGGCAACCTCGATAGCTCGGTCGGTCGCTTCACTGACTTGCTCTTGAATCGCTTCTCGCCAACCAATCGACTCGGACCTCGATGGTGGCCGGAAGAATCGTTCTAAGCTGTCCTCCATGATTCCGCGAATGGAGTCTCGAAAGCTCGTTCTCCAGGTGATGAACAGTGGATAGATTCCGTTTGCCAAAAAGTACGGTGCCATCTTTTCAATCCTCGCCAGCGAGTCGGTTTCACTGTTAAGGCCACCGTGAAAGTAGACCATCAGCTTAAGCGTCGAGCCAAACTCACCGCCGAACGTCTCCAACCATTTTTTGGGCAAAACGAACGCTACTTCATCGACCACTTCGGCCGCGGTGTCAAAGCCCACTCGACGCCGGAGCGGTCGACCGTCATTTTCCAGAACAATCGTCAATCCGTAGGCTTCTTCGCGACTCATCGGCGCGGTGGATTTTTCGGATGAATCAGTACGTCCCCAGAACCATCCGGGATTGCGAGTGGTTGCGAGCGACAATGAATCCTGTCGGAAACTGTGGAGCGTCATCGCTTGCATGACACCGGTGTTGGTTGTTTCTTCGTCTTCATCATCAGCGGCAACTGCCGTGGGGGCTCCCATCACGGCAACCCACGCATCCAGGGCGGACGTCGCCCAATCGTCGTAGGGAAGCAGCGCAAAGCCGTAGTATCCCCAGTCTTTGCCCCATGAGTTTTGAATGATGAAGCCGCGCGACTCGTAGCCAATGATCGCAAACGCATGAGCACCGATGTTTTGGGTCTCCGCTGACCTACGAATCACCGGCAACTTGTTCGGTGAAGCGGCAATTTCCCAACCGGAATGCACACTGGCGGATGCGTAAACCGCCCCCACTTCATAGATCGCCGCTTGCAGATCATTGATCGAAAGACGATCGATTCGGTAGTAAGCCCCCAGCGGTCTTGAAGCCGCATCTGCCTGCCATCGGCTGCGCGCGTCCCCGGTTGGTGAGTTCTTGTCAGGCCAAAATTCCTTCAGACAAACACCGTGTTTGTGATATCCCTTCACGGCTCCGCGACAGCTACTGCCTTCGTAGTCTTCACCTTCCCATTCGTCATAAACCCGAGCGAGATGATAGAGTTGGAATGGGCTGACCGCTGGCGATTGAACTTGATCCAAATCGATCGCCAACAGGCCACGCTCGCTTCGTGGCAAACGCAATACCGTATCACGCCAAATCACAAAATTGAGAACGGCGGCCAATCCGAACCCGGTACAAGCTCCCTCTTGCCCTTGGTCATCCACCAGTTCGGAAAAATAGGGAAGGGCCAAGTCGATATCACGAGCCGTTGGCCAACGACTTGGCAACGAAATGAGTGGCGGTTGATACGGTCGGTCGCGATGGTCGATCCGGTCGGGTCGCGCATCGAGAACAAACCGCTGCCCATGCACTTCAATTTCGTTTCTTGGCATTTCAAGATCTCGTGATGCAACGCATCCCTGCGAGAATTAAGCATCCGTGCGAGAAGTCGTTGGGAACTAGGACGGGCAGCGCGCCAGCCCTGCTCCGATATCTGCCGCATTGATGCCCGATGGCAGGGACGCGGTGCCCATCAAACGAGACATCAACTCTTCGCCGTCGACACGTCCCGTTTCGGCCATCAACCGTTGTGCCCACAACGCCGAAACTCCGGCAACGTGCGGCGTTGCCATGCTGGTTCCCGCTAGTGATTGCAAGCCGCCACCCGGCCATGCGGAAACAATGTCGACGCCCGGAGCACCGACGTTTGCACCCGTATTGGAGAACCTCGCGATCACCAACTCACCCGGCGCGGACGATCGCCCGATTGCGCCCACAGAGACAAAACCATCCGCGTTGGATGGTGGCGATGCGGCGATTTCATAAGCGGGGTTCGCGTTTCTGGCACTCTCGTTCCCTGATGCCGCGACCACGATGCACCCTTGAGGGCGAAAGCCTTGCTGTGCTCGAAGTGTCACTGCGAGGCTGTCATACAGACGAACATTCGCACGATATCCCTGTAACGCAATGCTGGTTGCGGCAACCGCTGGAATTCCTTGGTCCATCAGTCGTTTTTGATACCGAGGAAAGTCGGTGCCAAGTGACATAGAAATCACATGAGCGCCTTCTTCAACGGCCCAAAGTATCCCGTTGACAATCCAATTGGTCGCGCCGCCGTTGTCTCCCAAAACTTTGCCAACAAGTAATCGCCCGATGCCACGAGCGACCCCGATTCGGGTCGACGATAAATCGCCGCAGATCGTACCGGCGCAGTGTGTTCCGTGCCCATTGCGGTCTCCGTCACCTTCACCCGTGAAGTCTTTCTGAGTGATTGACTTACTTGCAAATGCGGGATGCCCTGAGTCGATTCCCGTGTCCAAAACTGCGACAGTGATCCCGGCCCCGGTCCAGGGACTTAGAGTTGCGCCCACCGCTTCGACGCCCCACGCGACATTGCCTGAGCTAGCACTCGTACTCGCGTCCAGACCACTGACGGAGATCGAAGAAACTGGTTCCATCAACGTCATCGGCATCACTGGCGCGATTGCCCGGACATTGCGTTCCATGCTCCGCCGTGTCACTTCCGGCAGCGTCATCTCATCGGTATCAATCGAAAGACGCTCAGACGAACGGATCGAACTGCTGGTCACCGGCACGGAGAACGGATCGCCGGAAAGTGGCAATGAACTCTTCAGGACGACGTAGGCGTCGCGAAAACGATTGATTTCGTTGACAACATCACTCACAATCCACCCCCGAAACTTAGACAAATGACCGGCCATACCTCCATAGAGAGGATGAAAACAACCAATCGGTTGCCCCACTGTAGAGGCAATCTAGGCCGCTTGTCAAATTGTTTCTCGGAAGTTTATTTGGATCGATGCAGGACTCCGTCGCGTCTCGGCGGCACACTGTTTCGATGGTCTATTCCCAGTCTAACGCTTCCACATCAAACGGATCGTTTGTTCTTGATTGACAAGCTTTATGCGGATGTCGATCGGACGATCGGTCGTGTCCTTGTCTTGATCGGGGGGCAATGCGAATAGAATCCACCCGGAGGACGTTTCTCCCGCTTCAACGAGTTGTTGCTGTAACAAACTGCCTGACAACGCGATCGCGTCGCCACGCAACGGCGGGCCAGGATATTTCAGCGCCGCGCTGATGAACGCCGGTCGTACAGCACGCGAGTTCGCGTCGGCGATCTCTGAAAGGTCTGTCAGTTGTAGGTAACCTGCTTGACTGGATACATGGGCGAACGAATCACGCCCGACGACCTTGGGAACTTTCTCTTTAAAGTTCGGTGAACCACACGATCGCTTCAAAGCTTCATCAGCAGACAAGCACGCTAGCGATTGTGCGGCGTATGCCGCGAAACAATCGGCGGGTAACAAACGATCCTCTGTTCCCGTATTCATCAATTCGATTACCACGCGCACAATCCCAGTAGCTTGCTGTAAGTCAACGTGAACGGAAGCATACACATCGCCTTCGCGAATGTAGTAGTGGCTTCCGGTCTCTGTTTGAAAACACGCGGAGTTGCAATCCGATGTTCCGGACAAGAGCAAAGCGAGCAAGTTTTTTCGAGGAACGACAATCGCGTGCTCCATCGCAGACTCACCGGACGAATCTTGAATCTTATAGTCCACCTGAATTGACTCATTGAACCTAGAACTCTCGTGGAATCGTCGCAGGCAATCCCCCAACGAACGGACACGTTGTCCGTCGATCGCGGTGACCTTGACTGATTCCGAGGCGAACGAAAACTCTGGAGCGATCGAATGAGATGCAAGTTGAACCGCCTGATCGGTGCTTTGCGAATTGAAGGCAAACTGAGAAGGGATCGGGGATCGTGGCGACGACTCAAATTTCGGCAAGTGCTGAGCGACTAGGTTCGGAGAAAACTTCGCTGGGCTTTGGTCGTGGAGATGGCTTTGATGTGCAAAAGTGGCGACCCAAGTTTGCGTACTGGCCGCCTGCTGGGCGAGACTCGTGGTATCAGCCTTTCTCGCTGCACGTTCTTTCTTAAGAAGGTTGCAACCCATAAGCGAAAGGCTGATCGCAAGAACGACCACACCAATGGCTCGATCGCGAAGCCAGTCAGTCGTGCTTTGATTGGACATGAGTGAGGATTCTCGATGGATGATGTTCAATGCAGAATGTCTTTCAATTGAGTCTGAGCGGACCTGACCTGACGGCCATGATCTCGCCAGAAGCACTCTTCGGCTTCGCTGCACGGACCCAGCTTGGGGCCGATTCCCGAACGATAAAGACTGCACTCCAATGGATTCTCGAGTACCTCACCGGCGACATAACCAGCCGCGAGCCGATAGTCGCGTGAACTTTCGTAACGAGCCGAGTTCGGGTCGGACGGCAACACCGTCGCCTCCGCGAAAATCAGCACCTCCGTTTTGATCCGACTGGTTCCGCGACTTCGGAAAGCGGCTCCGACAATCGGCAAGTCGCCCAGAATGGGAACCTTCGCGGTATTCTTCGCTTCGCGCTCGCCGATCAATCCCGCCATCACAACGCCGTGGCCACTCTTGAGCTGAACCACATTGGCGACTGCGCGAACATTCGATTCCTTCGTCGAGGCAGCGAGGTTAGCAGGAGCGTCTGGATTGATGTCTGTCGTTGAAGAATCCGAAAGACGAACAACAACCGAGAGATCGATTGTGCAGTCATTGGGTGACCATGCACATGTCCCTTCATGGCATATCTCATTGACCGGGAACCCGCGTGCAATGAGATCCTGCTTGGAATGATCCCCAAGAATCATCATCAAGTGTGTCCGTACCGTGATTGGAACCGGCTTCGCGTTCACTCCTTTAAATATTGACAACGGATACTCAATCGCAGAATCGCCGACCCCAACTTTGATGCTGTTGTGACCGAGTTGGTCAGATACCCATTGCACAAGCAAGTTCCAATCGGCGATGTCATCGTTGACGAAAGGCGCTGTTCCACCGCCTTCGCCGTAGAGTCCCCAATTGACAATCCGGGGAGTCACGCTGACAAGCGTTCCGACGTGTTTGTAGAAGACCTGCTGGATATTGTTGTTGGTTCCTTGAATGACGTTTTGCCCCAGCTCGAACGGAACTTTCTCGCCGGCCAAAAATTCGACGTTCTCTCCATTGAGTGTCACCAACTCCGGCGCGGTAACGATGTCGGCCTCAAACTCCGTCGCGAGCAACGACGCCACCCAATTGATATGTTCACCGGTGAGATTGACCAACATGCCTGTTCCTGTCGTCGCGTTATTGACGAGATCGGGGACGCCGAATCGTGTAAGTCCACGCGCGTTCTCGAATCCCGCATTGAGTGGAAGTCCCGACGTCAAGGAAGGATTGGAATTGGCACGGCTCACATATTCCAGCACGCTACTCGCCGATGTGCCGTTTGCTCGTGCAACTTCAATGACTCGGAGCTTGATTTGAATGAGTGGCTGGTGATAAATCTGGGGCGTCGTATAGACCAGACCTGTTCGCGTCACACCGATGGCTTTCGTTTCAATGTCGGCACCCAACGGTGTCATCGACATCTGAGGTCCCGTGCCATAGGCGTTGCTCGGTGTTCCAGTCCACTGTGGATAGGCGGCATGCGGATAGAACCCTCCTTGTGCGTACGGGGATGCGCCGACCGGCGGACCGCTACGAATTCCGGCGGTCCAGTCAAAAGCTGCAGGCGGTGCTGCGATGGGGGGCGGACCGTAGGGAGCTGGTACGTACGCGAGTGGAGAGGAGAACTGTGGGGCGAATGTCTGATAGTTCGCATTGGGTTGAGCGATGGTTGCCACATCACTGGTCGACTCGCGATCGGCAACCGATCCTGACGCGGTGATGTCGGCGGGATTTCTGCCTGCGGCTTCAAGCTGCGTACGAATAGATTTCATCTGTGCTTGAATTTCCTTGACATTTCCGGAATCGGTTTCGGTTTCAAGTCGCTTGCGATAGTTCTCAAGCTGTCTCTCGAGAGCACCAAACCTTTGATCCGCATCGGAATTTTTTGCCGCCGCCCGTGCGTTCATGCCAACTTGAGGTGAACCGTATTCGTTGTTTGGCATCCCAATCATCGAGACGACAACCGGTGGATTCGGCGGAGCTGAATCCGAAACCGGGTAGACGTGATAGCTGTATCCCTCGCCTTGATCGGGATCGGTCTTCAACGCCCGACCATATCGCTGTATGCCCTGAATGTTGCCCACCGAAGGGTCCGATTTCAGTTGGGCGCTGTAGGGGAGCGGTTGGACGGCTTGACCGAAGCAAAGCTCGCAGCCAGTTCCAAGCAAGCCAATCAACCCAACAATCAATAGCCGCATCCCTGCATTCTCCAGGTGGGAAAACCATCCGTGCTCCTTGCTCTGACGATGCGGCAAGCGTTATCGGTTCTTCCGTTTATCGGGACTCACCCCCCCCGACAAAAGAAAATTCGCTCACTTTGTGCAAAAAAACAGGAGTGCTATTGGCCAACAGTCGGTGGCATCGTTTCGGCTCGGGAACGGAACGCCGAACGAGTGTGTTCGTGTTCAGCACTCCGCTTGCTCTGGCACGGGTATCGAGAAGGATGGCCGTGAAAGGAAATCAACCAACGCCTTGCAAGGGTACCAAAAGAGCCTTCTCGGACCATCTTCAGAATGATATTCACGAAGCGTCGAAAGGTTGAAGAGACCACCGCCCACCAGCACGAAGACGCAAACTCATGCTTGCGGTTCGGTCATCTTCCAGGGGTCGAGCGCTTCGCTGAGCGTGTCTTCGGGCAGGATGCCTTTTTCACGGCACAACTCGCGAATCGTTTGACCCGATGCGAACGCTTCTTTGGCTAGCTTCGCCGCTTGCTCGTAACCGATCAGTGGATTCAAACTGGTACACATGGATAAACTCTTTTCCACCGAAGCTTCGCATGCTTCTTCGTTGGCTTCCAGTTCATCGAGACAAAACTCGACGAATGCGTGAGTCCCATGAGTGAGCAGATGAATCGATTCTAGAATCGTTTGTCCCATCACCGGCATCATGATGTTCAACTGGAAATTGCCGCCGCTTGCGCCGCTGATTGTCATGCAGGTGTCGTTGCCCATCACGCGCGCGGTCAACTGCATCATCGACTCACACATCACAGGATTCACTTTGCCCGGCATGATCGAGCTGCCCGGTTGTCGCGACGGCAAGATCACCTCGAAGAACCCGCAACGTGGTCCGCTGCCGAGCCAGCGGATATTGTTGGCGACGTTGAACAGTGTCTGCGCAACGCATTTCAAATCGCCGTGTGAATGGACCAACGCATCTCGCTGGGCGTTCGCTTCGAAATGGTTGACCGCGTCAACAAACGCGAGTCCCGTCTTCTCGGCCAATACGGCGGCGACACGTGATCCGAATTCGGGATGTGTGTTGATGCCGCTGCCGACTGCTGTACCTCCTACAGCCAACTCCAACACCGCGTCTCGCGCCGCCATTGCCCGATCGATCGACAACTCCAACTGTCTCGCGAACCCACCAAACTCTTGTCCCAGTCTCAGCGGTGTCGCGTCCATCAAGTGCGTTCTGCCGATCTTGATGATCTTGTCCCACGACTTGGCCTTGGCGACCAGCGCGGCGTGCATCCTTCGCAGCGCGGGAAGGAGACTTGTTTCGATCTGCACCGCGGTCGCGACATGGATCGCGGTCGGGAAAGTGTCATTGGTACTTTGACCCATGTTGACGTGGTCGTTGGGATGGATCGGCTTTTCAATGGCCATTCGGTCGCCGCCCACGATCTCGATCGCGCGATTGCTGATCACTTCATTGACGTTCATGTTGCTGCTGGTGCCGCTGCCGGTCTGGAACACATCGACGGGAAACTGATCGGCCAACTTGCCTTCGGATATTTCCAAGCAAGCCTGCAGCATCGCATCGACCTGTCCCTCAAGCATTGGGTTCTTGCCGGTGCCGGTCAGTTTTCCAAGATCGCGATTGGCAATTCCACACGCGTACTTGACCAAGCCCATTGCCGAAACCATTGCCGGTGGCAAACGCCATCCGCTGATGGGAAAGTTTTCGACCGCGCGTTGGGTCTGAGCTCCGTAGTACGAATCTGCGGGAACTCGAACTTCGCCCATCGAATCGTGTTCGGTTCGGTAATCAGTCATGGCTTTGCTCTGGTTGCGAGACAATAATCGGGTTCAAGTTGATGGCATGATAGGTTCGTTGCCGCAATGCCGGGAGACCGCACAGGAATCAATATGCGACACACGATTTTCATTTTCGCTTTACTTTCGATCTTAGGCCATGCCGGGTTGACCGCCATCGCGGACGAGCCGACGCGGTTCTCGGTTTTTGCCGGTACGGGGAAGTCGGCGCCGCCGGCAGTGGTTTACTCGCCGGGTCAACCAAGCGGTGGTCTTCGATCCATCAATCTGGGTACTCCATTCGGAATCGAAGTTCGCGGCACGAAGATCTGGTTCACGACGATCGATGACCAATGCATCTATCAAGGCAGTACCGAAGATGAAGCCTTGGTTCGAGTTGCCGGCAGCGGCACGATCGGCTTTTCCGGCGATCAGGGCTCAGCAACCGACGCCGCGTTTGATTGGCCTCACGAAGTCCGCAGCGACTCTGTCGGAAATCTGTACGTCGCCGATACTCGCAACAACGCGATCCGGCGGATCGATGCAACGTCGGGGATCATCACAACGATTGCGGGTGGCACGGCAGAGGGATTTGCGGGCGATGGACAATCGGGCGATGTTGTCCAGTTTCGGCAGCCGCACAGCGTTGCTCTTGAAGGCGATGACGCCTTGTTGGTTGCCGACACGATCAACCATCGACTCCGACGCATCGATTTGAAAACACTGATCGTTGAAACGGTTGCCGGCAATAGACAAGCGAAGATGCCGACCGATGGTGCCGACGCGAAAGAGTCGTCTCTGTTCGGGCCTCGTTCTTTAGCTGTCGATGAAACGTCGATTTGGGTCGCGCTGCGAGAAGGCAACAGCATTTGGCGGATCGATCGTCGAGACCACACGATTCACCACATCGCGGGCACGGGCAAGAAGGGCTACGACGGAGACGGTGGATCACCGAAGCTGGCGACGTTCAATGGTCCCAAAGGATTATCGATCGACGGTCGATCGCGATTGTTGGTTGCGGATACCGAGAACCATTCCGTGCGCAGGATCGACTTGGTGAATGATAAAATTGAAACAGTCGTCGGTGGTTCGGCGGCTGACGCAACCTTCCCATTGAAACGTCCGCATGGGATCTGTGCGGTGGGTGCCGACGGCTTTCTGGTTGCGGATTCCGAGCACCACCGTGTGATCTGGGCGCAGTGAACGAAACCCCAGGGCAGATTGGACCACCGTTTTTAGCTGAAAAATCGAATCAGTTTGGTGATTTGATCGGCACAACCGGTACGTGACGCAGATGCGCTGCAACTGTTGGTCAAAAATCGCGTCCTGCCAGATTTGGAACTGGTTCGCAACGGTTTACGGGCAAGACTCGTCGATAACTGTATGTGAACACCTTTAACGAGGTGGGCCATGAAAGCTGTCACAAATCAGCCACCTGCGACTGAACAATCGTTCTTGAGCGTTGACCACGATCGGTCAGGATCGACCCGATGAACGTCATCGGACGTGCAGACGCAGTGCGGCCAAGCCTGTGGCAATCCTTCCCAAAACTTAACTCCATGGAGATATCACGATGCGTCGTGTTTTCGTTCCTGCTCTGATTGCGGTCGCCCTGGTCGTAACGAGCTCGGTCAACGCTAGTGCGTTTGGCCTGTTAGACAAATTGTGCGGCAAAAGCTGTAACAGCTGCTGCGACGTTGAACCAGCTTGCGGTTGCGAAATCGCAGCTCCGGCTTGCGGTTGCGAAGTTGCTGCACCTTGCTGTGACTCGCCTTGTGGCAAGAAGCACGGACTGTTGTCCAAACTGTTCGCTAAGCACCGCGGTTGCGGATGCGACAGTGGTTGTGCAGTGATCGAACCGGCTTGCGGTTGTGAAGTTGCTGCTCCTTGCGGATGCGAAGCTGCTCCAACTTGCGGTTGCGAAGCTGTTGATCCTTGCGGATGCGACGCACCGAAGTGCGGTGGCAAAGTCAAGGGTCTGCTGTCACGCTTGTTCCACAAGCACGATAGCTGTGGTTGCGACATGGGACCGTCATGCGGTTGCGAAGTCGCAGCTCCTTGCGGATGTGCAGCAGAACCAAGCTGCGGTTGCGGCTTCTAGTTTTGTCGGTCCCGGTTTGTTTGCCAAAGTGATGCTCTGATAAACGAACAAACCGCTGACAAACTCAAAAACAAAAGTCCCCGGTGGCCAAAAACCATCGGGGATTTTTCGTTGACTTTTCAAGCACGGCCGCGGCCATCAATAACTTTCAGGCTCATTCCAACTTCGCCGTAGATTCGGTTGAATTCATCCACAAAGTTGTTGGATTCAGCCAAGGGCAGACGAACCGGACCTGTTATTCGATCATCCTTCGCAACGACCGCGTCGCAGACGCCCCCGCTTCGATTGCTGCTACTGCTGGAAGTCTTTGTCACGAGGATTGTCCTCGCCATACGACCGAAGGATGAGGAAAACCTAGTCTCTTATCGACGCGATTGTAGGGCGGTTCGCCGGCGACGTGGCGACGCAAGTTGATGCAGGCGAGGTCCGTTGTATCGTCGACTCGTCGCGAAGATTGAGCGCCAACGTGCGGAGTGATGATCACCTTCGGATCGTCCCATAGCAGACTCGATGGCGAAAGCGGCTCCACTTCCGTGACATCCAAACCAGCGCCGGCGAGTTGCCCCGAAGCCAGCGCCTCCACCAAAGCGTCTTCGACAACGACGCTGCCGCGAGCGACATTGATCAAATAGCTTCCAGGTCGCATTTTCGACAGTCGATCTTTATCGAACAGTGACTCTGTCTCCGTGTACAACGGCAATGCAAGAATTACGATGTCGCTTTCATCCAACAAACGATCGATTTGATCGGCAGGCCACAGCTCATCGACGCCGGCGGGCTTATCGACCGGATAGTAGTCCGTCGCGATGACTCGCACGTCCCAAGGAGCGAGCATTCGCGACAACATCCGACCGTTGCCTCCCATCCCGACAATGCCGACCGTTCTGCCTCGCAGATCATCCGTTGGTCGCCGAACGAATTCGCGTTTCGATTCGGCGCGAAAAAAAAGTGGCAGCTTTCTTAGCAAACCGAACATCAACGCGAATGTTTGTTCGGCGACTTGAGGAGCGAATAGGCCCGACGCGCTGCTGACCACAATCTCCGAATCGATCACACCGGGAACGAGACAATGGTCCAAACCCGCCGCCGACGACTGGATCCATTGCAACCGTTTCGCCGCCAAAACGCAATCCCAATCGACTGGCACTTTAGCATGCCCGATGAAGATATCTGCCGTCGGCAACAACTCGTCAATACGTTCTTGACCGGCGTCAACGATCTCCGCATCGGGCGCCGCCGCTCGTATCTGGGCAATATGTTTCTCGCTAACCGGGTAACAAAGGACGATTCGCATGGCGGGATGGTCGGTTAAACTAGGATTCTTTAGGACAGCGTCTCAGTCGACTGAATGTAACCAGCTTGATGGTGCTCGCGAAGTCGGAATGCGAAAAGGTACCCGTGTCACGTTTGTGTTTGATTCTGATCTTGATGAACTGTTCGAGGGCGCTGTTGGGCACCGAGCCTTTGGCGATCGAGGCCCCGATTCTGTTGGCCGCGTTCGAGCAAGCCTGTGACGGATACAGCACCGACGAGGTGTTGATTCGAGACGACTTGCGTGACGAGTTTCTGAGTCGATTGTCGCTCGACGTCGGCCGGCCACTCAGCGATGCCGAACAGCTGGACGCATTGCTCGAGCTACTGCAACTCCGCAAAGCGGGAAAAATGACGGTGCGATCAACTCGGCGAGGCGAAGCGGTGGAAGAGTCGATCGCGCCGGTCGCCGAAATCGCGGCACGCGTCGTCACAGATCGACATCGAATCAGCAGCGACACAATGTTGGCAGATTCCGCCTTTAGAAAAGAGTTGCAACGTGAAGCTGAGTTGATTCGACCTGGCGTCGACGCATACTCGGTACGGAAAGCTGTTTTATCACTTCGCAAGAAACGTGCGCTCAAACCCGAGTTGGTTCTGCAGGTCGCCGATTGGCAGCGGACGATTGAGACGGTGTCGCTGGAAGAACTGAAACGGCGAATTCGGGATGGGCAGATCTCCGACGGACCCGGTGTCTACTTGTTTCGCAGCGCAGGCGGTTACCTGTACGTTGGCGAAGCATCCAATTTGGCGGCCCGCTTGACCGAACACGTTGGCGGCAGTGATCGAGTTTCGTTGGCGAAATATTTGGCGGGAGACGACGGGGCGGGCGTGTCGGTCGAGATGCACGTTTTCCCCGCCACTTCACCGGCTCGTAAAGTCATTGTGAGACGAGCGTACGAGAGCGAATTGATTCGCAGTCGCGATCCCAAATTCAATGTTCGCCCGTAATGCACTTCGCTACCAATGATTCCTCGCCATCGACCGCAAGTCAATGAACTATTTTCAGCATCGCTTTGATCGGATCGAAGACTACCTGCATCATCGATCGCCGTACTTGATGGTCGACAAGATCGTTTCGATCGGCGAAAAAGAAATCGTGACAAGCTCGATCATCCAACTCGATGCGTTTTACCTTACTGGACATTTTCCAGGCGCTCCGATCGTGCCGGGCGCGATGATGCAGGAGATGACCACGCAGTCGGCGGGCATTTTGATCGCGGCAAACTACAACCCGATGCAGACCTTTGACACAAGCGATCCCTATGCAAACGAATACGCGCTGGGCGTGTTGGTGAAGGTCAAGCAAGCTCGCTACCGAGGCTTCGCACGTCCCGGCGACGAACTGAAAATCACGGTCTCACTGGCGGAAAAAGTGTCGGAGGTTTTCGACTTCACCGGCAAGATTGAGTTCGACGGGAAAGTGATCTGCAAAAACCGTTTTCAATTGACGAATATCCCGTCGACCATTTTGCGAGGCACAGAGTAGAACCGCTAGCGATTCAATTCTTCGGCGAGTCGTTCGCGAAAGATCTTGCTGTTGTGTCGGATGTCGACCGGCAGTGGCTCTGTTCGCAGAATGATCTCTTCGATCCGGCGCGTGAGCGGATTTCGCGACGCCAACTCCGCCAACTCCGTCAATAGCGTTCTACGATCGTCGTCTGACTTTGGTTTTGCGTCGGCGTGCAACTCGACCAACATCACTGGCGTTTGGTTCGGACGCTTGCCGCGACCAACCAGTGCAGAACGATGGACGCTCGGATGCGAATTGAAGATCGCTTCGCACTGGATCGTGTACAGCGTCCGGTTACCCATCGTGACCCGATGTGCCTTGCGACCACAGAACCAAAATCGATCACGCGAATCGAGATAGCCGACATCGCCCATGCGATGCCACACTCGATCGCCATCAGCGACTTTGTGCATCGCATTCTGATCCGCGCGAACGACGTATTGCCGCGTCACCATCGGCCCGCACACCATCAGCTCGCCGATCTTTCCTTGCGTAAGCTGAACTGTTTCGCTGATATCGGTGATCGGACCGTCGTTGATTTCAATGACTTGCCATTGCACGCCGTCAAAATGCGTTCCCACGCAAACTCCTTTGCCCTTCGCTGACGCTGGACCGGTCTCAGCAATGATCTCACGCGACTCGATCGACGCAATCGGTAACGCCTCCGTCGCTCCGTACGGCGTCACGATGTCGGCATCGGGATGGATAAGAGTACGCAGTTTTTCGAGCGTCGCGGCCGGTACCGGCGCACCGGCTGACAGAACGCGGCGCAGCGTCGGAAAGGGTCTTTCGACGTTGTTCGCCTCCGCCCAACGGACCACGGTGTTCCACAGCGCGGGTGAACCGAACGCCTGATCGACTTCCCATTGAGTGGCCGCTTCGACCAGTCGAACGGGATTGACATCGGCGGGACGCGTCGGGTCCATGTCGGGAATGATCGTCGTGACTCCCATCACCGCGTCGAACAATCCGAACAGCGGAAAGCAAGCCAAGTCGCGCGACCCGCGATGAATGTCGTAACGCTCACGGATTCGATCGATTTGCGAATGAAATGTTTCGTGTGTGTACAGGACGCCTTTGGGCGGCCCCGTGCTGCCGGTTGTGAAGATGATCGCCGCCGGATCGCCACGCTCGATTTTGGAAAGCGATTTTGTATCGCTGGACGCGGCACCGAGATCCTTTATTTGGTCAAGAGTTCGACCGCGCCAAAACCAACGACGACCCACGGTGACGTTCCAAACCGCCTTGGGAAACTTTCGCCGTAGCAGCGTTCGAATCGCTTGGGCTTTGGGGATGCCGACGAAGCCATCAGCTTCGGCTTCGGCAAGACAACGAACCAAGTGGTCTTGGCCGATGCCCGGGTCAACCAAAACGACAATCATTCCGGCTTTCAGCAGCGAGAACGTCAGTGTGATGAACTCAGAACCGAACGGGACAAGCATGGCGATCCGCATGCCGGGACGCATTCCCCACGCGACCAAACCACGCGCGATCTGCTCGCTCGACTCATCGAGCTTCCCAAAAGTGGTAAGTGCATAAGAACGCAGTCCGCCAGTTTGCGGCGGACCATCGGGTTCCGCAATTGCGATCGCACCGGGCATAATCGACGCAACGCTAGTTAGTCGCCTCGCCACGTTGCCGTCGATCGTTCTTTCGGCCATCAGGCGGACGCCTGATGCGGCGATGATTCGCGGATCAACAATTCGATCACGCGTTCGGCGATGTTGACCGGCGCAACACACTGCGCCCCTTTCCATCCAGGAATCCCGTTGACTTCAACAACGCATGGTTCTTCGTCGATTCGATCAAGTAGATCAACGGAGGCAAACTTCAAACCGATCGATCGGCAAATCGACTGCGCCAACTTGATCTGCGATTCAGATACGCGAATGGACTCACAATGACCGCCTCGCGCCAGATTGGTGCGAAAATCGTGCTCGCTGGTGCGACGAAACCCGAGCACCTCGTCACCGATCACCAGCAGTCGCGTGTCACGTCCGCCGGGCGGCACGAAGGCTTGGACATACGCGACCGATCCGAGCGATTCGAGCGTGCCGAACGTGTACCACGCCAACTCGCGATCGCGTATTCGCATCACTCCGCGACCCTCACCGCCAAAAATCGGTTTCACAACACAGTCGCCGCCGAGTTCGTCGAACGCGCTGACCGCTTCGCGACGCGACTGCACGACGCGCGTCGCGGGGACAGGGTAACCGAGCGCCGTAACCTTGGAAAGTGTCGCAAACTTATCAATCGCGATCTCCAGTGATCGCGGCGGATTGACAAAGGCGACGTCGTGACGCTGCTCGTGGACACTATGCAATGTTGCAAGCCGAAACGTAATCGTTTCCAACGTTCCTGCGGGCATCGTGCGAGTTAAGATGGCGTCGAAGTCGCGCAAGGATCCCGCGCCGCATTGAATCTCCGCGCGGCCAACGTTACTGATCGACGCAGCCAGCGATTCGTAAGTTGCGAAGCTGATTCGGCAACCTGATTGCTCGGCTGCTGCCAGCAGTTGATCACAGTGCCAGCCTTCACCGCCTCCCAGAACTAGGCATCGCGTGGCAACTGTCATGACAGAAATGATCGCCGCAGTATTTCGGTTTCGATTTCACCGCACGACCATGTGCGCCCGCTGCGCAGATTGTGAAAGGTGACAACAGCGGGACTGAACAACATCGGATCGACTTTATAAAAGTCGTATTCGTAACCTTTGAAGATCTTTGCAAACGGTTGACCAAAGTCAGCCGACGATCGGCTGGGCACTTCCATTGCAACGCTCTCAATGGATTCGTCTTCAGCGTCAACCCACAACGTCACATCGGCGCCATACAGCATCGCATCGTTCGTGCGACCGATGCCCACAATTGTGTCGCCCGACTTTGCGGGCGGTGGAAGCGGAGCAGTTCCAGTAGCCGAAACGATCGACGCCACATCAAATTTCAATTCGTGAAGCTTGTGCATCGCCGTTTCAATGCTTCGAGCCACGACTTGAACGGAACCCGCGATCGATGTGCTCGGCGCCACCGCCAGATAAACGTGTGACGGCTCGACACCACACTGTTCGGCAATCAATGCGATCGCGGAATCTGTCGGCAACTTTTCTGATTCCAAGACGCCGACGATACGATCGCCTGTTTCCGAAAGGTTCAACGACTTCAGCGTGGCTTCCCGACCACGCAGCAGCCGCATCGGACCGCTTCCCATCGCAAAAAAATCGTCCGTTTGCACCGGCCATCCGGCGTATTGCGAGCCCAGGCAGGCGATCAACGGGTGATCGGTCGAAACCGAGACCACGTTGGACACCGCCAGGCGTTCAGAATCGGCTGGGCACAGCGTTACGCTCGCGCGGTCACCCAAACACAAGCGGGCGAGCACCAATCCCGCCCCCAACGAACCTCGCGTATTCACCCCGGCGTCCAAAACCGTGGCTCCGGCGATCGATTGGACTAGGCAATTCAGCTCGCTGGCCGATTGAACCGAACGGGTAAATAGAGCGTTTGCGAGTTCATTGAGATTCATTGCCAAATCGTTGTCAATTCAGCTCGATATGTCCAGAACGGGTCGGAAAATCCACGCGTCTACCCAATCATCGCCTCATCGATCATCTTGACGGGCTGGCCCGTCCGAACACCGCGTTTTGCCCCACGACCATGCAACTGAGCATCATTCCCTTTCCTCACCCGACGCTGCGAATCCGCAGCAAGCCGATCCGCCGCGTCGACCAAGAACTGCGAGACATCGCCGCTCAGATGCTCGATTTGATGTATGAAGCCAATGGTGTCGGACTAGCCGCCAATCAGGTCGATTTGCCGATTCGCTTGTTCGTTGTGAACCCGTCCGGGGAACGTGACCAAGGCGAAGAACTGGTCCTGATCAATCCGGAACTGCAAAGACCCAAGGGCAACGAAACCTCGCAAGAAGGTTGTTTGAGTCTGCCCGGTTTGTACGGTCAAGTGAAAAGACCGAAGTCCATTCAATTGAGCGCGTTCGACTTGCAAGGTAATGCGGTCGAACGAACCGTCGACGGATTCCTGGCGAGAATCTTGCAGCATGAAAACGATCACCTCGACGGAGTCCTCTTTTTCGATCGCTTGAGCGACGAAGGGAAGCGTGAGATGGAAGATGCCTTGAACGAATTGGAAACCGACTTTCGGTCGAAGCAAAAATCCGGTGGCATCCCCGACGACGAAGCGCTCGTTCAACGATTGAAAGTTTGGAATGACAAATACACATAGGAACGAACGATTGGTTTTGATGGGTACCGGCCCGTTCGCCGTTCCCACGTTCGAGGCGTTGCGCGCGGGCGGATTCGAGATCGCTATGGTCGTGTCCAAGCCAGTGCCCGTGGTGAAGAGCCGCAGCGGACCACCACCTTCGCCGGTGCGGTCGTGGGCCGAGCAACATGGGCTGACCGTCTTTGATCCTGAGACGATCAATGATCCAGAGGCGATTGCTCGCGTCGCATCCTGTGAACCTTGGTTGATGGTGGTATGCGACTACGGGCACATCCTTACGCCGGCCGCATTGGCCGCCTCAAAAATTGGCGGCATCAATCTGCATGGATCGCTGCTACCCGCATACCGCGGCGCGGCGCCGGTTCAATGGGCGCTTCTGAGCGGCGACGAAGTCACTGGTGTGTCTGTGATACACATGACGCCAAAGCTTGACGCTGGCCCGATCGTTATCACCTCCGAAACTCCCATTCGCGATAACGAGACGGCGGGCGAGTTGGAAGAGAGATTGTCTCAGCTAGGCGTGGCCGCGACGTTGGAAGCCACCGAGAAACTCTTGGAATGGGATGGCCGCTCGCCGTTAGGTCGAGTCCAAGATCCGCAAAGGGTCACTAAAGCACCAAGGCTGTCAAAGGCCGATGGCGACATCGATTGGGGGCGATCGGCGCGGGAGATTAGCTGTCACGTTCGCGGGATGCAGCCCTGGCCGGTGGCCTTCACTCATGTGCAAATCGATATCGACAAACCGCCGATTCGTTTGGCGATCAAGCAGATCACCTTGACCGATGTCGAAAGTGGCGATCGGAGTCCAGGCGAGATCATCATTGGCGATGGTTTCCAAGTCGCGACGGGCGACCGGTTGATTGAAGTCGTCTGTCTGCAACCGGCCGGAAAACGCGACATGCCCGCCGCTGACTTTTTGCGCGGACGCACATTCCCGGAAGGCTCTCGGTTGTTCTCGCCATGATTCGCATGAATTGTTAAAAATCGGGTCGTCCACCTAACGAGCGTTCGACTAAATGGTCTCGATTGAGGAGCGAAAGCCATGAATTCGCCAAACTTTGACGCCAGCAGCGATCCCTTCGATCGTTCGGAAGAGACAATCAGTTCGGGCAGCGAGCGGCGTCCATTTTTGGGGATTCGGTTTGAGTGTTGTCGCACGTACGCTCGCATTTACCGTAACGAGAGCCAAGACGCATACGTCGGAAATTGCCCGGAATGTCGGGCCAGGGTGACTGTTCCGATTGGTGGTGGTGGATCAAGTTCTCGATTTTTCAGTGCCGGCTAAAAGGTTACACGTTGCCTACCAGGGTCGAAGATTATCCAGACCGGATGTACCGGGTTACTAGTCAGGAGTCCGTCTAGCGTACTGGCAGTTCCCCTTGCGACAGGCACCAACGTTAAGTAGATTTCCAGATTCACGCGTGAATCCTCGGATCGCGCCGATCCCCTGTAGCTCAGTCGGTAGAGCAGCGGACTGTTAATCCGCTTGTCGCAGGTTCGAGTCCTGCCGGGGGAGC
>JBGSLZ010000077.1:0-1590 GCA_041740415.1 Rubripirellula sp.
GTTGGTCTTTCGGCAGACTTCGGAATAGCCCCGGATGCACCGGAGGCGGAGCGTCGTCGAAAGCTGGCGGAGTGGATCACAAGTGAAAACAATCCGCTCTTCGCACGCGTGATCGTCAACCGCGTCTGGCATTATCATTTCGGTGCGGGCATCGTCGATACGCCCAACGATTTTGGCTTCAACGGCGGACGCCCGAGTCATCCCGACTTGCTCGAATTCCTCGCCTGGCAATTTCGCAGCGGTGGTTATCGGCTCAAGTCGCTGCATCGGCTGATAGTCACTTCCAGCGCTTATCGACAGGCGAGTTACGGGCAATCGGAAACCGATTTGAAAAAGGCATCAGATATCGATGCGTCTAACCGCTTGCTGTGGCGCGGAAATATTCGACGACTCGAAGCCGAATCGTTGCGGGATGCGATGCTAAGTGTGGCAGGCCAGTTGAACGAAGCTACGGGCGGTCCAAGTTTTAAGGACGTGTCAATTACGCTGAATAATGGCACCACCTACTACGAGCCGATCGACGTCGATGCCCCCGAATTCTTTCGACGGACAGTTTATCGTTTCAATCCACGCGGCGGACGCAGCGCGCTGCTCGATACGTTCGACTGTCCCGACCCAGCCTCAACCGCTCCGCGGCGATCCGTCACCACGACACCGCTACAGTCGCTGAGCCTGATGAACAATGGGCTCGTGTTACGAATGTCAGAATACTTTGCAAAGCGAGTTCTCAAAGACGCTGGTGAGGATTCTGTGAGTCAGATCACTCGAGCCTGGCAACTCGCAATCGCGCGCGGGCCGAATGAATCCGAACGAGAACTTTCAGAAAGGCTGGTGGCCGAGCATGGCTTGTCGGCACTATGCCGCGGACTGTTCAACGTCAACGAGTTTGTTGTCCTCGAGTAACGATCGAATGAAACAACGGAGCAAATCATGAATCACACTCAGCCTTTCGGTCGTCGAGACTTCTTTCATTGGGGCGTCAACGGACTCGGGGCAACGGCGTTGGCTTCGCTGCTTGCCAGTGAGACCGCAACCGCGTCGGACACTTCCGGATCGCATCCGGCGAAAGCAAAGAGAGCGATTCATATTTGTTTGGTCGGAGGGTTAAGCCATATCGACTCGTTTGATTACAAACCGGAGCTGACAAAGCTCCACGGCAAGTCGTTACAGACGGACGAGAAGCCCGACATATTCTTTGGCCAGATGGGGCTGTTGCGAGGCGAAGACTGGAAGTTCAAGCCGCGCGGCGAAAGCGGTCTGATGATCTCGGACATGTTTCCGCACATTGCCGAACTTGCTGACGACTTGACCGTGCTGCGGAGCATGGAATCCAAGTCCGCGAATCACACGCCTGCGCTATTTATGGCGAATAGCGGTTTCGAGTTCAACGGCTTTCCTTCGATGGGAAGCTGGATCTCGTACGGCATGGGCGTCGAAAACGAATCGCTGCCGGCCTATGTCGTGCTCAATGACGAGCGAGGCGCCCCGAACACCGGAACTTCCACATGGAGCAGTGCTTTTCTGCCGTCGAATCATCAGGGCGTCGTGCTGCGTGGCGGCGAGCAACCGGTGCGCGATTTGTTTTCCGGT
>JBGSLZ010000078.1:0-1927 GCA_041740415.1 Rubripirellula sp.
CAATCTCTCAAATGAAGCCTGACGACAAGATTGAACTGAAAATTCGTCGTGGCGACGAGGAAAGAGAAGTCAATCTCGTATTGACCAGTCGCCGAAAGTTGACGCAAAACCAATAGAGCGTCACTTCCCCTGAATTCAAGAACTTTATCGCCGTCGGCGATGCAAACGTGGTCGACGGCTTTTCAATAGTGGGATTTGCCAGGATTTATGACGAAATCCAATACGAACTTAAACAAGGATCGAGTGTACTCTCCAACGGCGTACCACATCGAAGTGAATACCTAGCAAGGAATGAACTCACGAGGACAGCGATTCTTTGTCGATGGTAGCTTCACCAATCAAATCGTTGATTTGATCAAACAGTTTGTCGAATTCAATCGGCTTAGGGTGGAAAGCATCGCAGCCGGCCGCCTTCGCGCGAGCCTCGTCGCCGGGCAGCGCATATGCGGTGAACGCGATCACCGGAGTACGCTTTTCGGGATCGGCGGCGCGGATTTGCTTCGTCGCCTCGAAGCCGTCAAGTTCGGGCATGTTGACGTCCATCAGGATCAGTGCGGGCACGGATTGGGCGGCAGCCAAGACGGCTGCGGTCCCATCGCCAACCGCCACCACGGCATAGCCGCGCTTTTGTAATTGGTGTGACATCATCTCGCGGATGTCGGCATTATCGTCAACAAGTAGAATGGTGGCCATGATTTCCAATCTCTCACTGCTGAACAATGGTCCTCATTTGTTCAACAGTTCGCGGCTCGGTAATTCGTATGGAACCGTTAAGGACGGTTCTGCAATTACTCGGTCGCGGCGACCAAGGAAAGATTTGATCTTCGATCGAGTTTGCGAAATTGAGGTCGTCAGCCCAGTCGTTCCAGCTTTTTGCAAGTCAACAAAGAGCTTGTCGAAGTTTTTGAATTTGCTGAGTTTCACTAGTCACGCTTTCCGTCGACGACATCAAGATCGTCATCAGAATCGTGTGAACGCCGCGTGCTTCCGCCAGCGGTGTTTTTGGTTCTCATAGTCGCTTAAGAACGAAGAGGATCAGTAGAACAACGAGAATAGTGCCGAGGATGCCGCCGCCGATGTACATGGGTTCGATCCAGTTAGAAATGGTGATGGAGTTCGCGGATTGCAAATTGCGCTCGATCGAGTGGAGCAAATGGTGCGCCATACGGCCGGCTGGTCAGAACGCCATCATTGCGGGGACTAACGCCGGGGGAATTCTTGACGAGATCCGCTACGGATGGGACCGCGGTGAATCGCTTCGAGCAGACTTCGATGTCGAATTTGACTTATCTCGACTGCCATGTGAACGGACACACCATTGCGACCTTTCATTTGAATCCCGACACACGGCCTGAGCAGAACCGGTTTCGGATGGAAACAGTTAGTCTGCGAGGGATGTTCAACCAGCAGATTCTATAAATAAGGCACACATACGAGCTCTTGGGCGGCGGCCAATCATAAGAACGAGTCCCCAATGAATTTCGTATCGGAACTCGTTGCCCCTTAGGTCGATATCAGATAGCCTGAACGACTATGAGCAATGATCTCGCCTCTGGCACGATCGATATCGACAACGAACAAAGAAAAAAAGCATTTTCCGTCGTCGGTGTGGGTGCATCGGCGGGTGGGTTGGAAGCGTTCACACAACTGCTGACGCACCTGGACGACGATACTGGGATGGCGTTTGTACTGATTCAGCACCTGGATCCGTTGCACGACAGCAAGCTCACCGATCTGCTGGTCAAGGCAACGTCGATGCCCGTGGTCGAAGTCACCGAGGGAATGAAGGTTTGTCCCAATCATGTCTACGTGATTCCTAAGAACACGAACATGGCAATCGATGGCGACCTGCTCCGACTCACTCCCCGTGATCAAAAACGTCTGCATCTACCGATCGACCACTTCTTTCGCTCCTTGGCGTCAGGTC
>JBGSLZ010000079.1:0-50572 GCA_041740415.1 Rubripirellula sp.
ACGTCACCGAGATTGATGGTGAATGTTTGAGTTGTCGTGGACGTGTCGCTGCTGGTCGCTCGGATAGTGATGTTGTGGGAAGCGGCTGCTTCGCGATCGAGACCTCCAGCGACAGTAACCACACCGGTTGTCGAATTGATCGCGAATCGTCCACCAGCATCATCATCGAGTGAGTAAGAAACCGTATCGGTTCCGTCGGCATCGGTCGCGAGTCCGGTCAGACCGACGGTCGTTCCGATAGAAGAGTTTTCCAGGACATAGTTCGCGGCTGCATCGGAATCGCTGACCGCCGAAACGCTCGACTCGTTGACATCGGTCAAGTTGATTGTGAAATCTTGCGTGGAGAACGATCCGTCAGCCGAAGTCGCTCGAACGGTTACGACGTGCGAAGTTGCCGCTTCGTAATCCAATAGCGTTCCATCTGCAACAGTGACGACACCTGTCGAACTGTTGATGGCGAATCTTCCGCCAGCTGTGCTGTCGAGTGTGTAGGCGATCGTGTTGGTAGTCGCATCGGCGTCACTGGCCAAAGCGGTCACACCAACGACCGTTCCATTGGCTGCGTTTTCAGCAACTGAATTGGCCGAAGCATTCGTGTCGGTTACCGCTGAGGTATCGAACTCGTCGAGGTCGCTGATCGCAATAGTGAAGTTTTGGTCAGTGAACGATCCGTCAGCCGATGTCGCTCGAATGGTGATTGACCTCGTCGCTCCCAGAGCTTCACGATCGAGCAACGCCGCGGTGGTGACAATCCCTGTCGAAGCGTTGATCGCAAAGTTCCCACCGTCGTCGTCTTGCAACGAGTAGGTGATTGTGTTGGTTGTTGCATCCGCATCAGAGGCGAAGGCCTGGATTCCGACGACTGTGCCGATGGTTGAATTTTCCGCGACCGAGTTGGCCGTCGCGTCGGTATCGGTTACGGAGCCTGCATCGAATTCATCAACGTCATTGATGTTGATCATGAACGATTGAGTCGAATATGAAGTGTCAGCGCTCGTTGCACGGATCGTGATATTGTGCGACGCGGAGGTTTCGCGATTGAGCAGAGTTCCATCGGCGACGGTGACAACACCTGTCGAGCTGTTGATCGAAAAGCGGCCACCGGCGTTGTCGTCCAGTGTGTAGGCGATGGTGTTGGTGGTCGCATCGGCGTCGGATGCAAAGCCCGTGATTCCAACAACAGTTCCATTGGAAGCGTTTTCGTTGACAGCGTTAGTTGCCGCGTCGCTGTCGGTCACAGCCCCAGTATCGAATTCATCGACATCGTTCAGATTGATCGTGAAGACGGTGTCGGCGGTTGATCCATCGGCCGAAGTCGCTCGGACAGTGATGTTGTGCGAGGCAGCCGATTCGCGATCAAGTAAACTGCCATCAGCGACTGTGACCACACCGGTCGAGCTGTTGATCGCAAAGCGACCGCCTGCGTTATTCGTCAAGCTGTAGGTTACGGCGTTGGTCGTTGCGTCGGCGTCGCTGGCTGAAGCGGTGATTCCGACGACGGTTCCGTTGGCGGCATTTTCGTTGACCGCGTTGGCGGTCGCATCGGTATCCGTTGGCGAAGAAACATCGAATTCATCAACGTCAGTGACTGTGACCGTGAACGCTTCGTCGTAGGTGCCGCCGGCTGTGTCGGTGACTCGAACCGTGACCGAATGCGAGGCAGTGGCTTCGCGATTGAGCAGTGTTCCGTTGGCAACGGTCACTTCGCCCGTCGAGCTGTTGATGGCGAATCGTCCGCCCGCGTTGTCGCTTAGCGAGTACGTTTTGGTATCGCCACTATCGACGTCGCTACCGGAAACCGAGCCAACGCTCGCCCCGTTCGACGCGTTTTCGGCGATCGTTAAACCTGCGGTCGAAAGGTCATAGGGCGCATCGTTGGCACCTTGGATGGTGATCGTGATTTGCGTGGTACTGGTCAAGCCTGCCGTGTCACGCATCGTGTAGGTGAAGACATCGTTGATCGCGTCTCCGCTATTACGGAGTGCTTGAACGGTCGCGTTGTTGTTATCGACGGTGTAGGTATAGGAACCATTGGCTGCGATGGTGACGCTGCCGTACGCACCAGTGACTGCGGAGTTGACATTGCCGGCGGCCGAAGCCTGGACACCAGCAAGGACACCGCTGACGGTCTTTGTATCGCTGGCGTCAACATCGGTGTCGTTGGTCAGCACATTGCCGGAAGGATTGGTACCTGCGGTTCCATTTGCCGTGCCCCCGGCTTCCGCAGCGATGTCCGCATCCGAGACGGCGATTGGAGCGTCGTTGACTGCGGTCACGCTGATGGTCGCGACTTCGGTTGCGGTGCTGAACGCCGTTGTGCCACCGTTAGACGAAGCATCAACTTTGGTGCCGAAAGAACCACTTGTTCGGTCCCAGGCTCGGAAGGTAATGTCGCCGGTGGTCGCATTCTGGCCGTCAGGCACGAAGCGAACGAGGTCGGTGGATCGCAGCAGCAAAGCCGATGAGTTCGACACGCTGCCAACACTGCTCCAGCTTGATCCACCGTTGGTCGAGTATTCCCATGAGCCGTTTCCGTTTGTCGTCGCAGTGATCGCAATGCCTTCGCTGGCTCCAGAGTCGACATCGGTGATGCGATCGCCACCGGCCGAAGCGATGATCGATGCGACCGTATCTCCACCGTTACTGGTTTGGTCTTCGCTGATGGTCGTCAACGTCATGTTTCCGCTGTTATCGAGCACCGGTGCATCGTTGACGGCGTTGACAATGATGATGGCTACTTCAGCCTGCGTGCTGAATGCCGTGGTGCCGCCAGCGACCGAGGCATCGACTTTGGTACCGAAGGTTCCCGACGTTTGATCCCAGGCTTGAAACAAGACGGTTCCAACTTCGGAGTTTTCGGCGTTGGGCACGAAGCGTAGGCTGTCGGTGGCTCGCAACAGCAAAGCACTCGTGGACGAAACCGTACCGACGTCGGTCCAGCCCGAGCCCGTGTTGTACTGCCAAGTTCCGTTAGCGCCTGAGACCGTCGTGATGGCGATGCCTTCGACTGCTCCGGAGTCAACATCGGTGATTCGGTCACCGCCAGCACTGGCGATGATTTGAGCGACTGTGTTGCCGGTGTTGTTGACGTCGTCTTCGGTGATCGTCGTGAATGACATGAAACCGCTGTTATCAAGCAGCGGCGCGTCGTTGACCGCGTTGATCTGTAACGCAACGTTTCCAGTGACTTGAGTTTTGTCATTCCACAGAGCGGTAATTTCGTCTGCTGAGAGTGCCCTGGTGTAGATTCTCGCATCGTCGATCAGGCCATCAAAGTCAAACGCGGTCCCGCCGTTGCCGTGACGACCGATGAACGTATCGGGGCCTTGGTCGTATACAATCGCGGTCGTGACTGCTGATTGTGCAGCCAATACACCGTCGATGTAAAGCAAATGGATATCGTTGACATCATCAAACGCATAGACGATATGATGCCAACCGGTCCCAATCAGCGATTGATTCGTCGATAGCGTCGTAAACCCGGCACCGGTTCGAATCACGCCTTGCAGCCCGTTGCCCGAAGCAGCCGTGGCGTGACGCAAGATGACGCTGTTGCCGATGCTGATCACATCGGAACCAGAGGTATCGGTCTGATCCAAGTTGATCCAGGCGGCCAGTGTCACATCAACCGGACGACCGAAGCGTCCGGGAATCTGAACATAATCGTCAACTCCGTCCAGTGACAAAACGCTTCCACGAGTCGGATCGATGACCGTCGTGGCATTATTAAAAGTTGTTCCATTTTGGATCGAGCCTTGACTCTCATCATTTGCATTGCCCGTGAAGCTATAAAGCCCTTCGAGGTTCGCCGCGGTACTCGTTATGATGTTGAGCGAATCACTGCCGTTAAAATTTACATTCGGGGTGTAAGTCAGTCCATTCAAGGCGGCATTGAGGTCCGACTCGGTACCATTGATGACCAATGTCGATGAACCGACGTTGCCAGTGACGAATGTTAGCCCGGTTGTCTGCGAAAGCGTCAGCGTACCGTTGGCTACTTGCAAGCGAACTTGCATCAGACCATTCGTGCTGCCGAGCGTATCACTGATGACGAGGGCGTTAGAATTTGCGGTGCCGAAGACAAGTGAGCCATCTTCATTAAGCGTTTGCGTCGCGATCGGAATAGTCTGAGCCGCCTCGCCGCCGCCGTTGGTGATCGTCACTGCGATATCTTGTGAATCCGTCAAAATTCCATCGGAGACTTGGACGGTCACGTCGTAAACATTGTTGCTGCCAATGTCCGTTGGATTTTCAAAGTCAGGCGGAGTGACAAATCGAAGCGTACCGGTGGCCGAGTCGATGGTGAACTTGCTTGCATCGGCTCCACCGACGATCGAGTAAGTCAGCGTCGCGCCGGTATCGACATCGTTACCGATCACGGTTGTCACAGCCCCAATGTTTTCTTTCATCGAGATACTGGCCGATGCGCCGCCACCGTCGCTGGTGATTGTCGGCGCATCGTTGAGGCCTGTAACTGTGATCGAGGCGACTTCGGTTGCCGTACTGAACGCAGTCGAGCCGCCGTTGGTCGAGACGTCGACTTTGGTCCCGAAGGTGCCAGTAGTTTGATCCCAAGCGCGGAAGGTGATATCGCCGGTGGTGGCGTTCTGACCGTTGGGGACGAAGCGAACTAGATCGGTTGATCGCAGCAACAGCGCGGAGTTGTTGGCAACCGTGCCCACTGCCGCCCACGACCCGCCGCCGTTGGTGGAGTATTCCCAACTCCCATTGCCGCTGGTCAATGTTGTAATCGCGATGCCTTCGACGGCACTTGCATCGACGTCGGTAATTCGGTCGCCGCCTGCACTGGCGATAATCGTAGCGACGGTGTCGCCAGCATTACTCGTTTGATCTTCGGTGATCGTCGTCAACGTCATTGTGCCGGAATTGTCCAGCAGCGGCGCGTCGTTGACGGCCGTTACCGAGATATTGCGTGTTCCGGCAAGACTATCAAGGGCACCATCGTTCACGACGAAGGACACGGTCCTGATCGCTGTGCTCGGTGCGTCGCTGGAATTGAAATAGGTGATGCTCCGCAGGGCAGTCTGATAGTTGGCTTTGGTCGTTGTGCCGCTGAGCGTGAGTTCGCCAGTGGTGGCGTTCCAACTGCCGGTGATGCCGAGTTGGTTGGTGAACGCAAGTGTGTCTTGACCGTTGACATAGTTTGCCGAGATCTTGACGACCGCGCCGGTCATGTTCGTGGTATCGACATCGGTCACCGTGAGTCCCGGATCGACCACTGTGGCAGCCGCATTTTCGATATACCCCAGCACGGATCCGGTAGTGGTCACTACGGGAGCGTCATTGACCGCCGTGATGTTGAGTAGGATGAAGACGCTCGCTGTATCAGAGCCTCCGTTTGCGGTACCGCCTGAATCGGTAATATTAAATTGAAAGGCCGAGGATCCTGTCTTATCAGCGGTCGTCTTGAGTTGCATTCCTTGGATTTGGGCCAATGAATAGTTCGTTCCAGCCGTAACGACGGTAGTCCCGTCAGCCAGTACGATGGACCCAAAAGCTGCCGCGCTCGGAATCGTGGTCACTTGATAAGTGAGCGTTTGTCCGCTTTCATCGGCTCCACCACCCGGCCCAAACGTCAAGCCTGTGAACCCTAAGGAAGTCAGCCCCGAGTCTTCTAGAACCGTGAGATTATTGACCGTGCCTGCTGTTTGTACCGGCGCGTCGTTCACTGCCGTGATCGATGTCGCTAAGTTTGCCGTGGCTGCGGCAATCGCCGTCGTTCCCCCATTGGTGGAAGTATTGACGGTGGCACGAGTCTCGCTACCCGCTGTCGACGAGAAACTGCCGGCGTAGGTATTGTCCAAGCCACGAACGACCAAGGCTGGTGGTGTTCCGGCGTAATCCGCAACCGGCACGAATCGAATCAGTGTCGAACTGTTAACTGCTAGAGCCGTTGCGCCATCAGTCACTGAGCCGATTGCGAACCAGTTCGTGCCACCATTGGTGGAGTACTGCCAAGTCCCCTGTGTTCCCGCATTGGCCGTGTTGCCGACGACGGCTATGCCCGCGAAGCTTGAGCCGGAATCAGCATCCGTAAATTGTCCGCTGAAAATCGAGGTAACTGAGGCCCCAGTGGGGCTTGCTGCGTCCTCGAGGACACTGGCAAGCGTGCCGTTCGTCAACACCGGCGCATCATTCAGTCCTGTCACAGTGACATACGCAGTCGCAGTACTGAGGTTTCCAGTTCCGTCACTGACTTGATAGGTAAAGCTATCCGTTGCGGTTTGACCAGCCGTTAGGTACTTGAAAGCAGTGTTAGGGTTGTACGTGAACGAACCCGTTGACGTGAGTGTTAACGATGCGCCCGAGGGCAATACAAATGACGACCCGACATTTGCGCCGCTACCATTAACCTTAGTTACAGTCAGCGCGTTCCCGTCGCCGTCGAGATCGTTACTCAACACTCCGGTCGCAGCTAGAATACTGAGGCTGGTGTTTTGGTTGGTTGAATACCCAGTCCACTGAGGGCCAACTGTACCGGCGCCGCCATCGACAAGCGTGCCGGTATTCGCGTTGGCGGTCAGGTCAGCGGTGGTGATGCCGGTGCCTTCGTTGAATCGCCAGTAGCCGGCTAGGCCACTTTCGTTACCCACCAATGCCCCCGACAAATTGCTTTGAATCTGGGCTTGTGAGCGTGCAATGTTCCAAACGCGGACTTCGTCGATATCACCGGCAAAGTATTGACCGCTTGGACTATTGGAACGCCCGCCAACACGAAAATCGTTCAATACAGGGTACGCATCGCCGATGGCTCCCGATCCGTAATAGTTTTCAACTAATGTACCGTTGACATAGGTGCTAATGACGCCGTTGTTATAGCTAACCGCAATGTGCGCCCATTGATTGAGTGCTAATGTGTAGCCAGTGTCATGCCAATCCCAAGTCGGATTCGTGTTGCTAAAGGCCCATTGCAATTTGCCAGTTGCACTAATCCCAACTTCATACTCCCCTTCTCGATTGACGATGATGTTTCCACTTGCTGAATAAGCGGTCGGCCGGACCCATGTTTCCACTGTCACTGTGTTGGTCGCGACCAAACTGGCGCCGCTGCCCAAGTTGACGTAATCATCGATTCCGTCGAACCTGAGTCCGGCGCGATCTTCGACGGCGATCGGAACATCCGCAACTGCGGATAAAGAAACAATTTTTTGTGACGTACTGCTTGTTCCACCGTCACCATCTGTAATCGTAAACCCAATCGTACGGGATGCGGTGGAAGGGTCGTCGGAGACGTTGAAATAGCTGACTTGCCGACCGACTGCTTGTGCGATCGCGGTTGTACTGTTGGAATTAAAAGTAACCACAAGCGGGGTGGTACCGTTGCCACCGCTAATCGTACCAACTTGCGTTCCGCTGTGATAAACATCGTTCCCTAGAACCGTAACCGCGCCTCCAGGTGCAATGACTAGGCGATCGTTGGAGGTCCCGTTCGCTGAAATCGCAACCGTGAGAGTGCCTCCATTGAAGTCAGCGGAATCAACGTCGCTCACCGTCAATGCGGAATCAATTGCCAGTGGGTTGGAGTTTTCGGTGTACGCAGTTGCGCTCCCCGAAGTGGTAAAAACAGGCGCGTCATTGATACTTGTGACGACCAATTGCGCCGTGGCGTTTTGCGATGAAAACGCGGACGTTCCGCCACTGCTCGCAGTCGAAGCATATCCTGGCGTTGCATTGGTCGACGCGGTGCCGCTCGTTTGGTCCCAGGCTTTGTAACTAAACGTGGCTGTTTCGCCGTTCGCAGCATCGGGGATGTAACGGACTTGCGTCGTTGATGTGATCAGCAGCGCGTTGGTGCTGCTGACGGCTCCAAAGTTGTTCCAGGTCGTACCGTCGGTCGAATACTGCCACGTTCCATTGCCGGTCGTCGCAGTGATCGCCAGTCCGCTCACAGCACCCGAGTCGACATCGGCGCGGCTAGCTCCCGTCAGGATCGCAGATGCGAGAGTTCCCGATGAAATGGTGTCTTCGTTGGTCGTGGTCAGCGTATGCGTGTAAGCATTAGTGATCGTCGGTGCGTCGTTAACAGCGGTGACACTGATGATCGCTACTTCTAACTGCGAGCTGAAGGCCGTCGTGCCTCCACTTGTGGAGCTGTCGACTTTGGTGCCAGCCGTGCCCGATGTTTGATCCCATGCTTGAAACAGCACTGTTCCTGTATCCGGGTTGGTTCCATTGGGTAGGAAACGCAAGCTGTCGGTGGTTCGCAACAAGAGAGCACTGGTCGATGAAACGGTACCGACGTCGGTCCAGCCGGAGCCGGTGTTGTACTGCCAAGTGCCGTTCGTTCCACTGACCGTCGTGATCGCGATGCCTTCGACGGCACCGGAATCGGGATCAGTGATTCGGTCACCACTCGCACTGGCAATGATTTGTGCGACGGTATTGCCGCTGTTGGTGGTATTGTCTTCGGTGATCGTCGTAAGCGACATGAAACCGCTGTTGTCGAGTAACGGCGCATCATTGACAGCGGTAACGGTCAGAGCAACCGAACCAGTGTTCTTCTGTGTGTACAGATCGCTGACTTCGGTACTCGTGAGGGTTTTGTTCGCCACGAACACGTTGTCCAACATGCCGCCATAGTGGCGAGCTGAGTTCAAGTCCTCGCGGGCACCGAGGTATAGGTTCGTGTTCGGATTGAAGGAGTCACCACCACGACTTGCCGACGATCTTAAAACTCCGTCGACGTAGACCTTGCTGCCGACGCCCGCTTCGACGGTTAAGGTGTAGGTGTGCCATTGCGAGTCGCCGATGAGGCTGGCGATGTTCACGTCCAAGTCGGTGTCACCGGCCGCGTCATTTACATCCTGGATGACGGTCCTCAAGGAGTTCGGACTGGAGGCACCGACCTCGGTAATCATGATATTCAAGCTGTTCGTTGTAGCCGCAGCACCATGGCTGTAGATGTACTGAAATGAGCTGCCCGAGTTGTCATCGACGCGGAAAGCAAACGAGACTGAAAAGCTATTCGTGTACGCAAAGTCGTTGACTAGCAGATAGTCATTGACTTCATCGAACGAATAGCCCTGACCAAATGCACCGGCAACTGTGGTCGCACCGTTGATGGTCGCTGTCGATCCGCCGACGGTATCGGTGCCATTGCCGTTGAGGCCCCAGTAGTGCGTCAGCCCCAACCCGGTGTCAGCGACTTTGTATTGAAAATTATCTGAGCCGTTGTAGTTTGCGGTCGGCGAGTAGGTCAGAGTTCCATTGCCAGTAAAGCTGACTGCTCCGTTGCTTCCCTGGGTGAAGTCGATGATTTGTATCGAGTCACCTTCGCCATCGGTGTCGTTGGTTCGAGGATCGATCGCGGTCGGCGTGTCCTCAGTTATTGAATAGGAATCGTTGACGGCAACGACTAGATCATTGGTGGGATTAACCGTGATCGCCACGGTGCTGGTTTGGCTGGTTTGATCGGCGGCTAGCGAGGCGATTTCGGATGCGGACAGGGCGCGGGTGTAGATGCGAGCGTCGTCGATCTTGCCATTGAAATCCCAGTTGCCGCCAGTCCCGCCGCCATGACGTCCGATGATGGTGTTCGGATCGATATAGGAAATCGAGCTGGTGCTATTCGTTTGCACGACGGCTACACCATCGATATAGAGCGTTTGCGTGTCGGTCGCGTCGTTGAACGAAAACGCAACGTGATGCCAACCGGTTCCTGCGATGAATCGCGATGAGCTCAAATTAACCCACGCTGAACCGTTGTAGTACATGCCGACGACACCGTTGCCGGTTTCATCCGCGCGTAAGACAAAGGCATCACCAAGGCTGATAATGTCGGAACCGTTCGGACTTTTCTGGTTTAGGTTGACCCAAGCCGCGATGGTGGCGTTGGCAGGTTGCCCAAACAAGCCGTTGATTTGGACATAATCTCCAACTCCATCGAGCGAAAGAACGGTCCCGCGTGTTGGGTCGTTGATCGTGGTGGCGTTGCCAAAGAAAGTGCCGTTCTGTGAAATGCCAACGCTATCGTCAGTCGCATTACCTGCGTTGAAGGTATAAAAACCTTCTTGATCGGCGAACAATGCGGTGGAGACTTGCAGGTTCACCGCGCCGGTGTAGTTAGTCGTCGGAGTGAACGTCAGTCCGTTGAGCGCCGCGTTGATGGCGGACTCGGTACCGTTGATGACCATCGAGCCGCTGCCGTTGCTGCCACCGATGATCGACAGTCCGGTGGTTTGTGAAAGCGTCAGCGTGCCGTTGGGGACGGACAACGTGACTTGCAATCGTAGGTTCGATGCTCCGTTGGAATCGGTGACGGTGATCGCATTGCTGTTGGCGGTGGAAAAGACGAGGTTGGTGTCTTCGTTGACGTTTTGTGAACCTGGAACGACGCTGGCCGGTTCGGTTTGAATGTCGCTCAGCGCAATCGTGAACGCTTTGTCGTAGAAGACTCCGCCGTCATTCACGCGAACCGTTACCGTGTGGGATGGGTTTGACTCGAAGTTCAACAAGGTAGCGTTGGCAACAGTAATTTGCCCGGTGCTGGCGTTGATCGCGAACGCGCCGCTGACGGTTTGCGATGTGATCGAGTAGGTCAGCGCGTTGGTTGCGTCGAGGACTGCATCCGCGTTCCATTCGACGACGTAGCTCAGGCCTGTTCCGGTCGTCGCGGCGTCATACCACTTGCCGGTCGCTATCTCGAGGCGAACAGCATCTTCGTTGCCGCCCGCATCGTTGGGTTGCGTGGATGAGAACCAATTTTGGTAAGCACCATTGACGGTGTATCCAGCTACGGCTCCCGACCAGAATCGATCCGCTTCAACGCCGGATTCGATCCAGCGCCAATCACCTTCGACCGTACCGTCCGTGCCGCCCAGCCAAACGTTACCGCCAGCCGAGCCAGAAATGCTGGTGATAAAACTATTTTCCGCTGCACTGCGGATGGTCACCAGTTGTCCCGAAACCGAATTAAGCGTTGTGCTCTGGGCATTCGTTCTGGCAACGGTCTGGTCGAATGAACCGACAACGACTTTATAGAATTTACCCGTCTCGGCGTTGTAGCGCAAGTCGGAATCAGCAGCGAGCAGTTGAGTGATGCGGGCGTCACGGTCGAGATCATAACCGTTGACGGTGCCGACGACGGTTCCGGCGGCGCTGTTTTCATTGACTGAGAGAGTCAGTTCGACGTTGCCGGCGGTGAAACCGGATTGAGCGACACGCTGCAACGCTAAGTTGTTGCCGCTGACGGTCTCCGTAATGCTTCCGGCAGTGGACAGGTCGTTGAATGTCCAATTGGCGATGAGGCCTGGGGTCATGTACGGAAGGGTTGCGTTGACACCTGACCCGACTTCAACGGCAGTGCGGACGGTGTTGAAGATTCTGGCGTCGAGCAACGTACCCTTAAAAATCTGATTCGCATCGAAGCCGCCGCCGATCGTATCCTGTTCTTGACCAAAAAGCAGCGAGCCGTTCGTACCACTAATCGTTTGGCCCGTCGCGAGCCCGGTGCCACTGTCGAGCAATGCTCCGTTGCGATAAATCTGCCATGCCCCGCCGGTGCTGTTCCATGTAAACGAGAGATTCTGTACTTGAGAATTGCTCAGGGTGCGGTAATCGATGGCAGACGAAATAACCGTTGAACCATTGACCGAGTATCGCAGCGTTCCATCGCTATTGATGTAAATTGCGTAGGCGTTGTCACTGGTTGCGTTTGCATACGAAACGAGTGTTTGAGCCGTCGTGTTGGAACTCGATTGAAATTGGACCTCAAAGGTGACGGCGGTTCGCCCGCCGAAAATTGTCCCGCCGTTGGTGGCGAGCAAATACGCGTCGCTGCCAGTCGTATTGATCGTTAGCCCGCCACCCGACGTTGCGACAGCTTGGGTTGACGATGGTGCCGAATTGCCGCTCGTAGCTGTGGCGATGACGGCTTGTGAGAACTCGGATGTGTTCCCGTTGGCTCCGGGTGAGGTGGCGGTGGCAGTGATGACTTCACCAGCGGTGACTGTTGATGCAAGCGAAACGTTCGTAAACGTCGCATTGCCACTGGCGTCGGTATTGACGGTGGTGCTGCCAAGATAGCGTTTGCCATCGCGGCGGTTGTAGTTGCCGGTCGATGGCGTAGCGTAAAAGTGAATCACCAAGCCGGTAACGCTAGCCAGCGTGTTGACGCTGCCGTTGACGACGACGTTAGTGCCGTTGGTCGTGACCGACGAAATGACTGGGAAGTTTTGTAAGTTGTTCGCGCCGCTGTCTGGGTCAAGCGTATCGTTTTGTGTGATTCCGGTCGTTCCCAAGTCGATCGCCAGCCCGGCATTGTCGTATATCGAATTGCCGACGATCGAGTTACCGATTCCCGCTGTCGACAATAGGCTGATGCCAGCGTTGAAGACTGTGCTCTCTCGGCCACTGGCAGTAATCACATTGCCTTGACCAGCCGTTGTCCCGCCGATCGTTGTATTGGCGGCACCGTTCTCCAGCAGAACGCCATTCTGTCCACTTCCGGAAATGACCGTTCCGGCGACGTTGGTGCCGATGGTGTTGCCTTGAATGATGGTTCCCGTCGAAGCTCCGTCGATTTCGATTCCGACGAAGCGACTGCCGACGATGACGTTACCCAGTCCGATGCCGCCGATCGTTGTATTGTCGGCTCCTCCGCTGATGTAGATTCCATCGCCGCTGTTGCCCAATACCGACAGTCCATTCGCTCCCAGTCCGATCCAGTTGTTGGTGATGATGTTTCCATCGCTGGTTTCGCCGCTGATCTCAATTCCGTCACCGCCGGTGCCCGCGATAATATTGCGACGAGCCGTGATGCTGCCGCCGATGGTGTTGTTCGTTGCTCCACCTTCGATGCGCACTGCATCGCTGAAATTGGTACGAAGAGCATTGCCGGTCGCATCGGTGCCGATGTAGTTGCCCGCGACGGTGTTGGTGGACGTGCTAGCACCGGTAATCTGGACACCAAAACTACCGTTGCCTGAGATAAGATTGCGTTCGTTGGTGTCGTTGCTGCCGTCGCCGTTGGTACCTATCAAATTATTGGTTGCACCAGCAGTTATGATGACACCGGTTCCGTTGGCGAGCGTCAGCGTTCCGGCGAAATTAGTTCCAATCGCGTTTCCTGCGACGGTATTGCTCGAGACATTGTTGAGTTCAATGCCAGCGAATGCGTTTCCAGCAACTATGTTCCCTGCACCCGTCGCCGAACCACCGATCGTGTTGGATGCAGCGGTGCTGCCGACCCAAATTCCCTGAGCGGCATTGCCGATCGTTGCTGTGGCAGTCGCGTTGACACCGATGTAGTTGCCTTGAATGCTGTTGAGCGTTGTCGACGCATCGGCGATGATGACACCGTTACCACTATTGCCACTGATGACGTTCCCCGCCCCAGCGGCGGTTCCGCCGATCGTGTTGGAGGAAGCCGCTCCCCAGACTCCGACGCCTGTGCCATTGTTAGCCAATGCAGCCGTTCCGGCAGCGTTCGTTCCAATGTAGTTACCGCGAACGAGGTTGCTGTTTGTGCCACTGCCGGAGATAATCAGGCCAGTGGAGTTGTTGCCTGAGATCACGTTGCGCTGGGCCGCAGCGGTACCACCGATTTGATTGCTAGTGGCACCGCTTTGGATCAAGATGCCGCTTGAAATGTTACCGCGAGCCAACGTGCCGCTGGCGTCGGTACCGATGTAGTTGCCTGCGACGACGTTGGAAGAAGTGCCGCTGGATTCTATGACGATCCCGGTTCCGTTGGCAGAAATGACGTTGCGTTCGCCCGCGTCGTTAGTGCCATCGTTATCGGTGCCGATGATGTTGCTGGTGGCGGTATCGAGAATGTGAACGCCGATCGAACTGTTGCCAAAAGCAGTCGCTCCGTCAGCGGCCAAACCGATGTAGTTTCCTTGGACCTTGTTTCCAGTCGGATTGGTGTTGGCGATATAGATTCCGACGGCGGTGTTGCCCGAGATGATGTTGCGTGCCGCTGTCGTTCCGCCGCCGATAATGTTGTAGGATGCGCTGGCGTAAACCGAGATGCCGCCTTGAGTATTGCCAAGGGCCGCAGTCCCAGCGGCGTTCAAACCGATGATATTACCTTGAACGAGATTGTTGTCAGTCCCAGCGCCAGAGAACTCAAGTCCGAACCAGTTGTTGCCCGAGATGACGTTGCCTTGGCCAGCGTTCGTTCCACCGATGGTCACGCCGGACGATCCGTTCCAAATCACAATCCCGGAGCGTTGGTTGTTCGCCGTGGTTCCGTTGATGTCGGCATCGCCCGCCGCATTGGTGCCGATGTAATTGCCTTGGATCGTCGAATTGTCGGCGTTGCTGAGCAGAATGCCACGACTACCGTTCCCGGAAATGACATTGCGACCGGCGGTGGTTCCATTGCCGATGTAGACAGTGCTGTCGGCGACGTTGATACCTTGAATCGTGTTGGCAATGGCAGCCGTGCCAGCGGCGTTGAGACCGATGTAATTGTTCAGGAACATCGTTGAGTTCGACGAGGTGCTGATGTTGACGCCGATGTTTGTATTGCCCGAAATGACGTTGCGATCATTTGTTCCGGTGCCGCCGATCGTAGTTCCGGTCGACTGAAAGATGTTGAGCCCTTGCGCATTACCAGCCGCCGCGGACCCAGCCTGATTCGTTCCGATATAGTTGCCGACGATCGTATTGTTATTGGACGTCGCGATATCGATGCCGTCTTGAGTGAAGTTCTGGATTACAAAACCGCGAATCGTGCTGCCGGCGCTGCCTGCATAGAGTCGAAAGCCGTCTTGAATCGTGCCACCACCGTTGAGCACAATCAGTGGCGTACCGCTAAATCCAGATTGCGTCGAGCCATCGATGATGAGGGCTTGCGAGATCGTGGGTAGAACTGAACCGACCGCGATCACGTAACTCTGCGACGTGCCTAATGGGTTGGGAATGGCAAAGACAATTCGGTCTGGATCGCCGCCTGAATTCGCTGTATTGTTTGTTGCCGTGATGGCCTCACGCAAACTGATGCGACCGTCTGCACCACGAGCACTGCCCAGCGCCGAGATCGATGTCGTGGTGCCGTTGGATGCGTCGCTGATCGTGTCGACGACCACGATGCCGGTCGACGTGGCGATGACGTTCTGTGCGAATTCGGAAGTGCTGCCGTAGTTGCCGCTGCCAAGATCAACCGTTGCCGTGGCGGTGACTCGGTCGCTGCTGTTAACCCACGCGTTGAGCAGGGTGGTATTGAAGCTGGCATTGCCGGACCCGTTCGTGGTCACACTGATCGCGCCGAGGAATCGTTCGCCTTCACCGTAACCGCTGGCATCTTCGATTCCAAACCGATTGCCGAAGAATTCGATGCGAAAAGTTGTGTTGGCGGTCGAGTTAAATGAGCCAATAACGGTGGTGCCTGTTTGCACCGAAGTCGCACTGGTCAGAACAGGAAAATTTTGCAGATCATTCGCACCCGTGTCACCATCACCGGTGTCGTTGGCGGTGATGCCATTCGTACCGAGGTCGATTCCAAGTCCCGTGTTGGAGAAGATTGAATTGCCAAGGATGGCCACACCCGTGCTGGAGGAAATATAAACGCCATCGCCTCCGTTGAAGGCGATGGTGTTCCCTTGACCAGCCGTCGTGCCGCCGATCCGTAGGTTGGTCGAGGTTCCGCCGATCAGAATTCCTTCGGCACTGTTACCCAGCGAAGAAGTTCCATCGGCTTGCGTGCCGATGAGGTTCCCTTGAATTGTCGTGGAGTTAGCACCACCATCCAACATGTCGATGCCCGAACCATTGTTGCCCGAGATCAGGTTATTGAGGAACTGATTGCCAGTCGAATTCGTGTCGATGTCAATCCCATCGTCGGTATTACCGCGATCCAGCGTACCGGTTGCATCCGTTCCGATGTAGTTGTTCTGAACGATGTTGTTGTTACTGTTGGTCCAGATCTGAATACCGTCGTTCGCATTGCCGGAGATGATGTTGCGGTGTGCTGTCGTCGCACCGCCAATCGTGTTGGAGCTTGCTCCGCTGAAAATATGCACGCCTTCGTCGTTGGCCAGTGCGGTTGAACCATCCGCCAGCAAGCCGATGTAATTCCCGGCGACCACGTTCCCAGTCGCAGACGCACCCGTGATGTAGACGCCGTAACTAGTATTGCCGGAAATGACGTTGCGATCGGCGGCCGTGGTGCCGCCAATCGTATTGTTCGCACCCAGCACATTGATCCCATATCCGGTGTTCGTTTCACCAGCGCCCGCATCCGTGCCGGTGGCGGTCATGCGTCCGATGTAATTACCCGCAATCGTATTGCCATTTGAGTTGGCCTGGATCTCAATACCATCGCCCGTAAAATCCCGGATGACAAAACCACGAATCGTCGTTCCGTCGGCGGTGCTCGTCAACACGAACCCGTCACCGGTAAAGCTGTTGTTGCCGTCGAGAATGATCGCAGGCCGATTACTGTTGGCCGCGAAGCTGTCATCGGTCGTCGCGTCGATCGTCACCGCGTCAGTGATCGTTAGGCTGGACGCAACGTTGATCGTATGCACACCCGTTCCGGAAATATTGAAGACGATTGTATCCGCACCGGCGTTGGCGTTGGCGTCCAGGATGGCCTGACGAAGTGACCCTGCTCCACTATTGTTCGTGTTGGTAACGGTGTAAGTCGCCAGCAGCCCGCCATAGGATTCTTGGATCTCGATACCAAAGGCACCAGCGGTTTCGATTTCGCCGCGAGTGAATTCGAAATCCCAGTTGCCACCTCGCGATAGGCCACCTGTCGCATCGGTCGATGCCGCCACATCGGCTTGTGTTGCGTCCGCGATCGATTCGAGCAGCATCTGACCTTGTGATCCTTCGGCTACGTTACAACCGTAGATGAGGATGTCTCCATCGTCGCTGAGCGCCATGCCCCAACGCTGTAAGTCAGTCGCATGAGCTTCGACATTCCCGTACGTCAGCCACGAACCGCCTAGCTGTATGAAACCATCGCTGCCGTGAGAGACGAAGTGAATCGCGTCGAGGTCGGAGTACTGTGCAAGTGCGGCGTCGATTTGGTCAAAGCCATTGATACTCTGGTCGAGAGTGATCACATGCAGGACGCGATCTTGGCGGTCGCTACCGAACAGATCGGCGGTCAGTTGGTCGAGATTATAGAGCGTGCTTTGCACAAACACGACTTCGTGACGCACGGCGGGGTCCATGTTTTCATCGCAGGCAGTGACATCACAATCGCAAACGATCGCCAGCATGTCGACCAAGTCGCGACCGGCTTCGCTGTTGCCCAAATCGCAACCGTAGATCAAGAGGTCGGCATCGGTATCGAGCGAGTGGCCCCACGATGCGATATCGCCGGCGTACGAAGGTGCCGAGTCGAGATCGAGCCGCACGTTGCCCAACTGAACGCCAGTCGAATCACCGTGGCTGACCAAGTGAATCGCATCGACACCCGAAAGCGACGCGAGCGTTTCGGAAATCTGTTCGATGCCGTTGCGATTCGCATCCAAGCGCACGATCCACCACTGCGTTTGCTGGTCGCCACCGTCTCGCAGACCTTGGATCAACGTGTCGGCGTCTTCGACTCCCGCGTCAATGAACACGATTTCGATCGGCAGCGCCGGGTCAAACACAGGCGAGCCGGCGACATCTTGGTTCGCCACGTCAGCGTCGTCGTTGTTGGCGGTTTCAACCAGCGGCTTCGGCACCGACGGATCGGTCAGCGCGTGTCCGTCGGCCGTAAGCTCCGCCATCAAGGTATCGGACATGTCGCCGGTATCGAGATCCAGATCCGCGTCGTCAAGACTCTCGCCGCTGAGCAAGACCCGATCTTCGAGTGCGTAGAAATTGAAATTCCGTTTCGGTCGAGAATCACTCACGACAATGTTTCCGTAGTTAGTACTTTCCGCACAGTCCGCAAACTCAACCATGAGTTTCAAGCGGCGCGCGCGGACCTCGAGCTGAAGCCTATGCAACCGTAGCCCACGTTCCGTGGTAAGGTCGGACGAACAGCGACTATTTGCGGGATGTTCTGAATGATCTGAATTCGTAGACGACTACGACCGCATCGATTGCACTTGCATGAACGAATTGCAGGGTTCTTTTGCCCACTTAGGGGATCAGTCGGCGAACCCCGATTACCGATCTAATGCAACGTGTGTCTTCGTAGACACGAAGTTTGCCCCACCAACGATCGAGCAAGGATGCTTTTTCGCTGTTCCCAACGATCGATCAGGACTTGCACGATGCAAGTTTTGGTCGCCCTCGCGTTCGTTGCACTGTCAACGGACAGGGGTGGTTCGTTGGCTGATGAGGTCGACTTGATCGTTCCCGAATCCGACGACGGTTCGCTCGCGTGGTGGACGCCCGAGACAACAAAACCGTTGCTGGACCGTCCGCAATGGGTTGCGTTCGATTTGCAGACGATCTTGTTGGATACGCTGATCAACAGTCCGCGAATCCAAGGAGTTTCACGACAGACCAGCATTGCGCTAGAACGAATCGTGCAACAGGACGCTGCTTTCGATCCGAATGTTCTGCTCGAGTCTCGCGGCGGTCGTAAAAACGATCCTGTCGGCAACGTGCTGACCACCGGCGGTCCGCCGCGATTGCTCGAAGATTCGTTCACCGCACGCGCTGGCGTCGAACAGACGGGACGTCGGGGGACGGCGATGAATCTGTCTCAAGAACTCGGGACGCTCAACAGCAACAGTCAATTCTTCAGCCCCAACAATCAGGGCAACGCCCGGTTGAATCTCAGCCTGACGCAACCTTTGCTCGGTCGTGGTGGACAGGTTTACAACGAACGATTGCTGACGCAAGCACGCATCGACGGACGCCTGTCGTGGCAAGAAATGAGAGGCGAAGTGGAACAACAAATTGCCGACGTTGTTTCAGCCTATTGGCAATTGTACGAATTGCGATGCCATCTCATTCAAGCCCGCGGGTTGCTCGAACAGTCTCGCGCGATTGAAACCGTTTTGCTGGCTAGGCAGGAGTTTGATGTCGGTAACATCGAGATGGCGAAAGCGCGCGGACGGGTTGCCAAACGTCTCGATCGCGTTGTCCAACTTCAAGCCGAAGTGAAGAAGCAACAAGTTCGACTTGCGCGACTTGTCGGTAGCGATGAATTGATTGGGGCGGGTGACACATTGGAATTGATTCCCAAAACATCCGTCGCGTTCCCGAAAATTCAATTCGAGCTGCGCGAAGCGGTGCTGCAAGGCGTGGAGAACCGTCCGGAGGTCCGCGCGGCGGCCATGGCGATGGAATCGGCGGCGCTGTCCATCCACGTGACGCGAACCGAATTGGTACCCGAGTTGACGGCAGTTATCGACGGATACTTGGCGGGATTGAACGGCCAGTACGGCGTGTTCAATTCCTTTGCCGATCAGTTCTCCACGGGCGGTCCGGGTTTGTCCGGTGGCCTCCGATACGACTTACCTTATGGGCGGCGGGCGGCCCGCAGTCGAGTTCGCGAAGCCAATCACCGGTACCAGCAGAAGAGTCAAGAACTTCGCGAAGCGATTCAGTTGACGCGCGCCGAGGTCGAGATCGCGATGGTCAACGTGAACACGTCTCTGGACCAGCGAGCCACAAAATCAAAGGTGCTCGAAACCGCAAGCGAGGAAGAAACGATCCTGACGATGCGTTGGGAAATGATGGCGGGCGATGGCGGAAACGTGGGCGTCGTGCTCGAGAATCTTCTCGACGCCCAACAACGACGCAGCGAAGCGGAACGCGAGTTCAGTTCGTCGCAGAGTCAGTATCTGACATCGATTGTCGAACTCCAGAGGGCGATGGGAACTTTGCTCCGCTACGAAAACATCGAACCAATTCAAACCCCCTGTGACAACACGATCGAGTTCACCCATCCCCATCTTTCAATGCCGCTGGAGGGATTGAACGTGATCGATTCACCGTCGCTACCGCGCCCGGATGACCAAATGATCGACGAAGAGGAATTCCAATGAATGTTCCCGACATGAAAATGAAAACAGCGGCATTGCTATTGGTCGTTGCGTGCTTCGTATTCAAGGACGCGGCAACCGCGACCGCGCAGACGTACAGCGTGCTCGATCGGACGCCTGCCAATGTCGTTTATGAGGGGTTCACAGAACCACTTCATTCGATCATGGTTGCCGCAATTGAGATCGGTCGTCTGGAATCGATCGAAGTCAAAGTCGGCGATCAAGTCGCAAGCGGCCAAGTGATCGGAATATTGGACGACGCGCTGCAAGTCTCGGCTGTACGAATCGCTACGTTGCAATCGAAAATGACTGGCGAACGAGATGCGGCGAAAGCGGAAGCCGAGCTTCATCTGGCGCGAGTCGAGAAGATTCGCAAGCTGTCCAAAGATGGCATGGCGCGGCCCGACGAGCTGGCGCGATCCGAAACCGACGTTCAAGTTGCGGTGGCCCGTTACAACGCTGCCGACGAACAGTACCAGTTGCGTCAGATGGAACTCCATCGCTATCAATTGCAGCTCGAACGTCGCAAGATTCGCGTGCCGATGGCCGGTGTGATCTCAAAAGTGCTTCGCAAACCGGGCGAGTACATTTCGCCGAGCGACCCGTCGGTAGCCCAGTTGTTGGTGCTCGACAAATTGTTGGCCGTGTTCAACGTACCGGTTGAGGAAACGGTGTCGATACGGATCGGTGACACCGTCAATATATTTTTGCGGAGTTCGTCGACGACGATCGAGGCGAAGGTCAGCTCAATCGCGCCCGATATCGATGGCGAAAGCGGAACGCTGCAAATCCGCGTTGAACTCGACAACGCCGATGGCAATCTGCTTTCGGGCGACCGCTGCACGCTTCAGTTGGTTCCAGCCAGTGGCTTCTCCGCATCGACGGGAGTCAAAATTTGATGACATCGCCGGCATTCGATCCAACATCCGCGCAGCGGGCGCAACGAGTCTCTCTGGGCGGAAATTCCGAACAGATGATGACCGCTGCGCTGGACGACGCCGCTGCCAAGTTGGCGGCAATCGCGGAGTTGACGATTGCCGAGTCAGGACCGTCCGTCGATGAAGCACAAGCCAATGCGATCGCGATGCGATTGATCGAATCGATCGCATCAGCGCCGAGTCGTCGCGATGCACTCAAGACGCTCGTGTCGGCGCTGGCATCGTTGTGCCCCGAAGCAAGCGTACGTGGCGGTCTGGGTCGTGGCGGATCGGGTAGCCTCGGCTTGACCCGCGGACGAATGAGTCAATTCGTCGATCACCGATTGGGCTGGCTCGGACCGGAAAGTTCGCTGTACGAAAAGGCGTTGCGGTTGTGGAGTGATACCGATTCACAGGCAAGTATTGATCCGAGTGAACATGAGCGGCCGCAGGGCATCGAGCGTGCGTCGGTGCGACGGATCGATCGTACGATCGAGCTGAACTTGCCGGCACCGGAGGGAACCGGACGATGCAAGATTTGGATCGAAGGACCGCTCGGCCAGATCGGATGGTTGCCATCGATGGTGCTGGCGATCAACGCGGTTCTGTGGAACCGACCGACGCGATCGCTGCCTTCGCTAGCGATCGGCGTGATTCGTCGCTCGACCGTGCTTCTGGTAGTTGGAATTCTGCTACTGTTGGTGGCATTGATCTGGCCGGTGCCCTATCGTGTATCCTGCACGGCGCATGTCGAAACGCGAGGCGGAAGGTTCGTCTCGACGCCGTTCGCGGCGACCTTGCTGAGTGCTCATGTCCGGCCCGGTGACGCTGTCTCGGCTGGACAGACGCTGTTGACATTGGACGGTCGACCCCTGCGACTCGAACGCGAGTCGTTGGTCGCGGAGATTGGACAGATCGGCAGGGAGTACGATGTCGCGCTGGCAACAAGGCGAATCGCCGACGCTCAACAAGCTGAACTGAAACAAAAACAGTTGACGCGTCAGTTGGATCTGATCACCGATCGACTCGGGCACCTTGAAGTTGTCAGCCCGCTCGATGGGATCGTTGTGAGCGGTGACTTGGAGAAACATCTCGGTTCGCCGCTCGAACTCGGTCAAACACTGATCGAAGTCGCGCCGCTCGGAACGATGAGGCTCGAGATCGATGTGCCCGAACATGAGATCGGTTTCATTGCGAAAGGCAACGACGCGAGGATCAAGATCGACGCCATCGGCGGACCTTCGATACGACTGCCGATCATGCAACTGCATCCGCAGTCGGAACTGCGCGACGACGCCAACGTCTTCATCGCTTCGATCGATTTGGAAAACGCCGATGGAAAAATGCGTCCGGGGATGCGCGGCGAGGCAGTCATCTATGGACCACGTCGTCCATGGATTTGGTCGTGGGTTCGTGGCGGATTCGAACGCCTCTTGTGGTGGGCAGGCTATTGATGGATTCACCTAATCGCGAACAGCCATCATTGCCGCCGCCGATGTTGATCACGATGGATGCAGGCATCCAGTACACGCACCGTGAAATCGGGTCGCGAACGCAAGTCATCGCGCATCATATCGCGACAGGGAAATTCTTTCATCTCGGTGCCGAAGAGTTTCGGATCGCCAGTTTGCTCGACGGCGCGCGGGGCATGACCGAGGTCGTTGAACAACTTCATCGAGAAGGCATCTTGTGGGAGCCGACCGATGTCGCCGAGCTGATCAAGCGTTTCGTCGCGTGCGGAATCGCAATCACCAGCACGGGCCCAGCGACCGCACCACCGGCACCGGATTCGACTCGAAAGCCCGCCAAACATTGGCAACAGCGAATGGCACAATCACTTTCGATGGTCATCAGCCAGCGGATTCCGCTGATGCAGGGTGATGCGATCGCGAGCTGGTTCGAGGCACGCATCGGTGGAGTTTTTTCGGTCAACGGAATCTGTTTGTGGTGTGTGTTGGTCGCGAGCGGATTGACCGTCGTATCGGGTCACCAGAAGGCGTTCGGCGACGAAGTCCGGCGAATGTTCGACTCCGGCATGTGGATGATGCTGTTGGTGATTTGGATCGTTTCCAAGATCGTTCACGAACTCGGTCATGCCGTGGCCGCTCGCTACCACGGCGTCCGCGTCGGCAAGATTGGCATCATGTTCTTTCTGTTCGCGCCGATGGCCTACGTCGATGTCACGGATGCGTGGCGGCTTCGTAGTCGATGGAATCGCGTTCAGATTGCGACCGGCGGCGTCTACTTTGAACTCGCCTGCGCCGCGCTCGCCGCTTGGGCTTGGTGGTTTCTGCCGCAGGGAATGGCGAAGCATTTGGCAGCTCAGTTTTTCCTGATTTCCGGTCCCGCGACGTTGTTGGTCAACGCGAATCCGCTGCTGCGACTTGACGGATACTACGTGCTGGGGGACTTGATCGAGATTCCAAATCTTCGCATGCACGGACGCCAGCAATGTGTGAGTTGGATTGAGTATTTCCTGTTCGGTATTCCTCGCCAGCGTCCGTTGCTGGCCGGATGGCGTCGCATTTTCGCCAGCGCTCACGCGATCGCCAGCGTCGTGTTTCAGATCATGTGGATGAGCGGGCTAGTGATCGGCGTGTCGATGTGGGCGCGCGGTCTGGGTGTTGCAATCGCAGTCGTCGCCGTCGCATTGTGGGTCGTGCTACCGCTTGTGAAGTGGATTGCCAAAGTCTGGATGTACCAAGCCGACGAAAAGCGCTTATTCACGAAGCAGCGCTATCGATTGATCGCGGCGACCGCACTGATCGCAACGACATTGCCATCGATCAGCATCATGACCTCGCCGCTGGATCGGCGAGTTCCCGTCGTTGTTCAGTTTCGCGACGAGCACGTGGCCCGCGCCGCAACCGAAGCGTTTGTGACTCGAGTGCATGTCGAAGCCGGACAGCGCGTCCGTAAAGGCGCGGTTTTGATCGAGCTTACGAATCCAGAACTCTTGATTCGACGCGAGCAAAAGGCGGACGCGCTCAAGCTCGCTGAACTCAAAGCGATTCAACTGCGACGTAATGACGAACTGTCAAAGTCGTCGGGCGAGTCCGATACGGCCGCGAGCCTCGCACGGCAACTTGACGAACTCGATCAACAGATCGCTGCATTGCGAATCGTTGCCCAGCGAGACGGTTTCGTGATCGGACATCAACTCGATTCGCTCGAAGGACGGTTCGTCAAACAGGGCGAAGAACTATTGAGAGTCTGTGATCCGCAAGAAAAAGAATTGTTGGCGGCCGTCGGTCCCACCGATGTCGAAAGTTATCAATCGGCGACGAAGGCGAGTGTCACTTCGCACGTTCGACTGCGCGGAGGAAAATCGTTCATCGCTTCACCCGCATCGCTCAGGCCTCGCGCCCGCGTGACTTTGCCGCATCCCGCAATGTCGGCAACGGTTGGCGGACCACTGCCCGTCGAGCCATCGCCCAACGAAGGCGAAGCGTGGCGAACGGTCGATCCGCAAATGGAAAGCGTCACGTCGCTCGATCCGATCACGAGTCTAGAAATTCACGCGGGTCAGCTCGGCACCATGACGATCCACGACAATCGAACATTCGTCGCAAGACTTTGGGAAGCAATGAAGTAGGTTCGGTTCCACCGGACGAAGGGATTCCCATTCGATGTTGCAAGACGAGTTACTTGTCCGGTGGAACCGGACCTACGCCCACGCCGTCGAGTTACTTGTCCGGTGGAACCGGACCTACGCCGTCGAGCGTTGATTCAACTTTCGCATAACTGGCGGTCATCGACTCCAACTGTTTGGCCAGCCGATCCAAGTCGCGACCGTTGTCGATTGATTCCGACAATAGCGGTCGCAACCATTCTTGCATCAGATGAAACTGACCTTTGATCAAGTCAGCCATCTCGCGAGGGACTTTGTACTGGACTAAGATCTTCTGATCCGGTGGTGCGAGTGCTTGTTGCTCGCTGATCTTTTCGAGTTGCTTGCCGGTGTTGGCGAGCGTTTGGGCAAGCGTTGCACCGGTCGTCGACAAGCTCTGACGCACCGAATCAATTCTCGCGTCCATGCGATCTTCTGCGCCGCTATCGCGCGTCGCGATCGCTTTGGAAATCACTTGACGGATCGACTCCAGCCCGTCGCGCATCGACGCGAGCTGACGCATCAGTTGGCCGGCCTGATCTTCGCTATCCATGCCTTGCATGCGAACGCTCTCCACATACGCATACTTGATCGAATCCCATCGCTGTTGGTCATCCGGCGTTAGAATCCCCATCAGCTCTTTGAACTTCAACACGTTCGCTTCGTTGTCCGTCGTCAATGTTTGCGCGTCCTGTTCGTAAGCACTGACGATCAAAGATTGCAGTTCGCGGTCGTTCATGACTCCGGCGACCTTCTCTGCCATCCGGTTCATGTTGCGGTAACTACCCTGCAGCTTGAACGGCGGCTCGGTGCGATACGCATCGGCTTGCGCGGCGCTGCGGATGTAAGCACGGTTGACCTTCAATACGATGTCGCGAACTCGGATCAGCTTTCGCATCACCTCGTACATTTCGCGAACCTGATCCATCGACAGGTTGCTCTGAATCTCGATTCCTTCGAGCGAGTCGCGGCCGGCGGCTTGAATGATCGCCCTGGCGTCTTCTGGTGCAGCCGTCGATAGCGGCGCAAGTACCGTGTTGCTGGTCAAACAGTTTTCCAGATAGCTCATCTCGAACGCTTCCGCGGAATCGCCGATGATTTCACCCAAGTTGTAAACATCAGCCCGGTTGGAAAGCATGTCGGGAACTTGAAAACGGTCGCCCGATTCGGTGTACGGGTTGCCCGCCATGACAACGGCCACGCGACGGCCACGCAAGTCGTACGTTCGCGTCTTCCCGTTGCGGACGCCTTCGATCTTTCGAGTCGCATCGCAAAGCGAAATGAACTTCTGCAACAATTCCGGATGAGTGTGTTGGATGTCGTCCAGATACAGCATCACATTGTCGCCCATCTCGAGCGCCAGATTCAGTCGCTCGATCTCTTCACGCGCGGCCGCGTTGGGCGCTTCGGCCGGGTCGAGCGATGTCACGCCGTGACCGATGGCCGGGCCGTTGATCTTCATGAACACAATGCCCAGCCGATTGGCGATGTATTCCATCAACGTCGTTTTGCCGTAACCGGGCGGCGATATCAGCAGCAGCAATCCCATCCGGTCGGTTCGTTTGCCTTCCCCAGCCGCGCCCATTTGCTTCGCCAAATTGGCGCCGATCAGCGGCAGATAGACTTCGTCGAGCAATCGATTGCGAACAAACGATGTCAGCACGCGCGGTTTGAACTCTTCCAACCGCATCTCTTTGCGCGCGGTATCGACCAGCCGAGTCTTGGTCGCGTGCAGTTGGCGAAATCGCGGCACGACGTCGTCTCGATAACTTCGCACTCGCGACAACAGTTCGTGATAGTGAATGCCGATGCCGCCCGATTCGATCCGTGCATGGCTGCCCGCCATTCCGGTCAGCTTCTTCGCTACCGACGCATCAACGACTTTCATGGCTCCGACGCCACCACACACCAAGATCCAAGCCAATTCGTCGCGGTAGCCGATCGCGGGATCAACCGAATCATCTTCGGTTCGTGAATGCAAGAATGCGTCGGCCCAATTCCGAGCCAGAATGAATCCGCGAATCGGATCAGTTTCCTTATCGAATGCGGTCGGTGACTTCGCGGTGAACTCGTCAAGCAGTTTTGCCGCTCGCGCGCTGGCGACGGGTTTTTTCGGCGCGTGCGTCAGTTCGTCGAACAAATACTCGGCTATCCGCAGTGGCGTGACATCGCGTCCGAATAACGGCTCCCACGCTTCCTCGTCAGCCGTCGCCATTTCGATCAGTCTTCCGCGAAACTCTTTCGCCGGCAAAGCATTGGGATACGTTTTCGCCAACTTTGCGAAGCCGCCGATCCAGTCGGTCATCGCGGTGCGATCCTTGGCGACCACCAACTTCGTGAACCACAATTGCGATGCCGCTCGCACCGTTGGCGCGTGCCGCAGCAATCCGATTTCGTCATTCATCGTCACCAGCGCGTCCAAGATCGTGGCCGCGTCGTTGTCGTGAACGCCCTTGGCGTAACCTTCCTCGTAGCGCCCCGCAATCTGTTGTGGTTCAAACTTCAAAACGCCACTTTCGAACAGGTCGACAGCCAAGTATTCCGCGCGATAGACGTTTGCATTCTCGCTGATCAGTTCCTGGTTCCAAAGATCTTTCGCGGACGATAGGTCTTCGTTATCAAGCGGCTCGAAGAACTGGGTACCGGTCAAATGCAGACACATCTCACCTTCGCGAAGCACGGTTGTCAGATCGAGCGGTTGAGTATTGACGGCGAATCGATGTTTACCCAAGCGAATGATGTCGCCGCCGTCTTCGTACAGATCTTGGCGATCCTTCAATTGACGAGTCGCATCTTCGCGAATCGTTTTCATTCGACTCTGCAAGTCTTCGACACGAACGGCATCGTCCAGCTCACCAAGTTGCACGATGATGTCGCGAACTTTCTCGACCATCAAGTCGCCGGCAAAGTACGCAGCGATCTCGTCTGTCGATGCCATCTTGCTGACGCGAGTGTCGATGCCCTTCAAGATTCGTCCGGCTGCGGAAGCGAGCGATTCGGCGCGACGATTCTGCTTTTCGACCAACTGAACCTTGCGAGATTCAAACGCGGCGTAAACGTCTTCTCGTCGCTGTGCCAATTGAACGACGAATTCGTCAAACTCCGCGAACCGACCTTCCAACTCTTCCAATTGCACCATTACTTTCGTCAGGTATCCGTCGCACTTCGTCGGCGAATCGCACACATCCAAGTAGCCCGATACGGTTTGCTCGAGCAGTTTCAATTGCGACGCAAATTCTGCCTTGCCTTCGGTGCTGACCAGTTCGCCGACCCGCGCCTTGAGCGCACTCCGCACCCGATTGAGCGATGCGAACACGCCGGCGATCGAGTCGATGATCTCAGTACGTTTCGTCGTATCTTCGATCCGCAGATTGCTGACCGTTTCGGTCAGCAATTCCAATTGCGACCCCGCCTGATCGATCTGTTCGCCGAGCTTCTTTGCTTCGGAGACCGTGGCAACGCCGGCAACTTGTTCCGACGACTCGTCCACACGCTTCTTGTAAGGATCAAGCGAACCGGGCGTCAGCAGAAAGTCGACGCATCGTTGGCTCAATCGTTCCGACCGTTCTGCCGTTTCTTTCTCGAGCGTTTCGATGACAAGGACATCGACGTAGCGGAGTTCTTTCAGGCCGAGCGCGTGGCCGCGTTGTTCGCGCAGCGATGCCAATGAAGCGACAAAGTCATCAATGGTCTCGAACCGACCGCGCTGGATCGATTTGACCAGCGTTTCAATATCGGTTTGAACCTTCTTCGTCCGCGCAGCCGTGTCGCGGCGGACACGAACGACTTTCTCGAATTCTTCAACGGCCGAACCGGCAGCTTGACGCACCTTCTGCAACGGTTCGGCAAGCTTCTCGGTTTCCGCTTTGTCGATCCAGAAATAGCTGTCCAGAATGTCGGATGCCTTCTTGCCCAGGTCGACGTATAGACCTTCGTAGCTGTCGTCTTTGTCGATCAGTTGCAACAGCTCGTTGCACTCGGCCATCCCACGGACGATGTCCTTGTTCCCGATCTTGAACAGCAGCGAATCGGTTTGGTTGTCGGGAACGAAGCTGGCATCGGTGAACGGAGTCTGCCAAATCTGGATCGCATGATGCTTTTGCGGTTCGTCTTGCGTTCGGAAGACGACCATTTCGCCACGTTGGAAGAACGTCTGGCCGCTTGATACCATCGGTGTTTCCACCGTTTGACGAATCAGGTTGTATCGAAGTTGAACGTAGGTTCCCGACTGGCTGTTGTAGAACAGATACAAGAAGTCTTCGCCGTTGGGCGCCGCGATCGTGCGTTGATACCGCATCTCACCAACGCCGAGATCGAAGCGTTTGAACTCGCCCGTTTGCAAGTAATATCCACCCGGGAAAATCAATCCGTGATCTCCGGGCAGCATCACGCAGGCGTTCTCGATTTCGTCTAGCCGCATCGCCCGACCGAGCTTACCGTTGAACAGCAAGTATCGAAACTTAGCTTCTTGGTAAGGCTTGATCTTGAGCAGCACGAGATTGCCGACGATCGCGAAATAGATCTCGGCGTCGTCGAGGGTTTGGTCGGCATGGTCGACGGGTTCGGCATAGATCCCTTGGCCGGTATCCGTGTTGTTTTCGACTTTGATCGTCAGGTCACCGCCGACGGTTTCGACGAACACGCGATCATCGATCGAAATGTGCGGATGGGCGCCGTAGTGATGTTGATCGCGAGTTGTTCGTGTCCAGCGGAATTCGTGTTGCGACGGATCCTTGATTTCGTGATCGCTGCGGTTGTCGACATACTCGATCGATTCAGGACCGATCCGCCACTTGAATGACTTGATGTCCTTGGCGGTCTTGCCGACTTGAAAGACCATGTACAACATCGGCCCGCTGCGAAAGAACCGGGTGAAACGTGTGTCTTTGTAGAAGCGATAGAGTTCGTGAAAGTCGCTGACGAATTTCTTGTCGCCGATGATGTCCAGCGGCGCGACGTGGAACTGATGGTCGCGCAGAGTGTAAACAGAAAAAACATCCGACAATTCGATTTCGGATTTCAGTCCGAATTGGACGTTGTAACCGAACACGAATTGATCGCCGACGGAAACGATGTCACGAGGAACGCAGTTGTGATCCGTGGTGACACGTTCGGTTGCCAAAAGCGTCGTTTCGATATTGCCAAAGACATCGGCGCGAGCTTCATTGAGCTTCGCTAATCGCGCACGCAGATCGGCGGCGGCTTCGCGAAGTCGATTGCGAAGCACCTCGTAAGTGCCGGCGGCGAGTTGAGATTCAGTCATGGGTCAAGGCTACGCGGCTGAGCAAGAATGAACATTACCCCTTCTTCCCGTTACTCACGGGCTTTTTGGTTTGTGCCAACAGCCTTCCCGCTTTTTGGTCGGCCACGTTGGCTGTTCCAGCGATGCTTAGCAAGCCCGTCAGTTGACTCCGCACGTCATCGGTTTTCGCCATGCCCAGCAACTTTGCGATCAGCGCGGCGATCGATAAGTCCTTCACTCCGTCCGTATCCAAATTGAATTGCTTGATCAGACCGGCGAGCTGGTCGCGGAAGTAGTCGGCGTTGCCGTCGAAAAATGTGTCCTTGATGTCCGTCGCGACTTTGCTGTTGTAGACGAACCGATCGATCGCTTTGCCGCCCTTCACGGCGTTGGTGATTTGTTCGAAGAACTCGCCGTCGCCGCCGACGATGTCGATCCGGGCGCTTCGCAGAGCGTCACCGACCACCCCGGCTTGGCTTTCCGCGATTCCACGCTGGGCATCGATCGCAGCGATTTCGACAGACTTCTCTTTGTCCAAACGCAATTTGAATTCTTCGTGGTCTTTGCCGACGCTGTCGAGTTGTTTCATCGCTTCGGCCTTCTCGGTGATACCGACGGCTTCGCTGCGATACTTTTCCAGTTCGACGTTGGCTTCGGCGAGGCCCTGTTTCTCCATCGCCGATGCTTTGGCTTCGATGACCTTCGCTTCGGCCAAACCGTGTGCCGCTTGCGTGGCCAACTCGCCCTCGGCGAGCATTTTCGCGGCTTCGCTCTCTTGCTCGGCAGCGTCGCGTCGGGCGGTTGCGTCGATGCGGATTTTTTCAGCCAGCAGCGTCGCCGATTCTTTCTCGGCCTGGGCCTGTTGCGTGATCCGAATCAGCTCTTCCTCGGCTTTCATCTTCGCCGCGGTGACTTGGACCGTCTTGAGTCGATCTGCCTTTGCGATTTCCTCGGTATCTTTGATTCGCTCTTTCTCCTCCACAACCGTTCGTTCGATGGCGACACGTTCGCGAATGACTTCTTGGATGTTGCGTTTCTCGATCTCGATCGCTTTCTCTTTTTCGATCTCGGCGACACCGACAAGTCGCAACCGTTCCGTCATTTCCAGGTCGCGGTCACGGTTGACGCGTTCCAGTTCGACCGCGTCGGTCTTCTCTTTGTTTCGCATCGCGACCAAGACTTGACGCGATTTGTTTTCTTCGGCGACGCCGAGTTCCTCTTCGGTGTGAATGCGAGCCCGTTCGGATTCGAGTCGTTGTTCTTCGCGAACTTTGGCCGCGGAGGCTTGTTCACGCGAGGTGATTTCGGCGATTTCTCGCTTTTGTTTTTCGACCGCTTCAACGCGCTGACGCTCGAGCGCAAGAATCGTTTCTTCCGCTTCGACGTCTTGCTTCTTGAGTGTCTTTTCTTTGTCGCGAGTGAATTGGTTTTCTTTGACCTTTTCGTTCGACGTCAGCTCGGTAATCTTTTTGATGCCTTCGGCGTCCAAAATGTTGGTCGGCGACAGCATCGATAGCGGTGTTTGTTCCAGATAGTCAATCGCGGCGTCGTCGAGTCGGTAGCCGTTCAAGTCGGTGCCGATGACCTTCAAGATTTCTGATTTGAATTTGTCGCGCTGGTCGTATAAGTCGACGAAGTCAAATTGCTTGCCGACGGTCTTGAGTGCTTCGCTGAACTTTGCGTCGAACAACTCTCGCAACGTCTCCATCTCGCTGCAACGACGCGCACCGATCGACTGCGCGACTTCTTTCATCTCTTCGTCACTGTTGTCGACGCGGATGAAAAACGCGACCTTGATGTCGGCGCGAATGTTATCTTTGCAGATCAGTCCGGCGCTGCCTTCGCGATTGATTTCGAAGCTCTTGAGCGTCAAGTCCATGAAATCGTAACGATGAAACAGCGGCACGATGAATCTGCCACCTGCCGTTGTTACATCCAAGCCGCCCAAGCCTGATTTGACGATCGCGCGATCGGGTCCGACGACGATGAAGTACTTCTTGAACGTCATCAGTAGCGCCAGCAGCGCGAAGATGCAGATGTAGAGCGTGATCCATCCGCCCGACAAAAAGTTGACGTTGTTGACTTGTGAAAAAATTGTCACGAGGTGGTCTCCGATGGAAGATGAGCGACTTTGTAGATGCGAGTTTTTTTGTCGAAGCCGATGATTCGGACTTCGGTGCCTTTGGTGATGTGCGGGCCGTCCGTGCGAACATTCAACAGCAGCGGTGCTGCGTTGGTGCGAAACTTGGCTTGCCCGGCCTCGGGCGTCGCCTCGTAAGTCGAGATCTCACAAGTCGCGCCCATCAGACGCGATTCGTCGTACGAGGGTGGCTCGACGAAGTATCGGATCAACGGCTGAGTCGCTGCTTTGGTGATTCCGGTCGCGATCACACAATTGCGAATCGACAACAGGACGCTGACCAGCCACGTTGGTTCATAGCGATGGACATCGAAGTGGTGCCACAATCCGTAAGACAAACACCAAAACGCGACCGCAAAGATGCCGCCCCACAACACCACTGGCACTCTTGCGATGTTGGTCCAGCGGATGGTGGTCGCGCCGATGCCGTGGAAGAAGTCGGCATCGATCGACATGCCGCCTTCGGGAACATCGACGCCCAAGTCCACGTCCAGATCCAAATCGGGTACATCGAGCCCCAAGTCGATCAACCCGATCAAAGCGAACAGGGTGTAGACGACCAGCAAACCGACCAAAATCGACGCCGGCCACACGGGGCCGACGAACATGCGCTCGGCGAGTTGGATCAGGGAATCAGGCACGATGGTTGGTAGCCTCAAGTGGGGGAGCCTAACAGCTTAATAGCTAGGCTCGGTCCACTGAGACTTCGGGCGCGATTCCCACAGATATTTTCAGCAATCGTAGGTAGGTCCGGTTCCACCGGACGATTGGCCGATGTCACAGGTCGGATGTCACAGGTCGGATGTCCGGTGGAACCGGACCTACGTGGGCGAGATTTCCAAATCTGGATGTCCGGTGGAACCGGACCTACTTGCTACTTGCTACTTGTCCCACCACCAGTTTTGAATCACCTGGGGACGCGATGCGGGGACGTTCGACATCGACCGCAATGATGGATAGTCCGTGACCTTGGCGACCAGCGTTTTTTCGCCGTTCACGGCCACGCCGCCGCTGGCGATCAACACGTTGTGTACCGTCCTTCCATGGCGAATCTTGTGAAGCACCGCGATCGATTCGACTTGCGTTGGCGTTCTCATCCATGTTTCAGATGTCGACGAGTTGTTGGCCAATTCGTGGATCAGCGTTTGATGCCCGGGCGATTTCGCGAACCTTCGCAACAGTTCGGCGACCGACGCTGTTTGATAGATCGCTTCGAGCGAACCGTAGACCGGATACTTGCCGCGGATATCGTGAAAGTGTTGGTTGAAGTCGGCGACAAACATGTCCGTCCGAAAATCTTCCGTCAAGTTGCCGCGCGCTCCGTCCGCCATCGCTCGTTCGTTTTGACCCGACAATCGAATCGGAGTGCCAGCGATCTCGAAAATCGAACGTTCTTGATCGGCGCGAACCGAACGGGGCGATGCCGTGAACCACAACCGCAGCAACAATCCGTCGGGCGAGCCGCGATCGATCGCCGCTTCGATCACGTCCAGATAATTCATCGCACCGCGAGGCATCGGATGAACGCCCAGTGCAAGTTCCTTCATGTGCCGGTCGGCTTCGACCATCAAGTATCCGATCGGCGTATCGCCAGCCGTTCCGAAGACTTCGACTCGTTGCATTCCGATCGCGACCGTTAATGCTTCGGCCGCTTTGCCGATCGGCAGTTTGTCGGCTTGCACATCCGCCGCGACGCTAGCGGCGCCGGCCAGTCCTTCGCGAGTCGGATCGATCGTGCATCCAAAGGGTGTGCGCGAGATCATCGCGGACAAACAGGTCATCAAGAAATCCAATCGCAGAGTTCCCCGCATCGATGCCCGGTCTCGCGCGACGCCGTTGATCGTTTCGATGCCGCCGACCGGACCCGCGATCACGATATCGTCGTTCTGCTGGTCGATGAACAAGAACCGAACATCGGACAGACCGGCAAGGTACAGCATCGATTCGGACGGCATCGTTCCCGAGATCCTTCGATGATTCGATTCATCGATCAATCTGCGTAGTGATACGCAGCGCAATTCAGATGGCGCCCGCCATTGTTGCTCCTCATTCTTAGGTGAATGATTGCCAGCGAACAGCATCGATTTCAAGTTTTCGGCGCTGTCGGACAGTGGCGCCGTTTCGCAAACCTTGACGGTTCCCTCGGCGTCGACGTAAACACCTTGTGCGTATTCCTGCATCGTGCTGGGGCCGCCGAGCAAGTCCCAAGTGTCGGGCACGACGGTGGTCTGGATTAGTTCGATTAGCGAGTCGAAGTTGGCGAACGAGGCACCGCCAGGAGCGCGGATGCCTTCGATTGTTTCTTGGCGAACACCGGGCGACGTGATCGAGCGAATCGTTTCACTGGCCGCGGAAGATTCACCGGAGTAGGCCTGGGCGCCGGCGATCTGCGCGAGCACGGGTGATTGATCGTCGGCGGGCAAGGTACGTGCATCAGCGATCGCTGCGGAAAATTCGCCGGCCGCCAATCGGTCGTTGACCTCTTCGGCGCGGATGCTGGAGACCATCGTCGCCAATGCAATTAAGACGACACAAATTTGTGAGCGGATCATTCGGTAACCTGTATCCATTCTTCTTCCGACAATCGTTGCTGAGGTAGGAAGCGGGCTTTGTAGTTCAGATGTGAGTTGTCGGCGACGTACATTCCCAGATAAACGTAACGCTTACCGTTCTGCTTTGCCCAATCGATTTGTTTCAGGATCGCGTACGTTCCCAAGCTGAACCGACTGGCCTCAGGATCGAAATGGGTGTAAACCGCCGACGTGCTTTTCGCGCCGATATCGACAATGGCGATCGCGATCAAATTACCGCCAATGGAAATCGCCAACTCGCGCGTGTCGCAACACGTATCGGCCAAAAATGACCGATACGACTCGGTTGAAACGAGTTCCCCGGCCGACCCCAGATTGCGAATTCGACGATGTTGGTTGAACAACCAAATCCGCTTCCCGTCGACTTGCGGCGGTCCCCAGTGGCAAGTCAGTTCACGTTCGCCGCGGGCGAAGACTCGACGCATCGACGACGTCATTTCAAATTCATCGATGTCGATCCGCGTCGGCTTGCACTCGCTACACGCGGGGCACTCGGCCCGGTACACGAAATCACCGCTGCGCCGATAACCCAGCGCCAACAACTGGTCCGTCACGTCGGGTGTGACCGTGCCGACGGGTAACCTCAGCGGCATCCGGGCCGTCGTGTTGTCCAGATACGGACAGGGTTGCAATTGGTCTTGAACGACAACCAATCGGCAAGTTGTTTGAAGCGTGCGTCGCGGACTTTCAGGATGACTCACGAGCGAGTCCTCTTGGCAAAGAGGCGTTGAAGCTGGTGAGTCAATCGTACCCGATCGGGTCGGTCGAAAGCGAACAAAAATATCGCCGGAAGTCTTATCGACTTTCGCTGGCGAGATCAGTCCCACCACCATTGGCCGTCGGCCAAGTCGGCGGGGCCGGCGGTTTGTTTGACTTGCGCGTTCTCGCCGCTCGTGTCGACGGTCATGTTTTCCTTGGACAACGCGATCCGCGGCTGCATTTGCACTCCGCCACCCAGCGGCGTCATCAACGTGTTGCCCTTCCAAATCGCGTTGACCGCCGTCTCGACTTGCTCGGGCGCTGTGTAAGTTTCGACCGAGACTTTCGATTCGTCCATCAACACTCCGGCATCCCACGAAGCCTGACCGTAAAAATCTTGCTCGTGGATGTAGGCGGCAGCGATCGCGACATCGATCAGTTGGCGAAGCTCGCCGTAAACTCGAACTCGCGAAGCGATCAAGTTGAAATTCTCGGTGAAGTCACGGCAGAACGCTTGGCTGGCCGCATTGACCTTGCCGCCTTTGACTCGTTGTCCACCGGCGGCGACACGTTCGTTGGCGCCGACCAATTGAACTCCACGCTCTTTGATCTTCATCGCCAAACCGTCTTCGCTGACAGCGACTCCGTCGTAGTTCGGTTGGAAGTACCATCGTTCCATCGCGTTGGCCGCGACGCTCGATGGACTCGCGCGATCGACGTAGCTCTGCAATCGCACGGGTAATTTTTCCAGCCCGATGCCGACCAGCTTCATCCGGTAATCGGCTTCAACCAAAACGCGTGCGAAGTGGGTGTCGGTGGGGATGCCTTTGAAGGAAACCGTTTGCAGGCCGAGGTTGTTCTTCAGCCCCATCGCCAAACGGTTTGCGTCGCTCGGTTGAACGCGGCCGCGAACCGACGCCAAGAAGTTCTGCATCGCTTGCAGTCCTTCGGGAGTCGGGTCGATCGAAACGCTGATGACCGATGTCGCTTTGGCGCCCGGCGCGTACGCGCGCATCGCGGTCACCATGTCTTCGAGCAACACGACGGGTCGACCAGTTTGCATTCCGATCAAACGATCGGTCGGGTCGGCGAAGAAACCTTCGGCGGCACCGGCGATCACAATATCCTTGGTGTCGGGGTAGTAGAAAACGTATTGGACGCTGGTCAGTCCCGCGAGCGCCTTCATTTCGTCGTCGATCGATTGACCGACGGCGAGTCGCTCGACGATGGCAGCTTCCAAACGATTGAGCGAAACCTTTCGCAGCTTACTCGGTTGCATCACGTTCGCTTCGCCGGCGCCGAGCTTCGCCTTCGCCGCTTCGAATCGCTGCACACCAACTCGCGGGTCGAACTGTTTCACTCGCAGCACGCCGGTCGCGTCGACATCGATACCGGCGATCGGTTGGCCGATCAGGATTGTGTCCTGGTTATTGCCAGCGGTCTGGGCAACGGCGGACGATGAAACACCGAGCGAAATGCCGGCGAGGACCGTGAGGACAACGATGCGTTGGAAGATGTTCATGGAGTGGGAACGCCGAAGGCTCGAACCGTGAAGAGGAAACCGCGCAGAATCCGCGCTGCATTTATCCATTGACAATAATCGCTGCGAAGCCGTCCGGCAACAATTCGTGCCTCACGTTTAGGCAAACGGTGCGACTTTCCCCGCTGGCGCCGGTTGCTGACGTATGTGACGATTGGTTGCTGAGGGATGTGGCGGTTGAACCGGTTGCACGCTGTTCGGTCAGCCCGGCAAAGCCTAAAATCGCGGCCATTGAGTCTGCGACAACCCCACGAACCTCGGAAAATACGATGAGCGGCGACTGTGATTTTGGTCTGATTGGTCTAGCGGTCATGGGCGAGAACCTGGCCCTGAACGTCGAAAGCCGCGGCTACAAGGTCGCCGTCTACAACCGCACGACCGAGAAAGTCGACGACTTGATCGCCGGCCGGGCCAAGGGCAAGGACTTCGTCGGCACGCACTCGATCGAGGAATTCGTCAAAGCGGTCAAGCGGCCACGCAAGCTGATGATGCTGGTCAAAGCCGGTCCCGCCGTCGATTCGCTGATCGAGCAACTGCTGCCGTTTTGCGAACCGGGCGACATCATCATCGATGGCGGAAACGAGTATTACCTGCATACCGAACGCCGCACCAAACAGGTCGAAGCGGCCGGCTTGCTGTACGTCGGTTGCGGCGTCTCGGGCGGCGAAGAAGGCGCACTCAAGGGCCCCAGCCTGATGCCCGGTGGCAGCGCCGCCGCGTGGCCTCATATCAAAGAAATGTTGCAATCGATCGCGGCGAAAGTCGGACCCAACAACGACATCCCCTGCTGCGAATGGTTGGGCGGCGGCGGTTCGGGCAACTACGTCAAGATGGTCCACAACGGCATCGAGTACGGCGACATGCAATTGATCTGCGAAGCCTATCAATTGCTTCGCGAACTCGGCGGGCTCGACAACGAAGAACTCTACGATGTGTTCGACCAGTGGAATCGTGGCGATCTGGAAAGCTACTTGATCGAGATCAGCCGCGACATCTTCAGCGTCAAAGACGACCAAGGTGGCGACGGATACCTAGTCGACAAGATCCTGGACGTCGCCGGCGCGAAGGGCACCGGCAAATGGATGAGCCAACTGGCGCTCGACCTGGGTGTGCCCAGCACGCTGGTCACGACCGCCGTGTTCGCTCGCGGTTTATCGGCTCAAAAGGAAGCTCGCGTTCGCGCCAGCAAAACGCTAAGCGGTCCTTCAGAGAAGGCCAATCCCGAAATGCGAGCCGCCGCGATGAAGTTGGTCGGCGATCGCGCCGCGTTCATCGAAGCCGTTCGTCAAGCGCTGTACGCATCCAAGATCGTCAGCTACGCGCAAGGTTTCGTGCAGCTGCAAGCCGCGTCGAACGAGCACGGCTGGGGACTCAACTACGGCGATTGCGCGTTGCTTTGGCGAGGCGGTTGCATCATCCGCGCCGTGTTCTTAGATCGCATCAAAGAAGCGTTCGACGAAAACCCGAACCTGGAAAACTTGTTGCTCAATCCGTTCTTCGAGCAGGCCGTCGAGGACTCGCAAGAGAAATGGCGAGCCGTGATCGCTGCCGCGTCGATCCTGGGTATTCCGGTTCCCGCGTTCAGCACCGCGCTGTGCTATTACGACAGTTATCGGTTGGCCCGTTTGCCGGCCAACGTGCTGCAAGCCCAACGCGATTACTTCGGTGCCCACACGTATCAGCGGACGGACAAAGAAGGCGCGTTCCACAGCGAATGGATTCAGCTTCGCAAAGCGCCGAAGGCGTAGCCCAATTGTTGCCCCGCGACTCCGCTCGCGGGGATCGCCATCGAACTGCGTACTGTCCGCGAACGGAGTCGCGGACCCACGTGCTTAGCTGGCGAGCATCGTCAAGAATTTCATGAACGCCGTGTCGTCATCAGAAGATCGATGTTGCGTGGCGGTTCGTTCGAGGCTTGACAATGCGTCTCGAAATTTTCGCGACATCACGTCTGCTCGCTGACTGATCGCGATCAATCGTTGATGCAGCAACTGAGCTTCGGAAGAACTCGGAACACCGCCGCTTAAAGAGGCTCGGATTGCCGTGATGACTTCGGAGTCGCGAAACGGTCGCTTGCCGTTCATTTTCAAGATTTCCGTCACGCACAGCCCCGTCACATCGAGGGTGGCCGACGACATCGATTCGGGGTCGACGACCGCAGTCGTACTCTCCGATTGCGGCGTCGAACGTCGGCTTCGTCGCCGCTGGGCTGCCTTTAGGTTGCGTTTGAGGTCGTCGTGCTTTGACATGCTAGAATTCCGTCGGCGTGAACATCAGCCCGGAAGGATACCATGGACGTAAGTCCAGTCAAAGCAATTTGCCACCAGAGGGGGTGCGGATTTCGACGACGACGGTACGCCATGAAACCGAAGACGCCGCCGATAGCCGTTAGCAAGAAGCTTCCCGGCTCAGGAACCGGGGTCACGGTCCCGATCAAGCGAATCGCGTCTACCTGAAAATTGTCCCCACCCGCTGTGTCACCATTCTTACGAAATAGAAAGCGGATTCCATCACTCGCCGCGTTACCGAAACTGGTCGTCGAACTCGTCGCAAACAGGTTCAAGCTTGTCACGTCGATGCTGTAGGACATCGGAGCTGCTCCGCTATGCGTCGCCAAAGCAATCTCGCCGAACGTCACACCGGTACCGCCTAAATCACGGAAACCTGCGGCGAAACGAGCGTTCGCCTCATTGTTTGCTCGCATGTCCAATTCCAATGACGTGATCGTGTACGTGAATCCCGGCGCCGCGAAGCTCAATCCCGCATCGAATCGGGATGTCGAGCCGAAATTTGCAGACGCGGTGTTGAGTATCGTTGCTTGAGCCGCGGCATTTCCGGTACCGTCGTAAACCCAACTGTTGACCGCTTTTACCGCCTGCGCATCATTGACGAACGTGATCGCTGGGTTGACAAACGTGAACTGTGAATTGGTCTTAGCAATGTTGCCTGTAGGCGTCGAGACACCGACGGCTTGACCCGCAGTTCCCGAAAAGTCGAGATTGAACAATATGTCCGCCGATGCGGATGCCGCTGCTCCGAGAACGACAATGATTGCGATGAACGCTCTAGCATGACTCATAAGGCGCGTTTACAGATGTGAGTACTGAGGTGGCAGAAATACGAGATTCGATGAGGTCTAAGCTATTCCCATGTCCGTCCTCAAACCTTCACAATCGGGCCATTCTCCAGCACAATAGTGCCGTTCAGGGAAGCTAAACGGCCTAAATCAGCTGCACTTGCCCCTTCGCCGGACTGTTAAATATCCACCCACCGTGATTGCCGCTATGAACGCGAGCGTGCCCGGTTCGGGGACGGCGATGACGGAGATGTCGTTGCCGGTGCCCCCGTTGTAGCGGATCGCAAAGTCGTAGTTTTGGCCCGCAAACGTGCTCGAGATTCTGCTCAGGTTGGCAAAGCTGCCGATGACCGCGTCCGATCCGTCGTTGTCCAGAATCAAGAACGACTGACCGCCCAGCGGTGCGCCCAGCAAATTCAATTTCAGCATGCCGGCGAGTTGCAGCGTCCCCATCACGTTTACTCGGTCCGATGTGCCCGCCGTTGGATTCAGGTCGATCGTCAGCAGGCTGCCCGCGCCCAACAGAAAGTTGTCGCTGGCGAAATTGCCGATCGACGCAGTCGTGGCGGAGTCACCCGGCCGGAGCTCGGCACCGGTGGTCAACGTGACGCTGCCGTTGATCCCGCCCACGCCCGCGGCGACGCCGTTGACGACGGCCAAGCCCGCAATGTTGTTGATGTTGTCGTACACCGCGGTGCCCGGTCCGGTCTGAGTCAACGTTTGATTGTTATAGAACCGACCTTGCGCGCCGCCGAACGTGATCGACGTGTTGGCATCCAAGTTGATCGTCGCGTCGGCTTGCAGAGCGATCCGCTCGGTCAACGTGTGGCTACCGAAGCTGGCGTAGATCGCTCCTTTGCCGCCGATGCCACTGCCGCTGACGTGGATGTGTTCGGCAGTGGTCACGCCCGGACCTCGTAGTTGTAATGTCGCTCCGTCGGCGACCACCGTTTTCGTGTTGGCGAGAAAGCCGTTCAAACCGAACGACTCGCCCTTGTCGAAGATCGCCGTGCCTTCGGCGACGATGATCTGGCCTCCGAAGGTCGAGTTGTCACCGTTGATCAGCAGGTCGGCAGCGCCGGTTTTGGTCAAGTTGCCGGTGCCGGTGATACCGGCCCCGATGCGTCCGAAGACTTGTGATTCGACGTTGGATCCACCAGCCGCGGTCGACAGGCTGCCCGAGCCAGCCAAAATCTGAAACGGACCGGTGGAAAGGTTCGGTGCGAAGCGGATGCCAGAGAACGTCATGTCGCTGTCGACGGTTACCACCGTCGCGTTCGTCGTGGGAGTACCGAAGACCGCGGTGACGGGATTGGCGTTGTCCCAGGTGTAATTGAAGCCGTTGGCCGCGCCTCCAACCGCGGTGAAGCTTGGCTTTTGGATTTTCCAACTGCCGCCGCCATTTTGAACGCCCGGCAGATCAAATCGTCCGTCCCAAAAAAGCTGCGTGGGTGCCGCTTGGGGCGTGAAGATGTCGCCCGTCTGCGAGACCACCCAAGCATATCGCGCGGCTACGTCGGCTTCGGTGAAACCGACTCCCGCTTCGGCGCCGGTGGTTCGCGAACTTCGGCATCCGTCAAATCGTCTCGCCAGATCACCGCCGAAACCGGCCGGTTCGCCGACATCACGACGAATGTGAGTAAGAGCACGAAGTTGCGAACGGAGATCCGAGACGCCGAGAACGTGAGGCGTAACATGGGCAATGAAAAGGTTGGCGAGAAGAAAAAGAAGTCGAAGGCCCTTTGACCTTAGACGCTCGCGAATCGCCAAACCTTAACGATGGTGCAATAAGTCAGCACAATAGTGCCGTTTGTAGTTTGTAGGTCCGGTTCCACCGGACGGATTGTCGTTTGTGTTTTGTAGTGTTTTGTAGGTCCGGTTCCACCGGACGGTTTGCGGCGGAACATTGCTTGACGCCGGATCGATTGTCCGGTGGAACCGGACCTACGTGCTTCGCTACAATACGATTCGCGTCGAAACGGCGCAGGGAACTTCAACTACCTCACTTCTCGAAAGGTTTGGAAATGCCGTTCTCTAGGATCGTTGCTTCGGCGATGTCTGTCTTATTGACCAGTTCGATCGGGCTGGCGGCCGTTACCGCGCGGATCGAAAATTACGCGACGATCCCTGGTGGCAATGCTCGTATGAACGTCATGACATCGGACCCTGCCGGTCGCCTGTTCGTGAACGATCAAAACGGAGGACTCTTTACGGTCGACCGAGTGACCCGCAGCGTGTCGACGTATCTGAATTTAGCCAATAGCGTCCAGTATCCGCAGATTGGTTTGATCAGCAGCGGTGAACCGGGTTTTCAGTCGTTCGCTTTCCATCCTGATTTCTACCAAACGACGGCGGCGGGTTTCGGAAAGTTCTATACCATCCACAGTTCCAGCAATACGAGCGTGACGCCGGACTTCGACCCAGGTGGAGGCACCGCTTTTCATTCAGTCTTGTTGGAATGGAACACCAACAATCCAACTGCGGCCACGTTCGAGCCCGCTTCGACGGCAACACCCTTTCGCGAAGTCGGCAGGTTCAAACAACCCTTTGCGAACCACAATGCCGGGCAGCTCGCGTTCAATACTTCCGTCGGCACCGGCGATCCCGATCGAAATAATCTTTACATCGGCTTGGGTGACGGAGGCAGCGGAAACGATCCACAGGACAACGGCCAAGACCCGAGCAATCCGTTCGGCGCGGTGCTGCGCATTGATCCGCTGGGAAACAATTCTGCGAACGGCCAGTACGGAATCGTGGGCGACAACGTGCTGGCGTCCGACAATGATGTCAACACGATCGGCGAAGTGTTCGCTTATGGACTTCGCAATCCGCAACGGTTCGGTTGGGACAGCTTGACGGGCAACCTGTACATCTCGGACATCGGCCAGGACAGATTTGAGGAAATCAATCTCGCCGTCAACGGAGGCAACTTCGGATGGGACATTCGCGAAGGTAGCCAAGGCGGAACATTGGTGGGCGCGATCGATCCGGTCGCCGCATACCCGCACTCGGGTTTTCTGAGCGATCCGATAACCGGGTCTGTCGCGATCACGGTCGGCGACGTTGTCCGTGGAAGTGACATTCTGGATCTGAACGGCAAGTTGTTGTTGGGTGATTTTCCCAACGGAATCATCTTCACGTTGGACGTCGACAATGATCCGCTCGATGGCGGATCGGATGGATTGATGGAGCTTGTTTTGCTGGACGGCAGCGGTCAATCCGTGCGACTGATTGACTTGATTCGCGATACGACGGGCAATCCGAACGTCAATCGAGCCGACTTGCGATTCAGTTATGGGATCGACGGTGAAGTCTTCATCTTGAACAAGCGAGACAACGTCATCCGGCGTCTGGTGACGGCAGTGCCCGAGCCCCAATCGTTCGCTGCGATCGCCATCGTCGGCTGCCTGATCGGGCTTCGCTATCGTCGAAGAAAGTTCGCCGCTAAAGGATGAACAGATTGCTCAGCACCAATTCGGCGCCGTTGCAGCAGAGCGGCTGCAAGCAATCATCGACGTTCACTCGGCGCCGATTCGTGTAGTCGCCGTATTCGGGTTGTGTGAAGACGTGGATGCAGCGATTGTGAATGTCCACGATCCAGTACTCGGGGATTTTCTGCGTGGCATAAATTTCGAGCTTCTCGCCGCGGTCAAAACGCAGGCTCGACTCGGCCACTTCGATCAGCAGCAATACGTCGTCGCCGGTCGGATGACGATGCGCATACCTTCCCGGTTTCAACCATGTGATGTCCGGTTCGGGGCGGCTGTCATCGGCCGAGATGCCGCTTTGGACTCGAACCACGATTCCGTCCGCTCGAGTCGCCTCGAACGACCAGGCCGCCAAGTAGTCGATGTAATCTGAGTGAACTGGTCCGGCGGGATTCATTTCTCGAAGCTCTCCATGGATCAGTTCGATCTTCTTCTCGATCCCAACGAACGCACCTTGGGCAATCATTCGGTCGAACTGATCCATTGTCAATTTCAGCGACGTGCTCATCGCGAGCTTCTCCGGGTCGGGCAGTTGACGATCGCGCCGGCGCGACCGTCAACATTCTACAGACCTCATTGTACACCGATCGGCGGCTTACTTTTTCTTCAGCATCGCGGTCAGTTCTTCGTCCAGTTCGGCGGCGCGGACGTTGTGACGGACGACTTTGCCATCGGCGTCGATCAACATCATCGTCGGCAGAGTCTGCACGCCGAGCGTCTTGGCCAGTCGGCTCGATTCCAACCCACCGGGCTCGAACATTTGCGTCCACGGCAGCGGATTCTCTTTCAAGTATCCGGCCGCCGCTTCGCCCGTCGCATCGACGTTGATGCCGACCAGTTGCAGACCGGCTCGTTGATAGTTCGCTTGCAGACGACGCAGCAGCTTCATGTCTTGCTTGCACGGTTCGCACCAAGTGGCCCAGTAATGAACGACGACCGGTTTGCCTCGCAACGACGCTAGGCTGAACGACTTACCCTGGATCGTACTGCCCTCCAGCTCGATTCGTCGACCGACCGAATCCAATCGGCGCGCGGCGCCGGCGGCTTTTTCACCCGCATCGGTACCCGGGAATGCCTTCGCGACTTTCGTGTAGTAATCGAGCGCTTCGGCTTCTTTGTCTTCAAACTCCTTGCTGAGTGCCAGTTGCAAATAGGCGCCTGCCGTTTCGGGTGTTCGGGGATAACGGTCAACGAAGCCCGTCAGCGATTCCAGATACCATTTTTGGACTTCAGAGAAATCGGCTTCCGGCGTTTGGCGAACAACGTACTCCGTGTTGATCGCTTGGTAATCGGCGTACGATGCCAAGGCTTCGTCTTTGTTCGCGAAGCGGCTAGTCACCTTGCGAAGTCGTTCGACGCCGGCCGGATAGGCGCCACTTTGCGCGGCCAGCCCGAGTGTGTCGACCAGTTGGCGGACCCAGGAATCTCGCATCGACGGGTTTTCGGAGTTGGCGATCAATTCTTCGATGATGTCGGCGCGTTGACCGTTGAGCGTGGCGATCACCTTCTCGTCGGTGGCTTCCGATAACTTCCCGTCGACCGATTCCAATGCCGTCACCAATCGCTGGGTCGCTTCGCCGATACCGCCGGTCGACCCTGCGTTGGCCGCTGGCGAACCGCCAGGAGTGAAAAAGTTGCCAGTCGTTTGAGCAATCGGTTCGCCATCGTCGCCGACCGAAGGCAATTCCACGACGCGCCAAGCATCGCCCGATTTGATCAACGTCCCGACCAGCAACTGGCCGCTTTTTTCCGACTGTTCAAACATCGCGACCGCGTTTTCGTAAACGATCACATCCTTGGTCGATCCGTTGGTTCCGACTGGCACGACACCGGGCGGGGTCGCCGCGAATTGGACCCAGCGGGCACTGCGTCCGACCGAATTCTGACGCTTCGCCAGTCCCGCAAAATCCGTCGCCGCGCGTTCCGCCTTGGCGGCCAGCTGCTGAGTCTTTTGCGGCCCAAGACCGAGTGATTTGAGTTCTTTGTCGGTGATCAACAACCTCGCGAAACGGGCCGCGTCGAGTTCTCGCAGCGATGCCACCACCTCTGCTGATACTTCTTCGGCCGAAATCTGTTGCCAGCGGTCAACCTTTCCGTCTTCGTCTTCGTCGATGCCCCAGCGTGTTCCGCTCGTTCCGAGCCAGCGGTATTGGTCGGCTTTGCCGTTGAAGTCGACATCGACATCACGATAAATTTCGACGCCGAATTTGAAATAGCTCCACAAATCGACTTTTTTGTCGCCGTTAGTGTCCGCAAAACGCCTCAACATCAGTCCGTCGGGCGAAAGTACTTCCCAGCCCGACCATCCGTCACGATCGATGTCCGAAACCGTGCAGCGCTCGGCCTGTTCGGGGCTAATGATCTCGTATTCGACGTCAACCTGGACCGGCTTGAGGGCCAGGGCCGAACTCGCGCTCGGCGTGGCTGCGGCCGCTGAACCGGCGATTCCGCAAATCAGGCCAAGTCCGGCCACGATGGCGGCGAATCCACGGCAGTCGAAAACGCGGCGCAAAAGCAAATGATCCGTCATTCGGTTCGATCTCATCAGCACAGAGCTCATCATCAGGAAGGGGGGAGTTTGGGGAGTTGCCATCAAGACGGACATTGTGCCGAACCTGACCGGCTAAGAAAATGTCGATTTGATGCCTAAAGCCAATCAAATCGCCGAACTTCGGGAATTAACGACCAAGAACATGGATTTCAATGGCCAGCTTCCCTTTACAGGGCAACCAGTTTCCGTAAACTTTGCCGCTCGGAACAGATCACCAACGCGAGCAAATCGCGGCAGTTGAAAACGTTCGGGCGTATAGCTCAGTTGGTTAGAGCGCGTCGCTGATAACGACGAGGTCCCAGATTCGAGTTCTGGTACGCCCATGAGAAGCTTTTAGCGAATAGCCACTAGCTTTTAGCCTTCGAATATGAAAAGCTAATCGCTAACAGCTAAACGCTAATAGCTGCCTTCGGGGGTATAGCTCAGTTGGGAGAGCGCCTGCTTTGCAAGCAGGATGTCGTCGGTTCAAGTCCGTCTACCTCCACTCGATAGGCCACTTGTCGCACTTCGCGTTAAGTGGCTTTTTTCGTTTCACGACTCGCCAAAGTATCGCCAGTCGTAGCCGGGCGTTTCGATTAGAAAAGCCAGATCACGAACGCAGCTATCAGGCAAACGATTGCCAGTACGGCAACGTAGCTCAGTGCCACCAGCCCGAACGATGTACCTGGTGCGTACTCGTCTATCGAATGCTGGTCATCTTTGATCGCATGCTTGACGTCGTCGACCATTGTTTTTTTGTTGCTCATCGTCTCTCCAATCGAAATCGCTTGGTGTAAACCGCTCCATGAACCATCGTGACAAGGGGTGCACGCGGCGTACCAAGCGTCTCGCTTTCGTCAATTTAACGCCACAATTTCCAATACGCTTTCAAGCGTTTCATCAACGCGGGCGTAGGTTCCGCGAAGACTCGACGGGCCTCGCCGATCGCGGAGGCAGATGTCTTCGCCCGGCGATGCAGCAGCAAGCCCATGAACGAATCGATGTCGACTTTACTACCGAATTCGTCTCGCGAATCGGCAACCGTCTTGCCAAGCACGGCGAGATCGTGATCGTCGCCAAGTGCCTCGCCGAGATCCTTCAATGTTACCGCGTAGTGATGCATCATGGCGGGCCAAATACCTCGCAACAATCGAGCATGATACCAATGGTATTTTACGTGTTTGCGTAATTGATGAAGCGCTTCAATTTTCGGTTCGTCCAGCACTTCTGCCAAACAGAGTTGTGCGCGTCGATGTGTCTTTAAAACGCCATCATCAATGGCTTTGAATCCCGAGGTCGCTAGCTTCCATTGTTCCACTTCGTCAAGCGATTCAACAAACGCTTTCCGCACGTCGGCAAAGCGATGCTTGATCTCGTTGTCGGTGATTTCTGCTAGTCGTTTCTGCAAGCCGTTTCGGATCGAGTCAAAAGATTCCGGTTGCGATCGCGATTCAAAATGATTGATCACTGAGTCGAATGTTCCGATGATCGTGCTCGCATCACGCATTCGTGAAAGCGGTTCCGCGGCATCTCGAAACGCATCATTGCCAGTCTTGTATTTCTTGCCCAACGCCGGGCCCACGAGTCGTGTGAGCCCGCGAAGCTTTTTGCATCGCTTGCGAACTTGATGGACCGTGAAGTGCGGATCAGCACTCTCATCGTCGATCTCATCGATCGCTTTTTCGATCTGCTCCTTCGCGATACGACGGATGCCTGTCTGAATTTTCTCCGATCGTTTCAGCTGAAATGACATTACTTTCCTCCAACGAGGCAGGGCAGATGAAGCATTGCAAATGCACGTCATTGACCATCAATACAGGCTGCACTGAAAACAAGCACCATGGTCTGTTTCCGCCCACTTTTCACATCAGCCTCGCACGCCCTCGAATTATAGAAGCGTTGTCCGATGTTTTGGTCAATCAAGCGTTCGATTTTGAGGCTGCGTGATAGCGCCCAGAGCGATGCAAGCTCCGCGGTGCGTCCTGCGCGATGCAATCTGCGCGCCTGGTGAACTTCGCACTCTGAGTAATTGCCGGACGTCGCATCTCGCAAAAGCATTCGTTCACTCGTTTTTTCCTTGGTGCGTCATTTGCACTGGCAGATTATCGATCAGGTTTATCTATGTTTCACCAGTCACGCTCGCGCGGATCGAATTCGGAGCTAATTCATGAAAGACACAAACTCAGAGATTGAAGAGCAGCTTGACTCACTTGCTGAGATCTGTTGCCAAACGCTCAATGGCGATCCATCGGATTTTGCGGATCGCACCGATGCTTTGCTCAAATCGTTAATGATGAGCGGGTACGTGCGAAAGGCGGGGCCAAACATCACGTCGGAGCTTGAATCACGCGTCAAACAGCGGTGTCCCGAGCCATCGATTCATCGCGGCGGCGAGTTGTCGGGAATTTCGAAAGTGATGCAGAGGAAATTCGACAAGCTGGTGCAATGGGAATCGCGTCAGCCTAAAGAAAACACGCCTCCCAAGGCTGCAAATATCAGCTCAGCAACCGACGCTTAAGTCGTTTGCCTCAAGTATCTGCCCTCAACAAATTTTCAAGGAGCAGCAGGATGTCAAAGTGTCTCATCGCGCAATACGAATCCAACGGCGCCGCCAAACTCGGCTTGGAGGTGTTGGAGAAAGGCGGATTCACGCTCAGAACTGTCTCCATCGTCTCGAAAGCCGATGATCCGTCGGCGAAGTACTTGCGAGATTCGCATGACGCGGGGGATCGACCCGATCCGGGCGTATCGCCGCCCGACAGTCGCGGCGCCACGCTCGGCATGCTAATCGGCGGCACAGTCGCGGCTCCGATAGCGGCGGGGACGCTGATCGGCCCATTTATCATCGCCGGGCCGCTGGTCGGTATGGCGATCGGTGCCGCTGTCGGCAGCCTCCTGCAAATGGATCGCTGGGGCGTCGCCCACGACGTCAGTGCGGACTACGAAAAGCGAGTCAGGTCTGGCGATGTGTTGGTGATCGTTCACGACGTCGACGACCTGGAGCTCAACGACGCACAAGCACTGCTCAAGACGACCAATCCGAAGTCGATAGAAAAGTTTGTGTAGCGGGCTCTCGTGAATCGAAAGCGATCTCGTAGGGTTGCGGTGTCTGCTGTACCGGACATTGTGCACCGGCTCACGCTTGCCCAGCGTGAATTTTGCGATGAGTTCGCGGCGCGAGGTGCGAATTTCAAGAATTCGAGGCTGTCCGACCGAATGAGGTGAAATGATTCCGCTAGACGTCGGGTTCATGAAATGCGGTGTTTTCAGCCGTGTGGGCAATGAACGAACCGCCAGCCGGGTCGAAGCGGCATGGTCGCAAAAAAAACTTTCCCAAAACGGTCATTTGGTCCTTGCGGACGACCGCTGAATTTGCGAAAACCCCGCCTCGCCAAAACGAATCGGCGACGCCGAGAAGGCCGCGAGAAAGTAAATTGAATTTCTTGCGAAGACTCGGTTGACGCGGCGAACCAGCCGCTGTAACCTTCGCCGCTCGCTGAGAACGCGACCGGCTGACTTCCTCCCTTCATCGGAAGTCAGCCGGCTGCTTTCACAGCAGCGACTCTCGCCAACCCAGGCAAAGCTTGGGCGTGAGAAACTGATTTTTGACAATTTGGTTGTTTGGTAGTTGGCATCTAAATAAGAGCAACTGCATGGCGCGTGCTTAACGGCACGGGTCAAGCAAAGAATAAGTTCTTTAAGAAGCGCGGCTGGCAGATGAGTTTCTCGGTTCTTCCGTCATCACGAATGTGATGTCGGTGGTCCGTGGTATGAGTTTGTCGGCCAATTGAATTCTAACAGGATTCTGTGCGAGCCTGCTGTCGATCATTGATTCGCCTTCACGGGCGGGTCTCTAAGTGACGCTTCAGGCTAATGTGATATCGTTAATGTAGATAACTAACGAGATTCAAATTCGGCGGACGTTTGGTGAGTTCGGTTTCGATCGGGCGATCTAAGTGGAAACTGAGTTCGGGATTTCGATGGCCAATCTATTAAGGGCGTATGGGGGATGTCTTGGCGTTGAAAGAATGAAGGGCGTGGAAGTCTGCGAAAATCTTGGGGGAGCTGACAAACAAGTAATGATCCCGAGGTACCCAACTGCTGCCGACTGAATACATAGGTCGGTTAGTAACAACCTGGTGAACTGAAACATCTAAGTAACCAGAGGAAGAGAAAGAAAAATCGATTCCGTCAGTAGCGGCGAGCGAAATCGGAATAGCCCAAACCGAGAGGGTTTCCCTCACGGGGTTGTAGGACTCCAATATCTGATTGTGTGTTGTTAGTGGAAGTTCTTGGAAAGGAACACCACAGAGGGTGACAGTCCCGTACACGAAAATAAACACACACGGTAGGAGCACCTGAGTAGGTCTGGTCACGTGAAACCCAGACTGAATCGACGGGGACCATCCCGTAAGGCTAAATACTCTTCAACGACCGATAGCGTACCAGTAGCGTGAGTGAACGGTGAGAAGAACCCCTGCTAGGGGAGGAATGTGAACCTGAAACCATGCGCCTACAAGCGGTCGGAGCTCTATGGTCCAGTTTACTGGAAAATGAGTGACGGCGTGCCTTTTGCATAATGATCCGGCGAGTTGTGGTAAGTGGCTTGGTTAAGTTCTTACGGAACGTAGCCCAAGGGAAACCGAGTCTGAATAGGGCGACATTGTCATTTGCTGCAGACGCGAAACCTGTGTGATCTACGCATGGGCAGGTTGAAGCGCGGGTTAAACTGCGTGGAGGACCGAACTCACTTGGGTTGAAAACCGAGGGGATGACCTGTGCGGAGGACTGAAAGTGTAATCAAACCAGGAGATAGCTCGTTCTCT
>JBGSLZ010000080.1:0-12130 GCA_041740415.1 Rubripirellula sp.
TGTGTTCTCGGGGAAGTTGATCCGCAGTCGTTCCAATCCACCGAACGAATCGCCATCGATGTTGGGATCGGCAAGGAGTATTCGCTGCATACGCGTGAAGTGTTCGCAACCGAGCTGGATACCGACGGCGGCGATCGCAGGCTCGATTCGTGCCGTCCTCCGCCGGGCGGCATCCTGCCACCGGGCTTGTTCATGCGGCGGGCATCCGGCCCGCCGTGCGCTACGCTCGTTATTAATGCCCGAGGGTGGATGGAATCCTTCTCACTCGCTGCGATCGCTCGCCACTCGCTTTCGCTAGGCTCGCTTTCGCTCTTAAGACTCACATGGCGGCATCGTGCCGAAAATTGCAATGACATAACGCCATTGCCCGTCGCTGCGCTCCGGTGCAAGCGTTTGTTGCGCAATAGATTGACGAGCTATCGCCCGTCAATCGAGTCTTTCGGACTCGTTGTTGCCTCCTGACACCTTTGATCGGTCCCAAAGGGCATCCAAACGAACTTGCCAAGGCTTGAGAAGCTGGTCTCGGTGCATGGCTAATTCAGGCTTTAAAATTAGCGAAAGATTTTTATTCCGCTCAATTGTCTGTATGATGCTAGCTACCCATGGTATCCGCTTCTCATCTATTGCATTGAGAGCTATTAGCAAAGCGATTTCTACACGTCTTTGAAGCATTTCATCCATTTCCCCCGACGCAAGCATAAGCCCCACTGTGTCTATTGCACAGGAAACGCAATCATCACCCGAGACCTTGCCCTCGGCTGACTCACGAACGATTAGTGCCAGAAGTTCATCAATAACTTCCTCGTGGAATCCAAGCTGGTGTGCGAACAAGGCTGCCCATCGACGGTTCTTGTCACTTTTCGAACGCAGTTGCTTGATGAAAAAGTCGGGAGATGTTGTCATGTCAAAAGTCTCGATTTTGCAAGCTTTACCATGGTGGTCGATTGTTAGGATCTTCCATTGGCGGCTTGTTTAAATCCTGTCCGGGTGGGCTGCAAACGTCACCGTCCTCCCAGCACTCGGTCGCATCTTTACAGCCACATGACTTTACGGTGTTTGGAGCCCCAGCGTCTGGCGCTGAGTCACCGTATTGCCACAGCGTGCAACACCAACACTCACCCTCGTCGCAAGGATTGTCATCGTCATCACAGTTATCGCTTGTTGGTGGGGGCAGCGGCGGCTTGGGAACCGGTTTTGGATCGGGCTCAGGCGATCCTTCGGGCCATGGCATGTTTTCGACAATTTCTTTCAGTTCTCGTATCGCTTCCTCTCGACACGGGGCGTACAGAAAACAAGCAATACCAATCACGTTAATTATCGTGCCAGCAGATACTGCGGGAATCAAAGGTATCGCAATGGCAAGATTTCCACTGGGATCAATACGAGAGGGAACGAAATACGCACGATTCAAACTCAAGCCATTCACGTACCCGATCGGGTCTCTGGAGCAAGACTCCAATCGGTCACGCTTTTCGTAGTTGACACGCCGTAACGTGGTGCACGATCGTGGTTTGCGATGGCCGGTTCGCCGAACATGCACGTACAAATTTCGGCGCGCGCCTGGGAGCTCGTTTTCGGAGGTTGATCGTTTTTTCGCGCAGCGATTCATGCGGCTAATTGTACGGGATCACACTTCCAGGTGGTGTACGGTCACACTTCCCCGCTTCGTGTCGCTTTCGGCCCGCCACCGGCTGGCGATTGAGTTGGCGATCCTAGCCGCCGTGCCTTCGGCCGGTGCGATCCAATCCAGCGTGGCGGCATCGTGCCGAAGAACCGGCGGGCATCCTGCTTGCCAATGAGATAGACCACCTTGTGGTGGCCTGGGGAGAAGTCGTTTCACTCCGGTGCATCGGGTGCCAAATTCTTCAAAGAGGCCTGACCAATTTGACTTCTTTGACCCATTTGACTTCTTTGTGCCATCACCGGAAAAAATTGACAACTCCAATGCAAACTGAACTAAGTACTGCTAGAAGGAACAACAGTCCGAGGAATCCCTCGAATACTGGAAAGCCGAGAAATCTTCGCATCGTACTTCACAAAACTAGTGGACCACCTTGCGCCGCGCTGAACTCATCGCAAGTCAAAATTGTAAACGCTATGCAAGGGTCGTTATCGATGTAAGCATAGATGACGGGCTCGGCGTCAAATCCAAGGCCTATACAAAGAAAGTAGTCTGAGGACTCAGAAGCACGCGTGCAAAAGTAGCCGCAGTAAGGTGGCGTTGGCGTTGGCGGATTTTTTGGGGTGATTCTATTGTTTTCGCAAGTGTAGTTTCTGTTACTAAACACCTTTCCCCCACAACACTCTTTTGATTGACCAGGCGTTTGACGCTCTAGTTTGCCGCCGCACATGAACCAAGTTTGACTGTAGGCAAGCCCGGAGGGATCACTTCCAATCATAGGCTGACTCCCGACGTATTCAAAGAGATTCCAAGTGCTTCCCTCGAAGCCGATGGGATCTCTGGAGCAGAACCTTCCGGAAGCGGAGTCGTACATGCGGGCGCGGTAGTGGTACACGCCCAACGCCTCGTCGTACTCACGGCCGGTGTAGGTGTAGCGGTTGTTCTCGGCGCTCGACGTACGGGCAGTCCCACTGCCGTCGGTGATTGTCGAAGTGCCGTACGCGTCGTAAGCGTAGCGTTCGACGATCGTGCCGCTGCCATTGGTCAGCGCGGTGATGCTGTACTGCTGGTTGCCTTGATAACAACGCTCGAAGTTCGTGGCTGCAGCGTTGTTTTTTAGTCGTGCTTTGCCGGGTGAAATGCACGCGGCGAGAGCCCAACGGCAACTACGATTTGGTTTCGAAACAGCGCGATCCGTTTTCACTCTCCCGCACGGGCGCGCGTGAGGGCGATGGGAAGAACAACGGTGGGATGGTGACGCGCAGAGCATCCCGCCGTTGTAAACGGCCGTTTGAATTCTTAACCTGTTTGAATTCTCCCTACATTTCTGACGCATAAAAATCAATGATTTCCCCATTTCGCGTATCAATCGTCACCGAAAAATAATCCGGAAAGCCACCAAAATCGATGAACATTTCTTCGACGGTTCGGTCACCCAATAGCTCATGTGAGAAAAACTCGCATACTGCTAAATTTTTAGCAGGTCGTTTCGAAACCCTAATCTCATAGTCGTTATCTAATGAATCTTTCGAAATGTTCAGCTTTTCATTAGCAAAGTTGACCGCAATATGCTCAACGAGAATTTGAGGGGCATTTTCGTTGTTGGCTAAAGTATTAACAGGCGCTTGGTCACTGCGATTGCACGCTCCTATCGCAAAAAAAAGAATGCCTACACATGCCATCTTGGGTCTATTTTTCATCCGGATTTGCTCGCGTATTAGCGTCTAGAACGGACACGGTAGACCTCCAGTCATTCGGCCACAGTGTAAAATCTCTTTTTCAATTGAAATGTCCAAAATTGATTTCAGAGCATTGCAACAGGCTGCGTCACCATTTGGCGGACAGGGGCAATGTCGACGCTCCAAGTGCTTTTCTGCGCAACGCCGGCTAACTCCATAGGCTTTGCATTCAGTGTAATCACGCCAACTCCTTGCATAATCATTCCACTGATCTCGGTAAAGGTTCATTAATAACACATCGCCTGCGGCCGCTTGGTAAGCCGCCTTCGCTCGCTGGCAACATGGAGTAAAGTCCTTCACATGGGATGCCTCGTGTTCTTGGACACACCTTCGCGTACAGTTCGAAACGTTTACTACCGGATTCATACGCTCCCGTACTGGATCGTTTAGGTCGCAACCGACAAATCCTAAAATTGTGTTGCCACTTGGGTCTTGGTTTGCCAAGCCGAAATAACTTAAGTAAAGGCTCATCCCATCTACAAACCCAACCATATCACGACTCAAGAAGCGACCATGGTGATACATGCGAGCGCGGTAATGGTAGAGAGCCAGTGCCTCGTCGTACTCGCGGCCTGTGTAAAGACAACGGTTGTTCTCCGCTGAAGTCGTTTGTACGGACCCGGTCGCGTCGGTGATCGTAGGTGTACCGTACGCATCGTAAGCGTAACGTTCGGTGACATTTCCGCCGCCATCGGTCAGAGCGGTGATGCTGTATTGTTGGCCGCGATGGTAGTAACGCAGTCCGCCGGTCCCGCCACGCAGCACCGGTTCATCGATGTAGCTGGCGTAGACGTAGTTGTACGTCGGGCTCGATGCCGCAGTACCCGACGTGTAGTCCGCCACCGTTTGCTGACCGTTCTGGACGTAGACCGTTGCTGTGGTGCCGTCGTCGCGGCCGACCCGGCGAAGCAGCGCGTCCCACTGGTACGTCACGTCATCGGTCGCATCATTGTCGATGTCCGCCCCGATCAACTTGTTCTCGAAGTCCCACTTCATTGCAAGGGGATCAGTGCCCGGTCGCAGTACCGCCGGGATCGACGTCGTGTTGCCCTTGGTGTCGTGTGTGACCGATTGACTTGCCACCGTCAACATCTCGTGCGACGGGCCGTGCGTGCGAGCCTGCGTGCTGGCGTTCTCGGTGAAGCTGTTCCAGTCACCCACCAGTGAGAGGTTCCATGCCTGATCCAGGTTGTTATCCGATCGTTCCCAGTTGACCAAGCGATCCTCATCGTCGTACCCGCTCGAACCGACCGCAAACCCGTAGCCCGAGAGCGTGCCGCTGATCGCTTCACTGGTTTTGTTCTTGTTGGCGTCCCAGCCGTAGGTGTAGTTCCCCACCGCGGCGCCGCTATGGGTGATCGACGCGAGCGTGTTATCGGTATTGTAGGTGCGTGCTTCGCTCACACCATTATTGTAAGCCGATCCCGTCATCCGCCCACCATCGTCGTAGGTGCGGGTATCCACCGTCGTGCTGGCGTAGCTAAGTGTGGCCAGTTGGCCACGGTCGGTGTACGTTCTTCCCACCGCCGTTCCATCAGGATACGTGTAACCCGAGACTTGACCCGCCAGATCGTAATCCGTCGTGGTCGTGTAAGTCTGACCACCGAACGTCAACGCCTCGGTCGCCTTGCGACCCGCATCGTCGTAAGTGTAGGTCACCGTATTGCTGTAACGACCGCTGACGGCGGTCAGCATTCGCGAGGCGTCGTCATAGGTGAACGTGTCGGTGTGGCCCTGCCCCGTGAGTGGTCCCGAAGCATTGGCCGCGTAAACCTTGTTGAGCAGTCGCCCGGCCAAGTCATACGCGTAGGTGCAAGTATCACCTTGTTGGTCGGAGCGGACTTTCGTGCGTCCGGTCGCATCGGGCGTGAAGCTGACGATGCCGTAACCCGCCTGCCCCGGCGTGCTGCTGGGCACATGATCGGGATAGGTCTCGGTCAGCTTGGTGCCCGCATCATCGTAGGTGTAGCTGGTGACCTGATCCTCGGCATCGGTCAGGCTGAGTAGATTGCCGGTCGCCGAGTAGGCGAACTCCGTCTCGCCTCCCAGCCGATCTGTTTGTTTGACCTGACGGCCACGCGCATCGAACGCGTACGTCGTCGTCTCGCTCTTGGCATCGGTGCTGGCGATCTTATTGCCCTCCGCGTCGTAGCTGCTGCTGACGACCGCACTGGATGTATCGGTGCAGGTCAGGTCGCGACCAAGGGCATCGTAGGTGCAGTCTTGCCCCACGCCGTTGGGATCACGCACTTTGAGCTGATTGCCGGCCGCGTCATATTCGTAGCTCGTGATCTTGCCGAGCGCGTCAAGGCTTTGGATCGTGCGTCCGGCTCCGTCGCTGTACTGCTGACTCACCTTGCCCAGGGCATTGACGCTCTTGGATACCAGCACCGTACCGAAGCCGCTGATCGTCGTCGTCTCGTCATGCACGCTACAGTTCCACGTGATCAGCGAGCTGTCACTGGGCTTGAGCATCCCGCTCATCACGCCCCGTCCCGAGCCGTCACTGATCGCGTAGCGGACTTCCCCTTCGGGACTGATCGTCACACGCGCCGAGCCCGTCGCATTCGCAGCGAACGTGACCCCCGCTCCACCGTTGGCCTCGGTCGCTGCCAGCTTCGTGATTGCTGCGGACAGCGACACCGCGGTGCTGCCGATCAAGGGGGTTACCCCAGTGGTATTGTCGAGTCCGACGCCATCGGTGAGGTCGTCATCGTAGAGATACTGCTCGGTCAGCCCGTCGGCTGCGGAAATGCCGCCCAAGCCGGCGATCGGCGGATCGGTCGCATCCACCATCCCGCGCGCCACTATCCAAGTCGTTCGCGCAACTGGACGCCCCCGGCCGTCGTACTTCGTCGTCACTTCACGAAGCGTCTTGGCGTTGACCGGGTCATCAAGCGAAGACGTGTGAGCCGTATAGTCCTCAACTGCCACCTGATGGATCGTCCGACCGACGGCGTCCTTCCGAACAATCGATCCATCGCCCAATGGATTCTCACTAGCCATCACCTGACCACAGCAATCTTCGTAGTGAGTCGTCCAAACCTTCCCAGCAAAGTCCGTGCGTTCGATCTGCCGACCTAGCAGGTCATAAACGAATGACTCGGTAGCAGCCTCGGCGGTGCCGGGAGCTTCTGTGTGGGTGGCCACTTGACCCAATCCGTTGTATGTCCAGGTCTCCTTGGCCTTCTCGTGACCCAGCGTGTCATTGGAATCGAAGTAACGAGGAGACCGTGCTTCGACCACATTGTTGGCCGCGTCGTAATCGGTTTCGGTACGAGTTTCAAATGGCGACGTAACCGCGACAATTCGAACTACCTGCCTACCAACCGCATCATACTCAAATTCTGATTCGATACCGCGCGGATCAATCTGTTTTTTCACCCGTCCTATTGAATCGTGCAAAATGTCGACAATCAAATATTCCGCATTCGGGGCGGTGTCCCTCGTAAGCGTCAGCAAAGCCTGTCTGTCAGTGACGACGAACTCTGGCACCAATCCACTAACTGTTCGAATGATTCGCCCATCCGTCGCATCGTAAACATAATAGGTTCTACAACCCGATGGAGCTACCGTGCAAAACACCTTCCCTACACTGTCGTAAATCGACTGTGACGTAAGTTTAACTTCGACTTGAGGATGAATGGTTCTGTCCGTCAAACGTCCTTGATAATCATAGCGATACGTAGTTAACTTCCCAGCCTGACGGACGATCATCGGCTTGTCAGTTTGAGGCCAATACTGAATTGTTTTTTCGACGGCAAAACCCACCGGAGTCGGCGTTTCGACACCACCTCCATCGACGAAAGCGACTGACTCCAAGACACGAGTCAATCTATCCGCGCCGTCATACTCATAACTTGTTACGAGACCCTGGCGATCAATCCGTTTGGATACCAAGCCCGTATTGTCGCCGGTCGTTTCGAAAACAATTGTTTCACTCGTGCCGTCGTCGTATAACGTCTTAAATTTCCTGCCCATCGAATCATAAAAATATGCGATTGTATGTCCAAGGGCATCCGTTTGGCTGGAAAGCTGGCCGTAACTGTTGTAGGAAAAAGCGGTTTCCGATCTCGTCGCATTTGGGCTAATTGCCGGCGCTGTAACCTTCACTAAATAACCATTCGTATCATAAGCAAAATCCGTTTGTCGTCCAAGCGGGTCAATGCTCGCGGATAAAGTGCCGTCTAAATTGTATTGCCACTGATCAATGGCATATGCGGAAGTCTGGACGTCGTTTGAACCACAACGGTCGTAAGTAATTTGACCCGTATACGCATCCACCACACCTGGGTTTCCAGGAGCATCTGTCAAACCAACATGTCGCTCCAAAAGTCGACCTTGTGAGTCATAAACAAATTTTGTAACTCCGCCAATTCTGTCTCTCCTTCGAATGATTCGATGCTCCGAGTCGTAGCAAAACGACTCAAATGTTTGATCGTCATGGACCGCGTAAATCGGATACCCCTGCAAATCAAATTCATACTCAATAAGCTTGCCACCTGGGCGCATTTCAGAGTTGATTGAACCACTTTGAAAATTGGCTGCGTAGCTGGATGAGAAATCTTCCAAATCGCCGGAGACTGAAAACCCAGTTGAGTCAGTCTCAATCTGCCACCCTGTTTTCAGAAAACCGACTCCAAACTCAGCAAAGAAACCCTCATGGTACTCGTGGACGACCTTCATCCGACCTCCCCCCTCGTAAACATACGCATCCCGGGAAGCTTTGCCAGGTTCAAAATAAGAAAAACTGACGTATACAATTTCTTCCTCTCCGTTGACCACAAGCCGAATGTGGTTAATTGATGCGACTGTATAAGACGGAGGACCCGACTGATTTTCTCCGGCATTGTCGTCGTGATACCCACTGGCAACGCCTGCACTGCAAGACAAGTAGATTGACTTATGGCGATGTTTTGGCTCAGCCACCAGGTCATGAAACTCTACTTTGGAACAGTTTGAATCGCTGTTATAAGTCGTCGTAAAAGTACTTGTCGATCCGTCGGGATACGAAATCGATGTAAGCAAGTGATCAGTATAGTCGTATTCAACTGAAGCCCCCTCGGGAGTGTCTATTGATTCAATGGCCCAGCGAGACGCAACCTGCTGGGATCCATAAGTAACGATCAACTCTTTTCCAAAACGGTCGGCAATCCGGTCGATTTGCCAATAACCCCGCATTATTCACCAAGGACGTGAGATTCAGCGGATTTGATTGTGGAGCACTTCGTCGTGAGCAATGGACTCATTTTAACGTCAATTTGCTCTCGCCGCGCACAGCGGCCCCCTCCCCTCAGTCGTGTTTCGCGGCGATGGGCGAGGCTAATATCGAAGAACTTCGTTCAAGTGCCCGTGACTCGGTGGCGGCATGAAGCCGTGATGCTTGGCGGTCGTCGGCGGCGGCGTTTGCCAGCTCTCCAGGCGTCCGATCAAGCGTGACCACAGCGGTTCGGCCGACTCGGCAATTCGCAGTATCAGCCGACGAGAGTGTTTGACCATCTCGCCACCAACTTTCAGTACGAATAACACGAACCGCCGCATATCCCAACATCCACCCAAGCTGTCTTCGAGCTCGTTGCGACAGATCGTGTTGAGGTTGAACGCCAACAGCGCCAGCAACATCGTCGCTTCGTTTGCCTTGAACCCTTGCGACGACAAGTGAACGCCGATCGCTTCGTTGAATTCGCCGAGACGATCCTCGAACGTGCCTCGTTTGCGATAGTGGTCGAGCAACTCGTCGGCGCTGCGGGATTCTTCCGACCAGTTGGTAACCAAGAAGAACCAACGCGGCATCAAGTTCAACTGACCGGTCTTCGCGTCAGGTTGATCGACGACGACGAGAATCAATCGCTGAGCATGCTCCCACGAGTCGACTTGGTATGAGCCAAGTTCGATGGTGGTCTCATAGCCGCCCGCCGGTGGACGACCGGAGGGACGAAAGATGTGCGGTGCCGCCAACGCATCGAGCTTCCTGTTGGACTTCAATCGCCCCACGAATCGCCTGCTTTTTGAACTCAGCGCGTCCATCACGCTGGCGATCGTGTATCCGGCATCAAGTCGGTAATCGATGTGCTGCGCGACCGTGTGTGCCTTCGCGTCAGTCTTGTCGACGAAGCGTTTCATGCCATTGGCGGTATGAACTTGACCTTGCCGCAGTGTGGCATGAATGAATCCGTTGCCAAGCCGATCACCGACTCGTGTGCTGTCGTAATCGCCAGCGACACTCAGCGACGCGACGAGCGGATGGTAAACCGTTTTTTTGTAGTAGCCGTTGTACTCGGCTCCGTGTTGCTTGCCGTGGACTTCGATGGGGAAGCTATCGATGTCGACGGTGGCATGCCGGACACGCCGAGAGCCCGAAGCGATGACGTGTCGCTCGACGCTTTGAGCGAGTCCGTTGCGAAGCGTTTCCAGATTGCCGGTATCACTGGTCAAAATGTTGATCAAGCGGGACTGCGTGGGCTGGCTTGCCAATCGCTCATGAACAACTTGATCGCCAGTTCGGTTCCAGACTGCGGCACGAAAGGCTGGGTCGTGGGCCAGTCGATCGACGTCGTCTTGTGCGGAGCAACCGATGGCCATGGCAAAGACACGTTCACGGATCAGTTCATCGATGCGGTAGCGAATACGATCGGGTCGTCTCGGGTCGCGAATGTCCTTGGCGATCGCATCGAATAGGCCGAGCCGATGTTCGGCTTCGCGAAGCAGGATCACGCCGGCATTGGAAGTGATTCGATGATCGGTCGACTGAACTTTGACGGAGCGATTGAACTGGGGCTCAAAAAGGTTACCTTGGTGTTCACCCATCGCGTGATCCTGCTTTGCGTTTGAGTTGGTTGTGATGAACCGTTAAACGTAGCGTTTCACGCGATGGTTTCTACCGCCAGTATGCGCTCGGTGAATAATGCGGGGTAAGTATCATTCATCGGATTGGAATCAAAGCCCCGATGGCAACGGTGTACGAAGCACTCGCGACCGTGGAAGGTGTCGCCAATTGGTGGACTCGTGAAGTGACTGGCGAGTCGAAAATTGGCGGAACGTTTCAATCGCGCTTCCTGAGCATCGACGGGAGGGAAATGTGTTCGATGCAAATCAGGGTTGTCTCGCTTCAACCTGATTGTCACGTTCATTGGTTGTTTGAGTCTGGACCTGCAGAATGGATTGGGACTGAGGTTACATTCGGTCTCAAGCAAGAAGGTGAATATTCGATTGTGAATTTTTGTCACAGCAAGTGGCGCGAAGCGGTCGAATTCACAGCACATTGCAGCATGAAGTGGGCGACGTTTTTACTGAGTTTGAAGCAGTTTTTGGAACATGGCAGCGGTTTGCCGTCCCCCAATGACTTGAAGATTGACAACTGGAACTAAGCCTCGCTACAAGATCTTTGCAAGTCGCGCTCGTTCTCGCGTGATACGCCTCACCGTTACAATGAACAATTCGTTTTCTTGCGATGTCGATTTGATCGATACCCAATCGACTACACCTAAGCCGAACACTCAAACCCATTCAAACTGAAAAGACTGAACATGAAATCATTGATGTTGACTGCCTTAGTTTTGAGCCTGCTGTGCTGCCACGAAGCGGCTTCCGGGCAAGAAGCCCCGGCCATGGCTAAGCCGACTCAAGAACACGACTGGCTTCATAAGTTCATCGGTGAATGGACAACCGAGTCGAAGGCAACCATGGGGCCGGATCAGCCGTCGATGCAGTGCAGCGGAACCATGTCGTCACGCCAAATCGGCGGATTCTGGATTCTCAATGAGATGAAAGGAGAATGGTCCGGCGAGCCGATGAACGGCGTTCAGACGATCGGTTACGACGAGGCCAAGAAGAAGTATGTCGGAACTTGGGTTGATTCGATGACAGCCTATATGTGGCATTACGAAGGAACCGTCGATCCATCGGGGAAAGTGTTGACGCTCGACGCGGACGGACCGAACTTTACGGGCGACGGTGAGCTGACGAAGTTTCAAGACATCTACGAGTTCAAGTCCGCTGATGAAATCCTGATGACCTCGCGGATGCTAAACGCAGATGAAAAATGGGTAACGTTCATGTCAGGTACGGCGAAGCGAGTCAAATAGTAAGTGTTGCGAGAGGAGATCGATATGTCGAATCAGATCCATGAAGCGTTCCCCTATCTGCGTGTCCGAGATGCCAGTGCGGCAATCGAGTTTTACAAGCTTGCATTCGGAGCGGTCGAGGAGTTTCGATTGTCCGAACCCAGCGGCCGAGTCGGTCATGCGGAACTCAAGTTCGGGCCGTACACCGTGATGGTGTCCGATGAATATCCGGAGTACGGAATTCATGGCCCCGCACCGGAAACGTCTACCGGCTTTGCCATCCATCTTCACGTCGATGATGTCGACGCCATGAGGCAACGAGCCGTCTCGGCGGGAGCCAAGTTGACGATGGAGCCTGCTGATCAATTTCACGGCGAACGATCCTCCAAAGTCATCGACCCCTTTGGCCATGAATGGTATCTGGGCTCAAAAATCGAGGACGTTTCGAGAGAAGAATTGCAACGCCGATTTTCATCGATGTTTGAGGACACTTGAGTCGTTGCCATTGCCCCAATCCGTAGCCACATTCAAAGGAATTAGAAAAAGATGAAAACAGCAAAGAACACAATCTGTCTCTGGTACGACCGCGAAGCCGTGGAAGCGGCTAAATTTTATGCCGAGACCTTTCCGGATTCTTCGATTGGTGCGGTGCATCGCTCACCAAACGATAACCCGTCCAGCAAAGAAGGCGACGTATTGACTGTCGA
>JBGSLZ010000081.1:0-7693 GCA_041740415.1 Rubripirellula sp.
TCGTACTCGATCCGCAGCGTCAGTTGATCGAAGATATGTACCCCGACGAATGTGGTCACACGCAGGAGCGACTGATCCTGCATCAGTTGATCGATGACCTCCAACCGGACATCGTCTGGTATGCCGATCGCAACTTCTGCAAAAGCGTATTTCTTCAGGAAATCGCATTGGCAAAGAGTTGGTTTATGATTCGCAGGCACGCGAGTTTCTCATACACCGAAGTCGGCAAACGCATCAAAGTCGGACGCACATCGACCGGTACCGTCGAGACGAGCAACAACAGGCGTCCTTCGGATCATGAAAATCAGTCGGAAAAACGATCGAGAAACTGGGTGAGCGATTTCCCGAGCTTTGCGATATCTTGGAGCAACATGGGGCCGCCTTCCGTGGTTTCGTTGTGAAACAAAATGCACACGGAGGGTCGCTTCCGTTCGGGACCGCAGTCAAACATCGATAAGCCAAGACAGGCAAACGACTTACTTGCCCGCGAATGCCCGTAGTTGGCGCTGTCGAGCTAAGTTCATCCCAATATCGTTGTGATCGGTTTGCCTTCGCTGCGTTTGAGTGGCCTACCGATTGGGGTTTGGAGTTCTTCGTCGTAATCAACGTCTAAGGCTGACAGAATCGTCGCGTGGAGATCCGCGACGGTGACGTCATCCGAAACATCGTCGAGCGGCTTTTCGGGATCCAGCTTCGGTTTTGCTGCGGTCGCGCCGTGGACGACGCCACGACGAATTCCACAGCCCGCCAGCAATATCGAAAATCCATGAGGCCAGTGATCACGACCCTCCGCCGGATTGTGAGTCGGCGTGCGACCGAATTCGCCTCCGCATACCACCAGCGTTGAATCGAGCATGTCGCGGTCTTTGAGTCGTTGCAACAGAGCGGCCAACGCGGGGTCGAGTTTTTCGCATGCCGAAGCTTGCAAAGTGTGATTGGTGACGTGCGAGTCCCAACCGCCAAGCGTGACTTCGACGCACCTCGCACCGACTTCGATCAAACGGGTCGCTGCCAAGCAGCCACGACCAAACGGCGTATCGCCGAAGGCATCGCGAACCGCTTGCGGTTCATCCGAAACGTCGAACGCGCCGAGTTGTTCACTCGACATCATTCGCAAAGCCGAATCGGTCGCCGTCTTATGAAGCGTACGCTCGGACTCCATTGTCGCGAGCCGACCACGGCGAAATTCCTTTTCGACCACGTTGTATAAATCGTCGACGCGGCGATCAAATCTTTGCTGTTCTACTCTCCGCGTGATGTCGGGCACGGGACCATCGGGATCGCTGATTTTGAAAGCGTCGTAGGCCGCGCCCAAATACCCGCCGCGTCCCGGCGAGCCGCCGGGCAAGATCGAGATGTGACGCGGAATATCGCTGCCCGATTGATCGGCGTGACAAAGAACCGCGCCGATCGACGGATGTCGTAGCGTCGGATCGGGGCGATAACCGGTCTTGATGTTGTAGACGGCCCGTTCATGGTCGCCTTCTTTCCCGGTGACGCTGCGTACCAACGAAACCAAATGCATCTGCTCGGCCGTTCGCGGCAGAAGATCTGAAATCTGCACCCCGGGAATTGTCGTATCGATTGATTTGACATCGCCGCCGTGCTTGCCACCGGGGTGCGGATCGAATGTTTCCAACTGACTCGGCGCGCCTTCGCACCACAGCAATATCACGTTGCGCGGCTTGGCTTTGTCCGTCAATCCAAGTTCGTCTGCGCGAGCAAGCGAGCGGGCGATCGATGACATCATCAGTCCGCCACCGCCGGCGCCCAACAGGGTTCGACGCGACAAATGGGCGGCGGGGTCGCAAAGTTCGATCGATCGGGTCCAGTTCATTGGTCTACTCGTTTAACTATGAGCGGAAAAACGTGTCTGACCCCATTTGCCGAAAACCGGCCCTGCGGGTGCTTCGCACAAATGGGGTCAGACACATATTTCCCCCACGTTCCTTAGTGATTCCACGCCAACTCGCTGCTATTGAGCAGCACCCACATCATGTCTTCGATGGCTCTTTCGCGGCGCTTGGTTGTCGACAGTCGCTCGACGAAGTGCGACTTTTCTTCCGGAGTCGGATACCGGTTCAAGACGCACAAGTACACGGTCTCCGTAGCCGCCCCGTCATCGGCAGCAAACATATTGACGTGCGAGGTCGTGTTGAGGATCGGATTGGAATCGGTCAGCTCACGCAACATATTCCCATTCATCAACATCAATCGCTGAGTGATCGTGACGCTATCGGTTGTGAATTCGTCCTCGCCGATGTCGCCATATCGTTTGACGAAGTCGTTGTTACCCGTGATGGTTTGCAGTTGCAAAATCAACGACGAATCGCGATCGGTTCGTTTCACACGCGCGGCTTGGATGATCGAACCAGCGACCTGTTCTGGACGAAGTCGCACTAAAGGGAACACAGCGCCGGCACGTTCCATTTCCGCGGTGACCTCGATTTCGGCGCGACTATCGACCCGAAACATTTTTGACTGGGCGATCAAGCGGATCAGCCGCCGGATGTCGAACTGGTGATCGATAAAGTCATCGGTCAACCACTCGACCGACGAATTTGGTTCCACGTCAAGCGGCAAATTATCGACGGCCTCGCCCGCTGCTCGGCCGTACATAAGGGCCCAGACATGGCTGACCGCGGCGCGTGCTGCTTGCCGGTTATCCGGGCTTGTAATCCAAGCTGCGAGCCTTGATCGCGGGTCACCATCGGCTGGCAATAGTTCAGATGAATACGGCACCGACGGCTCGACATCCACTTCTTCGTCGGCATTCAAATACTTATATTGATAGTTTGCTTTACCGTTACGCACTCCTTGCAAACCATTGTTTTTGGCGCTGGTGAAGAACGCTGCAAGCTGATGAAAGTCAGTCTGCAATCCTTCGCGTGGTGATTGCACGTCGCCCAAATTGACGTTGCCCAAAAAATCATTGTGGCACTGCAGACAATCAATTCGTAAACCTAGAAAAGCACGCGAGGTTCGGGCGGCTAATCGGATCGGGTCGGGCGAGTTGTCGTTGCTGTCGAACGTCGCCGTCAAGAAATTGACCTCCGGCTTGTCCGTCCACAAACCTTCGGCCGTGATCAGACGACGGACCAAGTCATCGTAGCGAACATTCGCCGCGAACTGTTCGGTCAACCAAATGCGAAAGCGTCGTCGTCGGTAGACGATGAATTGTCCGTTGTCAGTTCCAACCAAGAACCGCGTCCAGCGCTCACCCCAATAGCCGTGAAAGCGAGGGTCTTGAAGCAAACTCTCCAAATGAGTCGTCTCGCGAATTGATTGCGGAAGTTGCTCAAGTTCGCGAATCTCTTCCAGCGACATGCCGCTGCCGACCAACGCCAACGACATGCGACGGCAGACTGTCAACCAATCCGCCGCAGGTGCCGATTCCAGTTGAGCCTTCGTCAGCGAATCAAGCCAAACCTGATCAAGCTCGGCCAGAGACGAAGCGAGTGAATTCGACACGCTCGCCGGCGTTGATGTGGCAACCTCAGGCCCTCGAGCGGGTTGCGACAATCCGGCGACCAAATAACCAAACGCAACCAACACCAACAATCCAAACCATCCCCATCGAACAGCGGACGACAGCAGGCTTCGGATGCGGGCCATGGTGAACATGAAGTTGATACGAGGAAATGCCGACTCGACAGGTGATTCGAGTCTCAACCTCTCATCTTGGCAGAACTGACCGGAAAAATCTCGTTTTTCGAGAATTAGAGAACGTTATTTCGATATCGATGCTCCGCAGATCACTCCGTCCGCTGGGTGACCTCGAGAAGGTGGTAGCCGAAGTCTGTTTTCACCGGCCCTTGCACTTCGCCAACCTCGCCACCGAACACCGCCGCATCAAACTCCGGAACCATTTGACCTGGCCCGAAGCTGCCCAACGCCCCGCCCTTGGCTCCCGAGGGACACGACGAATGGGCCGCAGCTAGCTCGCCGAAATCGGCGCCCTCGGCAATTTGCTTTTTCAGGTCGAGGCATTCTTGTTCGGTGGACACCAAAATGTGTCGTGCGCTGGCGCGGGGCATGGTTGGTTCCTTCTTAATTTGAGTGGGTGAGAAATGACTTATGCGAGAATTTCAGAGCGTAATGTTTTTAGCAGTTCGATGGCTCCGCCGATCTCTGCCTTCTGTCGCATGGGGTCTTGCGGGATTTCGCGCTCGATCGTCAACGGCCCTTCATAACCGATCTCCTTGAGGGCCATCAAATAGGCTTTCATATCAACATCGCCCTGACCGAGCGCGACCTCCTTGCCCCAAGTGACACCCGGCTGGTCGCTCCACGTCCCGTCTTTGCAATGAACACTGCGGACATGAGAACCGAGCTTGCGAAGCGCCTCGATCGGCTCACCGGCACCATACAGAATCATGTTGGCCGGATCGAAATTGACCTTCAGGTTTTGCCGTTCGACACGATCGATGAATTCGATCAAACCGTCAACGGTTTCTTGCCCGGTCTCCAGGTGCAAAAACTGGCCATGGCTACCCGCGTGATCGCAAAGTTGGCGCGTCACGCGGATGATATCGGCATAGTCTGAATCCGTTGGATCGTGAGGTACGAAACCCAAATGCAGCGCAATCGCATCACATCCCAGCGCGCTGGCGAAGTCTGATATATCAAGCATTTCACGCAGCCGACTTTCGCGTGTGGCCGCCGGGACTAGGCCGATGGTTTTGACCACGGTTGGAATGTCCGCGTAACTCTCGCCATCGAAACCGCCAAAGACAGCGGTGCAGCGCACGTTCATCTCACCAAGCTGATCGGCCAACAACTTGGCTGTAGCCGCGTTACGTTTTTCGCCGTGCGGCGCATGGAGCTGGATCGTGGGCACACGCAGTTCTGAAATCACGTCCCATGCGACACCCAATCCAGCGTCCACGGAGGCAAATACACCAAGAGGCCAAGTTTCCATTGTCATCGTCCGTTAATAATGCTTGCAGTTGAATCGGTGCTGGTCAGAGATCATCGCGGCGCGCTCAATCATTGAGCGTTCAATTTGTTCCTTCTGGTTCCTCAAGCGTCCGATACATTTCGCGCCAAGGCAGTTGGATGCCGCCATCGATCGTCAGCGTGCTGCCCGTGATGTACTGACTCTTCGGATCACATAAGAACACAACTCCGTAACCGATCTCCTCCGATGCACCGAGTCGCTTCATCGGCAGTTTGGCGGCCTGTTCTTTGAGCGTCTCTTCGGAAAAGAATTTTCGCTCGCCCGGTGTGTCCGTCCAACCGGGGTGAATGATGTTGACGCGGATGCCATGGTGAGCCAACTCGCACGCTGCGGTGCGGGCCATTTGGTCGTTGGCTGCCTTGGCCATGTTGTAGGCCATCGCGCCGGGAATCGCTAAATGGGCATGTGGGCTGCTGATGACGACGATGTTCCCACCGTTTCCGGCGTCGACCATTTTCTGTGCGCTGCTGCGGACCAGATAAAATGCGCCCCACATGCTGACATCAATCGTTTTGCGAAACTCGTCCAGGTCCGATTCCAGCATCAGATGACGATCGCTGTAGGCCGCGTTGCTGACCACGATATCGAGACCGCCCATCGTCTCGACCGACTCGGTGACCAGTCGCTCGACCTCTGACTGAATCGCCAAATCGGCTTGAATCGGATGTGCCTTCCCGCCCGCCGCCACACACTCTGCGACAACCTGGTCCGCTTCCTCGCTGTGGCCGCGATAGTTGATCACGACTTCCGCGCCGGCCTTCGCCAACTCAATCGCTATCCCTCGCCCTATGCCGCGTGAAGAGCCGGACACGATGGCTCGCTTCCCTCTGAGATCAGTCATTTATCGCTCGTTTTTACGCTCAGAAACTTAAAATCCAAGCCTTAAGCGTATCCGGCTTCGGAAGGCGGGTCGATTCGGGGCGGCGAATGAATTTCTTGCAAATAATCTCCCAAAACCTATCGCTGGTGCTTGATTTCTTTCAGCAATGATAGAAAACTATCACTTATGGTGCTGTGATGACCCCAGGGAGCATTCGGTGGCGGGACCGCTGACAAGCGAAACGAGGCGGGAGCGACTGCGAGAACTTGTTCAGGCCCGCGGCTTCGCGTCGTTGGGTGAGATGGCAGCGTCGCTGGAGGTGAGCGAATCGACCGTTCGCCGAGACTTGGAACAACTGGAAAAAGACGGACAGGCTCGACGGACTCACGGGGGTGCCTTTTGGACGGGCGATCCCGACACGATGCGGGTATTCGAGACTCGCAGGGATGATTCGTGGCCGGCCAAGGCGGCGATCGGCGAAGTGGCGGCGGCGATGATCGAAGATCACGACACGATATTACTCGACGGAGGAAGCACAACTTACGAACTGGCTCGTCACTTGGTCCAACGTCCTCTACAGGTCGTCACCAACAGTCTGCCGGTCGCCCACTTGTTATCGACAAGTGAATCGATCGATCTGGTGATGATCGGAGGATGCGTGAGGGGCCGAACGGCGGTCACGATCGGCCCGATGGCGGACGCGATGATCGAGAGCATCAACGTCGGCAAGGCGTTTTTGTCGGTCGCCGGGGTCACCGACCGCGGTTACTTCAACAGCAACATGATGTTGGTCGAAAGCGAAAAAGCAATGTTGCAATCAGCCGATCGAACGATCGTGGTCGCCGATAGCAGCAAGTTCGGGAAAGTCAGTCTCAGTCGGTTGTGCGGGTTGCAAGACGTGAACACGGTGGTGACCGACGGCAACCTGCAAACTCATTGGAAAGAGCGTCTGGTAAAAGCTGGCGTCGAACTAGTCTTAGCGTCCACGATCAAATCGAAAACTTAGATCAAGCAAAAACTTAGCCCGTTGCAAATGAACCCATCCATGAACCCGGCGACCATTGATCGCAGTCTGATCGAGAACTTGGTCCGGAACGCGATTCGCCAGTCCGCTGGTAATGTGTCTGCGGCCCCGCGCGCCGGCGATCCGCCAGGCTGGGTTAACGGCAAGCCCAACCTTCGCGTCAGCATATCGGCGCGGCATTGCCATCTGACCGACGAACACGTCGAGATCCTGTTCGGAGCCGGTTCTGTGCTGGAGCCCGAAAAAGATCTCTATCAAGACGGTTTCTATGCAGCCAAACAGACGGTGATGATCGTTGGCCCGCGGCGACGCATGTTGGCTAGCGTTCGCGTGCTCGGCCCGACTCGCCCGGACAGCCAAGTCGAGTTGGCGCTGACGGATTCCATATCGCTGGGTATCGACGCGCCGGTTCGGCACAGCGGCAAGATCGACGACACACCGGGCTGCGTGCTGGTGGGTCCGGTCGGCAGCGTTCAATTGAGCCGCGGTGTGATTCGCGCAGCTCGACACGTACACATGAACTTGGCCGACTGCGAACACTACGGCGTCCACAACGGCGACATGATGACGCTCAAGATCGTCAGTCCCGATTGTAGCGTCAGCTTCGACGACGTGCTCGTCCGCGCCGACGCCGCCGCCAAGCTAGAAGTCCACATCGACACCGACGAAGGCAACGCCTGCAATCTCGATGGGGCAACCGAAGTAGTCCTAAAAAAAAATGCCTGCGGCTGCGCGAAGAAGTAGCGATACATAGATAGCTGCGTAGCAGCGACATGAAATAGCCTGGGGTGAACGAACGAGCGACAGCGAACGTTCGTGTAACCCCAGGTACCGATTAGAAACGATCATTTTCGTCCCGCGCCCGCGGCCAAGGCGCCCGCGGGGGGCG
>JBGSLZ010000082.1:0-3274 GCA_041740415.1 Rubripirellula sp.
CGCTGCGGTCGCGGCCGCGTTAACGCTCGGCGTCGTCGACGGCCACAACTCGGGATTGGGCGGCGGTTGCTTCATTCTCGTGCGTCGGCATGACGGGACGTTTCTTGCTATCGACGGCCGCGAGAAAGCACCCGCCGCTGCAACTCGCGAGATGTACCTTCGCGACGGAGCCGCCGTGCCATCGCTCAGCCAACATGGTGCGCTGGCCGTTGGCATTCCCGGTGCCCTAGCCGCATATCGCGACTGCATGAAGCGGGCCGGTAAGCTCACCATCGAAAGCCATCTGCGTCGAGCGGCGGATGTTGCGGAACAGGGCTTCGTGATCGACAGCAACTTTGCGAGAAACTTGCGCGAGAACAAGGGTCTCATCGAACAATTCCCCGAAGCCGCGAGGGTGCTGATGAAGCCCGATCGCTCGAGCTATGTCGAAGGCGAGATCCTGCAGTTACCCGACCTTGCGCGCTCTTATCGTCAAATGGCCGAGAACGAAGATTGGTTCTACCAACGCGACTACGCCGACCAAGTCGCGCGGTGGATGCGGGCGAATGGCGGCGTGATCACCGCCGATGATTTTCACCAGTATAAGGCGATCGAGCGCACAGCGATTCGATCGACTTATCGTGGCTATGAGATCATCGGTTTTCCGCCGCCGACATCAGGCGGCATCTTGGTCGCGCAAACGCTCAACATTCTCGAGAACTTTGATCTCGCGGAAGCGTTGGAGAATCGTCCGGTTGAAGCCTATCACACCGCCGTCGAAGCGATGAAGCTCGCGTTTGCTGACCGGGCCAAATGGATCGGAGATGCGGATTTTGCACCCGTTCCCCGAGGGCTGGTTGAGAAATCGTACGCGACCGAATTGGCCAGCCGAATCCGACCGGATGCGGTGACCGAAGTGAAATCAAACGGCACGCCAGCGAGTTGGCAATCCGACATCTTTCGCAAACACACCACGCATATCGCCGCAGCCGACGACGAAGGAAACTGGGTTGCGATTACCGCCACGATCAACACGTCGTTCGGATCCAAAGTGATCATTCCGGGAACCGGCATCGTGCTCAACAATACGCTTGATGATTTCTCGGCACAGCCCGGTGTGCCGAATGCGTTCGGGCTCGTTGGCGGTGATGCGAATGCTGTCGAAGCGATGAAACGCCCGCTCTCGACGATGAGCCCGACCATCGTTTTGAAGGATGGCGCGCCCATCTTCTCCGTGGGTGCCGCCGGTGGTCCCAAGATCATCACTCAAGTGGTTATGGCAATCGTTCATCGGATCGACGGTCAACTTTCGCTCGCTGAAGCGGTGCAGCATCCACGACTGCATCACCAGTGGTTGCCGAACAAGATCTTCATCGAAGCCGCCTTCGACCCCGGGATTCGACAAGGGCTCACGGCACTCGGCCACGACACCGAAGAGCTCGAAAAAGCGGCGATCGTGCAAGGCATCGAACGACTCGACGATGGCACCTTCATGGGCATCGCCGACCCTCGCGTGCCAGGTCGAGCCGCTGGCTTGTAGTTACCAAGTAAGCTGGCACAAGTTATTCAACCCGGTGAGCGGCTATGAAGCTAGCCACGGGCCCTACAAACGGTCGAAACCTTCTACCCAGGTACTTACTTGAATGACGACTACTTGGATCGCGACCGCATTTCGTTCGCGACGGCAACGACTTCGGCTTCCCCAAAAACTCGCATCACGTTCTCGCCCATGATTTTTCGCACATCCGCTTCCGAGTAACCGCGATTCAGAAGCTCTTGCGTGATGTATGGGTACGTCGATACGTCTTCGAGTTGTTCCGGGACGACATCGATGCCGTCAAAGTCGGAACCAATCCCGACATGGTCAATGCCCATGCGATTGACGAAATGGTCGATATGGTCAACGACATCTTGAAGCGAACCCGGTGGAATCAGATGGATCGTTTCCCACGCCGTCGTCTTGTCGGTGATCATCGCTTCGTCGTCACCGCTCGCCTTCCACTGCTCGATGGCCCGCTGCAATTCTCGGTAGCGCGTCCCGGCACCCGGAGCAATGAAACCCGAGTAGAAGTTCACCATGATCACGCCGCCGTTTTGCTTGACGAGCGGCAGCACATCATCGGGTACGTTGCGCGGATGATCGCAAATCGCCCGAGCCGACGAATGGGAAAAGATGACGGGCGCGGTGGTGACTCGCAGCGCATCTCGCATCGTCTCGTCCGCGACGTGCGAAAGGTCCACGAGCATGCCCATCTCGTTCATCGTGCGGACGACCTCCTCGCCAAACTCAGTCAAACCACCGTGCTTCGCCTCGTCGGTCGACGCATCCGCCCAATCCAAGGTCGTGGAATGAGTCAACGTCATGTATCGCGCCCCGAGCTCATAGAGTTTCCGCAAAACCGACAACGAGTTTTCAATCGAATGCCCGCCCTCGACGCCAATGAGCGACGCGATCTTGCCGTCATGAATCGCCCGCTCGATATCAACGCTCGAACGACAAAAGGCGAACGTCTCCGGGTATCGCGCGACCATCGCGTGGACAAAATCGATCTGTTCAAGTGTCTGGCCCAGCGCTTCGCCACTCAGTCGCGTACTCACGGGAACATAAACGGACCAGAACTGAGCGTTGATCCCGCCGGACCGGAGTCTCGCGATATCCGTGTGAAGTTCCGGCACTGAGCTGGCAATGTCCAGTCTCTCGAAACTCGGCATGCCACGCTTGCGAAACGCCCACGGCAGATCGTTGTGCCCATCGAACAGCATCGCCGAGTCATGCACCCGCCTCGCGGTTTCGGTCAACGTCACTCGAGGTCGTTGGCTATCCTGGGCCCACGCCGGATCCGGGCCCGCAACGAAGCTAAGTAAGACTCCCAAAGCACCAAGCGCGAAAACACGCGAAACACTCCGACTCATGATGTTCTTCCTTCGACAACCACTGGGCACAACGACCAACCCAGTTTGACGCGGGCGCCACTCGCCGCAAGCCGTCCGACGAACGGAACTTTGCTCCGATTTGATTTTAGGGTAGTGGATCTTGTTAAAGATCCTGCACTATGCAGATCTTGAACAAGCTGTCAGTTAACCAATCCAGCGGTCTGTCCTCACACCGATCTTCAATCCCGACTTTTCGGATTCTAGTTTCGGTTATCGACCTCAACAGCGTGCTGGACAATCGCCTCCAGAGCCTGCGTCTACCGACGATGTTGGCGCAGTACTCCAAGACGGCGCAGCGTTGTGTCTCGGAGAACGCGAGTTATGAAACGTACCTCAGTGAACTGGCGGGACTGGAATTAGA
>JBGSLZ010000083.1:0-62914 GCA_041740415.1 Rubripirellula sp.
GCGGCGAAGCCGCCGGCCCGGCCCGAACATATTTCGTTGGGATCGTTATCCTGGGGTTACACGAACACTCGCTAAAGCTCGGTTCGTTCACCCCAGGCTATTGCATGTCGCTGCTACGCAGCTACGACCGGTGATCGGTTAGACTGGCTGTCATGACGCCGCAGCAAATCAACGACTTGGTTCGCGAACAAGGCCCGCACGTCTTTGACAGGATGTTTGGTGCGATGGAAAAAGTCCGTGAGCGGCTCGATCGAACATGCCGCGCCCTTGGCGATGCGGGCGTTCCCTACGCCGTCGTTGGTGGCAACGCGGTCGCGGTATGGGTCGCAACCCGAGACGAAGGTGCGACAAGGAACACGCAGGATGTCGACATTCTGTTGCGACTCGAAGATGCCGACCGAGCGACCGAGGCCTTGGCGAAGGTCGGTTTCCATCGTGAAAAAGTTTTCGATGTGACCATGTTCCTTGACGGCCCAGACGGCAAACCGAGCCAAGCGGTCCACGTCATCTGGGCGAACCAGAAGGTCAAGGCGGAGTACGTATCGCCGTCGCCCGACGTAACGTCCTCGTTCGACATCAACGGAAAGCAAATCGTTGATCTGAGTGAACTGGTACGGATGAAACTGCTCGGCTACCGACGCAAGGACCAAGTCCACCTATTGGACATGATCCGCGTCGGACTGATCGATGCGAGTTGGCCGGCTCGATACGAGAGTCCGCTGGGCGATCGATTGCAAACATTGATCTACGACCCGGACGGCTGAGTCGCTGCTACGCAGCTAAGACGACTTCGACGAAATGACTGGCGCGCGGTCGATCGTTAGCTGTCGCAACAACGATCCGGCAACTGCCATGCCGCTTAAGAATGCGCCTTCGATCCTGGGGCCGCCGCACCAGTCGCCGCAGGCGCCGATGAGTTTGTCGGAGTCCCATAAACAATCGTTCGCTAGCGGCGTGGATGGAATCGCGTATCGCCATCGATGGGCCACCGCATATCCCACGGTTCCAAGTGGATGGCCGGTCGAGCTTTCAAACGCTTTCAATAAATCCGTCGTCACTTCTTCGCCGGATCGTTCGATATTTGCCTTCGACCAATCAGTCGATGCGTGCAGCACCCAGTTCTCGGAATCCGCCATTGTTGGGCGCCCCGGTTTGCTCGCTTCTCGCGCAATCCAAGACAATGGTCCTTCGTTGATGAACGCGCCATCGAATTCCAATCCACGCAGTCCGGCCGCAGATAACATCACCGCCCAAGTCGGTGACATCTGGGCACTCGCAAATTGCTCGGCAATCGAAGATTGACCGTTCAGAATCGCGGCACTTTGGATCGGTGGACAATTAAAAATCACGCTGTCAAAATCGCCTTGCCATTTGCCTTCGTTGTCGATCAAGCTCCACGTCGAGTCCGACGCTCGGCGTACAGCCGAGATGGTCGTTTCGAGACGAAGCGTTAGATCTTTCGCCATGTGTTTGGCGACTTGGTTCATCCCCGGCACACCGACGTATCGCGGCGTCGCCGATTTTTCTTGGATCACATTGCCACCGCTCCCGAGTTCGACGATCCGGCCGACCCAAGGCTGTACCACTGCGTCGTGAATCCAGCTATCGACATAGCGACAGAATCGATGGTCTCGCGCCGTGAAGTACTGTGCGCCGTGATCGAACGAGAGACTGATGTCGGAGGCTCGGCTTCGCTTGGTCGCCATCCGTCCGCCCACGCCGCGGGACTTATCGAACACGGTCACATCGAGTCCGTGGTCCTTCAGCGTCCGGGCCGCGATGAGACCACCGATGCCCGCGCCGATGATGGCGACGGTGGGAGGATTCGTCGCGATGGGACGGTCAACGATGCGACCAAACTTCGGCAAATCGATCCTCGATTGATGCTGCTCGATCGAACGAGTGCGTACGTTTCCGAATATTTCAGATTCCGGTTCGAACGGTCGATCGAACTGACCGAAGCACCACAGCACGCCACCGTAGCTGCTCGGGTCACGACCATCGAGCGCATAGCGGTGATTCAAATCCAGCGTCAAATGAAATGCTCGCCCCGGAGTCCTCGCCCAATTCAAGAACGCTTTGCCCCAGGTCATTCGCAAATTGTTGTGAAGCTCGCCATGTTTTAGCAGACTGCGTTGACAGGCATCCCACAACGGTTGATCGGTGCGGGCACGCGCGAGTGTCTCCCAACTACAGTTCTTCGATCGCTCATCGCGGCAGTGTGCGTCGAGCGTCTTGCGAGACCAATCCGGCAACGCATCAAGTGTATCAATGATGTCAGCGTTGTGAAAACAAAAGTGAAAGGCAAGCTCGCGCCAAATCAATAACTCGTCGAGGAACTTCTTCGCCGCCGGCTGATCACGTGCCAGCTCACTTGCCTCTCGGGCAATGCGAAGGGGACTGACCATTCCGAAATGGAGATAAGCACTCATTCGACTAGGGCCGTCATGGCTCGCCGCATCGTTTCGCCGCTGATCGTAGCTGGCGAGTCCCGATTGTTTGAATCGATCCCACCGAGCGTAACCGGCGCGAGATCCGCCCGGTGTATCAACCACGGGCGCGATCGAATGATCGATTCGACAGCCGGCAATCAACGATGACAAGCACGAGTCTTGCAGATCGAGCGACTCGAACGGGATCGCGTCGCCAAACATCACTACGTCGATGGGTTGTTCTGGATACAAACGATCGATTCGTTGTTCGTAAAGTGCCTTCGTCGCGCTGCGAAACTCGAATGCTCGGGTGTACGGCCTTTTCAACAGCGACACCGGCACGATGCAGCTTGCGTCGACCATCGCAATCGGCGTCGTAGTCCGGATCGAAAGTCTCTCCAGCCAACCGACCAGCGGCTGGACGGGCATTTCCTCGGTCACCAGGACGGCCGCGCGTCGTGTCAGGCTCTTCAAATGGGGCCCGCGGCAACCGTCGCGTTGCAGATGGAAATGAGCTTCAATTCCCCGGTCTCGTAGTTCCCGCTGGACAACACGTTGTCCTTGCAGAATGAAGGCGTGAAAGCGATCCGACGCGTAGGGGTAATCTTCGGACAATCCGTGATACACCAACAGGGGCAATCCGTTTTGGCGAGCTAAGCAGATCGCCACATCGAGCGCCGGATTCTCGTGGGCTCGGATCGCGTTGTGCATCCAGTAGAGAACGAACTCGCCCGCCCCATGCGTGGTCTGCTCAGGGCCGACCAGCCATCGAAATCGTTCGGCGAGGTGCGGCGGTAATGAATGATCCAATCGTGAGTCTCCTTATTTTCCTGGCCAGCGTCGTTCGGCGTTGGGATGTTAGGAATATGGCAAATCCGACAAGTAGGTCATGCAGAGTGGAGCGATGCATGTCATATTTCCGCCGCTGTGCCATGCATCGCTCCACTCTGCATTGCCTACCTGCCGCGAATCAGACGCCGGGCCAACCACCCGCGAGGTAATCCGGCATTGATCGGGCAGGGCGCCAAGTTTTCGGTGGCCATCACACTTGCGGCAGCCATTCTGCCACCGATCACCGCGCCTTCCATCGTGGCGGGCCAACCGGTATTGATCCAATCGCCAGCAAGATGCAAACAGGGCAGGGCAGTGCGGGCACTGGGGCGAATCCGCTCGACTTCGGGGCTGACCGAAAAAACCGAACGAGGGTCTCTTACGACCCGGCTGAACAGCAATTTCGCCGATCGTGCTTGCGGGAAAGCATCCGCAATTTCCGTCAGAACCGTTTCGACCAACTGGTCACGTGAACGAGGGCGATCCGATTGCGATGCGCTGACGACGACTTGGTAATAAAAACGGTCGGACTCAACCGACGGAACGAGCGGGTCGCGAAAGATCCACTGGGCCGTTGTGCCGACCATCACGGCGTGCGGCGACGTCATGATCGGGCGATCAAACCACAGGTGGATACCAGTGATCGGCGATGTTGGCAGACGAGTCCAACTGGCCAAATCGGGGAGTGCGCTAGCGACCGTCGAATCGTTAAACAGCGATTCGATTCGATACCAGGGTACGGCCACGATCACATGAGACGCGTCGAAATTAAAATTCTCAGCGGTGAAAACTCGCAATGTTGAATCGGTACCGACATCGATTTTGGATACTGTGCATCCTTCGACGACTTCAACCCCCAACGCAGCGATCGATCGGGCAAGATCGCAACCGATCAATTGCGACAAGGGGCGAGTCGGAACGCACACGTCGCTTGACCCGCGAGAGGCCGCAAAGCCATCAATGAAAACCTTGCGTGCCGCCGACATCGCGACACGATCCGATTGCTCGCCCAATGCACTGACCAGCACGATGTCCCAAAACAGCTCAATCGTCTTGGCGTCTTGTCCAACATTCGCGAGCCATTGCCGGGCCGTCAAATTCGTCGGCAAATCCGGTGGCGTTCGCATCAATCGCCACAACCCTCGGCGCACTTGCCACTTCTGTCTCGGCGTCAGATACCGCAAGCCGCCGATCGTGGACGCCAAATGCAGCGGAGCGGGCAGCCAGCGCGAAGGCGCAAATCGACTCGGCGGATGATCGGGGTGCAAGAATTGCAATTCACGATATCGGGTGATCCGATCGCTCAAGCCGTGACGATCGAGCAGCGAAAGAAAATTCGTGCAGCAGCCCATCGCGACGTGTTGGCAGTAGTCGACTGGGCCGCCCGATTCCGGATCCGTGAACGATCCGGCTCGGCCACCCATCGTCCGCTTCGCCTCAAGCAACGTCACACGAAATCGAGCAGAGTGCGTTTCCACGAGCGCATCGGCGGCTGCCATCCCGGCTAAACCACCGCCGACGATCACGACGTGCTTCCTTGCATCGGTTGGGTCGCGATCCGTCACTTCGAATTCGATCTCACTTCACCGACTTCCAACGGCGGAACCGGCAATCGACGAAACATGGGAGCGACAAAATGTCGGGACGCAATTCCAAACTTTTCACGAGGCGACAATCGCACTCGGCGCAGCACGACCGAACCGGGATCTTCGGCGATTCGATCGAGCAGCTTGCGATAGGTCCGCCACATCATGCTGAACATCGGTCGGCCGTCGACATGCAAGGAATCCCAAACCTGCCAACCCGAATCGAACAACCGCTTGGCCCGAGTGACCTCGTCCGACACCAGGCACCGAAGCCGATCATCGGGTCGCGGTGTTAACAAGTCATCCTCGCTCAGTCCATGTTGCTCGTAGTGCTGGCGAGGCAAGTAGATTCGTCCTCGCCCGGCGTCTTCGGATATGTCGCGAAGGATATTGGTCAGTTGAAATGCCAACCCGCAATCGATCGCCGCCGCCATCGGCAGTGGTTCGTTGTATTCCCAAACATGCAAACACGCCAAACCGACTGCCGACGCAACCAAATAGCAATAATGTTCAAGCTGCTCGTAGGTATCGAATCGCGTCTTTTGCTGGTCAGCCAAAACGCCGTCAATGATTTCCAACAAGTAGCGTGTAGGAATGTCGTATCGTTTTGCCGCGTCGCGAAGCGCCGGTAATATCTCGGCCGCGCGGCGATTGAGATCGACAGGCAAATCCTTGCTCGTTTTACCAAAGCCTTCGGGAACCAAATCGCCTGGAAGAACAAGTCGTTGCATCGGAGCATCGCCGATCAGGTTGAGCGCCGTCGCTTGGCGCCACCAATCGAGCCAACGTGACCGCAACGCGGGTGGTTCAGCGCAGTCGCCCAAATCGTCGGTGATCCTGGCGAACGCATAAAGAGCGCACATCGCTTCACGTTTGGGTTTAGGCAACAACCAAAACGAACGATAAAAATTACTGCCACTTCGACGGGAAATTCGTCGAACGTGTCGGTAGCTGGCGGCAACGGATAAAGCTTCAATCATGCTTCGAGAGCCAACCTAGGGCCGCGCCGAACATCAATGACAATTGTTTGGTCTTGGTAACTCTGGGACGCACTCGCAGTACGTCGTAGTCGATTCGCTTGATCGCATCCAGAGTCGCCATCCCACCTTGGACGAACAGTCGCACATCGGCCGACAACCACCTTGGAACACACTGAGCCAGCGGCAGTCCACGTCGAAGAAATGATTCGGCAACATCACATTGACATCTCATTGCTTCGCGAATTCCCGGCGGTGTCGATCGTGCGACGACAGCCTCGGCCAAGTCGGCTTCCGTCACGTCGTGCCGTCGCATTTCAGCGATCGGCAGATAGACTCGGCCGATCGAAAAATCTCGCAACAGATCTTGCCAAAAATTGACCAACTGCAAGCCGGTACAGATTTCGTCGGACAGTTCACAGCGGGCATCATCGACGCACTGTCCCAACCCCAAAACGAGCCGACCAACGGGGTTCGCCGAACGACGACAATAATCATAAAGTTCGGCGCAGTCTTGATAACGCACTTTGACTTGATCTTGGCGAAAAGCATCCAACAGATCGTCGAAAGGTTGTTTGGGCAACTCGAACCGGCGAATGGTCTCATCGAGCGCCGCGCTCAGATCAGTGGGCGGTCGCCCTTGAAAAGTCTGGTCGAGCTGAGCTTGAAATTCTGCCAAACGTGCGGTGGCAATTTCCGGCGACGGCGACTCGTCCGCCAAATCGTCAGCGACTCGACAGAACGCGTAGATGTCAAAAAAAGGCTGGCGGAGCCGGCGAGGCAACAACACACTGGCGACCACGAAATTTTCATAGTGCGACTTTGCCAAACGGGCCGCCAACGCTTGACCGCGACGAACATCCGGGTTGGACGTATCGGTGGACTGGCGGTTATCCTGGGGAAGAAGTTTCATCGGTCGCCTCCCATCCAGTCTGCAATACGCATGAAGATCATTTTGGCCGCGCCGCGCGGTTTTTGCGCCGGCGTCAATATGGCGATCAACTCGCTCGATTTGACGCTGCAAAAATTTGGCCCGCCGGTCTACGTTTATCACGAGATTGTTCACAACCAGTATGTCGTCCGGACGTTTTCCGAGAAGGGCGCGGTCTTTGTTAACTCGATCGAGGAAATCCCCGAAGGCAGCGTTGTTCTGTTTTCCGCCCATGGCGTTTCACCGACGGTTCGCGCCGAGGCTCGCCAGCGGAAATTGACCGCGCTGGACGCGACCTGCCCTCTGGTAACCAAAGTCCACCTCGAAGCCATCAAGTATGCCAAAGCCGGGTTCACGATTCTATTGATCGGTCACGAAGGTCATGATGAAGTCATCGGAACGATGGGCGAAGCTCCCGAAGCGATCGTGTTGGTGGAGGACGAAGCCGCCGTTGATGCGTTGCAGATCGCGGACGAAACCAAGTTGGCGTATCTGACTCAAACCACGCTCAGCGTCGACGATGCCAATCGGATCATCGCGAGGCTGCGACAACGATTTCCCCGCATCGAAAGTCCACCCAAAGAAGACATCTGCTACGCGACTCAAAACCGTCAAGAAGCCGTTCGCAAGCTCAGCGACCAGGCCGACATTGTCGTCGTGCTGGGGAGCCAGAACAGCAGCAACAGTCAGCGTCTGCGCGAGTTGGCTGCGGACGACAGCAAGAAAGCCTATCTGGTTGACGGACCCGCCGATTTGGACGCTTCGCAATTTTCAGTTTCGGACACCGTATTGATCACCGCCGGCGCCAGCGCTCCCGAATCGGTCGTCCAAGAAACCATCTCATGGCTCGTCGAAAAATTTGGCGCGACCGTTGAACTCGCGTCGATCCGTGAAGAGTCGGTACACTTTCCGCTCCCCAAAGCGCTACGAGCGTTCGCGTCGGAAGTTCGCTGAAAAGGATCGTTGGGAAAAAAGTGTCTTGACCCCCATTTGTGCCAAGCACCCGAAGGGCCGGTCCCCGGCAAATGGGGTCAGACACTTTTTTTCCGCTCATCGCTAACCAACTGATCCACTCACTCAGAAAGGATGCACACCGTGGCCGCCAAAGAACAACAACGTCAGAAAAAAATCGCGAAGAAACGATCCAAAGAACTCGTCAAAAAGAAGATGGCGGCCCGCGAGAAGAACCGGATGCAATCGTTTGCCGGCCAATTCGCCGTTGCCGTAACCGGTCCGATCGACCGGTGCATGGCGAGCGAAGGTCTACTGCAAACCGATAGCAAATTTGGCAGCATGTTCATCAGCCGCCGGATGCCCGATGGTCGGCTTTGTGTCGTGCGATTCTTGATTGACGGGCTTTGCCTGGGGGTGAAAGACGTTCATCCGATGTTCTGTTATCCGTCGGAGTTGTCGCAACAACTCGAGCAGAGCCCCGAGACGATGCAGACGATCACTCCCGCCGCCGCAAAGAAAATCGTTGAACATGTGATCGCTTTCGCAGCCAAGTTCAATATCGAACCGACACCCCAATACGCGAAAGTCGCCGCAATTTTCGATGGAATTGATTCGTCGCAGTGCGCGACAGAATTCGAATTCGGCCGCGACGGGCAGGCCGTCTTCATTGCCGGCCCCTACGACAACGACCAACGGATCGGCGACATCGTTGAAAAATTGGAAGCCACTGCTGGCGAAGGCAACTACACGATCGAGTACGACGAAGCGTATGGTCTCGACGACGAATTGGCTGGCACCTCGTGGTCGGACGATCCAGAACTCGACGTGGACATCGACGATGATGTCCCGCCCGATTTTGCCTAATCGCGTTGCCGAGGCGACACGATTGGCACTGGATCACAAACGTGGCGATCGTCAGCTCACTGATCCGTCGCGGGACGCCTCGGGCGATCGGAGCCGCGACGATCTGGTCCGCGATCATCGGGTCCGGCGTGATCCCCGTCAGGTCGATGCCCGGGCATCTGCTTTGCAAATTTCATCAACTCGTCGCGACTGAGCAGTCCATCTTTATTTGCGTCGAATTGCATCGCGTGATCAACGAACCTGCCAGGATCTTGGGGACCTTGTCCGACGTTTCCATCCCTGGGGCCTTCGTTGCGCGGCCCTCCATCTCGTGGCCCTCCGTCACGTGGTCCTCCGTCGCGTGGTCCTCCGTCGCGCGGTCCTCCGTCGCGCGGTGGTCCGTCTCCTCGCATTTGTTCTTGATTTCGCTCGCGATCATTGGGTGGGGACATCGGTGGACGGATTTCTTCGTCTGAGAGTTTTCCATCGCCGTTCTTGTCAAGCTTCAACAACGACTTCGCAGCGGCGTTGATCTCTTCGGCGTCGATGACATGATCGCCATTGATGTCGAGCACTTCCAAAAACGGATTTCCCGGCGGTCGCCCGTCGGGTCCGTGTGGGCCATCGCCGCGTCCACCTTGTCCACCCGGCCTGGGCGGTTGGGCATAGGCAAGAGTGGCGCTGCCGAAGGTGATCAATCCGATCAATGCTAAATCTCGCGTTCTCATCTGCAATCACTCCTGGTTGGGGGATTCGCGGAAGCGGGCGTCGCTTCAAGCAGTCGTCAATTCTACGATCCGCTAACCCTCGGCGGAGACTAAGTTGGTGCTCGGCGTCAGACGATTGCGGGAAATAATCACTCGATCGAGCGGATCGAAATCTGCTTCAGTCTGGCGTCGGTGGCTGGATCGTGCCCTTGGATCATGATGGTGCCCCGTTCCAATCGCAAACCGTTTCGCGGATTCTCGAGTAAAACAAAGCACTTTGTTTTGCTCCGACTTCCGTAATCGGCTTGAGCAGGTTCACGGGGTCGTCCCCGAATACGCACGGATTGCCAAACTGTAGTGCAAATGCGCTGAATATCATTCTCATTTCAAATTGCCTTTCTGGAGCCACGCTTACTGTCCACTTAACCATGGACGAAGTGAGACCTGACCAGTCGCTTGAAATCATTGAAGGTCTTGACTTTTTGGATTTCGCTGCGGAACGAATCGAAATCAGGCAGGAACTTCGCATAGTAGCAGGCTACGCGGGGCAGACGGCGGACGGCGACCGGGTTGCCGTACAACGAGAACTCGCCTTCGACCAGTTGCAAGAGCACTCGTGCTCGTTCGCTAACGTTGGGTGGCGGAAGCGTGGCTCCGCCAAGCACGAGCGCGCGAGCCTGTTGAAAAATCCACGGGTTGCCGAGACAACCGCGTCCGACGGCAACCCCATCGGCACCGGTCTCGCGGAGGAACCGGACGGCGTCGATCGGTTCGCGAACACCGCCGCTTCCCAAGACAGGAATCTTCACCGCTTGTTTGACTCTTGCCACCACCGACCAATCGGGACCGCCCACGTAACTCTGCGCAACGCTGCGGGCGTGGACATCCACCGCCGCGACGCCGGCCTGCTCGGCCAACATCGCCACCTCGACCGCCGTCTCGTGTTCGGCGTCGGGGCCAGTGCGAATCTTGATCGTGACCGGGATATTGACCGCTTTGACAACTGCGGCGACGAGCCTTGCAATCGCGGGCGGGTCGGACATTAGCGCACCACCCTCGCCGCGACCGATCAACCGCCGAATCGGGCATTCGAAATTGAGATCGACGATCGAGAAGCCTTGTTCCGCAACAATTTTTGCTGCCTCGGATAACTCGTGTGGATCGCTGCCACTGATCTGGCCCACGACCGGTTTCTCGCTCGGGGTCGTACGCAACAACTTGATCGCTCGGCGATCTCGCTTGGCGACATCTTTTGCATCGACGCGTTCGCCACATACGAGACTCGCTCCAAGTTGTTTGCAGAGCAGGCGAAACGGATAATTCGTGTGCTCCTCCATCGGAGCGAGCGTGATCGAATGGGCGATGGAAACGGTTCCGATTTGCATGATTCAAGGCTCTTTAGTTTTGCGACCGAATCTCGCGGATGGCGATCTGCTTCAGCTTCGCATCGGTGGTTGGATCGTGTCCTTGGATCATGATCGTGCCAGGTTCAAGTCGGAGTCCTTTTCGCGGGTTGTCATCCGGGTCTCGATCGTCAAACCAATTGCTGACCTGAATACCCTCAACCCACGCGGCAACCTTCTGTCCGTGGACATTGAGCACCATTGTGGACCACTGATCGGTCTCGCCGGCTACGACGCGGGCATCCTGCCTTTTGAAGATTCCACCGGTTCCGGTATCAGCCGGTGACAGACGATTGCCGTCTTTGATCTCGTTGGAAAGTTGGCATTCGTAGCCCATCATTTCGGCACCTGGGATACAGCGAAAGAAGATACCCGAGTTCATTTCCGCCGTGGCAAGCTTGTACTGGGCCAGCAACACAAAATCGCCATAAAGATCTTTTGATTCCAATTGAGTTCGACCGCCGATAACGTGCAGCTCGCCATCCGCCGTCATCGTGAATTCGCCCTGCATCTCGGGATACTTCGTCCATTTCGACAAGTCTTTATCCAGCAACGAAGTAAGGCCCAACGGCCGCAATCGGATATTGCGGAATTCGACTCGTCCCGAGTTATGTTGGAGTCCAATTCGGCCCGCCGCCAAGCCGATCGGATCGACGTAATCGGTGACCAGTTCGCCATCGACGCTGACCTTCAACGTCTTGCCATCCATGACCGTCCGCATGCTTCGCCACTGGTCGAATGTCTGCGGTTTGGCTGCGTCGTCCGCTCGCTGTCGTTTGACAATGCCTGCGGTCGGGAACGGGTTTTCGTCGGGCGCGATGTTGACTTCGTAGCAGTCCAGCGCGGGATCCTCGGGTTCCAGTGGAGTTCGCAAGAACACGCCGCTGTTCGTTTCCGGCCCCGCTCGAAACTCAAACTCAAACTCAAAGTCTTGCCACGGCACTGAAGTGCACAGCAAACATTGGGCTCCGTCGTCGACCACAATACAGCCATCTTCGACACGCCAGTTTGCCGCACCGGCGATCTCCCATCCGTAGAGTGTGTGACCATCGAACAGACGTATCCAGCCATCGGCGGACTCGTCGCTCGGCAATCGCGCAGACAGCAACTCATCGGCGCTGGCCTCGTAGGTTTGCGGCGCGATCGAAACCGGCGGCTTCTCCGCCTGTTCCGCGACATTCGTTGTTGACGTATTGCGACCGCAACCACTGACCGCGATCAGAACCGTGGCGACGATCAGCAGCAGGCGTGCCTGATGGAGAGAAACAAACAATGGAATCATGTTCAATATCCGTATCGTTCAAAATAGTCTCGCCACTCATCACGAATCATCTTTTCGGTGCTGTCCGCGAGACGGTGTTGGTTTGGTTTGTAATGGCGATGGTCGGATTCAACCCAAGCTTCGATGACGGGACTGACAGCCTCGAAGTCACTCAGGTGCAATGTCTGGTATATGTTCCGAAGCGTGGCGACGGGATCGGCAATCAAGTCCTCGTACCGCACATCCAACATGCGACCCGCGGGCAATTGATCGCGATCACGGTGGAATGCGGCATACATCCGGCGAAAGCACTCGACGACATACGCTTCGAGCTGACTAGCGTCGGGCTTTTGCAAGGCTTGCACTTCATCGAGTCCGCGCCAAAGTCGGACAGTCGACGGAAACAACTCACGTGGATCGCGTGTGATGTGAATGAATTTTGCTTCGGGAAACTCATTGGCCAACTGCTTGATGCGTCCGACGTGAGTGGGACTTTTGATGACCAACGGTCGTCCCGTCGAGATGCTGACTTTCTGCAAGAATGAACGCAGTCCGGTCAACCAAGACTGAACGTCCGCTTCCGGCACGCCATCAAAATCGAGATACGCCAGATCGACAGGGCCGTTGTTAGGAAAAGCGATTCGGCGATACGGCGACGGCAGTCCCAACGTCAGCAATGCGAACTCATCTTCTTGGGGTCGATCCCAACCGGCCGCCATGTTGTCCATCGGACGTCGGCCCGGGAGTAACCAACCGGCGAATCGACGAAAGAACCACTGCGACACCAAAAAATGATGCGGCGCGAAGCACTGAAAAGTCGAAGGGCTGCTCAGCCGTTCGTCGCGAACCATCAACTCGTGCAATAGCGTCGTTCCGCTGCGCCAATGCCCGACGATGAACACAGGCGGACCGTGAAGTTCAGCGACGGCCAACTGACTGCGAAAAATCAGCGACTCCAACCAAGCCAGAATCGTATTGACCGGCGTCGATAGCGTGACACCGATCAAAATGCCGATGCGGGTGGGATGGACGCGGAAATGACCGCTGCGCAGTAACCGAAACCAGGTCAGCGGCCTCATTCCATGCCAAAAACGCGGCGAATAGAATGGATAACGATGAAAATCGTCGCCCGCCGCTGGCTTCCGCTGCCCGGCCGGATACGCAGTTCCGGCGGGGACGCTGTCGATCGGCGAGGATGAGGACGCATTCATCAGGCACTAGAATAATTGGCGGCGGAGTCTTGAGGCGGAACCAAATGACCGCAAACACTGTAGTTGACTACCGTGATATGGGGCAGCCCGATACGTTACAAGCGTTTCGCGACGACCCATTCGATCACGTTTCCGACTTTCCTGACCACCATCTTCCTCCAGAATCGACTCCGATGTCTGTGCCCAATCCATCCTCCGACGAACTGTCGATCGCTGATTTGCAGCGGCACATTCATCAAATGTACTTCGAAAAGGATGTTGCCCGAGGTGTGGACGGCACTTTTATGTGGCTGATGGAAGAAGTCGGCGAGCTGGCATCGGCGCTCCGCGGTAACGACAAACAGAACCTTGCCGAAGAGTTCGCCGACGTGATCGCTTGGTTGGCGACGATCGCGAATGTGGCGGGTGTCGATCTCAATGCCGCGCTCGTAGATAAGTACGGTCACGGATGCCCCGGCTGTAAGCGTTTGGTGTGTGAGTGTCCCGATTCCGAAAAACCGTAACCTCGTCCGCTCAATCATTTCCACTCTCTCGAAATTCGTTTGTGATGCATCGCAGTCCCGTTAAGAAACTGATCTCCGCATGCTGGCTGATGTTGGGTTTGTTGCTGGGCGCATCTGAGGCGCTTTGCGGGGCTGCGGATTCTGCGAACAGCCAAACATCATCATCGCAAACGTTCGCGATCGGAATCAGCGGCCACTACCGAGTCGGACGGTGGGTGGGAATTCGAACTCCGAGTGAGCTTCATGTCACCGCGATCGAGACTCGCGACGGTGACGGCGTCCAAGTTCGCTATCCGACGAACGCTACTTCGCCGGACACCTCGGCATGGACTTATGTCATTCCCGGCAGCGAAGCGGCGCCGCTGGTATTGCAAAACCTTGACGCGACAGGCAACGCGATCGTCGCAGAAGCTCGTTTTCCCACCATCGGGTCGCCAGCGAGGGGACCAGCAATGATTCCGCTATCGACGCCGTGGGTGTTGGTGCTGGGTGACCCGATCGGTATCGACCAAATCGGGGTCAATCGTATCCTCAATCGCGACGCCACCATCGCCGTGACCCGTCCGATCTCGCCGACTTCAATGCCCGATTCCAGCCTGGGTTTTGATGGGATCGACATGATCGTCATCAACCATGGCGGAACGGACTTGCTGGCGAAACTGAGCCCGCGGCAACAACAAGCGATCGTGCAGTGGGTGACCGGCGGCGGCGAAGTCCTGTTGTCGCTCGGTGATAACTCGTCGCGATTGATGCAAGCCGCGCCCTGGCTCAGCGAGATCCTGCCGGTCGAAATTTCCGAGAGCACGACGATCGACCCATCGGCCATCGAAACGTACACCTCGAGCCAAACTCCGCTGAAACCTTTTGTCGCGGCACGACTGCCAAAGAATCGCGGCGAGATTCTGATCCTCGGCCGCGACCAGCGACGCATCAGCACTCCGATTGCCGTTCGATACACCGTCGGCTTTGGGACGGTCCTGGTCGTTGCGGCGGACTTGGAATCTCAGCAATTCGCGGACTGGCCCGAGCGGATGGATTTGATCGCTCGGTTGACCGGCGACGTCTTTCGAACGGATGAACGTGCGAAGGAACGCACCAGCCGGTCGACGGCCTACAACGATTTGGCCGGACAGACTCGCGCGACTTTGGACCGTTTTTCCATTCAACGAACATTCAGGTTTTCTGTTTTAGCTTTGTCGCTCATGGCGCTGATTGCGGCGATCGGTCCGCTCGATTATTTCCTGGTCAATCGAGTTTTCGGCCGACCCCTGCTCGGTTGGCTCAGCTTCCCGATCATGGCGATCGGACTGTCGGTGGTGCTCGCATCTCAGTCGACAGTCGCTGCGACCAACTCAAGCGCCGACATCTCGAAATCGCCAGCGTCCGCGCCCGACACGGTGCGATGTAACCGAATCGAAATCGTTGACGTGGATGCCGTCCAGCGGCATGGTAGAGGCTTCTCGATCAACTATCTCTACACGCACGATGCCGCCCGCTACGACATCCGAATCGAACCGACCGAGTTATTGCGATCGATTGCACCGGAGATCGACAGCTCGATCACGGCGCCCTTTGGCTATCCCGGCGAATCGTTCGGAGGCATTCAAATCTCGATCGAAGACGCTCGCTTGCCGGTCTATTCGGTCGAGTCATCGGCGTCGCAATTGCAGGATTTTCGATCGATATCCGAGCTTCCCTTGGCACCCCGAAGCAGCAAAGGTTTTTACGGCCAAGTGACGTTCAAGCCATCGCTCGCCCAAGATTTTGTGCTCGAGCGTCGACCGGGCAGCGAGTTGCTGCAGGGCGAACTGGTCAACCCTTTGCCGTTCGATTTGCTCGACGCAAAGTTGGTTTACCGAAACTGGGTCTATCTATTGCCGACGCGTTTTCGCGCTGGCGCACGAATCGGGTCGCTCGAAAAACTTCGCCAAAAGAACTTTCGTTGGTTGCTCAGCCGACAAAAGGCACTCGAAAGTTCAAGCGAAACTCAAGCCTGGGACCCGACCGCGAGGACTTCAGTGTCTCGCGTCGCCGAAATGTTGATGTTCCATCGCGCGACCGGTGGATCTCAATACACCAACCTCGAAAATGATCCGCTCGCTCATCTGGATCTCAGCCATGTTTTGGGCGACGACCGATGCATCCTGTTCGGGAGCCTCGATTCATCTTTGACATCCGTCGACCTGACCGCGCCCGATCATTCATTCACACCAACGGGCGAGGCGTTGACGATCATCCGTGTCATCTTGCCGGTGACAGATATCAAGCGACCCTAAGACCAAATTCATAACTTTAGGCAAACCAAGTCTCGTGATCAAAACAGTCGACCTGACAAAGAAGTACGGTGATTCATTCGCCATCAAGAGTATCGATCTTGATCTGAAAGCCGGTGATCTGTTCGGCTTCATCGGTCCCAACGGCGCCGGCAAGACGACGACGATGCGAATCATCGCGACGCTTTTGGAGCCGAGTTGGGGTGAAGCTTACGTGTGTGATTACAGCGTTCACACGGCGCCCAAAGAGATTCGCCGGCTGGTCGGATACATGCCCGACTTCTTCGGCGTCTATGACGACATGACCGTGGTCGAGTATTTGGAATTCTTCGCGGCATCGTATCGCATCAACGGTGAAGCCCGTCGCAAACGCGTCGACGAAATGTTGGACGTGGTTGATTTGGATTTTAAGCGAGACGCTTACGCCAACACGCTCTCGCGAGGCCAAACCCAGCGACTCGGACTGGCGCGAACCTTGCTGCACGATCCACAAGTTTTGTTGTTAGATGAACCGCTATCAGGCTTGGATCCGCGGGCGCGAATCGAGATGCGAAACCTGCTTCGCAAACTCGGCGAGATGGGCAAAACGATCATCGTCAGCAGCCACATCCTGCCGGAACTTGCCGATGTTTGTAACAAGATCGGGATCATCGATAAGGGTGAATTGAAGCAAAACGCGACCAAGGCCGAAGTCATTCGAATGGTGCGCCAGCACACGGTTCTTGTGATTCAGCCGCAAGACCGCGAAAAGATGCCAGTGATTGCCGAATTGCTGGCCGGAAATCCCAAAGTCCAGGGCTGCGAGATCGGCGACGGCGTGATGCGTGTGATTCTGGCCAGCGAAGTGCAGGATTACAGCGATTTGCCGCGACTGTTGATCCAAAACAACATCGATCTGCGGCGTTTCAGCGAAGAGGAACTGGACCTCGAATCCGCCTTCATGGCGCTGACGAAGGGAACCAGCAACCGGATGTAGACGCGTTTCGGGGAATTACAATGGTCAGTCGGCGTCGTTCTCGTCACGGGGATTCGATCCACTTTTCTTAGGCCTGCCCGAGTGCCCCGACACTGGTTTTTGAAGACACGAAACGGCAAAGCCGGCCCGATCACCTCCAAGGCGCTCGTCCGATTGGTCGCCGATGGAAAGGTGTTGCCCAACAGCGGCGTCAGCGCCGATGGCGAGCACTGGTTCAAAGCATCGAACATCAGCGGTCTGCCCTTTCGCAAGGCCGAACCCCTGCGCTATTGGGTGAAGACGCGCAGTGGAGATGCCGGACCGTTCACGGTTCCCAAATTGGTAAAGCTGGCCGCGGCCAGACGGGTCAAACCGAACGTCATGGTCAGTTGCGATGGCAAGCGATGGGTGCAAGCGATCCGAGTCGCGGAACTTTGCTTCCCGTCCCATCTCGTGTCGCCTGCGCCATCACCACAACCGCTTACCGAAACGCCTGTTGTTCAGACGGCCCCTTCGCGGTCGGTCTGGGCGGACATTCGCGAATCCGAATTCGAGCGACGTTTCGGTAGCCGCGGCAGCGTATGGGAATGCGACGATTCACTGATCGCGGTTCATGTTCATCCCGCGTCCCCGAGTCGTCCCGTTACCACGATCGTGACCAGCGGACTGAGCGATCACGCAATGCCGGTAACCGCCGCGTCCGCATCACCGCGAGCCGAGTTGCTGATCTATGTCGACGTGGCCACACCGGTGTTCATCGAAGTCCTCCGCGCGATCGTCGAGCATGCTGTCCGCGAAAGCAGTTCTTACGGCTACGGCAGCTTCTATGAACATGGCGAGCCACTCTTTGCCGACAGCGAATTGGACGGATGCATCTTCATGATTTCCAACGTGCCCAGCGATGACGCGATCCGCAGCGTTGTCGTTATCGACCAGCACCCCCTGCAAATGTTGTGGGTCTTGCCGACGACATCGCTCGAGCGGTCTTTGATCGCACGACACGGCCTGCGGGTTTTTTGTCAGATGATGGACGCGGGCGGTCACGGATTGGTTTTCGATCCTTCGAGGACCTGCTTGGTAAAGCGAAGCAAACTCGAAGTCTAGGTAATGAACGGAAAAAAGGTGTCGGACCCCATTTGCCGAGAACCGGCCCTTGGGGTGCTTCACACAAATGGGGTCCGACTTTTTTTCCGCTCGATCCCGGTTCACGCTTGCGGCGACTTCGCCAACTTCATCACCAACTGCTCGAGCAAGAATCGATCACGACCCTCCGCGCTGTGGGTACCCTTCAGACGCAGATCGGCATCGAGCAACCAAGGCAGCAGATTTCGTCCGCGACCGCGACCGATGCCTTTGAGATGTTGCTTGGCTTGTTGAATCTCACTCGGCCGACGAACACCAGCCGACGAAAGGGCATCTTCGATCTGGATCGTGCGACCCGATTTTTCGCGATGTTCGAACAGCGCGATCGCCATTCCAAGTCGGCGTAACGACCATGCGATTTGCGGCAGCAGGGCGATCGCCCGTTGTCCGCCGCTGAGTAGCTTGTCGAGTTGGCGAATCGCTTCGGCTGCGTCACCGGCGGCGATCGCATCTGTAATCTGCCAAACGGTTTTGCCTTGCCAACCCGCAACAACGTCTCGCACCAGCGTCTCGTCGATCTTCGCGGAAGGTTCTATGTAAAGCGAGAGCTTCGCGATCTCTGTATCGATCATCCCGATTTCGTCGCCGAGCATTTCGACGATTGCATCAGCGGCGGATTTTTCGATTTTTGTCTTGTGTCGCGGCGCGATGTAACCGGTGATGAATTTGCGACGAGTCGCGGCGGTGACACCAGCCTTCGCGTCGGTCGCGTTCCCGCATGCCACCAGCAATTGGTCGTTGAGAATCGCTTTGTAAATTTTGGTATTCGAGGCGAGTGTCTCGAGTTCCAAAATCAAACGCGATGCCGATCCCGGCTTGGTGAGATACTTTTCGATTTCCGGTCGATGATCGCTGACGAATCTGTCGGCGCCGCGAACGATGATCGTCCGTTTTCCACCCCCCATGTCGAACAGCGAGGCGGTCGCCAAATCGTCACGAAGGTCGGACCATTTCGTCGTCTCACCGTCAAACTGTGTCACGTCGCCATCAGCCGACAATGTCTGCATCGACCATGATCGCAAAGTGGCATCGCCGCCAAATACCGCGACGACATCGGGCACCGCGGCCGGCGGGTTGGGAAGCATCTCGAAAGCATGAATCAATGTCATGTTGCCGAGAATACCAAATTGAATCGATGTCTGTACGCTGACTATGTTAAATTCAAAATCCCGTCACTGTTTCCTCGCAATGTTCGCTGACACGCAACTTGCCTACAACCTTCCAGTTCTAGCTAACGCCGCATCGTTGAAACGTGATAAAACAAATCATGTCGATGTAGATGGCTTTCAGCAACAGAACGAAAGCACGTGATTTTACCCGCCAATCATCGTCTCTAATTTCAAACGGTTCCAACTGTGAAAAAGAAGTCCGCTAAGCATTCGAAGAAGTCCGCCGTTGAAAAAAAATCGCCGATCAAGAAAGCGACAAAACGGAAGTCCGTTTCTCAAAGGGGCAAGCAAATCCATGTCCTCACCGACGGAACGGGCGGACTTCCCCGGCACTTTTTGACCGCAGTACTGTCGCAATTTCCGACGATCAAGGTATCTCCGAAATACCATGTTTTTTGCACGTCAGCAGAAAGAACCCGCCAAGCGTACGCCAAGCACATTGGGCGTAACGCAATTCTATTTCATTCTTTTGCGGAAAGTGAAAACAAGTTTGCGCTCGAAGCGATGGCCGCTGAAGATAAAATTCCCTGCTTTGATTTGACCGGGTCGGCGGTATCGTTCCTGGCTCAGCATATCGGCGCAGCAGCGGCGCAAGATGTCTCGCTCGTTCATTCACACGATTCCCAGTACTTCGATCGTATTGACGCCTGGGAATTCACGATGCAGCACGACGATAGCCGACGATTGGAGTCGATCGACCAAGCAGACTTAATATTGTTGGGGGTCAGCCGAGTGAGCAAGACACCGACTTCTGCTTATCTGGGTTGGCTGGGGTACCGAGTCGCCAACGTCTCATTTGCACCCGAATGTGGACTTCCTAAAGAAGTCAAGAAACATCGGAAAAAAGTCATTGCGCTAACGATAAAGCCCAAGCAACTCTCGGAAATTCGAAGTCGTCGTATGCAAGTCAATGGATTTGCCGATGTGATTGCGCACGATCCAAAGGGAGAAATTAAATACGCGGGTCTTGAACATACGATTCGTGAGGTAATGGAGTCGGAACGGATGTACCGAGATTTAAGAGTGCCCATCGTTGATGTCACCGATTCTACAGTTGAAGAAACAGCCGCGCGAGTTTTGCAGATCATCGGCACATGAAATCAGCACGATGCGTCGTGCCAGTCGAACTACGCCAGAGCGAACACGATTGCTTGAGCGGCGATGATTCGAAGAATCATCGTCAACGGATAGACGGCCGCGTATGCCTTGTGACTAATTTGTGTCTCGGAGAGCGATGATGCAAACGCGAGCGCAGGCGGATCGGTCATGCTGCCAGCGATGGCTCCGCAGATTGTCAAGAAATCTAGCTTGAAAAACGTGCGAGCGACAATAGCTGTTGTTACTAGCGGAATCGTTGTGATCGCAAACCCCGCGACCATCCAGCCCATGCCTTGCGGTGTCATGGCAAAGCGAAAGAACGTTTCTCCCGCCGTTAGCCCCGCAGAGGCGAGAAACAGAATGATGCCCAGTTCACGTATCGCCAAGTTGGCTGAATTCGGCATGTACCAGACAAAGCCTCCGAGTCGCCCGAGCATGCTGAACATGATTGCAGCGATCAGCGGACCACCGGCAAGCCCCAACTTGACGGTAAAGGGCAATCCGGGCAACGAAATCGGTATCATGCCGATCAGGACGCCAACCGCGATGCCAAAGAAGAGTGGGGCAAATCTGGTTTCATCGAGCGACTTGACGGAGTTTCCTAACAGCGAAGTCACTCGTGCTAATGAATCTGACCTTCCGACAATCTGAACTACATCACCATATTGAAGACGTGTTGATCCGTTGCCAGTCATTTCTATACCAGCGCGTCTTAGTCGTGTGACCGTCGCATCAAAACGATGATCAAGTGACAATTCTCGCAGCGACTTGTTGAGCACCGCAGGCGCAGTGACGACGATTTGCTGAAACTTCGCATCGCCGTCACGAGTCATCAAATCCAAGCTGCTTTGCTGTCCAATCAAAGGCTGGAAGCGATTGAGTCCCTTGGTGGTTCCTACGACTTGGATCACATCACCCGATTCAATCGCTGTCGTCTCGGTCGCGGGATGAACCTGTTCATCGTCGCGACGTTTGATCCGCGAGATCCGCACGCCGGTTTCTTCCAAACCGGGAATCTCTCCGAACGGTACGCCCGAGAGTCGGGTGTTGTCGATCAGTATGCACCTGCGTTCAATCGGTTCGTGCTCAACGTCGCCACTCGCAATCCGAGCAATTTGCTCTTCTCGCGCGGCATCGATGTCCCAAAAATACTTCAATGCCAAAATTGATGCAATGATTCCCAGAATTCCGCCCGGGTAGGCAACTGCGTAGGCGGTGGCAAGCAAACCTGTCTGTGAAGAGCCCTCACTGGGCAACCCGGCGACCGCTTGTTGAGCGGCCCCCAGCGACGGCGTGTTCGTTGTGGCTCCGCTGAATAGGCCCGCGGCAACATTGACGTCGTAGCCAAGTGAATAGCTGATCAGCAGCACAAGTCCCACGCCTTGCATGACGACTGAGACCGCAAACAGATTCAACGCGATACCTTGCCGTTTCCAAAGCCGCACAATGCCTGGACCGAGCTGCAATCCGATCGTAAAGACAAACAACACCAGCCCGAATTCTTTGGCGAAATGCGCTATCTCGTGATCGATCGCGAAACCCAAGTGGCCTGCCACAATACCAACAAACAGCACACCGGCTGAACCCAGTCCGAGTCCACGAATGCGAACACCGCCGACCAACAAGCCGAGCGTCGCGACGATGGCAATCACGACAATCGAAAACGGAATCTCTGACAAGGGAACCGACCGTTTGGCGAGCGGAAATCTAAACTTTGATCGTCGTGGCAATCGACGAAGGAATGAACGACGAGCGTTCGTGCTCGAATGTAGGCACCACCGACTTTCGCGAAAATAGAACAGCCGAAGTGCCTAGTCATATCGCAATGCTCGCAGACCAAGCACGCTTCCAGCGGGAATTACAATGCCTTTACTGCAAACGATGTCTGGAGTCATAACAGTTTCAAGCCAGTCCGATGCGTGTACACTGTCCCAAGCACGCGTGTCCATCGAGCACAGGAGGTGACCAATGCGTCACGTATTTTTCAGTACTTTGGTTGTCTGCTTTTTCTTCAGCCTCGTTACCGGACAGGACAACCCTTCGAAAAGCATTGACTTACCGCAAGATCCACGAGCTTGGATCAACAGCGGGCCGATATCGACCGATGCGATGCGGGGCAAGTCGATCGTTCTCTACTTTTTCGAAGAGGGCTGTCCACGATGCCGTGAGAAATGGCCGGAGGTTCTCGCGGCGGCTCAAGCAAACCAAACCGAGCCCGTCATGCTGATCGCGGTCAATTCGGGATCTTCTCCCGATCAGATAGCGAAGTACGTCAAGAAAATTGGGATCAATGTACCCGTGATCATGGACGTGGATCGGTCCCTCGAACGACGCGCCGGTGTTAACGAAGTCAGTTTGAATAATATCTGGCAAGCTCGCATCATCGGCCCCGACGGTGAATTGAGTTACGTCAACGGTGGTGATATTCCGGCAGCGATGCAAAAGGCCGCAGCCAGTTCTCATTGGAACGTCGACCCTTCATCGATGCCCGCCGAAATCATCCCGACGTGGCGGCAGGTTGAGTTTGGAGACTACGCGTCGGCCGCGAAAATGGTGTCAAGATTTGCCCGCGATCGAAAGCCGGAAACGAAGGCGGCGGGCGAGAAACTCAGCGCCTACGTGCAAGACAAAATGCAGGCGTTGATCGTCGAGGCAGATCAAACTCAAAATGACCAAGTGCTTTGGAAGTCTTATCGGTTGTACGAAACGATCCAGCAGCAGTTTGCGGGTTACGACATACCCGCGTCCGTCGAAGAGCAGTCGTCGCTGTTGGCGAAGGATGATTCGATCCAACAGCAGATCGCTGCGATGAAGTTGTGGGAGCTAACGCAAAAGGCGATTCAATCTGGTCGCGCGACCGCTCCGCGGATCAAGGCGATGATGGGAAAAATCATCGAGCGTTATCCCGACACCGAAGCGGCATCAATGGCCGAAGCCGCATTGAACTAGTGTGGCGTTTACGGTAGGTCGTAGTCAAAGAAAAGATTGTGGTTACTGGTAATCGATGATCCCTGAGGCATCGATCCGATGGGACCGCCCTGGGCGAAGTCACCGATTTTGATGTCGTGGACGAAACCGCTCTGAGGTAAGTCGTAAATGTATTGCATGTACGTGCCAGCTTTGAAGCAATCGACGCCTCCGGCCGAGTTGACATTGCTGACCACTCTCAATCGCATCGACTTGGAAATTTCCGAACCGGTTGCAGCCGAATAGGCAACGTCGATCACGTCGCTGGCATCGCGAAAGATCGTTCCGAAAATGTATTTCGCTTCGGGCTTCTTGCCCGACGGATTGGGCGCGAAGCGAGTTTCGCCCTCCACGGCGTCATCTTTCCCATCATTGACCAAGTCACCATTGGCATCGCGTTTCCATGGTCCCCGCACCCAATCTCGATTGAGCGGTCGGAGATATTGCAGTCGGATCGGCTCCATCACATCGACACGACTCATTCCGAACGAGAACACCACCGATTCAACGGGCGCGGCGTCGTGCAGTCCTTCGCCTGATGCGACTCTTACGGTGAAGGAACAATCGACCCTCGCGCCATCGATGCCTTGTCGGTCTTCGAAGACCCGGTAAGCCGCGACATAGTTCAGTCGCGCCGGTGCTTCCTCGGTGCCGAAGTTGCTGCTGTACGGAAACTTTTCGGTTCCCGTTCCCGATCGCAGTGTGCCGCCGAAACGGTAGGTGAGTGCTTTCAGTTCGGGGTCATACGTGCCGTCATCGACGATCCGAGTTTGGGGCGTTCCGCTGGCGCGGAAAACATCGAAACCCGACTCCTCAAGCGCGACCAGGATCTGCCAAGCGTCGCCGCGTCCGTTACCGATCGGGGCGCCTTGACCGGGAAACAGTGCGTTGGGCGTCCAGCCTTTTTCACTCTTGTATTTGAAGTCAAGCTTCCCGCTCGAATCACGCTGAAGCAGCCAAACGCCGCGAAGCATCCCACCGCCGCCGGAGAAGAATTTTTCCTCGATCGTGGTGTCGAACCAGACCAGCATCTCATTGCTGATCGCAATGTGATCACCGCCGCTGATGGTGCCGCCGATCGCTCGGTTCGGATTCACGACAACCGTCGACCGATCGGCACGCCGGACGAGCGCTTCGAGCTCTTCGGTCGGCCGATCGTCGCCGATTTGCTTGACATTGACTACCTCGCCATCATCAAGCGCCACGCTCAATGTGACCGGTTCGGCGATCGCGGCGGACATAACGCAGCACGCCAAACATCCGTTGGCGATGGCGTGTGTGAGTTTGATCGGGAACATGCGGCAGTGTCGCTTACTTGTGAGTCGCGCGACGTCGACGATACGCGGCCAATGCGAGGCCACCGGCGACCAGCATGATGGAACTCGGTTCGGGGACGGGTGTCGCCGTGAAGTCGACGGAAAGTTCGGGTCGATTGGCGGCCGTGCCATCGTTGTTAGAGAAGAAACGAAAAATGTTTCTCGGCGTCTGAGCATCGGCGTTGGGTGCGAAGATCGCGAAGTTCAGCGGTGAACCATTGGTCACGGCGGTCTGCGCGAGGCTGACGAAATCGGACGTGCTGGCGAACGTCGTGAAGCCGGCACCCTCGGGGTCGATATTGACCGTCGATAGGTTGGTCGTCCCAAGCGTCATCGAACTCCCGAATGTATTGTCCCAGGTGGCGGTGGATTCGCTGAAAGTGTTGTTGATGGATCGAAGAACAACGGGCTGGACGCCACCAACGCTCGGGCTCGTCGCGGTATCCGCTTCGTATCGCATCCTTAACGAAATGCTATTGACGATGGCGTTGGTCGGAATGTCGACGAGGTTAAAGCTCATCAGGCCGCGAAACGAAGCTCCGCTTAACCCACCCACCAAGATACGAGCCGAGTTGTTCTTGGCGGTGGTTTGCCCTAAGTCATTGCGCACGCTCGCATCTTGGTGCGTGTAGGCAGCGGTTGGTAACGAGCCTTGGACATAGGTAATCATGTCGGCGCGGGCGATCGTCGACATCGACAGGGTTGCCAACGTGGCGATAAGTAAAAACATTCTCATAAGGAACCTCGAGAACTTTTGAAAAGTGAATGCTCGGTGGATGAAGTGAAAAGGCTTGACTAGGAAAGGAGTTTGTTCATTGACTAAGGGCTAACGTGGGAAAGTAGGTCTCGTCCGATTTTGTGGAGTTCGGCGATATCACGACGATCGAGGGCGTGATTGAAGATCGCCAGCTCATCGATGCTGCCGTCCCAGAAACCTCGGTTGCAGGGCTCAATCCATGATCCTGATCCATCTAACTTGGATCCGATCGAGAGTGTTCGGAGGTTGGGTGACCCGACGATCTTCGTGTAGGCAACTGACCCGACTTCTTTCCCATTTCGGTACAGCCGCAATCGCGAACCGTCGGCCACCATCGCCACGTGATGCCATTGGTTGAGCGGCAATGGCTCGGTCTCGATCGCAAATTTTTCGATGTCATCGATGTCATTCAGGTGCGCTTCGAGTTGCCCCGTTGTGCCCTTCAAACCGAAGTGAAATTGCCCACGTTGATTCGGATCGGCTCCCTCGCCCCAATTCTTCGCGATGCTGGCCCAGAGCGGTCGACTGTTGGCGTAGACCCAAGCCGCGACCGTCAATTGATCGTCGGACGTTTGGGGATACTCGCCAGCGACGGCGTAAGCTCGGCTGATGTTTCCATTCAGACGTAGCGACGATCCGCCATCGATTCCGGCTGACCAAGGAATGTATTCACGTTCGCGAGAGAAGATCCGAGCCGTCCTTTGCGGATCGACCGAGTCACGCAGTTGCAATTCTTCTTCGTCGATTTCCATCTTGAAGTACGCGGCTGGCTTGAGTCGCATTACCGCAGCGGCGTAAGGACTTGGCGGAGATTGAAAGCGGCGGATGAAACGGATGGGGTCCAATCCGATGCCAGCCGGAGTGTTGGTTTCGTGGTCCAACCGGATCGCCTGTCCCGATGTCATGCTGATCGGCCATTCTTGATTGGGTTCGCGCGGCTGGACGCTCACCTCGCCGGTGAACACGTGGAATTCATCGCTGGATTCAAGACCAGCGGCCACTTCGACGGCGAATTCGGTCCCGTAGTCGATGGCCGTTGCGCTGGGTGTCTCGACGGCGAACCCTTTCGACTCTTCGGTTGGCATGTGCGCCGACAATCGCCCCAAGCTCAGGCGGATTCGATCGACCGAGATCAGTTCAAACTCGGCGGGTGCGGAGACGAGCAGACGAGCACCGCTGGCGTAGTGAATTCCGATCACACCGCGGATCAAGCGATAGGAGCCCGTCGTTCCGGGGAAGCCGTCTTTGGGAACGACGCTAAAGAATCCGGCGGGCGATTCCAGTGAAGCACCGACGCTCTCGACAATGCTTGCGACAACTTGGCCGGGCGGAGCAGCGGGCCGATTCTTCGCTGCGGGTTCACTGCTCGCGATCGGCACTTCGGCGACGTTTTGATTAAGCCGATGCGGTCGGATGGATTCCAGAGACAACCAGCCGATCAACATCACTGTCGCAAGCGCCGCCAACCAAGTGATGGGATGATTGATCGGAATGCCGATAAGCAGCGGGCGCCGAGCATCACCAACAACGGTTGTCAACTCGTGAACGATCAGAGCCGGCGCGACGCTGGCGACATCGGGGTACGTGATGGTGCCGAGCAGTCCGGCCGACTCGCGAAGCATCGCGTGAATCTGGCAATGATCCAAATAGATCTGTTGAGCTTCACTCGATTGTGAAATGAGTTCGCTCAAACGTCCTCGTACCGCCTCGTCGAAATCGTCGGTTGCGAGGAGTGACAGGATGCGTTCAAGTTCGCGTCTGTTTGAATCATCAAGAGTCATGGTGTGACCTTTTCATGAGCGCTTGCGGAGACGCAGGCGAGCAGATTTTTTCGGATTCGAAAAAGCATCTGACCGACGGCATTCGGATTGCGTCCCAGCGCTTTGGCGATGGTTGCCATCGATTCTCTTTGCTCATAGAACCGGCAGACGACATCGCGGTGCTGGCTCGACAATCGCTTTAGGCAATCATCCAGTCGGCCTTGTCGCCGCTGGTAGTGATCGTCGTTCAAGCGGGCTCTGGAGCTGATGCTTTCAAGAAGCGGACCATCGAAGACGAGGCGATCTCGGATTTTTCGCTGGCGCATCGCCATGACTTGAAAATGGGCGACGCGAAACGACCAAGCTTTGAAATCCGATCCCATCTGGAAATCGTCCGACTGGCGCCACAGGACGAGATTGGTTTCCTGGAGCAGGTCATTGGCTTCGTTCACATCGCAAACCATTGACAAAATGAAACCGTAGAGTCTCCCCTGATAGTCGGTCATCAACCGTACGAACTCTTCGCTCTGGTTCATGACAAACGCTGGGTGAAGGGACTTCCAGGAAAGGTTTTCAAATCTCAGTAGGAAATAGCGATCGACGAGAATTCTTTACTCGAGAAATGTCGCCTCAGCGGGGATTAGCCAGAAATTTTCCGTTTTTTCAGGAAGTTGACGTAAATTAGCCTCGGTTTCCGTTATTTGCTGCTTAGTGGCGCTCGATCCATCATCCATTCGCGCCAATTCGCGATCGCACCTCATTTCAGCTTTCACGAGATGCCGCAACCCCCGCCCGACAACAGGCTTCCAAATGTGTAAATGGTGTTTCGGATTATTGCTCGGTTTGGCGGTCGGCTGCGGTGGTCAGCAGGCGGGTACGATCGCGGATCACGACGCGCTCGAGCAGTACGCGGCGGAAAATCCAGACAGCGTTCCGCGCGAACCTGGCACCGAAGGTCGGTAGTGACCTTCAACGAAACGACTCGCCTTCTTTTTACCTCCGACATTCCCCGGATCCTGCAATGAGTAGCCTTCGATTTCGCGAACCTCGCCGTCGTCTCGGATTCACGTTGGTTGAGCTGCTGGTGGTGATTGCGATCATCGGCGTCTTGGTCGGCTTGCTCTTGCCAGCGGTTCAGGCGGCTCGCGAGGCGGCTCGCCGGATGAGCTGCGGCAATAATTTCAAGCAGCTCGGGTTGGCGATGCACAACTACCACGCGGCATTCAATCTTCTGCCGCAGCAAATGGTGGGGACGACCCATCGCCCCGGCGCGAATTGGCGAGGCAATCCACTTGCGACAATCGGCACGGGCAACGCGCTCTACGAACTAAGTTGGCTGGTTGCGTTGACGCCGTTCTTCGAGCAACAGGCGCTGTGGGAGCAGATGTCAAACCCGCTGACTGCCCCGGGTACAACGTCGGTGTTTCCTCCGTTCGGGCCATCGCCCCGGCGTGCGATCGCCGATCACGCGATCGCGGAGTACCCGCCCTACTTAACCAACATTCCGACGTTGCGATGCCCCAGCGATCCTGGCGTTGGGTTACCGTCGCAAGGCCGGACGAACTACGGGGCCTGTTTGGGAGACTCCGCATTATGGAATCACGGTGCTCAACGTCTTGATACGGGTTTAGACGCGAACACGGCGTCGACGGTCAACGAGGAACGTGCCCGCGCGGTTCACCGTGGACTGTTCGCGCCACGCGAGAGGACGCGTTTTCGCGATGTACCGGACGGACTTTCCAACACCATTGCTGCTGGCGAAATCGTCACCGATCTTGGCGATCAAGACAAACGCACTCATCTTGCTTTAACGACATTGTTTCCGTCCGCATCGGGGGCAGCCACGGCGTGCGGCGTCTCCACCGATCCGCTGCGTCCGCAATTTTGGGCAACGCCGATGGTCGCCCCGATCACGCTACTGGGAACGGCCGAAGAGAAGCGGGGCTACAAATGGGCTCTTGGACGCCCATTCTATACGGGGATGACGACCATCTTGCCGCCCAACCGCGAAGTTTGCGGACGGGTCAACGATCTATCCGACGGCGTTTTCCCGCCGGGCAGCCGTCATCAAGGCGGATGTCACGTCTTGATGGGCGATGGCGCGGTGAAGTTCATCACCGATTCGATCGAAGCCGGCAATCTGACGAGCCCTCAGGTCGCCGAAACGACCTACTTGCCACCGGGCAGCGCAAGTCCTTTCGGCTTGTGGGGAGCACTCGGGACAAAAGCTAATCGCGAAGTGATTCAAGAAGAGCTGTGATTTTTATGAGCATCTTCAAACTCGTGAGCGGGTGCATCTGCTGCACGGCGATCCTTCTAGCGACTAACCGCCATACATTTGCCGAAGAGGGAAATGGGCGACAGCCGCCGGTGATCCTGCTGACCGTCGACGATATGAATTGGGATTCGTTGGGCGTTTACGGCAGCAGTGTGGAGAATCCGACGCCGAACATCGATCGCTTGGCCGCAAAGTCGGTTCGCTTCGAATATGCGTTTGCCCAAGCTTCTGTTTGCACGCCGTCACGTCACGTGATGCTTTCCGGATGTCACTCCCACACCACCAAATCGGAAGGATTCGTTTCGATCACTCCCATCTGTCCGACCCTTCCCGACATATTGCGGCAAGCGGGTTATTTCACCGCCATCATCAACAAAGGAGTGGGCGATTATCACTGGGATTTTCAGGCCGATCGGAACGAAACTAATCAGGGTCGTGACCCCAAGATCTACGCGGATTTGGTCAAGCAAGTCTACGAAGATGCGTCGGCCAAGAATCAACCGCTGTTCTTGATGGCCAACACGATGGATCCTCATCGCCCGTTTCACGGCAGTCGCGAACAAGAACGCTGGAGCGAAGTCGCGAGCATCATTCCTCTCCTGAAGCCAGCGTCGCGGATTTATCGAAGCGATGAAGTTGCGGTGCCCGGATTTCTTCCCGACTTGCCGCCGGTGCGAACGGAGATGGCGGAATACTACAGCTCCGTTCGACGTGCGGATGATGTCGTCGGCGCAATCATAGCAACGCTGACTGATTTGGGGATCGCCGAGGATGCCGTCATCGTTTTTCTTTCTGACCATGGAATTTCGATGCCGTTCGCGAAAGCCAATGTCTATCGCGACAGCTTGCGAATCCCTTTGATGGTGAAATTGCCGGGCAACTCGGCCGGTGGCACAGTCATACCGGATGCGATCGTCAATGCGATTGATTTGGCCCCCACCATGCTCGATCTGCTTGGCTATGCGAAACCTGAACGAATGCAAGGCTGTTCGTTCAAAAACTTGTTGCAAGAAGATTGGCGCGAGGTTGAACCTACTCGGCGGTACACATTCGGCTATTACTACCAAGGTACTTCTCCGGGTCGAACGCCCATGTTCAGCGTCCAGGACCGACGCTTCGGTTACATCGTCAACCTTTTTTATGGAACCGATCGTAAAGCAGAGAACTCAGACTTCGGCCAGGGAGCGACATGGGAAGCAATGGTGAACGCTGCCAAGTTGGATTCCAAAGTTCGCGAACGATTACGATTTTATCGTAATCGTGTTTTGGAAGAACTTTACGACTACGAACGGGATCCGCATGGGCTCGTCAATCTGATCGCCGACCCGGCTTACGCGGATGTGCGTCGGCGTCTCCTTGAGGCACTCGATCAGTGGATGGTGGACACAACTTGTGATGCTTTGGTCGCGTTTCGAGGACGTTATGATCGGGCAACACGCGTTGCCTACGTTGAAGGTGAGGATGCCGAATCGTTGGATCGTGGTGGCGGTCCAGCAGCCAGACCGGTCACGTATGTGACTGAGTCGTTTGACGAATCGGAGGCATCCTGGTCATCGGGCCGATCCCACGGTGTGTACTTAGTCGAACCCGGCGATGGCCAAACCGAGAAGGTTCGGATAAGCGACAAAGCAGCCATTCGTTGTCTCCGTACTGATGATCAAAATGAAAACGCCTTCGTCTATTTTCATGTACACGATGGGTTGACCGACAATCAACGAGGTTCCTATCCGGTCACGGTTCAAGTATCGGTTCTTGACAAGACACCCGGATCGTTATTGATTCAGTTCAATAGCGATCAGAGTAGCTATGCCGATTCTGCTTCTAAGCCATTGATCGGTGACGGTAACTGGAAGGAGTTCGAGTTCACGCTCAACAACGCTCGCTTCGACAACAGCCAGCACGACGGTTCCGACCTCAGAGTGGTTGGACGCAATGGAGCCGAGTTGTTCATCGAACGGGTCGTGGTAAAACGGCCGACACCTAAGCCGCATCCACTAACCAGGCAGCGGTGAACTAAAGGTCGGATTCGGATATCGATTCTTCCGAGGCTCGCGTCCCAAGCGCGCCCCACAATCCGTAGGGACTGACCTCGCCCGGTGCCCGCGATCCGGTGCCGTCACAAATCACCGTTGCCGATGTCGAGTCGGAAGCCTCAATCGAATCGGTGATGAACTTGACGGCTCCGTCAGCCATGATCACGTGCACGCCGCCTTGGTGCCGACTCGATGGTGGCAACATGCCGATGCCGGAGTCACCGCCGGCGACGCAGATCTCGCGATTGGGCGGCAAAATCGTGTTGAATCCGGTGTACAACGCCGCACCATCGGCCCATCGCATCCCCCGGCACTGATCGCGCGGGGAAAACACAGCATCGCTGGTCCAAAAATTTGGACGAGCCGGATCAATCCCGGATTGACACAGTTTCGGTTCGTCGTGAACGCGTTCCCAATCCGCCCTCAGGGAACCACTGGTGCGAATATCGCGGTCACCCAAATCCGTGGCGACTTCACCGATCATGATCGTGTTGGCAAGTCCGTCGGTGATCTCGGCGAGTCGCATCACTTGCCGTGGGATAAAGACACCCCGACCGGACGCGGCCACTTGTCCGATACGATCATCCGTCCAGCGTCGTTCTTCAATGTTCCAACGTGTTGCACCGGAGTTCATCCAGTGAGTCGCATCGCCCAAACAGGTGACGAAGTTCGTCCTGCCGTGCCCAGGTAACCCCGACCCGGGATCGGACGGACATCTCAGCATTGGAATGTCGGTTTGCCATGGGTCGAACTGCCGCGTCCACGGTGCCGGGTCCATCGGGGCAAATCCACCGGATGAGTTGAGCACGTCTTCTCGAGAGACCGTTTCCCACAGCGCCTGTTGTTCGATGTAGGGCAACAGACCAACCAAAAAACTGAGTCGATAACGATTGTTTCCCGGTGACGACGTCCCGCCATGATCGGATTGTGGATCAAACGTGCCGCCCATCTGCATCGGCAGTTGTCGATGCGCGCTCGCGTAGTTGTGCATGGCGAGTCCGACTTGCCTCGCATTGTTGGAGCATGACATTCGGCGCGCGGCTTCGCGGGCAGTACGTTGGGCCGGCAACAGCAGTCCCACCAACACGCCGATGATCGCGATCACCACCAACAATTCGACCAGCGTGAATGCGACTTTTGAATGGATTCGCTTCATGGATCAATCTCTCTGGCCGGCGGATCGTTCTTGCATTTCCCGATCGTAATCCGTGTAGTCCTGAGGCGACGAAAACTCTGCGTTACGGACATCGATCGGCTGCAAAGAATCGCCGCCACAACCGACGGTCGTTAACACAAGACAAGTAGCTGCAAGAATGATTGAGACGTTTTTATTCACGGTTAGACCTCATCAACTTTTGGATCTCGTAAACCAGCAGCGGCACGAGCCAGCTCAGCCAGGCATTCGCTCGGTAGGTCCACGGTGAATCCATTTGGGCAGCGATCGTCGCACCTGATATCGCTCTTAGTAGAAGCGGTGAGCAGAGCAGAAGATAGGTTCGAGTTGCCCATTGTTGATGAAACTTGAATCTTCGCTTTCGAGCTTGCCATGCCGTCATCGAAACGCAAACGGCGGTCGCGATCGACAGGCATGCGAATCCGACGCCAGCGATCGGGCCTGCTTGGGCGCTAGCCGCCATCGCCAATCCGCTGGGCAGCACCGCCAGCATGACGATGGCAACAAGCACGCGTCCGGTTCGGCGATGTGCCTTCGCAAATGAAGCACGTCCGCCGGTGACGAACAAGAAGCTACCGAGCAACCAGGCGACAGGACTGGAGATGATATGAACGTAAAATGCGATCGGGTAAAAGCCGGTGAACGTGTATCGTCGCGCGCCCAAAAACGACGACTCGAAGTTGGCCGGAAAGTAGAGCCGGTACTCCCACAAGATTGTCGCTAAGACTCGCAGCATCAGCAGACTGATGGCGAGAACCGCGAAACGTCGCAGCCAGAGGTTCCGAGTCGACGGCACGGCGCGATTGAATTCGATCGACATGCACGTCAGTTTAGCGACGCTGCGATCGGGATGCCTGTTGCGGTCCACGCCGTAGCGAGCTTATCCGCAGCCGTCGCAAGCAGTTCGATTCGTAGTGCCGGGCAACGCTTTTCATCGTTGCTTTACGAATCTTCCACATCTTCGGTACCGGGTTCCGGGAGCCAGAAACAGGCGATCGTACCGATCACATACACCGCCAGGACAATACATGCTGCGGCGAGCGCAGTCGATTTTTCGGGCATCCATGGAGTCAACGTCGTCGTCGCCAGTGCGGCAGAAGTGCCGATCATGCGACCGCCAATATTGGCTGCAAAGCTTTCGCCCGTGCCGCGAAGATGCACCGGGTAAACTCGTGGCAGGTAGTTGCCCCAGAAGCTGAACTGCGCAATGGTCAACATACCGGCAAAGAAAATTCCCCACTTCAACAATTCCAGGTTGTCGCGAGCTGGGAAGAAATACACCAGCGGGATCAGGATCAAACCAGGGATCTGAAACATCCGCATCAGTCGTCGTCGACTCACGATCCAGACCGCACAGGCCGCGAACAGGAATCGCCCGGTGAGACCGCCGATCTCTTGATAGAAATTGACCGTAGCGGCCGTTTCCTGTTCGATCTTCTTCTGTACCGGCACCGGCTTGCCGTCGGTCATCTGCTTGACCTCCGGCAGCGAGGGCACGATGCGAGGCGTATGCTGCAGTGCTCCGAATGCCGCACCATAGCTGCAGGCAAACATGATCGTGGCGACGATCGTTGTCCGACGATACTTCGGCGAAAACAGTTCAGCGATACTGGGTCGCTTCAGCGTGCCCGCGTTCTTGCGACGCTCCCACTCGGGCGACTCGGGCAGAAACGGGCGAATCACAATGAGGGGTATCGCCGGGATCACTCCCGAAATCAATGTGTAACGCCAAGCCTCATGTCCGCCCTGAATTTCCGGCAGTAGGTTTCCGTATTGCAGAGCCAGCCAGTTGGCTCCGGTGACCAGCAATCCACCCAGCGATGAGAACGCCTGCGTGAATCCGAGCACGGCTTCTCGACGCTTGACGTCGGGGAACAACTCTGCCAACCACGCCACCGCGGCCACGAATTCGACACACACGCCCACAAACGTCAAGCAGCGCAGAATCAGTAACATTTCAATGGACGTGGCAAACCCCGCCGCGCATGCCGAAAACGCATACAGCAAAATGCTGGCCACGAGCACTCGCCGCCGACCCAGCAGGTCGGTCAGATAACCGCCCAGCAAACCGAACAGCCCACCCACCATGGCCGGCACGAAAAATAGCATACCAACCCAAAACTCAAACTCCGGTGTCCCCGGACTGGCCCCGATCAACTCCTGCAGCGCTGGCCGCACAATCAGTGGCAGCATCAGCAATTCGTAAATATCGAACGCGAATCCGATCGCGGCAACAATGCAGATCAACCACTGAATGCGTGTGAGTTTCGGGATCATTTACTTTCTAAAGCCAAAAAAGAATTCGCTTAACCGCGATGTTCGCCAGTATCCACTTGGCATCCGCTTACTTTGCAGTCATGTCACGTCCATGCAAGCTCCGCCAAGCCGAAACCGCCAACGTGATACCGGTAAGGGGAATGACAACCCACTGCATCACGTTGCTATAGCTCTGCAGGAAGCCGTGTCCCGTCGCATTGAGCACAAGGTAGGAAGTGTAAGCCACGTAATAAAAAAGGAACAATCCGCCTTCCCAACGAGAAATGAGATGTCCCGTCAAGAAGATTGGAAGACAGGCGACCGCGACCCCAATCATCACCGGAATATCGAAAGCCATTGCCGAAGCGCTGATGGCAACGCCGGTGGGTCCGATGGTGCTCGAAACTCCCAACACGCAAAGGATATTGAAGATGTTGCTGCCCACCACATTTCCCACCGCGATGTCACGCTCACCGCGAACGGCTGCCGTAATCGACGTGACGACCTCCGGCAGCGACGTGCCCGCCGCGACAATCGTCAAACCGATCACCAATTCGCTGACACCAAAGCTCTTGGCGACATCCACCGAACCGCCGATGAGCAATGTCGAGCCAACACCCAATAGACACAAACCCACGACGATCAACACGACATTGAAAAACAGAGAACTTTTCGGCTGAGCTTCGACGGGCCACTCCTGCTCAAACTGCTGAATCACTTCACGACTCTCGCTGCGGCTTTGACGAATGCACCACCACGTGTACATGACAATTCCGGTGACGAGCCCGATCCCTTCCCACCGGTTGATCGTGCCATCCCAGCCAAAGATCGGCAACAGCAGCGAGGCAACGACCATCACCGGAACATCCCAGCGCACCAATTGACTCGACACGACCAACGGCACAATGAGCGCGGAGACGCCGAGAATAAAGAGCACGTTGAAAATGTTGCTCCCCACGACGTTTCCCAGTGCCAGGTCCGCGTTACCCGCCATCGCGGCCTGCACCGAAACGGCGAGTTCCGGAGCGCTGGTTCCAAAGGCGACAACGGTCAAACCGATTACTAACGGTGAAACCCGCATGGTTGTGGCCAGCCGCGAAGCGCCTCGCACGAGCAGTTCGCCACCTCCCACCAACAGCACGAGCCCACCGGCCATCATCAACCACGCCCAAGCCATCTCATTCATATTCCAACCGCCATCGTAAACATTGTTATTTTAAATCGCTCACCGGCGCGAAAGCGACATTGACGGCCAAAGTCAAAATGCACCGTGTCACTGTGTCACCGAGCGGTGATACGGTAGATGCTCCAGGCAGCCGTTGCCGTGATGACCGCCCAAACGGTGAGCATGTAAATGAGAGTGCCGACTGACATTCGTTAAGTTGCTCCCTTCGGATGCATTCGTGCCATCCCCCATGCCAAGATCCCTATAAGGATGACGACACCGGCGATCGTTGCACGTGACAACCAACAATAAAGCTGATTGGGTGCTGGTACATCGGCTAAGAGTATTTCCCTGCCGAATGATTCCCAAGTCCAGCCAACCAGGAGTATGAAGATATACGCCGGTGCGATGTAGCGAATGATGACGTGAAAAAAACGAGGGATCTTGATTTCGGCACCGCGATCAAGTTCTTCACGCATGTTTTCGTAGCCAAATATCCAAGCGAAACAGATGAGCTCCAGTAATGCAAACAAAGCCAAGCCAAAAGTCCCGACCCAAAAATCGTATTGGTCGAGGTAACCCTTGCCCAGAAACAAGACCAGCGGCAATCCAAGGCAAAACATGATGGCTCCACAAATGACCGCGGACGTGCGTTCCTGGAAACCGTACCTTTCTTTTAAGAATGCAACCAACGGCTGACAAAGTCCGACGGACGATGTGATGCCGGCGAAGAAGAGCAGCCCGAACCACATCGTGGCAAACAGCCATCCAAGTGGCATGCTCTCGAACGCCATCGGCATCGCTACGAACCCCAAATCGTACGATCCCTGACTCGCGATGATTTGCGTTGCCGCGAGGCCAAAGCTCGCGACTGCCAACGGGATAGCGATGGTGCCGCCCAACACAATTTCAGCGAATTCGTTGGTTGCGGCTGTCGCGAATCCCGTGAGTGCACAATCCTCGTCCCGTTTGAGGTAACTCGCATAACATTGAATGCTTCCGGTTCCGATCGATAGCGTGAAGAAAATTTGCCCAGCCGCGGCCAACCAGACTTCAAAGTTTCCCAGCGCCGTGAAGTCGGGCTGCCAAACGTAATTCAATCCAGCCCAGGCGGTGTGATCGGCGGCAGATCCGCCAGACGTCGGAAAGCACAGAATCCGGATTGCCAATACCATGGCGAACAAGAACAGCAGGGGCATGGCAATGCGTGCGAGCTTCTCGATGCCTGCGGCCAAGCCACGTGAAATGACCCAGCAGTTCAGCAGAATGGCGAGTAGCCAAAACGTGACGGCAGGCCACAGCGAGTGAAAGTAAACTCGCGAAACGGCGGGCGTTACACCTTGATAGTCGTGCAAGAATTGGCGCGTATGAAAATTGAGCTCGGGGGATGTCAATGAAGCTACCTGCATGGCCGATTGCGCGGTTTCGGCAGCCTCAATGCTGTAAGCGCCGGTCAGTGAGTAGAACGTGTAAGCCAGTGTCCATGATTCGATGTAGGTATAAAACACCACGAACAGAATCGGCAAGGAAACGCCGAGCGAACCGATCAGCGTTCCCCACCTCGATCCGGTCATGCGACCAAACATGCCGGGTGTCGAGTGATGATTGAACTGACCGCCATAGCGGCCGATCGACCATTCCACCCACATCAATGGAACGCCAAGTAGCAAGAGGGCTACGAAGTAGGGTATTAAAAAGGCGCCTCCGCCGTGTTCGGCGGCCAAGCGGGGAAACCGTAGGAAATTGCCCAAGCCGATCGCATTTCCGGCCATGGCGAGTACAAGCCCCAGTCGCGAATTCCAATGGTCGCGACTGACGAGACGTTCTTGCGTCATGTTAGTCTTTTTCCAAACACGAAATTTGTTCTGGGAATTAAGATTTCAGTGATTCCTTATTCGAGCTTGACATTTGCATCGGCATTGATGGGGCTGACCTTCTCGAGAACCGCAGCCGCCAATGCGCCAAAGTCGACTCCTTTGAAAGCGGCGACACGTAAACGGATTCGCCAAAGTTCGTCTTGCGATTCAGGGTCGATTCTCAAGTAGCCGCTTTCCACCAGCGCTGATCGTCCGTTTTGAAGTTTGCGGGTCAACACCTGGCGATTCACGACTCCGCTCGCACTTCGATTCGTGGTGGGGAGATCGGGGATGAAGGCAATCGCCGACATCGGCGTTGACATGACCTGTTGACCGTGTTCTCCGAACTGAGTGTCGATGGCGTTGCGAACCTCGGCGACGATCCGGGCGCGATCCAAAATGGTGAGATTTTCGTCGCTGCCAGCCGATTCATCGCGCATGGAACGACTGTCGAATCGCACGAGTACTTCGAGCGGTACGAGATTATCAAGATTCTCTTCTATCCAACGGTAGTCGGCGAGAATGCGTGTTCGTGCATCGAACAATTTCAGCAAGTCGACCGAGGTGCGTATCTTTGGAAGCCCGAAGGACAGTACCGTCAGGCCCACGAGACTTGCGATTCCGATGCCGCGATGATGTCGGATCATTCGACGAACCCAGGCGGTCTTCCACCGCTGTTGTCTCGTTGAAGGAGCCATCGACGGCTGCACCGGTCTTGATCGGACCTTGTGGTTGTTCCATTGAGGTGTGATTCGCTGCGATCTTCTTTGGAAGCCGTCTTTGCGACTAATAAATTGAAGGGCAGCGGGCAGTACTAGGAACAGAGCAACCAGCATCAACGCCATGCCAAGTGCCGAAAAAATCCCGAATCTTCGAATCGGCGTCAGATCGCTGGCGAACAAGGAAAGGAGTCCGAACGCCGTCGTCATTCTGCAAAGCGTTACGGGCTTCATTCCCATGGCCAATGCTCGGGCGACTGCCGTCCTCATTCCCGATGCTTCGACAGCAACTCGGTAGTAGTTCACCAAGTGAATGGCCCCCGAGATTGTCAAAACGTCGATCAGGGAAGGCATGGCGAGCACGATCGCGTCCGCATGATAGCCAGCGAGTCGCACAAATGTCCGTTGACCTTCTTCGTTGATCGCGAGATTATCGATCGGCCGCCCACCAAGATGGGCCGACGCGAGTGGGATTTGACATGACTTCACCGCACGAAAGAGTAGGCCCTGCGAGTCTTCCGACGCACTCGAAAATCGGTCGATCCAACGCGGGTTCCAGAATCCAATTGCTTCACGGAGCTTTTCGGTAGGAAAGTCTTCCAAGAAAACGATTACGCAGGCCAGTCCCTCTTTTCCGATCACCGACCCCGTCAAGCGTCCAATCGCATCGGCCGGAGGTAAGTTCATGGGCGCTTCGGTCAAAGTGCGAAGCAGCGTGCGCGATGTGACGACCTTTTTGATGAAGTGCGTATCGTCGGCAGCGTCTTGCTCGATCAACCACGCGGCCAATCGCTCAAGACGAGGATCATCACTGCTCGAATCCCATGGCTCTGCATCCCTATCAAGCTTGCACCCATCCCAGCTGACAATGACAAAATGCCCGTCACCGAACCAAGCATCGAACTGTTTCAATTCGACCGATTCAGGCAAGTTTGCTGGCAGCCAATCGGAAAGACGATTGGAGTTGGTGGCGACGGCAAGGCCAGCCCCATACACCAAAAACAGAGTGGCCGAGAAGCCAATAAGCAGTATTAGCCCCGAAAAACGCGAGAGCAACTGAACACCCAAAGAGTCGTTTTCGGGGCGGTTCATGTTGCCTCGCGTTCGGCGGTGACCTTTTGTTGCGGTCACTTAGGCGGCAAGCTTCAGAGAGGCTTTACGGGGTTTGCCGGGCTGCGTGGGGTGTCCAATCTGGACTTCAAAACCGAGTTCACCCGGCTCGAAGTCGAGCGGGACGGTGCACTTACTCGGTTCGACACCATTGACTTTCCAATCAAGCCGGCGATACCACGGTAATGACTTTTCCCATTGCTTGATCGCCGCATACAGACGAACCGCCATCGGGTGATCGGGATCATGAATCTCGGCCAGCACAGACAATGCGCCACTCGGAAATCCCCTCATCAGCAACGCAGTTGCAAAGTTTCGCTTGGATGCGTTGCTAACTTCGGGACGCTCGAGCACGGTACCCGGCATGAGGACAAACGAACGAAAAACATCCACAGCTTTATCGGCGTTTCCCATCCGCATCAGGCAGACACCCAAGGTGTCGCGGATTTGCGGATCTCGACCCGCCGCCAATAAATTCACCGCTCCGGCATAATCGTTTTTCTGGATCAGGCTGCAGGCTAGCTGCAATACCGGACTCAGTTTCGGGGTCTCATAGCCGGCGTTTTTGGTTCCGACGTTGGGCGTTGGATATTTCTTGTAGTCCGTTGCTTTTGCGCGCGCAGACATAACCTTAACTCTCATAATGATGGAAAACGAATTTCGATTGAACACAGCCAGAAACACGCAGCGTTTCTAGATCTGCAATCGAACGTTCAATTCCACGAGAGTCACAAGGCAGTAGGAATCACCCTCGACGGTGCACCGTTGCCCGCAGAAACACAGGCTCGCCGGAATCGTTAAAGCACAGCCGAGCGTTCCCCAACCGGTTTGCAGCGGTTCGGCATCGCTCGACTTAACGGCCAACCGCGTCGCATGCGTCGGTTGAGTAACCCCTAGCTCAACGGCGTGCGTGTTGGCGGTCAGCGATTCGGAAACATCCGTTTCGAAACCAGAAACCGCAGCGAAAGCCTGTGAAGAAGCAAAGCCATTGGGAATGAATTGAAACAGAGCGGCCAATACGACCAGCAGTCGACTTGCGACCAAACACCCCGGGCTGGGGAGCAACCCAAAGAAAGGAGTGCGACGGCTGGATTGGCTGTGTGCCATGGCTTGGTGATGGATCCGGTAGGCAGTTCTGGTCAATCGTCAAAACGTGCCACCGAGTTCGCAAATTATCTCTCGCAGTCTTTCTTTGGCAAGGCCATTGCTTGATGAATGAAGCGGATTTCGTTTTCCGTCCGCGTTGGCCGCGTCCGGCATAACGCAATCACCCCGCGTTCAAACTCTATTCTTTTGCGAGCGGCTATCTCATTTCACCGCCACGGAGCGATTGCGACGCTCGGCTACTTGAGTTCCGATTCCGGCGGGACGCCCGAGATCGATTGAAAACCGCGGATGCGGGCACGCGGTGCGAGACCTTGTGCGTCGATGGGTCGATCCAAAATGTAAGTGCCGACGTTGCCCGCTTCGTCGGTTGCGTCGATTCGCAAATAGAACTGTCGCGGCAGTTGCGGGTCGGCCGGCCAAACGTAGTCGCCGAGGTTGGGAAGTCCGGCGGCGATCGTTGTCCAAGGCCCGGTCGGATTCGGGCTGAATGACAATGCGATCGGCCTTTGCGTCAGGTTCGCATCGCTGCACTCAAACAGCACGACCAGCGCTCCGATGCGGTCGCCTTCGCCGTACTGGGCACCTGTGATTCGGACGCTTGGCGCTTGTTTGTCGACGACGACGACGATATCGGGAGCTTCGCCGGCTTGCGGGCGAGGGCTTACCAAGCCATTGTTGCCAACGACGACGATGCGATATCCGAACACGCCTTCTTCGCGGGTCTCGATGTCGAACGGGCTGCTGCGATCGGGATCGCGTCCCCACAGTTTCCACGTTCGACCTTCGTCGACGCTGCCGTACAGTTCGATCGCTTCGACGCCCTGGCTGCCGACGGCTTCGAGTTCATAAGCGAGACTGAATCGTAAGCTGTCGGCGTAACGAACGGGTACTCGCGTCGATCGTGACGCGGGGCCGCCCGCCGATTGCCGATCGCTCTGGTAACGGCTCGGCGACGGGGCGGGCTTGGGTGCGGGAATCTCTTCGTGTTCGGGTGGCAACGCGCTCTGTTCGCTCAGCGGACGCATCGCTTCGGATAGCGTCCGGTTCGGTAACGGTTGCGGTGATTTCTTTTTCCCGTCCGGGTCCGCTTCGCCCTGCGGTGGCGGGATCAACTCGGGTGATCCGTTTCGCGTCGAGTCGGTTTGAGCGGGCGGTGTCAATCCGAACCCATTGCTGATTTGTTCGGGTGATGCGGGCGGAGGCAGAGCGCCGGTTGCAGGCTTTGAAGATGGAGTTGGGTTTGCGTAGAGCGATGGAGCATCAAAGGTAGGCGCTTTTGGTGCGAGACGTTGCGGCTCCGGCGGTGGAATCAGTTCCGGTGTCGATCGTACCGGCGCGACGCCATCACGTGATTGTGGCGAAGGGAACGCGGCACCGCGAAAGTTTCCCATTGCCTTTTGAGTTTGGCCCTGGTCGGTTGATTGGCGATGTCGATCCAGTTGGATAACGGGACCGCCCGCGAATCGATCGGGACGAACATCAGACTCGCTCGCTTCATACGGTGTCTGACGTCCGTCGATACCATCGCCCGGCAGCGCGGCATATCGATGCATCGGAGCTTCGGCGATCCGAGGTAAATGCACGAGCTTGTTCGCAACGCTTTGATTGCCCGCTTTGTCGGTTGCGATCAATTGCAGCGACAATTGTTGCCATTGATTTTCAGGTTTAAACGAGACTCGACCATTGTCCGGCAGCGCAGTGACATCAACTTCTTCCCAAGTGCGAACGGTATCGGTCACGTAACGCAGTTGCAGCGACTTTAATGGCGAAGCGTCTTGGATCACCAGCATGACTTCCACGCTGCCATCGGCGTCGGCTTCGGCGACCACTTCCGCGTTGGGTCGTGTCGTGTCGACGTAGACTTTTAGTTGTGGCGCTAGCGCGCTGACCAATTGGGGCGACCCCGTTTGGCCGGTCGTGCGGGTGGCGAACCAGAACTCGCCGTCTTGATCGGCGGTATACTCAAACTGCGGCGGCGTCACCTCGGTCGGGCTTTTGGCCTGGATCAATTCCCAAGGTTCGGATTGCCCGCGAGAAACGAACAACTGGACTTCGACCGGCTGGGTGCCCGACGCATCGACGGTGAACGGAATCGTGAACGTCCGCGACCCTAGAACGAAACTGTCGGGGCTCGGAGCGGTCGCGGACCGAGTGTCGTTGGTGGTGCGGTTTCCACTCACCTCGACAGCCGAGACAGTGTCCATCAGCATGACGGGCGGGCAGACAGCGGCGGTGAGCGCCGCGAAGAGCGTCGCTTTACGTGCGATTTGCATCTTTTCGGCGAAGTCCCAGTTGAGAAATACGATTGAGTACGTTGAGAAATACGATTGAGTACGTTGAGAAGTACGATTGAGTACGAATTCGGCGAACGCGAAATCGGTCCGTGCGCGCGTCCGCGCCGAAAACATCTCTATCGACTTCGACGCGAAGACCACCGGTTCATGAACAAAATATTTCTTGACGAAAAACTCGTTAAAAAGCTCAAAAACCTATGACCGCCAACATTTACCCATACGACGTGATCGTGATCGGTGCCGGCCACGCGGGTACCGAAGCCGCCGCCGCCGCCGCGCGTCTGGGCGCGAAGACGGCGCTGCTGACAACGAATCTGGACACGGTCGGGCAAATGTCCTGCAACCCGGCGATTGGCGGAGTCGCGAAAGGCCAGATCGTTCGCGAAGTCGACGCGCTGGGCGGCTTGATGGGCGAAGCGATCGACGCGACCGGGATCCAATTTCGGATGCTCAACCGCCGCAAAGGCCCGGCCATGCACAGCCCGCGTGCTCAGGCCGACAAGAAGGCGTATCAACAGCACATCAAGTCGCGAATCGAAACTCAACCGAACCTCGATCTGCGTCAAGAGACCGTCGAAGATCTGATCACCGAAGTCGTCGATGGACGCCAACGGATCGTCGGCATAAAGGTTCGGGGCAACGCCGAGTACCGGGCCGACGCAGTTGTGCTAACCACCGGCACTTTCTTGCAAGCGATCATGCACACGGGCGAGGCACAAACCGCCGGGGGCAGGGGAGGGGAGGGGACCACGTCGGGGATCAGCGGCGCGCTCGCCAGGTTGGGCTTCGAGGTCGATCGTTTTAAGACCGGCACACCACCTCGGCTCAACGCACGCACCATCGACTACTCGAAACTGGAAGAACAGCCTGGTGATGACGAACCGCAAGCCTTCTCGTTCTTGACCGATCGATTGTCAATCGACCAAATGCCGTGTCACATCACACACACCAATGACGCCGTTCACGAATTGATCCGAGCCAATCTGGATCGAGCCCCGATGTACAGCGGTCAAATCAATTCGCGTGGACCGCGTTACTGTCCGTCAATCGAAGACAAAGTGGTTCGCTTCGCGGACAAGTCGTCGCATCAATTGTTCCTCGAACCCGAAGGCCGAAATACGCAAGAAGTTTACGTCAACGGTATTTCGACGAGTCTGCCGCGTGACGTTCAAGATCAGATGTTTCGGATGATTGCGGGTCTCGAGAAGGCATCGATCATGCGGTATGGCTACGCAGTCGAATATGATTATTGTCCGCCGACCCAATTGTGGCCGCATTTGGAATCGAAGTCAGTCGATGGCCTGTTCTTTGCCGGACAGATCAACGGCACGACCGGTTACGAAGAAGCGGCGGGACAGGGATTGATCGCTGGGCTGAATGCGGCATTGACGGTGGGGGGGAAGTCGACGTGGGTACCGACCCGCGATCAAGCCTACATCGGCGTCTTGGTGGACGATCTGGTAACGGCGGGTACCGACGAACCCTACCGTATGTTTACCAGCCGGGCCGAGTTCCGTTTGTTGTTGCGACAAGACAACGCCGATCGCCGGCTAACACCCGACGCGGATTCGCTTGGATTGATCTGTGAAGCTCGACGGGAACGATTCGCGAACAAGTTGACGGACATCGAACGGGCGTTGTCGATCTTGGTCAGTTCACGAATCGACAAATTACCGGGCGAAGTTTATTTGCGACGACCGGAGATCGACTGGCAGGCGATGTGCGAATTGGTTCCCGAACTGGCAAGCATCACTGCATCGGCGGCCGAGCAAGTTTTGTTTGATGTGAAGTACAAGGGATACATCAGCCGTCAAAAAGCGGAAGTCGAGAAGCAACATCGACTAGCTGGCAAACGGATTCCGACATCGTTTGATTACCAGCGGATCACTGCGATGCGAATGGAAGCGAAAGAAAAGCTGACGAAAGTCCGTCCGTTGTCTCTCGACCAAGCGAAACGCATCAGCGGGATTACGCCCGCGGACATTGCACTGGTGCTCGCGCACTTGGAAAGTTAGTGCATGGCCAACTCGGCTGGACCAATCGCCCGATATACCCAACTTTTTCTTCGTAAAGTTTGGTGTTTTGCGATAACTCCAGCGTGATCGGTCACTTACGCCAATAAAATCGATCTTGACCGGATCGGATGATTCGATAGAATTCGGCGATGAGGCAAGCTTGGCAAGGCAGAGAGGCTCGGAGCTTCTTGCCGCCTGCGCTCTTCACGCAATCTGACACCTCCCGCGTAAATCAAGCGGCGAAGTGGTGGTGCGGTAGGGGCGGCAAGCTCGCTAGACATCGAAGCCAAGATCTACCCGGAAACGGCTAGTCACGCAGGGAGGATGGTTTCTGCTATGACCATTAAAACGGTCTTCACGACAGGCGAAGCGGCCAAAATTTGTAAAGTCAGCCAGCAGACGATCATTCGTTGTTTCGACAACGGATCGTTGAAGGGCTTTCGTGTACCTGGTAGCAAGTTCCGGCGCATTCCGCGGGAACAGCTCTACATGTTCATGAAGGACAACGGCATACCGACCGACGCACTCGAAAGCGGCAAGAAGAAGTTGCTGATCGTTGACGACGACCAGGATTTGGTCGAGTTGATGAAGGACGGGTTTGATCGCGACGGGCGTTTCGACATCCGGACCGCTAACAACGGCTTTGATGCTGGAATGGGCGTCAAAGAGTTCCGCCCCGACCTGGTTGTGCTCGACGTCATGCTTCCTGACATCAACGGCAAGGAAGTGTGTCAACGCGTGCGAAACGATCCTACGATGGACATGGTTAAAATACTGTGCATTTCGGGGATGGTTGAACACAGTAAGGTTGATTCGCTTCGTGCGGCCGGCGCAAACGATTTCATGCAAAAGCCATTTTCGATCGACGAGTTGGTCGGTCGGGCTTGCGATTTGCTTGAGATTGATCGCGGCGTGATCAACTAGCCTACCCACCCCGCCGCAACCAGCAATTTTGATAGGACGAACGCGATGGGGTTGTTGCCCTGTTTGCGACGTGGTTCGGACCGTTGGTGGTTACCGCGAAGCGCCGAAGCGACCGAAACGATCGGATCGTTGTTATTGAGCATCGGTCACACCGGTGGAGTCAATCCGTTGGTGCGCGCCAGCATTGTCCGAATGATGCAATCCGATCCGCCGCTGATGATCTTTTCGGCTCTGACGTGGCCCGGCCAGCAAGCAACGACGATCGAATTGGCTGATTGGTTGATCGAACATTTAGGTGGTCGATTGGCGTCCGGCGATGCTTTCATGGGCGCACCGATCATCAGCTCTGCGATTCGTTTTCAATGGTCCAACTTGAGTGACCATTTTCGCACGCTTCCCATCGAACGCTGGATGGATGATGCGGCGTTATGGTTGGAAGTGACCGGGCCGAAGGTGTCGCAAACGTGGCAACATCAATGGCCTCGTATCACGCCATCGACCAATGGAACAGCATTTGATGAAGCGCGGCCCGCCGACGACATGCTCAACCAACTCGCTCGTACGATGCAGCGGATGCGATCGCTCGAAGAATCGTTCGACCGTGTGCTACTAAAGAGCAAGCTGGGCGCGCTCAAGCAGCTCGCTTATGGACTCAGTCACGAGATCAACAATCCGCTCGCCAACATTTCGACACGGGCTCAGCAATTGCAGCGAGGCGAAAGTGACTCGGGCCGAGTCGCAACGCTGCAACGAATTGTCGATCAAGTCTATCGTGCTCATGAAATGATTGCCGATCTAATGTTTTACGCGAATCCGCCGGCCGCAATCCGGTCGCATTGCGATCTGAATCTTGTCGTCGAGCGCGTGGCGGATTCGTTTCGAGACGAAGCCAATCGTCAATCGATTCGGTTGGAAGTTGCGATGCCGCCGGAGCGTACCGACGCCGTCGTCGACGAAAACATGATCGTGGAGGCCATCGGTGCGCTCGTCCGCAACGCGATCGATGCGGTCGGCTGCCAAGGAACGATCGTCCTGTCCATCGTTCGGGATTCGGGGCGTTTGATGATCCACGTCGCCGATAGTGGCCCGGGGCTCTCGGATCAGGCTCGCCGGCACGCATTCGATCCGTACTTCAGCGGTCGAGAAGCGGGGCGCGGACTCGGGCTCGGATTGTGCCGCGCTTATCGAGTTGCCCGTCTCCATTTGGGCGACGTTACGCTCGCCGGTGGCCCGATCGGATGTGTGGCAACGATCACGCTCAACGACTTCGTGTAAGCCGATACGAATCGATCGTCGGCACACACGGCCGTACGTTTCTAGCCTTTGACATCATCTTCGTCATCAATCGCATCACCGAAATCGATGACATCTTCGCCGCCGATTTCGATCGTTGCTTGCGGGTCGTCGAGTTCAAATTCGATCGTCTCGTCCACGTACGAATCATCCTCCGGTGCAAGCACCAGATCATCATCGAGGTCCTCATTGACATTGAATCTCAATTCGCCCGTCATGGGATCGGGTGTCAGAAGTAGCGAGTCTTCATCGGGCTCAAATGATTCTTCGCCTGTCAGCATCTCGATTTCGGGTGTTTCGGTTTCGCCCGCCGAGCTATCGCCGAACATGTCTCCCAAATCGAGTAGTTCAGGATCCAGTTCCGCCTCGAGCGAGTCCGGTTCGCCGGCCGGGCGCGGAGAAGAAAAGTCGGACACCTCGACATCATCGGCATCGGCAGATTGGATCTCGTCGTCGCTCGGCAGCGGATCCAACGCAATCAGCGATTCGTTGCTAAATCCCGAGTCGACAAGTGTTTCAAAGGCACTGCCCTGCGATTCTTCTTCATCGATGCGAACGGTGTCGTCGACTTGGGGTGACGGTGCTTCATCGACCAGGGTGGGTCGGTCGGCGAGCGGATCATCATCGTAGTCTTCGATTAGGAGCGTCTCTTCCATCTCGAGCTCTTCTTCAACTTCGAGATCCTCCTCAACTTCAAGCTCTTCATCGGACTCGGATGACGAGTCGTGAACTTCGACCATTCCGATCGCGGCCGCAGCCAGCGATGCGGAGGATGCGGCGACCGCGGGGTTGTCCCAGGTCGATTGATTCAGCGCGTCGGCCGTGGGTTCGCGGTCGTCAGCATCGGCCCAGGTTTCCGCCATGGGATCGACCTGCTGGCGAGCATCATCGATTTTACGACGTGGAAAGATGTCGTCGACATTGTCTCGCAACACTCGTCGACCCAGGGCGATCGCCCGCTCTTCATCCCAGCCGCACGCGACGACAAACTGGTCCGCCAAAATGCCCGCGAGGATTCTGCGATACATGTCAAACTTTGGCCATACAAATTCGAGCTTGTAGGCATCGCTGTAGTAACCGATTTGCTTCGTCTGTGGCACCGCTTCGAGCCGCGCGGCGGCATCACGGGCGATGAAGGATGGAGTATTGCTGTACCACCAATGACCGTTGGTGATCACGTTTGGAAAGATCCATGCGTAACTGACCAGTTCCTGATTGGTCACGCTCGCTAGTACCGAAACCGGAAACTTGACGCCCGGAAACGCGTTGAACAACTCACGATACTGGATCAGCGACACGCGACTGTCGTACAAGTCTTGACCTTGGTAGACGCCATCGGGATAAACGCCGCGGTTGACGCCGATCATCAAATCGAAAGGCAATCCGAACTCGTCACATAACTCGGCCAACGTCCAAAACACGCGTCTCGACAGTGCTTGCTTGTGTGAGTCGTCGGCCAAAACGCCTCGTTTGAGTACCTGATCGAGCGCTGACGATGCGCGACCGTCGCTGACGGGTGACGGTTGGAACCAAGGCGGCAATGATATGGCGCAGGCACGCGCGCCGCGTGATACGAAATGCGAAAATCGTTGGCGAAGCGAATTGCGAAGCGACGCCAAAGAACCGTCGAGCGAAATGCCTGTGCACGCCGCCAGCCGTGCGCGCACCTCGGGCTTGGACAGATGGAAAACCAGATCATCAGTTCGCAAACATGGGACGTATGTGTCCGTGTCGAACCCGGCTAAGTCATCATCAAAGTCGTTGGTAAGAAAAACGGCTTCGACGTTGCTCTGATCCAAGACGATTTGTGGCCATTCCGCTAGCGACATCTTCGCTTCAGCGCTGTCGTACAACGATTCCCAATTGGACGATGTGATTCGATCGTCTTCGAATCCGAAGAACATTCGGCAGATTTCGATCAGCCATCGATACTGCGCCGTGTTCTCGAGCGGCGACAGATTTTCGACAAGCCGGCGGACCAATTCACGTGGTCTAAGCCCGGGTTCCTCGATCTCCACCTTCGCCATTCCGGCCGAGTGGGCCAATTCGGTGTAATAGTGATATCCGAGCAAGTCGGCCAGCGTTGACGAGGCGGCCGCATGCGGATTGATGTGGCTATGCGGATCGATCAGTCGTATCGACGCGATCGCTTCGTAGATCGAATCGCGGATGGAGTTAGACATGAATGGGTCGTCGGTCAAAGTCCAGGGTGAAAATAATGTGCGTCAACGAGTGAGTTGGCTCCTTCAAGATACTCGCTCGTTAGGCTCGATTCATCTCGCTGCGTTCACTCGAAGTCGAGAAAACCAACGTCGAACGAGCGGCTTGTAGGGGCCACCAGCAGGATGGATGCGCGAAATTGCCGGAAATAGCTTGCCCACCTCGGGGCCGCCTGCGCTACAATGGACGCATCACTGGAATGGATTTATCGTCCTTCCCTGGTCTACGAAGGTCAATCCAGGTCAGCCAACGCGGGGAGTCGCTCACGACCATGCCACATGATCCCGAATCCGTGGACCGCCAAACATACTCGATCACGCTGCAGCGATTCGATGGCTCGACGCCTCGATTGATACCCGCTCCGGCGACTGAAATGCGAGAGTTCGCGATTGGGGACGGCGCCGGCATCGCAGCTCCACCGGTGGAGCCAACCCGATTCGACGGACAATCGACGTCCGTGGCAGCGGATGGAACGGCCCTTCGCGCCAAACCGCGCCGCCGTCCGCGTCGACCCGACCCGCTGACGCAAAGCCTGATATTGATGTCGACAATGGCTGTCATGCTATTGGCGGCTCGTTTCGTCGTTCCGCAGATTGTTGAAGAAATTCGATACGCGTGGCATCGAGGTGAGTTGCGTGCGGAATACGAAACGGGAACCGAAGGACTTCGCAACGTCTCGCTCGATACGCTCAGCAACGCTTACCAGATGGTCAGCGAAACGGTCGGCCCCAGCGTCGTACATATCGATGTTCAGCGTCGCTTGCCGATCCAAGAAGCGGGAATGTCGTCGTTGTTGTCGACCCGCATTCTGCCTGCCTCGGATCAGGGCAGCGGTGTCGTCGTCAGCACCGATGGTTACCTGTTGACCAACCGTCACGTGATCGCCGATGGCGAAGACATCACGGTAACGCTCAGTGACGGACGAAGAGCTTCGGCGGTGGTCATCGGCACGGATCCGCTTACTGATTTGGCGGTGCTGAAGGTCGAAGCGGATCGTTTGATTCCGATCGCCTGGGGTGATAGCGATCGAAGCAAGGTTGGCTCGCCAGTCTGGGCGGTGGGAAGTCCGTTCGGACTTGACCGCACCGTCACCTTTGGAATCCTCAGTGGCAAGCATCGCATGGTTCGCGCGAGCACTCAGTACCAAGACTTCATGCAGAGCGATGTCGCCGTCAACCCGGGCAACAGCGGCGGGCCGCTTGTGGACGCTCGTGGAACCCTGATCGGAATCAACACGGCGATCGTGGGCGACACCTACCAAGGAGTCAGCTTTTCGATCCCCAGCAATGTTGTCAAACAAGTCTACGAACGTTTGAAAGCGTACGGAAAAGTTGACCGGGGCTTTCTCGGAGTCATTTTGGATGAAGTGCCGGAGGACCAGTTTTTTGGCGCCGATGCGCGAGTCCGGGGGGCAATTGTGGCGAACGTTCCGGATGGCGACTCGCCCGCGCGGCATGCCGGCGTGGCGATGGGCGATATCATCCTGTCTGTCAATGGGCATCTGGTCCGAGACAAAACTCACTTGATGCAACTGATCGGCGAGTCGGGTTCTGGCGAGCAAGTAAATTTGCAAATTCAGCGGAGCGGGCGACCGACCGAACTTGCCGTCGTATTGGGTGTGAGACCCGAGCAATTCGATCCTCGTTGATCGCCCGTCGCATTCTAACGTGTCCAGCGCAAAACCCGAGCTGATGACGCTCGTTGCGGATGCCCGCTCGGAGTCTTACGTTGGTGCTGTTTTTCCCAGCGCACCGAACCGTAGTTGTAGCCGCTGATATTGAATGACCGGTACGGATTATTTCGGCTGATTTGAAGTGCCTCGGCATCTGGCACACATACGAGAACCGCAGCCGCAAAGAAGAAGAAAATCGCTAGACGTTTGGTTCGCACGAGAGAATCCTGGAAAAGTCGTTGGACGAAAGTCGCGGCGATTGCCGCCGCAGCTTTGCATTCTACCTTCGTCGGGTGATGTTCATCAAATTGATAAAGCGGCGAGTGGTTTGTCGTGGCCTCGGGTGGATGAAGTTAGGCCGCTTGTCGGCGAGAAACGTGCGGTCCAAAATTTGTCAATTATGATGCTTTGGAGTCGGAAGGCCGTCTCGCAATTTGAAACCAATTTTTTCAGCGTTTTTCAATGGATGTTTCTGTCGCCCACCCGGCCCTTCACCCCCGTTTGCATACCGAATCGAGCTCACAAGACGCCTCCATCAGCAAACTGATTTCTGAACCGAAGGTAGTCGCCGGATTGCCCGTCATCTGCTTTACGGCGCTCGCGCTGGCGACGCTCATGAACACGGTCGACATCAATGCGGTTTACGAGACGGGCGAAGATCACTTGGGGCTGGATTGGCCGGTCGTGATCAAGCTTATCATTGCGGCGGTTTGCGGATTGGTTGGTGGATTTGGGTTGTTTTTCAGCCGCGATGTTCGACGCAGTTTATCCACCTTACCGGGATCGCTGCTGACTTTGCTGGCGGTTGTGTTCGTGGTCACTTCGGCGTTCGCGTATGAAGAAGTTGCGACGATTTCTCGCGCGGCAGCGGTCATCAATTTTGGTTATCTGTTGTTCGTACCCACAGCCTTGGCAAGTTTGGGGCTGCGGCGTTTCATGATCGCGTGCGTGATCGGATTGACGATCAACTTGATGATCAACTGGGGGCTGTACCTCCTGCTTCCCACTGTTGGTGTTTTCGAGGAGGACCTGGGCGATCACACCCTGGTCAACCGAATGGGCGGACTTGGCCACCCCAATGCGATTGCCAGGACGGCGGTTCTAGCCGGTTTGTTGAGCATGGCGATGCTGAGAAGTCGAGGCGTAGGTTTAGCAAGATCGCAATCGCAGCGCCCACTGACTCGGATCGTATTGATGTCGATTCTTGTGGTCGCGTTGATCACGATGGTGTCCGCGTTCAGTCGCACGGGACTCGTCGCCGGAGTTGCCGCCGCAACGCTGCTGATGATCGACCGATTGATGACCCGGTCGGGGTTGTTGATCGCAATCCTCTTGTTGATGACATTGTCGGGCGGAGTGATCATCGGCGAATTGAGTAGCGGCAAATTTTTCAAAAAGGATACGATCGCCTCGGTCGCGACGAAGACCGGCGACGTCGAAGAACTGACATCCGCGACGGGTCGCACCGTGATTTGGGGACGTGCGATTGAATTGATCGCCGAACGTCCGTTGGTTGGATGGGGACTCAACAGTGCCCCGAAACTATTCCAAGAATTTTCGTTTCACACGCACAACCTACTGCTGCACGCGACTTTTTCAGGCGGTGTCATCGCCGGATTTTTGGTCTTGCTGATCTTGGCGTGGAATCTGTTCGTGGGCACATCGAGCGTGATACCGCTCATTCGCGCGGTGTCCGCTTACGTTATCGTATCGGGACTTTTCGAGGATACGGTTTTGGATACGTTCGCATCACCGTCGAGTCTACTATGGTTTGCGATACTTGCGTATTCTTCGATCATTCAGAATGAAACGACACATTCGGACCAAGATTTTGCGACTTCCGGCAAGGCAATGGTAAGTTGAACCGATGACGAATCTTTTGGCCTAACAACTTTTTCAAAATGCGTACTTTGTACTCTGTGAGTTCCTACCGATGCTTTCGATCGAATTGAAGTCTACTATTCCGCGTCCCATTGCGATCGTTGCCGCCCTGGCTGCGATGACCTTACCTGTCATGGCTGAGTCGCCGCCGACGACGGGCAAGGTTGGCATTGCAACGACGAAACCGGCGGAGGGACCATCGGTTGAGATCGAAGGCGGTTTCATGGTGCCTTATACCACCACCATTCCCGGCACCGATGTGACCATCGATATGGTGCCCATTCCTGCCGGGCAATACTTGATGGGGAGTTCCGAAGAGGAAGACGACCACAATGAAGACGAGGGACCTCAAGTGAAGGTCATTGTTGATCCCATGTGGGTCGCGAAAACCGAGACGAGTTGGGCGCAATACAAAGAGTACATGCGGATGTACGCGATCTTCAAAGAGTTTGAAGCGAACGGCGAACGTAAGGTCAGTGACGAGAACATGGTCGACGCGATCACCGCGCCGACGGAGCTCTACGATCCAACCTTCACCTTCGAATACGGCGAAGATCCTCAGCAACCGGCCGTAACGATGACTCAGTACTCGGCACAGCAATTCACGAAGTGGCTCAGTCTCGTTACTGGCGAACAGTATCGATTGCCGACGGAAGCTGAATGGGAATTTGCCTGTCGCGCCGGCACGACGACGGCTTACAGTTGGGGTGACGATTCCGAGGAGATGGACGAGTACGCTTGGTTCTTTGACAACGCGAACGATGGCCCCGCCAAAGTCGGTACCAAGTTGCCCAACGCGTTTGGACTTCATGACATGCACGGCAACGTCGCCGAACTGACGGTCAACGCCTTCACCGAAGACTACAGCGAATACAAACAACTCGAGCCCGTCAACGCGATCGACGTTGTGAAATGGCCAGAGACATCGTCGGGCAGCGTTGCCCGTGGCGGCAGTTGGGAAGGCGATCCCGAAACTTTGCGCAGCGCTTCGCGGATCGCCAGCGACGACGACTCGTGGAAGGAAGACGATCCCAATTTCCCAAAGAGTCCATGGTGGTTCACCAACGACCCCGCACGCGGCGTCGGATTTCGTATCTTCCGCTCTTATCGACCGCTTTCCAGCGACAAGATCACGAAGTTTTGGGAGGCTAGTTCCGATGAAGTCATCAGCGACATTGACTCGCGTGTCCAGGGCGGGCGCGGCGGCTACGGTTTAGTGGACCCCACCTTGCCCGATGCGATCAAAAAAATGGATAACTAGAAGCCGTGGTCGATCCGGCCATTTTTCTGTCATCGAAACACCTACCACCTGCTTGCACCCGTGTACGAAACCATCGCTCTGGTCGGCGCCACCGGCGCCGTCGGCCGAATCGTTCTTGAACAACTCGCCCTCCGTCAACTGCCCTACAAGCGTTTGAAGCTGCTCGCGTCCGAACGTTCGGTGGGCAAGGAGATCCACGTCGCGGGCGCGACGATCAAAGTCGAACTGCTCGAACCCGACGCGTTCAAGAATGTCGACTTGGTAATCGCCAGCACGCCGGATGAAGTGTCGGCCGAGTTCGTTCCGTGGGCGGTCAAAGCCGGCGCGGTTGTTGTCGATGAGAGCGGATACTGGCGAATGGACCCCACCGTTCCGCTGATCATTCCTGAAGTCAATCCGGACGCTGTCGATGGTCATCGCGGCATTATCGCCAGCCCCAACTGCAGCACCACGCAAATGGTCGTCGCACTGGCGCCGTTGCACCGCGCCGCTCGAGTCAAACGTGTCGTCGTCAGCACCTATCAAGCGACCAGCGGCGCTGGATTGGCCGGCAACGAAGAACTCCGAGACAGCGTCCGCAGCGCGCTGACCGGCATGGTCCACCCGCCACAAACATTTGCCCATCCGATCGCATTCAACCTGATCCCGCAAATCGGATCGGACAAGCAAGACGGTTACACCAGCGAAGAAATGAAGATGGTGTATGAAACCCGTAAGATACTCGGCGATGACGACATTCAAGTTTGTCCGACGTGCGTTCGTGTGCCGGTGCTGATCGGTCACAGCGAGTCCATTTTGGTCGAAACAGAACGTCCGCTAACCGTGATGGAAGCGACTGAGTTGTTCAACGGCGCCGAAGGTGTGACGGTGATCGACGATTTGAAAAACAAGCTGTATCCAATGCCGCGAGATTGCGATGGCAAGGACGATGTCTTCGTTGGTCGCATTCGTCACGACATCAGCGGTTCCGGAGGCATCGCCTTTTGGTGCGTCAGCGACAACCTCCGCAAAGGTGCCGCAACGAACGCGGTCCAAATCGCCGAGCTGTTGATTCGCAAAGCGGCCGCAGTCGGGTAATGGTGAACCCGACGTGTCCGGCACTTATAAACTGACGGTCGCCTACGACGGTACCGATTTCGCCGGATGGCAGGTTCAAACCGACAAACGCACGATCCAAGGGGTCATGCAGCGCGCGGTGAAAAAATTGACTGGCGAAGACGCCATCGTCATGGGCAGCGGTCGGACCGACGCCGGAGTTCACGCGCTGGCGCAGGTGGCCCGCGTTGTCGTTCCGGCGTGGCGTCATTCCGCCGAAACTCTGGTGCGGGCGATCAATGTGCGTCTGCCCGACACCGTCACGGTGACGCATGCAGAGGATGCGGCCGACGACTTCCATCCGATCCGCGATGCGACCGGCAAACGGTATCGATACCAGTTGCAAATCGGTGGCTTGCGTGACGCATTCGAGCATCGGTATCGCTGGCATCATCACGTCCAACTCGATCTCGACTCGATGCGTGATGCGGCCAGCCGAATGGTTGGCGTGAAAGATTTTGCCAGTTTTCAAGGCGCCGGCTCGGTTCGTAAAACAACCGTCCGAGACGTGCGGGCGTGCGACATCATCGTTCAGCCCACCACGAACGAACAACGAATTCACGTCGCGATCGAAGTCGAGGCCGACGGATTTCTTTACAACATGGTCCGTAACATCGTCGGTTCGCTCGTCGCGGTTGGTCTGGGGCGTCGCGATCCCGCCTGGATCGATCAGGTGATTGCCGCAAAGAATCGAACCGTGGCCGCGCAAACCGCGCCGGGCCACGGGCTGTTCCTGATTCGAGTCGACTATCGGTCAAACTTGGCGAATTAAAAATGATCGATTCCGGCTTCTTTACGGCGATTCAAGCTGCCCCTGCGCCCGCAAAAGGGCGACGCCGGCGATGTGAAGAAGCCCTCGCAAACTGTTCATCGAATCTTCACGGATTCCAATGGCGATGCGCGCGTATGCTATGCAACGGTTCGTTTGTTATTGACGGGCTCGCAAATATGAAAAATGGAAATGCAAACGGGAATTCCAGCAACGATCACCGCCGCATCTCCGCAGCCCGTCTTGGACGACGAAACTCGCTCATTCGTTAAGCGCAGCTTGTCCGCCGGGCTGGTCGAGATCGATGAATTGAAAAAGGTCGTCGTGTCGTTGATGGCCGAGAGTCCGACCTTCACGCCCAAGCGTTTGGCCGACGGTCTGATGGGCGCCGGCATCCTCACCCAGTGGCAAGCCGCAAAGTTGCTCGCCGGTAAGAGCAAGGGATTCTATCTGGGTAGCTATCGATTGCTGCGTCCGCTCGGTCGGGGCGGGATGGGTGTCGTGTACTTGGGCGAACACCATGTCATGAAGCGGTTGATGGCGCTGAAAATATTGCCACCCGCTGCGACATCGGATCCGCGTCGAATCAAACGATTCAAAGATGAAGCCAAAGCATCCGCTCAACTCGACCATCCCAACATCGTTCGCGCTTACGACTTCGCCGAGACCGGCGGCAAGCTTTACATCGTGATGGAGTATGTGGACGGAATCGATCTTCATCACGCCGTGACGCGCGACGGGCAAATGTCCGTTCCCCAAGCGATGGACGTATTGATGCAGGCAGCCAGCGGTCTGGCGCACGCGCACGAGCGAGGCATCATTCACCGAGATATCAAACCGTCCAACCTGATGCTGCGAACCGACGGAGTCGTGAAAGTGAGCGACTTGGGCTTGGCTCGAATCGGCTGGACCGATGGCGACGAAGAAAGCCGACGGCTGATGGGCACGACCGATTTCGTAGCTCCCGAACAAGCGATCAATAGCAAGTCCGTTGACGCGCGAGCCGACATTTACTCGCTCGGTTGTTCGTTTTATTTCTTGCTGACCGGCCGTCCGCCCTTCGAGGCAGCGACCGTGACTCAGCGACTCGCCAAACATCAAACTTCGCCAGCACCCGATGTGCGAACCGTTCGCCCAGAATGTCCACCAGCGGTTGCTGAATTGCTCGCTCGGATGATGGCTAAGCGGCCTGAAGATCGACCGAAGTCCGCAGTCGAATTGATCGCTCAACTCAAGCGACTCGGTGTGATGGGTGGCGATGGTCCGAAGAACGCTCTGTTGAATGTTGCGCCGGCCGATGACACGAACATCGACGAGGCAACCTATCAAGCCACCATCGACGACAGCTCGTTGTCGTCCGATGGCGAAGTGGAAGTTGCGGTGGAAGTTTCTGAGTTTGACTTCGGCGACCTTCCGCCGATCGGGGCTGCCGAAATGATGCCCGCCGGTTCCGTGTCGAACGGATCGAGAACGGTGGCGATGACTCCGCCGCTCGGTTTTCCGCCGCGCCCCATGTCGACGCCGCAAGCCGTGTCCTCAGGGGGTCAATCGGGGAACCAGCAGGTTCTGTTGGGCGTTGGTCTTGGGTTTGCTTTTTTGGCTTTGATCGCGGTCGTCGCGATGGGAGTGATTTCGATGTCGAAACCGCTACCTCAGGCTGCGCCGAAAATCAAGTCGACGGAAGATGGCAAGGGCGGTACGGTGGTGTACGTCCAACCGTAGCCTCGTCAATTTTGGTATCTTGGTCGCGAATTCCCATCATTCCATGGAGATGCGGTAATCGCATCCGAGATCCTTGCTTCGGCCCGCAAGTACCGCAACGATGACCGTAAGACTGATCCTGATGACTGGAAGTCACGCAGGCTTGGAAGCTCCGCTGATGCACGGCTTCTACATGGTCGGTCGGCACGCCGAATGTCAGATTCGTCCCAAAAGTCGTTCCGTCAGTCGTCGGCATTGTCTGATCCACAATCACGATGATGTCGTCAAACTTTTGGACTTGGGCAGCACCAGCGGAACGCGGCTCAACGAAGACAAGCTCGAGCCAAAGACTTGGGTGACCGCGAAGGACGCCGATGTCGTTCGGATGGGGAAAGTTCAGTTCCGCGTCGCGATTTCGCCCTCGCCGATCGAGGTGGTGGCGATCCCGACCGATTCACCGCCTCCCGCGACCGCCGAAAACTCCCGCAGGGCCCCGCAAAACCGAGTCCAGGACAAAAAAGCGGCGAACGCGGCCAAGCAACCTGCCAAGCCATCGCCGCCGAGCATGGTGACGGGAGCGGCGTGGGAGACATTCGACATCGCCGGTTTTTTGGAAGCCGAAGACAACCAAGATCGCGAAGTACGATACGAGAAAATTCGAGCTAAGAACGCCGAGAGCGACGAATTCGACAGCCAATCCGACGACTCAGGCGTGATTGATCCATTCGACGATGACGATTCTGCAGTTTTCGATGAGCGAATCAGCGAGTTGGAATCCGCCATACTTCCGGGTTCACCGCCAACGGGCGAGAAGCTACCCGAGTCTGCTCGCAAGGTGAAGTCGAAGGCCGACGCCGCGAAGAAATCTCGAGCACCGAAATCTCGAGCACCTTCGCGGTCACCCATTGCGACGCCAAGAAACTGGAATCCGTTTGCCCGCTTCCGCTCGCCCGGCGAAACGGATCAGTTGAAATTGATCGCGGCGTTCGTAATGACGTTGATCGTGGTCGGCTTTTTTGGCTGGAAGGTGTATCAGTTTGCAACGGGTCCCGATGTCCGCGTGATCCGACAGGTCGATTGAACGAACTGTCGCGGCTTTTTTCCGGACATCGCTTTTTTTGGCTCGCGATTATACTCACGTCTTCCATGAATCCCGATGCAACCACCGACGATCTGTCGCCACCTTCCGATCATGCCTTGAGGGCTCAAGATCCGCCCGTCGCCAGGAAAAAGTCGAAGGCGTATCAGTTCGCTTCAACCGTCGGTTTCGCGTTCGCAATTGTCGCGTTGCAGCTCGGCCAGGGCATCCTGCTGGCGCGTCTGCTGGGACCGGAAGGTCGCGGCGAGTACGCCAGCGCCATTCTTTACGCCCAGCTACTTTTGTATGTCGGACTCTTCGGCGGCTTGGAAGTGATTTGCCGCCGAGCGGCCGACATTGATGACGCGGGGCAGTCGAAAGATCCATCGCCGCTTCGCCGGGCCGCGTTGTGGTTGGGTATCGCGACCGGATCGATCACGACGCTGATCGCAGTCGCGCTCAACTTAGTCGCGTTGCCGAGCGAAAAACGATTCTTGATTCCGATGGCGATCGTGTGCTCGTTGAGCATCATGGGCCAACACGTGATGTTGATCATGACGGCGGTCGATCGCGGTCGCGGTGAATTCGGTAAGTACAACGTCCGACGGTTGATTGCTGCTTCTGCGTTTCCGATCTTGCTTGTGATCGCGGCGATGATCACCAAGATCGACGCTTGGACCGCGAGCTGGTTGTTCGTTGCCGCATCATTGATCTCGATGGCAACTTGCTTGCAAGGCATCGCCAATCCGTTCCGTGGCAAGCGTCAACCGACGGTGGCCAGTCTGATGCGTGAGTGTCCGCATTACGGCGTGTCGATGTTGGCGACTGACTTGTTCGAGCGATTGGATTTGCTGCTGGTGTTATGGTTGGCCCCGCTGGTCGAACAAGGCTTCTACGCGGCGATGGTGCCGGCCGTTTACCCACTGACCGTCATTCCCAATACGATGGGCCTGTTTCTATTCAATGCGGGCGCCAGTTCGGATGGTCGATTGACGATCGGCGGGCTGAATCGGATTTTGGGTTCTTCGCTGGCCGTTCAAACTGCCAGCACGATTGCCTTCCTGTTGTTGATCGGTCCGCTCGTGATGCTGCTTTATGGCGACGAATTCGCGCCGGCGATCGAGTTCGCGATGTGGCTCGCCCCGGCTTCCGCGATCAAGGGTGTGCTGCAAGGCCTCGACAGCTACTTGAAAGGTCGCGGTCGCCCATTGGCTCCGATCCGCGCTCGATTCCTGGCAATCTTCGTACTGATCGGAACAACCATCAGCCTGCTGGACAGCTATGGAACGCTGGCGATCGCGATCGGTGCATTGGCCAGCCAAGTGGTTTGTTTGATTTGGTTGGTTGCCATCGTCTATACGGATGTTCAAAGAAACGATTGAATGAGTGTACAAATGTTTCCAGTCCAACGATGGCGTCAACCCGTAACTACTCGCGAATTGTCTTAAACGCAACATGAAACCCGCCGCGGCGATTGCACCCGAAGAATCACACGTCGTATTTTTGGTCAACTTCGTTGCGCCGAACCTGATCGCGGTTTGCCAGGAGCTGACAAAACGATTTCAACGTTTCACCGTGTTGTCCTCCGTCGCCATGGAGTCAAACCGGGATTGGAAGTCGGATTGGACCGATTTCGATGTGATCGTGCAAAAGACTTGGACCATCACGCGGCATCCGGTACATCCGAGCGGATATCGGGAAGTCAACTACGTCCATCTTCCCACGGACACGTTTGCGCAATTGAGAAAGTTGCGACCTCACGCGATCGTATCGCTCGAACTCGGGCCACGAACGATGATGTCGTCCGCCTATCGCGCCATGAATCCTAGTTGCCTTCATATCGCCGCGGTGTGCGCATCCCAGCGCAGCGAAGCGGGGCGGGGCACGGCAATGGTTGAGGCGTCGTTTGCTACGACGTCCCGACTGGGTCACTTACAACGGCCCCAGTTGCAAACAGTTGTTGCTGTCGCTGGGCGCCGATGGCGATCGGATGTCGTCGTGGGATTATGCCGCCGATCCTCGCAAGCCCTACACGGGCGAATTGATTCTCAAGCCGGGTCGTGACTCGCTTCGACTGCTGACGGTCGGCCAATTGAGCGAACGTAAAGGGATGTTACCGGCAATTGAGCAACTTTCGGCGTGGGCCGAAGATCATCCTCAAACTCAGGTGCAATGGAATGTGCTGGGTACTGGTCCACTGGAACCCGAGCTGCGTCAATTTCAGACACCTAAAAATTTGCACGTCATCCTGCACGGACATTGTGAACCGCAATCGATCGCAGAACACTATCGCGATAACAATCTAATGCTGTTGCCAACAATGGCAGATGAATGGGGATTGGTCGTCGACGAATCGATGTTTTCTGGTCTGCCCGTCATTGGCAGTTGCCACAGCCAAGCCGTCTCGACGATGATCGAAAACCAAGTCAACGGATTGGTTTACGATCCCGAGTTGCCCGCGTCACTCGGCGAGGCATTGGACCAACTGCTCGCCATGTCCGATCAGCAATACGAACACATGCCAAGTCTGACGCGACAAACCGTAGCCGAAAGAACACCTCAAACGTCCGCCGATCAACTCGTCAAAGCGATTCGGATGGCGGCCGAGTATGCCTCCCATGCGGAGGCACGTCGTTGAAAGAAAAATCGAATCGAAAAAAGGTTTTGGTTGTCGGTCAGACACCGCCGCCGTTTCACGGCCAAGCGATCATGATTCAATACTTGCTTGATGGTCAGTACGATCGAATCGACATGAAGCATCTCAATATGAGCTTCTCCAAAGAGATGGGGTCCGTCGGCAAATTTCGATTCGGAAAAATACTTCTGCTCTTTCCGTTCATTTGCCGGATTCTGTTTTATCGTTTGCGAGGATATCGCAATCTCTATTATCCTCCCGCCAGCGGAAATCTTGTTCCGATCTTGCGAGACGTCTTGTTACTCGGTTCGACGCGTTTTTTCTTTTCGAAAACGATTTTGCACTTCCATTCCGGCGACTTAACGGATGCATACGAGCGACTGCCGGGCTGGCTCCGAAGTTTGTACCGAGCGGTTTATTGCGACGCTGACCTCGCGATCGTCGTCGCAAAAGAATGCGGCATCGATTTAAATTTGCTAAGACCGAAACACTCAGCCATCATTCCCAATGCGGTCCAAGATCACGGCGTGACGTCTCGTTCGGATCGTCACAATGAAGTACCGATTGTTCTGTACGTCGGAGCCGTGAGCCGCGAGAAGGGCTTGATAGAGTTGGTCGAGGCGACGCATTTGCTGTTGCAAAAACAGATCGATTGTCGCGTCGAAATCGTCGGCGAGTTTCGTGACGAAGCGTTTGAAAGAGAGTTTCGTCACCGGGTATCTCAGCTTAAACTGCAATCCCATATTCATTTCCATGGCCGAGTTTCGTCGACGGATCAAAAGTACCAGATCTATAGCCACGCGGATATTTTTTGCTTTCCAACTTTTTATGCGGCCGAGACTTTCGGCATCGTCTTGATCGAAGCGATGAGCAGCGGCTTGCCGGTTGTATCCACGCGATGGCGAAGCATCCCCGATACCGTGGAGCACGGTGCAACGGGATTGTTGGTGGAACCTCGCGATGCCAAGTCGTTGGCGGGCGCAATCGAGCAACTGGTCAACGATCGCGACTCGCGATTGACGATGGGCGCGGCCGGTCGTCAACATTTCGAAGATCTCTACACACTCAAAGCATTCCATCGGCTGATGGATGAGCGACTCGCCGAAGTTTGCGTTTAACGCGACACTTGTTTCCCGAACATTACTAAGTTCGCACAACCCGCTTAGGACCGAGCGGAAAATTAGTGTCGGAGAAACTGAGTCCGACTTGTAGAATGCGCCGACACGTTCGATCCCTAATTCTACACGAGGCCAAGGATGGCGATGCAACTGATGGAAAGCCCGGCAATTGAGCGGTCCTTG
>JBGSLZ010000084.1:0-1917 GCA_041740415.1 Rubripirellula sp.
AGTTCCTTCCTGCTTGCACTTTATCGTGCCCGAAAGATGTCACTGGTCAATGCTTCGGTTACCAAGGTTCGCAGCCCGAACCCGTCGCCTTCGACGCGCCGGCAGATGTCCTCGATCTCATACCGGTCGGCACGCTGCATCGGACGGCCAGTCGAATAGGCCAGCAGCTTGTCGACGAGACTGCGAACAAACAAATCACGACGCGTCGTCAGCAAAAGTGTTTTGAACTCCGCAAAATCCGCGTACATTTCGCCCGAAGGAAGTCTTCCCGACGGGTCCACCTTCGGCGCGTCGGCCTTCTTGTTCGGCTTCGGATACTTGCTTCGCCACTGTCCGATCGGGCCGAATGATTCCAGAGCAAAGCCCAGTGGGTCGATTTTGCGATGACACACCGCACACGTTTCATCTTGGCTGTGAATGGCAAGTTGATCACGAATCGATTTGGCACCGCTGACGTCCGCTTCGATCTCGGGAACGACGTCTGGCGGTGGTGGCGGTGACGTGCCCAAGACGTTTTCCAGAACCCAAACGCCGCGAGTCACCGGTGACGTGTCGACTCCGTTGGCACTAACGGTCAACACACCGGCCATCCCCAAAATTCCGCCCCGCTGACGGTTCCCCGCCAAACTGACGCGTTGAAAACCATCGGCCAAACGCATTTTTTCGCGTTCGGGCAGTTCGTAAAGCTTGGCAAGCTTCTTGTCGACGAATGTGTAGTCGGCATCCAGAAAATCGGTCACCGGTCCGTTCTGATCGAGCAGATTGCGAAAGAACAACCGTGCTTCCTGCTTCATCGACTCGGGAAGGTTCTCGGCGTAGTAGTCCAGTGCCTGCGGACGCGGTGGCGGCAAGTTTCCAATGTCGCGCAAGTTCAGCCAACCGTCGATGAATCCGGCAACAAACTCGTCCGAACGATCATCACTGAGCATTCGTTCGATCTGAGCCCGCAGTGTCGCGGGATCGGTCAGCTCGCCCGAACCAGCGACGGCGGTCAGCGTCTCATCGGGCGGCGCGGCCCACAAGGCATACGAAAGTCGTGCCGCCAAGTCATGCGGTCGAAGTTCGGTTTGGCCTTCCGGCGTGATCTCACTGAGGTACAAGAACGAGGGCGAACACAGAACCATTTTGATCGTGTCGAGCGCCGCCTGTCGCGAATTGGCGTCATCGTTCAAACGGTTTTGATAAACCGATTCGATCCGCCGACGATCGGACGCTTCGAGCGGTCGTCGGTAAGCGCGACGCGCGAACGCATAGAGTTGTTCCAAGGCTCGTTCCGGTTGAAATCCTTCAACTCCAAAAACGGCGAGCTCTTCGTCATTGTCGGCCGGTGGTTCGATGGGCCCTTGGATCTTGACCTCGCCGATCCGAATGTGCGGCAACGCTCCTTCAAGCAAGATGTGCGTGCGCCGGACGCCGTTGGCGGCCTTCTTGTCCTCGAACTCGTGGTTGTAGCGTTTGTTGACTTCGATGACCGACGCGCGAGATTCGTAGGGACCGTTGGGAAAGATGAATCGTGGCGTTTGCCCGGCTTCCAGCCACACGCGAAACTCCAACCACTCCGGTGCGTCATCGGGCACGATCGTCTGACCCAAAATTGGCTCGATCGCTTGCGGGTAATGGATGTGCCCTTTGGTGACATCGCCGGGAACAACGGCAAGTTGAAACGGTTCCGAAAAATCGATGCGAAAGATCTCGGGGTCATAATGCGTGTCGCGGTGCATCGCTTGAGCATGCACTTGGATATCAAAGAATCCCGAGACGGGAACACCTTGCAGAAAGTCTTCGATGTGCCCGTAACCACCTTGGCGGGTATCGGTATTGGGTTGCTCGTACAGACACAGATATTCAAAGTTGAAAACTTTGTCGTGAGCGCCGGTCAATTCTTCATACTGCTGGAAGTTGTCGACAAAATGCCAA